>CAWJWB010000005.1:0-110936 GCA_963846485.1 uncultured Alphaproteobacteria bacterium | reverse complement strand
TCGGAGCGACAGGATTCGAACCTGCGACCCCTTCACCCCCAGCGAAGTGCGCTACCAGGCTGCGCCACGCTCCGACCGGCCGGTGGTTTAGGGCGGAGCGCTGGCCAGCGCAAGGATTACACGTCCATGTCGTATTGCTTCAACAGGTCGTAGAGCGTTGGGCGGCTGACGCCGAGCAGCTTGGCGGCCGTCGATACGTTCCCTTCCGTCCGCGCGAGCGCCAGCCGGATGGCGCGGCGGTCGGCCTCCTCCCGGATCGCCTTCAGCGTCAGAGCGGCAGGCTCGTGATCGCCCAAGTCTAGGTCGGTCGCGTCGAGGAACGGGTTCTCGGCCATGATCACCGCGCGCTTCATCTTGTTCTCGAGCTCGCGGACGTTACCCGGCCAGTGCCAGTCGTTGAGCGCCGCCAGCGCGGCGGGGGTAAAGCCCTTGAAGCTGCGCCCGTGCTCGCGCGAGAATTTCGCGAGGAAGTGGTGGGCGAGGAGCGTCGCGTCGCCGTGGCGCGCGGCGAGGCTCGGAATGCGGACGATGATCTCGGCGAGGCGATAGTAGAGATCCTCGCGGAACCGCCCGCCCGCGATCATCTTCTCGAGATCCTGGTGGGTCGCGCAGACGATCCGCACGTTGACCGGGATCGAGCGCCGCCCGCCGATGCGCTCGATCACCCGCTCCTGCAGGAAGCGGAGGAGCTTGACCTGGAGCGGCAGCGGCACGTCGCCGATTTCGTCGAGGAACAGCGTGCCGCCCTCGGCCAGCTCGATCTTGCCCTCGGTCGTCTTGACCGCGCCGGTGAAGGCACCCTTCTCGTAGCCGAACAGTTCGGCCTCGAGCAGGTTCTCGGGGATTGCCGCGCAGTTGATCGCGACGAAGGGCTTGGCCGCGCGCAGGCTCGCCTGGTGGACGCCGCGGGCCAGCAGCTCCTTGCCGGTGCCGCTGGCGCCAAGGAGCATGACCGAAACGTCGGCGGTCGCGACCCGCTCGACCATGCGCGCCACCTTGAGCATCTCGGGGGCGCCGGTAATGATACCGCCGAGCACGTCCGTGCCGCCGTTGCCGGTTTCGCGCAGGCGGCGGTTCTCGGCCTCGAGATCGTGGACATGGTAGGCCCGGCGGACGATCATGCCGAGCTCGTCGATGTCGATCGGCTTCGCGTAGAAATCGAACGCGCCGCCGGCGATCGCCTGCAGCCCGCTCGCCCGGGCGCCATGACCGGACGCGACGATGACCTTGGTTCCCGGCTGCGCCGCCAGGATCGCCTGGAGCGTCGCGAAGCCCTCGCTCGTACCGTCTGGGTCGGGCGGGAGACCGAGGTCGAGCGTGACCACGGCCGGCGCATGCGCTTCGATCGCCGCCAGGGCCGCCGGCCGGTCGCCGGCGGTTATCACCTCATAGTCTTCATAGCTCCAGCGCAGCTGGCGCTGCAGCCCTTCGTCGTCCTCGACGACAAGCAGTTTACGCGAAGCCTCACTCACACCGATATCCTCTGACTGGACAGACTGGCCCCCGGGGCAGTGGCGGCGCTCGCGACGATCAGCATTGCGAGCGGCAACCGGATGGTGAAGGTCGTGCCTTCGCCCTCGCGGCTGACGACTTCGAGCTTGCCGCCGGCCGCACGGGCGATCTCGCGCGCCTCGTACGCGCCGATGCCGAAGCCGGCGGGCTTGCTCGAATGGAACGGTTTGAACAGCTGGTTCCTGACGAACGCCGGCGACATGCCGCAGCCGCGGTCGGCGATGGTGACGACGATATCCGCCGTCTCGCGCTGCAGCGTCACGCAGATCGGCGCGTCGGCCGCGCTGGCGTCGATCGCGTTCTGGATCAGATGGCCGAACAGCGCCTCGAAGCGGACGGGGTCGCCCGTGACGAAGTGCTGCTCGCCGTCGTGGTCGAGGGTAATCGCCTCGTGCTGGCGCGCCTTGGCCGACACGACATCGGCCAAAAGGCCGTTGATCTCGACCGCCTGACCGACCTCGGCGCGACCGGCGGTGCGCTGGGCCAGGCGGGCGAGCAGGTCGTTCATCTTGCCGACCGAACCCTGCAAGGTCGCCACCATGTCTGCCCGGAACGCGGGATTGTCGGCGTGGCGCTCGGCATTGCGGGCGACGAGGCTGAGCTGGCTGACGAAGTTCTTGATGTCGTGCATGATGAAGGCGAAACGCCGGTTGAACTCGTCGAATTTACCGGCTTCGTCCAGCTCCGCCTGCGTCTTCGCTTCGGCGATATAGCTCGCTGCCTGTCGGCCGAGCGTGCGCAGCAGCTCGAAGTCCTCCCAGTTGAGCGTCCGCCGCGCCAGCGTCCGCTCGATGACGATGAAGCCGCGCAGGGTGTCGAGGTGAAGCAGCGGCACGATCAGCCAGCTGCCGCGGTCGTGCGCGGCCCACTCCGGTATTGTCAGGCCGCCATAATCGCCCGTCCCGCCGCGCAGCTCGTCGAGATCGATAATGCGTTGCCGCTGCCCGAGGAAAGCGGCGAGGTCGCCGTCGACCGGGACGGCGCCGCCGGTGAAGCCACGCCAATGCCATTGGCCGGCAACCTGGAAGGCGCCGTCGTCGCCGGGCGTGAACAGCGCGCCTCCGGGCGATTCGACGACGGTGCAGACCGCCTCGACCACCCGCTCGGGCAGGCGCGCTCGATCGGCGGCGTCGATGCCGGACACCGTCTTGATGAAGCGCAGCCACTCGACCCGGTAGTCGTAGCGGTAAGCAAAGAAGTTCTTGGCGATCTGGACGCGCAGCATCGCCCGGAAGCGCGGCAGCAGGATGACCACAGCGCCCAGGATGATGGTGGCAAATAGGAAGCTGATCTGCAGCAGCCGGCCCCAGTCGCCGCCGACGAGCCGCAACCCGTAGGCGAGCAGCGCCATCAGGATCAGGTAGCCGCCGATGATCGACATCGACAGCGTGTGGAACACGACCTGCCGCGAGACGTGGACCCGCGCGATCCACGCCTGGCGCGCCGACAGCAGCAGCAGCGGGACGGTCAGCATGTCGACCGCGCCGCGGATGTTGAACAGGTCGGCCGACTGGCTGCCGAGCAGGAACTCGATCGTGTACAGGTTGAGATCGTAGCCGAAGAAGCCGGCAAGGCCGACGCACAGCAGGCGGATGCCGGTCTGGCTGCCCGGCTCGGCGTTGACGTACAGGTTGTGGATGAGCACCAGCCCGCTGATCGCGACGGTCAGACGGCTGACGACGAACAGCGCCGCGACGGCGGGCTCCGCATGCAGCGAGACGCCGGAATGACCGGCAACATCGATCAGATCGATACCGAGCTGTACGGCGGTGACGAAGCCGATGGTGCTGGCGATGACGAACGACGAACTGAGCCGCGTGTCGAGCTGCCACGACGCGCGCAGCAGCGCGACCAGGAACGCGATCCATGCCGCCGTGCGGAGCGTCTCGGCGGGCGACAGCAAGGCGATGTAAATGCGCCCGAAGCGCGCCGCCATGAGGAAATCGGCGGCCCAGCCGGCGGTCACCAGCGCGGCGATCACCAGCCAGAGGTTCGCGCCGTTCGGCGAACGCTGCGCGATCACGCTGACCGCGAGCGCTGTGAAGCCGATCGCGGCGAGCAGATGAACTCACGAATCCGACGTCGGTCAGCGGCACCCCGACCCCCTTGCCCCGCTCCGCTCTAGCGGTCGGCAGCGGACGCCGCCAGCACCCGTCGTCACCGGCTGCCTCCGCGTGCGCGCATTTGACCGGCGGTGTTGACCCCCAGCCACAGCAGCTGGGCACGAGCAGCGGCCACCAGCATCGGAACTGCCGGCGCGCTCCGCACCAGCAGCACTCCCCGCCGTTCCAGCTGCATCTCCGCTTCCCCCACCCGCTCGACTTACCGCATTGCCGGTTAACAAACGCAAGCTATCGTGCGGTAAGGCTGAACGGAGCATGGGCGGATGATCGGGCGGTTGAACCATGTCGGCATCGCCACGCCGTCGATCGAGCGCAGCGTCGCCCTTTACCGCGACCTGCTCGGCGCGACCCGCATCGGCGAGCGTTTCGCGCTGCCCGAGCAAGGGGTCTGGGTCTGTTTTGTCGACATGCCCAACAGCCAGATCGAGCTGATCGAGCCGTACGACGCCGCGTCGCCGATCAACGGGTTTCTGGCCAAGAACCCGAACGGCGGCCAGCACCACGTCTGCTTCGAGGTACCGGATATTCTCGCCGCCCGCGACGCGCTGCGCGCGAAAGGGGCGACGATCCTCGGCACGGGCGAACCGCGCATCGGTGCGCATGGCGTGCCGGTCATCTTCGTCCACCCGCGGGATATGGGCGGCGTGCTGGTCGAACTGATGGCGGAGCCTGGGCATTGAGAGCGGCGGCCGCTCTGGCGATCCTCGTGACGACCGTTGCCGCCGCGCCCGATGCGACCGTCCCGGCGAGCGTGCCGGTGCAGACCCTGCGCATCCGCCAGTTCGACTATGCCGGCGGTCGGACAGCCCCGGTCAAGCTCGCCTTCCGCACCCTCGGCACGCCGCACCACGGTGCGGCCGGCGAGATCGACAATGCCGTCGTCCTGCTCCACGGCACAGGCCGCTCGGGATCCGACTTCCTCGGTCCCAAAGCCCCGCTGCTGTTCGGCGCCGGCGCGCCGCTCGACCTGCGCACGACCTACGTCGTGATCCCCGATGCCATCGGCATGGGCGCCTCGTCGAAGCCGAGCGACGGCCTCGGCGTCAGCTTTCCGCACTACGACTATGGCGACATCGTCAAGGGTATCCGCGACGTGCTCGCCAGCCTGAAGGTCGCGCGGGTGCGCGCGGTCCTCGGGGTGTCGATGGGGGCGATGGTCGGCTGGACCTGGGCCGAGGCGTACCCGAACGAGATCGGCACTCTCGTTGCCATGGGTGCCTGGCCGACGGCGGTCACCGGGCGCAATCTGCTGTGGCGGCTGGCGGCGCGCGATGCGCTGCTCGCGAGCCCGCTGCCGGGGGGCAGCGGCGCGCGCGTCGCGGCGGCGATCACGATGGTCGGCAACGTCCCGCCGACGCTGCTGGCCAGGGCCGCACCCGATGCCGCAAGTGCTGCCGCCATGCTCGATGCCCGGGCGGCGGCGGCCGGCGATCCGGTCGACCTCGCCTTTGCGCTCGACGCGGTGCGCACCTACGCGCCGCAGGGCAAGCTCGACACCGTCTCGGCCAAGGTCGTCGAGCTGAACTTCGCCGACGATATCCTTTACCCCCCCGCCGAAGCGCCGCCGCTGCCGCCCCGCTTCACCCGCATCAGCGTGCCGGCGTCGGCGGCGACGAGCGGCCACGCCACACTCGGCAGTCCAGAGGTGTGGCTGCCCTACGTCACGCCCGCATTGACCGCGGCCCTCCGGTGACGGGCCTTTTGGAACGTCGACGGCGGCAGCCGGTTTTCGGCGCGCCAGCCGAAGGAACCCCAGTGTCGATCCGCCCCGCTACGCCCCGGGACGCCGCGGCCATCGAGGCGTTGCTCGACGCTGCCTTTGGGCCCACGCGCCACGCGCGGACGGCCTCGCTGCTCCGTCGCGGCGCTCGGCCGATCGAGGGGCCGAGCCTCGTCGCGTGCGACGATCGCGGTGCCTTGGCCGGGTCGATCCAGTTCTGGCCGATCGCGCTCGTCGGCGCTGGCGCGCTCGAGCGGCTGACCCTGCTGGGGCCGATGGCGATCGCGCCCGCGCTCCAGTCTCTCGGGCTCGGGCGGCGACTGCTCGCGGCGTCGCTCGCCGCCGCCGACGCGGCCGCGCTCGACCCGATCCTGCTCATTGGCGACCTCAGCTACTACGGTCCGTTCGGTTTCTCCGCCGCTGCCACCGCAGGCTGGTCGCTGCCGGGGCCCGTCGAGCGTGAGCGTCTGCTTCTCCGTCAGCAGGAACTTCGCCCGCTGCCGCGTGAGGCAAGGGTCGTCGCTGCCGCCGACGTTCGCGCACCGGCGGTGACCGATGGCTGACCTCGCCGAGATCGCCGCTCTCGTCGCTGCGCAGAAGCTGCCGCCGGTCGAGGCATGGCACCCGGCGCACTGCGGTGACAGTGCGATGCGCATCGCCGCCGACGGTACCTGGTTCCATGAGGGAACGCCGATCGGACGCCCCGAACTCGTTCGGCTGTTTTCGACCATCCTGCGACGCGAACCCGATGGCGGGTTCGTTCTCGTCACGCCCGGCGAGAAGCTCGATATTGCGGTTGACGACGCTCCCTTCGTCGCCGTCGCTGTCGAGAGCGAAGGGGAGGGCGAGGGCCGCCGCCTCGCGTTTCGCCTTAATACCGGCGACCATGTCCTTGCAGGGCCGGAAAACCGCCTTCGCATCGAAAGCGCAAGCGACGGCACTCCGCGCCCCTACCTCCACGTCCGCCGTGGGCTCGAGGCGCTGGTTAACCGCGCGACCTTCTATCAGCTCGCCGACTGGGCGCTGGCCGAGGGAGCCGAGCCTCCCGGCCTGTGGAGCGGCGGCGTGTTCTTCCCGTTCGGCTGACGCCTGCACGTCCGCAGTGGCTAACGCGCGAAGCCACACCGACATTTTGGCGCAGGCGAGCATCCGGACTTCCGGTTGACACTCCGCCATCCAGACGCGACGACCCGCCATGCCGAGCACAGCCGCTTCATCGCTCTTCGCGCGCCTTGCCGGCGCCACCGGCCCGGCGGCGGCTGCAAAGCGCGGCGACTGGGACTTCGCCGGCAACGTCGACGCGGCCTATCCGCAGCCGCTGGTTCCCGCCGCGGTGCTCATCCCCGTCGTTGCGCACGACCGGCCGACGGTGCTGTTCACCCGCCGCACCGCGCACCTGCGGGCGCACGCCGGGCAGGTCGCCTTTCCCGGCGGCCGGATCGACGCTGGTGATGCCGATGCTGTCGCTGCCGCTTTGCGTGAGGCACACGAGGAAGTGGCGCTGCCGCCCGCAGCCGTGACCGTGGTCGGTGCGACCGACCGCTACACGACCGGCACCGGCTATGACATCACGCCGGTCATCGGCATCGTTCCTGCCGGGCTGCCGCTCGTGCCGCATGCCGACGAAGTCGCCTCGATTTTCGAGGTGCCGCTCGATCACCTGCTCGATCCCGCCAACCACCAGTTGCGCACAAGCGACTGGCAGGGACGGCGGCGATCCTACTATGTGATCGCGTGGGAAACGCACGAGATCTGGGGAGCGACGGCGGCGATCGTCGTCAATCTGGCGCGGCGGCTGGCCTGATCCTGCCGGAGCGACTGCCGTCCCCGGCGTGGTTGGCAACACGGGGAGGAGCGAGTCTCGTTGCTGCACTCGATGTCGCCGCTGGTCGCACTCGGCTCGTCGGCGGTTCGGTGCGGGATGCGCTTCTTGGCGGTGTCCCGAGTGACCTCGACCTCGCGACGCAGTTCGTACCTGCCGAGACCATCGCCCGCCTCGAGGCGGCGGGGATCAAGGCCGTGCCCACCGGGATCGCTCACGGCACCGTCACGGCCGTCGCCGACGGACTGGTCGCCGAGGTGACGACGCTGCGCCACGACGTCGCGACGGACGGCCGGCACGCGGCTGTCGCCTTCACCGACGACTGGCGGGCCGATGCCGCGCGACGCGACTTCACCATCAACGCCTTGTACGCGGACCCCCTGACCGGCGTCGTAGACGATTACTTCGGCGGGCTGACGGACCTCGCCGCCCGCCTTGTCCGCTTCATCGGCGAGCCGCTCGCGCGTATCGCCGAGGATCATCTGCGAATCCTTCGCTTCTTCCGCTTCCATGCGCGCTTCGGCGCCGGCATGCCCGATACGGCGGGCCTCGAGGCCTGTGTGCAGCGGGCGAACGATCTGATGGCGCTGTCGCGGGAGCGGGTCCGGGACGAGGTGCTCAAGCTGCTCGGCGTCAGCGATCCCGTGCCGACGGTGACGGTTATGGCCGAGCTCGGCATCTTCGCGCCGGTCCTGCCCGAGATTGTGCCCGAGCGGGTGCACCAGCTTGCTGCCGTCTGTGCTGCCGAGGCGGCGGAGCGGATCGCGCCGCATCCGCTGCGCCGGCTGGCGGCGCTGCTGCCGGTCGATGCCGGCGTGCTCGACGCCGTGGCGACGCGGCTTCGCCTCTCGAATGTCGAACGTAAGCGGCTGGTCCTGACCGCAGCCCGAGATGGACGCCTCGCCGAACTTGCCTACCGCGACGGCATCGACAGCGCGGTGGATCGTGGCTTGCTTCGCGGGGACAGGGACTTGGCAGCGTTCGTTGCCGGCTGGTCGAAACCTGTTTTCGGCGTTTCGGGCCGCGACCTGATCGCACGTGGTGTCGCCCCCGGTCCCGAGGTAAGCCGATTGCTCGGCGATGTCGAACGCGCGTGGATCGCCGCCGGCTTTCCGCTCGATCCGACGCCGTTCCTCGACCGCGCTCTCAGCTGAAGCGGTTATCGCGCGGAAATCCCTGCGGTGGTAGGCGACCGCTGCCGCCGCGCGGGCCAACCCAAGGGCCGAGATCGACTTCGGTTCGCGTTCGGCCGGAACTGCCGCCCATCGCCCATGACAGACCACTCACGCGGCGGAAGCTGGTAAGGTCGGCCAAGCCTCCATCGCGGTACTTCTGCAGTACGACGCCCTGGCCACGGACCATGGCCGGTACGTCGGCGAGCGGGAAGATCAGCAGCTTGCGATTGTCGCCGATCACCGCGAGGTGGTCGTCGTCGGGGCCCAGGCGCCGCACGATCTTCAGCGTCGCTCCGGCGCGCGGCGTCATCACCTGCCGCCCCTTGCGCGTCTCGGCGAGCAGATCCTCGCCGCGGAGGACGAAGCCTCGCCCATCATTGGCTGCGAGCAGCAGTCGCGCGTCGGGTGCATGGACGAAGGCGGCCACCACCGCGGCATTGCCGTCCAGATCCACCATCAGCCGCACCGGCTCGCCGAAGCCGCGACCTCCCGGCAGGCGGTCGGCGGCGAGCGTGTAGAACCGCCCGCTCGCAGCGGCGAGGACGATGCGGTCGGTGGTCGCGGCGTGGAACGCGAAGGCAGGGCCGTCGCCTTCCTTGAAGCGCAGCGCTTCGCCTGCGGCCAGGTCGGCATGACCTTTCAGCGCACGAATCCAGCCTTTCTGGGACAGGATAACCGTCAGCGGCTCGCGGTCGATCATCGCCTCCAGCGGAATCATCGTCACCGCCGGTGCCGTACCGATCTCGGTCCGGCGGGCACCGAGCGGCGTGTCAGGCCCGTAGCGGACTGCCAGCTTGCCAAGATCATCGCGAAGTCGGGCGCGCAGCCGCTCGGGGCTCGCAAGAAGCTGCCGCAGCGTCTTCGCTTCCGTCGACAGCGCCTTGTGTTCCTTGGTGATCTCGATCTCCTCGAGTCGCCGCAGCGCGCGCAGGCGGAGGTTGAGGATCGCCTCCGCCTGGCGCTCCGTGAGCTCGAAGCGCGCGATCAGCTCGGCCTTGGGCTCGTCCTCCTCGCGAATGATGCGGATGACCTCGTCGATCGACAGATAGGCCTTGAGATAGCCGTCGAGCAGCTCGAGCCGGTCGTCGATGCGGCCGAGGCGGTAGCGCGTCCGCCGGGCGATGACGTCGAGCTGGTGGTCGAGGAAGGCCTGCAGCGCCTGCGCCAGCGACATCACCCGCGGTACGTGATCGGCGTCGAGCACATTGAGGTTCATCGGAAAGCGCGTCTCGAGGTCGGTCAGGCGGAACAGGCTCTCCATCAGTACCGCGGGGTCGACGTTGCGCGAGCGCGGCTCGAGGACGAGGCGGATGGCGGCGTCGGACTCGTCGCGGACGTCGGCGAGGATCGGCAGCTTCTTGTCGTTGATCAGCGCCGCGATGTCCTCGATCAGCTTGCCCTTCTGGATTTGGTAGGGGATCTCGTGGACGACGATCTGCCACATGCCCTGCGCGAGGTCCTCGCGTTCCCAGCGCGCGCGCAGGCGGAAGCTGCCGCGGCCAGTTGCATAGGCGGCGCCGATCGCAGCCGCCGCCTCCACGACGACGCCGCCGGTCGGGAAGTCCGGGCCCTTCACGTGCTGCATGAGGATTTCGGCCGAAGCTGCGGGATCGTCGAGTAATGCCATCGCGGCGGCGGCGATCTCGGCGACGTTGTGCGGCGGGATCGACGTCGCCATGCCCACCGCGATGCCGCTGGCGCCGTTGGCCAGCAGGTTGGGGAAGGCGGCGGGGAAGACCTCGGGTTCGCTCTCCTCGCCGTTGTACGTCTCCCGGAAGGGAACGCATTCCTCGTCGAGGCCCTCCATCAGGTCGGAAGCGGCCGCGGTCAGCCGCGCCTCGGTGTAGCGCATGGCGGCAGCGTTATCGCCGTCGATGTTACCGAAATTGCCCTGCCCGTCGACCAGCGGGTAGCGCAGCGCGAACGACTGGCTGAGCCGCACCAGCGCGTCGTAGATCGAGGCGTCGCCGTGGGGATGGTACTTGCCCATCACGTCGCCGACGATGCGCGCGCATTTCTTGTAGCCCGTCGCCGGATCGAGCTTGAGCAGCCGCATCCCCCACAGGATGCGACGGTGGACCGGCTTCAGCCCGTCGCGGACGTCGGGCAACGACCGCGCCGTGATCGTCGACAGGGCATAGACGAGATAGCGGTCGCTGAGCGCGTCGGCGAACGGCGTGTCGAGGATTCGGGGATCGTCAGGGGCATCGAGCATCGCGCGAGGGTTAGCCGATGGCCCGTCTCGGCACCAGCCACGCGCCGCGGACGGCGTCGCCGCGGCACGGTTCCTGCTCGTTACGTTTCGCGGCCTTCACGGTAGAGCGAGCTGACGATATCGCTGAGACGGGCGCGGGCGAGACGCAACCCGGCGGCCGCCCCGGTCAGCACGTCGCGGTCGAGGAACCACGACGTCGTGTGCAGCCCGGCGGCGACCTCCGCGGGCGAAGCGGGGCCGCCGTCGAGCAGGAAAGTCGGCAGAGGCAGAAGCTTCGCCGCATAGGGTGCCCCAGCCGCTCGGCTGACCGCCTGCGACGAGCGCGGCGAGACGAAGGCAAGGTCCGCCTCTGCCGCGGGTGCGCCGGTCGCCGCGCAGCTGGCGAGATCGAGGCCGAAACCGAGTTCGGCCAGCAACAGCAGCTCGTAGCGCGCGACGCCGGCGAGCCAGTCGGCGGGTGCCGTCGCCACCGTCATCGCCGTCAGCACCGCGTCGAGCGCGACGTAGAGACGAGGCGCGGGGGTGCCTTCGTCGAGTACGGTTGCGGTCAAAGTCGTCAGCCAGCCGAGCGCCGCCGCCGTCGCCCGCTCGGTCGCCAGGCCGGTGCGGGCGCGTGTCAGCTCGACGGTGGCGCCGGCAAGCGTGCCCGTGCGCCGGCGGAGGCGCACGGCGACGCCATTGCCGGGCTGAAGCACCGGTCGCATGGCGCGGGAACGCCCTCCTGCGACATAGCCGGCGACAATACCTTCTTCCTCGGTCAGGAAACGCGCGACGACGCCATGCTCGCCGTGGGCGAGGACGGCGACGATGATCGCGGCGACGTTCGGCTCCATGGCAGCGGACATAGGCGGCAGCGAACCAGCCCGCCAGCAGCGGAACACGCTTCCGCGCAGCGCGCTTGTACGGCCCGGCCGGTGGAGTGTGGCGATGCGCAAGATGGCGACAATGGCGGCGGTGCTGCTGGCAAGCTCCGCGACCGCCGCGCCGTGGCCGACCGACCCGCCCAACGTTCCGGCGTTTCGCCCGGCCTTTCCCGGGCAGCACCGGGCCGAGGCCGTCCACAGCCGCAGCCAGCCGAAGGTCACGGAGGTCGCGACCGGGCTGCACTACCCGTGGGCGATTGCGTTCCTGCCCGACGGACGGATGCTGGTGACCGAGAAGAACCCGCCCGCACTGCGGGTCGTCACGCCGGCGGGCAAGGTGTCGCCGCCCGTCGCGGGGCTGCCGCCGGTGCTTGCCGAAGGGCAGAGCGGGCTGCTTGGCCTCGCCGTGGCGCCGACCTTTGCCCGCGACCACCACATCTACTGGACCTACACCGAGGCGCGCGGCGGCGGCAGCGGCCTCGCCGTCGCGCGGGCGACTTTGGTGGACGGTCCAGCGCCGCGGCTCGCCGGCGTGCAGGTCATCTTCCGCGCCGATCCACCGCTCAACTCGACCCTGCAGAACGGTGGGCGCATGGTGTTCGCGGCCGACGGTACGCTGTTCGTCGGGCTTGGGCGACAAGTCGATCCTGGCCGGACGCGCGCAGACGCAGGACCTCGGCTCCGATCTGGGCAAGATCGTCCACCTCAATCCCGATGGGACGCCGGTCCGGGACAATCCCTTCGTCGGCAGGCGCGACGCCCGACCGGAGATCTGGTCGAGCGGCCACCGCAATGTGCTCGGCATCGCCATCGACGACCGGCAACAGCTGTGGGAGGTGGAGATGGGGCCCCGAGGCGGCGACGAGCTCAATCTCGTCCTCCGCGGCAGGAATTACGGCTGGCCGACGATCGGCTATGGCGAGGAATATTCGGGCAAGCCGGTCGGCCGCGGCATCACGGCCGCGCCGGGGCTCGAGCAGCCGGTCTATTACTGGGACCCGGTCATCGCGCCGGCCAGCCTGATGATCTACCGTGGCGCGATGTTCCCGGAGTGGCGCGGCAACTTCTTTATCGGCGGACTGGCGAGTACGGCCCTGGTCCGTCTCGTCATCGCGAACGACCGTGTCGTCGGCGAGGAGCGGCTGCTGACCAGCCGCGGGGAGCGCATCCGCGATGCGGTCGAGGGCCCCGACGGTTCGATCTGGATCGTGACCGACGACGACCCCGGCAAGCTGCTGCGCCTCACGGCCCGCTAGATCGGGCGTTCCCAAATCGTCCACTGCCGCCTATCGTCGGGCAATGGCCCATGCTCCCTTCGTTCATCTGCGCGTGCAGTCGGCCTATTCGATGCTCGAAGGCGCGATGTCGCCGGAGACGATCGCCACCGCTTGCCGCGCGCTGAAGTTGCCGGCGGTCGCGCTCGCCGACCGCAACAACCTGTTCGGCGCGATGGAGTTCGGCGAGGCGGCGCGCAAGGCCGGGGTGCAGCCGATCATCGGCACCCTTATCGCGGTGGAGCGGCCGGGCAGTCGCGGGCCCGGCCAGCGGGCGGGGCACGACTGGCTGGTCCTGCTCGTCCAGGACAAGACCGGCTACGACAACCTGATCGGGCTGGTCAGCGACGCGCACCTTGGCGGCGATCCGGCGGAGGAGCCGCACCTGACGCTGGACGGCTTGCGGGGCCGCACCGATGGCTTGCTGGCGCTGACCGCGGGCGCGGAGGGGGCACTCGCGCGCCTGCTGGCGGATGGACAGGAGGCTGAGGCTTATGCCGAGGCGCTGCAGCGGCTGTTTCCCGAGCGGCTCTATGTCGAACTCAGCCGCAGCGGCGACCCGGTGGAACTGCGCGCTGAAGCCGGGCTGATCGCGCTTGCCGACGCCCGCGACCTGCCGCTCGTCGCCACCAACCCGGTTCGCTTCCGTGACGCGAGCGTCCACCCGGCGCACGACGTCATGCTGTGCATTGCCGACGGCACTTATGTCGACACGGCCGAGCGGCGGCAGTCGAACCCCGAGCATTGGCTCAAGCCCGCCAAGGACATGCAGGCGCTTTTCGCCGACCTGCCCGAGGCGGTCGCCAACACGCTCGTCGTCGCCCAGCGCTGTGCGTACAAGACGCCGTCGCGCGAGCCGATCCTGCCCAGCCTGGCGGGCGATCCCGCGGCCGAGGCGGCGATGTTGGCCGAGCAGGCGGCGAGCGGTCTCGACGCGCGATTGGCGGCGCTCGGCATCGGCGGTGACGGGGCGACCCCCTACCGCGAGCGGCTGGCGTTCGAGACCGGCATCATCGTCCAGATGGGTTTCGCCGGCTACTTCCTGATCGTCGCCGACTTCATCCGCTGGGCGAAGGCCGAGGGCATTCCCGTCGGGCCGGGGCGCGGCTCGGGCGCGGGCTCGGTTGTCGCGTGGGCGCTGACGATCACCGACCTCGATCCGCTCGCCCACGGCCTGCTGTTCGAGCGCTTCCTCAACCCCGAGCGCGTGTCGATGCCCGACTTCGACATCGACTTCTGCGAAACCCGGCGCGGCGAGGTCATCCGCTATGTCCAGGGCCGCTACGGGCGCGGCCAGGTGGCGCAGATCATTACCTTCGGAAAGCTGAAGGCGCGCGCCGTCCTGAAGGATGTCGGCCGCGTGCTGCAGATGTCGTACGGTCAGGTCGACCGTCTGGCGAAGCTGATCCCCAACCATCCGACCGACCCGTGGACGCTGGAGCGGGCGCTGAACGGCGTCTCCGAGCTCGTCGCGGAGCGTGACCGCGATCCTAAGGTCGCGCACCTTGCTCGAGATCGCGCTCCGGCTGGAAGGCCTGCCGCGCCACGCCTCGACGCACGCCGCCGGTGTGGTCATCGGCGACCGGCCGCTCAGCCAGCTGGTTCCGCTCTACCGCGATCCGCGTTCCGACATGCCGGTGACGCAGTTCGACATGAAGTGGGTCGAGAAGGCAGGTCTGGTCAAGTTTGACTTCCTCGGCCTGAAGACGCTGTCGGTGCTGCAGCGGGCGAAGGAGCTGCTCGCGGGGCAGGGCCGGGCGGTTGATCTCGATGCGCTGCCGCTCGACGACGCCGAGACCTACCGGCTGATCGCTCGCGGCGACACGGTCGGCGTGTTCCAGCTCGAAAGCGAGGGCATGCGGCGCACGCTTGCCCAGGTGCGGCCCGACTGCTTCGCCGACATCATCGCCCTCGTCTCGTTGTACCGCCCAGGGCCGATGGAGAACATTCCCGCTTTCGGGCGCCGGAAAAACGGGCAGGAGCTGCCCGACTATCTTCACCCGGCGCTCGAGGGCGTGCTCAAGGAAACGTACGGCGTCATCATCTACCAGGAGCAGGTGATGCAGATCGCCCAGATCCTGGCTGGCTACAGCCTCGGCGAGGCCGATCTGCTGCGCCGGGCGATGGGCAAGAAGATCGCGGCCGAGATGGCGGCGCAGAAGGCGCGCTTCCTCGACGGCGCGGCAAAGAACGGCGTCGACAAGCGCAAGGCCGACAGCATCTTCGAGCTCGTCGCCAAGTTCGCCGGCTACGGCTTCAACAAGAGCCACGCCGCCGGATATGCGCTGATCGCCTACCAGACCGCGTGGCTCAAGGCGCATCATCCGACCGAGTTCTTCGCCGCCTCGATGGCGTTCGACATCGCCAATACCGACAAGCTGGCGATCTTCGTCGACGACATGCGTCGGCTGGGCGTCACCTGCCTGCCGCCATGTATCAACGCCAGCAGCGCCGACTTCGCCGTGGAGGGCGGTGCCGTCCGCTACGCGCTCGCCGGGTTGAAGAGCGTGGGCGAGAGGGCGATGGCAGCGATCGTCGAGGCGCGCGAGGTCGGCGGCCGCTTCAGCGGACTCGGCGATTTCGCGCAGCGGGTCGATCCGAAGCTCCTCAACAAGCGGCAGCTGGAGGCGCTGGTCGGCAGCGGCGCCTTCGACGGCATCGAGCGCAACCGCGGCGGCGTGCATGCCCTGGCCGAGGCGCTGCTCGGGACGGCTCAAAGCGCGGCAGCGGCGCGCGAGAGCGCACAGGTGGCGATGTTCGGGGCAGCCGAGGATCGCTCGCTGGCCATGCTGGTGCCGCCGGCCAAGGCGTGGACACTCGCCGAGACCATGGCGCACGAGAAAGAGGCGTTCGGCTTCTACTTCTCCGGTCATCCGGTGGAGAGCTTCGGGCATCTCCTGCGCGCCCAGAATGTCCGCACCTTCGCCGAGGCCGCGACGATGGAGCCGCCGCCGGGCGGCGGCCGGCTGCCGGCGACGCTCGCCGGGCTGATCGAGGATGCGAAGTGGCGGACGCCGCAGAACGGCAAGTCGAGCAAGTACCTGCAGCTGACGCTGTCCGATGCCAGCGGTCAGTACGCGGCGAGCTGCTTCGACGAGGAGGCGCAGGGCGCGGTCCTAGCCGCCGCGGCCAGTGGCGACGCCGTGCTGGTCCACGGCGAGTTGCTGTGGCGCCCCGGCGAGGATGCACCGCGCGTGACGGTGCGCGGAGTCCGGCCGCTGGCCGCCCTCGCTGCCCGGATGCGCTGCCGGCTGACGCTGGACTTCGCCGGTACCGATCCCGTGCCCGGTCTTGCCGCGCTGGTCGGGGACCGGCGTGGCGGGCGGGGCGAGATCGTCGCGCGGATCGCGCTGGGTGGCGGACGTCGAGCGCAGCTGCTCCTAGGCCACGACTTCGCGATCGACCATGAAGTCGTTGCCAAGGTCGAGCGGCTTCGCGGTGTCGCCGCCGCCAGTCTGGCGGCAATCGATTAGGCTAGCGACAGGTCGTCGCCGCGGTCCGGTCGAGGTCGAGGCAGCGGCCGTCCACCTCAGGCGGCTTCACCCCGACAAGTGCGGCAAGCGTCGGGGCGATATCGACGGTTTCGACGGGCAGCGGCTGCTCATAGCCTTGGGCACCGGGCCACCAGAACAGGATCGGCACCCGCCGGTCATAGTTCCACAGGCTGCCGTGCCCGCCGATCGCATCGCCCAGATTGATCGGCATGCCCGGCGTCGTGTACGGCTTCAGCACCGTCATGATGTCGCCGGACCGCTCGGCATCGGTCGACTCGGCAATGCGCTCGAGCATCGTCATCTCGTCGGCCGATTTGCCCTTGGGTGGCAGGCCCGCCAGCGCCTCGGCCTTGGTATAGACGGCGACGACCTCGGGCCGCAGCTTCAGTTGGGCGATTGTCGCGGCGGAGATCCGCTGAGTCAGCGCGGGGTCTGCCCCGGGCGGCGGTACGATCGAGATCTCGTACGGATCGCCGGCAAGTGGAGACGTCTCGAGCTTGAGGTCGGCGGCGACCGCCGCGCCGACGTCGGCCATGAACTTCTTGGTATCGAGACGCGTCGCCGGCACGCCGACCTCCACGGCGTGTTCGGGCGTGTCGAGCGAGCCGTGGTCGGCGCTCAGCATCACGACGACGGGGACCTTGAGCGCCTCCAGCTTTGCGAGGAACGCGCCGAGCATCGCGTCGAGGTGAGCCAGGTTATCGCACTGCTCGGGGCTCTCGGCACCGTAGCGGTGACCGACGTAATCCACCGAACTGAGGCTGATCGCGAGCACGTCGGGAGCCGGGCCGCGCCCCAGCTTCTGGGTCGCGATCAGCTGCGCCGCGAGGTCGAGCGCAATCTGGTCGTACATCGGCGAGGCGCGGAACCACGACTGGAAATAGGGGTCGCGGACGAAGTCCGTCCCGGCGGCGGCGCGATCCAGCCGAGCGGCGGCACCTGGTGGTCGACGGTCAGCATGCCGTAGCGACGGGGGCCGTCGCCGGCGGCGCAGCGCGGGTCGAGCGGCAGCCAGGCGGGAGCCTTCTTCAACCAGCGCGCGAACAGCGCGGCGTTGAACGCTTTGACCGGCGCCAGCCGCGCAGCGGCCGTCGTTCCCGCCGGAACGTAGGTGGTGAAGCCGCCCAGCGTGTCATCCCACCAGAAGGTGCCGTCGGCGCCGTGCCCGGCCATCGTGATCGCGCCGCGGTCCTTGCCCGATACGGCGAACGTCCGGCTTGCAGGGTTGGCAGCCTTCAGCCACTCGCCGAGCGTCGGCACCTTGAGGTTTGCCGGGCCCCGCGGCGCGTCGGGCCGGTCGGGTACCGGCCCGGCGGGATCGGCAAGACAGTAGACCTGCGTTCCGCTGGCACGGTCGAACCAGCTGTTGGCGACGATGCCCGTCGCCGAGGGGTGGCGCCCCGTCAGGAACACGGAATGGCCGGGGCAGGTCTCCGTGGCGGCATGGCTCTGGTAGCCGTTGGGGAACACCACCCCACGCTGCAGAGTTTTGAGACCGCCGGTGAAGCGGCCGCGGTATTGATCGAACAGCCCGGCCGAAAACTGATCGACCGAAATGGCAACGATCAGCTTGGGCGTGGCTGGCGCAGTCCCCGCCACCGCCGGTGCCGCGAGCAGAACAGCGGCCGCAATCAGGCAGCGCCTCACCCAGATCATGACGAGCCTCCCCCGGTGTCTGCGTCCGCGATGCCATGCCCGTGTGACGCTTTCGTGTCGCGTTGCAGTCCCTTGAGCCGCCGGAAGGTTGGCCTCTTTTTTGGACAACACTTCCTACCAGATCGCCGCGCCGCCGCCGCCGTGTGTCCGCGCCCCCTTGCGCCCAGCTGTGCGTTCGGCTAACCGGCACGCCTCACGTCAACCACTCACGCAGGGGCAACCCTTCCGGTGGCGGCTCCGGCCGTTACACCCCCTGCGGCGGAACAACCGGACAGAGGAGAGAAGAACATGGCGACTCCCGTCGTCTCGATGGCGCAGCTGCTTGAGGCCGGCGCCCACTTCGGCCACCAGACGCACCGCTGGAACCCGAAGATGAAGCCATACATCTTCGGCGATCGCAATGGTGTCCACATCATCGACCTGTCGCAGACCGTGCCGCTTTTCGCGCGCGCGCTCGACTTCGTCCGGGCAACGGTCGCCAGCGGCGGCAAGGTTCTGTTCGTCGGCACCAAGCGCCAGGCGCAGGATCCGATCGCCGAGGCCGCCCGTCGCTCCGGCCAGCACTATGTCAACCACCGCTGGCTCGGCGGCATGCTGACCAACTGGAAGACGATCTCGGGCTCGATCAAGCGCTTCAAGATGCTTGAGGAGCAGCTGTCGGGCGACACCGCTGGCCTTACCAAGAAGGAGGTCCTGCGCCTTACCCGCGAGCGGGACAAGTTCGAGCTGTCGCTCGGCGGCATTCGCGACATGGGCGGGCTGCCCGACATTATCTTTGTCATCGACGTCAACAAGGAAGATTTGGCGATCAAGGAGGCCGCGACGCTCGGCATCCCGGTGATCGCCATCCTCGACACCAACACCGATCCGAGCGGCATCGCCTTCCCGGTCCCAGGCAACGACGACGCCAGCCGCGCGGTGCAGCTCTACTGTAATGCGGTCGCCGACACGATCATCGAGGCGCGCCAGGGCCGTCAGGCGAGCCAGGGCATCGACCTCGGCGCGATGGAGGAGGCTCCCGTCGAGTTCTTCCACGAGCCCGAGCCGGTATCGCCCGAGCATGTCGAAGCCCTCGCGGCGGTGGACGTTCACGTCGCCGGGCCGGAAGGCGCCGCCGCCTAATCTACTCGCTGTCATCCGCCGCACCGGCAGGATCCGGATCCGCCATAGCGTCCAGGTTTCCGCCGGTGCGGGGATGACGATCAGCACGGATATTCGGGAGACGATCGATGGCCGACATCACTGCGAGCATGGTCAAGGACCTGCGCGACCGCACCGGCGCAGGCATGATGGACTGCAAGAAGGCGCTGAACGAGACCAACGGCGACATGGAGGCCGCGGTCGACTGGCTGCGGACCAAAGGGCTCGCGAGCGCGGCCAAGAAGGCCGGCCGCACGGCCGCCGAGGGGCTGGTCGGTGTGACCGCCGCAGGCACCCGCGGGGCAGTTGTCGAGGTCAATTCCGAGACGGATTTCGTCGCCAAGAACGACCAGTTCCAGAGCTTTGTCCGCACTGTCACCGGTATGGCGCATAGCCACGGCGACGACGTCTCGGCGTTGGCTGCGGCGCTATACCCCGAGCGCGACGGCATGAGTGTCCAGGACGTGCTGACGCACAACATTGCCACGATCGGCGAAAATCAGTCGCTGCGCCGCGCGAAGGTCGTCGAGGTCAGCGAGGGTGTCGTCGTCACCTATGTCCACAATGCGGTGACGCCCGGCCTCGGCAAGATCGGCGTGCTTGTCGGTTTGCAATCGTCGTCGCCGGCGGACGTGCTCGAGCCGCTGGGTCGCCAGCTCGCCATGCACATCGCCGCGGCGAACCCGCTCGCGCTCGACGAGAACGGCCTCGATCCGGCCGTCGTCGAACGTGAGCGCGCCATCGCGCGTGAGAAGGCGGCCGGATCGGGCAAGCCGGCCGAGATCGTCGAGAAGATGATCGAGGGCGGCGTCAAGAAGTACCGGCAGGAAAACGCGCTGCTGACCCAGATCTTCGTCATCGACGGCAAGTCGAAGGTTGGGGACGTTGTCGCTGCTGCCGCGAAGGCTGCCGGCACGCCAATCACGGTCACCGAATTCGTTCGCTTCCAGTTAGGTGAGGGGATCGAAAAGGCCGCTACCGACTTCGCCGCCGAGGTTGCAGCGGCCTCGGGGGTCAAGCAGCCGGAACCGGAGCCGACGGCGTAAGGACTTCGCGGGGTTGGCTTTGCCGGCCCCGGTCCCTAATGTCGCACCGCCCTCCGGAGTACCGCTAAGCCCATGGCTCCACCTGCGTACAAACGCATCCTGTTGAAGCTGTCGGGCGAGGCGCTGATGGGGTCGGGCCAGTACGGCATCGACCCGGTCGAGACGGCGCGCATTGCGATCGAGGTCAAGCGCGCTCGCGAGGCCGGGTTCGAGCTGTGCCTGGTTGTCGGCGGCGGCAACATCTTTCGCGGGCTGGCTGCGGCGGCCAAGGGCTTCGACCGGGCCAGCGCCGACTATATGGGCATGCTGGCGACGGTGATGAACGCGCTCGCCGTGCAGAACGCACTGGAACAGGCCGGCGTCGACACGCGCGTCCAGTCGGCGATTCCTATGGCGAGTGTTTGCGAGCCTTACATCCGGCGGCGCGCCGAGCGGCACCTGGAGAAAGGGCGCGTGGTCATCTTCGCGGCCGGCACGGGTAACCCGTTCTTCACCACCGATACGGCGGCGGCGTTGCGAGCGGCCGAAATGGGCTGCGACGCGCTGTTCAAGGGGACCAGTGTCGACGGTGTATACGACGCGGACCCGAAGCGGGTGGCCACCGCAACCCGCTACGACCGCCTCAGCTTCAACAAGGTCCTGGCGGACGATCTGAAGGTGATGGATGCGAGCGCGGTGGCGTTGTGCCGCGATAATCACATTCCGATCGTCGTCTTCAACATCCGCAGCGAAGGTAGCCTGACGGCAGTCCTCGCCGGCGAGGGCAAGTCGACCACGGTAGGCGATCCGGCGGCTTCAGTCGGTGACGGGGCAGGGGACTAGGCGATGGCAGTTTTCGACGCGAACGCGCACAAGGCCGATCTCGAGCGGCGGATGAACTCGGCGGTCGAGGCGCTGAAGAGCGACCTCGGCGGCTTGCGGACCGGGCGGGCGTCGACCTCGCTGCTCGACCGGGTCACGGTCGAAGTCTATGGCGCGAACATGGCGCTGTCGCAGGTCGCGACCGTGACCGCGCCCGAGGCCAGGATGCTCTCGGTCCAGATCTGGGACAAGTCGAACGTCCAGCCCGTGGACAAGGCGATCCGCGCCGCGGGACTTGGTCTCAATCCGATCGTCGACGGACAGACGCTGCGCCTGCCGATTCCCGACCTGACCGAGGATCGGCGCAAGGAGTTGGCCAAGCTTGCCGGGCAGTATAGCGAGAAGGCAAAAATCGCGGTCAGGAACGTTCGCCGCGACGGCATGGAGGGCCTGAAGGCCGCCGAGAAGAAGGGCGATATCAGCCAGGACGAGCAGAAGCGGCTCGAGGCCGAGGTCCAGAAGATCACGGACCGGATCACCGCTGAAATGGACGCGGTGTCGGGTGCCAAGGAAAAGGAAATTCTCGGCAAGTGAGTCTGCGCGCCGCGCCCCGCCGCGTCCTGCCGCCCGACGCGAGCACGCCGGGCGCACCGCCGCGCCACGTCGCCATCATCATGGACGGCAACGGCCGCTGGGCAAAGGCGCGCCACCTGCCGCGGATCATGGGACACCGTAAGGGCGTCGAGGCGGTGCGGCGGACGATCGAGGCCGCGCCCGATCTCGGCATCGAGGTGCTGACGCTCTACGCCTTCTCCAGCGAGAATTGGCGTCGTCCGGCCGACGAGGTCAGCGACCTGATGGGGCTGTTACGCCATTATCTGCGTACCGAGATCGCCGAGCTCCACGCGAACGGCGTCCGCCTTCGCTTCATCGGCGATACAGGGGCGCTGAGCGACGACGTCATCGCTATGCTCGAACAAGCGGCCCAGCTCACTGCCGGCAACAGCCGGCTGACGCTCGTGCTGGCGCTGAATTACGGCAGTCACGACGAGCTGGTCCGGGTCGCCCGGCAACTCGCCGCCGACGCCGCCGCCGGCATGCTCGCTCCCGCGGGGATCGATGCCGCGGCGATCGAGGCGCGGCTCGACACCGCTGGCCTGCCGCCGCCCGACCTTATGATCCGCACGAGCGGCGAGCAGCGCCTGTCGAACTTCCTGATGTGGCAGGCGGCCTATGCCGAACTGGTCTTCACCGACGAGCTGTGGCCCGATTTCGACGCCGCTTCGCTCAAGCGCGCGGTTGAGGTCTTCGGCCAGCGTGACCGGCGCTATGGCGGCCGTTAGCGTGGCGACGGGTGGCAGCGAGCTGGCGACCCGCGTCGTTGTCGGCGTGGCGCTGGCGGTGGTGGCGATCGCCGCGACCTTGGCCGGCGGGCTCGCCTTCACCGCGCTAGTCGCCGCCGCCTGTATGCTGATGAGCGCCGAGTGGAGCGTCATGCACGGCGTCGCACGACCGTTTCGGTTGGCAACCCTCGGCGTGCTGGCCGCGGTCGCGGTGGTGACGGTCGGAATCTCTGCTCTCGACGCGCTGATCGTGCTCGCGGCCGGCGCGGGACTGCTCGGGCTGTTCGTCCGTGGGTTCGACCGCAGCCGCGCGTTCTGGGTCGCGGCCGGATTGCTCTATTGTGGTTTGCCGATGGTCTCGCTGCTGTGGCTGAGGGTGCAAGTCGGGGGCGTGGGGATAGTCGGAAGCGTCTTTGCTATCGTCTGGGCGACCGATATCGGCGCCTATTTTGCTGGGCGGGCGATTGGCGGCCCCAAGCTCGCGCCGGCGATCAGTCCGAACAAGACGTGGGCGGGCGTGGTCGGTGGAGTCGCCGCCGCGTTCGCGACCGGCTTTGCGTTTGTATCCGCGGTGCAGATGCGGCTGCCAGAGTGGTCTGGTGGCCGGCTCGCACTCAATGCCGCAACCATCGCCGGCTGCGGGGCGCTACTCGCCCTTGCGGCGATCGGCGGCGATCTGTTCGAGAGTTGGCTGAAGCGTCGCGCCGGCGTCAAGGATTCGGGCAACCTGTTGCCGGGTCATGGGGGAGTCATGGACCGGATCGACGGCGTGGTGCCAGTCGCGGTGATCTGCGCGCTCGCCTGGGCTACCGGCCGATGACCCCGCGGACCGTTACCGTGCTTGGCGCGACCGGCTCCGTCGGCGCATCGACCCTCGACCTGATCGCCCGCGCCCCCGAGGCATGGTGCGTTCAGGCGCTGACAGCGAACTGCGACGTCGAACGTCTTGCAGCCGCGGCCAAGGCCGTTCGAGCGAAGCTTGCCGTGGTTGCCGATGAGAGCTGCTACGCCGCGCTGAAGGATGCGCTCGCCGGCAGTGGGATCGAGGCCGCTGCAGGTCGCGAGGCGCTTTGCGACGCGGCCCGCGCGCCGGCCGAAGTCGTCGTTGCCGCCATCGTCGGCGCGGCCGGCCTGCCGCCGACACTTGCTGCGGTCGAGCGCGGAGCGACCGTTGCCATCGCCAACAAGGAGACCTTGGTCTGCGCCGGGGACGTCGTGACCGCTGCGGCGGCACGGTCGGGCGCGACGCTGCTACCGGTCGATTCCGAGCACAACGCCATCTTCCAGGTGTTCGACCACGCGAATCCGGAGCGCGTCACCCGGATCATCGTCACCGCCAGCGGAGGGCCGTTCCGCCGCGCCAGCGCCGACGAGATGCGCGCTGCCACCCCGGCCCAGGCGTGCAATCACCCGGTCTGGTCGATGGGCGCGAAGATCTCGGTCGATTCCGCGACACTGATGAACAAGGGGCTGGAGCTGATCGAGGCGCACCACCTGTTCCCCGTCACGCCCGACCAGCTCGAGGTCATCGTTCACCCGCAGTCGGTCGTGCACAGCTTTGTCGAATATATCGACGGATCGATGCTGGCCCAGCTCGGTACGCCCGATATGCGCACGCCGATCGGTTACTGCCTCGCCTGGCCGAACCGGATGATCACGCCGTCGGCCCGCCTCGACCTGGCGGCAACGGCGTCGCTGACCTTCGAGGCGCCCGATCACGAGCGCTTCCCCGCATTGGGACTGGCGATTGCGGCGATGCGCGCCGGTGGCTCGGCCCCGGCGGTGCTCAACGCCGCCAACGAGGTCGCGGTCGCGGCCTTCCTCGCGGGTGAGGTCGGCTTCCTCGATATCGCCGCAATCGTCGCCGATACCGTCGACAGGATCGGCGCGGCTCCGGTGTCGTCGCTGGACGAGGTGATCGCCGTCGATGGTGCGGCGCGCCGCGAGGCTGCAGTGGCGACAGCGAGGAGGCGGACGTGACGACCCTGCCGCAGCCCGGGATCGGCCTGACCGTTGCGACCTTCGCCCTCGTCATCGGCATTCTCGTGTTCGTTCACGAAATGGGTCACTATCTCGTCGGGCGGCTGTTCGGCATCCGCGCGGAAGCGTTCTCGATCGGTTTCGGCAGCGAGATCTTCGGCTGGACCGACCGGCGCGGCACCCGCTGGAAGGTCGGCGCGCTGCCGCTCGGCGGCTATGTGAAGTTCGCGGGTGATGCCGATGCGGCGAGCCGGCCGGCGGACGTTCCAGAGGCGACGCCGGTCGAGCGCGTCGGCATGTTCCAGTTCCGCCCCTTGTGGCAGCGCGCGCTGGTGATTGCCGCCGGCCCCCTGATCAACTTCGCGTTTGCCGTCGTCGTCTTTACCGGCTTCTTCATGATCTATGGTCAGTCGGTCACGCCGCCGGTCGTCGACCGCGTCGCTCCAGGCAGCGCCGCGGCGGTGGCCGGGTTGCGCCCGGGCGACCGGCTGCTCGCCCTCGACGGACACGACATCGACACGTTCGAGGATGTCGTCGCCTCGGTGGTCGGTAACGCCGGCACGCCGATCCGCGCCGAGATCGCTCGCGGCACGACGCTCCTCACCATCGCCATCCAGCCGCGGATGGTCGAACGTACCGACGAGTTCGGCGGCCACTACCGTGTCGCCCAACTCGGCGTGGCAGCGGGCCGTCGCGCCTTGGTCGCCCGCCCACTGCCCGCGGCTCTGGCGGCGGCGGTGCGCGAGGTGGGCGACCTGATCGCGACTACGGGACGAGGGCTGGTTCAGGTCGTCGGCGGCCACCGCTCGGCGAGCGAGCTCGGCGGACCGATCAAGATCGCCCAGATTTCCGGACAGGCGGCGGCGCTCGGACTGCCGAACCTGATCCAGTTCATGGCCTTCGTCTCGATTAATCTCGGATTCATCAACCTCCTGCCAGTTCCGATGCTGGACGGGGGGCATCTGTTCCTCTACGCGGTCGAGGCGGTTCGCCGGCGGCCCCTGGCGGCGAAGGTCCAGGAATGGGCGTTTCTCTCGGGGTTTGCCGCACTGATGTCGCTGATGGTGTTCCTCACCTGGAACGACCTCGCCGGGATCGGAGCGTGGCACCGGCTTTCGGGGCTTTTTGGGTGAAGGCGCGGCTTGGGCGGAGTCGCGCAGCGCGGCAGGGCGGCAGAGTGAAGGGCGGGTTGTCTGCGTGAGTGAGCCACTATCGCGTGTCGCCGAACGGCGCCGGACCCGCTGCGCCCGTCGCCTGACGCTCGTCCTGCTGGCGAGCACCGCCTGCGCGCACATCGCCGTCGCGCAGACGAACCCCCTGCTGACGCAGAGCCCGACGGGCACGTTCCCGACGCCGGTCCCGAACACCAGCGGCACGGTCAAGGCGATCATCGTCAAGGGGACGGAGCGGCTGGAGCCCGAAACGGTGCGTTCCTACGTCAACCTGGAGGTCGGCGACACCTACGACCGGGACCGGCTCGACAAGGCCCTGAAGGAAATCTACGCGAGCGAGCTGTTCGCCGACGCGACGATCCTCGACGACAACGGGACGCTGACGATCACCGTCAAGGAGAACCCGGTCATCAACCGCGTGCTGGTCGAGGGTGCCAAGCGCGTCAAGGAAGAGAAGGTCCGCGAGGAGATCAAGCTCGCCCCGCGGCAGATCTTCACGCGGTCGAAGGTCCGCGCCGACGTCGGCCGCATCCTCGAGGTCTATCGGCGCTCGGGCCGCTTCTCGGCTGGCGTCGAGCCGAAGATCGTCCAGCTCGACCAGAACCGCGTCGATCTCGTCTACGAAATCAGCGAAGGCGCGAAGTCAAAGGTCCGCCAGATCAACATCCTCGGCAACCACAAGTTCAAGGAAAGCCAGCTGCGCAGCGTTATGGCGACGCGCCAGGCGCGGCCGTTCCGCATCTTCACGTCGAACGACACCTACGATCCCGACCGGCTCGCCTACGATCAGCAGAAGCTCCGCCAGTTCTACCTGACGCAGGGTTATGCCGATTTCCGCGTCGTGTCCGCGGTCGCCGAACTCACGCCCGACCGCAAGGACTTCATCATCACCTACGTCGTCGACGAGGGCGAGCGGTACAAGTTCGGTGACCTGAACATCGAATCCGATATCCGCGACATCAAGGCGGACACGTTCAAGAAACTGCTGACCGAGAAGAAGGGCGACTGGTACAACGCCCAGAAGATCGAGAATACGGTCGATACGCTGCAGGAAACGGCGGGTCTGCTCGGCTATGCGTTTGCCGACATCAGGCCGCAGTTCAATCGCGACAAAGACAAGCGCGAGATGAACATCACGTTTCAGATCGCCGAAGCACCGCGTGTCTATGTCGAGAAGATCAACATCAACGGCAACGTCCGCACCAAGGACCAGGTCATCCGTCGTGAGTTCCGGCTGGCTGAAGGCGACGCATTCAACACCCTGAAGGTCAAGCGGTCGCGCGACCGCCTGCAGGGGCTGGGCTTCTTCCAGGATAAGCTCGAAGTCGAGCAGAAGCCGGGATCGACCCCCGACAAGGTGATCCTGGAGGTCAACGTCCAGGAGAAGTCGACCGGTAGCCTCGAGGTGTCAGCGGGCTATTCGAGCCTCGAGAACTTCATCCTGTCGGCGTCGGTGACGCAGCGCAACTTCCGCGGTCGGGCGCAGGAACTGCGGCTTTCGGGTAACATTTCCAGCTACTCGAAGTCGATCGAGGCGGGCTTCACCGAACCCTATCTGTTCGGCCGCAACCTTGCTCTCGGCTTCGATATCTTCCGGCGCGACTACAACGCCTTCAATACGCTGGCCGACAACACGCGCAACACGACCTATTCCGATACGACGACGGGATTCCAAATCCGCACCGGCTTTGCCATCACCGAGTTCTGGGCGGCGTCCATCCGCTATGGTCTCAGCCGTGAGAACGTGACGCTCGACAAGGCGACCTATTACAACACCGACGGTGCCGGCAACTTCACGACCTGCGATCCGCTGCGTGCCGGTCGCTACCTGTGCGATGCTGTCGGCAGCTATACGACGTCGTCGGTCGGCTACAGCCTCATCTACAACAGCGTCAACAATCCCAACCGCCCCAGTCGCGGACAACGTTTCGTCTTCAGCCAGGACCTTGCGGGCGTCTTCACGGGCGTGAAGTATCTGCGGACGAAGGCCAACTACGACTGGTACCGGCCGCTGTTCGGCGCCAACAGCGGTTTCATCCTGAACATCGGCGGCGAGGCGGGTTACATCTTCGGCTATGGCGGCCAGGCAGTACGGTTGACCGACCGCTTCTTCCTTGGCGAAGGCCAGATCCGCGGCTTCGGCATCCGCGGCGTCGGCCCGCGCGTCCTGCGCGAGCCGCTGCTCGCTGACGGCACGATCGACCCCAACCGCAAGGACTACACCGACGATGCGCTCGGCGGCGAGACCTATTACCGCGCGCGCATCGAGGTGCAGATCCCGCTCGGCGCCGCGGGTTCCGAGCTCGGTCTGCGGCCGTCGATCTTCACCGACGTCGGGGCGGTGTTCAAGATCCCGACGCCGAGCACAAGCTGCCTCGCAGCGCCGCCGGGGGCGGCCAACCCGCACCTGACGTCCGTCTACAACGCGGGCACATGCGCGTCCAACGACGGCACCAAGGGCTCCGGCTTCGACGAGGCCTTCCTCGGCAACTCGGCCAAACCGCGGGTCGCGGTCGGCGTCGGCGTGTCGTGGAACTCACCCTTCGGGCCGTTCCGGTTCGATCTGGCAAAAGCGCTGGTCAAGCAGCCCGGCGACGACCCCAAGCTGTTTCAATTCAACGTAGGGACTCAGTTCTGATGAAGACCATGTTCAAGTTTGCGGCGTTGGTCGCCGCTCCGTTCGCCTTCGTCGCCCCGGCGCTGGCGCAGACGCTGCCGCCGCCGGTGGTGATCATCGTCGATATGGACCGCGTCATCGGCAACTCCGCCGCCGGCAAGCAGGCGCAGGCCGAACTCAAGACGCGGAATGACGCCATCCAGGCGCGCGTCGCCTCGCTCCGTACCCAGTTCGGTACCGAGGAGGAGACGCTCGCCAAGTCGCAGCCGGCGCAGGGTGCCCCGCCGGCGACTGTCACCGCCTGGCAGACCAAGGCGCGCGACTATCAGCAGCGCCGGCAGACTGCCGAGCAGGACCTGCAGAAGCGCGGCAACGACTTCCAGCTGTCGCGGCAGTACGTGCTGAAGCAGATCACCGATGCGACCAACCCGATCATCACGGCCGTGATGCGCGAGCGCGGCGCGACGATCGTCCTCGCCGAGGGCGCAACGCTGCAGCATGCGGCTGCGATCGACGTGACCAGCGACGTCATTGCCCGGCTCGACAAGGCGCTGCCGCGCGTGTCGACGACCGCGCCCGCCGCGAAGTAGCCCGCGATGACCGAGAGCACGCCGGCCACGCTCGCCGCGGTCGACGTGCGGGCGGTGATGGGCCTGATCCCGCATCGCTTTCCGATGCTGCTCGTCGACCGGGTGGAGGCTATCGTGCCCGACCGGTCGGCGCGCGGCATCAAAGCGGTAAGCATCAACGAGCCATTCTTCGCCGGCCATTTTCCCGGACGGCCGATCATGCCCGGCGTGCTGATCGTGGAGGCGCTGGCGCAGACTGCCGGCGTGCTTGCCATCCTGTCGATGGACCTGAAGGAACTCGGGGAAGCTCGTCTATTTCATGGCGATCGAGGAGGCGAAGTTCCGCGCCCCGGTAGAACCCGGCTGCCTGCTCGCCCTCGACGTCGAGTTCGTCCAACGCCGGGCGACCGTGTGCAAGTTCGCCGGGCGGGCGACGGTCGATGGCAAGCTTGCCGCCGAGGCGCGGTTCACGGCGATGATCGCCGATCCGCCGGCATGATGCTCAAGCCGTGACAAGACATTGCGCGCGGCCGGCGAACCCGCTTTGATAGACGGCGGGGAGACGGCAATGGCGACGGTGGCAGCAGGGAAGGATGCAGGCGTCGAGCCGTGCTTCGAGCCGCAGCGCGACTGGCTGATCATCCTCGCCTCGTCACTCGGGACGATCTTCGAGTGGTACGACTTCTTCGTCTACGGCACGCTTGCCGTTTTGCTCGGGCGACTATTCTTCCCCAGTGATAACCCGACCGCGGGGCTGCTGCTCAGCCTGGCGACGTTCGGCGCGGGCTTTGGCGTCCGCCCGATCGGGGCGCTGATCTTCGGTATTCTTGGCGACCGGGTCGGGCGCAAGCACACCTTTCTGGCGACGATCACGCTGATGGGGTTGGCGACAGCCCTCGTCGGCGTGCTGCCGACATTCGCCACCGCCGGCATCTGGGCGCCGGTCATGCTCGTTGGTTTGCGGCTACTCCAGGGTCTGGCGCTCGGCGGCGAATATGGCGGGGCGGCGATCTACGTGGCCGAGAATGCACCTAAGGGCCGGCGCGGCTTCTTTACCAGCTTCATTCAGGCGTCGGTCGTCGGCGGTTTCCTGCTGTCGCTGATCGTAACGCTCGGTGTGACAGGCGTCGTCGGTCGGGAGAGCTTCGAGGCGTGGGGCTGGCGCGTGCCGTTCCTGGGTTCGCTGCTGCTGCTGGCGGTGTCGCTCTACATCCGGCTGAAGCTCGCCGAGAGCCCGGTCTTCATGGCGATGAAGGCGCGCGGAGGGACCAGCGCCGCTCCCTTGCGCGAGACCTTTACCCGTGTCGGCAACGTCCGCCTGCTTCTTGTTGCGCTCTTCGGCATCTCGGCCGGGTTGACGGTGATCTGGTACACGGCGCAATTCTCGACGCTCTACTTCCTGCAGCAGACGGCACTGGTCGACGAGACGCATGCAAAGCTGCTGTGCGGTGTGATCGCACTCTTGTCGGCCCCGTGCTTCGTCCTGGCCGGCCATCTCAGCGACCGCTGGGGCCGACGGCCGATGATGGTCGCGGGCTACGGCCTGACCCTCCTGCTGCTGTTCCCGCTGTTCCACCTTCTGGCCCATGCCGCGAACCCGACGCTGGCGCGCGCGACAGCTGCGGCACCGATAACGGTCATGGGGGTTCGCTGTCAGTACAACCCCTTCGCCCATAAGCAGGAGACCGCGTGCGGCAACGCTATGCAGTTCTTCTCGAGCCGCGGCATCGGTTTCCGCCGGCTGGAGTCGGCCGGCCTGCCGCTTCGGATCACGGTCGGAAGGGCGACGGCCATCGACCTCGACGACGTCGCCGCACCCTTCGACAAGACTGCAGTCGAAGTGGCGCTGGCCAAGGCGGGCTACCCGACCGCCGCTGCGCCCGGTCCGCGCAACGACCTGCTGATCATCTTGGCGGGGCTCGCCCTGGGTATTCTCTCGGCCATGACTTACGGCCCGGTCGCGGCGATCCTGGTCGAGCTGTTTCCAGCGCGCATCCGCTATACGTCGCTGTCGATCCCCTATCACATCGGCACCGGCTATTTCGGCGGGTTCCTGCCGCTCATCTCCCAGTACATCATCGCCCGCAGCGGCGATCCCTTTGGCGGGCTGTGGTACACCTTCATCGTGGTGGCCGTGGCGTTCGTCGTCACGCTCCTGGCTTTGCCGGAAACGCGCGACCGGGACATTTGCTGAGGGGGGGCTGCGGCTTCAGCGCAGCTGGTGCCGGTCGTTACGTGATGCAGATTGATGCTGGTGCGGGGCCTTCCCATATCCGTGCCAAGCGGTCGGGTTTAGGCGACCGGAGTGGAGAATGACGCCGATGACGACCTTGCCAGTGCTGCCGCTTCGCGACATCGTCGTGTTTCCGCAGATGATCGTGCCGCTGTTCGTCGGTCGGGAGAAGTCGGTCAAGGCGCTCGAGGCTGTCATGGCCGGCGACAAGCAGGTCCTGCTCGTCAGCCAGAAGAACCCCGGCGACGAGGATCCCGGTGCGGACGACCTTTACACCGTCGGCACGCTGGCGACGGTTCTCCAGCTGCTGAAGCTCCCCGACGGGACGGTCAAGGTCCTGGTGGAGGGCCAGACGCGCGCTCAGCTTGGCGGGCTGGAGGCTGGTGGCGCCTATCTGATCGGGCGTGCCGACCCCGTCGAGGAGACGCTCGGCGACACGACGCTCGTTGAGGGTCTGGTGCGCGCGGCGGCCAAGCAGTTCGAAGCCTACGTCAAGCTCAACAAGAAGACCGCGCCGGAGATCGCGGTCCAGATCGGCCAGATCGAGGATGCCGGCCGTTTTGCCGACACGATCGCTGCCAACCTGACGCTGAAGATCGCCGACAAGCAGGCGCTGCTCGAGCAGTTCGAGATCTCCAAGCGCCTTGAAGCCGTGTTCGGCTTCATGGAAGGCGAGATGGGCGTCCTGCAGGTCGAGAAGAAGATCCGCAGCCGCGTCAAGCGCCAGATGGAGAAGACGCAGCGCGAATATTACCTGAACGAGCAGATGAAGGCGATCCAGCGCGAACTCGGCGAGGGCGACGAGCCCAAGGACGAGACCGCCGAGATCGAGGAGAAGATCGCGCGCACCAAGCTGTCCAAAGAGGCGCGCGAGAAGGTCATCGGCGAGCTGAAGAAGCTGAAGGCGATGAGCCCGATGTCGGCCGAGGCGACTGTCGTGCGCAACTATCTCGACACCGTGCTCGGCCTGCCGTGGGGCAAGAAGACCAAGGTCAAGCGCGACATTGTCGCCGCCCAGGCTGTGCTCGACGCCGATCACTACGGGCTCGACAAGGTCAAGGACCGCATCGTCGAGTATCTCGCCGTCCAGGCGCGGACGAACAAGCTGAAGGGGCCGATCCTGTGCCTCGTCGGCCCGCCGGGTGTCGGCAAGACCTCGCTCGGCCGCTCGATCGCCAAGGCGACGGGGCGCGAGTTCATCCGCCAATCGCTCGGCGGGATGCGCGACGAGGCCGAGATTCGTGGCCACCGTCGGACGTACATCGGCTCGATGCCGGGAAAGGTCATCCAGAACCTGAAGAAGGCAGGAGCGTCGAACCCGCTGTTCCTGCTCGACGAGATCGACAAGCTAGGCCAGGACTTCCGCGGCGACCCGTCGTCGGCGCTGCTCGAGGTACTCGATCCCGAGCAGAACAAGGCGTTTAACGACCATTATCTCGAGGTCGACTACGACCTGTCGGACGTGATGTTCGTGACCACGGCCAACTCGCTGAACATGCCGCAGCCGCTCCTCGACCGCATGGAGATCATCCAGCTTGCGGGGTACACCGAGGACGAGAAGGTCGAGATTGCCAAGCGGCACCTGCTGTCGAAGCAATACGAGAATCACGGGCTCAAGCCGTCCGAGTTCAGCGTCACCGACGCCGCCCTGCGCGACCTGATCCGCTACTACACGCGCGAGGCGGGTGTGCGGACGCTCGAGCGCGAGCTGGCGAAGCTGGCGCGGAAGTCGCTCCGGCGCATTCTCGAGGGCAAGGCGGAGGCGATCGTCGTCGACAGCGACAACCTCCACGAATTTGCTGGCGTGCGGAAGTTCAAGTTCGGCGTTGGCGAGGTCGACGATCAGGTAGGTGCCGTCACCGGCCTCGCCTGGACCGAGGTCGGCGGCGAACTGCTGACGATCGAAGCCGTGACGAGCCCGGGCAAGGGCGCGATCAAGACGACCGGCAAGCTCGGCGACGTGATGACGGAGTCGATTGCCGCCGCCCTGTCGTTCGTCAAGGCGCGGTCGGTGACCTATGGCATCAAACCGAGCCTGTTCGAGAAGAAGGACATCCACGTCCATGTTCCCGAAGGCGCGACGCCTAAGGACGGGCCCAGCGCCGGCGTCGCTATGGTCACGGCAATCGTCTCGACGCTGACCGGCATCGCGGTTCGCAAGGACATTGCCATGACCGGCGAAGTCACGCTCCGCGGCCGCGTCCTGCCGATCGGCGGCTTGAAGGAAAAGCTGATGGCGGCGCTGCGCGGCGGCATCACGACGGTGCTGATCCCGGCCGAGAACGAGAAGGATCTGGTCGAGATCCCGCTGAACGTGAAAGAGGGGCTGACGATCATCCCGGTGGCGCATGCCGACGAGGTGCTCGGGCATGCTCTCGCCGCACCGCTGGTGCCGATCATCTGGACCGAGGCCGATGACATCGCCGCACGTCCGGACCCGGTGGGTTCGGAAACGGTTTCGACCGCACTTCGGCACTGACGTTGCATCGCGGCCCGGCTCCGGCGTTGTGCTAGGCTGAGGGTTCGCGAGTCGCGGTAGGCGGCGAGGCAGGAGACGTCGGCGATGAACAAGCAGGAGCTGGTCACCGCTGTCGCCGAAACGGCCGGGCTTGCCCGGCCCGATGCCTCGCGCGCGGTCGACGCGGTCCTCGACACGATCGCCGGCGCGCTGACGGCGGGGAGCGACGTCAAGCTGGTGGGCTTCGGCACGTTCCATGTCACCAGGCGCGCCGCGACGTCCGGGCGTAATCCGCGGACGGGCGAGCCGATGCAGCTCGACGCGCGCAACCAGCCCAAGTTCACGGCCGGCAAATCGCTGCGCGACGCGGTAAACTAAGGCCGCTTTACATGCGCGAGGGGCAGCCGTAGGACCACCAGCGGCGTGGGCGCGTAGCTCAGCGGTAGAGCACACCCTTCACACGGGTGGGGTCACAGGTTCAAACCCTGTCGCGCCCACCATGCCCTCGTCCGGTTTGCCGGACATCCCAGGCGCTACTTCTGCAGCAGATTGCCGATCAAGCTGACACTCAGCGCGACGACGATAATGTTGAACAGGAACGCGGCGAGCGCGTGATACAGCGCGAAGCGGCGCAGCGAGCGGCTGGTGATGACGACGTCCGACACCTGGAACGTCATGCCGAGCACGAACGAGAAATAGGCGAAGTCGGAATACAGCGGCAACTCATCGCCGGGAAATTGTAACCCGCCGGTATCCTGCTTCTCGCCGTCGCCGCGGCCCGGCTCGTCATCCTCGTCGCCGGGGGCATAGAAGCTGTGCGCATAGTGCAGCGACAGCAGCAGGTTGGTGAAGATCCAGGCGAGCAGGATGGTCGCACCGCTGATCGCAAGGCCAGTGCCATGACCACCGCCAAGGCCGGTCAATTCGACAACCACAGCCACGAGCACGACGGCAACGATCAGGACGGCAACAGCCAACAGGATATGCTGGTCGGGATCGTTGGCCGCTGCACGCTCTCGCATCCGGTCGGCGCGGCTTCCGCGCATCAGGCGTAAGGTACCGACGATGAAGACGAGGGCGCCGGCATCGAAACCGACCAGCACCGACCGGACCGCCGACAAGCGGCTGCTGGAGATCGCCGCCACCACGATCATCGTGAGCAGAAACAGCCAGAAGTTCAGGTAGCGGATCTTTTTCATCCGCGGCTCATGGGGAAAACCGTTTCGCGGTGCAACGACTAAGGTCGATCATCGGCGAGCCTTGAGCACCCATTGTACGGATGCACTGGTACTTGCGTGCAAAGTCGGTATGGATGACGCAGCGCGGCCGCCGCGCCTGCCGGGCGTGAGACCCGGTAGTGAACCTTGGGGAGACGATCGATGAAGCTGAAGATGCTTGGCGTTGTGCTGCTGTGCGCGCCGGCGCTGGCCTCGGCCCAGATGGCCACGACCACGACGACGACCACGGATCACTCGTCGACCACCGAACCGACGGCGCCGAAGGTTGTCGTTCATCACCACTACCACCATCACATGCGCCACAAGGCTCACCACGCCATGCACAAGACGGCGAAGTCTACGGTGTCGACGACGTCGGATGCCAACGGATCGTCGGCAACCGCGACGACAACGACGAAGCCGCAGTAGGTAAAGGGTTTCGGTCGGCGGCACCGAAGGGCGCCGCCGACTGTCGTCCCGCCTTTTAGCGCGACGCGTAGTTGGTCGCGACCCAGTCGCGGTAGCTCCCGTCGAGTACGCCGCGCCACCACTTCTCGTTTGCCAGATACCAGTCGAGCGTCGCCGCGAATCCTTGGGCAAAACTCCGCTGCGGCGTGTAGCCCAGCTCGGCGCGCGCCTTGCGTTCGTCGATGGCATAGCGCCGATCGTGTCCAGGGCGGTCCGTAACGGTGGTCTTCAGGGTCGCGGTTTCCTCACCATGGGCGGCCGGAGCATCTGGAAAGCGCGCCTTCAGGGCCGCATCCCCGGCGAAAGCCTTGTCGACCGCCGCACACAGCGTGTCGATGACGGTGAGGTTCGGCAGCTCGGCCCCACCGCCGATATTGTACGTCTCGCCAACGCGGCCGCGATCGAGCACGGCGGCGATGCCGAGGCAGTGATCCTGGACGTGAAGCCAGTCACGCACCTGCATGCCGTCGCCGTAGATGGGCAGCGCACGCCCATGAAGGGCGTTGATCAGGAACAGCGGGATCAGCTTTTCAGGGAATTGATACGGGCCGTAGTTGTTCGAGCAGTTCGACGTCGTCGTCTGCAAGCCATAGGTGTGGTGATAGGCCCGCACGAGATGGTCCGAGGCCGCTTTCGACGCGGAATAGGGCGAGTTCGGCGCGTAAGGCGTCGTCTCGCTGAAAGCAGGATCACCAGGTCCCAGGCTGCCGTAGACCTCATCCGTCGAGACGTGATGGAAGCGGTGCGGCGCACCGCTCCCTGCGAGCCACACCGTCCGGGCGGCCTTCAGAAGGCTGTGCGTCCCGAGCACGTTCGTCTCGATGAACGCGTCCGGGCCGTGGATCGAGCGGTCGACATGGCTTTCGGCAGCAAAGTGCACGATCGTGTCGATGCCGCGGTCGCGAAGCAGCGTCTCGACCAGCGCCGTGTCGCCGATGTCGCCGTGGACGAAATCGTGGACGACGCCGTCGAGGCTCGCTCGGTTGCCGGCATAGGTTAGCGCGTCGAGGACCACGATCGTCTCGTCCGGGTGTGTGGCGCGGCGGTGCCGGACGAAGTTCGCGCCAATGAAGCCGGCCCCGCCGGTTACGAGCAGGGTCATGCCTGGTCCTTGATTGCCTGCAGACAGTCGCGCAGCTCGACGCGCCAGTGCCGCGCTGGACCGAGGAGCGCCCAAGTCGCGGTCTTGTCGAGCACGCCGAACGCCGGGCGTCGGGCAGGGGTCGGAAAGTCTTCGGTGCGGATCGGCGTCACTTCAACCGCCTTGGGGAGCAGGCCGAGTGTCAGCGCCTCGTCGTGGATGGCAACGGCAAAATCGTACCACGTCGCCGTGCCGGCGTCGGTCGCGTGATATGTGCCTGTGTGACCGCCGCTCGCCAGCGCCAGGATCGTTCGCGCCAGGGTCGCCGCATGGGTGGGCGTGCCGAACTGGTCGGCGACAACGCGAACTTCGTCGCGCTCGCGCATCAGGCGGAGCATCGTCGCGACAAAGTTGTTGCCCTTGGCCGCATAGACCCAAGCGGTTCGAACGATCAGGGGGGCTGGGTGGAACTCGGCCGCCGCCGTTTCGCCATCGAGCTTGGTGCGACCATAAGCGCCGAGCGGGTTCGGTGCGGCATCGGGCGGGTAGGGGCGGTGCGCCGAGCCGTCGAAGACGAAATCCGTCGAGACATGGGCGAAACCTGCCCCGGCGACCCGCGCCGCGCTGGCGAGGGTGCCGACAGCGTTGACGTTGATCCGCCGTGCCGCCGCCTCGTCGCTCTCGGCCTTGTCGACGGCCGTATAGGCGGCGGCGTTGACGATCAGATCGGGCTGCGCCTGGGCGACGACGCGGCTGACGGCATCGGCGTCCGTGATGTCGAAGTCTGCCTCGGGCGGGGTGATGATCGTCAGGTCAGTGGCTTTCTCGACCTGGAGAGCGCGACCAAGCTGCCCGCCGGCACCCGCGACCAGCACCCTCATGCGAAAACCTCGGCGTTCGCAAGCAGCGGCGCGGCGGCATCCTTCGCCGACAGGATCGGCGTCGCGCCGCCGAGATGCCAGTCAATGCCGAGCACAGGGTCGTCCCAGCGGACCGCCCGCTCCGCCGCCGGGTCGTACAGCGCCGTGCACTTGTAGAGAAAGTCGGCACTTTCACTCAGCACGACAAAGCCATGGCCGAAGCCGGGCGGCACCCACAGCATGCGCTTGTTGGCTTCCGATAGCTCGTAGCCGACCCAACGGCCGAAGTCCGGGCTTGAGCGTCGGAGGTCGATGGCGACGTCGAATACCGCGCCTGCCGTGACGCGCACCAGCTTGCCCTGCGGGTTCGCAATCTGGAAGTGGAGGCCGCGCAGGACGTGGCGCGCCGAGCGGCTGTGGTTGTCCTGGACGAAGGCTAGGTCGAGCCCCGCCTCGGCGAAGGCTCGGACGTTCCACGTCTCCATGAAGAAGCCGCGGTCGTCGCCGAACACGCGCGGCTCGATCAGCTTGACGCCGGGCAGGGCGGTGTCGACGACGTTCACGCCGCCAGCCGCAGCTGGGTGAGCAGATATTCGCCGTAGCCGCTCTTGCGGAGCGGCTCGGCAATGCGCTGCAGCTGTTCGGCGTCGATGAAGCCCTGGCGCCAGGCGATCTCTTCCGGACAACAGATCTTCAGCCCCTGCCGCTCCTCGACGATGCGGACGTAGAGGGCGGCGTCTAGGAGGGAGCCGTGCGTGCCGGTGTCGAGCCAGGCGAAGCCGCGACCCATCAACGCGACTTCCAGCTTGCCGTCGTCCAGATAGGAACGGTTGAGGTCGGTAATCTCGAGCTCGCCGCGAGCCGAGGGGCGAATGGCACGCGCGCGGTCGACCGCCGTACCGTCGTAGAAGTAGAGGCCGGTGACCGCATAATTCGACTTGGGCGCGGCCGGCTTCTCCTCGATCGTCGCCGCACGGCCGTTAGCATCAAACGACACGACCCCGTACGCCTGCGGGTCCTTGACGTAGTAGCCGAAGACGGTCGCTCCATCGGCGCGAGCATGGGCGGCGGTCAGCAGTTCGGGCAAGCCGTGGCCGTAGAAGATATTGTCGCCGAGGATGAGGACCGACGGGCGATCGACGATGAACTCGGCCCCGATGTGATAGGCTTGCGCCAGCCCCTTCGGCTCGGGCTGGACGGCATAGGTGATCGTCATGCCCCATTGCGTGCCGTCGCCGAGCAGCCCCGTGAACGCAGCGGCGTCGGCGGGGGTGGTGATGACCAGCACCTCGCGGATACCGGCGAGCATCAGCACCGACAGCGGATAATAGATCATTGGCTTGTCATAGACCGGCATCAGCTGCTTGCTGACCGGCTTGGTCAGCGGATAGAGCCGCGTCCCCGATCCGCCGGCAAGGATAATCCCACGTCGTTCCACGCCTACGCCCGTCCTCTCAATATCCGGCGGATAGGCCGGCGAAGCTGCGCAGCTGCTGCCGGACCGGTGCCTGGCGCGCCGCCTCGCGCAGTCGGACGCCGCGGTAGCGGGGGATCGGTCGCCCTGCAACGGCCGTCGCCGCCAGTCGCGCGATGAGCTCGCGCTTCCGCCGCGCCTGCGAAGGCTGCATCCGCGCGATCTCGGCTGGGTCGAGCGGCTCCGTAGCGATGCTGCCCGCCGCGAGTGCTCGCCGGTAGAGCGTTTCGCCGGCCGCCGTCCGCACCATGACCAGGCTGCGGCCATCCTGCTCGGTGAAGCTTGGATACCCCTTGTCATCGCCGTACCAGGCGTCCGCGCAGGCGATGTCGGCGGCGGCACCGACCGCGTCCGGGCAGATCTTGCAGCGGAACTGGATCTCCTTCGACAGGATCATGCCCCAGCTGTCGTGATAACTCATGCCGCGGGTCGAACCGTCGTCTAGCGTCGCTACCGCCTGGCCGGGCCAGCCGTCGCCCCGGTAGCGGAACGCAGTGACCCGGTCGGGAGGTGCGTCGATCGCCTCCAGGATTCGCCGGGCGCCGTCGCCGCTCGGGACGCCGGCGCAGAAGAAGGCGAGCATCAGCGGGACTTTCGCGTCGACCCGCGAGTTGATCCGGGCGAGAGCGCGCAGTGCATCGACGTCGCACGGCTTGCCGACAAAGGCGAAGCGGCCGGGTGCCTCCAGCCGCGCGGTGATGTCGGCGAGCGGCGACGACGCGGCGTAACGCGAGCCGGCGGCAGCGAACACGCCCTTGGCGTCGCTCGAAATGACGGCAGCGTTGCCGAGCGGACGCACCGGGTCCATCGCCGTCTGGACAACATAGTCGATCGTGCCGTCGGCGAGCGCCTGCACCAGCAGCGCCGACAAGACGCCGCCCGAGGAGGCATGATGGCGGAGATTGGCGTCGGTCGCATACCCGCTGGCCACCTCGCGCCACGGGCCCCAAAGCGGATCGACGTTCGGCGCGTCCGGACGGACATCGACGACGAGGGCGGGGCAGGCAGCCGCGATCGCGGCCTCGGCTTGCGGGGTCAGGTTCGCAAGCTGGTGCGGTCGCGTGTAGCCCGGTGCAACGGTCTTCAACTCGACGGCACCGCTGCTCAGTGCCGCACAGAGGCCACACCCGGAACAGGTCTGCCCGCGCTCGACGCGGGTCAGTGCCGGTGAGGGCGTCACCGCGCGCGCCCGGGCAGCAAGCTGATGCGGCAGACGAACTGGACGACCGCGGCCGCCATCACGTTGCGCCCGACGATCGCCGCCGTCGTCGCCGCCGCGGCCCCCGCGGCACCGTACAGCGGGATCAGCCACGCCGCGAAGCCGACGCAGAGGACGACCGCGACCGCCGCCTGCAGGAGCACCCAGCGCTGGTTGCCGGTCATCACGAGGATCACGCCGAGCGGGCCGGCGGCGAGACGGACCAGCTGTCCGAAGCCCAGGATCTGCAGGGCGAGAGCGCCGGGAACGAAGCGCGGCCCGAAGATCCCGAGCAGGAACTTGGGCGCGATGAAGATCACGAGGAACAGCGGCGCGGCGAGGGCGAGGACGAGCGCCACCATCCGCCGCGCGACGCGGGCGATCGCCGCCGTATCGCCGATCCGCGCTGCCGCGGCGATGCGCGGTCCGATCATCATCTCCATGGTGAGCTGGACCATGCCCGCCAGCATGACGAACTGCCACGCGGCGCGGTACTGGCCGACGATCGCCAGCGGCCAGTGGCTCCCCAGCGACACCGTCGTGTACCATTCGGTGAAGAGCTGGCTGAGGTTGGAGGCGAGCAAGGGCAGGCCGGCGACGATCAGCGGCAGGACCGGCGAGATGACCGGCGCCGGCCACGATCGCGAAACCCCGCGGAACGACCACCAGCCGGCAACGGCGCCCCAGCTCATGCCGATTACGTAAAGTCCGACTGGGAGGACGATCGATGACGCTGCGCCGGCGGCGATGGCGATGGCGAACGCCAGTGCGGCGAAGGTCGTGCCTACCGGGCCGTCGATCAGCTGCGACACCAGCAGGCGACCCGACCCGCGCAGCGACGCCGAAGCGATCCGCTGCAGCGTGAGCGGAACCACCGCCCAGAGCATGACGCCGAGAACCGGTGCCAGGGACGGCTCGCGGAGGATGCCGTCGGCCAAGGCGAAGCGTGACAGGAACACACCGAGCGCCACGAGTGGCGCTACGATAAGCAGCGTGCGCCGAACGACGACGATCGTGCCATGGGCGAGCGCGGTCTTGTGCTCGGCAAGATCGCCGGCGACCGCCCTGACGACGATCGTGTCCAGACCGGCGAGGACGCAGTAGGAGGTGATGGTGAGCGTCGACAGGGCGATGCCGAACTGCCCGCTGCCCGCAGGACCGAAGCGGCGGGCGATCAGCCAGCTGAGGGCGAAGCTGGCCAGCGCCCCCCAAGCCTTGAGACCGAAGGCAATAACCGACTGCCCACCAAGCCGGTCGACGGCAAAGTGGGGCAGGAGCCCGCGAACGCGGCTGGCGACATCCATCTGACGAAGCGGACGCGCCAGGCCGACGCTACTGAGCCGCGGGGGCGTCGGCCTTGGCCGGGGTTGCACCGGCGGCCGGCGCGGTAGCCGGCGCCTTGGCTGCGGCCGGAGCAGCGGACGTCGGAGCGGCACCGGCGGCCGGCGTAGGCGGCGGCGCATAGCCGGCGGCATACTTGATCTTGTCCTTGGCCGCGGCCCGGAACGCGGTGACGTTGTCGGCCAGTGCCTTCTGCACCGCCTCGCGCCGGAGCAGTTGCTGCGCCGCCGTGATCGCCTCCTCGCCGGTGAACGGCACGACCTTGGTGTCGACGACGTGGTTGACGTACATCACCGGCGCCGGCGCGCCCTGCGGCTGACCCGCGAACATGAAGACCTCCTGCGGGTTGCGCGCGACGATCTTGCCGATTTCGGCGATCAGCTGCGGATTGACGGTCAGCGCATCCACTGCCGAGGTGTTGCGCCGGAAATCGATCTTGTTGGCGGTGAGGATCTGCGCCACCTCGGCCATCGTGGTTGCCTTCTGCAGCCCGAGCGCGGCGATCGTCGGTGGCCGCAGGAACTGGATCTGGTCGATCGAATAGATCTTGCGCTGTCCGAACTGGTCGGGGTGCGCTTCGATGAACTTCTCCGCTGCCTCGCGCGTCGGAGCCGGCACCTTGCGGGCGATATCGCTCTCGAGCGCCTCGACCAGCAGCCCATCTTCGGCGCGGCGCTCGGCAAGCAGAAAATCGGGGTTCTTGTCGAGCTTGCGGTCGCGGGCGACGTCGGCCAGCATCTTGCGGTCGACGACCCGTCCGAGGACGACCTGCTCGACGGTCTTGCGCGGTACGTCGGCCGGCGCATGCGCCAGGGCAAGTTCGGCATTCAGTTCGTGGACGGTGATGTCGTCGCCGTTGACCGTCGCGACGACTTGGCCCTTCGGTGTCCCGCCCCCGCGGTTGCACCCGCCGAGCAGCGCGACTGCCACCAGTCCTGCCGCCATTCCCGCCTGCTTGATCACCATCGTCATCCCCTTAGCTCTGGTGTTTATAGCGCAGTCCTACCAGCGCGCGCGTAAGGACCAAGGCCTTTTTCGGCTGCGCCCGCGCAATCCGCCGCGCGATCATGGCGAGCGTCAGCCCCCAGTGCCACGGCAGCAGGAGTGGCGTCCGCCGCCGGACGAAACTGAGACGCGAGCGGGCAAGATAATATTCCGACATGTCGCTGCGCTTGCCGCGGCTGTTGCTCGACCCGATCGAGCCGCCCTCCTTGTGATAGACGATGGCCCCGTTGGCGAAGGCGATGGCGAAACGGCCGTCATTGCGATACGCCCAGTCGATCTCCTCGTAGTAGAGGAAGTACGCCTCGTTCATCGGTCCGACCGTAGTGACGAAGCGGCGCGACACGGCGAGCGATGCGCCGAGGACGAAGTCCGTGTCTCGCGCCACGCGGGCCGGGTCGTAGGGCGTCCTCGCCGAGGTGCCGCTGCCGATCCCGCGCGAGGTGCCCCGCCAGAGGTTGAAGCGATGCCCGTTGAGCGCCTGCACGGTGTCCGGCCGATGATAGTAGCGCACGACGGTCCCGCACATGCCGATGTTGTGCGTCGCATCCATCCGCGCGACGAGCGCCTGTGCCGCCTCAGGCTCGATCACGGTGTCGTTGTTCAGCAGCCAGACGTAATCGATCGCCGGCGCCCGCAACAGGAAGTCGATCCCGATGTTGTTGCCGCCGGCGAACCCCAGGTTGCCGCCCGCGTCGATGACCGTCACCGCCGCGTCGTCGGGAGCTGCCGTTTCCGCTTCCGCCGCACTCAACCGCCGCACGGTGATCGGCTTTCGTATCGGGGGAACGGACAGATGCGCGAGGGCGGGTGACGGCTCGGGCGGTGCCACGCGACCCTCGCCCCAGCCGATGATCGTCTCAACCGACCCGTCGTCCGACGCGTTGTCGACGACGACGATGCGCGGCGTAACATCCGAACGGAGGAGAGATTCGAGACACTCGATAGTGTCAGCGGCGCGGCGCCAGTTGACCAGGACGATGCCCAGACGCGATCCTACGGCCATACGCTGAAACTTGCCCCCAACCCGCCATCGCACTAATCGGCCGCTTCTGCGGCGCCCGTCAGGGCTAATCGACTCGGCCGCCGAATTGCCTGCCAATAGTGCCTTTAGGAGGCGGCGTGTTGCGCCGCAATAGGCGCTCGGTCGAGACGAGCCAGTGAGGCCGACATCAGCAGGAGCGAGGCGACGCCGGGAAAGCGATAGCGGAAACGCGGCTCGCCCATCCGGGCATCACTGTCGAGAAGGTTATGCGGACCCGCCAGCCGCTGCAGTTCGCGTTCGACCGTCGCCGGCGTGGCGCCGCCAGGAAGTTCGGCGGCGACATCCGCGGCCACGAACCAGCCGTCGCTGTACGTTCCTGCCTCCGCGGCCGCCACGAGCAGTTGCCAGTTGTCGCGCGCCTCGGCGCTGCCGAGCAAGGCTTGGACCCGGCGGGGCAGGGTCGCGTTCCAGTCCGTCAAGACACGCTCGACGGCGTTCTTCACCTGGGCGACATCGACGTGCGGCCGCCGCTGGTCGAGCGCGGCCATGCCGGCGCGATGCCCGAGCAGGCGGACAAGATACGGCGAGCCGTTCGCGAGTTCGGCGACCATGGCGACCGCGCCGTCGGCAAAACGCAATCCTGCCGCGTCCTCGCCGAGGCGCAGGATCTCGCGAACCTCCTCGATCGTCAGCGGCCGCATGGGAAGACCGACGATGTTGCGGCGGATGGAAGGGGCGAAGCCGATCAGCTCGTCAAGGTTCGAGGCGACCCCGGTCAGGATCAGCTGCACTCGGGCCGCCCGGTCCGAAAGGTTCTTGATCAGCTCGGCGACGTCGCGGCGGAAGTTGGCGTCGGCGATCCGGTCATACTCGTCGAGGATCAGGATAATGCGCGTGCCGACGACGTCGGCCAAGAGGTCGCTGGCCTCGCGTGGACCGAACGGCCCCGGCGGCAGCATCGTGTCGAAGTGTAGAGCCTGTTCGACCGCCGCCGTCGTCGGCAGCACGCTGCGGTGATAGAGCATGGGAATCTTGGCGGCGAAGGCGCGAATGATCTCGTCGAAACGTCCTTCGGTGCCGCAGCTGCCGTACAGCACGAGATATCGCGCCTCCCGTGCCGTGTCGGCGAACACGTGGACGAGGCTGGTCTTGCCGATGCCCCGCTCACCGTAGATGACGACGTGGAGGCGCTGCTGCTCGATGGCAGCAATCAACTGCGAGAGCGCATCGTGGCGGCCGGCGAACCGGTCACGGGTGATGACGGGCTGTGACGCGCCCAGGGCATCCCGCAGGGCCAGCCGGGCGCGAGCAAGTGCCGGTTCCTCATTGCTGGTGTCGACATCGTCGGAGGCCATGGCCGAGAACCGCGGCAGGTCGGACGGCCGATCCGCGGCATCTTCCTGAAGCCATATCTTTTCCAGGAAGGCTGGCCGGGCGCCGCCAGGCTCGATAAGCGGAGCAGGGTCGGCAGCGGGCGTGCCGCTCCGCCAGCGTTTGAACAGTGTCGCCATCATGCTCTCTCCGTCACGATTGCCCTTTGCGCGGAATCGGGCAGCGGACGCAAGCGCGCGCCCGCTGCAAACGATGGAAGAGGCTCAACAAGCATCTGACAAGGTTGCCGCGGGCCGGCGCGCCTGCTAGCGCTGCGACATGGCTGGTGGGGCAAAACACGCGATGGCGGGCGGACTGCGGCGCGGAGCCTCGTTACTTCTGTTGGGCACCCTGCAGATTGCTACCCCTGCAGCAGCGGCTGTCGGACAGCCGGGGCTGCCCGGTATCCCGGCAATCCGGCAGGACGGCCTTAATCTCACCGGCAGCTTCGAGACGCTCTACGACAGCAACGTCGTTCGCAGCAGCGGCCTGAATATGCAGGGGCACCGCGACGACTTCCGCTACTCGCCCGCCGTCTCGGCGACCTACGGGCGCAGCGGCGGTGCGCTGACGCTCGCGGTCGATGCTCTGATCGGGCGCGACATCTTCCAGTACCACGACTATCTCAACAGCAACCGCTATGTCGGCGGCGGCAGCCTGACCTATCGCCGCGGAACCAGCTGCCAGGCCTCCATCAACGGCAACTACTCCCGCCGGCAGAATGGCATCCGCTCCCCGGGAGCCGAGATCACCGACCCCTCCGGGCTCCCGGTCGAGGATGTCGGAACGGTGATCAACAACGTTCAGTCGAGTTCCGTCTATGGCGCCAACCTCGGCTGCGGATCGCCGGCAGGACGCTTGTCGTTCGGCGGCGGCTATTCGCACTCGTCCCTGAACAACGAGTCCGCCACCCGCCGCTTCTTGAATAGCGAGAGCGACGTCTTCAGCGGCAATGTCGGCATCGGCATCCTCCGGCCGGGGCAGCTTTCGCTGGTCGGCAGCTACTCGACGATCAGCTACCCCAATCGTCTGGCCGTGATCGGCGGTGTCGTCATTCCACCCCAGTTGATCAACTCGGGCGTCCACACGTACCGGATCGGCCTGTCGTTCTCGCGCCCGATCGGTACCCGGCTGAGCGGGACGATCGGTGCCTCGTATCTCCACGCCGATCCGACCGGGGGCCAGCAACCGTATACCTCGCCCGCATACAACGCGAGCCTCACCTATATCGCCAGCCCACGTCTCCGCTTCGAGCTTGTCGGCCTCCGCGACATCGTCGCGAGCACGACATCCGGCGCGCTCTACCGCGTCATCGACCAGGTGGAGTTCACGACGTCCTATTCGTTGGGGCAGTCGATCTCGATCCGTGCCAATGCAGGGTTAATCTCCAATAATTATAAGCAGCCCTTCGTGATCCCGGGCGAGGTGCTGCGTGTGAGCCAGACGACCAAGGAAATTGGTGCAGGCATAACCTTCGCGCCGCGCGATCTGTACGATGTGACGTTCAACGTCAGCCAGTCATTTCGTACGGCCAATCCTGGTGTCTTGAACTATAACAGCACCAGAGCGGGCATCACGCTCGCCGTCCACATTTGAGGTACCAGGGAGTCCGATAATGTCCCGTTTCCTCTCCATTCTGCTCGCGTTATTCGCCCTCGCTGTCGGCAGTGTGCCCGTAGCTGCAGTCGAGCCCGGCTATGTCCTCGGGCCCGACGACAGTATTGCCGTGCAGGTATTCGGGCAGCCGGAAGCCGGGGTCACGACGCGCATCAAGTCCGACGGCACCATCGTCATGCCACTGATCGGTACGGTAAAGGCCGAGGGGCAGACCCAGCTCGAGTTGGCCGAGACGATCAAGCAGAAGCTGATCAAGGGCGGTTTCTTCAAGGCACCGTTGGTGAATGTCGAAGTCGGCAGCTACGTCAGCAAGACCGTCAACGTCGCGGGCAAGGTGGCGAACCCGGGCGTCTTCCCGCTCGACAAGCAGTACACGGTGCTCGAGGTCCTGCTGAAGTCCGGCTGGATCCGCGAACAGGGGGCGGGTTACGTCTATCTACGTCGCGCCAATGGCGGCCAGGAAATCAAGCTCGACGCGGAGGCGCTCGTGCGCGGCGCTCCGGACAAGAACGTCATCCTCGCGCCGGGTGACACGCTGTTCGTGCCGGACGCGGAGACGTTCTACATCACGGGGCAGGTCGGCCACCCGGGTACCTTCCCGATCCTCCGCGAGATGACCCTTCGCCAGGCGCTGGCGCTGGCCGGTGGCGTCACCGCGTCGGGGTCGGAACGCAAGGTTGCGTTGATCCGGGGCGGTGGTAAGGAAGTTCCGGCCAAGCTCGATGACCTCGTCCAGAAGGGTGACGTCTACATCGTGAAGGAGCGGCTGTTCTAGGACAGCCCGATCGTGGTCGATGGAGTAGCTAGTCGATGAGTCTTGCGCAGTTCTTCCGGATCCTGCTCGCGCGGCGGCTGATCATCCTGTGCACGCTATTTCTGGCTGTGGCGGTTGCCGCCGTGCTGTGCGAGGTCCTGCCGGCAAAGTATCCGGCTTCGGCTCGCGTCCTGCTCGACGTCATTAAGCCGGATCCCGTGACCGGGCAGATGATGGCATCGAGTTTCTCGCGGGGCTACACCAGGACGCAGACGGAACTGATCACCGACTATCGGGTGGTCGGCGATGTCGTCGACCGGCTCGGCTGGGAGCACAATCCGGTGTTGGTCGCCGACTATCAGCAGAACAGCAATGGAAACTCGGACTTCCGCCGCTTCATGGCGCAGCGGATCATCGACAATACCGACGCCCAACTTGTCGAAGGCAGCAACATCCTCGAAATCACCTACAAGGGTGGCAACCCCATTCTTGCCAAGAACGTTGTGACCGCGCTGCGTAATGCCTTCATTGACGCCAGCCTGCGGCTTCGTACGGACGGTGCGGGCCGCACGGCCGAATGGTATGTGGGCCAGGCCGGCAAAGCTCAGGCCGCGCTCGCCGCTGCGGAAGCGCGGAAGTCGCAGTTCGAACGCGAGAATGGCATCGTCATGGCGCCCGGTGGTGCCGACTCCGAGACGGTCAAGCTCGAGCAGATGCAGTCGGCGCTGATGAGCGCCCGCAACTCGGTCGGATTCGTGGGCGCCCGCAGTGTGTCGCCCGAGGTCGAGGGGCTGAAGAGTCAGCTCAACGCCATCGACGACTCCATTTCGCAGGCAGGCCAGAAGCTTGGAACGCAGCACCCGGCTTACATCGCCCTGCTCGAGCGTCGGAAGATCGTCGAACAGCAGCTGGCCAAAGCCAATGCAGCAGCGCGATCGACTGATGGCGGCTCCATCGGTGCGGCCACCGCCGCGAACGTGGCGCGGCTGGAGGGCGAGGTTAACGCGCAGAAGGCGAAGGTTCTCGCGCTGAAGTCGAAGCTCGACGATCTCGCCCAGCTGCAGCGCGAGGTCGACCTGCGCAAGGTGCAATACGAGAAAGCTGCCGCACGGGCCGCCGACCTCAAGTTGGAGGCGGATGTCTCCGAAACCGGTCTCGTGCCGCTCGGGGATGCCTTTGTCGCCGAGACCCCGTCGTTCCCGAACAAGCCGCTGATCCTGGCTCTTGGTGTGGTCGGGGGCTTTGGGCTGGGTGTCGTGCTCGCAGTGATTGCTGAGCTGGTGTCGCGCCGCGTTCGTGGTCCGGAAGATCTTGCGCGGGCGGCCGGAGCATCGGTGCTCGCCGTTATCGCCGATGTCGCGCCGGTCAGCTTTATGCAGCGGCTACGCCGGCTTCTGCGGCGTGACCGCGACCTTGGCGTACTGCAGGTGGCACGATGAACGCACCGCTTGAAACGAGCGTAGTCAGCGACGGCCGGGTTGCGCCCGACGCCCCGATCCGGGACGTCCTGCTCAAGCTCGGCCTCCTGACCGACGAGGAGTTGGCCCGGGTTGCCGAGCATCAGGTCAACACCGGGCTGGATTTCGACCAGGCTGCCCTCGAGCTCGGCTTCATTGGTGTCGACGAACTCGACCGTGCGCGCGAGCAGTTGATCAACAGCCTGGCGCTGCAGGAGACGCCGCGGCGTGCGGTATCGGACGAGCTTGTCGTTCTGAGCGATCCCGTCAGCGCCAAAGCCGAATCGATCCGGCTTCTTCGCACGCAGATCATCGCTCAGCACATCAAGCCGGGGCGCCGGGCGGTGGCGTTCGTCGCCCCGATCGACGCGGTCGGCTGCAGTTTTCTGGCCGCAAACGTTGCCGCCGCGCTGTCGCAGGTGGGCACGAAGACGCTGCTCGTCGACGGCAACCTGCGCTCGCCGCGGATCGACCAGATCTTTGGTCTGTCAGCGAGCAGCGCGGGGCTGTCGAGCTATCTCACGCTGAAGGTCGCGCGGCCGGAGCGGGTCGTCCATGCGAACGTTCTCCCGAACCTGTCGGTCATCACCGCCGGGCCGCCGGTGGCCCGGCCGCAGGAGCTGTTGTCGAGCGCGCGTTTCCGCGACGGCATGAACACGCTGCTGCGCGAGTACGACATCACCATCTTCGACACTCCAGCAGCAAACAGCTGTGCCGATGCGCTGACGATCTCCGGGGTCATTGGCTACGCGGTCATCGTTGCGCGTCGTAACCGGACCTTTGTCGCGGATGTGGCGACGCTGTCTACCCAGCTTGCCGCCGCCCGCAGCGCCGTTCTCGGCTCGGTGCTCAGCGAGTTCTGATGGCGACCGTCGCGCCGCCTCGTCCCGAGGCCCTCCGCTGGAGTGATTTCGCGCTGCGCCATGCTCTGTTGGTCGCAGGCGCGCTGGCGATTTTCCTCCCGACGGTCGCCAGCCTCGGTGCCGGGCCGTGGTCGACCGAGGCAGGTGTCCACGGGCCGCTGGTGCTCGCGACCGGGCTTTGGCTGATTTTCCGGCGCAGCGACGAGATCAGGGCCGCAGCACGCCCGGGCTCGTGGGGTCCGACGATCGTGGCGATGATCCTCGCGATTGTCGGCTACGCGTTCGGTCGCGCATTCGATTTCATCAGCATCGAGGTGGCGGCGATGCTCCTGGCATTTCTAGCCGTTGCCTACAGCTTCGTCGGGGGCGCTGTTCTGCGCCTGATGTGGTTCCCGATCCTCTACCTGGCTTTCATGATTCCGATCCCCGGCTATATTCTCGATTCGGCGACGCAGCCATTGAAGCAGCTGGTGTCGCAAGGGGTGACCGAAGCGCTGGGGGCGATCGGCTACCCGGTCGCTCGCGTCGGCGTCACCATCTATGTCGCACAATATCAGCTTCTCGTCGAAGACGCCTGCGCGGGCATGAACTCACTGATCAGCTTGACGGCGATCGGCCTGTTCTATGTCTACGTCATGCGCAACAGCAACTGGCGCTACTCGGTGCTTCTGTTGGCGCTGGTCGTGCCGATCGCGATCCTGGCGAACTGCGTGCGGATCGCGGCGCTGGTTCTGCTGACGTATTACTTCGGCGATGCCGTCGCGCAGGGCTTCCTGCACAAGTTCGCGGGGATGGTTACCTTCACGTCCGCCTTGCTTCTCATCTTCCTCATTGACGCGATGCTGACCCCGGTTCGCTCGTGGCTGGATGGCCGGCGGTGATTGATCGGCGCGATCTGCTGCTCGGCGGCGGGATGCTGGTCGCGGCTGCCGGCGCCGCGGCTCTCACGCCACGTCGGCATGTCGAGTTCCTTCATGGGCGAAAGCTCGACAGCATCGTCCCGAAGCAGATCGATCGCTGGCGAACGACTCCGAGCGACGCGTTCGTGCTGCCCAAGACGCCTGGCAGCCTCGCCGATCGCCTCTATTCCGATACCATCAGCCGGCTCTATGTTGCCGCTGATACGCTGCCGGTTATGATGGTACTCGCCTACGGCAACTTGCAGAGTGACCTGCTGCAATTGCACCGGCCCGAGGTTTGCTACGCGGCCGTCGGTTTTCAGATTTCGAACTCGACGCGGCTTGAACTGCCCCTGGAGCGGAACCTGGTCGTGCCGGCTCGCGAGCTTACCGCGACGAGCGACAATCGGGTCGAACCGATCACCTACTGGACCCGGATCGGTGATTATCTGCCGACATCGCGGCGGGAGCAACGGACGATGCGGTTGCGCGAGCAACTTGCGGGCATTGTCCCCGACGGGATCCTGGTCCGCCTGTCGACGGTGGCGGAGCCGACCCCGGCCACCTTCGCGACGCTTGCAGCCTTCGCCCGGGCATTCGTGATCGCGGTCAAGCCAGCCGACCGCGGCGTGTTCATCGGCCCGACCCTTGCGGCTGGACTCGCGCGGCTCGGCGTCTAGCTGTGGAACCCGTCGAGCGGGCGCAACACGAAGAAGATGAACGCCAGCGTCGCTCCCCCGAGCGCGATGGCGACGATGTCATAGCCCTCGTTGCCGAGGTAGTTGGTGCCGGCACAGCCGACCGCCGCGACGAGGTAGTGCCACAGATGGTCCCGCGCCTCACCCTGCGAACGTTGCAGAAACAGCACAACCAGTCCTGCAAAGACGATCATCGTCGTCCAATCGTACACCGTGCTCATCGATCCCCCGCTCAGCCCAGCTGCGTTAACGCGATCTATAGCAGAAGATGTTGTTGAAGCTACCTTCTTTGGCGGGTGACGCGGGGTGGCGCGTCGGTGTTTGCCGCTCGCGCACGGCCAGGCGGAGTGACGTTGTCGGTGAATAAGGTGGAAACGCCCGTCGTGCCCGTCGCGGCGCCCGACCGCGCCGGCGTGCCGCTGGACGTCGTCGTCCTTGTTACGCGGATCGTGGAGTTCGGCGTCGTCGCACTTTCCGGCCTCGCGTCGATCGGCCTGCTGATGCCGCCCGAGGCCGCTGGCGACGTCATCTACTCGCGAATCGTGTTCGTGGCCGCCGTGGCCTTCGCCGTTCTCGCAGAGACGGTCGGCAGCTACGACGTCGAGGCACAGTTCTCACTGCGCAACGCTTGGCAGCGGGTGGCGACCGCCTGGGTCACGACGGCGCTGTTCCTCGTCACGCTCGGCTTTCTGCTCAAGGCATCGGACGCGGTTTCGCGTGAGTGGGCGGTCGGTTGGTTCGCCGGCGGCGGCGCAACGCTGCTGTCGACGCGGCTGGCGATGACGATCTGGGTCCGGCGGCTGAAGCGGCGCGGCACCTTCAACCAGCGCGTCGCGATCTTCGGCGCGGGACCGCAGGGCGCACGGCTCGCCAATTACATCCTGACCACGGACAAGCTGACCATCACCATCGTCGGATTCTTCGACGACCGGCAGGACGGACGGGTGCCGAAATCGGCGCATGGTATTCCGGTCCTCGGCAACCTGACGACGCTGGTCGAGACCATTCGCGAGAACCGCATCGATCAGGTCATTGTCGCTCTGCCGTGGTCGGCGGAGAGCCGGTTGCAGCAGGTCGTCAGCAGGTTGGCGCTGACTCCGGTTCGCATTCGGCTGGCACCCGATCTGGCGAGCTTCGTCTTTGCCCGCCGTCCGGTGGTCCTGCTTGGCGACGTGCCGGTGATGACCCTGTTCGAGCGGCCGATTTCCGGCATGGACGCGTTGCTGAAGGTCGCGGAGGACCGGGTGCTTGCGACCCTGGCGCTCGCGGTGTTCGCGGTGCCGATGCTGCTCATCGCGCTGGCCATCCGGCTCGACTCGCCTGGGCCGATCTTTTTCCGTCAGCCGCGAGAGGGTTTCAACAACCGCCCGTTCCGCGTCTACAAGTTCAGATCGATGTATCATAACCACACGCAACACACGGATATCACACAGGCAAGCCGGCGAGATCCGCGCGTCACCCGGGTCGGTGCGATCCTCCGCCGGACCAGCCTCGACGAGTTGCCGCAGCTGTTCAACGTGCTCCAGGGCGACATGTCGCTGGTCGGCCCCAGGCCCCATGCACCCTCGACGCGGGCGGGCGGACGGCTGTTCTCCGACGTGCTGTCGAGCTACGCCGCGCGGCACAAGGTCAAACCGGGCATCACCGGCTGGGCCCAGGTCTGCGGCTGGCGTGGGGAGACCGACACCGAGGATAAGCTCGTCAAACGCTTCGAGCATGACCTTTACTACATCGAGAACTGGTCGATCTGGTTCGACTTCTACGTCCTCGTGCGCACCGTCATCGCGCTCGTCATCCCGACGAACGCCTTCTAGCGCGCGCGGCGTCCGCGCATCGTAGGAACCGCATAACCTCAGGCGGCCTCGGCGACCGCCCGGGCCGCTAGGCCCGGGCGCGCGCGATGTAGGCGTCGATCGCTTCGGGCAGGACGGTTAGCGGCACCCCGCCCGTCGTCACGACCGCGTCGTCGAAGCCGGCGAGGGTGAAGCGCGGTCCGAGCGCCGCCTGCGCCTTGGCCCGCAGCCGCAGGATCTCGTTATGGCCGATCTTGTAGCCGCACGCCTGGCCGGGGGCGACGCAGTAGCGGTCGACCTCGCTCGTCATCGCCGCCTTGCCCTTGCCCGTCTCGCCGGTCAGGAAATCGACCGCCTGCTCGCGCGTCCAGCCCATTGCGTGGATGCCGGTGTCGACGACGAGGCGACAGGCGCGGAACTGCTGCGCCTGGAGATAGCCGAGCTGGCTCCACGGATCGTCGGCATAGGCCCCGAGCTCGTCGACGACCTGCTCGGCGTAGAGTGCCCAGCCCTCGACGAACGCGTTGTATCCGGTCAGCGAGGTGATCAGCGGCGGCTTCTCCTTCGCCTCGGTCAGATAGGCGAACTGGAAGCTGTGGCCGGGTACGCCCTCGTGCGCGGTCAAGGTCGCGAGCTGGTACTTGGGCCACAGGCCGGTCGACTTGAGGTTGATGTAGTAGATCGCCGGCCGCGAGCCATCGAGCGCAGCGGGGTTCATGTAGCCGAGCGCGGCACCGTCCTGGATGTCGGTCGGCACCTGCTTGACCATGATGTCGGCGCGCAGGCCGAGGTTCGACATCTTCGCCAGCAGCGGCCGGACGGCGGCGAGGCGCGCATTGCAGTAGGCAATGATCGCCGCGCGTCCGGCGGCCGTGTCGGGAAAGAGGAAGCGCGGATCGGTATTGAGCGCCGTAACGCGCGCGCCGACGCTCCCCTGGGTAATCCCCTGTGCCCGCAGGATCGCGTCCATCCGCGCCTTCAGCGCCTCGTTCTGCTCGACGCCGGTCCGATGGATCTCGGCCGGCGACAGCTCGGTCGTCGTGCCGAGGCGCAGCGCATAGCGGTAGAACGCCTCGCCGTCGGGCAGGCGCGCGACTCCAGCGGTCGCCGGCGCGTTCGCCGTGGCTGCGGCAAAGGCCGCGATCTGCCGGTCGAGGGCAGGGTAGACTTCCCGCTCGACGAGCGCGGTGCACCGGCCGGCCCAGTCGCCCGCGATCCCGGCCTGTGCTGCGCGGTTGACGAGCGAAGTGACCAGCCGCTGCTGCGCGGCCGGGGTTGCGCGATAGTCGCGGGCCTGCTTCAGCACCGTTGCCGCGATGAAGGCGGGCGGTGCGACCCCGCGCCCCGCGTCGGCGGTGATCGCCGCCGCCTCGCCGTCGAGCTGCCGGGCAAAGGCCGACACGCGGGCGAGATAGGCGTCGGCGTCGAACCTCGTCTTCACCGTATGCTGCGAGTTCGAGAAACTCGGGCACCTGCGTCAGCGCCCCGTCCTGCTGCGAAATCGTATACGGCTGGGCGCCCCCGAAGAAGCCGCGGCGAGCCCCGCCGCCATAGGCGAAGCGGGTGCCGTCGACCGCGCGCTGCGCCGAGTAGAGCGTGCTGTCGAGGCGCAGGCGGCCCTGCTCGTCGAGCCGCTTGCGGTCGACGGCCGACAGGTCGCGGACCATGCTGCGGGCGAGCGCCGCCCAGCGCGCCTCGCCCGCCGGCGAGACGTCTGCCAGCCGCTCCTTAAGGACCGCGCGGGCGCCGTTGTCGACGCCGAGCGAGGTTGCCTGATCGGGCGCTAGAACAAGAACCTCATCGGCGATGCGGTCCAGCACGGCGCGGAGGTCGGATGACCTCGGCTGCGCCCAGGCCGGCATCGCGCCCGCTGCCGCCGCCGCGCCACCGGCGAGCAACACTGTCCGTCGATCGACCGTCATGAGTTCTCCTGTCAGTTGAGCAGGCGGGCCGCGCCAGCCAGCCACTGGCTGCTCCGGGCGACGGCCGCCGGGCGGGGCGGGGCCAGGGTGGTGCACTCGAGGCATTGCACCTGGATCGTGGGGCCGCTCGCGATGGCCGTCGCCTCGCCGATCGCGGCGAGAACGCGCTCGCGGCTCGCGGCGACGATCCGGCCGAAGGCGTCACGGGCGCCGTCGCCGGCGTCGTCGCCGCCGCTGCCGAAGCCGAGCGAGCCGGCGATCAGCTGGATCAGCAGGGACGGGGTCTTCTCGATATCGATCGTGCGCGGGTTGGCGCCGAGCTTCGCTGCCTTCGCCGCTGCGGCAACGGCAGCGTCGAGGCCGCCCAGTTGGTCGACCAGACCCAGCCGCACGCCGTCGATGCCCGTCCACACCCGTCCCTGCGCGATCTCGTCGACCTGTGCCTGCGGAAGGTGCCGCGCCGCTGCCACCAGTCCGGTGAAGCGGCGATACACGTCGTCGATCCCGGCCTGCAGGACCAGCTTGCTGTCGGGTGTCAGCCCGCGGAGCACGTCGGGGTCACCGGTGTACGGTGTCGACTTGGTCGTGTCGGTCGAGATGCCGAGCTTGTCGAGCGCGCGGTTAAAGGTCGGGATGACGGCGAACACGCCGATCGAGCCGGTGATCGTCGACGGTGCCGCAAACACCTCGCTCGCCGCGGTCGACACCCAGTAGCCGCCGGACGCCGCCACCGGCCCCATCGAGGCGATCACAGGCAACCCCTTGGCCCGCGCCTCGGTCAGTGCCTCGCGAATGCGCTCGGACGCCGTGACCGAGCCACCGGGCGAATCGATGCGGACGACGAGCGCCTTGATATCGTCGTTGGTCAGCGCCTTCGCGACGAGCTTGGCGATCGTGTCGCCACCCGCCGTCCCGGCAGGAGCCTCGCCGTCGACGATGTTGCCGGCGACATAGACGACGCCGACGGCGGGGCCGCCGCGCGATTTCTTCGTCGCGGCCGCGTATCGGTTCAGCGTGACGCCATTGAAGGCACCGGGCTCCTTGTTGTCGCCGACGCCGACGATCCGCGCCATTGCCCGGCCGAAGTCGACGCGCGTGCCGATCTGATCGACGAGATGGGCAGCGACGGCTTCTTGCGCGAAATCACCGTTCGCGGCGGCGATGCGGGCGGGCAGGGAGGCAAGATCGGCGGTGATGTCGGCCGCAGGGCGGGCGGCGTGGACATCGTCGAGATACGTCTTCCACACGCCGTCGACCAGCGCCTGCTCGGCTGCTTTCGCCTCGGGCGAGGCCTCGGTCCGAGTGAACGGTTCGACGAACGACTTGTACTTGCCGACGCGGAAAACGTTGATGTCGACATTCAGCTTGTCGAGCGCCTTCTTGAAATAGAGGTTCGTCCCGCCCGGCCCCGTGAGCAGCACGCCGCCTAGCGGATTGATCCAGACGCGCGTCGCCTGCGCCGCGAGGTAGTAGCTCGCGTCGGTGTAGGCGGTGGCATAGGCGTAGACCGGCTTGCCCGACTTCTCGAACGCCCGGAGCGCCGCGCCGATCGCCTGCAGATTCGCCTGGCCGGCACCGATGAACGCGTCGAGCTGCAGCACGATCAGCTTGATGCGCGAATCCGTGCGCGCCGTGTCGATCGCACGCAGCACGTCGCGGACCTCGATCTCGTTGCTCCCGCCGCTCATGCCGGGAACCGCGGCCAGGGGCGATCGCTCGCTCGCCTGGTCGACGACCGGACCGTCGAGATCAAGCACCAGCGCCGCGCCGTCGGGCACTTGCGCGCTCCGCGTGTGGACGACCGCCCACAGGCCGACGAAAAAGACGATCAGGAGCAGGAGGACGGCAAAGTCCTTCACCCCGACGAGAAAACGCCACGCGCCGCGCAGGAAACTCATCGACGAATGAAGCCCGGGATCATGGTCGCGAGGTATAGCGGTCGCTGCGGTACGCACAACCGCGGCGACACCGATTGTTCACGATCCGACCCGTTGACGGAATGCCACGTCCCCGCCATATGCGCCGTGCGTTAGCACTCCCCTCCGGTGAGTGCCAACGAGCCCTTTCATCGAGCAAGGTGAGCAAAGCCCATGAAATTCACTCCGCTGCACGATCGCGTGCTCGTCCGCCGCGTCGAAGCCGAAGAGAAGACCGCCGGGGGCATCATCATCCCCGATACCGCCAAGGAGAAGCCGCAGGAGGGCATCGTCGTCGCCGCCGGCAAGGGCGCGCGCAACGAGGCTGGCGAGCGCGTCAAGCTCGACGTGTCGGAAGGCGACAAGATCCTGTTCGGCAAGTGGTCGGGCACCGAGGTCAAGGTCGACGGCGAAGACCTGCTGATCATGAAGGAATCGGACATCCTGGGCGTCATCGCCTGACGTTTCCGCAAACGATCACCAGCGCAGGCCGGTGACCTTTGCGACCTTACACCCTAATTCGAAGGACTAGCACATGGCAGCCAAAGACGTTCGTTTCAGCCGCGACGCGCGCGAGCGCATCCTGCGCGGCGTCGACATCCTTGCCGACGCGGTCAAGGTCACGCTGGGCCCGAAGGGCCGCAATGTCGTGATCGAGAAGAGCTTCGGCGCCCCCCGGATCACCAAGGACGGCGTCACCGTCGCCAAGGAGATCGAGCTCAAGGACAAGTTCGAGAACCTCGGCGCGCAGATGGTCCGCGAGGTCGCCTCGAAGACCAACGACAAGGCCGGTGACGGCACCACGACCGCAACCGTTCTCGCCCAGGCGATCGTCCGCGAGGGCATGAAGTCGGTCGCCGCCGGCATGAACCCGATGGACCTCAAGCGCGGCATCGATATGGCGGTGGCCAAGGTCGTCGAGGACCTCGCCCAGCGCTCGAAGCCGGTCGCCGGCACCAGCGAGATCGCCCAGGTCGGCACCATCTCGGCCAACGGCGAAACCGAGGTCGGCCGCATGATCGCGGAAGCGATGGAGAAGGTCGGCAAGGAGGGCGTCATCACCGTCGAGGAGGCCAAGGGCCGCGAGAGCGAGCTCGACGTCGTCGAGGGGATGCAGTTCGATCGCGGCTACCTGTCGCCCTACTTCATTACCAACCCCGAGAAGATGACGGTCGAGCTCGATAACCCGTACATCCTCATCCACGAAAAGAAGCTGTCCAACCTGCAGGCGCTGCTTCCCGTTCTCGAGGCGGTCGTGCAGTCGGCACGTCCGCTCCTGATCATCGCCGAGGACGTCGAGGGCGAGGCTCTGGCGACCTTGGTCGTCAACAAGCTGCGCGGCGGCCTGAAGGTCGCGGCCGTCAAGGCGCCGGGCTTCGGCGATCGCCGCAAGGCGATGCTCGAGGACATCGCGATCCTGACCGCCGGTCAGATGATCAGCGAGGACCTCGGCATCAAGCTCGAGAATGTCTCGCTGCCGATGCTCGGCCAGGCCAAGCGCGTGACGATCGACAAGGACAACACGACCGTCATCGACGGTGCGGGCGAGAACGAGGCGATCAAGGGTCGTGTCGAGCAGATCCGCGCGCAGATCGAGGTCACGACTTCGGACTACGACAAGGAGAAGCTGCAGGAGCGGCTGGCCAAGCTCGCCGGCGGCGTCGCCGTCCTCAAGGTCGGCGGTTCGACCGAGGTCGAGGTCAAGGAGCGCAAGGACCGCGTCGACGACGCGCTCCATGCGACGCGCGCGGCTGTCGAGGAGGGTATCGTCCCCGGCGGCGGCACGGCGCTGCTCTACGCGACCAAGGCGCTCGAGGGCCTGAAGGGCGCGAACGACGACCAGACCCGTGGCGTCGACATCGTCCGCAAGGCGCTGTTCGCCCCGGTGCGGCAGATTGCCTCGAACGCCGGCCATGACGGCGCGGTCGTCTCGGGCAAGCTGCTTGATGGCAACGACCCGACGGTTGGCTTCAACGCCCAGACCGACACGTACGAGAACCTGGTCACCGCCGGCGTTATCGACCCGACCAAGGTCGTTCGCACGGCACTCCAGGACGCGGCATCGGTCGCCTCGCTGCTGATCACGACCGAAGCGGCGATCACCGACCAGCCGGCTGACGACAAGGCCGGCGGCGGCATGGGCGGCGGCATGGGTGGCGGCATGGGCGGCATGGGCGGGATGGACTTCTAAGTCCCGCAACCGACTGCTGATCACAGGAAGGGCCGCGGTGCGAACCGCGGCCCTTTCTCGTTGCCGTCTCCGCGCCTGCCGGTGCGACCCTTCGGAGCGCAGTTTTCGCCGGTGACGGACACGAAAAAGGCCGCGGCGGGTGCCGCGGCCTTCGTTCGTACCAAGCGCTGATGCTTACGGCTTAGTGGTGCTGCTCGTCGAGGTCGAGCTATTGGCATCTGAGCCGGCCGTACCGCTCGGCGTGCCGCTCGAGCCGCCCGCCGCCATACTCGAACCCGACGAGCCGCCCGCGCCGGTTGCGCCTGAACCGGAGTCCATTGCGCCGCTGGCGGGAGCCGAGCCGGCAGCACCGCTGCTGCTGTCGCCGCCCGCCGCCATCGCGCCACCGCCGGCACCGGTGGTCGCGGTGCCCGCACCGGTCGAGCCGGCCGTGCTGTCGGTCGGCGTCGTCGCCGTGGTCGTCGTCGACGTCGTCGTGTCGTCGGCCTTCTTGCCGCAAGCCCCGACGCTGAGTGCGGCGGCGGCTGCGAGGACGGTAATGGCAATGCGCATGGGAAACCCCTTGGTTGGCGTTAATCGAGCGCTCAACCGGGTACCACGGACTTTTGTTCCCCCGGCTGTTGCGCGGCGTCTCGGCGCGCGCCGTCGACGTCGCTTACGGCCTTTCGTTCGGCGGCAGCGGCGGCAAGATCGTCGGCTCCCGGCACGGCCGGCTCACTGCGCCCGCACGCTGCAAGCAAAAGGGCGATTACGAGCGCGCGCTTCACTTCGGCGGGGCCGCCGGCGGCGTCGACGGAGTTGGCGCGTCGGCTGCACTCGGCGCGGGCGTAATCGGGGCGCGGTTGCCGGCATCCTTGGCCGCGGGCATCGGCGTGGCTCCCGGTGCGAGCGGCGCGTCGCCCGTCTCCTCCTCGTCGGGCGGATTGCCGTCGTAGATCAGCGACTGCCGCCGCTGCAGGTATGCCGAGCGGACCGTCGCATATTCGTCGAGACTGCCGGCGAGCACGCTGTCGGCCCCGGCATCGATGAGGTTGGACCGCAGGTTCAGCGCCTTGAGCCCAAACTCCTCGACCGTGTTGATCGTGTGCCACGGCGTGATCCGGTTGCGCACATAAGGAACGGGGTCGAGCACCTGCTCCAGACCCAATCCGATACCCTCACGCAGCGTCGATGGCCCGAAGAACGGCAGCATGAGGTAAGGCCCCGAACCGATGCCCCAGACCGCAAAGGTCTGGCCGAAGTCCTCCTTCTGCTCCGGCAATCCCCAGCCGGTCGCCACATCGACGATGCCGGCGACGCCGAAGATGGTGTTGATCAGGAAGCGTGCCAGCGTGTGGCTCGCCTCCTTGGGCTTGCCCTGCATACCGGCGTTGGCGAAGGAAAGAGGTTCGTCGAGGTTGGCGAGACCGCCGGAAACGCCGCGCCGCGCCGCTGCGGGCACCGACGCGCGGTACACCTTTGCTCCGGGGAGCAGAGCGTAGCGGTCGAGCCCCTTGTTCAGCGCATAGACCCTGCGATTGAACTTTTCATACGGGTCGCGGTACGCCTCGGCCATGCTGCCGGGGTGGCTCGCGCAGCCGGCGACCGCCGACAGGCAGGCCGCAGCGACGATGCGCTGGAAGGCGGACAGGCGCATGGAAATCCCTTGCTACTCGCTGCAGCGCGGGTGCCACATCGCCGTCGGCGCGACAAGCGCGGGTGATCGTTGACCTGATATAAAGCTAAGTTTATATGCCTGGCCATGTCGTCGCCGCTTTCCGTACTCCGCGCTCTTGCCGACCCGACGCGGCTGCGCATCGTGACGCTGATCCGGCGCATCGAACTTGCGGTCGGTGAGCTCGCGCTCGTACTCGGTCAGAGTCAGCCGCGGGTATCGCGTCATCTGAAGATCCTTGCCGACGCCGGGCTGGTCGAGCGGGCGAAGGAGGGCGCGTGGGTCTTCGTCCGGCTCGCCGAATCGCCGCACCTGACAGCGGCGCTGGCGCTGCTCGACTCCTGGGGTGAGGCCGGTGCGGCCGACCTTGCACGACTGGCCGATGTTCGCGCCGAGCGGGAAGCGGCGGCCGCCGCCTACTTCGCGAGCCATGCGTCCGCCTGGGACGATATCCGCGCGCTTCACGTCGCCGAAGCCGAAGTCGAGGCTGCCATCGTCGAACTGCTCGGTCCGGGGCCGCTCGGACGGCTGCTCGACATCGGGACGGGGACGGGACGGATGATCGAACTGCTCGGGACACGGGCTTCGGCGTCGATCGGGATCGACCGCAGTCCCGAGATGCTGCGGCTCGCGCGCGGCCGGATCGAGGCAGCCGGGCTGTCGGCGGCGGAGGTTCGCCAGGCGGACATGTATCACCTGCCGCGCCCCGACGGGTGTGCCGATACCGTCGTCCTGCATCAGGTCCTGCATTTCGCCGATGCGCCGGCGGCGGTGATCGCCGAGGCGACGCGTGTCGTCGGCCCGGACGGGCAGCTGCTGGTCGTGGATTTCGCGCCCCACGAGCGCGAGGAGTTCCGCACGCGCTTCGCCCATGTCCGGCTCGGCTTCGACGACGCGCAGATCGCCGGGTGGATGAGCACGGCGGGGCTCGAGGTCGTCCGCAGCCGACACTTGTGTCCGAGCGACGCTTATCCGCTGACCGTCAGCCTATGGCTCGGCCGGCGTCCGGCGCATGTCCAGCGGAAGGCCGCCTGATGCTGTCCGTTCCCGAAATGGCCGAGGCCGCGCGTGCGCTGGGGCGGCCGCTCTACGCCGATCTGCCGGGTGACCTCGCGGTGTCGTTCGAGTTCTTCCCGCCCAAGACCGAGGCGATGGAACGCACGTTGTGGGAATCGGTCGCGACGCTGACGCCGCTGGCGCCGAGCTTCGTTTCCGTGACGTACGGGGCTGGGGGTACGACTCGCGAGCGGACCCACGCGACGGTTGCCCGGCTGGTGCGCGAGACGCCGCTCAAGCCCGCTGCGCACCTGACCTGCGTCGACGCGACGCGGGCCGAGATCGACGCCGTCGCGCGCAGCTACTGGGACGCGGGCGTTCGCCATATCGTCGCCTTGCGCGGCGACCCCCCGCGCGCCGGCGAGCGCTTCGCCGCCCATCCCGATGGCTATTCCAGCGCCGCCGAACTGGTCGAGGGATTGAAGCGGGTGGCCAACTTCGAGCTGTCCGTGTCCGCCTATCCCGAGCAGCACCCCGAGGCACGTTCGCCGACCGACGACATCGACAACCTGCGACGCAAGCTGGACGCCGGCGCGACCCGCGCGATCACGCAGTTCTTCTTCGAGCCGGACACCTATTTCCGGTTCCGCGACGCCGCCGCGGCGGCAGGCGTGACGGCGCCGATCGTTCCGGGCATCCTGCCGGTCAGCAACTTCGCCCAGCTCCGCCGCATGGCAGCGACGTGCAACACGCACGTGCCGGCCTGGCTCGCGCGATTGTTTGACGGTCTCGACGACAAGCCGGCGACGCGCCAGCTGGTTGCCGCCACAGTTGCCGCTGAGCTGTGCCGCCGCCTCTATGCGGGCGGGGTGCGCGACCTTCATTTTTACACACTGAACCGGGCCGAGTTGAGCTACGCCATCTGCCACATGCTCGGTCTCCGGCCCGCCGAACAGGCCAAGGAACTCGCGGCATGACTCCGTCCATCGCTGCCGAGCGCCTGCGTCGCGAGGCGGCCGCGCGCATCCTTGTCACCGACGGCGCCTTCGGGACGATGATCCAGTCGTACCGGCTGAGTGAGGCCGACTATCGCGGGAAGCTTGAGCTCCACGACGACCAGAAGGGCAACAACGACCTGCTCGTGCTCACCCGTCCTGACGTCATCGACACGATCACGCGCGCGTATCTCGACGCCGGCAGCGACATCGTTTCGACCAATACGTTCAACGCCAACAGCATCAGCCAGGGCGATTACGGCGCGGTCGCGCTCGTCCGCGACATGAACGTCGCCGCCGCGCGCCTCGCTCGTGCTGCCGCCGACGACTACCAGCGTCGCGACGGGCGTCCGCGCTTCGTCGCCGGCGCGATCGGCCCGACCAACAAGACGCTGTCGCTATCGCCCGACGTCAACGATCCGGGGTTCCGCGCCGTCTCGTTCGACGAGGTCAAAGCCGTCTACGCCGAGCAGGCGGCAGCGTTGCTCGACGGCGGCGCCGACTTCATCCTGGTCGAGACAATCTTCGATACGCTGAATGCGAAGGCGGCCATTGTCGCGGTGATGGAGCTTGCCGAGACAAGGGGTTGCGAGATCCCGTTGATGATCTCGATGACTGTTACCGACATGAGTGGGCGGAACCTGTCGGGCCATTCGGTCGAGGCGTTCTGGTATGCCGTTCGCCATGCCCGGCCGCTGACGATCGGTCTCAACTGCGCATTCGGCGCCGACCTGCTCCGCCCGCACGTCCAGGCGCTGAGCCCGCTCGCCGATACGCTGGTCATGGTCTATCCCAACGCCGGCTTGCCGAACGACCTCGGCGAGTATGACGAGGCGCCGGCGACCACGGCAGCCTTCATCGGCGAATGGGTCGATCAGGGCCTCGTCAATATCGTCGGCGGCTGCTGCGGCTCGACGCCAGCGCATATCGCGGCCCTGGCCGCGGCGGTTGCAGGGAAGGCGCCACGGCGCTCGCCTCCACCTGCGCCGGCGCTGCGGTTGGCCGGGCTTGACCCGATGGTGGTGGCGGAGGCCGCATAGTGGCCACTGCATTCAAGGCGGACGCCATGACGGACGACGCGCGCGCCACGCGGGCATCCTTCGTCAACATCGGCGAGCGGACCAACGTCACCGGCTCGGCCGCGTTCAAGAAGCTGATCATGGCCGGCGACTATGCCGCCGCCGTCGAGGTTGCCCGGCAACAGGTCGAGAACGGCGCCCAGATCATCGACGTCAACATGGACGAGGGCCTGCTCGACGCCGAGGCGGCGATGACGACCTTCCTCAAGCTGATCGCCGCCGAACCCGACATCGCGCGCGTGCCGGTGATGATCGACAGTTCGAAGTGGAGCGTCATCGAGGCGGGCCTGAAGTGCGTTTCCGGCAAGCCGATCGTCAACTCGATCAGCATGAAGGAAGGCGAGGCGGCGTTCCTCGCCCAGGCGCGCCGGTGCCGCATGTATGGCGCGGCGGTCGTCGTCATGGCCTTCGACGAGGCGGGGCAGGCAGATACGGCGGCGCGGAAGGTCGAGATCTGCGCGCGCGCCTATGACCTGCTGACGGGCGACGGCTTTCCCGCCGACGACATCATCTTCGATCCCAACATCTTTGCCGTCGCCACAGGAATCGAGGAGCACGATAACTACGGCGTCGACTTTCTTTCGGCGACGCGCAGCATCAAGGCGCGCTGCCCGCATGCCCGCATCTCGGGGGGTGTTTCGAACCTGTCGTTCAGCTTCCGCGGCAACGAGCCCGTCCGTCGCGCGATGCACTCGGTGTTCCTGTACCATGCGGTCCGGGCCGGCATGGACATGGGCATCGTCAACGCCGGCCAGCTCGACGTGTACGATGCGATCGACCCGGAGCTGCGTGACGCCTGCGAAGACGTCATCCTCAACCGGCCTCCCCGGACTGAGCTTACCAATACCGAGCGGCTGGTCGAGCTGGCGGATCGGTTCAAGGGCGGCGCGGCGGCGGAGAAGGCCACCGAGGAGTGGCGCGGCTGGCCGGTCGCCAAGCGGCTGGAGCACGCGCTGGTCAAGGGGCTCGACGCCTATGTCGTCGACGACACCGAGGTGGCGCGCCAGCAAGCCGCTCGCCCGATCGACGTTATCGAAGGCCCGCTGATGGCCGGCATGAACGTCGTCGGCGACCTGTTCGGCGCGGGCAAGATGTTCCTGCCGCAGGTCGTCAAGTCGGCGCGCGTGATGAAGAAGGCTGTCGCTCACCTTTTGCCCTTCATCGAGGCGGAGAAGAGCGCCAACGCCGACGGCTCGGCGCAGACCAAGGGCCGGATCGTCATGGCGACGGTCAAGGGCGACGTTCACGACATCGGCAAGAACATCGTCGGGGTCGTGCTCCAGTGCAACAACTTCGAGGTCGTGGATCTCGGCGTCATGGTGCCCTGGACGACGATCCTGAAGGCCGCGAACGATCATCAGGCCGACATGATCGGCTTGAGCGGCCTGATCACCCCGTCGCTCGACGAGATGGTGACGGTGGCGAGCGAGATGGAGCGCGCCGGCATGACCATGCCGCTGCTCATCGGCGGAGCGACGACGAGCCGGGTGCACACCGCACTGCGCATTGCCCCCGCCTATTCCGGGCCGACGATCCATGTCCTCGACGCCAGCCGGGCCGTGGGCGTGGCCGGCGCCATGGTCAGCGACACGATCCGCGACGAACTCGTCGAGCGGACGAGCGCTGAATATGAAGCGATCCGCGTGGCCCGCGCCAGCAAGGGCGACAGCAAGCTCATCCCGCTCGCCGCGGCCCGCGCCAACGCCTTCCGCCCCGATTTCGCCGCTCACCCCCCGGTTCGTCCGCGCGAGCGCCGCATCGTGTTGGCCGACTACCCATTGGACAAGCTGGTCCCGTACATCGACTGGGTCCCGTTCTTCCGAGCCTGGGAACTGGCCGGCAACTATCCGGCGATCCTCACGGACCCGGTCGTCGGCGAGAGTGCCACGGCGCTGTTCGCCGATGCCCAGGCGATGCTCGAGCGGATCGTCGCCGAGAAGTGGCTGACGGCGAACGCCGTCGCCGCCTTCTGGCCGGCCCGGCGCGACGGCGACGACGTGCTGATCGGCGTCGGCGATGGCCGGGAGCGGCGCATCCCCTTTCTCCGCCAGCAGATCGCCAAGCGCGAAGGCCGTCCGAACTCGTGCCTTGCCGACTTCATCGCCGACGACGGCGACTGGCTCGGCGGCTTCGCGGTGACGACGGGACACGGGATCGAACCGCATCTCGCCCGCTTCAAGGCCGCGCACGACGACTATAGTGACATCCTGTTGAAAGCCTTGGCCGATCGCTTGGCGGAAGCTTTTGCCGAGCACCTTCACGAACGCGTCCGGCGCGAGTTCTGGGGCTATGCGCCGCTGGAACAGCTCAGCCCAGACGACCTGATCCACGAGCGCTACGCCGGGATCCGTCCCGCGCCCGGCTACCCCGCGTGTCCCGACCACAGTGTCAAACCCGAGCTGTTCGAGCTGCTCGGCGCGACCGCAGCGACGGGGCTGACACTCACCGAGAGCTTCGCGATGCTGCCGACCGCAGCGGTCAGCGGCTTCTATTTCGCGCACCCGCAGGCGCACTATTTCGGCGTGGCGCGCGTGGGACAGGATCAGGTCGCCGACTACGCCGCCCGGCGTGGCGTCAGCCTCGCGCAGGCCGAGACGTGGCTTCGCCCCAACCTCGACGGCTGAGGCAGCGGCTTTGCAAAGGGGCCCGCCCGGCGTAGAGGCACCGGGCGGATGAGTGGCCGAGTGGTTTAAGGCAGCGGTCTTGAAAACCGCCGTGGGTTCGCGCTCACCGTGGGTTCGAATCCCACCTCATCCTCAGTCGATGCATGGCGGCGTCCCCTGGCGCGGCACCATGGGCACCACGTTGCCGCATTGCGTGACCGAGCCGCCGGCCACGTAGAGCTGCGCCCGGTGGATGTAGTTCGGCAGTGACGTGACGGTGTTGTTGCGGACCGAGCAGCCGCGGCAGTCGTTGACCGAAATCCCATCGGCATAGGTGATCTGCACGGTGTTGCCGCTGATTGCGACCCGGTCGAAGCCGCCGTCGTCGACCCCGTCGCGGACGTGGTTGAACAGGCTGATTCCCTGCATCGAGCCGACCGCCGTGTTGCCCGTAATCGTCAGGTCGGAGACGGGCGGACCCGAGGGTCGCGACCACGCCTGGATGCAGTCCGGATGCGCGCCGTCGCTCGGCGCGAAATCTGAGCAGGTATTGGCCCTGACGGCGATGTTGCGCGACATGCCAAGGTCGATGCCGTCGGCGGACATCCGCGCCAACCAGTTGCCGCTGATGCTGCCGCCGCTGATGCGGTCGAAGCCGATGCCGTTGCGGAAGTCGCTGGCGTGGATGTTCTCGACGCTGACCTGCTGGGCCAGGTGAGCGACGAAGGCGGTGCCGGATCCGTACTGCGCCGCCTGCGCGGGCTTGAACGTGCCGCCTGTCCAGCGCACCCCGCTGGTCTCGATCAGCTCGACGCCGGCGAGGGTAGAGCCCGTTGCATCGATGGTGATCGGCGGATCGAAGCGACGGGAACGGATCGTGATGAACGGGTAGTTGCCGGGAACCAGCCGGATGGTGGTGCCGGGCGCGGCCGCGGCGATAACGGCGTTGATGCCGGGCGCAACGGTTGCCGGAGCGCCGGCAGCTGCCGCGGGTGTGTTCGCCGATGCGAGCATGGCGGCGAGGGTAGTCAAGGCAAACAGGATCATGAGTCGGCTCCGGTGAGTAGACGATGACAGTGCTTGCAAGCCGCGCTTGCGATGATGTTATCGGCTCTCAGCCGGTAAGCTTAACCACCTGAATTCACAAAGGCGGTTAGCCAAAGGTTGACGGCGGCGCGCGCTTGGGAGACTGCTGAGAGATGGACCAGCCGACGATCGTTGCCGCCGCCGCCGCGCTGTTCCTGATGGTCGGGGGCGCCTTACTGACGCCGATCGACCGCTGGTACGCCGACCTCAGGAAGCCCGCTTGGAACCCACCCAACTGGGCGTTCGGGCCGGCGTGGACGGTCATCCTTTGCCTGTGGGGCTGGTCGGCGGTGCTTGCGTGGCGGGGTGCGAGTGGCAGCGCCGAGCAGACGACGGTGCTCGTTCTCTACGGTGTCAACGCGGTGTGCCACTTTCTGTGGAGCCCGCTGTTCTTCCGACTACGGCGGCCCGACTTGGCGTTGGTGGAAGTCGTGTTCCTGTGGCTGTCGCTACTGGCGCTGCTGGTGCTGGTGCGGCCGTTCTCGGTTCTGGCGACGTGGCTGATCGTGCCCTACTTCATCTGGGTCAGCTTCGCGGCGTGTCTGAACGCTGCCATCGTCCGGCTGAACCGGCCGTTCGCCTAGACGTCGATCACCGCCTTGCCGACCAGCTGGCCGTTCGCCATCGCGGCGAAGGCTACGGCTGCGTCCGCTAGCGGAACGCGAAGCCCGATATGCGGGACCATGCACGGGGCGAGCGCGTCGATCGCGGCAAGATTGGCGACGCCGCCGGCGGGATCGCGGCGCGCGAACTCGCCGGCGCGGACGCCGATCACCTCGGTCTGCCCTGCGGCAACATCGGCGAGCGAGACCCGGCCGATCCCGGCGACGAAGCCGACGATGAGGTAGCGGCCGCCTCGGGCAAGGCCGGCGAGGAGGGGCGCGGTCAGCGGGCCCCCGACGGGATCGAAGATGACATCAACGGTCGGCAGCGGCGGCAGCGGCTCGCCGCGCGGCACGACGATGACGGTGCCGGCGCCGGCCGCATAGGCTGCGTCCGCCTTCGCCGCGGTCGAGACGATTGCCACCGCTTCCGCCGCGAGAGCGCGAGCGAGCGCGACCGCCGCGAGCCCCGTTCCCCCGCCCGCGCCCGTGACCGCCACGCGCTCGCCCGCAACCAGCCGCCCGCGGCGGACGAGCGCGACATAGGCGGTCAAGGCGGCGACGGTGAAGCCGGCGGCGTGGGGCGGCGACAGGCCGGGCAGGGGGCGGATCGCCGACGCCAGCACGGTGATCTGCTCCGCGAGCAGCCCCGAGCGTGCGCCGACCACGACCGCCTGCCCGACGAGCGCGCGGTCGACGCCATCGCCAGCGGCAATGACCGTTCCGGTACCCTCGACCCCAGGGATGAACGGCAGCGGCGGCGCGTACTGGTACCCGCCAGCTAGCATCAGCACGTCGGGATAGTTGAGCGCCGCGTGGGCGACCGCGACCGTCACCTCGCCTGGCCCGGGCGCGGGCGGGTCGGGCCAGTCCGGCTCGTAGGCGAGCCCCGAGCGATCGGGCGTCAGCCGGTGACATACCATCGCTCGCATCACGGCTCCCTTCGCTCCCGGGCTTGGAAGTTCGCCGCTCGCCGTGTCAAGCTGTGGCCAACGAGACTGGGGAGAGAGCGATGAACGTCAGCCTGGGCGAGGTCTTCACTTTGGTCGGCCGGACCGTGCCGCCGGGCGACGCGGCGCTGATCCACGGCGAGCGGGTGACGACCTGGGGCGACTTCGTCCGGCGCACCGACGCGCTCGCGGCGACTTTCCTTGCTGCCGGCGCGGGCGCCGGCGACCGGGTTGCCCACTTGCTGCGCAACGGCCCGGCCTATGCCGAGACGTGTGTCGCCGCTGCCAAGGCGCGGATGGTCCACGTCAATGTCAACTACCGCTATACCGGCGAGGAGCTGTTCTACATCCTCAACAACAGTGATGCCGCCGTCGTCGTCCACGATCCCGAATTCGCCGAGATCATCACCGCGCTCGCCCCCCGCCTGACGCACCTCAGGCTGACGCTCGAGGTGGGGTCCAGCTATGACACGGCGGCCGAGTTGGGCGCGATCCTGCCGCCGCAGACGCACAGCCCCGACGATCAGCTGTTCGTCTATACCGGCGGGACGACCGGCTATCCCAAGGGCGTGATGTGGGCGCAGGGCGACCTGTTCCAGCTGATGGGCGGCGGGGCCCCGATCGGCGCCCCGCCGCTCGACAGCCTGAATACCCTGCTCGACCTTATCCGGGCCGGCGAGGGGCGGACGCGGGCGCTGATCCTGCCGCCGCAGATGCACGGCACCGGGCTTTTGACGACGATGAGCGCGCTCGTCCGGGGCGGCTCGGTGGTGACGCTGCCCTCGCCCGGCTTCAACCCGCTGGAGGCGCTCGACGCCTGCGCGGCGCGCACACCCGACAGCATGGCGATCGTCGGCGACGCCTTTGCCCGGCCGCTGCTCGTCGCCCTCGACGCCGGCGCCGGCAGCATCGCCTCGCTTCGGACGATCATCTCGTCGGGCACCATGTGGTCGCCCGAAGTGAAGGCCGGGCTGCTCCGGCACAACCCCGATGTCGTCCTCGTCGACGCGCTGAGCTCGTCGGAGAGCCTCGGCATCGGCGTCGCCGTGTCGAGTGCGGCGACCGCCGGCGAGGCGGCGCGCTTCGTCGCCGGCCCCGAGACCATCGTCGTCGACGACGATCTGCGCCCGGTCGCGCCGGGCGAGACGGGGCGGCTGGCGCGTGGCGGCATGAACCCGGTCGGCTACTGGAAGGACGCGGCGCGAACGGCGGCGACCTTCCCGACGATCGGCGGCAAGCGCTACTCGGTCGCCGGCGACTTCGCCCGGCTGGAGGCAGACGGCACCGTCACCCTGCTCGGGCGCGGCAGCCACTGCATCAACACCGGCGGCGAGAAGGTCTTCCCGGAGGAGGTCGAGGAAGCGCTGAAGACCCACCCGGGGGTCGACGATGCCCTCGTTTTCGGGGTCGCCGACGCGCGCTGGGGGCAGGCGGTGACGGCAGTCGTTGCCGGGCCGGCGCGCGACGAGGCCGACCTCATCGCCCACGTCCGCACGCGGCTGGCACCCTACAAGGCGCCGAAGCGGGTGGTCTGCGTCGCCCAGGTGCCACGCGCACCCAACGGCAAGGCCGATTACGCCCGGGCGAAGGAGCTTGCGGCGGCGAACACGTGAGGCACGCCTAAGGTCGCATTCGTCACACCCGCACGCTGGTGCGCGAAGGGCGCGGCGCTACTTCTTGCCCAGCCCGAAGCCCGAGAAGCGCTTGTTGAAGCGCGCGACCTGGCCGCCCGCATCGAGCATCTTGCCGGCGCCGCCGATCCACGCCGGGTGCGACGTCGGGTCGATGTCGAGCGCCATCGTGTCGCCCTCCTTGCCCCAGGTCGAGCGGGTGGTGAACACCGTGCCATCGGTCATCTGGACCTTGATGGTGTGGTAGTCGGGATGGATGCCGGCCTTCATGATCATGTCCTTGCGTGGCTGGTTCCGACCAGCCGGATTGAACGGGCGCGCATAACCGCGGTTCGCCTACATTGCAAGGCGAGAGCGCGCGTGACCCCGCCCCGGCGGCTGTGGCATCAGGCTGGCGTGCTCGCCCGACTCGCTCTCGTCCTGTTCGCCGCCGGGCCCGCGTTTGCCCAGGCGTTGCCGCCGGAGCCGCCCCTGCCGCCGATGCCACGGGCTGCTGCCGTCGCGCTCCCTGCCGACGACAGCATCGCCGGCGGCGGGGTCGAGGCCGATTTCCAGGCGTGGCTGGCGCAGTTCCGCGCCGCTGAAGCTGCCAAGGGCGTGTCGCCGGCGGCGCTCGACGCGACGCTCGGTGGGCTGCATTACTCGCCGCGCGTCGTCGAGCTCGACCGCGCCCAGCCCGACGACAGCGGGCGGGTGGCGGTGTTCGCCGACTATCTCGCCAAGCGCGTCGAGCCGGTTCGCATCGGACGCGGGCGGACGGTGCGCGACGCGATGGGTCCGCTGCTGGCGTCGAACGAGGCGGCGACAGGCGTGCCGGGGACGCTCGTGCTCGGCATCTGGGGGATGGAAAGCAGCTACGGCGCGGCGATGGGCAGCTTCGACGTGCCGCGCTCGCTGGCGACACTCGCCTTCGACGGCCGCAGGCGGGCGCTGTTCAGCGGTGAGCTCGACGCGACCGTGCGCATCGTCGAGCGGGGCCTGATCCCGCGCGAGCGGCTGACGGGATCGTGGGCGGGCGCGATGGGCCAGCCGCAATTCCTGCCGTCGTCCTACCTGAAATACGCCCGCGACGGTGACGGCGACGGCCGCGCCGACATCTGGGAGTCGCGCCCGGACATCGCGCTGTCGATCGCGACCTTCCTGCAGCAGACGGGCTGGCAGCGCGGGCAGGGGTGGGGCTTCGCCGTCGCGCTGCCACCGGGCTTCGACCGCGACCGGGTGCGCGACCTCGTTCTGCCGACGACCTGCGTGCGGGTTCTCGGCAAGCACAGCCGCTGGATTCCGGTACGCGAGTGGAAGGCGCTGGGACTGGCGACGGCGGGCGAATGGCCGGCCGACGAGACGCTGGCGACGCTGGTCGAACCCGATGGTCCAGGCGGGACGGCGTACCTGACGCTCGCCAACTATCGCGTGCTGCTGGCGTATAACTGCTCCAATTTCTACGCGCTGTCGGTGGCGCTGCTCGGCGATGCGCTGCGCTAGGCGGCACGCCCCCGCTTGCTCTGCCGCCGGCCGCGCGAACGCGGGAAGGACGGGGAGGGTTGGTGCAGTGCTGGTGCTGCTCGCCGTCGCCGGATGCGCATCGCACGCGCTGTCACCGCGCACGACCGCCGCGACACCGCCGCACCGGCCCGTCGCAGGCTCGACCGCCAGCACCGGCCGCGTCAAGATCGGCCAGCCCTATTTCGTCATGGGCCACTGGTACACGCCCGCCGACGATCCGCATTACGACGAGACGGGCATCGCCAGCTGGTACGGCCCCGGCTTCCACGCGCTCAGCACCGCGAGCGGCGAGATCTACGATCAGGACGGCATCTCGGCAGCGCACAAGACGCTGCCGCTGCCGTGCTTTGTCGAAGTCACCAACCTCGATAACGGCCGGGTGCTGACGGTGCGCGTCAACGACCGTGGCCCCTTCGTCGACGGGCGGATCATCGACCTGTCGCGCAAGTCGGCGCAGCTCCTGGGCGTCGACGGGCCGGGCACCGCGCACGTCCGGGTGCGGCGTGTGTTCCCCGACGCGACGACAATTGCCCAGCTAACCCCGCCGCCGGCACCGCCGCCGCCCGCGCCCGCCGCCGAGCCGCCGCCGGTGCCGGTCGTCGCTGCACCCGCGCTCGCTGGCGATGTCTTCATCCAGGTCGCCGCCGTCAGCGACCAGGGGCGCGCCGAGTGGCTGAAGGGTTATCTCACGAGCTTCGCCCCCGCCGCCACGACGCGCGCCCCCTCGGGCCTGTGGCGCGTCCGCCTCGGCCCCTTCGCCAGCGCCGACGCCGCCAATCCCGTGCTGGCGCGGGTGCAGGCCGCGGGCTACACCGAGGCGCGGACCGTGGTCGCCGTTCCCGGCCGCTGAATTCCTGGAGTGTGTTTGCCGATGCGTTTCGCCGCCGCCCTGCTTGCCTTTGCCGCCTCAGCCCCGCTTGCCGCCGCGCCCGCGGCGCTGCCCGTGTTCGACACGCCGGCGACCCAGGCGTTCATGAAGGACCTGTCGAACGGCATGGTCCTCTACGCCAAGGACGCCGACAAGCCGATGCCGCCGGCGTCGATGGGCAAGATGATGACGGTCTACGTCGCCTTCGACATGCTCAGCCGCGGCGAGGCCAAGCTCGACCAGAAGATCACCGTCCGTCCCGAGACGTGGCAGAAGTGGCACAGCCAGGGCTCGACCATGTTCCTGTCGCCGTCCGAGCAGGTCAGCGTCGAGAACCTCCTCCACGGCATCATCACGCTCAGCGGCAACGACGCCTGCGTCACCTTGGGCGAAGGGCTGGCCGGGACCGAGGACCAGTACGTCGCGCTGATGAACCGCGCAGCGGCGAAGATGGGACTGCACGGCTCGCATTTCGCCAACACCAACGGCTGGCCCGATCCCAACGAGATGGTGACGCCGCGCGACCTCGCCACCATCGCCGAGCGGACGATCAAGGACTTTCCGGCGCTCTACGCCCGTTTCTACAAGGACGAGAAGTTTACCTGGGGCAAGACGCTGGGCAAGGGCGAGGACATCACCCAGGCCAACCGCAACCCGCTGCTCGGGCGCGTTCCGGGTGCCGACGGCCTGAAGACCGGGCACACCGAGGAGGCAGGCTATGGCTTCACCGGCTCGGCGGTGCAGGACGGGCGGCGGCTGGTCATGGTCATCGCCGGCCTCAAGTCGTTCAATGAGCGCATCGCGCAGTCGGTCGCCTTCATGGAATGGGGCTTCCGCGCCTGGACGCAGGTGCCGCTCCTCCGCGCCGGCACGGTCGTCGCCCGCGCGCCGGTGTGGCTGGGAAGCGCCGCCGACGTCGGGCTGACGGGCGCGGGCGACCTCAAGGTGACGGTGCCGCGCGGCTATGCCAGCGAGCGCAAGGTGACGCTCGTCTATGATGGCCCGATCATGGCGCCGATCGCCAAGGGGCAGCACGTCGCCGACCTCGTCGTCACAACGCCCGGCCTGCCGACCGCGCGCCTGCCATTGGTCGCCAGCGAGGCGGTCGACAAGGCGGGTGCCTTCGGCCGGCTGGGCAGCGCCTTCCGGACGCTGATCCTGCGGAAATGACCGGTCGCTTCATCACCTTCGAAGGCGGGGAGGGGGCTGGCAAGTCAACCCAGGCCGCGCTCCTCGCCGAGCGGCTGCGCGCCGAAGGTGTCGAGGTCGTCCTGACCCGCGAGCCGGGCGGCACCCCAGGGGCCGAAGCGATCCGCGCGCTGATCGTCGAGGGCGAACCCGACCGCTGGACCGCGACGACCGAGGCGCTGCTGGTCGGCGCCGCGCGGGCCGATCACGTCGCCCGGCTGATCCGCCCGGCGCTCGCGGCGGGCAAGTGGGTGGTGTGCGACCGCTTCGTCGACTCGACGCTCGCCTACCAGGGGGCGGGCAAGGGGCTGGCGGCGGCCGACCTGCTCGAGGCGCACCGTTTCGCTACCGCCAACCTGTGGCCCGACCGCACGCTGGTGCTCGACCTGCCGCTCGAGATCGGGGCCGCGCGCGCCGCCGAGCGGGGCCGACCCGACCGCTTCGACCGGCTCGGCGCCGACTTCCACGATCGGGTCGCCGCGTCGTTCGTTCATGTCGCCCACCAGGAGCCCGACCGCGTCCGCCTGATCGACGCCACCGGCACCCCGGACGAGGTCGCCGACGCCGTGTGGCGCGCCATCGCGCCGCTGCTTGGGTGACGCCGGATACGCCATGCTGATCGGCCATGCCGCACAGGGCGAGCTGTTCCGCGAGGCGGTCGCGTCGGGCAGACTGCACCATGCCTGGCTGCTCGCCGGGCCCAAGGGCGTCGGCAAGGCGCGCTTCGCCGAGGCCGCCGCCGGCTGGCTGCTTGCCCGGGCCACCGACGGGCGCGTCGCCGACGACGACTTCGCGCTCGACCCGGAGCACCCGACCGCGCGCCTGCTCGCGGCCGGCAGCCACATCGACTTCCGCCGCGTCGAGATCCAGGTGAACCCCAAGACCGGCAAGCTGCGCCCGGGCATCGCCGTCGACCAGTTCGTCAAGGCCGACACGACCATCGGCGAGCCGCTGTCGAGCATCTTTCGCACGCGCCCGGCGCTCAGCGACTGGCGGGTGATCGTGGTCGACGCCGCCGACGATCTCAACCGCAACGCGGCAAACGCCTTCCTCAAGCACCTTGAGGAGCCGCCGCCGAACACCCTGTTCCTGGCGGTCAGTCACGCGCCGAGCCGGCTGCTGCCGACCATCCGCTCGCGCTGCCGAACGTTGCGCTTCAAGGCGCTAGGCGATGACGAAGTCGATGCCGTGCTCAAGCACGAACTCGGCGACACCTCGGCCGGCGACCGTGCGGCGCTCCGCGCGGTCGCCGGCGGCAGTCCGGGGCGGGCGGTGCAGCTGGCCCAGGCCGATGTCGCCGGACTGACGGCCGCCCTCGATATGCTCGCGCGAGCGACGCCGCGCGAGGCGGGCGTCCAGGCCCTCGCCCTGTCGCGGAGCCTGGCGGCCAAGGCGGGGACGCCCCGGTACGAAGCCTTCCTCGATCTCGTTCCGGCCTTCATCGCGCGGGAGGCCCGCGAGGCGAGCGGCAGTCGTCTCGCGCACGCGATCCGGCTGTGGGAGCAGGCGAGCGCGCTGGCGACGTCGGCGCTGCCCCTGAGCCTGGAGCCGCAGGCAACCGCCTTCCAGCTCGCCGAGTTCGTAGCCGCGCTCAGCCGTACCGGACACGTCCATGAAATCGCCTGACAGCTACTATATCACGACGGCGATCGCCTACCCCAACGGGCGACCCCACATGGGCCATGCCTATGAAGTCGTCGCGACGGATGCTATCGCGCGTTATCACCGGCTGGCGGGACGCGACGTGCTGTTCCTCACCGGCACCGACGAGCACGGGCTGAAGATCGCCCAGGCGGCGCGGGCGGCTGGCGTCGCGCCCAAGGCCTATGTCGACGCGCAGGTCGAGGCGTTCCAGCAGGTTGCGGCGGCGTTCGACATCAGCCATGATCGCTTCATCCGCACCACCGACGCCGACCATTATGCCGCCAGCCAGGCGCTGTGGCGGGCGATGACGGCCAGCGGCGACATCTATCTCGACCGCTACGAAGGCTGGTACTCGGTCCGCGACGAGGCCTATTACGACGAGGGCGAACTGGTCGACGCGGTCGACTCCACCGGTAGCCCGGTGCGCCTGTCCCCGCAGGGCACCGCTGTCGAGTGGACGGTCGAGGAGAGCTGGTTCTTCCGCCTGTCGCGCTACGCCGAGCGCCTGCTCGCATGGTACGACGAGCAGCCTGCACGCGTCGCGCCAGCAAGCCGGATCAACGAGATGCGCGCCTTCGTTGAGCGCGGGCTGAAGGACCTGTCGATCAGCCGCACCAGCTTCGACTGGGGGGTGCCGGTCCCCGACAGCCCCGGCCACGTCATGTACGTCTGGGTCGACGCGCTGACCAATTACCTTACCGGGGCCGGTTATCCGGGCGATGGCGTCGATCGTCGCTGGCCGGCGGATCTTCACGTCATCGGCAAGGACGTGGTCCGCTTCCATGCCATCTATTGGCCGGCGTTCCTGATGTCGGCGGGGCTACCGCTGCCGCGACAGGTCTTCGGCCACGGCTTCATTCTCGACCGCGGCGGCGACAAGATGTCGAAGTCAGCCGGCAACGTCGTCGATCCCCTCGAACTGGCGACGACGCTCGGGGTCGACCGCCTGCGGTGGTTCATGCTGGCCGGCGTCGTTTTTGGCGAGGATGGGCACTACAGCCTGCCGGCCATCGTCGAGCGGACCAACGCCGATCTCGCGAACGGCATCGGCAATCTCGCGCAGCGGTCGCTCAGCATGATTGCCAAGAATTGCAACGGTTTGATGCCCGCCATTGCGGCAACGGGCGAGGACGGAGACGCGCTGGCACGAGCGCTTGCGGTACACGCGGCCGTCTACCACGACGAGATGAGCGCGCTGCGGCTCAACCGCGCGTGCGAGGCGTTGATGGCGATGGTCGCCGACGCCAACGCCTATTTCGCCGAGGCCGCTCCCTGGGCGCTGAAGGACGACCCCGCCCGCCGCGCTGCCGTGCTGGCGACGACCGCCGACGCGGTCCGGCGGATCGCGCTGCTCGCCCAGCCGATCATGCCGGGGGCGGCGGCGAAGCTGCTCGACCAGCTCGGCGTAGGCCCCGAGGCGCGCTCCTTCGCCGCTCTCGACCTGGCCGTTCCTCCAGGCACATCGCTGCCGCCACCGGCGGGCGTCTTTCCGCGCTGGGTCGAGTGATGCTCGTCGATTCGCACTGCCACCTGAATTACAAGGGCTTGCGCGAGGATCAGGCCGGCGTGATCGAACGCGCGCGCGCCGCCGGGGTCGGCACCATGCTTGGTATCTCGACGCGCGCGAGCGAGTGGGATGAGGTTAAGGCCCTCGCCGACGCTCACTCCGACATTTGGGCCACAGTCGGTATCCACCCGCACGAGGCCGACGAGCATCCCGAGGTAGACGCCGAACGCCTGGTCGCCGCGGCGGCACACCCCAAGGTCGCCGGCATCGGCGAGACCGGTCTCGACTATTATTACGACCACAGCGACCGCGACCGGCAGCAGGCGAGTTTCCGCGCGCACATCGCCGCCGCCCGCGCGACCGGCCTGCCGCTGATCGTCCATACGCGCGACGCCGAGGCCGCCACGGCTGCCATCCTGACGGACGAGATGGGGAAGGGGGCCTATACCGGCGTCATCCACTGCTTCACCGCCAGCGCCGCCTTTGCCGAACAGGCGCTTGCGCTGGGGTTCTACATCAGCCTGTCAGGCATCCTCACCTTCCGGAATGCGCGCGATCTGCAGGCGACCGCCGCGACGCTGCCGGCCGAGCGCATCCTGGTCGAGACGGATTCGCCGTTCCTCGCGCCGGTTCCGCTAAGGGGCAAGGTCTGCGAACCGGCCTATGTCGTTCACACGGCGCGATTTCTTGCCGAGTTGCGCGGTGTCAGCGAAGCCGAGCTTGCCGCACAGACGACAGCCAATTTCTTCCGCCTGTTCAGCCGGGCGGCGCGACCGTGAAGGTCACGATCCTCGGCTGCGGCACCTCGAGCGGCGTGCCGCGGATCGGGCCCGACTGGGGCGCGTGCGACCCGGCCGATCCACGCAACCGGCGCCGCCGAGCCTCGGTGCTGGTCGAGCACGAAGAGACGACCGTCGTCATCGATACCGGCCCGGATTTCCGCGTTCAGATGCTCGACGCCAACGTGTCGCGGCTCGACGCGGTGCTGCTGACCCATGACCATGCCGACCACGCGCACGGCATCGACGACCTGCGCCAGTTCTTTCACCTGTCGGGTGCGCCGGTGCCGTGCTTCGCGTCCGAGGCGACCTGGCAGGTTCTCGAGGCGCGCTTCGGCTATATCTTCGCCGGCACCGAATTCTATCCGCCGACAGCGATCGCCAACCGGCTGTCGGGTCGGCTCAGGCTCGGCGGGATGACGGTCACACCGTTCGAGCAGGATCACGGCTCGATCACGAGCACCGGCTTCCGCTTCGATGCCGATGGCCGCAGCTTCGCCTATTCGACGGACGTCAAGGCGCTGCCGATGAGCGCGCAGCCGGCACTTAAAGGCCTCGACCTGTGGATCGTCGACGCGCTGCGCGCGAAGCCGCACCCGACGCACAGCCATCTGTCGCAGACCCTGTCGTGGCTCGACCTGTTCAAGCCCAGGCGTGCTGTACTGACGCACATGGACCAGTCGCTCGACTACGCGACACTGGCGGCCGAACTGCCGGCCGGTGCCGAGCCGGGATACGACGGGCTGACGATCACGCTCTAATCACGGCATCATTTTACATAATACGGATTATCGGACTTTAGGATGAGCGGTTCAGCTCAAGCGTGCGTGCAGGAAGCGTGTCGCCGTCGCCAGGACGTCGGCCTTCCCGCGGAACGGCTTCGATAGCGCCAGCAGGATGCCGACGTGGCCGAGCCCCTCGTACTGCGCGATCTCCACCGGTGCCCCGGCCTTGCGCAGCGCCTCGGCGAGCGCGGTCGTGTTGCGCGGCCGGACCACATCGTCGGCATCGCCGGTCATCAGCAGCACCGGTGGCGCGTCGCGGCGGACGAAGTGGATCGGCTGTGTCGCTTCGCGGTCGGATGCCTGGCCAAAGGCGTCGATCGCCGACTGCGCGTCGAACGGCAGGAAATCGTACGGCCCCGCCAGCCCGACCGCCGCCTTGATCGCCCCCGGGGCGCCGGCGTGCGCGAGATACTGCCGGTCGAGCGCGAGCATCAGCGCGATGTACGCCCCGGCCGAATGACCCGCGACCGCAAGGCGCCGCGGGTCGCCGCCGAAGGCCGCGACGTGGTCGACGCTCCAGCGCACCGCCGCTGCTCCGTCCTCGAGGAAGGCCGGGAAGCGGACCTGCGGCACCAGGCGATAATCGGGCACGACGACGACGAAGCCCCGCGCCGCCAGCGCCCTGGCGGCGAAGGCGTAGCCGCCGCGGTCGCCCGAATTCCAGCCGCCGCCGTAGAAGAACACCACCACCGCCAGCGGCCCGCTTGCGGCTGCAGGCGCGTAGACGTCGAGTCGCTGGCGCGGATCCGGGCCGTAGGCGGCCCCGTCGACGCGCCGCACGACCCCGCCGTCGCCGGGCGTCAGCGCGTTGAGGCCATTGAGCGTGTCGAGGCGGCTGCACCCCGCGAGCAGGGCGGTCAGCGAGGCGATCAGCGCGCGACGGTTCATGCCCTCTCTGTTGCCTGCGTCGCCGCGGCTGTCTAGGCCCGGCGGCGTGACCGATCCCCTGCCCGCCTTCGCCCGCCTCGTCGCCGTCATGCGGACGCTGCGCGATCCGCAAGCCGGCTGCGACTGGGACCGGGCGCAGACTTTCGCCTCGATCGTGCCCTACACCATCGAGGAGGCATACGAGGTCGCCGACGCCGTCGCGCGCGGCGACATGGCCGAGCTGAAGGAGGAGCTCGGCGACCTGCTGCTCCAGGTCGTGTTCCACGCGCAAATGGCGACCGACGCCGGCCTGTTCGACCTCGGCGATGTCGCCGCGGCAATCGCCGACAAGATGGAGCGTCGCCACCCGCACATCTTCGCCGGTGCCAGCGAGGCCGCGGACTGGGAGACGGTCAAGGCGGCCGAGAAGCCGCGTGCCGGGGCGCTCGCCGGGGTTGCTGCCGCCCTCCCTGCCCTGATGCGCGCCGAGAAGCTGCAGCGCCGCGCCGCCCGCGTCGGCTTCGACTGGCCCGACGCCGCCGGCCCGCGCGCCAAGGTCGCCGAGGAACTGGCGGAACTCGCCGCCGCCGCGACCGATGCCGAGCGCGCCGAGGAAGGTGGCGACCTGCTGTTCGCCGTCGTCAACCTGCTCCGCCACTCGGGCGTCGACCCGGAGACCGCGCTGCGCGGAGCCAACGCCAAGTTTGAGCGCAGGTTCGCGGCGATGGAGGCCACGGCGGGCGACGCCTTCCCCACCCTCGACCTCGCCGCGAAGGACGCGCTGTGGGACGCGGCGAAGGCGGCGGAGCAACGCCCCGCGTAGCGCGCCGCCTACCCGAGCTCGGAACGCCCCCGTCATTCACCGGATCGATAGCAGTTCGCCGCACCGCTCGGTCTAGTTGAACAGTGCCTCCGCACGCTTGAATCGCCAGTCGCGCCGCACGGCGAGGATCGCCGCCAGCCACAGCCCGGCTGCCGCGCCGAAGCCGGCGATCGCGCCTCCAGCCGGAGCGGTGATGGCAACGCCCGCGATCCCGGCCACGATCAAAGCCGTGCCGACAAGGTAGTACGGGCCGAACCGCGCGACGAAGGCGATCGGCAGGAAGTGCAACCCGACGACGAGCGCCATCGCCGGCAGCAGCAGGTCGGGGCGGTGCAGGTTGATGACGAGGTTTGCCGCCACAAACAGTCCGACCCCTTCGCCGACGCTGCTCCACGTAATCGCCCGCTCGACCCGCTTCGACGGCACGAGCCCCTTGCCTGCCAAGCGGATGACGTACGCCGCGGCGATGGCGATCGCGAGAAAGCCGAGGACCGGCAGCACCAACTCGACGCCGCGCACCTGCCACTGCCAATAGAGGGTCAGATCGGCGAACATTGCGCCGAAGAATCCCATTATGATCGCGCCCCAAGCCCCCACTCCGGCCCCCTCACATCGCCGCGAAGCGCGCCGCCATTTCCGGGCGTCAGGCGGGCGCGCAGCGTGACGCTGCCGTCCTCGGCGTCGGTACGGTCGACGACCTCGCCGTGGGCATAGAGCCAGGCGGCGCGGCGGCCGTCGCCCGCACCGAGGTGGAAGTCGGCGACGCGGCTCGACCGCTGCAGCATGGCGACGACCAGCGCCTTCAGCCCCGCGACGCCTTCGCCCGTCGCCGCCGAGATCGCCACCGCGTCGTCGGGCAGCGTCGCCAGCAGCGCCGCACGGGCGTCCGCATCGAGCCGGTCGATCTTGTTCAGGGCCGTCACCAGCGGCACCGCCGCCTCGCCCTCGAGCACGCCGAGGTCGCGCAGCACGTGCGCCACGTCGGCGGCCTGCGCCTCGCTGTCGGGATGGGCGATGTCGCGGACGTGGACGACGAGGTCGGCGGTCGTCACCTCCTCGAGCGTCGCGCGGAAGGCGGCGATCAGCTGCGTCGGCAGGTCGCTGATGAAGCCGACCGTGTCCGACAGGATGACCTTGTCGAGCCCCGGCAACTCGATCGCCCGCATCGTCGGATCGAGCGTGGCGAACAGCAAGTCCTCGGCCATCACCGTCGCGCCGGTCAGGCGATTGAACAGCGTCGACTTGCCGGCATTGGTGTAGCCGACCAGCGCGACGACCGGGTACGGCGCCTTCTGCCGCCGGTCGCGGTGCAGCGCGCGGGTGCGGCGGACCTCGTCGAGTTCGCGGCGCAGCTTCGCCATGCGGTCGCGGATCTGGCGGCGGTCGGCTTCGATCTGCGTCTCGCCGGGGCCGCCGAGGAAGCCGACGCCGCCGCGCTGCCGCTCGAGGTGGGTCCACGACCGGACCAGCCGGCTCGCCTGATAGTCGAGATGGGCGAGCTCGACCTGCAGCGATCCCTCGCGCGTCGTCGCCCGCTCGCCGAAGATCTCGAGGATCAGCCCGGTGCGGTCGATGACCTTGGCCTTCAGCGCCTTTTCGAGGTTGCGCTGCTGGATCGGGGACAGGGCGCCGTCGACGATGACGACTTCAATCTCGCGGGCAGCGACCGTCGCTGCGAGCCGTTCGATCTGCCCCTTGCCGAACAGCGTTGCCGCCGTCGCCTTGCGGATGCGGACGATCTCGCGCTCGACGACGTCGAGGCTGATCGCGGCGGCAAGGCCGACCGCCTCGTCGAGCCGCGCCTGAGCGTCGCGCACCGGATCGCTGCCGACCGTCGGCCGAGGCGCGTCGCGATCAGGCAGGACGACGAACGCGGGCGCGCCGAAGCGGATGCCGCGCTCGGCGTCGAAGCCCGGCTGCTCGGCGCCGCAATGGCCGTCGCGGGCGGGGTGCTGGCTGGCGGGGTGCTGGCTGTCGATCATGGCCTGTTCACGTCCGGTCGAGCCACTATGAGCGGTCCGCGACGGCGCGGGTTCCCTACTCACCCGCGTCGTCGTCGAGCTTCTCGGCGTCGAACAGCTGGATCGCCACCGCCGGCATCACCGTCGAGATCGCATGCTTGTAGACCAGCTGCGAACTGCCCTCGCGGCGCAGCAGCACGCTGAAGTTGTCGAACCAGGTAATGACGCCCTGCAGCTTGACCCCGTTGACCAGGAACATCGTCACCGGCGTGCGGGTCTTGCGGACGGTGTTGAGGAACACGTCCTGAAGGGAGGCGGGCTTGTCGGCCATGGCCGGGCACCTTTCTTGTTGTTGGCAAATCCTGTTTGCACGACCGCCGGTGTTGCGCCGCCGGAGCCGTCCGGCGGACCGTCCGCCATGCCCGTCAAACTAGGACGCGCGCCGCCCGCGTACAAGGCCGCGGCCGCTAGTGGCCGAGCCAGGGCACGATCTTCATCGCCGCCTCGATCTGCGCCCCGTATTCGTCGGCTTCGGCCGCGAGGCGCAGGCGCATCCGCGTCAGGTTCCAGCCGTGGCTCCACGCTGCAGGGTTGCTCTCGATATCGCGCGTCCAGACGGCGAAGGCCTTGGCCAGCGCCGCCTTGGTCTTGAAGGCGGACAGGTCGTAGAACAGGAAGGCGACGTGCGGCTTGCCCGCGGAGGCGGCGGGGGCCCAGGCGACGAGGAACGGTCCCGGCCCGGTGCCGAAATCGACCGATGCCGCCCGCCGGCGCCAGCGTTGGGCTTCCTCGAAGCTGTAATCGCGCACCGCGTCGGGGCAGACGTGGGCATCGGCCTGCGCCGCGTCGGCGTCGACGTTGTTGGGGTCGAGCGCAGCCGATCCCCGCTTCACCGGCCAGAGGGTGACCATCTGCTCGGTGTTCGGCTGCGTCTTGCTGACGGTGCCGGACGGGACCATCGCGCCGACGAAGGCGCTGCAGACGAGCCGACCGCGCTCGGGATCCATCGCGTCGCCGGGGAAGATCAGCGCCGCGATCGCGCCGAAGTCGTTCGGCACCGCGAACACGGTGTTGACGAACAGGCGCGTGGCCACGGGAGCCGTAGGCTCGGCAAGCGGCGCGCCGCCGCCGCCGCCGCCAGCGTCGGCCGCGGGTGCCGGCGGCGGCAGCTCCGGCATCGGCGGCGGCGGGGGCATCGGTGGTGGCGGAGGCGGTGGTGGCGGTGGTGGCGGCGGAGGCGGCGGCGGTGCCGCGTGACTGTATTTCCTGGCATGGTAGTGCGGCCTGGGTGGCGGCGTGCCTTGCCGCATATCGTCCGGAACCGGGCAAAGCGTGGCCGCGCAGCGCGCCTCGCACTCCGCTACCGTCTCGCCGGGAAGCCGCTTGGCGGGGAGCCGGCACTGATTGGCGCACGCCGGGCAGGCGGCGTGCACCGGCGCCGCGACGGCACCGGCCGAAGCCAGGGCGAGCAGCACGGCCAAGATGCGCATCATGCCGGCTTCTCCGGCCCGGGCGGGGGCTTGCGGTCACGCCACGCCTGTACCGCCAGAACGAGTACGGTGACGATCAGCGTTGCGACGATGATGATGAGCGCCGATCCCGCTGCCGTTTCAGGCGCGATGACGACCGTCAGGCAGATGCCCGCCAGCAGCCCCAGCACCACGGCAATCAGCGGCAGTTTCATCGCGGCGCCCCCGGTGAACTGCGGAAGTATAGCACGACCGGTGCCCGAGCGGAAACCGAAGCGAACCGGGCTATATCTGCGACAGCGGTGTCAGCTTCACTGCAACCTGCGTGTCAGGTCGCAGCCTCGTCTCCCTCGTCCTCCCTCCCCTCGCCCAGCCCCAAGGCCTTCAGCTTGCGGTGGAGGGCTGAGCGTTCCATGCCGATGAAGGTCGCGGTCTTGCTGATGTTGCCGGAAAAGCGCCGAATCTGCGCGCGCAGATACTCGCGCTCGAACGCCTCCCGCGCTTCGCGCAGCGGTGTGCCCATGATCGACTTGACCGCCTGGCCGGGGAGCAGCTTGGCCGGCTCGGTCGTCACCTCGGGCGGCAGCATGTCGACGTCGATGCGCCCGATCCGCTCGGGCGGGGCGAGGATCAGCGTCCGCTCGACGACGTTCCTGAGCTGGCGGACGTTACCCGGCCAGTCGTAGCTCTGCAGGGCGGCGACTGCGTCGTCGCTCAGCGCCGGCGTCGAGACGCGGCGCTCGGCCGAATAGCGTGCCATGAAATACTGGACCAGCTCGGCGACGTCCTCGCGCCGCTCGGCGAGCGCCGGGACGCGGACGGGAACGACGTTCAGCCGGTAGAACAGATCCTCGCGGAAGCGCCCGGCGGCGATCTCGCCGGGCAGGTCGCGCGAGGTGGCGCTGATGACGCGGACATCGACCTTGACCCAGCGCGAGCCGCCGATGCGCTGGAAGGTCTGCTCGGTCAGCACGCGCAGGATCTTGCCCTGCGTCGTCAGCGGCATGTCGGCGACCTCGTCCAAGAACAGGGTGCCGCCGTGGGCCTGTTCGAAGAGGCCGGTGCGCGCCAGGTGCCCGCCCTCCTCGCGGCCGAACAGTTCCTCCTCGACGCGCTCCGGGTCCATGCGCGCGGCCGAGACGACGACGAACGGCGCGCCGGCGCGCGGGCTCCACTGGTGCAGCAGCCGCGCGGCGATCTCCTTGCCCGACCCTGCCGCCCCGGTGATGAGGACGCGGCTGCCGGTGGCGGCGACGCGCTTGATCGTCGCCCGGACGCCGTTGATCAGCGGCGACGACCCGGTCAGCTCGGTGTCGAAGCCCGCGCGTTCGCGCAGCTCCTCGTTCTCGCGCTTCAGCCGCTCGGTCTCGGTCGCGCGTTGGACGACGAGCAGCAGCTGCTCGGCCTGGAACGGCTTTTCGATGAAGTCGTAGGCGCCGCGCTTGATCGCGCCGACCGCGGTCTCGATGTTGCCGTGGCCGGAGATGATGATGACCGGCAGCGTCGGGTCGCGGCGCTTGACCTCCTCGAGCAGCTCGATGCCGTCGAGCCGCGACCCCTGCAGCCAGATGTCGAGCACCAGCAGCGAGGGCCGCCGCTCGGCCAGCGCGGCGAGTGTCGTGTCGCTGTCGCGCGCGGTCCGCGTCGCATAGCCCTCGTCGCCCAGGATGGCGGCGATCAGCTCGCGGATGTCGGCCTCGTCGTCGACGACCAGGATTTCCAGGGCCATGCTTTATCCTATCCTGCGGCGCGGAGCCGGGGCTTGGTCGCCGCTCGCCGGGTCATCGGCGGCCGGTTCGCCGACGACCGGGGTGCCGTCCGACAGCAATGTCGCGGCACGGTCGAAGCACAGCCGCGCGACCGTGCCGCCGCCGGGAGCATCGGCGAGGTCGAGCGTGCCCTCGTGTTCCTCGACGATCTTCTTGACGATGGCGAGGCCGAGCCCCGTGCCGCGCGCGCGCGTGGTCACATACGGCTCGGTCAGCCGGTCGCGGTGTTCGGTCGGCAAGCCAATGCCGTTGTCGGTGACCCTCAGCACCAGCCGCTCGGGTGCGACCTCGATGGCGAGCGCGACGCGCCCGTCGCTGACATGGTCGCGCTCGGTCCGGGCCTGCACCGCCTCGGCGGCATTCTTGAGGAGGTTGGTCAGCGCCTGGGCGATCTGCCGCCGGTCGCAGACGAGCAGCGGCACGGCGTCGGGCACCTCGAGCGTGAAGGCGATCGCCGGGTTCGCCACCTCCTGCATGAACACCGCCTCGCGGGCGAGGTCGACGAGCGGTTCGGGCTTGAACACGGGCTTGGGCATCCGCGCGAACGAGCTGAACTCGTCGACCATGCGGCGGAGATCACCGACCTGGCGGACGATGGTGCCGGTCAGCGACGCGAACGTGTCGGGGTCGTCGGCGATCTGCCGCGCGTACTTGCGCTGCAGCCGCTCGGCCGACAGCTGGATCGGCGTCAGCGGGTTCTTGATCTCGTGCGCGATCCGCCGGGCGACGTCGGCCCAGGCTGCCTGCCGCTGGTCCGCCAGCTGTGCCGAGATGTCGTCGAACGTCAGCACATAGGTCCGCGCACCCGACCGCTCGGCGGCGATCTGCACGGCGAGCGTCTGCGTGTCCGGCCCGCGGACGATCGCCACCTGCCCCCGCGCGACGCCCCGCGCCGCTGCCTCGTCGAGCAGCGCGGCGAACTGCGGCACGGCGTCGATCAGACGGCGCCCGGCCAGCTCGCGCTCGGTCGTCTGGAGGAGGACGGCGGCGGAATGGTTGGCGAGGCGGATGATGCCGTCGGCATCGATCGAGACGACCCCCGCCGTCACTCCCGACAGCACCGCCTCGGTGAACTGCCGCCGGGCATCGAGCTGGGTGTTGGCGGTGACGAGCGCGGTCTGTTGCGCCTTCAGCTGCCCGGTCATGCGGTTGAAGGCGCGGGCCAGCGTGCCGATCTCGTCGGGCGAGCCCTTGACCGGCACCCGCGCGTCGAGGTCGCCCGCACCGACCCGCGCCGCGGCCTCGGCGAGGCGTGCGACCGGCGTCACCAGCGCGTTCGCCAGCCACAGCGCGAACCACACCGCCGCCGCCAGGATCGCCAGCGCGACGACGATCAGGATGGCGTTGAAGCGCAGCTGCACCCCGCGGCTGCGCTCGAGCAGCGCGCGATAGTCGGCCAAGGCCTTCTGCGTGCCCGTGACCTGCGCCAGCACCTGCGGATCGGCAGGCGTGCTGACGTAGAGATAGTGCTGGGCATTGTCGATGCGGATGACCGCCTCGATGCGGTCGGGCGCGCTGGCAACAACGCGGACCTCGCCGGCGCGCGCGTGCGCCAGGTCCTGCGGCTGGATGCGGATCGGGAACGGCTTGCCGGTGAAGGCGACCGCCAGCGTCTTGTAGCCCTTGCCTTCGGGCGTGAATACCGACGCTGCTGTCAGGTGGCGGCGCGGCAGCTGGAAGACCAGCCCCTCGCCGAACGTGCGCGAGCCGAAGCCGAACTCGCGGCCGTAATTGGCGATGTCGACCGCCATCGGCTCGACGTCGGACACGAGCCGCAGGTTGCGCTCGCGCACGTACGCCTGCGACACCCGGTCGGCGTTCTCGAATACCGCCCGCGCGCGGTCGGAGAACCAGAACTGCACGCCGAACTGGAACAGGAGCGAGGCGAAGACAACGACGAGGACGGTCGGCACGGCGGCGATGACCGCGAACAGCGCGACCAGCCGAACGTGCAGGCGGGCCCCCGCCGCTCCCTGCCGCCGGGCGCTGAACAGCAGCGTCATCCGCCGGGCGATCAGCACGATCAGCGCCATCAACGGCAGCAGGTTGGCGACCAGGATCAGCGTCACCACCGGCGGCGAGAACCCCGACGCCGGCGCGTGCCGCCCGGTCAGGACGGCATAGCTCGACGCGCCGAGTACCAGCACCAGCGCCCCGACGGCAAGCTCTAGCCGGGGGTAGAGACCGACCCGCGTGACCCAGCGACCGAAGCGGCGGCGGCGCAGGCGCCAGCGACGGCGCAGCACGTGACGGTCGGGCGACGATTGCATCCCGATGACGTTACCGCTTCCGCGTGGCAAAAGGAACACACTCGTTGCGCGGGCGCGACGGATCGCCCGCGGAGCGGTTCAGCTGCGCGATGACAAGGCGTCGATGCCGCGGTCGAGCAGCTTCTTCCTGAGGGTGTTGCGGTTGATGCCGAGCAGGCGCGCGGCGCGGATTTGGTTGCCGCCGGTCGCCGCGAGGCTGAGCCGCAGGAGCGGCGCCTCGATCTCCGCCAGCACGCGGTCGTACCAGCCGTCGGGCGGCAGGTCGCTGCCGAACGTGCCGAGATAGCGCCCGAGATGCGCCTCGACCGCGGCGCTCAGCGTGCCCGCACCGGCGTCGACCGGGGCCGCCGCCGGCGCGTGGTCGAGACCTTCGACGATCGCCGCCTCGCCGATCGTCTCGCCCCGCGTCAGCGCCGCCAGCCGCCGCATCAGGTTCTCGAGCTCGCGGACGTTGCCCGGCCAGCTGTGCGCGCGGATCGCCGTGATCGCGCCCGGATCGAGCGTCTTGCGCGGCAGGCCTTCGGCCGCGGCACGGTCGAGGAAGTGGCGGGCCAGCGCCGGCAGGTCGTCGGCGCGCGCACGGAGCGGCGGCAGGCGCAACGGCACGACGTTCAGCCGGTAGTAGAGGTCCTCGCGGAACCGCCCCGCATCGATCAGCGCGCGCAGGTCCTGGTTCGTCGCCGCGACGATCCGCACGTCGGCCCGCTGGACGCGGGCGCTGCCGACGGCGGTATATTCGCCCGACTGCAGCACGCGCAGCAGCCGCGTCTGGGCGTCGAGGGGCATGTCGCCGATCTCGTCGAGGAACAGCGTCCCGCCCTCGGCCTGCTCGAACCGCCCCGACGCGCGCGCCGCCGCCCCGGTGAACGCGCCGCGTTCGTGGCCGAACAGCTCGCTCTCGATCAGCTCGCGCGGGATCGCCGCCATGTTGATCGCGACGAACGGTGCCCGCCGCCGCGGCCCGAGATCGTGGATGGCGCGGGCGACGAGCTCCTTGCCGGTGCCCGATTCGCCGAGGATCATCACCGTCAGCGTCGTCGGCACCACCCGGGCGATCGTGCGATAGACCTCCTGCATCGCTGGCGAGCGGCCGATCAGCGGCATGCCGTCGCCGAGGTCGAGATCGGGACCGCGGACTGTGCCGGCCTCGAGGGCGCTGGCGACGGCGCGGGTCAGCTCGTCGAGGTCGAACGGCTTGGGCAGATAGTCGAACGCCCCCGCCTCGGTCGCGCGGACGGCGGTCGACAGCGTGTTCTGGGCGCTGACCACGATCACCTTCAGCCCCGGACGCCGCGCGATCAGGTCGGGCAGGCTGTCGAGGCCGTTGCCGTCGGGAAACATCACGTCGCTGACGACGACGTCGCCGACGCCCTCGTCGAGCAGGCGTGCCAGACCGGCCGCCGTCTCGGTCGCCCGCACCAGGTAGCCGGCCCGGGTCAGCGCGCGGCGGACGACGGTGCGGACGGCAGCGTCGTCGTCGGCGACGATGACCGTCGGCTGGGCGAGCGTCGGCGGGGCGAGCGGCGTCACGCCGTCGGCAGCAGGACGCGGAAGATCGTCCGCGCCGGGTCGCCGGCGCGCTCATGCTCGACGATGCCGCCATGGTCGCCGACGATCTTGGCGACCAGCGCCAGGCCGAGGCCGCTGCCCGCCGGCTTGGACGAGACGAACGGCTCGAACATGTGGCCGGCGACGTCGGCTCCGGGGCCGGCACCGCTGTCGATGACGCAGACCTCGAGCGGCAGAGCGACGCGCCGGCTGCTCCCCCCGGCGACGCTGAAGCCGTACCGATAGCTGGTGGTCAGGGTGATCTCGCCGCCGGCTTCACCAAGCCCGGCAACGGCTTCGGCCGCATTCTTGATCAGGTTCAGGAAGACCTGGACGAGCGCGTCATAATTGCCCTCGACCGGCGGCAGCGACGGATCGTAGCGCTCGCGGATCGGGATGTCGCGCGCGAAGCCGTTGGCCGCCAGCGTGCGGACGTGCCCGAGGATCGCGTGGATGTTCTCCGGCTGCCGGGTCAGCGGCCGGGTGTCGGTGAAGCCCTCCATGCGGTCGATCAGCGCCGCCACGCGGTCGACCTCGCGGCAGATAAGGGTCGTCAGCTCGCCCGCCTCGGCGTCGGCACTCTGGCCCAGCAGCTGGGCGGCGCCGCGGATGCCCGATAGCGGGTTCTTGATCTCGTGGGCGAGCATTGCCGCGACGCCGGTCGCCGAGCGCGCCGCCCCCTGCCCAGCCGCGCGCCGCTCGGTCAGCGCCGCGCCGGGCCGCGGGTGCAGGCTGACCAGCGTCCAGCCCGCGGGCAGCCGGGTAACGAACAGGTCGGCGCGGTGCATCCGGCCGCCGACCGCGACCGCGCTATCGTAGGCGCTGATGTCGCTCTCACTGGCGCGCGCGGAGGCGATCAGTTCGAGCAGCACCGCATCGGGCGCGAAGACGGCGGCGAGGCCGCGTTCCTGCAGGCTCGCCTGGCTGACGTTGAGGAACGTCTCCGCCGCGGCATTGGCCAGCGCCACCGCGCCCTCGCCGTCGAGGACGACCACCGGCAGCGGCAGCGCCGCGATCAGATCGAGCGGCGGCGCCTCGGTCGCCTTCGCCCGCCAGCGCCGCAGCGGGAAGACGCTCACGCCGCCAGCGCCACGGCCCGACCCGCGATCAACGGCTCGTAGAAGCGCGCGAGCATCGCCGTAACTTTTGCCGGCTCGGCTTCCTGGTTGACGGCGTTGCGCAGTTCGGCCGAACCCGCCAGACCGCGCGTATACCAGCCGAGGTGCTTGCGCATCAGGTTGACGCCGATGTGGCTACCATAATGGTCGAGCATAGTGGCATAATGCTCTGTAATCACAGCGTACTGCTCGGCCAGCGACGGGTCGGGCAGCGGCACGCCGCCGTGCAGGTGGCGCTGGACCTGGCCGAGCAGCCACGGCTTGCCATAGGCGCCGCGCCCGATCATCACGCCGTCCGCCCCCGATTGCTCGAGCGCCGCGTCGGCGTCGGCCAGCGAGCAGATGTCGCCGTTGACGATGACAGGGACTTGCACCGCTGCCTTGACGTGCCGCACGAAGGCCCAGTCGGCCTGGCCCTTGTACAGCTGGCACCGCGTGCGCCCGTGGACCGTGATCATCGTCACGCCGAGGTCCTCGGCAATGCGCGCGAGCTCGGGCGCGTTGAGGCTGGCGTGGTCCCAGCCCATCCGCATCTTCAGCGTCACCGGCACGTCGACCGCCTTGACCGTCGCCGCGATCAGCGCGGCGGCCAGCGGCAGGTCGCGCATCAGCGCCGAGCCGGCGTGGCCGTTGACGACCTTCTTGACCGGGCAGCCCATGTTGATGTCGATGATCGCCGCCCCCCGGTCGGCGTTCAGTTTCGCCGCCTCGGCCATGACCCGCGGCTCGCACCCGGCGAGCTGGAGCGACACCGGTTGCTCGGCCGGATCCCAGGCGCACTTGTGCAGGCTCTGACGCGTCTCGCGGACCATCGCCTCGGAGGCGATCATCTCGCTGACCGTCAGTCCCGCGCCGTAGCGCTTGACGAGGCGCCGGAACGGCAGGTCGGTCACGCCCGTCATCGGCGCGAGGATGACGGGATCGAGCCGGTGCGGTCCGACGGCTATGGAAGCGAGCGTGCGCATGGACGTGCCTAAACTTTAGGCACCCCTACCCCGCCCGCGTCCGCGGGGCAAGGACGTGGCCACCGCCCGTGACTCTGGCGGCGGCCGCCGCCGCGTCAAGCGGCCGCCGATGCCGCGGCGAAGCGCCCCGCCATCGCCGCCACCCGCCGGCCGAGCTGCCGCGCCGTCTCGAGGTCGCCCTCGCGCGGCGCCTCGTCGGGCGAAGCGTCGGACGGGGAGATGGCGAGCGCACCGGCCGATCCCGCCGTCCAGTTGACGTCGCCCGGGCCGTGCGCCTTGGTGTTCGCCGGCATCAAGCCGAGGCCGACCCAGACCTGGCCGTGCTGTTGCGACAGCGTCCAGAAATACTGGATGGTCGAGAACTTGTCGCCATTGGTCGATGCCGAGTTGGTGAAGCCGGCCGCGACCTTGTCCTTCCACCCCTGCATGAACCAGATCTTGGAACTGGCATCGGCGAACTTTTTGAACTGCCACGCCGGCCCGCCCATGTAGGTCGGCGAGCCGTAGATGATCGCATCGACGTGGCCGAGCGCGTCCATCGCGCCCTCCGGCAGCTCGCCGGCCTCGTCGATGCGGTATTCGGCAACGTCGGCGCCCGCGGCGCGTGCGCCCTCGGCGACGGCCTGCGCCTGCCGCTGGGTGTGGCCGTAGCCCGAGAAATAGACGATCGCGATCCGGCTCATGGTGCTGCTCCTTGGTTGCGGACGCGCAACTAGGGACGGCACTTCCCTTTGGGAAGTAGGCACCTTATAGTAACCATCATGGAAATTGCGCCTGGCTCCTGCCCGATGGACGGCATCCTGCGCCTCCTGTCGGGGCGGTGGACGACCTATATCCTGTGGCGCCTAGCGAACGCGGGCGAGCTGCGCTTCGGCCAGCTGAAGGCGGCGATGCCGGCGATCTCGTCGAAGGTGTTGACCGAGCGGCTGCGGATGCTCGAGGCGGGCGGCCTCGTCCACCGCGACTACCGCCCGACGATCCCGCCGGCGGTGACCTACTCGCTGACCGCGCGCGGGGCCGAGCTGCGCGACATCCTCGACGCGCTCGCCGCGGTCGCCATCCGCTGGGACGGTGCACCTGCGGCGGAGGGCGCGGGCGGATACGAAGCGCGCGCCTGAGCCGCGGTTTGCCGCGCTCCGTCGGCACGGTATAGCGCGCGCGTGATCGTCCATGCCCTCATCGTTGCCGGCGGCCGCGGCGTCCGCGCCGGTGATGGCGTGCCGAAGCAGTATCGGTGCGTCGGCGGCCAGCCGGTGCTGCGCCGCGCCATTGACGCGTTCGCGGCGCACTCGTCGGTCGCGGGCGTGCAGGTCGTCATCCATCCTGACGACACCGCGCGGTACGAGGAGGCTGTTGCCGGGCTCGACTTGCCGCCTCCCGTCGCGGGCGGGGCGACGCGACAGGCCTCGGTGGTCAACGGCCTCGGCGCTTTGCCTGCGAACGCCACCCACGTCCTGATCCACGATGCCGCGCGCCCGTTCGTCACTGCCGGCATGATCGACCGGGTGATCGCCGCCTTTGAGGGGCACGACGGTGCCACCCCTGCGCTGCCGGTCGTCGACTCGCTCCGCAGCGGCGACGCCACGGTCGACGGCGAGGTCGACCGCACCCGCCTGTACCGCGTGCAGACACCGCAGGGCTTCGCGCTCTCCGCCATCCGCGCCGCCCACGCCGCCGCGAGCGGCACCGAAAGCGACGACGTCGCCGTTGCCCGCGCCGCCGGCCTGACGGTTGCGCTCGTCGCGGGCGACGAGGCGGCGTTCAAGCTGACGACGCCGGACGATTTCGCTCGCGCCGAAACGATGCTAGCGGCGTGCATGGTCCCGCGTGTCGCCTCCGGCTTCGACGTCCACCGCTTCGGCCCCGGCGATCACCTGTGGCTGTGCGGCGTGCGCGTGCCGCACACGCACGGGCTGATCGGCCACAGCGACGCCGACGTCGGCCTCCACGCCCTGACCGACGCGCTGCTCGGCTGCATCGGCGACGGCGACATCGGCACGCACTTTCCGCCGAGCGACCCGCAGTGGCGCGGTGCGAGCTCCGACCGCTTTCTCGCCCACGCCTGCGCGCTGGTGCGGGCGCAAGGCGGCATCATCGACCACCTCGACCTGACGATCGTCGCCGAGGCGCCCAAGGTTGGGCCGCACCGCACCGCGTTCGTCGAGCGCGTCCGCGCGATCACCGGCTGCGCGTCGGTCAGCGTCAAGGCGACGACGACCGAGGGGCTGGGCTTCACCGGCCGCCGCGAGGGCATCGCGGCGCAGGCGACGGCGTCGGTCCGACTACCAGCCGCGACCGGTGATGCCGGGTCATGACCTTCGACGATGAGGTGCTTGCGCTCGCCGCTCGCGTCGTCGACGCCAACCGCATGGCCGGACGGACGATCGTCACCGCGGAGTCGTGCACCGGCGGGCTCGTCGCCGGCGCGCTGACCGAAATCGCCGGTGCATCCGACGTCGTCGACCGCGGCTTCGTCACCTACTCGAACGAAGCGAAGATGGAGGCCTTGGGCGTTCACGGCGACCTCATCGATACCTTCGGCGCGGTGTCCGTCGCGGTCGCCTGGGCCATGGCGCAGGGAGCGCTTCGGCACAGCCACGCCGATGTCGCCGTCGCCATCACCGGTATCGCCGGGCCCGGCGGCGGATCGGCAAAGAAGCCGGTGGGCACCGTCGTCTTCGCCGTCGCCGAGCGCGGGCAGGAAGGCAAGGTGGCCGACACCCAGCACTTCGGCGACCTCGGCCGCACCGAGATCCGGCGGCAGGCGGTGCTGTGCGCGCTCGACCTGCTGCTGCCGAAGCCCGCTGCCGCCGACTAGGAGCCGACCGCCGCCGCGGCGCGGGCCGGTGCGCCGTACAGTTCCCCCGCCCGCTTCTCGAAGCTTGCGACCATCCGCCGGAACGCCTCGCCGAAGAAGACGCCGGCGAGCCGCTCGAACAGCTTGGCCTTGAACTCGAAGTCGACCGCGAAGTGCACCGTGCAGCCGCCCGGCGCGGGCTCGAAGCGCCAGTCGTTCTTCAGGTAGCGGAGCGGCCCCGAGATATATTCGACGTGCAGCGTCCGCGGCCGGTCGAGCGTCACCCTGCTGGTGAAGCGCTCGCGCACCATCTTGAAGCCGACGATCATGTCGGCGGTCACGCTCTTTGCGTCGCGGGTGGTGATGCGCATCGCCTGCACCCAGGGCAGGAACTCCGGGTAACGGCCGATGTCGGCGACGAGGTCGAACATCTGCTCCGGCGTGTAGGGAAGGAAACGGTCCTCGACGTGGCGTGGCATCAGGCGGCGGCACCCGCCAGCGCGGCCGCGCGCTTGTCCCGCATCACCGCGAAGTCCGCCCCCGCGTGATAGCTCGACCGGGTCAGCGGCGTGGCGGCGACCTGAAGAAAGCCCTTGGCCCGAGCGATCGCGGCATAGCTGCGGAAGGTGTCGGGCGTCACGAACTCGACGACCTTGGCGTGGCGCGGCGTCGGCTGCAGGTACTGGCCGACGGTCAGGAAATCGACGTCGGCCGAACGCATGTCGTCGAACACCTGGTGCATCTCGTGCCGCTCCTCGCCCAGCCCCACCATCAGGCCCGACTTGGTGAAGATCGACGGATCGAGCGCCTTCACCCGGTCGAGCAGGCGCAGTGAGTGGAAATAGCGGGCGCCGGGCCGGATCGTCGGATAGAGGCGCGGCACCGTCTCGAGATTGTGGTTATAGACGTCGGGCCGCGCGGCGACGATCACCTCGACCGCGCGCGCCGCCTTGTTGCGGAAGTCGGGCGTCAGGATCTCGATCGTCGTCGCCGGCGCGTGCGCCCGCAGCGCCTCGATCACCTTGACGAACTGCCCCGCGCCGCCGTCGGGAAGATCATCGCGATCGACGCTGGTGATGACGATATGCTCGAGCCCCAGCGCGCCTGCGGCCTCGGCGACGTGCAGCGGCTCCATCGCGTCGACCGGCCCCGGCATCCCTGTCTTGACGTTGCAGAAGGCGCAGGCGCGCGTGCAGGTGTCGCCCAGGATCATCACCGTCGCGTGCTTCTGCGTCCAGCACTCGCCGATGTTCGGGCAGGCGGCCTCCTCGCACACCGTGTTGAGCTTTAGCCGCCGCATCAGCGCCCGCGTCTCGGCAAAGGCGGTCGAGGTCGGGGCGCGGACGCGCAGCCAGTCGGGCTTGCCGACACGCGGCGTCGGCGGCGGGAGCGAGCCGAGCGGAAGGGGAGCGTTCATGGCGCCTAGATAAGCCGACGGACGGCCAAAGCCAACGCGCCACGGCGTGGTCGATTGGCGCTGTCCTACCGCGGGCCGATCGGCTTAGAAGGCGGCGTGATGACCACCCGCCCGCGCCCCCGTACCGCCCTGCCGCTCTCCCGCCGCACCGCCGCCCGCCCTGCCCGGCCGCGGCGGAGCGTGACGCTCCGCGGCTCTCCACCACCAGCGTCGCGTGGTGACCAATGCGACCTTACGCGCGCACGGAGCGCCCGCTGATGCCCGCCTTCGCCGCCCTGCTCGACGGTTATCGCCGCTTCCGCGCCGGCCCCTATGTCGAGCAGCGCGAACGCTTCGACGCGCTCGCCTTCGGCGGCCAGGCGCCGCGGGTCATGGTCATCGCCTGCGTCGACAGCCGGGTCGATCCGACGCGCATCTTCGACTTGGCGCCCGGCGAGATGTTCGTCATGAGGAACGTCGCCAACCTCGTGCCGCCCTACGAGGCCGACGGCGCGACGCATGGGTCGTCGGCGGCGATCGAGTTCGCCGTGACGCAGCTCGAGGTTCACCACATCGTCGTCATGGGGCACGCGCGCTGCGGCGGCATCTCGGCGTCGCTGACCGGCAAGTTCGACGGCGCGCCCGAGGGTCAGGGCGCCTTCATCGGCCGCTGGATGAGCCACATCGAGCCCGCGCGCGACCAGATCCGCGCTGCCGCCGCCATCAGCCCCGACATCGACGCGCAGGAAGCGCTCGAGCTCGCCGCCGTTCGGCTGAGCCTCGACAACCTCAAAACCTTCCCCTTCGTCGCCGAGCGTGTGGCGGCGGGCAAGCTCGGGCTGCAGGGTGCGCACTTCGGCATTGCCGACGGCGTGTTGCGCGTCCTCGACCACACCACCGGCCATTTCGAGCCGGTGCCGTTCGACTGGCACTAGCGTGCGGTCCGCGCCGAGCGGCGGCCCTCGTCGGCGGTCAGCGGCGCGCCGCGCGGCTTGTCGGGCGCGCCAGGTTCACCGCGCTCGGGCATCCGCTCGCCGGCATCGCGGTTCGATTGCTTGCGCATGAAATAGACGTAGGCGCCGACCGCGATCAGCAGGACGATCGTCAGCAGCGTCAGGTTGAGATGGCCCATGGGGTGCTCCTCCGTGATCCCAGAGGCCCGTAAGCGCACGCATCGACCGCCCGTTCCTGCGACAAATTCAATGACTTGGGAACGGATGCGGTCCTATCGCCTAAGCCGGGCCGCCGTCGGCGACGTGCGCCAGCCGGTCGGCCTGGACCGCGAGCACGGCGTCGACGGCGGGGGCAAGCTTGTCGTAGGCATCCCCTGCCCGGCCGCCGGCGCGCATCTCGAAGGCGATCCGCGTGCCCCCCGCGACCGGCGTCAAGGCGATCGTCAGCACCGCGCTTCCGGGCAGCGCCTGCAGCGGCCCGAACGGCGCGTCCAGGCGCAGAACCTTGGGCGGCAGGATCATCAGCACGCGGCCGTGCGCGACCTCGCCGCCCGCCCAGCGCTCGCACAGGCAGCCGCCGGCGTGGGCGTCGAGCACGATGTTCGCCCCGTTGCCCGAGTAGCTGTGTTCGCCGCTCCACCACGTGCCCCAGGCGAGCAGCGCCGTGAAGGCGGCGTCGGGTGCGGCCTTGACCGTCCGCACCTCCCTGGCGGTGAAACCGTCCGGCGCGCTCGCCGTCACCTCGGCTGCCGCCGGCACCGCCAGCGCCATCAGAACCACCGCCATCGCCGCCCGCATCGCCCGCCCCCTCGGTTAGAAGTGGATCGCCCTCCCATAGGCGCTGAGCACGCCCTCGTGCATCATCTCGCTGAGCGTCGGGTGGGCGAACACCGTCTCGATCAGCTCGGCCTCGGTGGTCTCGAGCTGGCGGGCGACGACATAGCCCTGGATGAGTTCGGTCACCTCAGCGCCGATCATGTGCGCGCCGAGCAGCGCGCCGGTCTTGGCGTCGAACACGGTCTTGACGAACCCGTCCGCCTCGCCGAGCGCGATCGCCTTGCCGTTGCCGATGAAGGGGAACTTGCCGACCTTGACCTCATGGCCGTTGTCGCGCGCCATCGCCTCGGTCCAGCCGACGCTCGCCACCTGCGGTCGCGAGTAGGTGCAGCCCGGGATGTTCCAGATCTCGAAGGGATGCGGGTCGAGCCCGGCGATCTTCTCGACCGCGACAATGCCCTCGTGGCTCGCCTTGTGCGCCAGCCACGGCGCGCCGGTCACGTCACCGATCGCCCACAGGCCGGGCACGTTGGTCGCGCCATACCGGTCGACGAGGACGCGCCCGCGCTCGACCTTAATCCCGAGCGCCTCGAGCCCGATGTTCTCGAGGTTGGCAATGGTGCCGATGGCGACGATGACATGGCTGTAGGTGTCTGTCTTCGCTTGGCCGTCCGCTCCGGTGATGGTCGCCGCGACGCCGTCCGGCCCCGGCGTGACGTCGGACACCTTGGCGCTGGTGTGGAGCGTCAGCCCCTGCTTCGTCAGCGCCTTGGCCATGTGTGCCGAGACCTCGGCGTCCTCGACCGGCAGGATGCGGTCCATCATCTCGACGACCGTAACGTTTGCGCCCATGTCGCTGTAGAAGCTGGCGAACTCGATGCCGATCGCGCCCGAGCCGATGACCAGCAGCTTCGTCGGCATCTCGGGCGGGACCATGGCGTGGCGATAGGTCCAGATGCGCTTGCCGTCCGCCGGCAGGTTCGGCAGGTCGCGGGCACGCGCGCCCGTGGCGACGATGACGTTGGTCGCGTCGAGCACCCGTTCCTGATCGCCGGTGCGGACGGTCAGCTGCGTTGGGCCCGGTCAGCCGGCCCTCGCCCTCGACGACGGTGATCTTGTTCTTCTTCATCAGCGTCTTGACGCCGGCGTTGAGCTGCCCCGCGACCTTGCGCGAGCGCTCAACCACCTTGCCCAAGTCGAAGGAAACATTGGCGGCGCTCAGCCCGTAATCGCCGGCATGCTGCATGTAGTGGTAGATCTCGCTCGTCCGCAGCAGCGCCTTGGTCGGGATGCAGCCCCAGTTGAGGCAGATGCCGCCCAGCCGCTCGCGCTCGACGATCGCGGTCTTGAGGCCGAGCTGCGCCGCGCGGATGGCGGCGACATAGCCCCCGGGGCCCGAGCCGAGGATGGCGAGATCGAACGGCTCGCTCACGCCAGCATCCCCATCGGGTTCTCGACGAGCGCCTTGAACGCGCTCATGAACTGCGCGCCGACGGCACCGTCGATGGCGCGGTGGTCGAAGCTGCCGGTGGCGCTCATCACCGTGGCGACGGCGAGCGCGTCGTCGACCACGTACGGCCGCTTCTCGCCCGCGCCGACGGCGAGGATCAGCCCCTGGGGCGGGTTGATGACGGCGTCGAACTGCTTGATGCCGAACATGCCGAGGTTCGACAGTGAGGCGGTGCCCCCCTGGTACTCCTCCGGCTTCAGCTTGCCGTCCTTAGCGCGTGCCGCCAAGTCCTTCATTTCGCTAGCAATCACGCTCGGCCGCTTGTTCGCGGCGTCGGTGATGACCGGGGTGATGAGGCCGCCGGGGATGGCGACGGCGACCGAGATGTCGGCGCGGCCGAACCGGTACAGCTCGCTCCCGGCAAACTGGACGTTGGCGTCGGGCACCTGCACCAGCGCGAGGCCGAGCGCCTTGATCAGCAGGTCGTTGACCGACAGCTTGGTGCCAGTGGCTTCCAGGCTCTTGTTGAGGTCGCCGCGCAGCTTGAGCAGCGGGTCGAGCCGGACGTCGACGGTCAGGTAGAAGTGCGGCACCGTCGCCTTCGACTCGGCGAGGCGGCGAGCGATGGTCTTGCGCATGTTCGACAGCTTGACCGCTTCCAACGGGACGCCGGCGGGGGGCGGGAGCGCGACCGGAGCCGCGACCGGCCGAGCGTCGGCCTGCCCGGCGGCCTGGGCGGCCTGCGGTTGCGGAGCATCGCCGGACCGCGCGAACTCGCGTGCAGGGGTCGAAACGGCGGTTGCAGACGAAGGTGCGCCGGCTGCCGCGGCCGGCCCACGCGGTGCGGCAACGGCGGCATCGACGTCGGCCTTAATGATCCGCCCGTGCGGGCCGGTGCCCTTCACTTGCGCAAGCTCAAGCCCGGCGGCGGCGGCGAGCCGGCGGGCGAGCGGGCTGGCGTTGACGCGGGCGTGATCGCCGCGGGCGTCCGCGCTGCTACCGGCCGCAGATCCCCCGTCCTGTGGCGCAGTTGCGCCCTGCGCCGTGGAGGGAGCGGGAGGCGCACCCTTTTCTTCCCCGCCGGTGCCAGGTGCCGGCGAGAAGTCGGTCGCAGGCTGCGGATTGGCGACGGGTAGCCCCTCGCCCGACCGCGCTTCCGCACCGGAAGAGGCGCGGGCTCCCGCCGGAGGCAGGGCAGCAGGCGTCGTTCCCGCCGCGCTCGTCGCCTCGCCCTCGCCCGCCAGCCGAGCGATGACTGCGCCGACCTTGATGTCCTCGGTACCGTCGGCGACCAGGAGTTCGGCGACGGTGCCCTCGTCGATGCTCTCGACCTCCATCGTCGCCTTGTCGGTCTCGATCTCGCACAGGATGTCGCCCGACTTGACGGGGTCGCCGACCTTGACCAGCCACTTGGCGAGCGTCCCCGTCTCCATCGTCGGCGACAGCGCGGGCATGGTGATGTCGATGGGCATGGCGCTATCCTAGCTGCCAGAATATGGGGAAAGCCCGATATCACTGACATAAATACCAAGAGCCAGAGAACGACCTCACCGATCACTCCAGAGAACTCGACGCCACCCGGAAGTTTAACGATTCCCAATTCTTCGCCCTGTTGGAAAAACCCTAAGACGAGGAAGCGCGGTAATCGCGGCCGAAGGTATCCCAAGCACGAGCTTCCAATTGTTCTTCGCGAAATCCGTTCGCCCGTCCGACCAAAGGTCACGCAATTGGTAGCCGATGAAAACCGCGCCAATCAGCGCGAGTATAATAACGAGCGCGGGCGCGCCACCTCACCGGTACGTCACCTTCTTCACCGCCGCGACCACATCCTCCACCTTGACGAACGCCAGCTTCTCGAGGTTCGCCGCATACGGCAGCGGCACGTCGGCGCTCGTCACGCGCAACACCGGGGCGTCGAGGTCGTCGAAGCCGTCCTCCATGCAGATCGCCATGATCTCGCTGGCGATCGAGCACACCGGCCAGCTTTCGTCGGCGATGACGAGGCGGTTGGTCTTCTTGAGGCTCGCGAGTACCGTCCCGCGGTCGAGCGGGCGCAGGGTGCGGAGGTCGATGACCTCGGCGTCGATCCCCTCGTCCGCCAGCTTTGCCGCGGCGTCGAGGGCGATGCCGACGCCGATTGAGTAGCTGACGATCGTCGCGTCCCTGCCTTCGCGCACCACCGCCGCCTTGCCGATCGGCAGGGCGACGTCGCCGTCGGGGACGTCGAAGCTGTGGCCGTAGAGGAGCTCGTTCTCAAGGAAGACGACGGGATCGGGCGAGCGGATCGCGCTCTTCAACAGCCCCTTGGCGCTCGCCGCGTCATAGGGGCTGATGACGATCAGGCCGGGGACGCTGGCGTACCACGGCCCATAGTTCTGGCTGTGCTGCGCCGCCACGCGCGACGCGGCGCCGTTGGGGCCGCGGAAGACGATCGGGCAGCGCATCTGGCCGCCGCTCATGTAATTGGTCTTGGCGGCCGAGTTGATGATATGGTCGATCGCCTGCATCGCGAAGTTGAAGGTCATGAACTCGACGATCGGCTTCAGGCCGCCCATCGCCGCGCCCGCGCCTAAGCCCGCAAATCCGTACTCTGTAATCGGCGTGTCGACGACGCGCGCCGGGCCGAACTCGTCGAGCAGGCCCTGGGTGACCTTGTAGGCGCCCTGGTACTCGGCGACCTCCTCGCCCATGACGAAGACGCTGGCGTCGGCGCGCATCTCCTCGGCCATGGCATCGCGCAGCGCCTCGCGGACGGTCTGGCGGTGGGTCGGGCCGGCGGGCGCGGCCGAGACCTGCAGGCTGGCCGGGGCCTCGCCGGCCTTGGGCTTGGCACCGGTGGTCGTCGCCGCGGTAGACGCGGTGTCGGCGTTGGCGCCAGCACCGACGGGTGCGCCCTCTCCCGTCCCGCCTGCGGCGAGGGCCGGAGGTGGTGTTGTGCTCGGCGTGGCGGCGGCCGCCGGCACCGTTGCAGGCGGAGACACGGGTGCATCGGAGGTTTCGCCCGCCCCTCCGCCAGACCGAACGGGGCGAGGGGCAGCCTCCTCCCCCTCCCCAGCGATCGTCGCGATCAGTGTGCCGACCTTCACCCCGTCTGACCCCTCGGCGACATGGAGCTTCGTCACCACGCCGCCCTCGTCGGCCTCGAGCTCCATCGTCGCCTTGTCGGTCTCGATCTCGGCGAGAACGTCGCCGGGCTTGACGGCGTCGCCTTCCTTGACCAGCCACTTGGCGAGCGTGCCTTCCTCCATCGTCGGGGACATGGCGGGGAGCTTGATCTCGGTCACGCGTAGGTCCCCACCAGCACGTCGGTGAACAGCTCGCCCGCCTCGGGTTCGGGCGCGCTCTCGGCGAAGTCGGCAGCGTCGGCGACGATGGCGCGGACCTCCTGTTCGACCTGCTTCAGCTTGGCCTCGTCGGCGGCGCCGGCGGCGAGGATGTCCTTCTTGGCATGCTCGATCGGATCGCTCTTCTCGCGCATCGCGGCGACCTCCTCGCGGCTGCGGTACTTGGCGGGATCGGACATCGAGTGGCCGCGGTAGCGGTAGGTCTTCATCTCGAGCAGGATCGGCCCCTTGCCGCTCCGCACCCAATCGACGGCGACGTCGGCCGCGCCGCGCACCGCGAGCACGTCCATGCCATCGACCTGCAGGCCGGGCACGCGGAAGCTCTCGCCGCGGCGGAACAGCTGGTCCTCGCTACTGCTGCGGTTGACGCTGGTGCCCATGGCGTACTGGTTGTTTTCGATGACGTAGATGACCGGCAGCTTCCACAGCTCGGCCATGTTGAAACTCTCGTACACCTGGCCCTGGTTGGCGGCACCGTCGCCGAAATAGGTGACCGCCAGCCCGCCGTCGCCCTTGTACTTGTGAGCGAAGCCGAGGCCGGTGCCGAGCGGGACCTGCGCGGCGACGATACCGTGGCCGCCGTAGAAGCCGTGCTCGACGGAAAACATGTGCATCGACCCGCCCTTGCCCTTGCTGATGCCGGGGCTGCGCCCCGTCAACTCGGCCATGACGGCGCGGGGATCGATACCGGCGGCGATCATGTGGCCGTGGTCGCGGTAGCCGGTGATGACCGAGTCGGTCTTGTTTAGCGCCGACTGGACGCCGGTGACGACCGCCTCTTGGCCGATGTAGAGGTGGCAGAAGCCGCCGATCAGGCCCATGCCGTACATCTGCCCGGCGCGCTCCTCGAAGCGGCGGATCAGCACCATCTCGCGGTAGAAGGCGAGGAGTTCGTCGTTCGACGCCGTGTACCGCCGCGGTTCGTTCGGGCGCTCGCGCACAGGTGAAGCCGGTGAGGCGGCAGCGATCGACTTGGCCATTCGGTGCGGCTCCAGACGGTTGGACGCCCGGCGGGCTATACGCCCATGGGCCGCACGATCAACCCGCGGCTACGCTATTTGGCGTCAGGCAGGGGCAGAATAACCTCATCGGGACGAACGACGCCCAGATCGCGCCGGACAAGTTCGTCGGCCATGTCCCGGTCGACGTGGTGCGGGTCGAGCAGGGCGACCTGCCGCGCCAGCGCCGCCTTCTCGGCCGCGACCTTCGCCGCCTCGGCCGCGACGGCCGCATGCTGGGCGCGATACCCGCGCCAGGCGATGACGCCCGTGTTCCCGGCAACGGCATGGAACGCGAAATAGCCGATCACCGCCAGGCAGGCGGCCGGCAGCGCGGCCTTGCGCGCGAGAACCAGGGGAGCGGCGCGGTCGATCATGCAGACAGATACGCCCCAGTCCGTCTCCGACTCAAGCGGTTATCGACGGTCGCCGGCGATCCCGCAGCGCCTCAGCGCAGCACCGTTCGTCCGGCATAGTGCGCGGTATCGCCGAGCTCCTCCTCGATCCGCAGCAGCTGGTTGTACTTTGCCAGCCGGTCGGAGCGCGCGAGGCTGCCGGTCTTGATTTGCCCGCAATTGGTGGCGACGGCGAGGTCGGCGATCGTCGCGTCCTCGGTCTCGCCGCTGCGGTGGCTCATCACGCAGGTATAACGCGCGCGGTGCGCCATCTCGACCGCCGCCAGCGTCTCGGTCAGTGTGCCGATCTGGTTGACCTTGACCAGCAACGAGTTGGCGAGGCCGCGGCGGATACCGTCCTCCAGCCGCACGGGATTGGTCACGAACAGGTCGTCGCCGACCAACTGGTGCGTCGCGCCGAGCCGCTCGGTCAGCAGCTTCCAGCCGGCGAAGTCGTCCTCGGCCATGCCGTCCTCGATCGACAGGATCGGGTATTTGGCCGCCAGTTCGGCGTAATAGTCGACCATCGCGCCCGGCTCGAGCGTTCGCCCCTCGCCCGCCAGCACATAGCGCCCGTCCCTGAAGAACTCGGTCGCCGCCGCGTCGAGCGCCAGCATGACATCCTCTCCGGGGCGGTAGCCGGCCGCCTCGATCGAGGCCATGATGAAGTCGAGCGCGGCGGCCGGGCTCGACAGGTTCGGCGCGAAGCCGCCCTCGTCGCCGACGCTGGTCGCCAACCCGGCGTCGTGCAGGCGCTTCTTCAGCGTGTGGAAGATCTCCGCGCCCCAGCGTACGCCCTCGGCAAGGGTATCGGCGCCGACCGGCATCACCATGAATTCCTGGAAGTCGATCGGGTTGTCGGCGTGGGCCCCGCCGTTGATGATGTTCATCATCGGCACCGGCAGCACGTGCGCGGCGACGCCGCCGATGTACTTGTGGAGCGCAATTCCGCGAGCGTCCGCCGCCGCCTTGGCGACCGCGAGGCTGACGCCGAGGATCGCATTCGCGCCGAGCCGCGCCTTGTTCGGCGTGCCATCCAGTTCGATCAGGGCCGCATCGACATCGCCCTGGTCCTCGGCATCCATGCCGGACAGCGCGTCGAAGATCTCGCCGTCTACGGCCGCACACGCCTTGCGTACGCCCTTGCCGCCGTAGCGCGAGGCATCACCGTCGCGCAATTCGACCGCTTCGTGCGCCCCGGTCGATGCACCCGACGGCACGGCGGCGCGGCCGACGCTCCCGTCCTCCAGGACGACCTCGACCTCGATCGTGGGATTGCCGCGGCTGTCGAGGATTTCGCGGGCGTGGATGTCGACGATGGCAGTCATTCGATCGGGCTCCGGACGGTTCGCCGCGTCCTAGCCGCAACCTGCCCGGGCGACAACGTCGGGTGCCATACCGCTTCCGTAACGGAGGCGCTTGGCGGCGGAACCGTGGTAAGCGTATGACGTTGGGAAGGGGCTTTACGGGGGCGCTCCCCCCGCCACCGAAGGGTTGAGCGATGACCACCGACACCACTTCCGCGGGCATGCCGCCCATTGCCCCTGTGCACGACGCGCTCGACGCGCCGGCTATCCAGGGATCGTCTCTGCCGCCGGCAACGTCGACAAAACCCGTGCAGGCCGTCCAGTCGCTGATCGGCGAGGGCAAGTCGCAGGTATCGGATACGCTGAATGGCGTTGCCGACGCGGTTCGCGATCTCGCCAGCAAGCTCGAGAACGGCGGCACGGCGCCGCTCGCGAAATACGTTCATGACGCGGCCGACCGGGTGGCCACATGGGGTGATGCGATCGACCGCAAGTCGGTCGACGAGCTGCTTGACGATACGCGGAACTTGGTGCGCACCAGCCCGGCGCTGGCCGTCGGCTTGGCGCTCGCCGGAGGGTTTGTCGTGTCGCGGATCGTACGGGCCCGCTGATGGCAACGCACGAAGAAAGCTCGATCGCCGACCTGTTGCGCCAGCTGGTCGAAGACGGCAATCACCTCGTTCGCACCGAGATCCGGCTCGCGAAAGCGGAGGTTCGCGATAATGTCGCCGCGGCCGTCAAGGGCAGTGCCGGCATTGGATTGGGTGCCGTGCTTCTGCTCGGCGCGGTGTTCACCCTGCTGGGAGCGGCGGTCGCGTTCCTCACCCCGGTAGTCGGTGCAGGTTGGGCGGCAGTCATCGTCGGCGTCGTGACGCTCGTCGTCGGCGGGCTGTTGATCATGACAGGTGCCAAGAAGCTCAGTGCCGCGAGCCTGGTGCCCGACCGGACCGTGAAGTCCGTGAAGCAGGATGCGGACGCGATCCGGGGGAGCATGGGATGACCGACGAAACCAGGACGATAGAGGCCGAAGCTGCCGAGACGCGCGACCGTATCGCGGACACGATCGACGAGCTGCAGGCTCGGCTGTCGCCAAAGGCGCTGGTCGACAATGCGCTGGGGTCGCTCCAGACCGCTGGGACGAACGCGGTTGAATCGATGCGCGGCGCCGCAACCGGGCATCCCCTGTTTCTCGGCATTGCGGGCTTGGTGATCGGTATCGGCTTCCTCGCGCGGAGCCGCGTGCAGCGCGCAAAGGTCGAGTACGGCGACAGCTATGCCGCCTATGCCGACTACGACGAAGGCTATGCCACTGATTTGGCCGAAAGTGAGCCGAAGGTCAGCGTTGCGCGCGCCCAGCTCGACCGCTTCCAGCACGACGCAAGCGCCACGGTCGGCGATAATCCACTCGCCGTGCTCGCTGTCGGTGCTGCGACCGGGGCGCTGCTCGGTGCGATCGTGCCATTGAGCGAAGTCGAGATCGAGATGTTCGGCGAGGTTCGCGCCCGGATCGAGGCCGCTGCCGACGCCGCCGTGGCAGCGGCGAAGGAGGAGTTCGATCCGTCCAAGCTGTCGCTCAAGGGAGGACCGTCGGCCCTTGTTGACCGCCTGACCGCATCGGTCACGACGGTTCTGAACGAGGCGGGCAGCACCCTTGGCCGCCCGGTCACGGCTCGTTAAGACACCTGCAGCGATAGGGGCGCCACGGGCGATCGCCGCCGTGGCGGCGGAGCCGGGCTCGAGGAGTTGATGATGCGGCGAGTGGTTATCGGACTGACGGCGGCATTGACGCTCGTCGCTCCTTTTGCGGCGGTGCCGGTCGCCGCGCAGACGGCAGCGACACCTGCGGAAGCGGCTTCGGCCGGTGAGTTCATTTCCCAGCTTGCCGACCGCGTGTTCGCTGTCCTCAAGGAGAACCAGTCCAAGGCGGCGATCAAGACCAAGTTCCGCGGCATGCTGCGGGACAACTTTGCGGTCGACGATGCCGGCCTGCGCTTGATCCGGCGGTATCGGAACCAGATCACGCCCGCGCAGCTGGCCGCATACCAGGCGGTGCTGCCGGACTATATCGTCAACGTCTACGCCGATCGGCTGATCAACTATGCCGATGCGACGGTGAAGATCGTCCGGACGCAGGCGCATGGGCCGAATGGGAATGTCGACGTGTTCTCGAAGGTGCAGGCGCCGGGCAAGGAGGCATTCGACATCATCTGGCAGGTCCAGAGGGGCCCGTCCGGCAAGTGGCTGATCGGCAACGTTACCGTGTCGGGCATCAACATGAGCCTGACGCAGGAAGCGGATTTCTCGGCCTTCATCCAGAAGAACGGCTTCGATGCCTTGGTCGCGATGATGAAGTCCGCGAACACCCGCTCGGCGTGAGCTCGGCGCTCGACCTCGCGGCGGCCGCATACATCGACCCGAGCGCGCAGATCTATGGCCGGGTGACGCTCGGCGAAGGTAGTTCCGTCTGGTGTAACGCCGTCATGCGCAGCGAGGCGGCGCACATTGCCATCGGCCGCTTTTCCAACATTCAGGACTTCGTGATGGTCCACACCGACCCCGGTCGACCGGTCGTCGTCGGCGACTATTGCTCGGTCACGCACCACGCGACGCTGCACGGCTGCAGGGTCGGGAACCACGTCCTGATCGGCATCAACGCGACAGTGTATGGCGGGGCGGTCATCGGCGATAACTCGATCGTCGGGCAACATGCCTATGTCCGCGATGGCACGGTCGTGCCGCCGAACTCGGTCGTGGTTGGCTCGCCGGCCAAAGTCATCCGCACGGCGAACGCATGGATCGCCAACCGGCTCAACGCCTTGTTCTACCATCGCAATGCGCTGGCCTATGCCGCCGGCGACCACCGGGCGTGGGACGGCAGTGCCTTCGAAGATTGGGCAAGCGCCACGATGGCGACTGTTCAGGCCGAGTTCGCCGCGCTAGACGCCTGAGCCATGAGCAAGCTCCACCTCGTCTTCGGCGGCCGCGTCAGCGACCCCCGTACGCTCGACTTCGAGGATGCAAGCAAGCTGGACGTCGTCGGCATCTTCCCCGACTATGCCTCGGCCGAAAAGGCGTGGCGCGCCAATGCCCAGCGCACGGTCGACGATGCGGCGATGAAGTACGTCGTCGTCCATCTCCACCGGATGCTGGAACCCGACGTTCCCGCCTAAGTGCGGCGGGCGAGCGGCTTGGCGAGCGCGAGGCCGACGATGAAGCCGCCGATGTGGGTCAGGACCGCGATCCCGCCCTCCCCCGTGTTGAACGCCACTGCCGTCATCAGCTGCAGCGCGGTCCAGGTCGTCGCATACCACAGTGCAGTCAGCACTTCGCCGCTGAGGCGGACCCCAAACAGCCGGCGCGAGCGGACACGACTGCGCGCGAAGAGCATCGCATAGGCACCAAAGACGCCGGAGATCGCGCCGCTCGCTCCGACCACCTGTTCCGTCGAGGCGGGAGCTGCTGCCACCTCGAGACAGGCTCCGGCGACGCCACTCAGAACGTAGAGCAGCAGGAAGCGGCCGCGGCCGACGACGCTCTCGACGTTCCGGCCGACCCAAAGCAGGAATACTAGGTTCAGCAGCAGGTGCAGCCAGCCGGCATGCAGGAACATCGACGTGAGCGGCGTCGCCCATGCGGGAATGTCGCCCGGCATGGACGGCAGGCGGCCGGTCATGCGCGCCGGCACGAGCGCGCCGTGCCGAGCGATGGCCTCGGCGAGGCGCGCCCCGCCGAGTGTTTGCACCAGCTGCACGGCGACGCACAGCGCGACAATCGCGCGGGTCACGGGCGCGGAGGGCGGCGCGAACGAGGTGCCGCCGAACCCGCCCTCCGGCCTCAAATGAATTCGACCTTGGCGATCGTGTAGTATTTGTCGCCCGACGGCGTCGTCACCTCGACCTCTTCGTCGATACGGCGGCCGATCAGGGCGCGGCCGAGCGGCGAGGAATAGCTGATCCGGCCCCGCTTGGCGTCCGCCTCGGTCTGGCCGACGATCTGGTAGGTGACCCGCTTGTCGTCCTCGTCGATCAAGCCGACGGTGGCACCGAAGACGACCTTGTCGCCCGATAGCGTCGTCGGATCGATGACCACGGCCCGGGCGAGCTTGTCCTCCAGCTCCATGACCTGCGCCTCGATCTGGCCCTGGCGCTCCTTGGCGGCATGATACTCGGCGTTCTCCGACAGGTCGCCGTGGGCGCGCGCGGTCTCGATATCTTCGACGTTCTTTGGCCGCTCGACCTCCTTCAGCTCGCGCAGCTGAGCGGTCAATTGCGCGTGTCCTTCCGCCAGCATCGGAAACTTGTCGACCGTCGCCATGTCACTGACTTCCCTGTTCTACATCTCGGGGCCGCGGGGGAAAGACCACCGCGTACGGCAAACTCTCGAGCTCCGGGGCTAATCCAGCGCCGAATAGTATGACTGCAGGGACCGCACTTCAAGCGGGCGCGCCTTCAGCGCCGCGATCGCCCGGGCCGCGGCGTTGAACGCCGAGCCGGTCGTGTAATAGGGCACCTTGCCGTAGAGAGCCGAAGCGCGGATCGAGGCGGAGTCCTTCAGCGACTGCACGCCTTCGGTCGTGTTGACGATCAGCGCGACGCCGCCGTCCTTGATCCGGTCGACGATGTGCGGCCGCCCCTGCTGGACCTTGTTGACGCGCGCGACGGCGAGCCCCTGCCCTTCGAGGTAGCGCGCCGTGCCGTCGGTGGCGATCAGGTCGAAGCCCATCTCGACCAGGTCGCGCGCGGCATCGAGGACGACGCCCTTGTCGCTGTCCTTGACCGACAGGAACACCGTGCCTGCCATCGGCAGCACCGTGCCGGCCGCGAGCTGCGCCTTGGCGAAGGCCATCGGGAAGTCGGCGTCGATGCCCATGACCTCGCCGGTCGACTTCATCTCGGGACCGAGGACGGGATCGGTGCCGGGAAAGCGGGCGAAGGGGAACACCGCTTCCTTGACAGCGATATGCTGCCACGCCGGGCGCTTCAGGTCGAAGCTGGCGAGACTTTCGCCCGCCATGACGCGCGCGGCGATCTTGGCGATCGGGATGCCCGTCGCCTTGGCGGTGAAGGGCACGGTGCGCGACGCGCGCGGATTGACCTCGATCAGGTAAACCTGCTCCGCGGGAGTCTCGTCCGCGCGGCCGCTGGCCTTGACCGCGAATTGGACGTTCATCAGCCCGCGGACGTCGAGTGCGCGGGCGAGGAGCGCCGTCTGCCGCTCGATTTCGGCGACGATGGCGGGAGCGAGCGAGTGCGGCGGGATCGAGCAGGCGCTGTCGCCACTGTGGACGCCCGCCTCCTCGATGTGCTGGAGGACGCCGGCGACGAACACCGTGTCCGCGTCGGCCAGCGCATCGACATCGACCTCGACCGCGTCGCGCAGATACTGGTCGATCAGCACCGGCCCGCCCGACAGCGCCGCGGCGTTGTCGCGGAGGTAGGCGTCGAGCGAGGCCGGCGTCTCGACCACCTCCATCGCCCGCCCGCCGAGCACGAACGACGGGCGCATCAGGACGGGGTAGCCGACTCGCGCGGCGATCTCCGCCGCCTGCTCGCGGCTGGTGGCGATCCCGTTGTTCGGCTGCCGTAGCCCGAGGTCGCGGACCAGCGCGGCGAAGCGCTCGCGGTCCTCGGCGAGGTCGATGTTGTCGGGCGAGGTGCCGAGGATGGGAACGCCGGCGTCCTTCAGCGCGCTCGCCAGGTTGAGCGGCGTCTGTCCGCCGAACTGGACGATGACGCCGACCAGCTCGCCGTTCGACGCCTCGCGGTGGAGCACCTCGAGCACGTCCTCGGCGGTCAGCGGCTCGAAATATAGGCGGTCGGCGGTGTCATAGTCGGTGCTCACCGTCTCGGGGTTGCAGTTGACCATGATCGTCTCGAAGCCGGCGGCCTTGAGCGCGTAGCAGGCGTGGACGCAGCAATAGTCGAACTCGATCCCCTGCCCGATCCGGTTCGGCCCGCCGCCGAGGATGACGACCTTGCGCGCCGTCGTCGGCTCCGCCTCGCACTCGGCCTCGCCGAAGGTAGGGTTCTCGTAGCTTGAGTACATGTACGGCGTCTTGGCCGCGAACTCGCCGGCGCAGGTGTCGATCCGCTTGAACACCGGGCGGACGCCGAGCGCATGGCGCGCGGCGGCGACGGTCTCGACCGGCACACCGGCAAGGGCGGCAAGGCGCTTGTCGGAGAAGCCGAGCGCCTTGAGGCGGCGGAGGGTTGCGGCAACCGCAGCCTCCTTCTTTACGCCGTCATCCCGGTGAAGGCCGGGACTCATGCCGCCGGCGTTCGACAGGCCGCGAGGGGGTCCCGGCCTTTGCCGGGATGACGGTCCTGGAAGAGGTTCGCCCCCGTCGTCCGTACCTCCGCTTCCGCCACAACGATCTCGGCGATGCGGTTGAGGAACCACGGTTCGTAGTGCGTGATCGCATTGACCCGCTCAATCGAGAACCCGCTCCGCAGCGCCTGCGCGGCGATCAGCAGCCGGTCCGGCCCGGGGATCGACAGCGCAGCGGCGATCTCCTCATCCGACGCTCCCTCAAGCGCCTT
>CAWJWB010000004.1:0-277029 GCA_963846485.1 uncultured Alphaproteobacteria bacterium | reverse complement strand
CCGCTGCCCGAAGTCGCGCCGTTGCCGGGCTGGCCGGGTCATAACTGCCCGTGGTTTCGGCGACGAACGCGTCGATGCCGCGCTCCATCATCGCGAGGAACAGCTCCTCCTTGCTGTCGAAATTATTGTAGACCGAACCGCGCGCGACGCCGGCATGGCGCGCGACCGCATCCATCGTCGTCAGATCATAGCCGCCGGCAAGGAAGGCGCGTTCGGCCCCCGTGAGGATCTGCTCGATCGTCCGGGCGGCGGCCCCCGGTCGTCATCGCGCGTCAGGCGGCGACCCGCTCCCGATCGACGAGCTCGGCGTTGCGCAGCCGGCAGCGCAGCGCGGCCGCATCCGCCTTGACGCTGAACTCGGGGATATTGCCGGTGCCCTCGTACAGGGCCTGGATCGCGCTTATCGCAACATTGTCCTGCTCGAACACCCTCCAGACATATCGATCGCCGCATGCGGCTGCTTGCCGGGGTAAGATGTGGCCGTGACGAGGAACTGGTGTGTCGTGTTCTTCGTCTCGGGCGTGATGCCGAACGGCGAGATGAGCACGCGCGGCGGCGCGTCGGGATGCTCGACTTCGATGTGGACTTGACGATCACGCTCAGCGCGGGCGGCATGTCCACGTCGTCAGCTTGCGCCGGTAGCGCTTGCCGTCCTCGAGCGCGAAAGCGAACGCCGTCCCTGGCATTGGCGACCTCCTCGACGTCGCGCGAGATGGTGATGCGGTCGGGCGCGAACTTGATGTCTGTGTGCGCCGGGCCGACGCTGCCATCGTCGAGCAGCCCGGGATGAAGTAGGTGATGTGCGACACGTCGAGCAGGTTCTCGTGCAGCAGCTCGTAGTTGCCCGGAATGTCCATGCGGAACATCTCGGTCACCTGATAGCCCGGCGCGCTCGATGCCGATTTCGGCATGATCGGGAATGATCGCGGGATCGGCGGCGGCAGGTCGCCCATCCAGATCCAGACCCAGACCGATTTCTCCACCATCGGATAGCTTGGACGCACATGCCGGGCGGGACGGTCGCCTGCGACGGGACCTCGACGCAGGCTCCGCTGCGACTCGAACCCCATCCCGTGATAGCCGCAGCGCAGCGTCTCGCCTTCGATCGCGCCTGGGACAACGGCAGCCCGCGGTGCGGACACCGGTCCGCGAGCGCGACGGGCGTCCCGCCGCGGTTCGGAACAGCACGACCGGTCGCCGAGCAGCGTGCGCGTGAGCGGCGTCCGGCCGACCTCGCTGGAGAAAGCCGCGACATACCACTGATTGCGCGCGAACCCCATCGCGGGCGGGCACCGAGCATTTTTGCCTTCGATCGTCGCCTCTCCCTCCTAGACTGGACTGTCCAGTCCATTATCATGCAGGTGATCTGTGAGCAAGGCAGAGCTTTAAGCAAAAACGAATTTTCATCCTGACAGCACTAGAACAACGGATTGGCCTAGGTGATGCCCTCGCCGCCATTCAAAGGAAGCCAAATGCATTCGAAGTGTGCCTTACCACCAGGCGTTCGGCATTGATCATTCTGTCCGAGCGGTAATGCCTCAAACCCCAGGTTCGCGCGATCTCCACCGCAAACGCCATCGCCTCAAATTCGCCGCGACTGGCAATCTCGTGCAGCAAAACCTGGCGCGGCCCTGTCTCCAGCGCGGGAACGCGTTTCGAGGCGTTCGCCCCGAGCAAGCGGACGTCGAAATGGCTGCAATTGCGAAGTGCCTTGAGGCTGACCTGCTCGTTCGCATCGGTGATAAGGGGCCAGACGACCTCGAAGAACTCGCTTCGGCCGGTATCGATCATAAAGCGGATCGGTCGCTCCGATGTACCGGATTTTTGCCACGTCCCGACCCATTCGACGATCGGCACAGCAACTCTTGACCACACCGCGTCCGTGGAGCGGTGGACCATTTCTGCTGCGAGGAGAGGATCGACGGCGAATGCCAAAAGGATTGCGTCTGCAACGGCCGCCTGCGCCTCGGCGTCGCCGCGGGCGAGGCGCTCGGTCGCGAACATGACCGCCTCTTCCCAGGCAGGGAGGTCTAGCATCACCGCCTTGAGGGTGTTGCGGGCCGCTTCGTCTTTAGCGGCAGCGCGCATCTGCCGCTCAACATCGTGCGACGCGAACCACTCCTGAAACTGCTGGTGCTGAAAAGCGACGCCGCCGGCGACGCGCACGAGCACGTGGTGATCGACCAGTCCGGAAATCGCCGCGGTAAAATCTGGCTTCGCGGAGATCTGTCCATCTTCGAGGAGCGCCGTCGACGTCGCTGCGATCGTTCGCCGTGCCGATGCATCGTCGAGACTGGGACTTGTGGCGTTGGCCGCCGCCAGCGCCAACCCCTCGAGATAATCGCGATGGAACGGGCCGAGCGTCGCCTGAAGATTTTCGAGGGTGTCGGATTTCGCCTCGTGCGCCTCGACGAAGCTTCGTAGGATTGCCTCGCGCGTGTCCGGAAACGGCGAGCCCGCCGGCAACCGCATCAATGCGTTCAGGTACAGCGGGATCGCGACGAGGTCTCGCACATGCGGCGTGCGCCACGCTTGATCCAGCAGCCGGGCTCCCTCTTCGCCGCGGAGCGCCTGAGCGATCAGGAGCTGTTGTTGTTCGTCCAGCAGGAAGAGCTCGATCTTCGTCCCCACAAAGGGAATGTCGAGTACTTGCGGCCGTGTCGACACGATCAGCGCTAGGGCTGGCATTTCCGCCTTCAACCGCTCGATTTCGGTACGCGCCCGCGCCCGTGCGGCCGGCGTGAGTTCGTTCCAGCCGTCCAACAACAGTACGATGTCTCCGCGGAGCGCGGCGGCTCGCAGTTCGGTCTCCTGAGTGCCGCGCCATGCAGCACGGTTGAGGATCGAGGCGATGAGTGTCTGATTACCGGTTGCCCAGTCAGAAAGGGCCACGAAAATCGGGACACCTCCGTCGCCGGTCAGGACCCCTTCGGCCACCTGCAGCAAGGTGGTTGTTTTGCCCATCCCCGGAGCCGCAACAACGATAAGATCGTCCAGCTCGCGTGCAGCAGTCGCAAGCCCGAAGCTGGAAAAGGATTCTTCGATCCCGGAGATCGACACCGATAGCGCAACCGCGCTCTGGGGCCAACGCGACGTTAGTCGGAGCGATGCAAGATCGACACGCGCCACCTCGCGCAATTCGGCGTTTCCGGAAATCAGCCCTATCGGCACGACCGGCATCCGTCCATTGACGCGACGCCAGGAAGCCTGCTCTGCCTCGCGCTTCAGGCGGCGGAGCACCTCAACAGTATAGTGCTTTTCATCGTCATCGACTTCGTCGCCATGATTACGGCACAGCCAGATGCCATTACTCGCAGCGCTCCGTTCGGCGCCTGTCATTGTTTTGTCGTATCGCGGGCCGCGGGGGGACGCCGCGCATATGTGCGCTGCAGTACGGATGGTTATATCATCAGACCCATCCGCATTGGCGCCGGTTGTACTGATTCCGCAGATCGAACAGGTATGCCCCGCCAACCGTTCGATCTTGCGCCGAACGGGTGCGGAAAAGTCGTCACGTTGGATCGTCACGTTCGACAGTCTAGCCGTCCCGGCGCCAACTTCCAACGAGATGATAGAGCGTTGCTAAACGAACGGTCGCCTTTCGGATCAGCGAGCTGCCAACTTAACGACAAAGTTTGGGGCGCGTAGCTGTCGACGACCTCGGTCTGAACGAATGGCCGCTTAGCTCACCTTGCGCTCCAAACCGGCCATTCCGGTTTCCCCCCGTCAATGCCGCTCGGCGAGCGCTTTCAAGATCCCGGACCCGGTCGCGGGGGAGATGAATGGGCGACTGCTTCTGGGAAGCGCCTCAAGGCCTGCGAATGGCCGAGATTGGGGTTTCGGAACTCTAGCTGCATCACGAGCAGTTAAGTGCCAATACACCCACTCCTGGTAGCCGCCAGTTCATTTCGCTGGGGGCAAGCCCTGAACACATCGGGACGGCCCCGGTCCAGTCGGCCTTATCGCTGAATGGCAAGGAATCGTGCGCCACGACGGCGTGACGATTTCCACGCGCCGGCAGTTGATAGACGCGCGACAATTTATTGTTGAACGCTGGGATCGCGTCGTTGACCGCCTTGGCCTCGTCGGCGCTGATTTCGGGGCGGTCGGTCCGACTGCTCATCACCAGTCGCGCGACGTTACCGTTCATCCCCGATGCCCGCCAATAGGTCGTCGCCCCGAGGGTGCGGTTCATCGGCTCGGCGTCGAACGCCCAGCGCCAGCGGCCGTCGGCAGGGGGCAGGTGGATCGTCGTCGCATAGCACTTGAACCGTGGGAATTCGGTCGCCCAGGGGTCACTCGCGTCCTGCTCCTTCGGCCGCCGCCGCAGATCGGGCGGATAGAACCCACCCCCTGGAAGATCGTATCGATGGCCGTCGATGTCATCGCCCTCCCAATCAAGCTTGCCCTTGCCATGCATTGAGACGACCATCGTCGCGGTGCGCTCGTCGTAGTGCCAGGTGACGCTGTCGGGATCGGCCCACGCCATCTGGCGGCGCCAATAGCTCCGGACCGCTCGGTCCGCATCCTCAGGCGACAGCGCAAGGAGCTGGCGGTCGGTCGCAAACGCTTCGTCTTGCCGGATGACGTTCGTGACCGCGACCGTCGCCGGCCGCTCGATGCCCGCGCTCGCGTCGATGTCGACGACGCCGATGAACTGCGGCCGATCGAACGCCTTCGGAGGCACCGCTTCGAGGTCCGCGCCACGGGCGCGAAGCGGCAGCGCCCAACGGAACGCCGGCGCGGGCAACTGATCGAGATAGCGGTCGCCCAAACGGGTACCGTCGAGCCAATAGGCGGTCGCCCCGATCCGCGCGCGGACGACGACATGGTTGAAGATACTCGGGCTCGGCAGCCGCGCGTCGCTGCCGTCACCGCCGGCCAGGTTGACTAACACCGGCTCGGCTTCGATCCCAAGCTCGCGCAGGAGGGCGAGCAGCAGCACGGTCTTCCCCTTACAGTCGCCAAAGCGGCGCTGCCACGTCTCGTCGGCGGCGGCCGGCCGATAGTTGCCGCCGTCTAGGCCGACATAGACGTAACGCGTCTGGTCCTCGACGAGTTGCAGGGCCGCTTGAGTGCGCTCGACCGGATTGGTTGACGCCGCCGCGATCTTCGCCGCTTCGGCGCGAACCAGTGATCCCGGGGCGAGCTTCGCGGCAGCATTGAACAGCCCGGCGAAGCGCTGCGACACGTCGCTCCACGTGGCAAAGTCGGAGAACTCGATCAGCCGGCGGATATTATAGCGCACGGGCGCGCCGTCATTGACGATGACCCCGCCGGGGTCGTGCAGTTCGTAAACGGCGCTGACCTGTCCGTCGGTATCGCGGGGAACTGCCTGCGGCAGGTCGCGCGTAGCCCGAAGCGCCAGTGGCCGCCCATGCGGCCAGAGCAGGCGGAAGCGGAAGGCCCCAGGCAGCCCCTGGATCGGTAGTTGGGTAATGCCAAAGCCGTGGTCGCCGACGGTCGGGTCGCGCTGGACGACCGTTGAGGCGAACTCGAGCTCGTCGCCGACGCGGAGCCCCGGGACCTGCAGGGTCGCGGTCAGCTGCCCGTCGAGCATCGACTTTTCGAGCCCACCCTCGCGCTGGATGACCGCGAACTTCTGGTCCTTGAGCACGTCGATAACCGTGCCGTCGCGAAAGATCCGCAGAAAATGAACCGTTGCCGAGCCGCTTGATGGGCTCCACTCGATACTGATATTTCCGATCGGCAGTGCTTCGGGCTTGAGCAGGCGGACGCGGAAGGCCGAGTAGGTTTCCTCGCCTGCGGGACCAAGCCGGACCTGCTCGTCGGAATAGATGAAACGGAGCGGGGCTTCGACTTGCGTCGGCGCGGTCGTCGGCGCCGGCGGGGACGCGACCCATGAAGCCGGCGCGGCGTAGATTACTGTATTCGCCGGCGCCGCGACGGCGAAGGCGCTATGGAAGACCACCAGCGCGGAAATCGGGCCGAACGCGCGACGCGCGGTCGTGGCCGGCATCACAGCTCCTCAAATTGCAAGTGGAAACGACGAGCCCCGCCCGCGCGTTTGATAGCTGCCTGGACATCGGCACGCGCCTTGAGATCGGAGAGGCGCGCATAATAGGGCGACAACGGGTAGCGAGGGGCCGGCGGGTCGTAGTCACTCAGAAGTAGTAGCGCGTCGGAGCGCCTGACGGGATTGTCGAGGCGGCGGATCATTACCGCCGCCGCCGCGTCGAGGTCGCCCGCGCAGAGATAAATCTCGGTCAGCGGCTCAGGGCCATCGCGCTCATGCGCCGCCATATAGGCGACGTCCTTGCTCGCCGCCGCCGTCTGGCCGAGCGCAATAAGAGCGCAACCACGAGCGACACGCAGTTCCATTTCACCAAAAGCGGAGATGCCATAGCCGCCCGTGTCGAACGCTTTGATCGTTGCAAGCGCCTCGGCATCACGGCCGAAACGGAGCTGCGCTTCCCCGAGGTTGATTGTCTGGCTGACGTTGCGACCGCCGTCCTCCTTGGCGTCGATGGCCTTGTGGAAGGTTGCGACCGCGTCGTCATAGCGGCCGAGCCGCTCGTAAAGGCGAGCCATCTCGTCCCAATACCAGTTGAGCTGCTTCTCAAGGTCGGTGAAAGCAGCGCCCTGTGCGTCGGGGCGCGCGGCCTCGAGCGTCGCCAGGGCTTCATCGTAGCGGCCGAGCAGCCGCAAATATCGCGAGACGTCGAGCAGCGCGTATAAGGATCCCGAATGGCTCGCAGCGACCTCGCGCGCTTGTGCAAGTCGCGCTTCGGCGGCGGCACGACCGTCGAAGTCAGACGGCAACAGATCACGCACCCGCGGATCGACGCTTACTCCCATCAGGACGGATGGCTCGGTGATGCGCGCGACGAGCGCTGCAGCCGCCGGTCGATCCCCACCCGCGGCCAAGATCGCCGCGTAGTCGAATTTGAATGGGTCGTTGACCGTCGCCCCCTCATCGGGAACGTAGCTCGGCATAGTCAGCACCTCGAGCAGCCGGCGGTCGGCGGCATGGTCCGGCAACGCATCGAGGCTGCGGCGCAGGGCATAGAGTTGGCGGACGGGAATAGCGGCGAGCGCCTCGGGGTTGGCGGTCGCCATCGCCGCGATCGTCGCGACAGCTGCCACCGGCTTCTTATATTCCTGCTCGATGCCGAACCGGGCTTGCCACAAATCTGCGCCCGCGCCCTCGAGGGCGGTTCCCGCGAGTGCGAAGCGGTATGCCATGTCGGTGTCGTGGAGCCGGATCGAACACCACGCTCCGAGCCGGTTTGCGTCAATCCGGTCGACTGAAGGTAATTTTGCAGAAGCCGGCGCGGCGAGCAGTTCGTTCACGGTCGCGAGGACCGCACCGCACTCGTGGTCGCCGGCCCTGCTATTGTTGACGCGCGCGAATGCTGCCACCAGAGTATCGTGCGCGTCCGGACGTCCGACTGCATTTGCCGCCGCCGTCATGACCATGGCGACGATGAACGCCCGCGCAACTAACATCCAGCCCCCCGTCGGCACTCGGTTCCGATACGAACGTGCCCTGTAGGTCTATGTTATCAGCTCTGGCGACGCGGAGAAGGGATGGATATCACCTACTTCCGCCCGTCGAGTGCGGCTGTTATTGCAGATGCGGACGATTGTAAGTGCCTTTGATTCCGCCGTCGGCGGTATGAACGAATGGCCACATTTGGGAAGCAGCGAAGGAGCTCTGAACGTCCAAATCTGGGGTCCACCGCGTCCTTACGATCAGGATAGTGATGAGCTGCCTGTGCGGCTGCCAGGGTATCACTGGAGATTGAGCAGGCGACGGCGGCACCCTGTTGCGGAGGACTGCCCCCCGCTCGACGCAGCACCAGACCGTCCCACGAATGCGCACACGAAAACGGCGGCCCCGGCTGGAGCCGCCGCTCAATCTTGCGTCCCGCTCAGGCCGCGACGAAGTCCGTCGTCCGTCGGCGCAGCGCCGCGCCGATCAGCCCGAACCCGCCGAGCATCAGCGCCCAGGCCGCCGGCTCCGGCGTGCTCGACGAGGTGTTGGTGAAGACGAACTTTTCATCGTTGTAATTGCGGTCGCCGCCGCCGCGCAGGTCTTCGAAGGCGACGAGCGTGCCGGCCGGAATACCGGCATCGCCGCCGGCGTAAGCGGTCGACCAGACATGGTTGAAGCCGTCGCCGTTGAGCGACTTGCGGCTGTAGAAGTTGTCCCCCGTGGTCTGGACGTTGATGAAAAAGACCAGGCTGTCACCAGCGGTGACGTTGCCGAAATCGAGCGCCGTGCCGAGCGGCGTCGTGTGGTTCTGGAGGCCGGTGATGCCGGTGCTGACACCGTTGACCAGTAGGCCGAGCGTCTCGTTATAGGCCGCGGTCGAGCCGGCAAAGTAGGCCGTCAGGTCGCCCGTTGCTGTGGCGGTGAAGGTATAAAGCGCCGGATTCGCCGTGCCGGGCGTCGGGTAGACCGGGATCACGGCCTGGGCAGACGTTGCCGCGACGACCAGCGCTGCTGCTCCGGCAAGTTTGGCGAGCATTTTCATGACTGTTCCTCCGAAAGCACCGGGGGGGGGCAGGTGCAATCTTAATGGAGCAATAACTATGCCAAGCATCTAAGCAACGGAGACGGCTGCGACACCGAGGATAGGTGATCGAAAGATTGTAAAGGATTCCGACATTCCCCCACACTTCCCACGTCAGTTGTTGACGATAACTACGTGGGATCGCTTGGCCAGACGCGGCCCCAGGTTGCCGACCCGCTAAGGCTCGGGCGTCGCGGCGCAGCTGCCTATGCCTCTGCTATCCGCAGGCGCCCCGCTCCTCAGCGCACCTAAGCTACACGTGACGGCTGTCGAACGGCAGATCGCTGAGAAAGTGCGTTGAAGCGACTTTGACACTGAAATGAACAGTCGTCTGCTTGCGGGAGGCGAGACGGTGGCGCTCGACGTCCGAACCTGGGGTTTAAGGCATTACCGCTCGGACAGAATGATCAATGCCGAACGCCTGGTGGTAAGGCACACTTCGAATGCATTTGGCTTCCTGTCGATGGCGGCGAGGGCATCACCTAGCGCCAATCCGTTGTTCTAGTGTTGTCAGGAGGAAAATTCGCTTTTGCTGAAAGCTCTGCCTTGCTCACAGATCACCCGCATGATAATGGACTGGACCGTCCAGTCTAGGAGATGGTTGTGGCGACGGTCGAGAAGGCGAAGATGCTCAGCTGCCCGCCGGCGATGGGGTTTGCCCGCAATCAGTGGTACGTCGCTGCTTTCGGCAGCGAGATCGGTCGGACGCCGCTCAAGCGGACGATCCTCGGCGAACGGATCGTGATGTTCCGCACCACGGCGGGACAGCCCGTCGCGCTCGCCGACCGGTGTCCGCACCGCGGCCTGCCCCTGTCCCACGGCGTGGTAGAGGGCGATGCGCTGCGCTGCGGCTATCACGGCATGGCCTTCGGGCCGCAGGGTGCCTGCGTTGCCATCCCGTCGCAGGCAACCGTCCCGCCGGGCATGGGTGTGCAGGCTTATCCGATGGTGGAGCAATCGGTGTGGGTGTGGATCTGGATGGGCGACCCGGCCGCCGCCGACCTGGCGACCATTCCGGACCATGCCGAAATCGGCCTCAGCCGCCCGGGATATGAAGTCACCGAGATGTTCCGCATGGACATTCCCGGCAACTATCAGCTGCTCCACGAGAACCTGCTCGACGTGTCGCACATCACCTACTTGCACCCGGGGCTGCTCGACGATGGCAGCGTCGGCCCGGCACACACCGACGTCAAGTTCTCGCCCGATCGCATCACCATCACCCGCGACGTCGAGGAGGTGGCGAACGCCGGGACCGCTTTCGCTTTTTCGCTCGAGGAGGGGAAGCGCTACAGGCGCAAGCTGACGACGTGGACCATGCCGCCGGCACTGTGCGTCATCGTCAATTCGCACCTCGACGTCGAGCGGCCCGACGCGCCGCCGAAAGTGCTGATCTCGCCGTTCGGCATCACGCCCGAGACGATGAACACGACGCACCAGTTCGTCGCGACGGCCACGTCTTACCCCGGCAAGCAGCCGCAGGCGGCGATCGACTATGTCTGGCGGGTGTTCGAACAGGATAATGTTGCCATAAAGGCGATCCAGTCCCTGTTCGAGGAAACCGGCACATATGGCCCCGAGTTCAGCGTCAAGGCCGATGCTGCCGCGCTCCGCTGCCGTCTGCGCAATGCCGAGCTGGTCGCCCGCGAGCGGGTCGCCGCCTGACGCGCGATGAGCGCACCGGCACGGGCCGCCGCCCGGACGATCGAGCAGATTTCATTGGCGGCGAACGCGCCTTCATTGCCGGCGGGTACGACCTGACGACGATGGATGCCGTTGCGCGCCACGCAGGCGTCGCGCGCGCGTCAGTCTATAATAATTTCGCCGGCAAGGAGGAGCTGTTCCTCGCGGTGATGGAACGCGGCATCGACGCGTTCGTCGCCGAAACCACGGGCAGTTATGACCCGGCCAGCCCGGCGATGGCGCGACTTCGGGCAGCGGCGGTCGGGTTCATTCGCGCAGCGGCGGCACCCGATTCGGTGGCCATGTACCGCATGGTCGTGTCGCTCGCGCCGCGCTTTCCCCAGCTCGGGCGGACCCTGCACGAGCGCGGCCTGAAGCGGATCGAGCAGGAGTTCGCGACGCTGGCGGCGCAGGCGGGCATTGCTGAACCCGGCCCCTTTGCCGCGCACCTGTTCGCGCTGCTGATGGGCGGATATTTCGGCGACCGGCTGCTCGGCACCGCCAGCGGCAGCGACGACGTCGAGGCCTTCGTCGACACCGCACTGGCGGCGCTGGCCTGATGCATCTGCGGGGGCTCGACCTCAACCTGCTCGTCGCGCTCGACGTGTTGCTCGACGAACGCAACATCACGCGCGCGGCCGATCGGCTCAACCTCAGCCAGTCGGGGACGAGCACCGCGCTGACGCGAATGCGCGAGTTCTTCGGCGATCAGCTGCTGGTGCCGATGGGCCGGCGCATGGTCCTGACGCCGCTGGCGCAGACGCTGGTGACGCCGGTGCGCGAGATCCTGCTCCAGGCGCACACGCTGATCGACACGACCCCGGGGTTCAACGCGGCGACGGCGACGCGCATGTTCACGGTCATGGCTTCCGACTATGTCGGCACGGTCTTCCTGCCCCGCGTCGCGGCCCGGCTGGCGCGCGAGTCTCCGGGCATCGGCCTCGAGATCGTGCCGCACGGGACCGTACCGCACGAGCCGCTGGAACGCGGCGACGTCGATTTCCTGATCATGCCCGAGCAATATCTGTCGCGCGGCCACCCCTTTGTGCCGCTGTTCTCCGACGATTATGTCTGCATCGCCTGGACCAGCAACGACCGCGCCGCCGCCGGCGTCGATTTCGAAACCTATCTCGAACTCGGCCACGTCGTCGCCCGATTTGGGCCCAAGCGCAGCATGGCGTTCGACGAATGGTTCGTCGAGCGCTTCGAACGCGCGCGACGGGTCGATGTCGTCGCGCTGAGCTTCGCCATGCTGCCGCATTTCGTCATCGGCACCGCACGGCTGGCGACCGTCCACCGCCGCTTCGCCGCGGAATACGCGCGCTACTTGCCGATCGCGATCCATCCCCTGCCGTTCGACATGCCGCCCATCGTCGAGGCGCTGCAATGGAACCGCTTCAGCGAGCGGCATCCCGCGACGCTGTGGCTCCGCGGCGTGCTCGAAAGCGAAGCCCAGATCGCCTGACTATCGCTGCGGGCGATGCGAGATATCGCAACAAACGTCTTTGCCGATGCATGTTTCCGGTCGAAAACCGCTCCACACGCCGCCGTCGGCTTTGCCCGACCGAGACGGCGAAAGCGGGGAGGCAGCGATGCGGACGGGGATCATTACTGGTTACCACGGCGGTACTCGCCGCGCAGCCCGGACACACACAGACCGTCGCCGCGAACCCGGCCGTCGCCGCCGCGCCCGGACTTGAAGAGATCATCGTCACCGCCCAGCGGCGGTCGGAGAACCTGCAGCGCGCGGCGCTCGCCGTCAGCGCCGTCTCCGGAGACGCGCTTGGTGCGGCAGGGCATCACCGACGCCGCAGGGACTGACCAACGTCGTCCCTTCGGTCCAGATCGCGTCGGGGGCCGGGCCGTACAACCTGTTCTACCTGCGCGGCGTCGGCAGCTTCAACGTCAACCCGCTCTCGGATTCGGCGATCTCGTTCAACGTCGACGGCATCGCCATCAGCCGCCCGTCGTCGACCTCGGGCGTGTTCTACGACCTCGACCGGGTCGAGGTGCTCAAGGGGCCCCAAGGCACCTTGTACGGCCGCAACGCGACCGGCGGCGCGATCAACGTGTTGACGCGCGCGCCGAAGCTCGGCGAGCTCGGCGGCTACCTGACGGCCGAATACGGCAACTACAACGCCGAGAAGGTCGAGGGCGCGATCAACCTGCCGCTCGGCGACAAGGCGGCGCTGCGCGGGGCGTTCATGGTCAGCGACCACGACGCCTGGCTGTCCGACGGCACCGACACCGACCACGGCCGCGCCGGCCGCCTGCGCCTCAAGCTCGAAGCCGCGCCCGAGGTAACGCTCCAGCTCGGGACCGACTATTACCATCAGGGCGGGCGCAGCGGCGCGGTCCTCGTCCGCGACGGCTTCACGAACGAACGCATCGGCAATACCGATCCGCGCGCGCAGGCGGTGTACAACCAGACGCTGTTCTTCCCGGCCGGCAGCCTGCTGCCGTCGATCCCCGACGATGCGCGCTCCGACGACACCTATTGGGGGGTCAACGCCGACCTCGCGTGGACCAGCGATCTCGGCACGCTGACCGTCCTGCCCGCCTATCGGCACAGCGCGGTCGACTACCGCACGGCCCTGCCCGGGCTGCACGTCATCGAGGATACGGTCACCGAACAGTCGTCGGTCGAGGCGCGCTTCGCGTCGAAGGACACGCTGCCGCTGCGCTGGCTGGTCGGCATCTATTACCTCAACGAGACCGCGCATTCGGCGCTCGACTATAACAGCCAGTTCAACCTGTCGCACCAGCGGCTGAGCCTGCCGCTCGAATCGATCGCCGGATTCGGCCGCCTGACGTGGGCGGTCAGCGACCGCTTCCGCCTGACCGGCGGTATTCGCTACACGCGGGACCGCAAGCGGCTCGACGCCAACGGCGCGATCGCCAACATCCTGTGCTTCCCCGCGCTTGCCACCGGCAACCCCTTCGCCTGCGCCGGCGCCCCGGGCTTCCCTTATTCGCCCAACCCGCCGGCCGAGTTCAACGCCGCCGTCGCCAGCGGCTTCCCCGTGCCTTATGGTCCAACCGGCACCGTCATCGTCGCGACCCCGGTCGCCTACGACCAGTCGCGCACCTTCACCAAGGTGACGTGGCGGGCGGCGGCCGAGTTCGACCTCGCGCCGCGCTCATTGCTCTATGCGTCGGTCGAGACCGGCTTCAAGGCGGGCGGCTTCTACTTCGGCAACGACCATCCGACCTATAATCCGGAGACGATTACCGCCTACACCGTCGGCTCGAAGAATCGCTTCCTCGACAACCAGCTGCAGCTGAACCTCGAGGCGTTCTGGTGGCAGTACAAGAACCAGCAGATTTCCCACATCACCCGCGACAGCGCCGGTGCGGTCGTGTTCGCCACCGAGAATGTGGGCCGGGCGACGATCCGCGGTGCCGAGGCCGAGCTGCTCTACGCGGCCGGCAAGCGCACGACCTTGGGGCTCAACGTCCAGTATCTCGACGCGACCTACGACAGCTACCGGTTCAGCGAGCCCAACCTCGGCGGGCCGCCGGTCGAGAACTGCGCCTTCACCCCCAGCGGCGCGACGTTCCTGATCGACTGCAGCGGCAAGCGCGCGCCGCAGTCGCCGGAGTGGACACTGAACCTCAGCGCGCAACACACCATCCCGCTTGGCCGGGCGGGCGATCTCGTGCTGAACGTCTCGACCAAGTATCAGACCAGCATCTACGTCGGGGCCGAGTACCTCGCCGCCGAGCGCCAGGGGTCCTATTGGCTGAGCAATGCCCAGCTGACGTGGAACCTGCCGGGTGACCACATCTCGCTGACCGCCTTCGCCGCCAACCTCGAGAACGCGGTGGTCAAGACCGACGCCTTCCCGCACCCGCTGGTCGGCGCGGCGCTGGTAAGCTCGCCGCTGCGCCCGCCGCGGACCTACGGGTTGCGCGCCAGCGTCCGGCTGTGACCGTGGAGCGCCGTTCCTTCCTCGTCGTCGGCGGCGGCATCGCCGGCATGTCGGCGGCGATCGCGCTCGCCCGCACCGGGGCCAAGGTCCGGCTGGTCGAGGTCGACCCCGACTGGCGCGTCTATGGCGCGGGTATCACCATCACGGGTGCGACCTACTGCGCCTTCGCCGAACTTGGCCTGCTCGACGAACTGTGCGCGCGGGGCTTCGGCGCGCTTGGGGGGACGCGGCTGTGCCTGGCCGACGGCGAACCGTTCGCCGACCTCGAGGCCGCCTCGCTCCGTCCCGGCATCCCGCCGATTGGCGGCATCATGCGGCCAGTGCTCCACGAGATGCTCGCGAGGACGACCCGGGAGGCAGGCGTCGAGGTGTGCCTCGGCACGACGGTCGAAGACTGGCAGGACGCGGCGAACGGCGTTACCGCGACGCTGTCCGACGGCACGCGCGGTGACTATGCCGCGATCGTCATTGCCGACGGCGCGTCCTCGCCGAACCGCGCGCGTCTGTTTCCCGAGGGCCCGGCACCCACCTACACCGGCCAATATTGCTGGCGCCTGGTGGCCGAGCGCCCGGCCGGCATCGATCGCGGCCACATCTATTCGGCCCCGCCGATCTTCGCCGGGCTGATCCCGACCTCGCCGACGGCGATGTACCTGTGGCTGCTCGAGCCCCGGGCGGAGAAGACGCGCATCGCGCCCGACAGCCGCACACATCGCGCTCCGCAAGATCATGGCACCGTTCGGCGGGCTTCTCGGCAGGCTTCGCGACGGCCTGGACGCCAACTCGGTGATCGTCGTCCGTCCGCTGGAGGCGGTACTGGTCCCGCCGCCGTGGCATCGCGGGCGGGCGATCCTGATCGGCGACGCGGCCCACGCAACGACGCCCCATCTCGCTTCCGGGGCGGGCATCGCGATCGAGGATGCGGTGCTCCTCGCACGGCTGCTCGGCGCGACGACGGACGTTGAGGACGCGTTCGCGCAGATTCAGCGCCTTGCGCTTCGAGCGCTGCCGCGATGTGGTCGACAGCTCGATCGCCATCGGCGCCCTGCAGCAGACTGACGCGGCGACACCGGCCCGGCTGGGTGCCCTGATCGGGGCGGCCGAGCATCGCCTGCAGATCGACATCTGGTCCCAAGCACAGGCCGCTGCCTGAAAGGATGGACATGAGCGCCGTTACCGAAATCCGCTTCGTCGCCTACGGGGTGCCCGACCTTGCCGCCGAGCGCGCCTTCTACCGCGACAGCTGGGGGCTGCGCGAAGCGGGTGAAAGCGGCGGCCTCGTCTATTTCGCCGCCGAGGGGGACGACGAACCCTATGTGGTGCGCCTGCGCGCCACCGCCGAGGCACGGGTCGACGCGATCGGCTTTGCCACCGGCAGCCGCGACGACGTCGATCAGCTGCACACCCGCGTCGTCGCGGCCGGCTGCCGCATCATCGCTGCGCCGCACGACCTCGCCAGCCCCGGCGGCGGCTATGGCTTCCGCTTCTTCTCGCCCGACGGACTGCCGTTCGAAATCTCAGCCGAGGTCGGTCGCGGGCCGGCGCGGGAGGTCGCGCGATGGGAGGGCATTCCGCAGAAGATCAGTCACATCGTCCTGCACTCGCCCGATCATCAGGCCGCCGCCCAGTTCTTCATCGACGTGCTCGGCTTCCGCCTGTCGGACTGGCTCGGCGACTTCATGGCCTTCCTGCGCTGCAACGAGTGGCATCATCGTCTGGCGGTCATGCCCGGACCGGCGTGCCTCAACCATGTCGCCTATGATCTGGCGAGCGTCGACTGCATGATGCGCGGCATTGCCCGGCTGAAAAAGGCCGATGTCGCGATCGCCTGGGGGCCGGGGCGGCATACCGCGGGCAACAATGCCTTCGCCTATTTCGTCACGCCGAACGGGCTGGCGGTCGAATACACGACCGACCTCGAGCGCGTCGACGAGGCGACCTGGCCGCCTACGGTCCACGTGCCCGGCCCACAGACGATCGATCGCTGGGGCATCGGTGTCGGGGGGCCGCAGACGATGCCGCACCCGCACGCCGACGCCGGGCTGTTCCAGCCGGCCGAAGTCTGACCGCCGGTGGCGATGTTCGAATATTTTCCCGGCAACTACGTCTGGAACCTCGCGGTCGATATCGCGATCGAGAGCGGCGCGCGGATCGGCGAGATCGAGGAGATGTGCCGGCCGCTGCGCGAGGCGGCGCGCAACGGCGGGGATGCCGGATACCGGCCGCTTCCTCGCCGAATGGGTCGCGATGGCCGACAAGCTTGTTGCCCTGGCGGCCGAGGACGAAGAGCGCGGACGGGCGCTCTCGGCCGGTGACCAAGCTGGAGCGCGCCGCGCCTCTATTATTTCACCGCCGAGCGCATGCAGGGGCACGGCACCCCGGGGCGGGTCGCGACGTGGGCCAAGGCGCAGGACGCGTTCCGCCGTGGCACCGCGCTGGGCCGCGCCAACGTCGAGCGGTTCGAGATCCCCTATGCCGGCAGCACCACTCCGGCGCTGCTGACGCCGCGCCGAGGGTAGCGTCCGCACCGGGTCCGGCGGTGCTGTATGTCAACGGCCTCGATAGCTGCAAGGAGCTCCTGTGGTGGTCGGGTCTGCCGCAGGCGCTCGCCCGGCGCGGCATCGCGACGCTGTCGGTCGACCAGCCCGGAACCGGCGAGACGTTGCGGACCGGCGGCCTGCCCGCGACTCCCGAGGCCGAACGCTGGGCGACGCCGCTGTTCGACTGGCTCGCCGCCGCGGCCCGAGGTCGACGCGGCGCGGATCGGCATGGCCGGCATCTCGCTCGGCGGCTATTACACGCCGCGCGCGATGGCGTTCGAGCCGCGCTTCGCCAGCGGCGCCGTCTGGGGCGCGAACCACGATTGGGCCGAAGTCCAGCGCAAGCGGCTCAACCGCGAGGGGGAGAACCCCGTGCCGCACTACTGGGCGCACGTCATGTGGGTTTTCGGTGCCGACCGACATGGACGATTTCCTCGCCAGTTCGGCGGGCATGACGCTCGACGGCGTACTCGACCGCATCCGTGCGCCGTTCCTCGTCCTGCACGGCGAGAACGACCGCCAGATCAGCGTCGATTATGCCCGGCAGACCTATGACCAGCTGGTCAACGCCGCCGCGCCGCGAACTCAAGATCGTCACCGCCGCGCGAGGGCGGGGTCGAGCATGTAGGGGTCGATAACATGGCGTTCGGACGCGACTATATCGCCGACTGGTTCGCCGACACGCTGGACGGACGCACGTCATGATCGCGCCGTTCCGCCGGATCGTCACCGGGCACGACAGTGCCGGTCGCGCCATCATTCAGGAGGACGCACCGCCGCCGCGCGTCGCGCGCATCGGCGGCGAGCATGGGCCGATGTTCTACGAGGTGTGGAATACGCGCGCGACACCGGCCCCGATCGACCGTACCGGCAGCGAACCGGCCGAAACCGGCATCGTTCTGGCGCCGCCGAAGAACGGCACCCGCATCCGCGTCCTCGACATTCCGCCGGAGGGCGACAACTTCGCCGCCGTCTCGCCGGAGGAGGCGCGCGCCCATTTCGCGGAAATCGGCGCGGGGTCGGCGTCGTCCTTCGGGGCAGGGGTTTCGGCCCGGCACGCGATGATGCACCGGACCGAGACGATCGACTATGGCATCGTCCTCGACGGGGAGATCGTGCTGATCATGGACGAGGGCGAGACCGTCGTCCGCGCCGGCGATATCGTCGTCCAGCGGGGTACCAACCACGGCTGGGCGAACCGCTCGGAGCGGGTCTGCCGCATCGCCTTCGTCCTGATCGACGGGGCGTTCGAGCCCGGACTGCGCTAGGCGCGTGACGACCGTTATCACCGGCGCGGCGGGGTTCGTCGGCAGGGCGCTCGTGCGGCGCATGGCGGCAATCGGCTACCGCGGACCGGTCAGGCTGGTCGACCGGACCCTGCCGCCGGCACCGTCATCGGCGTTCGAGGCGGTCGCCGCCGACCTTACGCATAGCGCGTCGCTAGCCGATGTCCTGACCGGCGCGACGTGCGTCATCCACTTAGCCGCCCTGCCGGGCGGTGCCGCCGAGGCGGACCCGGCGGCGTCGCGGCGGATCAATCTCGACGCGTCGCTCGATCTCGTCGATCTGCTGACCGCGGCGCGCGCCCCCGTCCGGCTGGTCTACGCGAGCTCGATCGCGGTGCTGGGAGACCATCTGCCCGACCCGGTCGACGACCTGACGCCGCCCCTCCCGGCCATGGTCTATGGCGCGCACAAGCGGATGGTCGAGATCGCGCTGGCCGATGCCGTGCGCCGCGGGCTCGATGCCATCCCGTTGCGCCTGCCAGGAATCGTGGCGCGCCCGGCGGGGTCCAGCGGGCTCAGGTCCGCGTTCATGAGCGACGTCTTCCATGCCGCGCGCGATGGTCGACCCCGCGTCATTCCGGTCGGGCCGGCGGCGACGATGTGGCTGGTTTCGGCCGAGGCGGCGGCCGTCGCGCTGCTCCATGCCACCACCCTGCCGCAGCCGCGGGCAGCTGCGCTCACGCTGCCGGCGCTGCGGGTGACGATGACCGATCTGATCGCCGCGATCGGTCGCGCGACCGGCCGCCCGGTTCCAGTCGATCTGGTTTCCGACCCGGATGTCGAGGCGCAATTCGGCCGACTGCCCGTGCTCCGCACCGCGGCCGCCGACGCGCTCGGCTTCGTCCACGACGGCGACCTCGAGACGCTCGTCACCCGCGTCCTGCATGGCCTCGCCCGTGAATGACGGTCTCGCCCGCTACTTCGGCCTCGCCGGTCGCACGGTACTGCTCACCGGCGCGACCCGCGGCATCGGCCGGGCTATGGCCGACGCCTTTGCCGATGCGGGGGCGCGGCTTGCCGTCGCCAGCAACGAAGCCGACGCCTGTCACGCGCTAGCGGCCGACTTGCGCGGTCGCGGCAGCGAGGCGATCGGCGTCCCCACCGAGGTCGGCGACACCGCGCAGCTCGACCGGCTGCTCGACACGACCATCGGCACCTTCGGCGCGGTCGACGTGCTCGTGTGTAACGCCGGCATCCCCGGACCGGTCGGATCGATGGGCGACGCGACTGCGGCCGAGCGCGAGGCCCTGTTCGCGGTCAATCTCGTTCACCCGCTCCACCTCGCGACGCGGACCGCCCCGCACATGGCGGCCAATGGCGGCGGTAGCATCATCGTCACGGCGAGCATCGCCGGACTACGCGGCAACGCCAGGATCGGCCTCTACGGGCTTGACCAAGGCCGCGCTGGCGCAGCTCGCGCGCAACCTCGCCGTCGAATGGGGTCCGGCCGGTGTCCGCGCCAATGCCTTAGCGCCGGGGCTGATCGCCACGACGTGGGCGGACGCGATCCTCCACAGCCCAGAGGCGACTGCGGCGCGTCTGCGGCAGACGCCGCTGCGCCGTATTGGCGAGCCGTGGGAGGTGGCCGCGGCGGCATTGTTCCTTGCCGGCCCGGGCAGCGCCTTCATCACCGGTCAGACACTCGTGATCGATGGCGGCACCGTGATTTCCGATGGCAGTTGAGGACCGGCGATGAAGCTTGCGACCGAACGTACGACGCACCCCGATGGCCGGCTCGTGCTCGTCTCGCGGGACCTGACGCGGACGGTTGCCGCTGATGACCTCGCGGCGACTTTGCAGGATGCGCTCGAGCGCTGGGATGATGTGCGTCCGGCGCTCGAGGCGCGTTACGCAGCGCTCAATGGCGGTGCCATCGACGGCACGGCATTCCATGCCGACGGCGATGGCCGCTCCGCTACCGCGCGCCTGGCAGTGGCTCGACGGCTCAGCTTTCCCGTCGCACGGCGCGCTGATGCAGCGTGCGTACAACCTGCCGCCGATCGAGACCGATTTGCCGCTGATGTATCAGGGCATGTCGCACCAGTTCCTCGGGGCGACCGAAGACGTCCCGTTTCCGGATGAGGCCGACGGGATCGACTGCGAGGGTGAGCTTGCGGTCATCACCGGCATGATCCCGATGGGCGCATCGGCAACCGTGGCGCTAAGCGGGATCCGCCTTGCCATTCAGGTCAACGACTGGTCGCTACGGACGATCGCTCCGATCGAGATGAAAACCGGCTTCGGCTGGATACAGGCCAAGCCAGCCTGCAGCATGGCCCCGGTCGCGGTTACGCTCGATGAGTTTGGAGCAGCTTGGTGTGACGGCCGCATCGCTGCCACGCTCGAGGTGTCGGTCAATGGGGTTGTAGTCGGCGAAGTGCCCGCGACCGAAATGGCTTTTGGTTTTCATGATCTCATCGCCCACGCGACGCGGACGCGCGCCCTCTGTGCGGGAACGATCATCGGATCTGGCACGGTATCGTCGCCCGACTATGCGCACACGGGATCGTGCTGCATCGCCGAACGCCGCGCGATCGAAATGATCGAGCGCGGCACTCCCGTTACCGAGTTCCTGCGTTACGGCGATCGCGTAGCAATGACAGCTCGACTGGACGGCGACCTGCCGCCGCCATTTGGAGCCATCAACCAGCGTGTTGTTAGTCCGCAATGATTGAGCGCCTGCTTTCGAGGAGAACCACTACCGACCGCTGGTCGAGCTGCTCGGACACAACGGGTCCGACCTGCCTGTCGGAGCCGCACACCGCTAATCGGACCAGTATAGCCGTGTCGGATTGTCGATCAGCATCGCACGTTGCAGCGCTGCGCTCGGTGCAATGCGCGGGATCACATTGACCAGAGAGCCGTCGTCGGGAATATTCAACTCCATGTTCGGGTGCGGCCAATCGCTGCCCCATAAAACTCGGTCAGGGAAGCGTTCGACCACTGGGCGGACGACGTCGACAAAATCGTCGTAGGGGGCGCCGGTCAGCGATAGCCGGTCCGCTCCCGACACCTTGGCCCACAGGTGCGGTTGGGCGTCGAGGAGCGCGACGAAGGCCGAGATGTTGGCCCCGCCCTTGCCCTGACCGATGTCGGGCCGCCCGAGGTGGTCGACGACAACGATGGTCGGAATCGCCGCTAGGAACGGGGTCAGTTCGACGAGCAGGTTGGCCTCGAAATAGACGACGACGTGCCAGCCCAGTGGCGCGATCCGCTGGGCCAGCGCGAGAAAGGCGTCCTTCGGTGCGTGGTCGACAAGCCGCTTGAGAAAGTTGAATCGGACGCCGCGGATGCCGCCAGCGTGGAGCTTCGCCAGCTCGGTGTCGTCGAGCGCAGGGTCGACGACGGCGACCCCGCGCGCGGTCCCACCCGACTTGTCGATCCCGTTGAGCGTCGCCGAGTTGTCGGTGCCGTGGCAGCTTGCCTGAACGATGACATTGCGTGCGAAACCGAGCCGGTCCCGCACCGCGAACAGCATCTCCGGCGTCGCGTCATGCGGCAGATATTTCGCCCTGGCGCTGAAGGGAAACTTGGCCTCGGGGCCGAAGACATGGACATGGGCATCGACCGCACCCGGTGGCGGCGTCCACGCCGGGATCGATGGGTAATCGGTCCACGACTTGACCCTCATGCGAACACGACCCCGTCGAACAGTTTACGCGCGGTCCGCAGTACGCCCGCCGCGACGACCGTGCCGGCGGCATCGACATCGACGACGCAGCTAGTCTCGCCGCTCGGATGTTCAACCGACAAGGTCTTGCGTGCGCCAGCCGGGACGATCGCGAGCTGCCCGGCGGGCGTGCCAGGGAGCAGGCAGGCGGTCGCGACGCTGACCGCGCCGAGCACCCCGATCGAGGCATGGGCGCGCACCGGAATAAAACTGCGCACCGTAATCGCACCGCCGTGGCGGGGGGTGGCGACGAGCATCATCTTGGGCACTGACTGGCTGGTGACATCGCCGAGGTTCATCAGCGGCCCAACCTTGAGCCGGATCGCTTCGATCCGCGCCTTGACCGCGTCCGCGCCGTCGAGCTCGTCGCGGCTCTCGTAGCCGGTCGCGCCGACGTCAGCGGCGGCGAGGACGACGCACGGCATCCCATTATCGATCAGCGTGCAGGCGACCCCGTCGATCGTGTCGACCGCGTTCCCGGTTGGCAGCAGCGCGCCGCAGCTCGATCCCGCCGTGCCGGTGAACTCGAGCGGGACCGCTGCGGCCGTACCTGGGGACACCATCGATCCGCGCATCACCGGCATAGGTGACGCAGCCACCCGGCGTGGCGACGGTGGCCGTGGCGATCTGGCCGGTATTGACCATGAAGATGGCGACGCGGGTCGTGCCGTCTGTCGCTGCGACGAGGCCGCGCTCGATGGCGAACGGACCGACGCCGGCGAGGAGGTTGCCGCAGTTCTGCGCGTCGGTGACGATCGGCTGGTCGACGAAGACCTGCAGGAACAGATAGTCGACATCGGCACCGGGCCGGTCTGATCGCGCGACGACGGCGACCTTGCTTGTCAGGGGTTCGGCACCGCCAATGCCGTCGATCTGGCGCGGGTCGGGCGACCCCATGATCCGCAGCAGGAAGGCGTCGCGTGCCGCTGTCGGCTCCGGCAGTTCGCCCGCGACGAAATAGGCCCCCTTCGACGTGCCGCCGCGCATCATCATGCAGCGGACGCCATCAGACATAGGTCAGCCCGAGCGCGGCAAGCTTGCCGCGCATGTCGTAGATATCGAGGCCCAGCTCGCCGGCGGCGAGGCGGGCGCGCTTGCCTTCCTCGTTCGCTTCGCGCGCCTGTCCCGCCGCGAGCACCGTCGCAGCGTTCGCACGCGGCACGACGCAGACGCCGTCGTCGTCGGCGACGATGACGTCGCCGGGCATGATCGCGGCACCGGCGCAGACGACCGGCACGTTGACCGACCCGGGCGTCGCCTTGACCGTACCCTGCGCAGAGATCGTCTTCGCCCAGACCGGAAAGCCCATCGCGGTCAGATCACGGACGTCGCGGACGCCGGCGTCGATGATCAGCCCGGCGCACCCCCGCGCTATCGCCGACGTCGCCAGCAGGTCGCCGAAATAGCCATCGTCGCATGGGCTGGTCGGGGCCAGCACGAGAATGTCGCCCGGCTGGATCAGCTCGATCGCGACATGGAGCATCCAGTTGTCGCCCGGCGGCGCGCTGATCGTCACCGCCGACCCGGCGATCCGCGCCCCGGCATAGATCGGCCGCAGGCGGCTCGACAACAGGCCGGCGCGCCCCCGCGCCTCGTGTATGGTGGCGACACCGCACGACGCAAGGCCGGCGATGACCTCGACGGCGGCGCGATCGATGTGGCGGACTGCGGTTCCCATGACCCGATCCCGGATGCGCCGGACACCTCCGCGGCGGCAAGTAACAATCTGGGTTCCGGCATAAGTTCGTGCTAATCTTGGCACTTGGACGCAACCGATCTCAACCTGCGCCAGCTAGGCGCATTTGCTTCGATCGTACGGCTTGGCGGGGTCGGCGCGGCGGCGGCGGCAACGAATCTGACGCAGCCGGCAGTGACACAAGGGCTCGCCAAACTTGAGCGCCAACTGGCCGTGACCCTCTTCGAGCGGGCGCCGCGCGGCATGGTCGCCACGCCCACCGCAGCCGTCCTTGCCCCCCGCGTCGAGGCCGCGCTGGCGCTTATTGCATCGTCCCGTGTGACGATGGCGCAGCTCCGCGCGCTGGTCGCCGTCGCGGCCGCTGGAAGTTACGTCGATGCTGCTACCGCTACCGGACTGGCCGCGCCTTCCCTCCACCGGGCCATCCGCGACCTGTCGCTCGCCCTTGGCCGACCGCTCGTCGCGCGGCGGGGGCGGGGGCTCGTTCTGACCGACGCCGGGCGGCGGACGGCGCGCGCCTTCCGGCTGGCGCTCGCCGAACTGTCGGCGGGCCTTGCCGAGATCGCCGCACTCGCCGGCCGGCCGGGCTCGCGAATCGCCATCGGGGCCATGCCGCTCGCCCGCGCGCGTCTGCTTCCCGCCGTCGTCGCGGCCTTCCACCGCGCCTATCCGGCGACCGAGATCGTCATTGCCGAGGGATCGCACGCCGAGCTGATCGAGCCGTTGCGGGACGGCGACCTCGACCTACTAATCGGCGCGCTGCGCGACCCTGCGCCGGGGCCCGACGTCGTCCAGACGCCACTGTTCGCCGACCGTCCAATGGTTATCGCCCGCGCCGGTCACCCGCTCGTGGGCACCTTGCCCGACGTCGGCGACCTTACCGCCTTCGGCTGGATCGTGCCCGCGGTGGGCACGCCACTCCGGACGATGTGGGGGACGATGTTCGCTGCCGCGGGCTGCGCCCGCCGCCGGTCCCGATTGAGTGCGGCTCAGTCATCGCGATCCGCGGCCTGCTGCTCGACAGCGATTTCCTGACGCTGCTGTCGCCCGATCAGGTCGCGGTCGAACTCGCCGCGGGCTGGCTGGTATCGATCGGTGCGCCGACGCGTGACATGGTGCGGACAATCGGGTTCACGGTACGCCGCGACTGGCGCCCGACCGCCAACCAGCGCGCTTTCCTCGACCTCGCTCAGACCAGTCGCTGCCGAACTCTACGTTTAGCCTGACCTTATGCGACGCGAGCGATTGCGATTGGCGGCGTCGGGGGCGCTCGGCCACGGATCTCCGATGATATTGTCGTATCCCCGCCCGGTAGCCGACGGCACGCCGAGTTCCTCCGCTCCAGCGGCAACCGCATGACCCTCGTCATTGATTGCCACGGCCACTTCACCACCGCGCCACCGAACCATGACGCGTGGCGGGCGGCGCAGGTTGATGCGTTCAAGGCCGGCTCGGCGGCTCCGGCGTATCCCGATATTCCCGACGACGACCTGCGCGCCGCTGTCGAGACGAACCAGCTGCGCTTGCTCCGCGAGCGCGGGGCGGACATGACGATCTTCTCACCGCGCGCCTCGGCGATGGCGCCGCATGTCGGTGACGGCGGGGTCAGCCTTGCGTGGTCGATCGCCTGCAACGACCTGATCGCGCGTGTCGTCGGGCTGTACCCGGAGACGTTCATCGGCGTGTGCCAGCTGCCGCAATCGCCGCACGCCGACCTGACCGCGAGTATTGCCGAGCTCGAGCGCTGCGTCGGGATGGGTTTCGTCGGCTGCAACCTCAACCCCGACCCTGGGGGCGGACACTTCGCGTCGCCGCCGCTCACCGACCGCAGCTGGTATCCGTTCTACGAGAAGATGGTCGACCTCGACGTGCCGGCGATGGTCCACGTCTCGGGGTCGTGCAACCCGGGGCTCCATGCGACGGGGGCCTATTACCTTGCCGCCGACACGATCGCCTTCATGCAGTTCCTCGAAGGCGACCTGTTCCGCGACTTCCCGACGCTCCGCTTCATCATCCCACACGGCGGTGGCGCCGTGCCGTATCATTGGGGGCGCTACCGCGGCCTCGCCGACATGCTGAAGAAGCCACCGCTCGCCGACCACGTGATGCAGAACGTGTTCTTCGACACCTGCGTCTACCATCAGCCGGGCATCGACCTGCTGTTCGAGGTGATCGCACCTGAGAACATCCTGTTCGGGTCGGAGATGGTCGGCGCGGTGCGCGGCATCGATCCCGAGACGGGCCATTATTTCGACGACACCAAGCGCTACATCGAAGCGCTGGGTCTCGACGCCGCGACGCGCCACGCGGTATTCGAGGGCAATGCCCGCCGCGTTTTCCCGCGGCTCGACGCGCAGCTGACGGCGGCGGGCAAGTGATCGACGTCGCCGCCCTGCTCGCCTCGATCGAGGACATCCCCGGCACGCGCGTCTTCACCGCGGCGCGCAGCCGCAAGGGATACCACCTCAACCAATTCTGCATGAGCCTAATGACGGCCGACAACCGCGTACGCTTCAAGGCCGACGAGGCGGCGTACCTCGACGACTGGGCGCTGTCCCCGGCACAGCGGGCGGCGGTGCTGGCGCGCGATTACAACGCGGCGATCGACGAGGGCGGCAACATCTATTTCCTCGCCAAGCTGTTCTCGACCGACGGCCAGAGCTTCGTCCAGGCGGTCAGCACGATGACCGGGGCGAGCGTTGACGCGCACAATGCGATGATGATTGCCGGCGGCCGGTCGATCGACGGCTGGCGGTCGAAGCGCGACGCGCTCGCCGCCGTCGCGGCCGAAGCCGGGGAGGCGCTCTGATGGCGCGCCTCACCGCCGGCGTCGCGTGCAGCCACATTCCGGCGATCGGCGCGGCGCTCGACAACGGCAAGACTGCGGAGCCGTACTGGGCCCCGGTGTTCGCCGGCTTCGACGCGACGAAGGCGTGGATCGCGGCCGCTCGGCCCGACGTCGTCATCCTCGTCTACAACGACCATGCGAGCGCGTTCAGCCTCGAAATGATCCCGACCTTCGCGATCGGCTGCGCGGATGCCTTCGCGCCCGCCGACGAGGGCTGGGGGCCGCGCCCGGTGCCGGTGGTCGAAGGCCACGCCGACCTTGCATGGCATATCGCTCAGTCGTGCATCCTCGACGAGTTCGACCTGACGATCGTCAACAAGATGGACGTCGACCATGGGCTGACCGTGCCGCTCAGCCTGATGTTCGGCCAGCCAGCCGCGTGGCCGTGCCGGGTGATCCCGCTCGCCGTCAACGTCGTCCAGTTCCCGCCGCCGACCGGAAATCGCTGCTGGCGACTGGGTGAGGCGATCGCGCGCGCGGTCGCGTCGTTCCCCGACGACCTGAACGTTCAGGTCTGGGGGACGGGGGGCATGAGCCACCAGCTCCAGGGGCCGCGCGCGGGGCTGATCAACCGCGCGTTCGATACCGATTTCCTCGACGATTTGACCGCCGATCCCGAACGGCTGCGGACGCTGCCGCATCTCGACTATCTGCGCGAGGCGGGGTCGGAGGGGATCGAGCTCGTCATGTGGCTGGTGATGCGCGGGGCGCTCGGGGCCGACGTCGTCGAGCGTCACCGCTTCTACCACGTCCCGGCGTCGAACACGGCGGTCGGGCATCTGGTGCTGGAGAAGACGTCATGAGGATCGCCCTCGCCGGGGCCGGCGCGTTCGGGGAGAAGCACCTCGACGGGCTGCGGCTGATCGACGGGGTCACGGTCACCTCGCTCGTCGGGCGGCGCCTCGAGCCGACCGCAGGCGGTCGCCGCGAAGTACGGTATCGCCCATGCGACGACCGACCTCACCGAAACGCTCGCGCGGGACGACGTCGACGCCGTCATCCTGTGCACCCCGACGCAGCTGCACGCGGAGCAAGCCATCGCGTGCATGGCGGCGGGCAAGCATGTCCAGATCGAGATTCCGCTCGCCGACAGTCTCGCCGACGCGGAAGCGGTGCTGGCAAGTCGGCGCGGCTACCGGATCTGACGTGCATGGTCGGCCACACGCGGCGGTTCAATCCCAAGCCACCAGTATATCCATGGCAAAGATCGCGCGCGGCGAGCTGGCCCTCCAGCAGATGGACGTCCAGACCTATTTTTTCCGCCGCCAGAACATGAACGCCAAGGGCGAGGCGCGGTCGTGGACCGACCACCTGCTGTGGCACCACGCGGCGCATACCGTCGACCTGTTCGCGTGGCAGGCGGGCGAGATCGTCGCGGCGAACGCGCTCGCCGGGCCGCTCCACCCCGAACTCGGCATCGCGATGGACCTGTCGATCCAGCTCAAATCGGTGTCGGGGGCGATCTGCACCCTTTCGCTGAGCTTCAACAACGACGGCCCGCTCGGCACCTTCTTCCGTTACATCGGCGACACCGGCACATGGATCGCGCGCTACGACGACCTCGTCACCGGGCGCGAGGAGCCGGTTGACGTCAGCCGCGTCGCGGTGTCGACCAACGGCATCGAGTTGCAGGATCGCGAATTCGTCGCCGCGATCCGGCAGGGGCGCGAGCCCGAGAGCAGCGTCGCGCAGGTGCTGCCGTGCTACCGGGTGCTCGACGAGCTCGAAAAGCAGCTCGCTTGAAAACCCAAGTCGCGATCATCGGCGCGGGGCCGGCCGGGCTGCTCCTCGGCCATGCGCTGCGTCAGGCAGGGATTCGGCGCGGTCGTCGTCGAACGGACCAGCCGGGCGCGGGTCGAGGCACGCATCCGCGCCGGCATCCTCGAGGCGACGATGACCGACCTGCTCGCCCGGCTCGGCCTCGACGCGCGCTGCAAGGCCGAAGGGCTGATCCATCACGGGCTGACCCTCGTCAGCGACGGCGACGTCATCCCGGTCGACATCCACGCCGGCACCGGCAAGCACGTCACCGCTTATGGCCAGACCGAGATCACCCGCGACCTGATCGCCGCCGCCCCGGCGGCCGGGCTCGACATCGTGTGGGAGGCGGGCGACGTGGCGATCGACGGCATCGACGGCGACGCGCCGTCGGTCACCTTCACCGCCGATGGCACCACGACGACGATCGACTGCGACGTCATCGCCGGATGCGACGGCTTCCACGGGGTCGCGCGGGCAGCGGTCGGCGGGGCGGCGTTCGAGCGCGCCTATCCGTTCGGCTGGCTCGGCGTCCTCGCCGACGTCGCGCCGTGCCACCACGAGGTCGTCTACGCCAGCCATGCGCGCGGCTTCGCGCTGGCGTCGATGCGGTCGCCGACGCGCAGCCGCTACTACGTCCAGGTCGGCAACGACGAGCGCGTCGAGGACTGGCCCGACGATCGTTTCTGGGACGAATTATGCCTCCGACTCGGCCCGGACATGGCCGCCGGGGTCGTCCGCGGCCCGTCGATCGAGAAGTCGATCGCGCCGCTCCGGTCGTTCGTGTCGGAGCCGATGCGCCGCGGCCGCCTGTTCCTCGCCGGCGACGCCGCGCACATCGTCCCGCCGACCGGGGCCAAGGGATTGAACCTCGCTGCGTCCGACGTCACCTACCTCGCCGACGCGCTGATCGCGTGGTTCGGCCGGGGCGAGACGGCGGGGATCGACGGCTATTCGGCGCGCGCCCTCGCCCGCGTCTGGAAGACCGAGCGCTTCAGCTGGTACCTGACCAGCCTGATGCACCGCTTCCCCGACGCCGGACCGTTCGAGCGGCGGATGCAGCGCGCCGAACTCGACTATATCGCGACCTCGCGCGCGGCGCAGGCGAGCATCGCCGAGAACTATGTCGGGTTGCCGCTGTAGCGACTCAGATCGGGAAATGCCCAGGCTCGGTCTCGATCGTCACCCAGCGCAGTTCGGTGAAGGCATCGATCCCGGCCTTGCCGCCGAAGCGGCCATAGCCGCTCGCCTTGGTGCCGCCGAACGGCATCTGCGCCTCGTCGTGGACCGTCGCGCCGTTGACGTGGCAGATGCCCGACTTGATCCGCCTGGCGACGGCGAGACCGCGGGCGATGTCGCGGGTGAACACGCTCGCCGACAGGCCGTAGGCGCTGTCGTTGGCCAGGTCGACGGCGTGATCCGTCATCGCGGGCGCGGGTGATGCCGACGACCGGGCCGAAGCTTTCGTCGCGGAACAGCGCCATCGCCGGTGTGACATGGTCGACGACGTGCGGCGGCACGACGACGCCTTCCGCGGCACCCCCGGCGACGACGGTTGCCCCGGCGGCGACGGCCGCATCGACCAGCGCCGCAACGTGCGTCACCGTCTTGCGGTCGACCACGGCAGCCGGGTGCATCGTCGCGACCTTGGCCGCGAACGCAGCGACGAAGGCGTCGGCGACGCTGTCGACGACGATGATCCGCTCGGTCGACATGCAGATCTGCCCGGCATTCATGAAGGCGCCGAACGCCGCGGCCTTGACCGCCTCCCCGATGTCGGCGTCGGCGAGGACGAGGAGCGGAGCCTTGCCGCCGAGTTCGAGCAGGCAGGGCTTCAGGTTTTGTGCCGCGCGGACCGCGATGATCCGTCCGACCGCGGTCGAGCCGGTGAAGTTGATCCGCCGCACCGCGGGATGATCGATCAGCGCGCCGACGACCTCACCCGCATCGGCCGGAGCGTTGGTCACCAGCCCGACGACGCCGGGCGCGAAGCCCGCATCGGCGAACGCCTCGACGATCAGCCCGTGGGTCCGCGGACAGACCTCCGACGCCTTCAGGACGACGGTGTTGCCGCACGCCAGCGGGACGGCGATCGCGCGCACGGCGAGGATCAGCGGCGCGTTCCACGGCGCGATGCCGAGCACGACGCCGGCGGGTTCGCGCAGCGCCAGCGCAAGGCAGCCGGGCTTGTCCGACGGGATGACCTCGCCGCCGATCTGCGTCATCAGCGCCGCCGCCTCGCGCAGCATCCCCGCCGCCAGCCCAAGGTTGAACCGCGCCCAGCCGTCGTGCGCGCCGCATTCGGCGACCATCGCCGCAACGAGGGCTTCGCCTTTGGCTTCAAGAGACACTGCGGCGGCGTTGAGCGCGGCGCGCCGCGCGTTCGGCCCCAGCGCGCTCCACGCCGGCAGGGCGGCGGCGGCGGCATCGGCCACCGCGACCGCCTCGGCGGGGGTCATCGCATGCGTCGTCGACGCCAGCGCGCCGGTCACGGGGTTGATCCGGTCGAACGTCGTCATCCCAGCATCTCGCGCCACGCGCCCGCTCCCGCTCCGGCGTCGACGGCGACATCGGCCCCGTTCATCCACCGCGCGTCGGGCGATGCCATAAAGGCGACGACGGGGGCAATCTCCTCGGCGGTCGCGGCGCGGTTGACCTTGAGGTCGTCCTCGACGCGTTTGCCGAGCGTGGCGATGAAGTCGGCGAGGATCGGCGTCGACACGGGCCCGGGCGATACGCTGTTCATGCGGATGCCGCGGTCCTTCCAGCGGGCGCAGGTCCACAGCGTCCACGCGACGACGAGTTCCTTCGACAGATGGTACGACGGCGCCCCGTCGACGTCCTGCGTCGCGATCCATTCGTCGGCGGCGGCAAACGATGTCGCCAGCCCCGCCTTGACCACCGCGATGTTCGCCCGCCACTGAAACCCGGCGAGCGACGCGAGGTTGACGATCGCCGCGCCGTCGCCGAGCCGGTCGGCCATCGCCTCGGTAAAGGCGCGCAGGCCGAAGAAGTTGACCTTGAGCACCGCGTGCTTATCGGCCGTCGGCGGCAGTCCGGCCGAGTTGATCAGCCCGTCGAGCGGCCCGTCGACCGCGGCGACCGCGGCGGCGATGCTCGCCGGATCGGCCATGTCGATCCGGTGGAAGGCGGCGAGCGACACGTCGGGATCGTTGCGATCGAAGCCTACGATGGCCGCACCGCGCGCGCTCAGCAGTTTCGCCGTCGCCGCGCCGATCCCCGACGCGACCCCGGTGATCGCGATCGTCTTGCCCTGGAACATGTCCTGATCCTCCCTGCCGCGATCAGAACTTGAAGCCGGCGCGCGCGTAGAATTCGCGGGGCCGGTTGTAGGTGCCGCCGACATAGCCGATGCCGGCCTGGTCCTGCCCCGAGATGATGAAGCGGTCGTTGGTCAGGTTGGTGACGCCGACATCGAAGTGGTAGTTCTTCGCCGGCGAGCGGTAGGTAACCAGCGCGCCGAACACGTTGGTCTGCGGCGAGATCAGCTCGGGCGTGTTCTCGGCGTCGCGGGCGATGCTCGATTTGTACGAATAGTCGAGGTGGAAGTCGACGCCGGCGCCGGACTTGAACGGTACGACATAGTCGGCGTTAACCGACGCGGCATACTTCGGCGTGTTGACGAACTGGTTGCCGAGGTTGGTGCCGGCGTCCTTCTGCGTGTAGCGCGCGTCGATGTAGCCGAAGGTCGCCGCCAGTGTCAGTGCATCGGTCGGGACGAGGACGAACTCGGCCTCGAGGCCCTTGATCTCGGACTGGGCCGCGTTGATCGTGACGGGCGAGATGCCGGAATAGACCGTGACCTGCAGGTCCTTGTACTTGGTATAATAGGCCGCGAGGTTGGCCTGCAGGATGCGGTCAAAGAACTGGCCCTTGACGCCGATTTCGTAGGTATCGGCCTTTTCGGGGTTGAACGTCGGCGCGGCGAGGATCGGCGTCGTCGCCCGCGTCGTCCAACCGCCGGCCTTATAGCCCTGGCTGAAGGTCGCGTAAGTCAGGATGGTATTGGTTGCCTGATAATTGACCCCGGCCTTGAACGACACGTTGCTGAAATTGAGGTGATTGTCGGTCGTCGGAAAATACAGGGTCGGGTCATTGGGATCGGGGTGAAGCGCCAACGGATAGCCGAGCTTGTAGGCGAGGCTGTTGAGGTCGCGCTGGCCGCCGCGGAACTCCTTCTGGTCGCGCGTGTAGCGGACGCCGCCGGTCACGCCCAACTTGTCGGTGATCTTGAATTCGGCCTGAGTGAAGGCGGCATAGCTCGTCGTGTCGAACGTGTTCGGCCCGTCGATCTGGAGCAGCCCGCCGGCGAAATGGACATAGTCGGTCAGGTCGCCGAACTCGTGAAAGTAATAGAGGCCGGTGACCGTCTTCAGCCGGCCGTCGAGGAAGTTGCCGAGCAGCTGGACCTCCTCGCTGACCTGTTGCTGGCGCATGGTGAAGGCGTGGTCGCCGATCGGGATCGGCGAGCCGTCGACGTCAAGCGCGAAGCGGCTGTCGAGGTTGCGATAGGCGGTGATCGACTTGACCGCGATGGCGTCGGTCAGCTGCGCGTCGAGGACGCCCGAAAAGCCGAAGGTCTTGACCTTCGAATAGCCGGGGCCGGTGCCGTACGACGTATCGATCCGCGGCGAGACGAAGCGGGTGTCGAAGGGCAGATGGTAATCGGCCGGATTTCCGTCGAGGTTGATGCCGCCGAGCGCGGGAAGGACAGTGTTGGTGAAGCCCGGCACGGTCGCCATCGGCAGGCCGCGCGGGGTGTTGCAGATCGCGTTGAGCGGGCCCGCCGCGAGCACCGCCGCCGGCGTCGAGATACAGGCGTTGTAGACATCCTTGAGACCCGGCTTGACCACAAGCAGCTGGCTGCCGGTCGATTGGTCGTCGTCGTTGGTATAGTCGCCGGTCAGGCGGAAAGTGACGTCGGGCGTGATCTTCCACTTGAGCTTGAGCCGCAGGTTCTGATCGTTGTAGCCGCCGGCGGTGCTGTAGGTGGTCAGGTCGGGGCTCACGAAACTCTCGGCATCGTTGACGTAGGTGCCGGGGAACTTGAGGAAGTGGAAATAGCCGTCGGCGTGCTTTTCCGAGAACGAAATCTGGAACAGTAATTTGTCGTCGATGATCGGCACGTCGACCGAGCCGCGGACATCGACCCGGTTGTACGAGCCATAGGTCACGTCGCCCGCGCCAGCGAAGGTGTTGCCCGGATCGCGCGTGACGACGCTGATCGCTCCGCCGATCGTGTTGCGTCCGAACAGCGTCCCCTGCGGCCCTTTCAGGATCTCGACGTGGTCGAGGTCGAGCAGGTCGACTACTGCGCCGACGGTGCGGGCATAATAGACGCCGTCGACATAGACGCCGACGCCGGGATCGAGGTTGAAGGCAAAGTCGTTTTGTCCGATGCCGCGGATGAACGCCGACAGCACTTGGCTCGACCCCGAAAACGGCGACGTACCGACGATGTCGACGCCCGGCGCGAACTTGCCCAGGCCGGCGACATCGGTGATGCCCTTCTGCGCCAGCGCTTCGGAGGTGAAGGCGGTGATCGCGATCGGCACCCGCTGCAGGTTTTCCGACCGCTTCTGCGCGGTGACGGTGATTTCCTCGATCTGACCACCGGTCGTTGCGGGCCCTGGCGAAGCCGCGATCCTCAGTCGTGCCTGGTGCGTTCGGCGGCGTCTGCGCGGCCACGGGGGCCGCAACAAGCGCGAGCAGCGAGACACCGAGGCTCGCGGCGCGGCGGATGGGCGTGTTCGGTACGGTCATGGCGATCCCCCAAGTTCAACAGCTTCTTGATGAGCTGCATCATGCCCTGCACGACACGTGCCAACCTGAAGTCTCGAAGGGCAGCCAGCCGCGACCACTGCAACTGCTGTTTCTAATTCGACAGAAGCGAGCGCGTTACGCTATCATGATGTCGATAAATCGACAGAGGTCGCGATGCCTTCCATAGTTGCTGCGCCGCTGGTGGCCCCGCCGATCCTGCCGCAAATCGCTGACCTCGCCGCCACGCTCCACTTCGCGCCGGAACAGGGTCATATCTGGCTCGCAGGGCAACGCATGGTCCTTGTCCATGCCCGAACGATGGGTATCGTCCGCCGCGAAGTCGTCAGCGCCATCGGCTACGACCGCGCCCGTGCCGTATTCACCCGCCAGGGTTATGAGGCAGGCGCGATGGACGCCGACGTCGCGGCCAAGGTGCGGCACGGCGACAGCGTCTACGACGCCTTCTCGGTCGGGCCGCAATTGCATGCGCTCGAGGGTGCCGTCCTCGTCGAGCCGATCGCCGTCGACGTCGATGTCGCCATGGGGCGTTTTTATGCCGAGTATCGCTGGCGCAATTCGTCGGAATGCGCCGAGCACGTCAACGCCTTCGGCATCGGCCAGGCGCCGGCCGGGTGGAGCCAGATCGGCTATGCCTCGGGGTACGCCTCGGTCTATCTCGGCCGCCCGATCGTTTATCGCGAAGTCGAGTGCATCGCGATGGGCCACACCGCCTGCCGCATCGTCGGCAAGCCGGCCGAGGCGTGGGACGATGCCGAACCCGATCTGCGCTACATGCGCAGCGAGACGCTTAACGCGGCGACGCCGCCGGTCGCCAGCGCTGCCCCGGAAGCACCGTCCACGGCACCAAGCCGCTGGCGCGTTGTCGGGGCGTCCTCGGGGTTCAACACCGCGTTCGACATGCTCCGCGACGTCGCCGACACGGACGCGCCGGTGCTGTTCCACGGCGAAAGCGGGGTCGGCAAGGAGATGTTCGCCCGCAACCTGCATGCGATGGGCGCGCGGGCGGAGATGCCGTTTGTCGCCGTCAACTGCGCCGCGATCTCGGAGACGCTGATTGAGGCCGAACTGTTTGGGGTCGAACGCGGAGCCTTCACCGGTGCCACCGCCAGCCGCCCCGGTCGCTTCGAGCGCGCCGAGGGTGGCACGCTGTTCCTCGACGAGATCGCCACGCTGTCGCTGATCGCCCAGGCCAAGCTGCTGCGCGCGCTGCAGGAGGGCGAAATCGAGCGGGTCGGCGATACTCGGCTGCGGACGGTCGACGTCCGGTTGGTCGCGGCGACCAATATCGATCTGCGCGACGCGGTCGCCGCCGGCACCTTCCGGGCCGACCTGTTCTACCGCATCAACGTCTTCCCGCTGCGCATTCCGCCCCTGCGCGACCGCCGGGCCGACATCCCGCTGCTGATGGACCACTTCCTCGCGCGCTTTCGGACGCAGTACAACAAGACGGTGACCGGCTTCGACGAGCAGGCCGTGTCGGCGATGCTGAGCTACGACTGGCCGGGCAATGTCCGCGAACTCGAGAATATGGTCGCCCGTGGCATTATCCTAGGGCGCAGTGGCGAGCCGCTCCGTCTGCACCACCTGTTCACCAGCGGCGAACGCTTCGGCGAGCAACGCTTCGAGCTCGGTGCGGACGGGCGAGTGATATCGAGCTCGATCGCCGCATCGGTCGTGCCGAATGCGATCTGCGCATTGGCTGATGCCGGATCCAGCCTCGCCGCCGTCGAGCGCAACTTGCTGGTCGAAGCATTAAAGCGCGCCGGCGGCAACCGATCGGCCGCGGCACGGTCCCTCGGCCTCACCCGCGCCCAATTCAATCATCGGCATGCCCGGCCATTGTGATCGGCGGCCCGGAGACCCCTCATCGAAAGGATAGCGTTGCGCCGCAGGCGACGTCCAACAGCGGCTTGGTCACCACCGCCCAATCCCCACGGAAATTGAAGCTGAATGAATGGCGGGTTTCGGGAAGTGCAGATGGCGGCGATAACGTCCGACAATGGGTCTCTGCAGAAGAGCGAGATCCACCTCCAGTAAGCTTATGGGCAATCCGAGCCCGATCGGATAAGTCTGCAACGCTCGCGGCAAACGGCGCCGCTTCTGGGCCGGGGTGAAGCGATGTTTGCAGGCGACGCGCCGCGCCACGTCTGGGGCGCGGATCACCTTCGCTTGGCCATCGATGCGGCGTGCGTCAGCTTGTGGTCGTGGAACCTGGCCGACGACCGATTTGCCATGGACGAGCGCGCCTTCGACCTCTGGGGCCTGCCTTGGTCCACAAGCGTCAGCTTCGAAGACTTGTCAGCGCACATCCATCCTGCCGACCGCGATCGCGTCCAGGCGGCCTTCAAGGCGACCCGATCCGTCCCTGGTCCCTACGAGATCGATTTCCGCATCATGATCGGCGCAGAGATCCGTTGGATCTCGGCCCGGGGCAAGGCGCCGCCCCCGGACGAAACCGATCAGCCGATGTTCGGGATCTTTCTGGACGTCACAGGGCGCAAGCAGGCCGAAGAAGGCAGTGAGCTGCTCGCTGGTGAGATGAGCCATAGGGTCAAGAACCTTCTGGCGATCGCCGCTGGCCTGACTCAGCTCACGTCCCGGTCGGCGGACACGGTCGACCAGATGGCGGCCGAGCTGACCGCGCGGCTGACAGCGCTTGGTCGCGCCCACGACCTTATTCGCCCGTTGCCCGGAAAACAGGGCAAGGCTGCGTTGCTGGGTGACCTTTTGGCCGTGCTGCTGTCGCCGTACGACGACACGGGAGCCTTTGCCGGTCGCATCCGGGTTGCGGTGCCGCGGATGGGGGTCGGCGAGACGACCGCGACCACACTTGCCATGGTGGTGCACGAGTTGGCCACCAACTCGGTGAAGCATGGCGCATTTTCGACGACAGTCGGCGCGCTCGATGTCAGCGGACGGACCGAGGGCGAAGAGGTCCACGTCATTTGGTCGGAGTCGGGTGGCCCGCCAATCCTGCAATCACCAGAGATGACGGGCTTCGGCAGTAGGATGATCCAGCGGAGCATCATGTCACGCCTGGCTGGCTCGCTGTCCTATGATTGGCAGGCCTCGGGATTGGTCGCCACCTTAGTCATGCGTTTGGACCGGATGGGCCAATGATGCTCTCAGGCACAACCGGCGATCCCACTCAACCGCAAACCTAGAGATCACCGTCAAGATGCCGTCAAGCTGGCGATCATGGAACCCTGCCGCGAGCTCTCTCAGGACAAAGGCAATACTGAACCGATCTACGGTTCCGGTGTGCGTCCAATCACCCGTGAATGACCGAGTTGGGGTCGATCACTCAGGCAGCGGCGGGCGAAATCACGCTGATCGTGTCGGAACCGGCGGCGTTGGTTCAGCTCTTTCATTCGCCGGCGCGCATGAACGCGCCAATGTTGTCGTTGAGGAACTTCGCATCCGCCGGATTGCTGGCCGCCCCGGCAGTATGACCCCAGAGCGAGGGGATAGGCAGCAGCTTTACGTGGGGTAAGAACCCCGCTTCGTAGCGCGCATCGTCCACGGGAAAGTACAGATCCGTTGCGGACGGCATGTAAAGCACGGGCACCGTGATCGAGGCCAGCGCGCGTTTTACGTCCCCCTTCATGCCCGGGGTCGTGCCGATGTCGTGCGCCTCCCACGTCCGCATCTGCAGGATCAGGTCATTGGCGTCGCCGCCCGGTACGAAGTCCTTGTACAATCCTTCGAACACCGTTCGATAGGTCGTGCCCGGTGGCGAGTCTGCGCGCCACAGCTCCTCGCGCCACCAGCCTTGCGAGAACAGCCAGCCGGCCCAGATCGCGCCGAACGTCTGCAGCCCGGCCTTGGGTGGCGCTTGGTAATTGCCGCCGGCAAAGGCCGGGTCGTTTTGGATCGCCATGATCTGGCTCTCCAGCCGGACGATGCCGTGCGGCCAGGTTTTCGCCGTCGCCGAGGTGACCACGATGCGATCGGCGAAGCCGGGATGACTCACCGCCCACTGGAACGCCTGCTCCCCGCCCATCGAGAAGCCGACGATGGCGCGCAGGTGGTGGACGCCCATCGCCTCTCCCAGCAGACGGTACACTGCTTCGACATTATCCCGAATGGTTGTCACGGGAAAGCGCGGCCCGTCGAACGGCGCGGGCGTATTGCTCGGCGAGGACGACTTGCCGTTGCCGAACAGTTCGGTTGCGATCAGAAAATATTTGCGTGGATCCAGAGCCTTGCCGGGCCCGATCAGCCACTCGTATCCGTGCGAGTCGGCCATGTAGTGCGATGGCAGCAGCACCGCATTGTCGCCCGCGGCATTAAGACTGCCGTAGGTGGCGTACATCACCTTCGCCTCGGGCAGGACGGTCCCGTTTTCCAGCCTGAACTCCTTAATCAGGAAGGCTCGGCGATCGCCGTCGGCGGCTCGCGCCGGCGCCGCGAGCGAGCAGACCATTGCCAGTACCAGAACGATCAACCGCCTCATGCACCTGCCCCCCGCGGCGATCGCGCCGACCTGCCAATAATTTCGGATGTGAACGGTCGCCGCAAGTGCCGCTCTCGGCAGGAGGGAGACGAGCCTCGCAATGCGACGGCCTCTGACGATCACGTCGGGGGCAAGCGCGCGGACACGTCGCTGCTGGCGCGAATCATCGCCGGTTCGCCCCCCCGTCGGCTGAGATTAACCTGCGCGTCCGGTATTGAGAGCCGCCGCGAAACTTCCGAATGACTAACTGTGGGGTCACTTTGCCGAACGGCGGCGACGCGCAGACTAAGCTTCATCGCGCTCCCTGCGTAAACTGATGGGAAGGGTAACGACTTCTGCGGCAAGCCGAACCGTTCCGGCGCTCTAGAACTTCGCATTGATGCCGACGCGGAAGAACCGGCCGACGATGCCGGCTTCGGCCCACGCCGGATTGTAGTTGTTGCCGCCATAGGTGTTCGGGTCGAACGGCGGTTTGACGTTCAGCAGGTTGATCACGTTCAGCGTAAAGCCGACGTGATCGGTCACTTTGATCGCGCCGGTCAGGTCGACATCGACGAAGGCCTTGACGTCGCACTGCAGCGCCAGCGGCGTGCCGGTCGATGCGCCCTGGCGGTAGGTGCCGACCGCGTTGGAGCAGCTTGCTGCGCTGCCCGGCCCCGAATAGTCGTCGGCCGTGCCGCGATAGCCGCTGGTGTAATAGGCCGTTCCCGTCAGCCGGACCGCGCCGAAATCGACGCTGTTCGACCAGTTGGCGCGCCACCGCGGCGTGCCCGACGCCGAGGTTATGGCGAACGGCCCCAGCGTGCCGGCGTAGCGCTGGACCGAGGTCGTACCGTCGGCGGCGACGAACGTCTGGTTGTTGCGCAGGATGTACGTCGCCTCGCCGCTACTGGTGAAGGCAATCCTGTGCGGCAGGCGCAGCTTCGCCTGCAGGCCGAAGTCGATGCCGTCGGTCACCAGCGAGTTTGCGTTGATGAAGCCGTAGGCAACGTTGAAGATGCGCCGCTGTGCGGTAGGCGCTGCCGGATCGACGACATCGGGCGTGACGACGAACCCGGGCGGGATCGGCTGCCCGGCGTAGTAAGCGGTCACCGCCGCTGAGTAGTCGGCACCGACGATCACGTTCTTCTTGGCTATGTTGTAATAGTCGGCGGTGACGCTGAGCCACGACAGCGGCTGTGCGACGATACCAGCGGTGAAGTTGGTCGATATCTCCGGCTGCAGTTTCTGATTGCCCTCCGTCGTCAGGCCGAGACCATAGGGCTGCGAATAGGCGTCGCCACCGTGCGCCGCGCTGAACGCCGCCGCATTATCGCCGCCAGGGGTGACGGTGACGAAGCCCGTCGTCGGCAGGGCACCCGTCTCGGCGAAGCTCGGCGTGCGGAAGCCCTTGGAGAAGGTGCCGCGCAGCGCCACCTGCTTGATCGGTGTGAACTTAAGCCCGATCTTGGGCGAAAAGCGGCTGAAGCCGGTCGAGTAGTTGTCGTAACGCCCGCCGCCGCTCAGCTCGAGCACAGTGAACACAGGCGCCTCGATCTCGAAGTAGCCCGACTCGACGTAGCGGTGCCCAGCGGCGCCGAAACCATTGATCAGCGGGAAATACTGCTGCGATGCGTCCGGTAGCGGATTGGGCGGGTTCGCGCTCGGATCGTCGATTGCCTCGTAACGGACAGCGCCACCGACGGCGACCTCCAGCGGTCCCCCGGGAAGGGTGAACAGGCTCTTGGTCAGGCTCACCTGCCCTTGGTACAGCGTCGAGTGGGCCTGGCTGACGTTGGTCGGCGCGATGAAGGCGCGGACCGCGGCCGTGTTCGCTGCCGGGTTGACGAAGTTGTACGATCCGTCGGCGATGGCCGACAGCAGGTTGGCGAAATACGGCACGCCGGCCTGCGTGGTCGTTAGGTCGCTCGTCATGCCGGTGAAATCGGCGGCATAGTCCCAGTCGTTCCCGAACGAGCCGTTGACGCCGATCGCGCCCCGGTACGTCCGACTGAGGCTTGTCGTCGACCGCGGGATGTCGCCGAAGCGATAGAAGATCTCGGCCGACTGGCCGGCGGCGGCGAACGGATCGTTGGGATTGAGCTGGCCGTTGGTCAGCACCGGGGGCAGGACGAGGTTGACCGTGGCGAAGTCGCCGCTGTTGGTCTGCTGCTGAATCGACGCCGGTGCCACCTGGTACGACACGCGGCTCTGGTAGTAGGTGAAGATCGCATAGGCGTGCGCGCGGTCGCCGATGTCGAGGCTGCCGTGCAGCGTTCCGCCCAGCCGTTCGATCGTCGGCTGGATGACGCCGTATTGGTTTATCAAGTCCTGCTGGCACTGGATGCCGTAGATCGCGGTGGGGTCGGGGCCACCGCCGGCCGGGATGGTGACCGACGGTAGGCCGCGGCAGCCCGCGGCGGGGTTGAGCAGCTGATAGGCGCTGCCCGGCACCGGCGTGCCGTCGGGACCCGCCGGGCGAACGACGGGAACGATGGTGTTGCCGACACCGAAGGTTCCGCCCTGGTACGAGCCGTCGCCCTGGATGCCGTTGACGACCGTGTTGCTGCCATAGACCCGGGTACCCGAGTTCGTCGACGGCGCTGAGCCGCGACAGGTCGGCGGTGTTGAACGGGAAGCCGCGGCTCTGGTTGAGTAGCGCGTCGTCCTTTTGGTACTCGACGTTGGCGTAGATGTTGAAGTGCTGCTTCGCGAGATCGCCGAAGCCGTAGGTCAGCGTCAGCCGGCGCTCGGCGGCGTCGCCATGCTGCGAGATGCCGCTTTCGATGTTGCCCTCGAAGCCCTTGATCTCCTTGCGGGTAATGACGTTGATGACGCCCGCGACCGCATCCGCGCCATAGGTCGCCGAGGCGCCGTCGCGGAGGACCTCGACCCGCTCGACGATGGCGTCAGGAATCGTGCTCAGGTCGACGAAGTTGCGCTGCCCGTCGTCCGCCAGCGGGTAATAAGCCGCGCGCAGACCATCGAACAGGACGAGCGTCGAGCTGGTGGTCAGGCCGCGCAGCGAAGCGCCGCTCGCACCGTTGGCAAACGCGCCGTTGGCCGAGAATGCGGTCGGCAGCGCTCCGGCGTTGTTGACGCTGAGCGTCTGTAGTGCGTCGGCAACCGTGTTGATGCCTCGTGCGCGCAGGTCCTCGGCGGTGATGACGCTCACCGGGGATGCAGTTTCGGTGTTGGTGCGCCGGAACAGGGTTCCCGTTACAATGATCTCGCCGTTGCCTTCGCTGACGGTTGGCGCCGCGGCAAGAGGCGCCGGAGGTGCGGCTTCGGCTACCTGCGCTCGGGTCGCCGACGATACGGCAAGCGCGAGGATAGACGCGACCGACACCCTCCAGTGACCTTGCGACATCATTCGGCACCCCTCTGCATGCACACGCAACCGTGACCAAAGCGACGGTGCAATGCGGTGATGGGGGTTGACACGGGGCGATCGGTCGCAGGCTTAGTTGGGCAAGCGAGTGTGACATATAAGCTACAAATGAAGCGATGTTGCTTGGACGAAGTCAAAGCGAAACTAGCCGTCACAAGCGTTGGCCGCGAAGACTGAACATCTTAAGAAAATGATTGCTACAGCAATCCCGACCTGATTGGGCTCAGATGTCGCCTACGACGTATTGAGTAGGGGATCGACAATAGAAAAAGTATTAAAGAAGCAGAAAGCTGGACGTTACCCGCCGATCCACGCGTGAAGCAGCAGCGACACGACGCCGACCGTCGCCACGCCCGTCGCCCACAGGCCGACGAACCACAGCCACCGCTTCAGCCCGGGGTTCAATGATAGCCCTCGTGCCCGACCTTCCCGCGGAACACCCAATAGGCGTAGCCGGTGTAGGCGAGAATGATCGGAACCATGATCGCCACGCCCACGAGCATGAACACCTGGCTGCTCGCCGGCGACGCCGCCTGCCACAGCGTGATCGACGGCGGGACGACATAGGGGAACATGCTGATGCCGAGCCCGACGAAGCTCAGCAGGAAGAGGGCGAGCGACAGCAGGAAAGGCGCCAGTTCGGCCCCGCGCCGGATGCTCCGATACAGGCCGAAGGCGACGAGCGCGACCAGCACGGGCATCGGCGCGGTCGCGTACAGGTCCGGCAGCCGCAGCCAGCGCGCGTAGTAGTTGTAGCTGAGGAACGGCGTCGCGGCGCTGACCGCCGCCACCGCCGCCACTGTCCCGGCGCCGAACCACAGCGCGAGCGCGTGGCAGCGCGCCTGCAGCCCGGCCTCGGTGCGGTAGATCAACCACGTCGCGCCGAGCAGGCCATAGCCGATCACCACCGCCGCTCCGGTCAACAGCGAGAACGGCGTCAACCAGTCCCACCAGCCGCCGGCATAGGCGCGGCCGTGAACGGCGATCCCCTGAAGAACTGCGCCGAGAATGATGCCCTGCATCAGCGCCGCGAGCATCGAACCCGCGGCGAACGCCGCGTCCCATACCCACAGCCGCGCCGTGCGCGCGCGGAACTCGAAGGCGACGCCGCGCAGGACGAGGCCGAGCAGCATCAGGATCACCGGCACGTAGACCGCCGGCATGATGACCGAATAGGCGAGCGGGAAGGCGGCGAGCAGGCCGCCGCCGCCGAGGACGAGCCACGTCTCGTTGCCATCCCACACCGGGGCGATCGAATTGACCGCGGCGTTGCGGTCCTGTCCCGGCTCGAGCAGCGGGAACAGGATGCCGATGCCGAGGTCGAAGCCGTCCATGACGACGTAGGCGAACACGGCGAAGCCGATGATCCCCGCCCAGACGAGAGTCAGGTCGAGCATGGCTTCACTCCGCCGCGATCGCCGCGGGCGCGACCTGCGGCAGCGGCGTGATGCCCGCGGTCCGTGTCGTTTCGTCGCGCGACGGGCCACGCTCGCCCGGATGCGGCGAGCCGCCCATCAGCTTGAGGATGAACCCGGTGCCGGTGCCGAAGACCGCGAAGTACACGACGATGAAGGCGATGAGCGACGACGCCACGGCCGGCGCGGCGAGCGGCGACGCCGACTGGGCGGTGCGGAGCAGGTGAAAGACGGTGAATGGTTGCCGCCCGCTCTCGGTCGTGACCCAGCCGGCGATGACGGCGACGAAGCCGCTCGGCCCCATCAGCACGGCGAAACGGTGCAGCCATGACCAATCGTACAGCCGGCCGCGGGCGCGGGCGACGAGGCTCCACAGGCCGAGCCCGGCCATGCCGACGCCGATCCCGACCATCAAGCGGAACGTCCAGAACACGATGGTGACCGGCGCCCAGTCGCTGCGCGGAAAGGCGTCGAGGCCGCTTGCACCGCGCCGTGCAGATCGCTCGTCAGCACCAGCGAGCCGAGGTTCGGCAGCTCGATCTTGTGCCGCACCACCGCGGCGGCCTGGTCGGGCACGCCGAACAGGATCAGCGGCGCGCCATGCGGAAAGCTCTGATAGTCGCCCTCCATCGCCGCGATCTTGGCGGGCTGGTAGCGGAGCGTGTTGGTCCCCTGCGTATGCCCGGCGAGGATCTGCAGCGGCGCGACGATCGCCGCCATCCACATCGCCATCGAGAACATGACCCGCGTGCCCTCGCTCGGCCCCTCGCGGTGGCGCCGTTCGCGCAGCAGGTGCCAGCCGCCGACCCCGCCGACGACGAGGGCGACGGTCAGGTAGGCCCCGAGCACGGTGTGGACGAGGCGGTAGGGCATCGACGGGTTGAAGATGATCGCGAGCCAGCTCGCCGGGACGAACTGCCCGGCCGCGTTGACCGCGAACCCCTGCGGCGTCTGCATCCACGAATTGACGACGATGATCCAGAAGGCCGAGATGAACGTCCCCGCCGCGACCGCCAGCGTGGCGGCAAAGTGGAGCGTCTTGCCGACGCGGTTCATCCCGAACAGCATGACGCCAAGGAAGCCGGCCTCGAGGAAGAAGGCGGTCAGCACCTCGTACGCCATCAGCGGCCCGATGACCGGCCCCGCCTTGTCGGAAAACACCGCCCAGTTGGTGCCGAACTGGTAGGCCATGACGATCCCCGACACGACGCCCATGCCGAAGGTGATCGCGAAGATCTTCAGCCAATACTTGAACAGGACGAGGAACACGTCGCGCCCGGTGCGCAGCCACAGCCCCTCAAGCACCGCGAGATAGCTCGCCAGCCCGATGGTGAAGGCGGGGAAGATGAAGTGGAACGACACGGTGAAGGCGAACTGGAACCGCGCGAGGTCGATCGCTGTGGGAAGCGCGCTCAAGCGCGGCACCCCGACCGGATGTCTCTACGACCGGCGTCGCCCCGATCGTGGAAACCGCCAAGCTGATGGGGATTCGACGCGACGACGCGGTCGACTTCCGCGAAGCTCGTGCGCGCCGGAAGTGCGAAGATGCCGATCCGCTCGCCGACCGGCGCGAACAGCGATGCTCTCGGCGCGAGGTGCGGGACCAAGGTGTTGAGGCATTCGATACAGTTACCGCGACGGTCCGCGTTCCAGCTCCCGGGGGCGTTCGTCTTGGACCGGGCGGAGATGAAAACGGTCGGCATTGGCAGCCCTCGGCGCACTGGACAGCGCCATCGTGCGCAAGGCTACAGCATTACCTCGCGCGTCGGAAACGAGTTCGGCGGCAATAGTTGGCGGGCGCACTCGCGGTCCCAGATGCGAACTGCGGTTAGGTCAGCCGGCCACGGGCAAAACAGGCGAACTCGCGCGTGGCAGCAGCTCGTGGAGAAGCTGGTTCGGGAAGCGCCGGTTCAGTGTGATCGCATAGAAGTTTTCGGTGAGTTGCGGGATGCGGCAGTGCTCGACGAGCGCCCCGGAGTCGAGCTCGTCGCGCACCACGATCGGCGGCACCAGCGTGACGCCGTCGCGCTCGCGCGCTAGCAGGCGCAGCATGGCCATGTCGTCGACCTCGGCCAGGATGATCGGGCGGATCCCGGCGAGATCCAGCAACCGGTCGAACCCCAGCCGGATATCGCTGTCGAGGCTCGGCAGCAGGACCGGCTCGACGCGCAGATCGTCCGGAAAGCGAAATGGGTCGCGGCCGGGCCGCGGGCGCCCGACCAGACTGACCGGCTGCTCGTTCAGCAGATGGTTGCGGAACGGGGCGCGAGCATCCCTTGGGGCGGCAGTGTTGGACAGCACCACGTCGATCGCGTGCGCCTCGAGCTGGGCGAGCAGGTCGCGGATGGTCCCGGAGCGCACGATCAGCTCGACATCGGCGCGGCCTACCAGGGGGTTCAGGAACTCGAGCTGGAAGTTGCGCGAGAGGGTCGTCAGCGCGCCGACCTTCAGGACCTGGCGGCTGGACAGCGGGCGCCCGTCGAGGGTGCTCAGCAGCTCGTCCCCCGCCTTGAACACGGTATCGGCATAGTCGAGCGTGATCTGCCCGGCTTCGGTCAGGATCAGCTTTTTGCCCGCGCGGTCGAACAGGGGGTGCCCGATCTGATGCTCGAGCTTCTGGATCTGCACGGACAGCGCCGACTGCGACAGGTTGAGCCGCTCCGCCGCCCGGGTGAGGCTGCCTTCGTGCGCGACCGCCCAGAAATAGCGCAGGTGATTGAAGTTCAGACGCTTCATTCCCTTCCATAAAACAGAACGAAATCGCCGGAACAATGAATTTCTCGCAGGCCCCGAGGCGCGGGTATCGTCGCCCTAACCGCATCACGCGCTTACAGGGGAAGACCGTTGCCGATCGATTGGCTGCCCTACGCTGCTCCGTCCGCGCTGCTGCTGAGCGCAGCCGTCGCCTTTCTGAGCCCCGGCCGGCGACCGCGCGTGGCGAGCCGGATCGCCGAGGCCGCGGCCTTGATCGCGCTGGCGGTCGCCGGAATAACGCTCGCGTTGCTCGTCTCGCGCGGGGCGTGGAGCACTCCCCTGATCGGTGCGCAGGGCATCGGCCTCTCCGTTCGCCTCGACGCGATCAGCGGCATTATGCTGCTGCTGGTGTCGTTCATCGGCTGGGTCGTGGTGCGTTACACGGCGACCTACCTCGACGGGGAGCCGCGGCAGGGGGCGTTCACCGGCTGGCTGTCGCTGACCCTGGCGGCGGTGCTCCTGCTCGTGCTGTCGGGCACCCTGGTACAGCTGGTCCTCGCCTGGATCGCGACGAGCCTGTTCCTGCACCGGCTGCTGCTCTTCTACCCGGACCGGATCGCAGCGCAGCGGGCCGCGGCGAAGAAGTTCGTCTCGGCGCGGATCGGCGACGCGGCGCTGATCATCGCGGCGGTGTTGCTGACGATGGCCTATGGCACGACCGACATCGCTGCCATCCTGAGCGCGGCCCGCGCCGGTACGGGAGGCGGCGCGGCGGTCACTGCGGCAGGATTTCTGGCGCTTGCGGCGCTCCTGAAGTCGGCACAGTTTCCGACGCACGGCTGGCTGACCGAGGTCATGGAGGCGCCGACGCCGGTTTCGGCGCTGCTCCATGCCGGCGTCATCAACGCGGGCGGCTTCCTGTTGGTGCGCTTCGCCGACGTCATGCTGCTCGCGCCCGGCGTGCTCGCCGGACTGGTCGTGATCGGCGGGTTTACCGCGCTGTTCGGCGGCCTGGTGATGCTGACGCAGCCGGCGGTGAAGACTTCGCTCGCCTGGTCGACCGCCGCCCAGATGGGCTTCATGATTTTCGAATGCGGGCTCGGGATGTTCCCGCTCGCGCTGCTGCACATCGTCGCCCACTCGCTCTACAAGGCCCACTCGTTCCTCGCCTCGGGCGGCGCGGTTGAGCTGATCGCCGCCAACCGCCGGCCCGGCCCCGTCGCGGTACCGAAGGCTGGCGCGGTCGGGCGAGCCTTCCTGTTGGCGCTTGCGATCTACGGCGTGGTCGGGTTCGCCTTCGGCTTCCAGCACAAGTCACCGCAGGCGATCGCGCTGGGCGCGATCCTGATCTTCGGCGTCGCCTATATGCTCGCACAGGGCCTGGCCGACGCCGCGCCGCGGGCCCTGACCCGGCGAACGATCGTCTATGCCGTCGCCACGTCCGTCAGCTATTTCGCGCTGCAGGTTCTGGCGGTCCGGCTGACGTCGAGCGTGCTGCCTGCCGTCCCGGCGCCCGGCCCGCTGCAATGGGCGTTGATCGGCGTCGCGGTCGTCAGCTTCGGGATCGTGGCGGTCATCCAGGCGATGTTCCCGCTGTGGGCATACCATCCGGCGGCGGCGGGGCTGCGCGTGCACCTCTCCAACGGCCTCTACGCCAATGCCGTGTTCGACCGGCTGCTTGGCGGCTGGCGGCTGCGCACAACTTCGTGATCCTCGGAGGCAACCCATGACCGACGCACAGCCACTACCCGCGCACGCCGAGCTCGATCTGGCGGCGGCGGTCGACCGTGCCTGCCGGGCGATCCCGCCGGTCTGGCCACTGGCGTCGAGCGTGGCCGTCAACCCCTTCCTCGGCCAGACGCATGAGGACCTGCCGACGGTCGCTGCCCGGCTGGCGCGGGTGGCGGGCGCCCCGGTGACCATGCCGCGAAGCTGGTATCGCGAACGGATCGCCGATGGGATCATCACGGACGCCGATCTGATGGACGCGTTGGCGGCGTCGTCGTCGGAGCTTCGCCCGGCGATGCTCGGGGAACTGAAGGCAGCGATGCGAACGCCGAATGAGGACGCCAGCGCGCTGCCGACCGTCGCGGACCTCGCCGCCGACGCTTCCGGCATCGACTGGCCGGGCGTGATCGCGGAGCGTTTCGGCGCCTGGGCGGCAGGGTATCTCGATGAGGGGCAGGCGCTCTGGGCGGCGCCGCGCGGCAGAGGGGCCTACGCCGCCTGGCGCGCGGTTGCGACCCACGACCTGACGCCGGAAATCGTCGGCCTGTCGGGGTTCGCGACGAAAGTATCGGAGGCACCGGAGTCGGCTTCGGACGCGGTGGCGAGCGCCCTGCGACGCCTCGGCATCCCTGCAGCGGCCACTTCGACCTATCTCCACCAGATGCTCATGACGCTCGGCGGCTGGGCGCAATATGCTCGCTACCAACTGTGGCAGGCCGAACTCGCCGGTCGCAGCGACAAAATGCAAGGCGACTTCCTCGCCATCCGGCTGATCTGGGAAGCGGCGTTGTTCGAGCAGTACGAGACGAAGATCGGCGCGCGCTGGGCGTCGATCGTTGCCGCGCATGCCTTGCCTGTCTCTGCGACGGCCGACCACGTCGTTGACGCCATCCTGCAGGAGGCTGCGGAACGTGCGGCGCAACGCCGGCTGGCGGACACGCTCGTCGGGTCGCCGAGCGGAGGCGAGCGACAGCCGGCCCATCGTGCAGGCCGCCTTCTGCATCGACGTGCGCTCGGAGGTGTTCCGGCGCGCGCTTGAAGCGGTGAACCCCGCGATCCAGACGTTGGGCTTCGCCGGGTTCTTTGGCCTGGCCGCGTCGCACCGTCGCTTCGCTTCGGACGTGGCCGAACACCGGCTGCCCGTGCTGCTCAACCCCGGCTTGACGTCGCGCGCGGGCGGGCCTGACGAGGCCGCCGCCGATCAGAACGCCCGGCTGAAGGCGCGGGCGAAGCGCGCGTGGGGCCGGTTTAAGCTCGCCGCGGTCTCGTCCTTCGCCTTCGTCGAGGCGGCGGGGCCGCTCTATGTTGGCAAGCTGGTGACCGATGCCCTGGCCCTACGCCCCACTCGCCTGCCCAACGATCCTGCACCCCGTCCCGACCCGGCGCTCGACCTCGGCGCACGGACAGCGGCGGCGGAGACCGTGCTCCGGGCCATGTCGTTGACGGCCGATTTCGCCCGGATCGTCATCCTCGCCGGGCACGGGGCCAGGGTGGTCAACAATCCCCACGCGAGCGGACTGCATTGCGGCGCCTGCGGCGGCTATTCGGGCGAGGTCAATGCGCGCCTGCTCGCCGGCCTGCTCAACGACCCCGAGGTTCGCACCGGCCTCGCGCCGCGGGGGATCGTCATCCCCGCCGACACTCTGTTCGTCGCGGCCCTGCACGACACGACGACCGACGAGATCATGCTCTATGCGGATGACAGTCCGTCCGCCGCCCACACTGGTGACCTGAACCAGGCGACGGTCTGGCTCGCCGCGGCGGGCAAGATCGCCCGCGGCGAGCGGGCACTGCGGCTGCCCCACGCAAACGAGGCGGGCCTCGCCCGGCGCAGCCGCGACTGGGCCGAGGTCCGGCCGGAATGGGCGCTGGCGGGCTGCCAGGCCTTCATCGCCGCACCGCGCCGGCGAACGGTGGGAAAGAGCCTGGAAGGTCGCGCCTTCCTCCACGACTACGACTGGAAGCACGACAGCAACTTCGGCGTCCTCGAGCTCATCCTGACGGCGCCGGTCGTCGTGGCGAGCTGGATCAGCCTGCAGTATTACGGATCCACCGTGGCGCCGGCGGTGTTCGGAGGCGGCAACAAGCTGCTGCACAACGTCGTCGGCGGCATCGGCGTCGTCGAGGGCAACGGCGGTACCCTGCGTGCCGGGCTTCCGTGGCAGTCCGTCCACGACGGCGAACGCCTGGTCCATGAGCCGCTGCGCCTTTCGGTGTGTATCGAGGCCCCGCGCGAGGCGATGAGCGCGATCCTCGCGCGCCATCCGGAGGTGCGGGCGCTGTTCGACAATCGCTGGCTCCACCTGTTCGCGCTCGACGACGCCGGGCGGATGGCATGGCGGTACGCGGACGGCCTGGCGTGGACGCCGATGATCGAAGCGGAGCCGGCTGCAGCTCTGCCGGAAATGGCAGCCTGACAAAGCCCCTGCCTGCCGGACAGGCCCCTACGGCGCTGCTCGCGACCGGCGCGCCGTCGTTGCCAGGGCGAGGTCGGCGGTCACGTTGACGACGGTATAGGCGATGTCGGGGATGACATCGACGGCAAGGAACAGCGGCAGCAGGTCGACCGGCAGGTGCGCGGCAAGAAGGGGCGGCGCGTAGGCGGCGAAGAAGGTCGTCTGGTTCGGCAGGCCGGCGATGATCAGCGTGCCGAGCACCCCCAGCCCGGCGACGACGGCGAGCGTCGCCGGCGGCAGCGATGTGCCGTGGATGTGGGCGGTGGCCAGCGTCACGACAACGATCGACGCTGGCGCCGCCAGGCGGAACAGGGCGACTGCCAGCGGCAGGATGGCGGCGGCCGCCCCGGGGGTGCCGGCAGCGGTCGGTCCGAGCCGTTCGGCGGCCGCCAGCATCGCGGGCAGGGCGGCCAGCGAGGACTGGGTGCTCGCCGCCACCGCCTGCGGCTCCACGGCAGCGCGGGCGAAGGTCGCCACGGGCACGCCACGCGCCGCCGCGAGCGCGTACATGGCGACGCCGAGCACCGCGGTGACCCCGATCTGCGCGCCGACGTAGAGCGCCAGCGCCGACCCGGCTCCGGCACCCAGCCGCACCCCGAGGACGAAGCCGAGCGCCGCGACGCCGAGGGGCGCGAGCGTCAGCACCCAGCCGACGATGACCAGGACGATCTCGGCGGTCTGGGCGAGGGCATCGAGCGCGGCGCGGGTCCGCTCGGCCGGCAGCCGCGCCGCGGCCGCGCCGAACAGAAGGGCGAAGATGGCGAGCGGCGGGATCGACCCCTCGGCCGCCGCCGCGGCGAGGTTGGGCGCGATGAGGCCGAGCAGGGCGTCCGACGAGCCGGCAATGGCCCCGGTCACGGGCGCCCCCGTGCCGCGCAGCGCCGCCAAAGCTTCGGGCGCCGGCTCCCACGCCGACAGCAGCAGCGGCGCGAGAACCAGCGCGACCGCGGCCGAGACGACGAGCAGCAGCAGCCCAAGCACCGCGCTCCGCCGGATCACCGCGCCGCCCTGCGCCGCCGCGATCGCCCGCGCTGTGCCGGTCGCGGTCAGCGTCACGACCAGTGGCAGCACGGTCATGCGCAGCGCGTCGAGCCACAGCGTGCCCGCCAGGTTCGCCGCCGCCAACGCCCCCGCCGTCGGCCAGCCGCGACTGGCGGCGACAGCGCCGGCGACGATCCCGGTGACGAGCCCGGCGAGCGTCGCGACCGTGCGGTTCACGCCGCGCGGCGCAGGTCGGCCGGGATCACCTGCGCCGAGAAGCGCTCCATCTCCTCCCGCTGCGGGCTCATCTGCAGGAGGAGGAGGTCGAGCCCGGCGTGCTCGAACTCGGCGACGCGCGCGGCGACATGCTCGGGCGTACCGATCAGGCCGGGGCGCAGGCCGCGGTTGCTGACCGAATACTCGCGGATCTTCAGCTCGCGTTCGAGCTGCGTGCCCGACAGCCACTGGTCGAAGTTGGCGAAGCCCGGCGGCGGGCGGTCGCCCATGTCGGTGATGCGCGCGACCTCGGCCTCCGCTTCGCGGGCGCTGTCGCGGACGATGGCATAGGCGGCCATGCCGTAGATCATCGGCGGCAGCCCCAGCCGGTCGCGGCGCGCGCGCATGTCGGCGATCTTCTCCGCGACGACGGCCGGCTCGTCGCCGTGCATGACATAGGCGTCGCACTGTGCCGCGATCAGCGCCTTGGCAGCCTCGGACTCGCCGCCGGCGTAGAGGAGCGGCTTGGCGACCGGCTTCGGCGCGAGGATCGCCCCGTCGGTGCGATACAGCCGCCCGTCGAAGCTGAAGCGCGGCTCCCGCCACAGGCCGTCGACGACGGACAGCCACTCGGACGTGCGCGCATAGCGGTCGTCATGCGCGTCGAACTGCAGCCCGTACTGGCGCGCCTCCTCGGCCCACCACGACGAGACGACGTTGAGGCTGAGGCGTCCGCCGCAGATGTTCTGGATGTTGGCCGCCTGCTTGGCGAACAGCGCCGGCTGGTGGAAGTTCGGGCGGACGGCGACCATCAGCTCGAGCCGCTGCGTCACCGCCGCCAGCGCCGCCGCCGTCGACCAGGCGTCGAGGGCAGGGGCGTCGGTGCCCTTGATGTCGTTGAGGTTGAGCTCGGCGACGAGGGTCAGGTCATAGCCGATCTGCTCGGCCCGCAGGCAGAGGTCGCGGGTATAGGCCCAGCTCGCCTCCATGCCCTCGTCGGGCACGTTGCGCAGCCAGCCGCCGAACACCGGGGCCCAGAAACCATAGCGCATCGGTCAGTTCCTCCTCGCGGCGATGGCGGCTTCGAGATAGTCGACGAACGGCTCGTGCGGGTCCCATCCGAGCACCTCGTGTGGGCGCGCAACGAAGTTCGACAAGGCGTTGATGTCGTAGAAGCGGTACACCCCGTCGCGGTCGTCGATCATCACCTCGATGCCGCCGACGTCGAGCCCGGCAGCGCGAGCGATGCGCTCGGCGGCATCGATCAGGGCAGGGCGCGGGCTCGGCGCGCGTCATCCGGATCGCGCTCGGCCCGCGGCCGATCTCGCACGCGTCCGCCGGGCACAGGTCGAAGCTGTCGGCGGGGCTCTCGATGTCGATGGCGTAGAGGAACCGGCCGCCGAGCGTCTCCAGCCGGGTCACGGTTCCGGCGCGCGCCGGTACGTATTCCTGAACCAGCAGGACGCGGTCGATGCTGTCCGGGACCGTCCCGGCGGCGATCGACCCGGCCAGCTCGTCGGCGCTGTGATAGCGGACGATGCCGGCACCCGAGCCGCCGATGTTCGCCTTGACGACCAGTGGAAAACCGACCGCTGCGGCGGCTGCGGGAAGGTCGGCGGCGCGGTGGACGACGCGGGTGCGCGGCGTGCCGAGGCCGAGGCCGGCGATCAGCGCCAGCTGCCGTGCCTTGGAGCTGTCGAGGGCGATGACGTCGGCGCCGTTGATTACCCGCGCGCCGCGCGCGGCCCAGTGGGCGAACAGCGCCTCGGCATAGAAGATGCCGTGCTCGGCGTCGCGGAGGAAGCTCGACATGGCGACGCGGCTGAGCACGACGTTGGGCGCATCGGTCGCGGCGGGGTCGAAGCTGTGGCCGGACAGATGCTGCGCCTCGTAGTTCACGCCGCGCCGGTCGAGGGCGGCGAACAGCGGCTGGAACCAAGCGGGGTGCTCGTAGACGATGGTCAGGTCGGCGGTCATGCGCTGCCGATAGCACGAAGCGCGGGCGTGGCCAGCGTCGCGGCTAGGGTGCGGCCGTGCGGTCGAATGTCATGCTGCGCGGTCGCCTGCCGGGATTGCGGCGCGGATGCCACGGTAGGCGGATCGAAGGTCACGGCGATGCGGCCCTCGCCGAGCGGCGTCGCCCGCGCGCCGGCCACCGTCAGCAGCCGCCACGGGGTGGTGAGGGTGAACGTCGCCTCCTCGGGCGCCGTGACCCAGCCGGCGACGGTCAGTGTGTCGCCATTCAGCGTCGTCGTGACGATCTTCAGCCCGCGGCTGCTGTCCCCCGCGACAAGCGCCGGTCGCGGGACCGCGATCGCAACGCCGCCGGCCAGCCCGATGTGCAGCGTCGTCGTACCGTGGTGCGCGGTGAACCGCGCGCGGACCTGGGTGTCGCCGCTTTGCGTCACGGTCTCGGCCGCCAACGGCGCGCCGTCGAGCGTCGCACCGCTGGCGCGGGCACCGAGCGGTACGCCGGGCGCGAAGTCGATCGCGATGTCGCCCTCGGGGTTGTCGACGTGGAGATCGATGCCCGTGGCACCCTGCGTCAGCGCCATCGTCAGCGGCGTCGTTCCGACCCGGACGCGCCGCACGGTCACGCCCGGCCACTCCGGCGGCAGGTGCGGCGCGAAGTCGACCGCCCGCTCGGCCGAGCGGACGCCGAGCCCGAGCAGCCCGGTGATCGTGCTGGTCAGGACACTCGCCGACGACCAGCTCTGTTCGGGCACGGACTCGACCTCGGGGTGGAACAGGTCGCCGGCGAGCACCTCGTGCAGATGCCCGCGGCTGTCGAGCGTGTTCCACGCGACCAGCCCCTGCCACAGGCCGAGCGCCGCCAGCGGCCGGTGCGCGCGCCAGAAGGTCGTTGCCATGCCCGCCGTGCCCAGCGCCCAGACGCTCCCCGAACCGTACAGGTTCGGGTCGTAGCCAGCCGCGGCCGCCGACAGGCTGCGCATGCCCCAGTCGGTGATGAACTCCGGCCCGGCCAGGCGGTCGAGGGCACGGCTGGCCTGCGCCGGGGTGAACACGTCCTGCAGCAGCACGCCGCTGGCATCGGGCCGCGCGCCGTGGACCGGCTCGCCCGCCGCCGTGTGGCCCGACAGCCAGAAGTCCTGCGCGGTGTCCCACCCGCTCCGCCCGAGCGCCTGCCGCGCGCGCGCTGCCGCAGCCGCCGCCTCGCGCGCCTCCCGGTCGTGCCCCGTCGCCGCGGCGAGGCGGCCGAAGCCGTCGGCGGCGTCGATCCATAGCGTCGACAGGCGGATGTCGTCGCTCAGCGCGTCCTGCTCGTTCTGCCCGGACTTGCCGGCTGGGATGTGCGGCAGGCCGGAGGCGTCGACGAGCGCCGTGCAGTAGCGCCACGCCGCCGCCAGCCCCGGCCAGCTCGCCCGCGCGAAACCAGTGTCGCCGCTCGTGCGCACGTAGTCGGCGGCGGTGGCGAGATACTGGAAGCTGATGTCGACGTGGACGAACATGTACGGATAGCGCGCCCAGTCGAGCAGCGGCGCGCTCTGGGACAGCTCGTGCCAGATCATGCCCGTGCGGCGATCCTGGTAGCGGGCGATGAAGGCGAGCTCGTCGCGCGCCCGGGCGTACTCGCCCGCCGCGAGCAGCGCCTCGGCCTGGACGAGCCCGTCGCCGGCAAAGAACCAGGCATATTGCGGCCGCCGCCCCGGACGCGACGGCCCGTAGCCCGCGACCAGGCCGCAGCCGAGCGCGTCGCTGCAGACCCATGCCTGGTCGAGCGCGAGCACGGCCGAGGCCAGCGCGCGGTTGGCATCGGCGTCGGGCGTGACGATCTCGGTCGCTTCCGCCAGCACCGCGGCAGCATGGGCGGAGGCCTCCTGCCGCAGCGAGTCGCTGCGCGACGCGAGCCCGGCCATCTCCGCCGCGGTCGCCGCCTTGCCGACGACGTACAGCGCCGCCGTCCGCACCCCGCCCGCCGGGCCCCTGGGTGCGAGCACCATCCCGACCCCCGACGCCGTCGGCCGTGTCCGGTTGACGACCGCGTCGTGCTCGACCGCGTCGGGCGAGACGATGGTGGCGGCGAAGCCGTGGAGCGCCTCGCGCTCGACGTAGCCGTTCAGGGCGCCGTCCCAGCCGATCGTCTGGCCGCCCAGCGCGCCCGGCCACATCAGGTCGAGCGACGGCTGGAACCGCACCGCGATCCGCACGTCCGGCCGCCCCTCGACCTCGTAGCGGAGGATGGCCGCCGCCTCCCTTCGTGCGACGAACAGGTGCTCCCGTACGACGAAATCAGGGCCAATATAGACCCTTATTGCCCCTTCCGGGCGATGTTCGACCCGTTTCAGCAGCGCCGCGCCGTCGATCGGCTCGACCGAGCCGCCGACCCGGAAGCTCAGCCGGTAGCCGCTGAGGATCTGCAGCGGATAGGCCCAGACCTCGAGCCCGGCCGGATAGCCCATGACCAGCGCGCGCTCGCCGTGCGCGGCGACGAAGTCGTCGGCAACGCCCGCATAGACCGGCCCGGCGTCGCCCGCCGCAGCGGGCGCGGCCGCCGCCAGCGCGAGCCCGAGGACCGCCAACCATCGCATCGCGCTCGCCTTTCCCGCATTGCGCGCACGATAGGCGCGGGCTTAGCTGCGCGGCAACCGCGGGAGGTCCGATGTTTCGCCTGATCCTGAGCCTGGCCGCCGCCGCCCTGCTGACGGGCGCGGGGAGCGCCGGGCCGGTGCCGTCGCCCGCCGACCGCTTCGGCCCGTTGTTCGCCGCCGTCCAGCAGGCGCGCCTGTTTGCCGACAGCAAGACCTTCGCCGACGCCGTGCCGAAGCGCGATCCGCAGGCGATCATGGCCGACTATCGCGCCACCGCTCCGACCGGCGCCGCGCTCGCCGCGTTCGTCGCCGCGAACTTCGCTCCCCCCGCCGAGCCGCCGGCGGTGGCGGTGCCGCGCGGACTGCCCCTGGCCGAGCACATCGCCGCGCTGTGGCCGGTGCTGACGCGCACCCCCGCGGAGCCGCCGCAATTCGGCTCCCTCCTGCCGCTGCCGCGGGCCTATGTCGTGCCGGGCGGGCGCTTCCGCGAAATCTATTACTGGGACAGCTATTTCACCATGCTCGGCCTGCTCCGCGACGGGCAGGCGGCGCTGGTCGACGGCATGGTCGACGACTTCACCCAATTGATCGAGCGCTACGGCCACGTCCCGAACGGCACGCGCAGCTATTATCTCAGCCGGTCGCAGCCGCCGTTTTACTTCGCCATGGTCGGCCTGTCGCCGGGCGCGGACCGCGCGACGCGGGCGCGGCGGCTGGCGGCGATGCGGGCCGAGCATGCGTTCTGGATGGCGGGCGCGGCGGCCCTGAAGCCGGGCGAGGCGGCGGAGCGCGTCGTGCGGATGCCCGACGGGGCGCTGCTCAACCGCTATTGGGACGACCGCGACACGCCGCGCGACGAGTCCTTCCGCGAGGACGTCGCCACCGCTGCCGCGGCCCCGTCGCGCCCGGCTCCGGCGGTGTACCGCGACCTGCGCGCGGCGGCCGAGAGCGGCTGGGACTTCTCCTCGCGCTGGCTGGGGGACGGGCGGACGCTGGCGAGCATCCGCACGAGCGCCATCGTCCCGGTCGACCTCAACAGCCTGCTCTATGGCCTCGAACGCGCGATCGCCGACGGCTGCGCGGCAGCGGGCGACCGCGCCTGTGCCGCCGAGTTCCGTCGCGCTGCGGACGCGCGGCAGGCGGCGGTGACGACGTATCTGTGGGACGGCGAGCAGGGGCGCTTCGGCGACTACGACCGCGAGCGTGGCCGGCGCACCGCCGTCGCCAGCGCGGCGGCGCTCTACCCGCTGTTCACCGGCCTCGCGACACCGGCGCAGGCGCGGGCGACGGCGGCCTTCGTGGAGCGGGCGCTGCTCGCTCCCGGCGGCGTGCGGACGACGCTGACCGCGACCGGGCAGCAGTGGGACGCGCCGAACGGCTGGGCGCCGCTGCAGTGGATCGCGGTCGCCGGGCTCGACCGCTATGGCGAGCACCGGCTCGCCGACACGGTCGCCCGCCGCTGGCTGGCGACCGTCCGCCGCGAATATGCCGCCAGCGGTCGCCTGCTCGAGAAGTATAACGTCGAGGCTGCCGTTCCCGGCGGCGGCGGCGAGTATCCGCTGCAGGACGGGTTCGGCTGGACCAATGGGGTAACGCGCGAGCTGCTCGCGCATATAGTAACGGAGCGGTAACGAGCTCGGTAAATTTGCCACAGTCCGGCGGAATATTGGCCGGAGCCGGTGCGCAATCGTTGCCAGAACGGCGCTCGGTCATGGTAAACGTCCGCCTCAACGGGCTGCGCCGGTGCGGCGACAGCCCGATATTGATGGGAGGATTGCCATGATCGCGCGTACCCTTGGTCTGAAGTCGTCGCTTCTGCTCGGGGCTGCGCTGCTTCCCGCCGCTTCGTTCGCGCAGACCAGCGCCGGTCCGGCCCCCGCGACAGATACTCAGCAGCCGCAGCAGAGCCAGGCGACGGGTACCTCCGGCGCGGAGACGCCGCCGACGCCGGGCACCGGCGACATCGCCGACGAGATCGTCGTCACCGGTCAGACGACGCGCGGCCGTACGCTGATCACCTCGTCGGCGGACATCACCTTCGCCACCGCCGCCGACATCGACCGCCGCGCCCCGCGCTCGACGTCCGATCTGCTCGAACTGATCCCCGGCATCTTCGTCGAGGGGACCGCGGGCGAAGTCTCGAACAACTATTCGGTCCGCGGTCTTCAGGGCGGAAACCAGCGCTTCATCCAGCTCGAGGAGGACGGCCTGCCGATCGTCTACGGCGGCGGCGGTGCGGACGAGTTCTTCTCGAACGACATCACCATCGACCGCCTGGAAGCGGTCAAGGGCGGCTCGTCGGGCGTGCTGACGGTCAACGGCGCGGGCGCGACGATCAACTTCATCTCGCGCCTGCCCAACTTCGAGAAGCCGGAGGCGATCGCGCGCTTTACTGCCTATAACTATGGGCTGTACCGCGGCGACTTCTACCTGTCGGCGCCGCTCGGCAGCCATCTTGCGGCGAATTTCGGCGGCTATGTCAGCACCAGCCCCGGCGTCCGCAACAACCCGTTCAACTACAAGACCTACCGCCTGAAGGGCGCGATCGAGTACAAGGGCGACGACGGCGGCTTCATCCGCGTCACCGGCAAGATCGGCGACCAGCAGGCTGCCTATTACGCCGACCAGCCCTATACCTATCAGAACGGCACGGTCGGCTCGGTGCCCGGCTTCGACGGCCAGTTCGGCAACATCGGCGGCGACGCCTTCGGCCGGGTGACGATCCCGGTGTCGACCTTCGTCTCGCCCAGCGGCTTCCGGACCTTCCGCCTCGACCGCGGCGTCGACGCCATCACCAAGGAAATCCGGATCGACGCCGAGAAGCCGCTCGGCGACAACTTCAGCATGTTCGCCAAGGCCAAATACCTGGCGCTGAAGTGGGATTTCAACGGCCTGTTCCCCGGCAGCAGCACCGGCAACTCGGGCCTGGCGCCGGCGCTCCAGTACCTGACCGCCGGCGCCGGCGGCCCGATCGACGGCCTGCTGCAGCAGGGGCTGACGACCTTCCCGGGCACGACCAGCTTCGGCATCAAGGACCTGACGACCGGGCAGATCCTCAGCACCGCCAATCCCGGCGCGCTGAACGCGCTGAACGGCAACGGCCTGCTCCAGCAGACGACGCTCAACCACGCGCAGCAGACCGGCCACGAGTTCGCCAGCAACTTCGGCGGCCGCTGGGAATATAACGGCGGCGGCAGCTTCAAGAACTCGCTGACCGTCGGCATGATGGTCTACGACGCCGAGCGCTATCAGAACCAGTCGGCGACCGGGTTCGAGCTGAACGACGTCCGCAACAACTCGCACATCTACGACCTCGTCGGGCTGAACGCTGCCGGCGGTGTCACCGGCACGCTGACCGACAACGGCCTGCTGTCGTACGGCAACTGGGGCCAGGGGCAGAGCGACGACCAGAACACGTCGGTGTCGATCTACGCCAACGACGAGCTCCAGATCGGCAAGCTACGCATCGACGGCGGCCTCCGCTACGAGGACAACGACGCGACGCACAAGGACGGCAACACGGCGACCGCCGCCGACGCCGCCAACCCGGCCAACCGCATCGTGCCGATCAACATCAACCCCGTCACCGGCGTGCCCGGCGACTACCAGCAGCTCGTCCAGCCCGGCGTCGTCGGCCTCGGCAACTCGCAGGTGACGACCGGCGGGCAGGTCGTGCAGACGGTCGGGCCGACGTTCAACGGCACCTTCACGACGACGCACAAGGACCAGCACCGCATCGCCTGGACGGTCGGCGCCAACTACCTGATCACGCCGAACCTCTCGGTCTACGGCCGCTATGCCGACGGCTTCCAGACGCAGGGCGTCAACCCGTTCGCGGTGATCAAGCTGTACGAAGGCGGCGTGCGCTATTCGGGCCACGGCCTCAACGCGCAGGTCACCTACTTCCACACCGACTTCAACAACCAGTTCTATTCGATTCAGGACCCCAATAATCAGTCGCAGTTCAATAATCTGCTGTCCGACTACAAGGCTGACGGTGTCGAGATCGACTTCACCTACCGGCCGGTGAAGTGGTTTGCGGTCGATTTCGAGAGCGTCTTCCAGAACCCCAAGCTCAGCAACTTCCGCCAGCAGATCAGCAACAGCCCGGTGTTCAACCCGGCCGACTTCGTGCCGGCGCCGGGCTACACCGGCAAGACGCCGGAGCGGACGCCCAAGCAGCTGTTCACCGTCACGCCGACGATCAAGCTGCCGAACGGGCTGGGCGAGGTCTATGGCCGCTACAAGTACATCGGCAAGATCTACGCCGACAACGGCAACCAGATCGCGCTGCCGTCGTACGGGGTGACGAGCTTCGGCATCAACCTCAACGTCAACGACCGGCTGCAGGTCGCCTTCAACGCCGAGAACGTGTTCAACGTCGTCGGCATCACCGAAGGCAACCCGCGCCAGGGCCAGACGCAGAACGCGGCGTCGGGCTACTTCTACGGCCGCGGCATCGTCGGGCCGACCTACGGCGGATCGCTGACGTTCCGCTTCTAGGCCGCGGCGCGTGACCGCGTGGCGTTCCGGCGTGGCGGCCGCCCTGCTCGTGCTGAGCGGGGCGGCGGCGGCGGCGCAGTTCGGCTACCAGCTGACCGAGGGGCGGAACCTCAACGCCTTCGTCCGGGACGGGCCGGTGGCAGCGCACGTGCTGCTGCGTTCGGGCACCGACCCGCGCATCCTCGTCGCCTTTCCTGCCGGCAACAGCGGGGTCGGCCTGTGGTTCGCGCCGACCTCGGCAGCAGTGGCGTGGCGGCTCGACCGCGCGCCGCAGCCGCTGACGCTCGCCGACGCAAAGGGGCGGCCGCTGTACGGGGTGACGGCCGAGGCGAGCCTTGCGGCCCCGCGGCTGAGCGTGAAGCAGGCCGTGCTGTCGAACGTCCGCCTGCTGCGCGACTATCAGGCGCTGGGCAAGGTGCCCGCCGCCGTGCTGACGCCGGCCGTCGCGACCGGCGACACGCTGACCTACGCCCGCGACCGCGCCGACGGGGCGCCTGGGTACCGCCTCGCGCTGACCGTGACCGACGGGCGGCTCGACGGCACGACGATCACGGCGGGCGCGGACGGGCGCATCGGCCTGCGCATCGTGGCGGCGAGCGGCGATCCGCCGCTGACCCCGCTCGCCGGGCACGAGCTGCTGAACGACGCGGCCGCCGACGACCCGGCCGCGCGCAACGCGCTGACGTTCCTCAGCTACCGCGAGAAGTTCCTCGCCGGATCGTGGCGCTTCAACACCTATTTCGGCCGCGACACGCTGATGTCGCTGCGGCTGCTGCTGCCGGTGCTGCAGCCGCAGGCGGTCGAGGCGGGGCTGGGCGCGGTGCTGGCGCGGCTCGCGCCCGACGGCGAGGCGGCGCACGAGGAGGGGCTGAGCGAATTCGCCGTGCTCGAACACCGCCGCCTGGGTGACGGGCAGGGCGACGCGCCGACGCTCGACTACGGCATGGTCGACACGACGTTCATGCTGGCGCCGGTCGCCGCCGCCTACCTGCTCGACCGACCCGACGGGCATGCGCGGGCAGCGGCCTTCCTGGCCCAGCGCTTCGGCGACGGCACGGCGGCGGCGGCGATGGTCCGCAACGCGCGCTTCGTCGTCGCGGCGGGCCAGGCCTTCGCCCGCGATCCCGTCGCCACGAACCTCGTGCCGCTGAAGCGCGGCCGGCTGACCGGGCAGTGGCGCGACAGCGAGGAAGGGCTGGGGCGCGGGCGTTTCGCCTATGACATCAACGCGGTTTGGCTGCCCGCGGCGCTCGAGGCGATCGCGCGGATGCAGCGCGCGGGCCTGCTCGACGCCGCCCTGACGCCCGCCGACCGCGCCGCGCTCGCGCCGGCGGCGGCGATGGCGGCGGTATGGCGGGCCAAGGCCCCGCCGCTGTTCGACGTTACGGTCGCCAACGCGCCGGCGCGGGCGGCGGTCGCGGCCTATGCCGCCAAGGTCGGCGTGCCCGCCGCGCCCGCGCTCGCCGCCCTCGGCGAGGCGCCGCTCGCCTTTCCCGCGCTGTCGCTCGCGGCCGACGGCACGCCGGTGCCGGTCATCAACTCCGACGAGGGCTTCGCGCTGCTCTTCGGCGATCCCGCGCCCGCCGATCTCGACCGTGCCGTCACCGCCGTCATGCGCCCGTTTCCCGCCGGGCTGATGACCAACGTCGGCTTGCTCGTCGCCAATCCCGCGCTCGCCGCGCCCGCGGTGCAGGCGCGCTTCAGCCGCAACGCCTATCACGGGACGGTCGTCTGGTCGTGGCAGCAGGCGCTGTTCGCTGCCGGGCTGGAGCGCCAGCTTCGCCGCACCGATCTGCCCGCGCCCGTGCGCGCGCACCTGCTGGCGGCGCAGGCGACGCTGTGGCGGGCGATCGAGGCGACGCGCGCCTATCGCAGCTCGGAGCTCTGGTCGTGGGCGTTCGCCGACGGCCGCTACGCCGTCGCGCCGTTCGGAGCCAGCGGGGCCGACGTCGACGAGTTCGAACGCCGCCCAGCTGTGGAGCACGGTCTACCTCGCCGTGCGCCCGCCGGGCCCGAGGAAGCAGCCGACCGTCAGCCGGCCGGCGAGCGGATCGGGCGACAGCGGCGCGGTCGCCGGGATCAGCCCGCAGTGGAACAGCGCGCTGCGGTAGACGAGCGCGCGGTTGAAGGCCGGGGCGAAGGCGGCGATCCGCTCGAACCACGGCGCGCCCTCGTCGATATAGGCGGCGGCCGGCGGCTCGGCGCCGATCTCCGCCGCCAGCCGGGTCCGGAAGCCGGGCGCGCGTGCCTCGTCGAGCGTCTCGAACCCCGTCGCACGGTGCCGGTAGAAAGCGGTGCCGCCGTGGTCGTCGTGGCCGAGATAGTGGACGAGCGCGATCTGCCGCGGCCGCAACGCGTCGACATGGGGCAGGCGCTGCAGCGGCGTCAGGGCCGCGGGCGGCGTCGTCACCAGCTGGTACCAGGCACCGATCACGGCGGCAGGTTCACGGTAGCCGAAGACGTCGCGCAGCACCGCCGCGAGCACCGGCCCGGTGGCGTCGAAATAAGCGGGCGTCACCGCGGCCTTGATGCCGGGATAGTGCGTGCCGTCGGCGGCGAACCGCAGCCCGGCCGCGGCGGCGCGGAGCGCGTCCGGGTCCGGCGCGAAGCCGTCGATGACGGCGACGGCTTCGCCCTCGCGGCCGATGCGCTCGACCCGGATGGTCGGCACTCAGGCCGCCGCGCTCTGCTCGCCCATCGTCGCCGCGATCGCCGCCGCGTGCGTCGGCAGCGTCGGCACGGCGCGGGCGATGAGCGCGTCGAGCTGCTGCAGCATCGCCCGGTTCGCCGTCGGGTCGAGCGTGTCCGCCGCCGGCGCATAGTCCGCCGCGTCGATGCCCTGGCCGCGCAGCACCGCAAGCCAGCTCGCCTCGCGGAACAGCTCGTCGGTCTCCAGCATCAGGCGGCCGGAGGCACGGAAATGCTCCTCCTTCGCGCGCAGGCTGTCGGGCAGCGCCATGTGCCGGGTGTAGGTCCACAGCGGGTCGTCGCGGCCGGTGGTCGCGTGGTAGTGGAGGATCAGGAAGTCCTTGATGTTGTCCATGTCGGCGGCGAACACGGCATTGAACCGCGCCGCCAGCGCCGGGTCGCAGTCGGTGTCGGGGAACAGCGACAGCAGCTTGGCGATGCCGCTCTGGATCAGGTGGATGCTCGTCGATTCGAGCGGTTCGAGGAAGCCCGAGGCGAGGCCGATGGCGACGACGTTTCTGTCCCACACCTTGCGGCGGCGCCCGGTGACGAAGCGGATCACGCGCGGCTCGGCCAGCGCCGGGCCTTCGAGGTTCGCCAGCAGCGTCTCGCGCGCCGCCTCGTCGCCGATGAAGGCGCTGGAATAGACATAGCCGTTGCCGGTGCGGTGCTGCAGCGGGATCCGCCACTGCCAGCCGGCGGCGCGGGCGGTCGAGCGGGTGAAGGGGGCGGGGGCGCCGACGTTGGCCGAGGGCGCGGCGACGGCGCGGTCGCACGGCAGCCAGTGCGACCAGTCGTCGTAGCCGGCGTGGAGCGTCTGCTCGATCAGCAGCCCGCGGAAGCCCGAGCAGTCGACGAACAGGTCGCCCGCCAGCCGCTCGCCGCGTTCGGTGACGAGCGCGGTGACGAAGCCGCTCTCCCCGTCCTGCTCGACCCGCGCGACCTTGCCCTCGGTGCGGACGACGCCGGCCGCTTCGGCCAGCGCGCGCAGGTGGCGGGCGTAGAGGCTGGCGTCGAAGTGATAGGCATAGCCGAGCGTCGACAGGATCGAGCGCGCGTCGCCGCTCGGCCGGCTGAAGCGCCCGGCGGCGGCGAGCTGCGTCGCGAGGCTGAAGGCGCTGAGGTCGCGGGGGTAGCCCTCCGCCCGCGCCTTCAGCCAGCGGTGATGGAAGGGGACGCCGGGAAACGGCACGCCGTAGGTGCCGAACGGATGGAAATAGCGATCGTCCGGCCGCCCCCAGCCGACGAACTCGATGCCGAGCTTGAACGTCGCCTTGGTCGCGGCGAGGAACGCGCCTTCGTCGAGGCCGATCAGCTCGTTGAACCAGTGGATCGTCGGGATCGTCGCCTCGCCGACGCCGACGATGCCGATCTCGTCGGACTCGACCAGCGTGACCGCGACGCGGCTGCCCAGCGTCTTGGCCAGCGCCGTCGCCGCCATCCAGCCCGCGGTGCCGCCGCCGAGAATGACGACCCTGTCGATGCGACGCCGTTCCATGCGATCTCCCTCGCGCCCGCCGCGGCTCGTCGGCCGGCGGGCGGTAACCATAGCCGCAGCGAGGCGGTCATGGCCATCGCCGCGCGCATCGCGCCGCGCCGCCGCCGCCGGTTGACGGCACGGGCCGCCCCGCTACGACGCTCCCCATGAGCACCGTCGAAGCCGTCGGGCTGACCAAGGCGTACGACGACATCCCGGCGCTGCTGCCGACCGACCTCAGCATCGACGACGGCGAGTTCGTCGTCATCGTCGGCCCGTCCGGCTGCGGCAAGTCGACCCTGCTGCGCCTCATCGCCGGGCTCGAGGCGCCGAGCAGCGGCCGGGTCGTGATCGCCGGCCGCGACGTCACCGACGTCGGCCCGGCCGAGCGCGGGCTGGCCATGGTCTTCCAGTCGTACGCGCTCTACCCGCACCTGACCGTGGCGGAGAACATCGCCTTTCCGCTGCGCATGGCGCGCCGCCCGAAGGCGGAGATCAGCGCCCGCGTCGCCGCGGTGGCCGAGACGCTCGAGCTCGGCGACCTGCTCGACCGGCGTCCGCGGGCGCTGTCGGGCGGGCAGCGGCAGCGCGTCTCGATCGGCCGCGCCATCGTCCGCAACCCCGGCGTGCTGCTGCTCGACGAGCCGCTGTCGAACCTCGACGCCGCTTTGCGCGTGCGCATGCGCCACGAGTTCGCCCGGCTCCACCAGCGGCTCGGCGCGACGATGATCTACGTCACCCACGATCAGGTCGAGGCGATGACGCTCGCCAACCGCATCGTCGTCATGGCCGCGGGCCGGGTCGAGCAGATCGGGCCGCCGCTCGATCTCTATCGCCGCCCGGCGACGATCGGCGTCGCGGCGGCGATCGGCTCGCCGGCGATGAACCTGCTGCCGGTCACGATCGTCGCCGCCGACAGTACGGGCGCGACCGTGGCGCTGCCGGGCGGGACCGCCTGCCGGGTCGCGGCGTGCGGTCCCGGCGTCGGCGGTCGGCGGCGCGGCGACGCTCGGCGTGCGGCCCGAGCACCTGCGCCCGGACGCGGCCGGTCCGTTCGGCGGCGCGGTCGAGCTGTTCGAGCGCCTCGGCCCGCTGTCGTTCGCGCACCTGGCCTCGCCGCGCGCCGCCGGCGACGCGCTCGTCGCGCAGCTGGACCGTCGACCGCCACGTGACGCTGGGCGAGTGGATCGGCTTCAGCCGTCGACCCCGCCGACGCGCTGCTGTTCGCCGCCGACGGGGCCGCCTACCCGCCCGTCACCCCTTGACGCCGCCGCCGAGCATGCCGCTGAAATAGTACCGCTGCAGCGCCGCGAACAGCAGCAGCACCGGCAGCGTCGTGATGACCGCGCCCGCCATCATCAGCTCGACGTCCTGCCCGTGCTCGCGGCTGATCGCGGCGAGCGCCACGGGCAGGGTGTAGAGCCGCTGGTCGGTGATCGCGATCAGCGGCCACAGGAAGTCGCTCCAGCTGGCGAGGAAGGTGAACAGCGCCAGCGTCACCACCACCGGGCGGAGCAGCGGCAGGACGATGCGCGTCAAGATGCGCCACTCGCTCGGCACCGTCGAGGCGCGCGGCGTCGAGCATCTCGTCGGGAATGGCGAGCGCCGCCTGGCGGACGAACAGCACGCCGTAGACGCCCGCCAGCCCGGGCGCGAGCACGCCGGCGTAGCTGTTGACCAGCCCCGCCGACTTCAGCATCAGGAACAGCGGCAGCATCGCCACCTGCGACGGCACGACGGCGAGCGCCAGCAGCGCCTGGAACAGCCGCGCCCGCCCGGTGAACCTCAGCTTGGCGAAGGCATAGCCCGCGGGCAGCGTCAGGGCGAGGCCGAGCACGGTGGCGAGCGCCGCCAGCAGGCTGCTGTTCAGGACCGCGCCGGCGATGTGGTAGCTGGTGACGCCGCCGGGCCCGGCGTGGTCGAACAGCAGCTCGCGGTAGTTGCCGAGCGTCGGCTGCGCCGGCCACAGCGGCGGCGGGAAGGCGGCGGCCGCGCCCTTCGGCATCAGCGACACCGACACCATCCACACGAGCGGCGCCGCTGTCGCCAGCGACAACGCGGCGAGCGCCGCCGTCCGCCAGGCGCCGCCTCACAGCCATTCCTGCCCGCGGGCGAGGCGCGCCTGCACCGCCGTCACGCCAAGGATCGCGACGAACAGCACGACCGCGACCGCGGACGCCGTGCCGAGGTTCCACCAGGTGAAGCCCTGGTCGAACATGAAGTAGAGGATGGTGACCGTGCTCTGCGCCGGGCCGCCGTGGGTCATGACATAGGGCTCGGTGAAGATCTGCAGGAAGTTGGCGACGCTCAGCACCGCCGCGAGCAGCAGAGCCGGGCCGATCGCCGGCAGCGTGACGTGGCGGAAGCGCGCGAGCCGGCCCGCGCCGTCGAGGCGCGCCGCCTCCTTGAGGTCGGGGCTGACCGTCGCCAGCGCGGCGACGAAGACCAGCATGTTGTAGCCGAACGCCTTCCAGACGATGAAGATCAGCGTCGCCGGGATGCTCGTGGCGGGATCGCCGAGCCAGTCGACCGGCGCGACGCCGACCAGCGACAGCGCATAGTTCAGCAGGCCGGCGCGGGTGTCGAGGACGTAGCGCCAGACCAGCGCGGTCGCCACCAGCGTCGTCACATAGGGCGCGAACAGCAGCAGCCGCCACACCGGCTTCCAGCGCACGGTCGCCGCGTCGAGCAGCAAAGCGGCGGCGAGCGAGGTGCCGATCGCCGCCGGTACGCCGAGGCCCGCGAACAGCAGCGTATTCCCGACCGCGCGCCAGAACAGCGGCTCGCTGAGCAGCGCTGTGTAGTTGCCGAGGCCGACGAACCGCAGGTTGGCGACGTCGGCGAGGGCATAGATGTCGAAGTCGGTCGCGCTGAGCGCCAGCCCGGCGACCGTCGGCACGACGAGAAAGGCGATCGTCGCCGCCAGGACCGGCAGGGCGAAGGCGAGCCCGGCGCGCGCCTGCGACCAGCGCCTCATGCCAGCCGCCCGCGATCGAGCAGCCAGCGGCGCTTGGCGAGGATGCGGTCGACGCGCGCGTCCATCTCGGCCGCGGCCGCGTCGACGCCGAAGCGGCCGCGGACCATCGCCTCGGCGACGATCTGGACCTCGGTCGCGATCCGCTCCCACTCGGGCACGGCGGGGACGGCCACGGCGTCGGCGATGGCGCGGGCGAACAGCTGCGTCGCCGGGTCGGGGGGAAGGCCGGCCCAGGCGGCCTGACGCGTCGGCAGGTCGCCGGTGATACCGTACAGGCGCTGCTGCAGGGACGCGCCGGTCAGATAGGCGACCAGCTTCCACGCCGCCTCGGGATCGCGCGCGCTCCGGCTGACGCCGAGGCAGGAGCCGCGCGCCCATTGCGGCCCGGCCCCGTGCGGCCCCGGCGTCGCCGCCGCGCCCCACGAACCCGGCGCGATGCCGTGCTCGGGACGGCGGACGTCGCCCAGGAAAACGGCGTCGGCCGGCAGGATGGCGAACCACGCGCGCCGGAGCCCGATATAGGCATCGCCCGCCTCCGCGCCCGTCACGGCCGGGCTCCAGTGCCGGTCGAAGCCCTGCTTGTAGAAGGCGAGCGCGGCCTTGAAGCCGTCGCTCCGGAAGTTGCCGCGTGTGTCGCGGTCGCGGAGCAGCGGCGTGGCCGTCTGCGCCGCATAGGCGAACAGCGGCTCGGGCCAGTCGAGCAAGTGCAGCATGGCGAAGCGGTCGGGGTGGCGGCGGACGATGGCGTCGGCCATGCGCGACCATTCGGGCCAGTCGGCCGGCGGCGCGGCGTAGCCGGCCTCGGCGATCAGGTCGCGGCGGAAGAACTGCATCCAGCTGTCGGCGGTCCACGGCACGGCCTTCGGGCGTCCGCCGATGGTGACCGCGGCCACCGCTCCCGGCAGCAGATCCGTCAGCAGCGCCGGCGGCGGCTCGGCCAGCGCGCCCAGCAGCGCCATCTCGGGCAGCCAGGCGGTGCTCAGCATCATCACGTCGGGCAGCGAGCGGCCGGCGAACCCCGTCAGCAATTTCTCGTGCGCGCCGGTCCACGGCACCGACTGCAGGTCGACGTGCAGCCCCGTCGCCCGGATGAACGGCGGCAGCAGCAGCGGCGCGTTCTCGCCCGTCGCGCCCATCGCCCACCAGCCGATGCCGCCTGGCGCCCGGGCGCAACCGGCGACGCTCGCGGCGAGGCCAGCGGCGAGCAGCGTCCGCCGCGCGATCACCGTTCCGCCTGCCCGACCCTGTCCATCCGCCGCGAGACTGGCCCGGTTACCCTGTCACCGCAACGGTTTGCGGCCCGCGCGCGCGCATTCGTCGCCTGCGACGGTTCGCCGTCGCAACATTAACGCCAGATAACGGTTTCAGGCGTCAGACCGGAACTATGCCGGAATAAAAGGGGAAGACGTTGGACCTGAGACACCTGCTCGCCGGCGCCGCCCTCGCGCTGCCGCTCGCTGCCGCTGCGCAGACCGCGCCGGCTCCCGCCGCCGCCCCGGCACCGACCGGGCAGGCCACGCCGTCGCCCGATGCTGCGCCGCCGCCCCCCGCCAGCGCCGACGCCGCCGTGCCCGCCGAGGCGCAGGCGGCCGAGATCGTCGTCACCGGCTCGCGCATCGCCCGCAGCCAGTACGCGGCGCCGAACCCGATCACCTCGTTCAACGCCGCCGCGATCGAGCAGTCGGGCAACGTCAACGTCACCAACTTCCTCGAGCGCGTGCCGGCGCTGACGGGCTCGCGCGATTCCACCCAGACCTCCGGCGGCAACGCGGTCTATTCGAACCCGTTCGGCGCGGCGGGCCTCAACGAGCTCAACCTGCGCAATCTCGGCGTCAACCGCACGCTGGTGCTGGTCGACGGCCGCCGTCACGTCGCCGGCGAGCCGAACAGCGCCGCGGTCGACATCAACTCGATCCCGACCGACCTGATCGACCGCGTCGACGTGCTGACCGGCGGCGCGTCGGCGGTGTACGGCGCCGACGGCGTCTCGGGCGTCGTCAACTTCATCCTCAAGCGCAACTTCGACGGCGTCTCGGCGCGCGGCCAGATCGGCATCACCGACAAGGGCGACGCGGGCGACCGCTTCGGCTCGGTCGCGGTCGGCCACAACTTCGCTGACGGGCGCGGCAACATCACCGCTCGCCTACGAGTTCGAGGAGAACGACCGCCTCGACAACAACAGCCGCCAGTACCTGACGGGCGCGAACCGGCTGTACGTCATCCCCAACGACGCCAAGGCGACCAACCCGAACGCCTACAGCAACATCCTGGTCGGCGACCTGCGCTACCCGAACGAGTCGCCGATCGGCTATGTCACGATCGGGCGGCGGCCCCGACTTCAACGGGCTCGGCCTGCCGTACCAGCATGGCACGCCCGCGGCCTATTACTCGGTCGGCGGCGACGACACGCCGGTCGCGGGCTTCTACTCGGGCGACCTCGCGCCGCACATCGTCCGTCACGACGTCAACCTCCTCGGCCACTACGACTTCTCCGACGCCTTCAAGCTGTCGGTCGAGGGCAAGTACGCGCAGACGCGCGCGACGACGTTCGATTATTATATCGGCACCTACGGCCAGACGATCGGGCTCGACAACCCGTTCGTGCCGCAGACGATCCGCGACGCGGCGCTCGCCGCCGGGCAGGACAGCGTCACCGTCACGCGCGACAACCTCGATTACGGCCGCCACGGCGAGAGCGACCTCCGCCGCACCTATCGCGGCGTGGTCGACGCCAGCGGGCGGATCAGCGACCACGCGACCTACGACGCCTACTACGAATACGGCCAGACCGACGTCCGCATCACCAAGCTCAACGAGCTGCTCGCGACACCCTATGCGCAGGCGCTCGACGTGGTCACGGGGGCGAACGGGCAGCCGGTGTGCCGGTCGAACCTGACCGGCGGCAATCCTGCGTGCGTGCCGGTCAGCCTGTTCGGCCCCGGACCCATCAGCCAGCAGGCGCTGTCGTTCTTCCAGGTCGACGACAGCAGCACCGCGCGGATCACCCAGTCGGTCGCCAACCTGTCGGTCAGCGGCGACTTCGGCGCCTTCTTCAGCCTGCCGGGCGGCCCGGTCCAGTTCAGCTTCGGCGGCGAGTACCGGCGCGAGACGAGCCGCTTCAACCCTAGCGCCAACCTGCAGAACAACGCCTTCGTCGCCTTCACCGAGCCGACGCTGGTCGTTCCCTCGGGCGGCAGCTTCGACGTCAAGGAGGCGTTCGGCGAGCTGAACGCGCCGATCCTCAAGGGCGTGCGCTTCGCCGACACGCTGTCGGTCGGCGCGGCCTACCGCTTCTCGAGCTATTCGACGATCGGCGACACGCATACGTGGCAGGTCAACGGCGTCTGGGCGCCGATCCGCGACATCACCTTCCGCGGCAGCTACGGCAAGGCGGTACGCGCGCCCAACATCGGCGAGCTGTTCCAGCCGGTGACGGGCGACACCAACTTCTTCCAGGACCCGTGCCAGCCGTCGCGGATCAACCTCGGCACCCAGTACCGCGCGGCGAACTGCTCGGCGCTGCTGGCGCAGTATGGCGCAACCAGCACCGACGCGCTGCAGACCGTCAGCAACGTCTCGGGCGTGCGCTCGGGCAACCCCAACCTCAAGGCCGAGAGCGCGACGACCTGGACCGCGGGCGTCGTCCTGCGCCCGCGCTTCATTCCCGGGCTGACGGCGTCGATCGACTGGTACGACATCAACCTGCAGGGCGCGATCAACACGCCGAGCCCGTCGCAGCTGGCCGACCTGTGCGTCGACGTGCAGACGCTCGACAACCCGTTCTGCCCGGCGATCACGCGGACGCGGGGGCAGACGATCGTCAACGGCAGCGTTGCCGTCCCCGGCACCATCGTCGGCTACACCGTGCAGCCGCAGAACGTCGGCAGCTTCCGCACCGCCGGTCTCGACGTCAACGTCGACTATCTGATCCGCACCGCGCGCGCCGGGACGTTCGACCTGCGCTTCGTCGGCGGCTATCTCGACCGGCTCGACATCACCGGCATCCCCGGCGCGCCGGTCACCGACCAGGTCGACCAGCCGGGCAGTCCCAAGTGGAACTTCAACTTCTCGCCGAGCTGGTCGCTCGGCGACTTCACCCTGACCTACAACCTGCGCTGGATCGACGGCACGCGCACGGTCGACGTACTGACGACGCAGAACGACCCGCTGTTCGCCGCGCCGTCGCTGCTGCGCTATTCCGAGCTGTGGCAGCACGACGTCCAGGTCGCCTATGCCCTGCCGAGCGGCATGTCCTTCTACCTCGGCGTGCTCAACCTGTCGGACCAGCGCCCCGACCCCGGCAACGCGATCAACGAGCCGATCTCCGCCGTCGGCCGCTTCGTCTATGCCGGCGTCAAGGTGCGCCTGGGCGGGAAGTAGGGGCCGCGCGGGGGCAGGGACGCCGCCCGCGCGCGCGTTGACACTCGCCGGGAAAGCCGCGTTACTGCGGGCCGGCGTCCGGAACCCCGGGCGCTTGTCACGATCCCGGCGAGGCCACATGCGTCTGATCCCGTTGCTGCTTGGCGTCGCTCTCGCAGCGTCGGCGTCGGCCGAGCCGCTGCCCTCGCCGCCCGTCGCCGCCAAGCGGCCGCACGAGATCAAGGCACCGTTCGGCGCGGTGCGGAACGACCCCTATTACTGGCTGCGCGACGACAGCCGGAAGAACCCGGAGATGCTCGCCTATCTCGCGGCCGAGAACGGCTATGCCGATGCCGTCATGGCGCCGATGCAGCCGCTCAAGGCCGCGCTGCTCACGGAGATCACCGGACGGATCAAGCAGGACGACGCGTCCGTGCCGTACCGCAAGCGCGGCTATTACTACCAGACGCGCTTCAGCACCGGTGCCGACTATCCCGTCCTCGTCCGGCGCCGGGGCAGCCTGACGGGCCCCGAGCAGGTCATGCTCGATCAGCCGCAGATGGCGGCGGGCCACGGCTATTTCCACATCGGCGCGAGCGAGGTCAGCCCGAACGACCGCCTGCTCGCCTATACCGAGGATCTGGTCGGGCGCCGGCAATATGTCCTTCGCGTCAAGGACCTGGCCACCGGCCGCCTGCTCGGCGACAGCATCGCCAATGCCGAGCCCGACATGCTGTGGGCCGACGACAACCGCACGATCTTCTACATCGAGAAGGATCCCGTCACCCTGCTCAGCAAGCGCGTCAAGGCGCATGTGCTGGGTACGCCGAGCTCGGCCGACCGGGTGGTCTATGCGGAGGCGGACGACAGCTTCTACCTCTCGCTGAAGCGCACCGCCGACGACCGCTACCTCTGCATAAACCTGGTCAGCACCGTCAGCACCGAGGCGCGCTGCGCCCCCGCCGCGGCCCCGACCCGCTTCACCCCCGTCGCCGCGCGCGAGCGCGACCTGCGGTACGACGCCGACCATGTCGGCGATCACTGGGTGATCAAGACCAACCTCGCCGCGCCGAACTACAAGCTCGTCACCGTCGGCGATGCCGATGCGGCCAAGGGCACGTCGGCGTGGCGCGACCTGGTGCCGGCCAGCCGATCGGTCTTCATCCAGGACTTCCACCCGTTCGACGGCTTCCTCGCCATCGAGGAGCGGGTCGACGGGAACAAGCGCCTGCGGCTGCTGACCAATGCCGGGAAGAGCGAGGCAGTGGCGGCAGCCGAGCCTGCCTACACCATGACCCTCGACGTCAACCCCGAGACGGCGACGCCGTGGGTGCGGTACAGCTACACCTCGCTGGCGACGCCCGAGACGATCATCGAGATCAACGCCGACACTGGCGCAGCGCCGCGTCCGCAAGGTCGAGCCGGTGCCGGGCTACGACCCCGCCAAGTACGTCACCGAGCGCGTGTGGGTGACCGCCCGCGACGGCACCCGCGTGCCCGTGTCGCTGGTCCACGCCAAGGCGTTCAAGCGCGACGGCACGGCCCCGCTCTTCCAGTACGGCTATGGCAGCTACGGCCTGTCGACCGATCCCGAGTTCGAGCTGCTGGTGCCGAGCCTGCTCGACCGGGGTTTCGTCTACGCGATGGCGCACATCCGCGGCGGGCAGGAGATGGGCCGCGGCTGGTACGACGACGGTCATTTGATGCACAAGAAGAACAGCTTCACCGACTTCATCGACGTCACGCGCGGGCTCGTCGCCCAGCATTATGCCGCGCCCGACAAGGTCGTCGCAGAGGGCGGCAGCGCCGGCGGCCTGCTGATGGGCGCGGTCGCCAACATGGCGCCCGCCGACTATGCGGCGATCATCGCCCTGGTGCCGTTCGTCGATGTGGTCACGACCATGCTCGACGCCAGCATCCCGCTCACGACCAACGAGTACGACGAGTGGGGCAATCCCGCGAACAAGCCGGCCTACGATTACATGCTCAGCTATTCGCCCTACGACAATGTCGCCGCCACCACCTATCCGGCGCTGTATGTCGGCACCGGACTGTGGGATAGTCAGGTGCAATATTACGAGCCGACCAAGTGGGTCGCCAAGCTGCGCGCGACCAAGACCGACACGCGGCCGCTTGTCTTCCGCGTCAACATGGAGGCCGGCCACGGCGGCAAGTCGGGGCGGCTGCGCCGCTTCGACCAGCAGGCGGAGGCGGCCGCCTTCGCCATGAGCCGCGTCGGCATAACCAACTGACTTTGCATAGCGTCACAAAAAGCACACATCGCGTCCCAAGTTCGGGCGTGACAAACTAGTCGCTTGCCTATCCTTCGATTGCCGCCACGCTGATCCGATTCGTCAGGGCAGCGAACAAGAGTGGGGGCAACATCGATGCTAAAGGTACACCGTCGCGGATGGACGGCGGCGTCGCTCGCGGCGCTGGTGCTCGGTGCCGCACCCGCGACCGCGCAGACCGCCACCGCGGCACCGGACAACGCGGCGCCGGACAACAGCGAGATCATCGTCACCGGCTCGCGCATCGCGCGCCCCGAGATCGAGTTCTCCAACCCCGTCACCTCCTTTTCCGCCCAGACGCTGGCGGTCAGGGGCACGACCGACGTCGCCGAACTCCTCAGCCAGTCGCCGGCGCTGGTCGGCTCGCTGGTGAACGGCGCGAACGCGGGGTCCAACTCGCAGAACTACGGTGACTCCTCGGGTGCCGGCAACGTCGGCACCAGCGTGCTCAACCTGCGCAACCTGGGGTCGCAGCGGACGCTGGTGCTGATCGACGGCCGGCGCCAGGTCAACGCCTATTCCGGCCAGAACTCGGTCGACATCAACACGATTCCCGTCGACCTGATCGAGGGCATCGATATCCTGACGGGCGGCGTCTCGGCGATCTACGGTGCCGACGGCGTCACGGGCGTGGTCAACTTCCGGCTCAAGCAGGACTTCCAGGGCGTGCTCGTCCACGTCCAGGGCGGCATTTCCGAACACGAGGATGCCGGCAACAAGTTCGCCTCGGTCATCGTCGGACAGAACTTCGACCACGACCGCGGCAACATCACCGTCGCCTATGAATATTCGGGCTCGGATCGCCTGAACCAGCATCAGCGCGGCTACCTCGGCGACCCGGCCCTGAACCTGCAGCTGCTGCGCAACATCGACAACCCGACATTGGCCGACGGGTCGAACAACCTGTCGCTGCCCTACGACAAGATCTACACCAATGTTAGCTGGGCCGACAGCTCGCCGAACGGCGCCGTGGATATCGGCGTCTTCAACCCCGAGACCGGGCAGACCGAGTTCCAGTTCGTGCCGAACTTCGACGGCAACGGCAAACCCTATGACCGGGGCATCCTGATCCCCGGCAGCGGCGGCCGCGCCTACAACAGTACGTCGAACACGCCGACCGCCGGCTATTTCGGCGACATCGAGCCGCAAATCCGCCGGCACAACGTCAACCTGCTCGCGCACTACGAGTTCAGTCCCGCCTTCAAGCTGTTCACCGAGGCCAAGTACGTCCACATCGACGCCTTCACCGTGGTGCAGCCGTCGTTCGACTTCTTCACCTTCCTCGCGCCCGACAATTATTACCTGAAGCAGCGGTTCGGCGACGCCGCGCCGATCGGCGCGCTCGTCAGCCGCGACAACTTCGATCTCGGCGTCGCGACCTCCACCGCGGTGCGCGAGACGTACCGCGGCGTCATCGGCGCGAGCGGAACGCTGAGCGAGGGGGAGCGCAGCGGCAACCTCCACTACGAGGTCTCCTACGTCTACGGCCGGTCCAACTCGGTCGTCACCTCGGGCAACCAGCGGCTGACCGATCGTTACTATGCCGCCGTCGACGCCGTCGCCGATCCGGTCACCGGGCAGCCGACGTGCCGGATCAACCTGCCGGGTGAGACGATCATCGACGCCAACAATTATGCCGGCATCCTGACCATCACCGGCCAGCCGGTCAGCGGCGCGCCGCTCAGCTTCAAGCCCGGCCAGTGCTCGCCGATCAACATCCTGGGTTATGGCCATACGACGGCGGCCGGTCAGGCGTTCGCCTTCGTCAACGACGTGACCCGCGCCTATAGCGAGCAGCACGTCGTGTCGGCGTCGCTGTCGGGCGACCTCGGCTTCCTGTTCAGCCTGCCGGGCGGGCCGCTGCGCTTCGCGCTCGGCGCGGAGTACCGGCGGGAGAGCACGGCCTCGACGCCGTCGGCATTTTCCCAAGGCGGCTATTTCGACGGCGGCAACCAGACCCTGCCCAGCGGCGGCAGCTTCGACGTCAAGGAGGTCTATGGCGAGATCAACGTGCCGCTGCTGTCCCACGTCCGTTTCGCCGAGGATCTCTCGTTCGGCGCGGCGGTCCGCTATTCCAGCTATTCGACGATCGGCGCGACGACGACCTGGAAGGTCGACGGCGCCTATTCGCCGATCAAGGACATCACCTTCCGCGGCACGCTGTCCCGCGCCGTCCGCGCGCCGAACATCACCGAACTGTTCAGCCCGCTCCAGGGCGTGCAGACGTTCCTGAACGATCCCTGCGACCCGCAATTCCTGCCCGAGGGGACGCAGTACCGCGCCGCGAACTGCGTCGCCGCGCTGACCGCCGCCGGCCTGACGCCGGCCCAGATCGCGGCCTTCAGCCCGGCGACCGATCCCAAGCAGAGCACCAGCCAGCCCGGCCTGTCGGGCGGCAATCCCAAGCTGACGGCGGAGGTCGCGAAGACGTGGACCGCGGGCGTCGTCCTCCGCCCCCGCTTTCTGCCGGGCTTCTTCCTGACCGCCGACTGGTACAACATCAAGCTGACGAACGCGATCAACACGCCCGACGTCAACGAGGTGTTCAAGCTGTGCGTCGACCAGCCGACGTTGAACAACGTCTTCTGCAACAGCTTCACCCGCTCGCACGTCACGGGCTTCATCAACAGCTACCGGACGCAGACGCTGAACGTCGCCGCGTTCACTACCTCAGGGCTCGAACTGAGCGCGAACTATCACATGCAGCTGCCGTCGACCCTCGGCACGCTGAACTTCCGGCTGTCGGGCGGCTATCTGAACGACCTGACCTTCCTGGCGACGGTCGGCGGCGTCCCGGAGCAGCAGCGCAATCGCACCTACCGGCCCGACTACAGCGGCAATCTCGACCTGACCTGGCTGCACGGGCCGCTGAGCGTCAACTATGGCCTCGACTGGCAGGGCAAGACCGAGCGCTACACGCAGATCGAGCAGGCCGCCCATCCGAACTACGATCCGCGCTACATCCTCTACAAAGAGCGCTGGGAACATAATATCCAGATCAGCTATGACATGGACAGCCACCTGAACGTCTACGGCGGCATCAACAACCTGACGAACCAGCTGCCGGATATCGCCGCCGGCTTTGCCTATCCGGTCAGCGCCGTCGGCCGCTACTATTACGCGGGGTTCAAGGTCCGTCTGGACAAGCTGCTCTGAACGGCCCGATGACGACGATGAAGCGTGCAGACCTTGGAAGGGAACGTCGGATGCGGTGGCTCGTGGCAGCGGTGGCGGTCGGGCTGGCGATGCCCGCGGCGGCGGCGAGCGACCGCACCGAGCGGCTGCTCGCCGAACTCGCCGACGCGCCGGGCCCGTCGGGTTTCGAGGAGCCGGTGCGGGCGGTGATGGTCCGCGAGCTGACGCCGCTCGCCGACGCGGTCAGCTACGACGGGGTCGGCTCGGTCATCGCGCGGCAGGGCGCGAGCGGGCCGAAGGTGATGCTCGACGCGCATATGGACGAGCTCGGCGGCCTGGTCCGGCGGGTCACGCCGAACGGCTTCCTGTCGATGCAGATGCTCGGCGGCTGGCTCGACCAGGCGCTGCCCGACCAGCGCTGGCTCATCATCGGCCGCAACGGCCCGGTCCACGCCGTCACCGGCATCCGCGACATCCACGTCGTGCCGGCGGACGAGCGGACCAAGGTGTTCGCGCGCGACAGCCTGTATCTCGACGTCGGCGCGCGCACCGCCGCCGAGGTCGCCGCGCTCGGCATCGGCCCGGGCGACCCCGTCGTGCCCGACGCGCCGTTCGTGGCGCTGCCCGGCGGCCGCTATCTCGGCAAGGCGTGGGACGACCGGATCGGCTGCGCCGTGGTGGTCGAGGCGATGCGCCGGCTGCGCGCGAGCGGACACCCGAACCAGCTGTTCGTCGCCGCAACGGTGCAGGAGGAGGTCGGCCTGCGCGGGGCACGGACGGCGGCGGACGTCATCAAGCCCGACATCGGCATCGCCATCGAAGGCGGCATCACGGGCGACAGCATCGGCCGCAATCCGGAGGAGACGCAGGCGGTGCTCGGCGCCGGGCCGGGTATTTTCCTCTACGACAGCAGCACGCTGCCCAACCGCCGCTTCGTCGCCCTGGTCGACGAGGTCGCGGCCGCGCGGAAGATCCCGCTGCAGCACGACCTCGTCCAGGGCTACGGCGACGACAGCGCGGCGATCCAGGCGACCGCCGGGGGCGTGCCGACGGTCAACCTCGTCGTGCCCGCGCGCTACACCCACGCCCACAACGGCATCGTCGACCGGGCCGACTTCGACCGTATGGTCGATCTGGTCGTGGCGCTGATCGAGCGGCTCGACGCGCCCACCGTCGCCCGGATGCGCGACTTCCGCCCGTAGCGGGCCCGTGCTGGCACCCGGGCGGGGCCGCGGCAGGTCGGACGCCGCTAGTCGGCGGCGGGGCGCGGTACCGAGGCGTCGAGCATGAGATAGATGACCGTGCCGACGACGAGCCCGCCGACGAAGCCGATCGCGTTGCCGACGCCGGGGGCCACCGTGCCGGCGCTGCCCCCGATTACCGCGGCGCTGAGCGCGCTGCCGGCGAGCGTGCCCGCGGCACCGCTGAGGGCGCCGATGCCGCCGGCGCGCGCCGTGCGCAGCGTCGTCTCGCGCGTGCTGTGCGGCCGGTCCTCGCGCAGGATGACGATCACCTCGACGGCCATCGATCCGACCCCGGCCGAGACGGCGCGGACCCCCTGGATCGTCAAGCCGGCGACCAGCCCCGGCGCCACCCCGCGCGCGATCAGCGCCGCCGATGCCCGCTGGACCAGGACCTGCTCGGTGATGCCGGTGACGCCACCCCCGACGGCGCCGTAAGCCGCGGTCGTCGGCGCGCGCCGGACGGCGGCACCGAGGTCGCCGCCCTGTGCGGCGGTCACGGTCAGGTCGATGAACGGCCCGACCAGCGCGCCCGTACGGGCACCGGTCAGCCCTTGGCGCCCCGCGGTGCCGAACGTACCGTTCTGGCCGAGCAGGAACTCCGGCGTCTCGGGGTTCGCGGCGCGCCCGATGAACTCGCGGGCGACGCGGCTGCCGCGCCCGGAGCCGGGCGCGGCGCGGTACAGCGCGGCGTCGCGGGCGAGGTTGACGAGGTCGGGCTCCGCCGCCGGAAGCACGCGATACTCGGCGGCGGCGGCGGCGTCGCCAGCCGCGATGCGGCCCAGCAGCGCCCGCTCGGCTGGGGTCACATCGGCACCCCATTCGAGCACGACCTTCGCCATGTGCTCGCGGTCGATATAGTAGTGATCGTTCGCCTCGGCCGGGTGATCGACGCGGAGCCCGGCCGCGGCCTGCAGCCGCCGATGGAAATACTCGATCGCTGTCGGCATCTGGAAGCGGGTTTCGCCCCGCGCCCTCGCTTCGGCCTGCAGCCGCGCCGCCGTCTCGGGACTGACCGGCCGCTGATCGGTGCTGACGTCGAGCCGCATCCGGTCGGTGCCGGTCCGCAGCGCGTCGCGCATGCGGGCGACGAACAGCGCCTGGCCGACACCGCCGCTGCCCTGCGCCGATTCGACGAAACCGTGCTCGCCAAAGCGGGCCACCGGCCGATCGTTGTACGAGCGGGTGTACTGATCGTAGCCGACGCCGGTCGGCTCGGGCCCGTCGAAGGTGATCATGACGCGGCGGCTGATGCCGGGGTCGCCGGGGCCGGGCTGGCGCGCGTTGAGGTCGGCGATGCTGACCACCGTGCCGTGCGGATCGGGCACCGTGACGCCGCCGAGCTCGGGCGGCAGCGTCAGCGGGTCGGCGATGGCGTAGGGGGTCGCCTGGCCGCGCGGCGACCGGATCAGCGTCTCGGTCGGGCGTCGCGGCGTCTGCAGCAGCGAGGCCGGTGCCGCCGCCGCCGCGCGGGCGCGCTCGCCGGCAACGAGCGCCTGGTACTGGTCGTCGCTGACGACCGGCATCGCCCGTGTGTCGAGCGGCTGCCCGAGCGCGTCGGCGCCGACCCGTTCGGCCGCGGTCGGTCCGTTCTCGGGGCGCAGGCGCCAGAAGCCGAGCGGGGTCGTCGTCCGCCCGGCGGTCAGCCAGTGATGGCCGAGCGCATAGCGCCGCTGTCGCTCACGCTCGACAGCCGCGCGGTAGCCGGGGCTCGAGCCCGGCGCGGCGGCATCGTACATCGCCGCCAGAAAGTCGCCGTTGCTGAGGCCGGTCAGGTCGAGCGTCGGCGCGGCCTGGCACAGGATGCCCTCCGGTGCGCGGGACAGCGGCGCCGCGCGGGCACCGGCGGCGACGGCATCGGCCTCCGCCTCCGCCTGGCCGGCGGGGACGGGCACGCCGGGAACCTGCCGCTGGGCGACGTGCGCCAATTCGTGGGCGAGCAGGCGGCGGCCTGCCGGTGCAGCGGCCATGCCCGGCTCGGCGAAGGCGATGCGGCTGCCCTCGGTCATCGCCGCGGCGCCGCGCGCGCGAACCGCCCGCGCCGACGCGGGATCGTCGAAGGTGCGCACCCGGCTGAAATCGTGGCCGAAGCGCGGCTCGAACTCCGACCGGACACCGGGGTCGAGCGGGCGGCCGCCGCCGGTGAACGCGACCGGCGGCGCCGGTCGCAGGGCAGGGCCGGCGGGTGTCCTCGCCGCTGCCTGCGGGACGGCCGCGCGCCGCGTCACGACCGGGTGATCACGACGCAGCCGACGGCCCGTGCCAACGTGAGGCGCAGCATGCGTGACCCCCGCTCAAGTTGGCGCAAGGTACCGCCGAGTTGGGGTCAGGACAAGCGGCCCGCGCCCACCAAGGTGACGCAGAGACGATGCCGCCGCGGCTGAAGACCGCCGGTGGGGTTAATTATCCGCTCATCTAATAGCTGTTGCGCCGCCGCCGTGAATCGCGGATGCTACATCATCGAATCGCTGTGGACCCGGACGGTCTTCTACCCGGGCTGCGATGGGATTTTTGGCGCGCATCCGGTGTTCCGGCGCGTCGAGCGGGTTGTGTAGTTCGCCTCGGTAAAAGATTGCCGCGCGGGTACCGGTGTTCTCGCGTTGCCAGTCCAGCAGGCCGACACAAGTTCGGCCAGAGGAGCGCCCGGTGTTTCCGGGAAGGGGAGGGCGTGCGCGCATGTCTTCCGTCATGGATGGGAGCGAGCGATGCCAGCGACCCTGAGCTACCCCGGCGTCTACATCGAGGAGGTGCCGAGCGGCGTCCACACCATCACCGGTGTCGCGACGTCGATCACCGCCTTCATCGGGCGGGCGGCGCGCGGTCCGGTCAACGTCGCGACGACGATCAACAGCTACGGCGACTTTGAACGGACCTTCGGCGGGCTCTCGCTCGACAGCTCGATGAGCTTCGCCGTGCGGGACTTCTACCTGAACGGCGGCGGGCAGGCGGTCATCGTCCGGCTGGCCAAGGGCACGGCCGCGCGCGCGAAGCTCAATGCCAACACGCTGCCCCTGATCGCCGCCGACCCCGGATCGTGGGGCAACAGCCTTCGCGCCGTGATCGACCACGACACCGGCGGCGGCGCGGCGGACCTGTTCAACCTGACCGTCCGCGATACCGCGACCGGCACGACCGAGCTGTTCCGCAACGTCTCGGTGACGCCGGGCCATGCGCGCGAGGTCGACAAGGTGCTGGCGGCGCAGTCGCAGCTCGTCCGCGTCGACGGCGCGCTGCCGGGCGCGACGCCGCCCGCCTTCCCTGCGCCGCAGCCCGGCGAGCAGTTGTGGGGCGACAACGCGATCCCGACCAATGCGAAGGTCGCCGTCGCGGACCAGGTAACCGACGGCGGCGCGCTCACCGCCGCCGCCGATTTCACCCCGGTGGGTGCCCAGGCGGCGAAGACCGGCCTCTATGCGCTCGAGCAGGTCGACCTGTTCAACCTGCTGTGCATCCCGCCGCACGAGCTCGGCGGCGATATCGAGAGCGCGCTGATCTCGGCGGCGACGGCCTATTGCACGCAGCGGCGCGCGATGCTGATCGTCGATCCGCCGAGCGGCTGGACGACGACGGCGCTGGCGATCGCCGGGATCAGCGCCGGTGTCGGCGACGCCAGCCAGAATGCCGCCGTCTATTTCCCGCGCCTGCTCCAGCCGAACCCGCTGCGCGACGGCCGCGACGAGGCGTTCGCGCCGTGCGGCGCGGTCGCCGGGCTGTACGCGCGCACCGACACCAGCCGCGGCGTGTGGAAGGCGCCGGCGGGGCTCGAGGCGACGCTCGATCGGCGTGCCGAACCTCAGCGTCCGCCTGACCGACGCCGAGAACGGCGAGCTGAACCCGCTCGGCATCAACTGCCTGCGCAGCTTGCCCGGCGTCGGGCGCGTCGTGTGGGGCGCGCGCACCCGGCTCGGCGACGACCGCGTCGCGTCGGAGTGGAAGTACATCCCCGTCCGCCGCATCGCGCTGTTCATCGAGGAGAGCCTGTACCGCGGCACGCAGTGGGTCGTGTTCGAGCCCAACGACGAACCGCTGTGGGCGCAGATCCGGCTCAACGTCGGCGCCTTCATGCAGAGCCTGTTCCGCCAGGGTGCGTTCCAGGGCGCGTCCCCGCGCGACGCCTATTTCGTCAAGTGCGACAAGGAGACGACGACGCAGAACGACATCGACAACGGCATCGTCAACATCCTGGTCGGCTTCGCGCCGCTGAAGCCCGCCGAATTCGTGGTGATCCGCCTGCAGCAGATCGCCGGTCAGATCCAGGCTTGAGGAGGCGTCCGTGGCCCAGTTCACCGTCAACGCGACCCGCTTCGACCCGTACAAGAACTTCAAGTTCCGGGTGAAGTGGGACGGCAAGTACGTCGCCGGGATCAGCAAGGTCGGCGCGCTCAAGCGCACCACCGAAGTCGTCAAGCACCGCGAGGGCGGCGACCCGAGCAGCAGCCGCAAGTCGCCCGGCCGCACCGAATACGAGGCGATCACGCTCGAGCGCGGCGTGACCCACGACTCCAGTTCGAGCAGTGGGCGAACAAGGTGTGGAACTACGGCTCGGGCCTCGGCGCCGAGGTCTCGCTCGAAGGATTTCCGCAAGGACCTGATCATCGAGTTGTACAACGAGAGCGGTCAACTGGTGATCGCCTACAAGGTCTTCCGCTGCTGGGTGTCGGAGTTCCAGGCGATGGCGGACCTCGACGCCAACGCCAACGCCGTCGCTGATCCAGCACATCAAGCTCGAGAACGAGGGCTGGCAGCGCGACACCGACATCGCCGAGCCGGCCGAGGTCAGCTTTACCGAGCCGGCCTGACCGCCATGACCGCCGTGCCCACGAGCGCCCGGCTGCTCGGCGTGTGGGAGCGCGGGGTGGACCGCACGGCGACGGTGCGCGGCCTGCTGCTGTTCGAGGCGGCGGTGCCCGAGGCCGAGCCGCAGGCGCTGGCGGCAGCGCCCATCGGCCAGCGCGACGCGTGGCTGCTCAGCCTGCGCGAGAGCCTGTTCGGCAGCACCGCGGAGTGCCTGACCGACTGCGCGGCCTGCGGCGAGGCCATCGAGGTCGCCTTCGACACCCGCACCGTGCGCGTGCCCGCGGCCGAGGCGCAGGCGTTCGAGCTCGTCGCCGCGGGCCGTCACCTCGCGTGCCGGCTGCCGAACAGCGGCGACCTGCTGGCGATCGAGGGCGCGGCCGACCTTCCGACCGCCCGCACGCTGCTGCTGGCGCGGTGCACCGGCGCGACCGACCTTACGCCCGAGCAGCAGGACGGCGTCGAGGCGGCGCTGGCGGCGCGCGATCCGCAGGCCGAGGTGCTGCTCGACCTCGTCTGCCCGGCCTGCGCCACCCCGACGCTGGCGCCGTTCGACATCGTCCGCCAGCTGTGGTCCGACCTCGACGACTGGGCGCAGGCGATGCTGCGCACGGTCGACGCGCTCGCCTGCCGCTATCACTGGAGCGAGGCGGCGATCCTCGACCTCAGTCCCGCCCGCCGCGACCATTATCTCGCGCTCGCCGGGGCGGCATGACCGGCTTCCTCACCCGTCTCGCCGCGAGGGTGCTGACGCCCGAGGCCGCCCTCGCGCCGCGGCGCGCGACGCGATTCGAGTCCGTGCGCGAGCCGGGCGAGCCCGAGCCGGTCGCGGCAACGGTCGTTCCGGCGGCGGCTGCAGGGGTCGCCCCTGTCGCCACCCGCGTTCCGCCGCCGCCAACTGCAACTCCCGCGCCGGCGAGCACGGACAGGCGGGCCAGCCCGCCGCCGCCGGTCGCCGCGCCGGTGGCCGTTAAGCCGGAAGCCGCTCCCGTTCCCCGGACCGATCCGAGTGCGAGGGGGCGCGAGGCCGCGCGCGACACACCGCCCGCAACCATGCCTTTGGCGGCGGGGCCGAGGCCGCCGGTCGAGATCCCGGTGGCGGTGTTGACGCTGCCAGCGGTCCCGCTGCCAGCGCCCGCCGCCGCGAAGCCGCCGCCGCTCGCCGTCCCGCCGGCTCCCGAACCGGTCGCCGCTCCGGCGCTGGCACTGCCCCCGGCCCCGCCGGTCGCACCCGGACCGGCCCGTGAGGATCGGCGGCGGCAAGCGATGGCCCCGCCCGTCGCAAGGCCCGCGCCGGCACCCGCAGCGGCGGCGGCATCACCGATGGCCCCGCCGGTGCACATCACCATCGGACGGGTCGAGGTGCGGGCAGCCGCCGCGCCGTCGCCGCCCGCGCGGCGCGCCGCGCCAGCCCCGCGCGGCGGGCCGAGCCTCGCCGACTATCTCGACCAGCGCGGCCGTTCGGACCGGCGGTGAGCAACCAGCTCGCCATCGCCACGGTCAGCGGCGCGCTGCGCCAGATCGTGCTCAACGCCGTCAGCGGCGCGGTCAGCGGCAGCGTCGCGATCCATTTCGGCCGCCCGCCCGCGACCGCGTCGCCGCCGCTGCTCGTCAACATCTATCTGTACCGCGTCGTCCCCAACGGCGCGCTGCGCAACGACGACCTGCCGACGCGCGACGGCAGCGGCCGCCCCAGCCGCCGGCCGCGCGCGGCGATCGATCTCCACTACCTGATCAGCTTCTACGGCGACGCGGCGACGCTCGAGCCCGAACGGATGCTCGCCTCCGTCGTCCGCGACCTGCACGCGCGACCGGTCGTCGGCAGCCAGCTGATCGCCGACGCGGTCGCCGGCAGTGGTGGGGTCCTCGCCGCGACCGATCTCGCCACCGCCGACGAGCCGGTGCGGTTCAGCCTGGAGATGCTGTCGCTCGACGATCTCGCCCGGCTGTGGTCGCTGATGGTGCAGTCGCCGCACGCCGTCTCGATCGGCTACCTGGCGCAGCCGGTGATCCTCGACGCGCTCGAGCAAGGCACCACGGCTCTGCCGGTGCTCCGCCGTGGTGCCGACGACCAGGGCGTCGACACGGCGACCGGACCCTTTCCGACGCTCGACGCGGCGTGGATCGGCGTCGCCGCGGCGCTGGCGCGGACGCCGCGGCCGGCGAGCCTGCGCGCCGGCCGGTTCGGCACGGTGCTGCTGCTGACCGGCAGCAACCTCGGCGGCGAGACGCTGACGCTGACCTTCCGCCACCGGCTGCTGCCGCAGGTCGATCTTCTCGTCGCCGCCGACGCGCGCAGTCCGGCGCAGGCGAGCGTCACCGTCGACGCGCCGCCGCTGACCGCGGCGCAGTGGGCGGCCGGCCTGTACGAGGTGACGGCGACCACGGCGAGCGGCGGCGCGACGCTGACCTCGCCGGTGTTCGCGTGGCTGCTGGCGCCGCAGATCACCGCCATCGCCCACGCGGCCGCCGGGTCGGCGACGACGGTCAGCATCACCTGCACGCCCCCGGTCCTGCCCGACCAGCCGGCGACGCTGCGCATCGGCCTGCGCGAGGTTCCGGCGACGGCGCGGGCGGCGGCGACCGACACGCTCGACTTCGTCTTCGATCCGGCGCCCGTGGCCGCGGCCGAGCTGGTCTGGCTGCGGGTCGACGGCGCGGAGTCGATGCCGTTCGTGTTCGACGCGCCCAGCGGCACCTTCGCCTTCGACCCCGCCCAGCGGATCACGCTGCCATGACCGGCGAACCGGCTCCCGACGCGGCCGACTGGCTGGCGCGCAACGACGCCGACCTCGCCGCCGGCGTCGCGCGGATCCGCGCCCGCCTGGCGACGCTGCTGCCGCCGCCGGCCGCCGCACCGGCCCCCGCCGCCGACACGCCGGCGCCCGAGCCGCGCCGCCGCGGGCTGTTCGAGCGCTGGACGCGCGGCGACGACCCGCCCGAGCCGCTGATCCTCCTCCCGCCGCCGTCGGAGGACAATGCCCCGCCGGCCGACGCCGCGCCGGCGGCCGCCGGCGACGGGCCGCCGACGGCGCTGGCGCTGCTTGCGGCACGGTTCGCGTTGACCGCGTTCGAGCAGGACATCCTGCTGCTGTGCCTCGCCTATGAGCTCGATACCGGCATCGCCGCGACCTGCGCTGCGATCCACGGCGACGCCACGCGCGACTATCCGACGCTTGCCCTCGCGCTGGCTCTGTCGCCGGCACCCGAGTGGGCGGCGCTGTCGCCGCGCGGGCCGCTGCGCTACTGGCGGCTGATCGTCGTCGATCAGCCGCCGGGCCGGGCGCTGACGGCGAGCCCGATCCGCGCCGACGAGCGGATCGTCGATTTCGCCAAGGGGCTGAACGAGCTCGACCCGCGGCTCAGTGACCTCCTGCTGCCGCTGCCGCCGCCGGCCGAGCCGCTGCCGCCGTCGCAGCAGGTGGTCGCCGACACGATCGCCGGCAGGCTGGGGGCGGGCGCTGCCGTCGCCGTCTATGGGGCTGACCGCGACAGCAAGCGCGCGGTCGCTGCGGCCGCCGCGGCGGCGGGCGGGCTGACCCTGTACCGGTTGCCGGCCGAGGCGCTCGCCGCCGGCGCCGACACGGACCTCGTCGCGCGCCTGTGGCAGCGCGAGACGCGGCTGCTGCCGGTCGCGCTGTACCTCGATTCCCACGATGCCCCGGCGACGGCAGCGCTGACCCGCTTCGCCGCCGCGTGCGGCGGGCCGCTGCTGATCGACACCGCCGACCCCGCCGACCTCGGCGACCTCGCCCCGGCGTCGATCGAGGTGAGGCGGCCGACGCCGACCGAGCAGGCGGCGATCTGGACGGCGCGAGTCGGTGAAGCCGCCCCGGAGCTGCCGGGCCGGCTGGCCGGCGAGTTCGACCTGTCGGCGCCGGCGATCGCCGCGATTGCCGACAGCGTCGCCGCCGATCCCGACGCGGCGACCCTGCCCGATCGCGTGTGGGACGCGGCCCGGGCGCGGGCGCGGCCGGTGATGGCGCGGCTGGCCGAGCGGATCGACGTCCGCGCGACCTTCGCCGACATCGTCCTGCCCCCCGCCGAGCTGGGCCAGCTGCACGACATCGCCGCACAGGTCACGGCCCGGGCGCAGGTCTACGACGGGTGGGGCTTCGCGGCGCGGATGAACCGCGGCCTCGGCATCTCCGCGCTGTTCGCCGGCGACAGCGGCACCGGCAAGACGATGGCGGCCGAGGTGCTCGCCGACGCGCTGCGCCTCGACCTCTACCGCATCGACCTGTCGGCGGTGGTCAGCAAGTATATCGGCGAGACCGAGAAGAACCTGCGCCACGTCTTCGACGCCGCGGCGGCCGGCGGCGCGATCCTCTTCTTCGACGAGGCCGACGCGCTGTTCGGCAAGCGCAGCGAGGTCAAGGACGCGCACGACCGCTACGCCAATATCGAGGTCGATTACCTGCTGCAGCGGATGGAGGGCTTCGGCGGGCTGGCGATCCTGGCGACCAACATGAAGAACGCGCTCGACCCCGCGTTCGTCCGCCGCCTGCGCTTCATCGTCAATTTCCCGCATCCGAGCGCCGCCGAGCGCCGGGCGATGTGGGCGCGCGTCTTTCCCGCCGCCGTGCCCGTCGAGCCGCTCGACCTCGACCGGCTGGCGCGGCTCAACCTGTCGGGCGGCAACATCCACAGCATCGCGCTCAACGCCGCCTTCGCCGCTGCCGCCGCCGGGTACGCCGGTGACGACGGCGCTGGTCCTCGACGCCGCCCGCGCCGAGTTGCGCAAGCTCGACCGCCCGGTCAACGAGGCCGATTTCCGGGCCGTCGCGGCGGTGCGGGCATGACGCTCCACGTGCACATCGAGGCGCTGGTCGTCGACGCTGCGGTCGGCGCGCACCCGGCGGCGCTCGAGGCTGCCGTCATCGCGGCGCTCGCCGCGCGGCTCGGCGCGAGCGAGCGGCCCGGCTGGTGGCAGGCGGGCGGCCGCCACGAGGCGCTCGCCGCCGCCCTGCCGCGCGCCGGGCCGAGCGTCGGCGGGCGCATCGGCGAAGCGGTCGCCGCCAGCCTGGTCGCGGGTCCGGTCGGGGAGGGCGACCGATGAGCATCGGCCTGCGCGAAAGGGCGTTGTCGCGGCCGCAGCCGATCCAGCGCAAGCGGGTCGCGCCGGCCGCCGCGTCGCCGCAGACAATGCCGCGCGGCCGCGGCGAGCCGCTCGGCAGCGCGACGCGTGCGGCCATGTCGGCCAGCTTCAACCACGATTTCAGCGGCGTCCGCACCTTCGGCGACCGCGACGCGGGCCGCGTGGCCGAGAGCCTGGGCGCGGCGGCGTTCGCGAGCGGTCGCGACATCGTCTTCGCGCCCGGGCGCCAGGATCCGCACTCGGCCGGCGGGCGCGAACTGCTCGCGCACGAACTCGCGCACGTCGTCCAGCAGGCTGGAGGCCAGGGCGGCCGGGCCACGGGCGGCGAGGCGCTCGAGGCCGAGGCCGACCGGGCGGCGTCGCTCGCGGCACAGGGCCGGCCGGTTCCCTTCCCGCTGAGCCCGGCGGGACCCGATATCCAGTGCCGCGTCGAGCTGCGCGACGTCGGCCGCGGCGAAAGCTCGGGCGTCGCGCGCCTGCCCGAGCTCGCCGACCGGCTGAATGCGATCTCGACGGCGCTGATCTTCGACACCTCCGGCGGCCTGCTGACCTATGTCGTCAATCCCTATGGCGACATGACCGAGTTCGACCGCGAGATGATCGACTTCATCGACGCGCCCGTGGTGTTGCCGCTGCGGATCACGACGCGTGAGGCCCGCCTGCGCGACGGTGCCGGCCACTTCACGCAGCGTGTCATCTTCGACGCCTGGGCCGAGGGTTACGTCGACATCGACGATCTGCTCGCGAGCAGCGACCTCGGGCTGCAGGCCGGCTTGCTCCACTTCCTGACCGAACGGGCGCGGACGGCAGGCTACGCGCGCCGCATCGGCAGCCCGGGGATGGACCCGAACTCGGCCGACCCGGCGACGCGCCTCGCCGTCCGTCGCGAGTTCGTCCGGGCCCATCAGCGTGGCGTCGACGCCGAGGTCGCCCTGCTGCGCGACTTCTTCTCCGACCCCACGATCCGCGAAGTCCGCGGCGCGGCGAGCGGCAACATCTTCCGCGTCTATATCAACGACCGCCGCGACCACATCCGGATGCGCGTGACCGAACATCACGGCCGGACCAACAACGGCGTCGATGCAGTCTCGATCGAGGTCGTCACCCGCGACGGCCACGTCCACACGCCCGAGGAGTATCTCGTCATCCTGCGGGCCGCGCGCCCGGCCGCGCCTGCACCCGCGCCGGCACCCGCGCCATGAGCGGCTTTCCCGGTTCACCGTCGCTGCTCAAGGGCGCGCTGATCGCGGCCGACCTGTTCAACCCGCTCGCGAGCATCGTCCCGTTCCAGTACAACCCCGAGACGATGACGCGCCGGCTCGAGCCGCGTGCGCCGCAGGGCGAGGGCGACCGTGGCGAGGCGCTGCGCCTCGCCGGGCCGCCGAAGGAGACGATCACCCTGTCGCTGGTGCTCGACGCGACCAACGCGCTCGAGGTCGGCAACGGCCTGGTCGAACAGACCGGCATTACGCCGTGGCTCGCGAGCCTCGAGATGATGATCTACCCCAAGAGTGCGCTCGTCATCGCCAACATGGTGCTGGCCGCGGTGGGCACGATCGAGATCCTGCCGGCGTCGGCGCCGCTGGTGCTGTTCGTCTGGGGCCCGACGCGGGTCCTGCCGGTCCGCATCGGCGACATCTCGATCACCGAGGAGGCCTATGACACGAAGCTCAACCCGACGCGGGCGAAGGTCGACCTGACGCTCCATGTGCTGAGCTATGCCGACCTCGAGATCGGCACGGTCGGCCAGGCGCTGTTCGTCGCGCACCAGATCGCCAAGGAGGTGCTGGCGACGACCGGCTCCACCACCAGCCTGGCCGGGCTCGGCCTGTGAGGAGCACGCGGCCATGACCTTTCCCGCCAACAGCCGCTACGCGACGACGCCAACGGCGACGCTGACCCGCGCCGACGGCACCGAGGTCACCTACCTGCTCCGCCGCTTCGTGCCGGCCCCCGAGGCCTTGGTCGTGCAGCAGCAGTACCGCGTCGCCGACGGCGACCGGCTCGACAACCTCGCTGCCGTGGCCATCGGCGACCCCGAGCTCGCCTGGCGCATCGCCGACGCCAACCGTGCGCTCCGTCCGGAGGCGCTGGTCGAGACCGTCGGCCGGACGCTCGACATTCCGCTGCCCGACGGCATCCCGGGGCCGCCCCGTGTTTGACAGCACCTATCTGACCCTGCTGATCGGCCCGGCGGCGTTGCCGGTGCCGGCGCCGTTGCCGGTGATGGAGGCGCTGCAGTCGGTCGAGATCGACCAGTCGCCCGATCGCAGCGGCTTCCAGCTGACCTTCTCGATGGCCAAGACGTCGCTGCTCCAGACCGCGCTGATCCCGGCCGGCTTCTTCGATCCCGTGGCGACGCGCGTCGTCGTCGTCGTCACCGTGCGCGGCCTGCCGCAGGTGCTCGTCGACGGCATCGTCACGCGCCAGGACATGAGCGCGTCGAGCACGCCGGGCGCGGCGACGCTGACGTTGACGGGCGAGGACCTGAGCGTGCTGATGGACCTCGTCGAGATGCGCCTGCCGTTCCTGGCGATGCCCGACGCGGCGCGGGTGGCGCTGATCCTCGGCAAATATGCGGCGTTCGGCGTCGTGCCGCTGATCATCCCGCCGCCGGTCGTCGCCGTCGACAGCCCGACCAGCCGCTTCGACACGCAGACCGGCACCGACCGCGCCTATCTGAAGCAGCTCGCCGAGGACAGCGGCTATGTCTTCTTCGTCGAGCCCGGGCCGCTGCCGCTGCAGAGCGTCGCCTACTTCGGGCCGCCGGTCGCCCTGCCGGTCCCGCAGCGCGCGCTCAAGATCAACATGGATTCGGAGACGAATGTCGAGGCGCTGCGCTTCGGGCTCGACGGTCTGGCGAAGCGGACGACGATCACGACGATCCTCGATCCCGTCACCCACAAGATTCCGATCCCGGTGCCGGTCCCGGACATCGACCCGATCAAGCCGCCGCTCGGGCTGCGGCCGACCCCGCCGGGGCGCATCGTACGCGGCCCCGACAGCTCGTCGCTGACCGCGCCCGAGGCGGCGAAGCGGGCGATCGGCCGGGCGCTGCGCAGCGCCAGCGCGATCACCGCGTCGGGCTCGTTGAACGTCGCCTCCTACGGCGGGGTCTTGCGGGCGCGGATGCAGGTCGGCGTGACCGGGGCCGGCCTCGCCTACGACGGCCTGTACAACGTCGACGGCGTCACCCACTCGCTCAAGCCCGGCGAGTACAAGCAGAGCTTTCAGCTGTCGCGCGACGGGCTGATCAGCATGACGCCGGTGGTGGTGCCATGACCGAGCCGACGCGCTTCTACGGCAAGTACCGCGCGACGGTGCTGATCAATGTCGACCCCGAGCAGCGCGGGCGGCTGCAGCTGTCGATCCCCGGCGTCCTCGGCGAGATCCCGTCGAGCTGGGCCGAGGCGTGCACGCCGCTCGCCGGGCCGACCGGGCCACCGATGGGCGTCTACATGGTGCCGCCGGTCGGCGCCGGTGTCTGGGCCGAGTTCGAGAGCGGCGATCCCAGCTACCCGATCTGGAGCGGCTGCCGCTGGGGCGGGCAGAGCGACATCCCGCCGGCGGCGCTGCTCGGCCTGCCGGTGTCGCCGAACATCGTCATGCAGACGCTGGCGCAGCATTCGCTGACGCTGAGCGACATGCCGCCGACACCGATCACCGGCGGCATCGTGCTCAAGAGCACGACGGGCGCGCACATCGTCGTCAACGACAGCGGCATCTTCATCGACAACGGCAAGGGCGCCTCGATCACGCTCGTCGGGCCGCTGGTCACGGTCAACAACGGTGCGCTCGCCGTCACCTGAAGGGAGGACGTCATGCCGGGATTGCTCGTTCAGGTCGGTGCGACGGTGACGTGCGCGCACGGCGGGCAGGCGAGCCCGGCGGTGCCCAACCCGCGCGTCATGCTCGGCGGCGCGCCGAGCGTGACGATCGCGTCGCCATATCTGATCGCCGGCTGCGCCTTTCCGCCCCCGCCGGCGGCGAACGGCCCGTGCGTCACCGGGCAATGGCTGACCGGCACGACGCGCGTCCTATCGAACGGCCAGCCGCTCGTCGTCCAAAGCGGCGCGTCGCTGTGCGCGCCGACAGGCACGCCGATGATCGTGGTCGTGCCCCAGGCGCGCGTGCTGGCGAGCTGACATGGACCTCGCCTTCCCCTTCGCCTTCGACGCGCTCGGCCGCACCGCCGCGGCGACGTCGGCCGGCCACATCCGCGACATGATCGAGCAGCTGCTGCTCACCCGGCCCGGCGAGCGCGTCAACCGGCCCGACTTCGGCAGCGGCCTGATGCATGCGGTGTTCGCCGCCAACACGCCCGAGATCGCCACCGCGCTCGAGTTCACCACCCGAGCCGCGATCCACCGCTATCTCGGCGACATCATCGAGGTGCAGGCGCTGACGCTGACCGCTGACGACGCGGTGCTGCGCGTCGACCTCAGCTACGCCGTGCGCACCACCGGCGAGACGCGACGCGAGCTGATCGTGGCGGGAGACGCCCTGTGACCGCCGCGACCCTGTGCTGCGACACCGACGCGCGCCGGCCGCTGGTCCGGGCGAGCGCGAGCATCGGCTTCGATTACGTCGAGGTCGACGCGGCGCAGACGACACTGTCGGTCCACTTCCTCGGCCGCGCGCCCGACTGGTCCGACGGCCGTTTCCTGCGGCTCGAGGGCGGCCGCCGCATCCGCGACCTCGTCATCCGCGGCATCGGCATCGTCCGCGCGCCCGACGACGGCAGCGACGACGTCCTGACGGTGACGGTCGATCGCCCCGGCGATTTCTCGACCTACCGGCTGTGCGCGATCGAGCTCGACGCCGACGACCGCCCGACCGGCCGTCCGCACCCGGCGTTCGACCCGCGCTATGCCTGCGTCGCGTTCGGCTTCAAGGCGAGCTGCCCGTCCGATCTCGACTGCGGCGATGCTCCCCAATGCCCGCCCGAGGTGCTGCCCGAGCCGGCGATCGACTATCTCGCCAAGGATTACGCCAGCTTCCGCCGGCTGCTGCTCGACCGGCTGGCGCTGATCATGCCCGGCTGGACCGAGCGCCACGCCCCCGATCTCGGCGTAACGCTGGTCGAGGTGCTCGCCTATGTCGCCGACGAACTCAGCTACTACCAGGACGCGGTCGCCACCGAGGCCTATCTCGACACCGCCCGGCTGCGAACGTCGGTGCGCCGGCACGTCCGGCTGGTCGATTACCGCCTGCACGAGGGGTGCAACGCGCGCGCCCTGATCGCCTGCACGGTGTCCGACGCCGCGATCGAGCTCAACGCCGCCGACTTCGTCGTGACGACGAAGCTGCCGCAGATCGACGCGCCGATGGTCCGCGCGACGGCGCTGCCGGCGACCGAGCCGGCGGCGTGGCTGACCTTCCAGCCGCGCTGGCCAGCCCCCACCGTAACGCTGCGCAGCGCGCGCAACCGCATCGCCTTCTACGACTGGGGCGAGCGCGACTGCTGCCTGCCGCGCGGCGCGACGTCGGCGACGCTGCTCGATCCGGGCTCGCTGCCGCCGCCACCGCTGCCGCCAGACCACCCCGACTATTGCGTCCCCGAAGCGCCGCCGGTCGACATCGCCGGCGGCGTCGCGGCGGGCCAGTGGCACCAGCTTCACCTCGCGCCGTGCGACCTGCTCGTCTTCGAGGAGGTGATCGGGCCGCGCACCGGCGATCCGCTCGACGCCGACCCCACGCATCGCCACGCGGTGCGGCTGACCCGCGCGACGCCGGCGTGGGATCCGCTGCTGCGCGTGCTGCTGTGGGAGGTCGAGTGGTGCGCCGAGGACGCGCTGCCGTTCCCGCTGTGCCTGTCGGCGACGAGCGACGCCCCCGACTGCCACCCGCTCACCGGCGTCAGCGTCGCCTGGGGCAACATCGTCGTCGTCGACCATGGCGCAAGCTGGAGCGTCGACCTCGGCACCGTGCCCGAGGTCGACAGCCGCGCGACCTGCTCGACCGACTGTGCCGCCGCCGAGATCAGCTATCTGCCGGGTCGCTATGCACCGGCCGTGCCGCGCGCCAACCTGACCTTTGCCGCGCCGCTCGCCGCGTGCCCGGGGCCGCACGACGCCGGCTGCGGCGGCTGCGGCCCGACGTCGGCGCAGGCGATCCGGGTCACGGACGTGCTCGCGGCGCTGCCCGAGATCACGCTGACCAGCCTGCCGGCGCAGCGGCCCGGCGCGCCGGTGCCGGCCGCGCGCCAGTGGCTGCCGCGCCCCGACCTGCTCGCCAGCGGGCCCGACGACCTCCACTTCGTCGTCGAGGTCGACGACGACCGCGTCGCCTGGCTGCGCTTCGGCGACGGCGAGTGCGGCCGGGCGGTCGAGGCGGGCGAGCGCTTCACCGCGCATTATCGCACCGGCAGCGGCCCGGCGGGCAACGTCGGCGCCGATACGCTGACCCAGATCGTCTTCGGCAACGACTTCCCCGACGGCACGGCGATCGCCGTCCGCAACCCGCTCGCCGCCTCCGGGGGCACCGCGTTCGAGCCGGTCGCCGAGGCCAAGCTGCGCGCGCCCTATGCCATCGCCACCCGTCTCGAGCGCGCGATCACGCCGGCCGACTACGTCGCCATCGTCGAGCGCGACTTCCCCGCGCTGGTGCAGCGCGCCGCCGCGGTGATGCGCGCGACCGGCGTCCGCACCGCCGTCGAGGTGGCGATCGACAGCATCGGGCGCGAGGATCCGCCGGCCGCACTGCTCGACTGCATCGCCGCCCACCTCGAGGCGTTCCGCCGCATCGGCCACGACGTCCGGGTCATCGCCGCCGAGCTCGTGTCGATCGACCTCGCCCTGACCGTCTGCGTCGCCGACGGCTATCTGCGCGGCCATGTCGAGGCGGCGGTGCTGACCGCGCTCGGGGCCGGGCGCGCCGCCGACGGCAGCCTCGGCTTCTTCCATCCCGACCGGCTGAGCTTCGGCGACGCCGTCACCGTCTCGGCGCTGGTCGCGGCGGTGCAGGCCCTCGCGGGCGTGTCGAGCGTCGTCGTCACCAGGCTCGAGCGGCTGTTCGCCGGACCGAACGACGAACTCGCGAGCGGCATCCTGCCGCTCGGCCCGCTCGAGGTCGCGCGGCTCGACGGCGACCCCGACTTTCCGGAGAACGGGCGGCTGGTGCTGACGATGAGGGGCGGGCGATGAGCGGGACAGCCTGCACCTGCGGCAGCGACGCCTGCGGCTGCTGCGGCGGCGTCGCCGTGCTGACACCGGCGGCGACGACGAACCGGCCGGGGCTCGACGCGCTGCAGACGCGGATCGGCACGCACGGCAGCTTCCTCGCGTCGATGCAGGCGCGGCTATCGACGCACCGGCTCGCAAACGGGGCGCGGCCGCTCGCGGACCTGCGGGTGCGCAGCGCCGACGATCCGGCGATCGCGCTGCTCGACGCCTGGGCGACCGCGGCCGACGTGCTCACCTTCTACCAGCAGCGGATCGCCAACGAGGGCTATCTGCGCACCGCGACCGAGCGGGTGTCGCTGTACTGGCTGGCGCGGCTGGTCGGCTATGCGCCGCGTCCGGGCGTCGCTGCCAGCGTCTATCTGTCGTTCACCATCGACCCGCCGCCGCTGCCGCCGCCCGGCACCGCGCCGCAGCCGGCCGACACGCTGATCCCGAAAGGCGCGCGGGTGCAGACGGTGGCGGGCCAGGACGAGCTGCCGCAGAGCTTCGAGACGTCGGATGACCTGCGCGCCCGCGCCGCGTGGAACCGGCTCGGCGTCCGGCAGACCGAGCCGCAGCAGCTGCGTACCGTCGAGCGCGACCGGGCGCTGTGGCTGGCGGGCACGCAGACGCGGCTGAAGCCGGGCGATCCGCTGCTGATCGGCATGAGCCCATTCGGCGCGCCGGTTTCGACCGATCCGCCACCCGACGCATGGCGCATCCTGACCGTTGCCGAGGACAGCAGCGCCGGCCGGACGCGCGTGACACTGGAGCCGTGGCTTGCGGCCGCTCCGGCGTCGGCGGCGAGCGCCGGCCAGGCGCACGCGACCGGCGCGGCGACGCTCGCCGCCCTCGCCGCCGCCCCGTCGCGGCCGCTCGCCAACGCGCTCCAGCTGCCCCGCGACCTCGGCCGCAGCTTCGACGTGTCGGGCGACGCGGCGCTGCAGGTCATGACGACGGCGACGCCGCGGCTGGCGGCGACGCTCGGGGCGGCGCTGGCGGGCGACACGACGGCGAGCCCCCCGGCGACGCTCCGCGTCTTCGCGCCGCGGCTGCGCGCGGGCCTGTTCGGCAGCCGCGTCCCACGCCGCAGCCGGACCCGCCTGACGCCGGTCATGAGCGGCGAATTCTCCACCGGGCAGTTCACCTCCGAGACCGTCGATGTCGGCGAATGGCCGATCGTCGAGCGCGATCCGGATCAGATCGAAGGCCCGCTCATCGTCAAGCGGCACGAGAGCGATCGCCAGCTGTGGCTCGATGCCGCCTATGACGGCGTAACCGCCGACAGTTGGCTTTTGGTCGATGCCACGGCTGTGCCGCCGGTGCCCGACGCGGGCGGGCGGCGGCAGTCGATGGTCGCGCCGGCCCGGCCGGTGCTGGTGGCGCGGATCGCGGCGGTTCAGCCGAAGGTCTCGCGGTCGGACTATGGCCTCGTAGCCGACACTAGCGGCGTGACGCTAGGCGGAGGCGACCGCTGGCTCAGCCTGGACGACAATCAGGATGATCTCGCGCTTCTGCTCAAGCAGTCGGTCTGGAACAGCGACTTCCAGGTCATCCGCAACACGACCGTGTACGCGCGCAGCGAGGAACTGACGCTCGCCGAGGCGCCGCTGACCGACGACGTCTGCGGCCGCGGCGATCCGCTCGAGCTCGACGGGCTCTACCTCGACTTCGCGCCCGGGAGGTTCGTCATCGTCAGCGGCGAGCGCGCCGACCTCGACGGGATCGAGGGCGTCTTCGCCAGCGAGCCGGCGATGGTCGCCGACATCGTCCACGACGTCGCCGGCGATCTCGTCGACGCGCAGACGGGGCGGGTGCGACGACTGCCGCTGCAGCCGCCCATGCCGCGCTGGCGGGGTCCGATCGCCAGCGGCAAGGCCACGGTCTTCGCCCTTGCCGGCGACCGCATTCACAGCTTCGTCACGCTCGAGAAGCCGCTCAGCTATTGCTACCGCCGCGGGACGGTGCGGATCGACGGCAACGTCGTCAAGGCGACCCACGGCGAGAGCCGCCACGAGACGCTCGGCAGCGGCGACGGCACCAAGGCGCTGCAGCGCTTCGCCCTCAAGCAGGCGCCGGTGACGTGGCTCGCCGCACCGACCGCCGCCGGCGCGGCGAGCACGGTGCAGCTGTTCGTCGACGACGTCCGCTGGCACGCCGTGACGAGCTTCCTCGACGCCGGCCCGCGCGACCGCGTCTATGTCGAGCGCGTCGACGCGACCGGCGTCACTTCGGTCGTGTTCGGCAACGGCGTCGCCGGCGCGCGGCTGCCGACCGGCACCGGCAACGTCGTCGCCGACTATCGGAGCGGGATCGGCCGGCCGGGCGACGTCAAGGCGCGGCAGATCTCGCAGCTCGTCACGCGGCCGCTCGGCGTGCGCGAGGTCGTCAATCCGCTGCCGTCGGCCGGCGGCGCCGACCCCGAGGGCAGCGCCGACATCCGCCGCAACGCGCCGCTCGCCGTCACCGCGCTCGGCCGGCTGGTGTCGACCCGCGACTATGCCGACTTCGCCCGGACGTTCGCCGGCATCGGCAAGGCCGCCGCCGTCCGGCTGAGCGACGGGCATGGCGAGGTCGTCCTCGTCACGGTCGCGGGCAGCGACGACATCCCGCTCGACGGGTCCGACCTGATCGTCAACCTGCGCCGGGCGTTCGCCGATCTCGGCGATCCGTTCCAGCCGCTCCGCCTGCTGCCGCGCGAGCTGCTGCTGCTGATCGTCGCGGCGAAGATCCGCATCGACCCCGACCATCTTTGGGAGCGCGTCGTGGCCGACGTCCGCAGCGCGCTGCTCGACGCGTTCGGCTTCGACCGCCGCGACCTCGGCCAGGGCGCCGCCAGCAGCGAGGTGCTGGGCGTCGTCCAGGCGGTCCCCGGCGTCGTCTACGTCGATCTCGATGCGTTCGGCGCGATTCCGACCCTCGACTACACCGGCAGCGACGCCGGCGTGCCGCGCCCGCCCGAGCAGATCGCCAAGGACGTCGCCGCGGTCGTCGCTGCCGGCGTCGCCCCGACAGTTGCGGCGGCGGGCGGGCGGCGCGTGGGGATGCTGCGCCCGGCGCAACTGCTCGTGCTGGCGGGATCGGTGCCGGCGACCCTCGTCCTCAACCAGATCGTCTGAGGCGCTCCATGCCGATCACCACCACGCCCGACCGCCTCGACCGCTTCTACCGCCTGCTGCCCGCGGTCCACCGGCTGCGCGACGGGGCGAGCGGCGAGCCGCTGCGCGCGCTGCTCCAGGTCATCGCCGAGCAGGCGGCGCTGATCGAGGACGATATCGCCGCGCAGTACGACAACTGGTTCATCGAGACCTGCGCCGACTGGGTCGTGCCCTATATCGCCGACCTGCTCGGCCACGACGCCGATCGCGCCGTCGGGCGGTGGCACCACTTGGGCGCTGCCGCGGCGCGAGGTCGCCAACACGCTGCACTACCGCCGGCGCAAGGGCACGCTGGCGCTGCTCGAACAGCTCGCCCGCGACATCGCCGGCTGGCCGGCGCACGCGGTCGAATTTGGCCGCCTGCTCGCCCAGACCCAGTCGGCGCGGCTGACGGCGATCGACCGCGGCCACACCGGCGACCTGCGCGACGCCCTCGCGCTCGCGGGCCTCGGCGACGCGTTCGACGGCGTGGCGAGGTCGCCCGACCTGCGGCGGCTGGGCTCGCGCCGCGCTCGGGGGCGGTACAACCCGGCCGCGGTCGGCGTCTTCGTCTGGCGGCTGCAGCCGTTCCCGGTCACCCGCACGCCGGCCTATTGCGTCGAGGACGTCCACCCCAACTGCTACACCTTCAGCGTCCTCGGCAACGACGCGCCGCTGTTCAACCGCGCCGTCAGCGGCGACACCGGGCCGGAGGCACGCGCGCTGCCGGGGGCGATCACCCGACGCCGGTTCGCCGTGCCGCCGCAGCGCGGCGACACCATGGTCGTCGCCTCTCCCGACGATTACGGGCTGGTCGCTGGCAGCGACGAGGCGCAGAGCGTCGCCGTCTGGGCCCCCGGCTGGCCGACGGCGAAGAGTCCGCAGCCGGTCCCGGCGGCACAGGTCGTCGTCGCCGACCTCGCCGACTGGACCTATGCGCCGCCGCGCAACTTCATCGCCATCGATCCCGAGCGCGGCCGCCTCGCCTTTCCGCCGCGGCAGATGGTCAAGGGCAACGTCATCGTCGCCTACCACTACGGCTTCTCGGCGGCGATCGGCGGCGGCGAGTATACCCGGCCGCTGCGCCAGGAGGCGACCGCGACGGTGATCGTCGTCGAGGGCAGCGACGCGCTGCGCCAGGCGCTTGTGCCGTGGCAGCCGCGTACGGGCGACGCTCCGCCGGGCGTCGCGCAGCCCGAGCATGCGGTGATCGAGCTCGCCGACAGCGGCGTCTACACCGTGCCGCTCAACCTGTGGCTCGACGACGGCCATTCGCTGCAGATCCGCGCCGGGCAGCGGCGGCGCCCGGTGCTGCGCCTGCTCGACTGGCAGACCGACCAGCCCGACAGCCTTGCCGTCAGCGGCGGCCCCGGCAGCCGCTTCGTCCTCGACGGCATTCTGCTGAGCGGCCGCGGCGCGATCATCGAGGGGGCGCTTGCGTCGTTCACCGTCCGCCACTCGACGCTGGTTCCCGGCTGGTCGCTCGACCACGACTGCTGTCCGAAACGCCCGTCGGAGGCGAGCATCGAGGTCGTCGACAGCGGCGTCTGCGTCGTCATCGACCACAGCATCACCGGCTCGATCGTGGTCGACAATCCTGCGACGCGCGACCCGATCACCCTCGACATCACCGACAGCGTCGTCGATGCGACAAGCGTCGATGGCGAGGGCGCGCGCGGCGAGGCCATCGGCGGGCAGGGCGGGGGCATCGCCTTCGCCGTCCTCACCGCGCGCCGGACGACGGTGATCGGCCGCGTCGGCGTCCACGCGGTCAAGCTCGGCGAGAACAGCCTTTTCACCGGCACCCTCACCGTCGCCCGGCGGCAGCACGGCTGCCTGCGCTTCTGCTACGTCGCGCCCGGATCGCGCACGCCGCGCCGCTACGAATGCCAGCCCGACCTCGCCGAGGCGGCGGCCGGCCGCGACGACACCGCGCGGCAGCAGGCGCGCGACCGCGTGCGGCCGCGGTTCGACAGCCTGCGCTACGGCACCCCGGCCTATGCCCGCCTGTCCGCCGCCTGCGACGCGGCGATCAGCGGCGGCGCCGACGACGAGTCCGAGATGGGCGTGTTCCACGACCTCCACAATCCGCAGCGCCTCGCCAACCTCGAGGCCCGGCTCGCCGACTTCACTCCCGCCAGCGCCGACCCCGGCGTGATCTTCGCCGACTGAGGAGACCCGAGATGCAGGGCGATTTTTCCCGCGACAGCTTCGATCCCCTGCATCGCTTCACGCGCGTCCTGCAGCAGCAGGGGCGCGTCCAGCTCGATGCCGACGCCAACGAGGGCGGGGCGATCGGGCTGTACCTGCTCCGCGCGCTCGCCGCCGACCTCATCGGCCCGTACGGCGGCTCGGCAACCGGCTTCGCCATCGGCGCGGCGCAGGCGAACGGCAACTTCACCATCGGGCCCGGCCGTTATTATGTCGACGGCCTGCTGTGCGAGAACGCCGCGACGGTGATCTACAGCGTCGACGACAAGCTCGGCGTGCTCCAGCCGTACCTGCCGACCCCGCCCGAGCCCCTGCCGCCGCAGCCACCGGTCGAGCAGGCCGGCGGCTATCTCGTCTACCTCGACGTCTGGGAGCGGCACGTCGCCTCGGCCCAGCTCGACGGCCTGCGCGAGATCGCCCTCGGCGGCCCGGATACAGCGTCGCGGGCGCAGCTCGTCTGGCAGGTCAAGCTGCTCAAGAACGCCTTCACCACGGCCGCGGCGGCCCCGGCGAAGAACCCGACCGGGGCGCCGAAGGGTACGGCGCCGAAGGCCGGCGCTGCGCCCAGCGTCGACGACCTGCGCGCGTCCGCCGAGCAGGCGCTCGCCGACCTCCGGGCGCCGTCGGGCATGCTGATCGCCCGCGCCGCCGATCCGACCAAGCCCGACGACAGTACGCCGTGCCTGATCTCGCCCCAGGCGCGCTACCGCGGCTTCGAGAACCAGCTCTACCGCGTCGAGATCCGGCGCGGCGGCACCGCCCAGGGGCCCGCCACCGCCGAGGCGCAGCCGGGGGCGAGCGTCGCCACCTTCGTCTGGAGCCGCGAGAACGCCTCGGTCATCTTCGCCGTCGCCGACATCGCCGGGGAGCGGGTGCGGCTCGCCGCCGGCTGGCACGATGCGCGCTTCGGCCTGAACGTCGGCGACTTCGTCGAGATCAGCGACGACGTCGCCGAGCTGACCGGCCGGGTGGACGACCTGCGCCGGGTCGTCGCCTGGGACGCCGACAGCCTGACCGTCACGCTCGACGCAACGCCGTTCATCACTACCGACGATCCCGCCCGGCGCGTCATCCTGCGGCTGTGGAACCACGTCGCCCGGCCGGGCGACCCCAATGCCGCGCCGCTGGCCGACGACAACGCGCTGCTGCTGGTCGAAGGGCGGCCGCTGCCGCTCGAGGACGGCATCACGGTCGAGTTTCCCGGCGGCACCGCCAACAGTCCGGCGCGGTATCGGACCGGCGATTATTGGCTGATCCCGGCGCGGACCGCCTCGGCCGACATCATCTGGCCGCGCGACGCGACCGGCGCCGCCCTGCCACGGCCACCCGCCGGCATCGTCCACCATTATGCCCCGCTCGCCGCCTTCCCCGATGCGACGGGGGCCGCGACCGACCTGCGGCGGATCATCCAGCCGCTGGCGAAGTGACCCGCCGGAGCGTCGCGGCGGCGCCGCGTGGTGACCCCTACGGGAATCGAACCCGTGCTTCAGCCGTGAAAGGGCCGCGTCCTAACCGCTAGACGAAGGGGCCGTTGGGCTGCGCCGGGCTAGTCAACCCACGCCAGGTCGTCAAGGTGAAGCTCGGCCGCAGGCGTCCGCCCCCAGTCGTCGCGCTTGACCCGCCCGGCGACGACGCACCAGCGGCCCGCCGGCTCCCGCGAGCGCGGCGCCGAGCGGCGTGTCGCCGTGGCGGAAGGCCATCGCCTTCAGCCGCGCGCCGTCGCCGCCCATCAGGATCGCGCGGACGTGGTTGTCGCCGACGACCTCGCACGTGGCCACGCGCCACGGGCCGGAGGCGACGCGCGGGTGCGGCCAGCCCTGGCCATAGGGGCCGGCGGTCTCGAGCGCCTCGGCGAGGTCGAGGCAGACGCCGCGCGGGCCGACGGCGACGTCGAGCGTCAGCACCGGCTCAGGCCTGCCGACGCTGCCGCCGAGCCGCTCCTCGAGGAAGGCGGTGAAGGCGTCGATGCGGTCGCCGGCGATGGTCAGCCCCGCCGCCATCGCGTGGCCGCCGCCGGCGATCAGCAGCCCGGCGTCCTTCGCCGCCAGCACCGCCGCGCCGAGGTCGACGCCGGGGACCGAGCGGCCCGAACCCTTGCCGACCGTGCCGCCGTCGCTACCCTCCAGCGCGATGACGATGACCGGCTTGTGCAGCCGGTCCTTCAGCCGCCCGGCGACGATGCCGATGACGCCGGGGTGCCAGCCGCCCGCGGCGACGACGGCGACGGCGGCGTTGTCCGTCCGCGGCGCGAGCGCGAGCGCCTCCGCCGCGACCGCCGCCTCGATCGCGCGGCGGTCGGCGTTCAGCGCGTCGAGCTCGGCGGCGAGGCTGCGCGCCTCGTCGGGGTCGTCGGTCGTCAGCAGGCGCACGCCGAGGTCGGACTTGCCGATGCGGCCGCCGGCGTTGATCCGCGGCCCTAGCGCGAAGCCGAGGTCGTGGCACAGTCGGCGCGCGGTCGATCGCCGCCACCGCGGTCAGCGCCGCGAGGCCGGGGTTGCGCCGCGCCGCCATGACCTTCAATCCCTGCGCGACGAAGGCGCGGTTGAGCCCGGTCAGCGGCACGACGTCGGCGACGGTGCCCAGCGCCACGAGGTCGAGCCGGTCGAGCAGGTTGGGCTCACCCCGCGCCGGCGAACCAGCCGTGCGCGCGCAGCGTCCGGACGACGCCGACCGCCAGCAGGAAGGCGACGCCGACCGCGGCGAGGTGGCCGAACGCGGCGCCGTCCCCTTCGTCGAGGCGGCGCGGATTGACCACCGCCAGCGCCGGGGGGAGCGCGGTCGACGCCTGGTGGTGGTCGACGACGATGACCTCGACGTTTGCCGCGCGGGCGGCGGCGAGCGCCTCGAACCCTTGCGTGCCGCAATCGACCGTGACGATCAGCGTCGCGCCCGCCGCGGCGAGCGTCGTCATCGCGCCCGCGCTCGGGCCATAGCCTTCGAGCAGCCGGTCGGGGATATAGGCGCTGGCTCGTCCGCCGCAGTCGCGGATGACGCGGATCAGCAGCGCCGCGCTGGTCGCGCCGTCGACGTCATAGTCGCCGAAGACGACGACCGGCTCGCCGTCCATGATCGCGCGGGCGAGGCGGGCGGCGGCCACGTCCATGTCGCGGAAGATCGACGGGTCGGGCAGCCAGTCGCGCAGCTTCGCCGAGCGCAGCCGGTCGAAGTCGGCCGGCGGCGCTCCGCGTGCGCGGAACAGCTGCGCCACGAGATCGTCGCCGCCCGCCGGATCGGGTGCCACCCCGCCGCGCCACGCCCAGCGCTGGCCGAGGACCGAGGCGGCGACATCGAAGGGGGCGGACATGACCCGTCTTAGGGCGAGGCGCGGCGGCGGGCAACGGGCGGGCCGCGCGCCCTGCCACGTCCGAAAACCGCCAGACGGCGGCGGCGAGGCAGGGTATATCGCGGCCATGCCCAGCGCTCTCGACCCCGCCGCCTGCTACGCCGCCATCGAGCGCCGCGACCCCGCCGCCGACGGCCGCTTCTTCACCTGCGTGGCGACGACCGGCATCTTTTGCCGCCCGGTCTGTCCGGCGCGCACGCCGCTCCTGAAGAACGTCCGCTTCGTGGCGACCGCGGCGGAGGCGGTCGCCGCCGGCTATCGCGCGTGCAAGCGCTGCCGCCCGGACGCGGCACCGGGCAGCGCCGCCTGGACCGGGACGGCGGCCAGCGTGCGGCGCGCGCTCGACCTGATCGACGCCGGCGGCCTCGACGAGACGCTGGGGATCAAGCCCGGCGTCGAGGCGCTCGGCGACCGGCTCGGCGTCGGCGAGCGGCAGGTGCGGCGGCTGTTCGGCAAGCCACCTCGGCGCGCCGCCCGTCGCCGTCGCGCAGGCCAAGCGGCTGGCCGAGGCCAACGTCCTCATCGCCGAGAGCCGCTGCCGCTCGCCGAGGTGGCGCTGGCGGCGGGCTTCGGCAGCGTCCGCCGCTTCAACGAACTCTACCGCGCGGTCCACGGCGAGACGCCGCGCGCCGCCCGTGCCCGCCTGAAGGAGACGAAAATGCGCCTGACCCTGTCGCGCTACGCCGCGCCCGAAGCCGAGCTGCTGCTCGTCACCGAGGGAGAGACGCTGCGCGCGCTCGACTTCGCCGATTACGAGCCGCGGATGCGGGCGCTGCTCGGCCGCCACTACGGAACGGTCGAGCTGGTCGACGGGCCGTTGCCGCCGGGCATCGCGAGCGCGCTCGACGCCTATTTCGCCGGCGACCTGCGCGCGCTCGACGCGGTGCCGGTGGCGACGGGGGGCAGCGCGTTCCAGAAGGCGGTGTGGGCGGCGCTGCGGGCGATCCCGCCGGGGACGACGACGGGCTACGGCGCGCTCGCCGCGGCGCTCGGCAAGCCCGGCGCGGCGCGGGCGGTGGGGCTCGCCAACGGCTCCAACCCGATCGGCATCGTCGTACCGTGCCACCGCGTCATCGGCGCCGACGGCCGGCTGACTGGCTATGCCGGCGGCGTCGAGCGCAAGGCTTGGCTGTTAAGGCACGAAGGGGCGCTGGCTCAGAAGATCGTGTAGCCGCCGTCGATGACGAAGCTGTCGCCGGTGTGGAAGCGGGAGGCGTCGGAGGCGAGATAGACCGCGATCCCGGCGAAGTCGTCGGGCTCTCCCCAGCGCCGCATCGGCACCCGACCGATCGCCTTGTCGTTGAACTTGTCCGAGGTCTGCAGGCCGGCCGTCATGTCGGTGCGGATCCACCCCGGCAGGACGGCGTTCGCCCGGATGCCGTAGCGCGCATATTCGACCGCCAGGCCGCGGATCATCGCCAGCACGGCCGCCTTGGTCGCCGCATAGGCCTGGTTGCGCGGCGCGCCGTCGATCGCCGAAACCGACGAGGTGACGAGCAGCGAGCCGCCGGGGTCGCCCGCCGCGGCGCGCGCGACCATGTGCCGGCACGCTTCGCGGAAGGTCCAGAACACCGCATCGAGATTGACCGCCGTCACCCGCCGCCATGCCGCGGTCGTCATCGTATCGAAGGGCCCGCCGCCGCCGACGCCGGCGTTGGCGCAGACCATGTCCAGCCGGCCGAACGCCTCCAGCGCCGCGGCGACGCCCGCGACGACGGCTTCCTCGCGCGCGACATCGACCTGCTGGACGAGAACCTCGCCGCCGCAGGCCCGCAGCTGGGCCTCGGCGGCAGCGTTCTTCTCCGCGTTCTGCCCCCAGATCACGATGCGCGCGCCGGCCCGCGCCATGCCGAGCGCCATGCCGAGGCCGATCCCGCCGTTGCCGCCGGTGACGAGCGCCACCTTGCCCGTCAGGTCGAAGGGGTTTGCCATGGCAGTCACTCTCCTCCGGCGCAGGTCAGGCGGCGTCGAACTCCACGATCACCTGGTCCACCGCCAGGCTGTCGCCCACCGCCACGGGCACCGCCTTCACCGTCGCGGCCTTCTCGGCGCGGAGGATGTTCTCCATCTTCATCGCCTCGATCGTCGCCACCGCCTGGCCCGCCTCGACGCGGTCGCCGGGTGCGACCGACAGCGATACCAGCAGCCCCGGCATCGGCGACTGGACGAAGCGCGAGCGGTCGGGCGCGACCTTCTCCAGCATGTGGCCGGCAAGCTCGGCCGCGCGGGGCGTCAGCACGCGGACGTCCACCTGGCGCCCGCCGGTCGTCAGGCGGTAGCCGACGCCGTGCTTCTCCACCGCGAGCGCGACCTCGCGCGTCCCGTCCGCCCCCTCCAGCCGGGCGACGAACAGCGGCTCGCCGATCCGCCAGTCGGTGGTGACGCGAACCTCGGCACCGTCGCTGCCGGCGGCGATCGTGCCGGGTGCCGGGGTGCCGCCGATCAGCAGTTCGAAGGCATCGCCGGTGGTCAGGACGTTGACGGGCACGCGCCGGCCGTCCGCCTCGACCACCCAGTCCTCGCCGAACACCGCGCCGTGGCCGTTCAGCTGCCCGTCGATCAGCTGCGCGCGCTCGACCTCGAGCGCGTTCATCACCGCGGCGCACGCGATCACCGCCGTCGCCGCCGCCGCCGACGCCGGCGCGCCGTGGAAGCCGTCGGGATACTCCTCGGCGATGAACGCCGTCGTCACCTGCTCGCCCGCCTGGAAGCGCGGGTGGGCCATGACCGCGCCGAGGAAGTCGATGTTGTGGCCGACGCCGCGCACGAGATAGCGGTCGAGCGCCTCGCGCTGCGCGGCGATGGCGGCGGCGCGGTCCGGCCCGTAGGTGATCAGCTTGGCGATCATGGGGTCGTAGAAGCGGCTGATCTCGCTGCCTTCGACGACGCCGGTGTCGACGCGGACGCCGGGCAGGTCGGGCTCGCGGTACGTGCGCAGCCGCCCGGTCGACGGCAGGAAGCCGCGATAAGGGTCCTCGGCATAGACGCGCGTCTCGATCGCGTGGCCGTCGAGCCGGACGTCGGCCTGGCCGAAGCCGAGCGGCTCGCCGGCGGCGACCCGGATCATCGCCTCGACGAGGTCGACGCCGGTGACGAGTTCGGTCACCGGGTGCTCGACCTGAAGGCGCGTGTTCATCTCGAGGAAGTAGAAGCTGCGGTCGGCGCCGGCGATGAACTCGACCGTGCCGGCGCTGAAATAGCCGACGTTGCGCGCCAGCGCGACCGCCTGCTCGCCCATCGCCCGCCGCATCTCGGGCGTGACGAAGGGGGAGGGCGCCTCCTCGACGACCTTCTGGTGGCGGCGCTGGATCGAGCAGTCGCGCTCGTTCAAATAGACGATCGTGCCCTGGCGGTCGCCGAGCACCTGGATCTCGATGTGGCGCGGCTGCTCGATGAACTTCTCGATGAAGACGCGGTCGTCGCCGAAGCTCGCCTTGCCCTCCCGCCGCGTCGCCTCGAAACCTTCGCGGACATCGGCTTCGCTCCACGCCAGCCGCATCCCCTTGCCGCCACCGCCGGCGGACGCCTTCATCATCACCGGATAGCCGATCTCCGACGCGATGCGGACGGCGTGGTCGGTATCGGCGATCTCGCCGACGAAGCCGGGCACGACGCTGACCCCGGCGGCCTGGGCGCGGCGCTTCGATTCGATCTTGTCGCCCATCGCCGCGATCGCCGCCGCGGGCGGGCCGATGAACACCACGCCGGCGGCGTCGCAGGCTTGCGCGAAGCTCGCGCGCTCGGACAGGAAGCCGTAGCCGGGGTGGATCGCCTGCGCCCCCGTCGCCTGCGCCGCGGCGATGATCGCGTCGCCGAGCAGATAGCTTTCCGCCGCCGGCGGCGGCCCAAGCCGCACCGCCTCGTCGGCCATGGTCACGTGGAGCGCCCCCGCGTCGGCGTCGGAATAGACCGCGACGGTCGCGATCCCCATCTTCCGCGCGCTGCGGATGACGCGGCAGGCGATCTCGCCGCGGTTGGCGATCAATATCTTCTGGAACACCGGCGGCTCCCCTTTCCCTCGTTCAAGCGGGTGGGGGCGGGGGCGTCAAGCCGCGATCAGAACCCCCCGTCGTCGCTGCCGGTGAAGTCGGCGAAGTCGCTGCCGCCGTCGCTGCCGCCGCGGTCGTCGTCGATGAAGTTGTTGACGACGACGTTCTCGCCGCCGCCGCCGAAGCCGCCGAAGCCCTGGCCGCCGTGGTGCCCGCCGAACAGGTCGGACAGGCCGCTGAACAGCAGCTCGCCACCGGCGACACCGGCCGCGGTCGTGCCGGCCGAGCGCAGGAAGCTGCCGAGGCCCCCGCCGCCGCCGAAGATGCTCGGCCGCGCCTCGGGCGGCGGCGGGGCATAGGCCTGGCCGTAGCTCTGACTGTAGCCATAGCTCGGCTGCGCGGGAGCCGGCTGGTCCCACGGATTCTGCCGCGGCGGCAGGAAGCTGGTCTGCGGCGCGGGCGCGGGCCGCGCCTGCGCCTCGAGGTCGGCGATGCGCGCCTGCGCCGCGTGCAGCGCCTGGTCGGCGACGATCGCGTGCTGGACGAGCAGGTAGGCGGCATCGGGGTTGTCGGCGAGCGCGCGGGCGATCAGCGCGTCGGCCTCGGGATCCTTGGCCGTGCCGCGCGTGCTCGTCAGGTCGCGGAGAAAGGCCGTCAGCAGCGTCCGTTCGTCGGGGGTCATGGATTGGCTCCGTCGTGTCAGCAGCCGCGGTGATGTCGGGTCGGGCCGGGTCGCCGTCAACGGTGGGCGAAGCGCGTGCCTGGTGTTGGGTGGGAGGGCCGTCGCGGCGGAGCCGCGCCGTTGGACGGGTTCGGGCGGGGAGGCCGCCCGACCCGCCGGCCGGCTTTGCGCGAGTCCGCGCCCAGCGGGACGATCGCTGCGCGCTCGCGCCGCTAGCCGCCGGCCGCGCTACAGCGGAATATTATCGTGCTTCTTCCACGGGTTCTCCAGCCGCTTGGTCTTCAGCTTCCTGAGGCCCAGCGCCACCCGCCGGCGCGTCGAATGCGGCATGATGACCTCGTCGATGAAGCCCATCGATGCGGCGACGAACGGGTTGGCGAAGCGCGCCTCGTACTCGCGCGTCCGCTCGGCGATCTCTTCCGGGGACTTGCCGCGGAAGATGATCTCGACCGCGCCCTTGGCCCCCATCACGGCGATCTCGGCGGTCGGCCAGGCGTAGTTCAGGTCGCCGCGCAGGTGCTTCGACGCCATGACGTCGTAGGCGCCGCCGTACGCCTTGCGGGTGATGACGGTGATCTTGGGGACGGTCGCCTCGGCATAGGCGAAGAGCAGCTTGGCGCCGTTCTTGATGATACCGTTATGCTCCTGCGCCACGCCGGGCAGGAAGCCGGGGACGTCGACGAAGGTGACGATGGGGATCGAAAACGCGTCGCAGAAGCGGACGAAGCGCCCCGCCTTCTTCGACGCGGCGATGTCGAGGCAGCCGGCGAGCACCGTCGGCTGGTTGGCGACGATGCCGACGGTCGCGCCCTCGATGCGGGCGAAGCCGGTGATGATGTTGGCCGCGTGCGCCGGCTGCAGCTCGAAGAACTCGCCGTCGTCGGCGACCTTGGCGATCAGCTCGTGCATGTCGTACGGCTGCGCCGCCGACGCCGGGACGAGCGTGTCGAGGCTGGGGATCAGCCGGTCGGCGTCGTCGGCGGACGGGCGGAACGGCACGCCCGAGCGGTTGTCGAGCGGCAGATAGTCGAAGAACTGGCGCGTCCTGAGCAGCGCCTCGACGTCGTCCTCGAACGCGAGGTCGGCGACGCCCGAGCGCGTCGTGTGGGTGACGGCGCCGCCCAGCTCCTCCTGCGTCACGACCTCGTTCGTCACGGTCTTCACGACGTCGGGGCCGGTGACGAACATGTAGCTCGAATCCTTCACCATGAAGATGAAGTCGGTCATCGCCGGGCTGTAGACCGCGCCGCCGGCGCACGGGCCCATGATCAGGCTGATCTGCGGGATAACGCCGGACGCCAGCACGTTCCGCTGGAACACCTCGGCATAGCCGCCGAGGGTCGCCACGCCCTCCTGGATGCGGGCGCCGCCCGAATCGTTGAGGCCGATCACCGGCGCGCCGACCTTCATCGCCATGTCCATGATCTTGCAGATCTTCTGCGCGTGGCGCTCGCTCAGCGAGCCGCCGAAGACGGTGAAGTCCTGGCTGAAGACGAAGACGAGGCGGCCCGAGATGGTGCCCGATCCGGTCACGACGCCGTCGCCTGGGATCTTCGTCTCGGCCATGCCGAAATCGACGCAGTTGTGCTCGACGTACATGTCGAGCTCCTCGAAGCTGCCGGGGTCGAGCAGGATGTCCAACCGCTCGCGCGCGGTCAGCCGGCCCTTGGCGTGCTGCGCCGCCACGCGCTTCGGGCCACCGCCGGCACGCGCGGCCGCACGGCGGACTTCCAGCTGGTCGAGAATATCACGCATCGTTCACGGGCTCCCCTGGCCGCTGAGGCTTAGCAGGCGCTTCCCGCCCGTGTCACCCTGCCGTGCGGCACCCTCGAGTGTCGGAATTCTTTACAGTCGGTTGCCGTCCGCCGGCACTCAAGTCTTAACCATCAATGACTTGCGGGTTTACTTATGACCGGCACGGGAATTGCAGTATTACCAGTGCCGCTTTTGGCCTTCCAAGAAGAGGTAGGACGATGCTCCGCACATACTTGCTTGCCGCCGCCGCGACTGCCGCCCTCGCCGCGGTCCCGACGAAGGCGAACGACTTCTCCTTTACCGGCTCGCTGCCGACGCCGGGCACCGTTCAGTCCTTCGATTTCAACGTCGGCGCGCCCTCGGTCGTCACGCTCCGCACGTATTCGTATGCCGGCGGCACGAACGCGCACGGGATGGTGATCGCCCGCGGCGGGTTCGACCCGATCCTCGCGCTGTTCAGCCTGCCCGGTGGCGCGCTCATCAACCAGAACGACGACGGCGGGTGCGGCCTGGTCGCCGCTGATGCCGTGTCGGGGCGGTGCTGGGACACCTACCTCTCGAGCAGCCTCGCCGCCGGGAACTACCGGGTGTCGATCCAGGTCTATCCGAACTTCGCCAACGGCCCGAACTTCTCGGACGGGTTCCGCGGCGCGTCGACCTTTACCGACGTGTCGGGCGTGCCCAACAACCCGCGTGACAGCCACTGGGCGTTCGACATCCTGAACGTCAATGAGGCGGTGCAGAACACGGTGCCCGAGCCGGCGTCGTGGGCGCTGATGATCGCGGGCTTCGGTCTGGTCGGCACGGCGCTGCGCCGCCGCACGGTGACCGTCGCCGCCTAACCACCGGCCGCGCCCGGCCCGGGCGCACCGGGAAGAAGCTCGAGCAGGCGGACGGCGGCGTTGACCGCCGTCCGCCTCGCCGCGAGGCTGGCGGCGGCGAGCGGGTCGGTGCCCCATTTCTCGGCCTGCCACAATTCGTCGAGCTGGCCGGCGGCGAACGCCGCGTCGGCGTCGAGGCGGCGTTCGGCGACCGCCAGCCCGATCACCGCCGAGCCGCAGATCGTCACCACCGGGTGCAGCGCGGCGAGGCTGAACGGATCATACGCCGCGTACGCCGCGCGAATGCGGGCGAGCGTCGCCGGCGGCTGCGCGGCGTGGACGATGCCGGCGGTAACCGTGAAGCCGACGTCGAAGCGCGCCTGCGCCCAGGCGACGAGCGGGTCCCACACCGCCTGCTGGCGGGCGACGAGGTCGGGCGGCTCCTCGGCGCGGTAGCAGAGCAGCTCGCTCTCGGCGAAGACGGCGAGGCCGTGCGCGAAGGCCACCGGGTCGATCGCCACGCGGTCGATCGCGGCATAGGCGAAGCCGGTCAGCGGCATCGTCGCCGGGGCGATGGTCTCGCCCTGGCTGCCCCATTCGCTCGGCGATCGCCGCGGCCAGCGCCGCGCTCGGCAGGTCGAGCGGCACGCGCGCAGGCGTGCGGACGAGGCGGCCGTCGAGCGTCACCTGCCAGCGGTCGCCGTCGGCGACTGCCGCCGCCTGCGTGTAGAAGCGCTTCATGCCAGCAGCGCCAGCAGCTCGGCGGTGGTGGCGACGACCGCCTCCGCCCCCGCCGCCCGCAGCGCCTCGGGCGGGTGATAGCCCCAGTCGACGCCGATCGCGCGCGCGCCCGCGGCGACGGCCATCGCCATGTCGAAGCTGGTGTCGCCGATCATCACCGTCTCGGCGGGGAGCGCGCCCGCCTGCGCCATCGCCAGCTCGAGCATCGCCGGGTGCGGCTTCGACGGGTGGCGGTCGGCGGTCTGCAGGGTGACGAAGCGGTGGGCGATGTCGTGGTGGGCGAGGATCAGCGCCAGGCCGCGGTCGGACTTGCCGGTGGCGACGCCGAGCGCCCAGCCGGCGTCGGCGAGCGCCGCCAGCGCCGCGTCGATGCCTGGGTAGAGCGGCTCGACCGCCAGCGTCCCGGCGGCGCGCAGCCGGTGGTAGGCGCCGCGATATTCGTCCGCCAGCGCGGCGTGGAGCGCGGCGTCGCCGTCGGGCAGCAGCGTCGCCATCGTCTCGTAGAGCGACAGGCCGACGACGTGGCGGATGGCGTGGTCGTCGGGCGCGGGCACGCCGACGCGGGCGAAGCTCTCGCGCATCGCCCGGATGATGTTGACCTGGCTGTCGACGAGGGTCCCGTCGCAGTCGAAGACGGCGAGGCGGGTCACGCTCGGCTGCCGGAACGCGCGGCCGTCATCGCCGCCGCCATCGCCGTCGCGCCGGTCCGCGCCATGCCGGCGATCAGCCGCTCGGCCTCGGCCGCCGGCTGGTTCTGGCTGAGCTTGGCCGTGCCGCGCCAGACGGCCGGCGTCAGCTCGAAGGCGGTGATGGCGCGGGTCAGGGCGTCGAACCGCCGCGCGTCCATCTTCGCCCGCGTCCAGTTCTCGCCGACCCGCGGCTCGAGCGTCGCCGCCGCCCGGTCGAGCAGGTCGACCAGCGCGTCGTGGTCGAGGCGGGCGACCGGCCCTTCGCACTCGACCGCGACATAGTTCCAGCTCGGCACCGCGCCGCGGACGTCGGCGTACCAGTTGGCGCTGAGATAGGCGTTCGGCCCCTCCGCCAGCAGCAGCGCCGTCGCGCCGTCGAGGTGCGGCGTCAGCGCGTTGGCGTTGGCGAGGTGGAAGCGCAGCGCCCCGCCGACGACGATCGCGGGCGCGTGGGCGACGCGCGGGCCGGCGGGCGTCGTCAGGAACAGCCGCGCGAAGCCGGCCTCGCCGACGAAGGCGAGCATGGCCGCCGCGTCGGTCCAGCGGAAGGCCGCGGCCGGGTGCACCTCAGCCGCGCGTCCGCCGCTCGCCGCCCCGGCTGCCGCGCGCGCTGCGGCCCTCGCCGCCGCCGCGCGGTTCGGCCGGCGCGCCCCGCGCCCGCCGCTCGCCGCGGTGCGCCTTGCGCCGGGCCTTGGCCGCGGCCGCCTCGGCGCGCGCGTCGGCCAGCGGATCGGGCGCGGCGTCGAGCGGCACGTCGCCGAGCGCCAGGTCGAAGCCGAGCATGGCGAAGCTGTCGGCCATGTGCGGCGGCAGGTCGGCGCTGAGGTCGAGCATCGCGCCGTCGGGATGCTCGATCACCAGCCGCCGCGCGTGAAGATGCATCTTGCGGCTGATGCCGCCGGTCAGGAAGGCGTCGCGGCCGCCGTATTTGGCATCGCCGACGATCGGGTGGCCGAGTGCAGCGGCATGGACGCGGATCTGGTGGGTGCGCCCGGTCAGCGGCTGGAACTCGACCCAGGCGGCCTGGGTCGCGGCGTGGTCGAGGACACGGTAGCGGGTCGTCGCGCGCTGGCCGCCCTCGTCGACGTGCATCTTCTCGCCGCCGCTGCCCGGCTGCTTGGCGAGCGCCGCGTCGATCTCGCCGGCGACCGGCTCGGGCATGCCCACGACCAGCGCCCAATAGGCCTTGCGCGCCGTGCGCCCGGAGAAGGCCTTGGAGAAGAACGCCGCCGCCCGCGCGGTGCGCGCCAGCAGCAGGACGCCGCTCGTGTCCTTGTCGAGCCGGTGGACGAGCTTCGGTCGCTGCGGAAAGCCGAAGCACAGGGCGTCGAGCAGCCCGTCGACGTGCGTCGTCGTTCCCGTGCCGCCCTGCGTCGCGAGGCCGGCCGGCTTGTTGAGGACGATCGCGCTCTTGTCGCGGTGGATGACGAGGCTCTGGGCGTATTCGATCTCGGCGGCGCTGAGCGGCCGGCGCGGCGCCTCGGCCAGCGCGGTCGATACCGGCACCGCCTCGGCTGCGGGCAGCGTGATCGTCTGGCCGGCGACGAGGCGCTCGCCGGGGTCGGTCTTGCGCCCGTCGAGGCGGATCTCGCCGGTCCGCGCCCAGCGCGAGACGGTGTTGAAGCTGATCTCGGCGAGGTGCCGCTTGAACCAGCGGTCGAGACGGATGTCGGCGTCGTCGGGCTCGACGGTGAACGTCCTCATGACCGCGCCAGCATCAGCCCGGCGTAGAGCGCGACGACCGACCCCGCGACCGACGACACGGCATAGGCGGTCGCCAGCACGGCGTCGCCGCGGGCGATCATCGTCACGACCTCCAGGCTGAACGCCGAAAAGGTGGTGAAGCCGCCGAGCACGCCGACGCCCAGGAGCAGGCGCAGCGGCTCGCCGCCCGCGCTCGCCCGCGCCAGCCCGCCGACGAGCAGCCCCATCGCCAGGCCGCCGAGGATGTTGACCGCCCAGGTGCCGAACGGCAGCGCCGGCCCCAGCGTCGACAGCGTCCACTGCCCGACGAGGAAGCGCAGGCCCGCGCCGACCGCGCCGCCGGCCATGACGAGGACGATCGGGGGCAGGGCGGCGAGCGCGTTCATCACCTCGCCGTCTAGCCGACGCCGCGCCCCCGCGCCACCCGTCGCGCGGCGCGAGGCTGCGGACCGCCGGGCGCGCGCTCAACCGATGCCGAAGGTCCAGCCTTCGGTCGCAGCGACGGCGGCGAAGCCCGGCGGCGTCCACATCGCGGCGCGGGCGGCGATGCGGCGCATTCCCGCCGCCGAAACGAGCGCGTCGCCAAGGTGGTCGCTGAACCGCGCGGGCACGCTGGCCGGGTCCGCGGGGTCGCTGCCGAGGACGGCGAGCAGGCGGTCGAGGTGGGCGCGGTCGGTGATCTTGCCGATCCGCTCCGCCTTCTCGAGCCCGGCGACGGCGGCGGCGGCGAAGGCGCGGCAGTAGATCTCGACGATCAACGGCCCGGCCGCCGGCACCGGGTCCATCGGCCAGACGGGTACGGGCGTACGGGCGAGCAGGCGCATTCCCGACAGGCTGGCCTTGCCGCACTGCGCCGCGCCGAGCAGGACGAAGGCCGACGACGGCGCGCCCAGGCTGCGGCCGCGGGCATCGCGCAGCGCCTGCCAGCGCCGCTCGACGACGCGCAGCCGGGCGCGGTCGGCACGCGGGCCGTCGCTCGCCCCCAGCCAGAAGTGATCGCGGCGGTGGTCGACATAGCTGTGCGCCGCGTCGTGCGGATCGCCGGCGGCGACGCGCTCGACCTCCGCCCATAGCGCGCGCGCGTCGGCGGGAGCGTCGGTCGCACCCGGAAAGAAGCTGCCGGCGTCGGCATGCGGCAGGCCGAAGCAGAAATCGAAGCCGACCAGCGTCCGCTCGCCCCGCGCGGCGAGGTCGGCGAGCCAGGCCCCGACCTCGGCCCGCGACCAGCGGCGGCCGGCGTCGACCGGCACCGGCGCCCCGCTGCCGGCGCGGCACTCGGCGAGCGCGATCGCCGCGTGCCGCTCGCCCACCGCCCCCGTCCAGTCGACCGCGACGAAGCGGGTGAAGGTCATCCCCGCAGCACGACCAGCGGAGCCGCAGCAAGTTCTACCAATGCCGCGTCGAGACGCGCCAATACGACCTCGATCAGCGTGGCATTGCGGCAGTTGCCGATCCGCAGCCAGATCACCCGCGGGCTGCGGCTACCGCGCGCGGCGAGCCGACCGAAATCGGCATCGCGGCTGATGATAATGCCGTCGTCGAGAGCGGCAGCGTGACGCCATATAGCGTGATCGTCGACGTCGGGTGGAAGCACGGCGCGGACGTGTATTGCGGCAAGTCCCCGTCCGCGGAGCGCCAGTACCAGCGCCTCCGGCAATTGTGCATCGACGACGAAGGTCACTCCGCAGCGATGGCTACGGGCAAATCGTCGATGTGATCGGCAGCGTAGCCGAGACAGGCCAGTACGTCGGCGCGCGTGAGGTCCGGAAAGTAGCCGAGCAGTTCGTCAATACTATCGCCCCCGGCGAGATAGCTCAGAACCGCCTGCACGGTCATACGGGTTCCGTCGAGGCGTGCCCGACCCCCGCAGGTGCCCGGTGTCTGGACGATGCGCGAGGACATGCCGCAGAATATAGCGGCTCGCGGCCGTGATGCCTAGCCGCGGTCCGGCCCGCCACTCCGCCGCTCGGCCCACCACGCCAGGCGCTCGGCGATGCGCTTCTCCTGCCCGCGGTCGGTCGGCGTGTAGAAGGTCTGCGCGCCCATGCCGTCGGGCCAGTAGTTCGCGCCCGAGAAGCCGCCCTCCGCATCGTGGTCGTACGCATAGCCCTGGCCGTAGCCGAGCGTCTTCATGAGCTTGGTCGGCGCGTTCAGGATGTTCGCCGGCGGCACCAGCGATCCCGTCTCCTTCGCGCTCCGCCACGCCGCCTTCTGCGCGACATAGGCGGCGTTCGATTTGGGCGCGGTGGCGAGGTACAGGCAGGCGTGGGCGATCGCCAGCTCGCCCTCGGGCGACCCGAGGAAGTCGTACGCGTCCTTCGCCGCCAGCGTCACGGCGAGCGCGTTGCTGTCGGCCAGCCCGACGTCCTCGCTGGCGAAGCGCACCAGCCGGCGGAGCACGTACAGCGGCTCCTCGCCCGCCGTCAGCATCCGCGCGAGATAATAGAGCGCCGCGTCGGGATCGGAGCCGCGCAGGCTCTTATGCAAGGCCGAGATCAGGTTGTAATGGCCGTCTCGGTCCTTGTCGTACACCGCCAGCCGCCGGTGGAGCAGGTCGCGGAGCGCGGCGGGTTCGAGCGGCGCGTCGACGGCGATCGAGAAGAGCGTCTCGGCCTGGTTGAGCAGGAAGCGCCCGTCGCCGTCGGCCGAGGCGACCAGCGCCGCGCGCGCGTCGGGCGTCAGCGGCAGCGCCCGCCCCTCGGCGGCCTCGGCGCGGGCGAGCAGCGTCTCGAGCGCGGGCGTGTCGAGGCGGCGGACGATCAGCACCTGCGCCCGGCTGAGCAGCGCCGCGTTCAGCTCGAAGCTCGGGTTCTCGGTCGTCGCCCCGACCAGCACCACCGTGCCGTCCTCGACATAGGGCAGGAAGCCGTCCTGCTGGCTGCGGTTGAAGCGGTGGATCTCGTCGACGAACAGCAGCGTCGGGCGGCCGGCGGCGCGCGCCTCGGCGAACAGCTTCTTGAGGTCGGCGACCCCGGCGAACACGGCCGAGATGCCGACGAAGCGCAGGCCGACGGCGGCGGCGAGGAGGCGGGCGATCGTCGTCTTGCCCGTGCCCGGCGGCCCCCACAGGATCAGCGAGGCGAGCTTCCCCGCCGCGACCATCCGCCCGATCGCGCCGTCAGGTCCGGTCAGATGCTCCTGCCCGACGACCTCGGCGAGCGCGCGTGGGCGCAGGCGCTCGGCCAGCGGTGGGGTCGCCCCGGCGGGCGCGATGCCCGTCGCCGGGGTGGACGGATCGGCGGCGAACAGGTCGGCCATGCCCCGACATAGGGAGCACCGCGGTCGCGCGCTACCGGGCACGACCCGTTCGGCGCCGCGGCACTGCCGGGCGGGGGACGACCCGCGCCGCCGGGTTTGTCGTCGTCCCCGACCTGACCGATCGTACGTGGCGCGGCGGCCACGCCCCGTCAAAAGCGACGATCGCGCGCGCACCCGTTCGCGGCGACAGGCGTTATCCGCCGGCAACAACAAGGAGCGATGCCATGCCGCGCAAGCTGACGCAGTTCAACATCACGGAATCGGGCGACGACTACCTGCTGCACATCGAGGACGACGCCGGCGAGACGATCGAGTTCGTCGCCACCTACGACCAGCTCGACGTGCTCGTCGAGGCGATCGACCAGCACCTCGACGCCGACGCCGAGGAGATGGACGAGGTCGAGGACTAGGGCTTGTCCGTCGGCCGCGGCGGCGACGTTCGCCGCCGCGGCCGACGGCCTAATGCGAGGAGCGGACCGGGTGGCGTGACGCTCGCGCCGGCACCGGCCGGAGAAACGAAAAGGGCCGCGCCGTCAGCTGACGGCGCGGCCCTTTCTTTCAGTCTGGGACAGTGCGCTACGCCGCGTCCGCCGGCGCGTCCTCGGCCGGGATCGTGCCCGGCTCGGCGCCGGGATCGAACGCTTCGGTGAAGCCGGCCGCCTCGCGCTCGAACAGGTCGGCGGTGACGTCGATGCCCTTGGCCTGCAGGTCGGCCTCCTCGGGCGAGCGGGCGATGTTGACCTTGACCGTGACGCTGACCTCGGGGTGGAGGCTGACCTTGACGTCGTAGAGGCCGAGCGCCTTGATCGGCTTGTCGAGCACGATCTGGTTCTTGGTCACCTTGGCCCCGTCGGCGACGAGCGCGTCGGCGAGGTCGCGCGGCGCGACGCTGCCGTACAGCGCCCCGGCGTTCGACGCCTGGCGGATCAGCACGATCGACTTGCCGTCGATGCTGCGCGAATCGGCGATCGCCGTCTCGCGGCGCGCGGCGTTGTCGGCCTCGATCTGGGCGCGGCTCGCCTCGAAGCGCTTCTTGTTCGCCTCCGACGCCCGCAGCGCCTTGGCGCGGGGCAGGAGGAAGTTGCGGGCGTAGCCGGGCTTCACCGTGACGACGTCGCCGATGTTGCCGAGCTTCTCGACCCGCTCGAGCAGGATCACATCCATCGGTTAAGTCCTACTTCACGAGGTACGGCAGCAGGCCGATGTGGCGGGCGCGCTTGATCGCCTGCGCCAGCTCGCGCTGCTTCTTGCCGGAAACGGCGGTGATGCGGCTCGGCACGATCTTGCCGCGCTCCGAGACGAAGCCCTGGAGCAGGCGCACGTCCTTGTAATCGATGACCGGCGCGTTGGGGCCGGAGAAGGGGCACGACTTGCGCCGGCGGAAGAAGGGACGACCCATGTGCTCTATCCTCCCTTAAGCCGCGCGCGGGCGGAAGCCGCCGCCGCCGGCACCGCCGCGGTCGCCGCCGAAGCCGCCGCCGCTGCGCTCACCGAAACCGCCGCCGCGGGGACGGTCGCCGCGGTCGCCGCGGTCGGGCCGGTCGCCGCGCGGACGGTCGCCGTCGCGGCCACCCTCGCGGGCCTCGCGCTCGCGGCTCTCGTTCCTCCGCATCATCGCCGAGGGGCCGTCCTCGAACTGGTCGACGCGCACCGTCATGAAGCGCAGGATGTCCTCGGACAGGCCGACCTGGCGCTCGAGCTCGCTGATTGCGGCGGCCGGCGCGTCGATGTTGAACAGGACGTAGTGCGCCTTGCGGTTCTTCTTGATCCGGTAGGCGAGGCTGCGCAGGCCCCAGTATTCGTTCTTCGCCACGCGGCCGTTGCCGTCGGTGATGATCTTGGTGAAGGCTTCGCTCATCGCCTCGACCTGGGCATTGGCCAGGTCCTGCCGCGCGAGGAAGACATGCTCGTACATCGGCATGTGCTGTCTGATCTCCTGTGCCGATCGCTGACGCCGCGCGATGCGACGCCCCTCCGGGCTTGCTGCTGAAACGGCGAACGGCCGGGGAGGACCCCGGCCGTGTCGTCGGTGGCGGTGTATGGCGGGGTTGGCGAGAGAATGCAACCCCGTTCCTCCCCCGCGGACGGGGGAGGACCGTGCCGCTTTACGCCTTGGTGCTCGCGTACAGCTTCCACAGGTCGGCGATGTCCTTCATGCCGCCGTTGTCGCCGACGCCGGCGAAGGTGTTCTTGGCCGCACCCGCCGCGCCGGCCTTGACCTGGGCGATGCCCTCGAAGGTCTTGTCGACGTCGGCGTTGGGGCCGCCGGCTGCCGCCGCCTTGGCATAGGCGCTCGCCGCCGCGGGATACTGGCCGAGGCCGAGGTACGCGCCGCCGGCCTGGGCCGCGGTGTCGGGGGCCGCGGCCAGCTTGGACGCGCTCGCCCCCGCCGCCTGCGACCGCTGCGCCGCCGCCTGGGCGAGCTTGACCGTCATCGGGTCGTTGCCGAGCGAGCCGCCGGCCTTGCTCAGCACCGCCCTGCGCGACGCCGGGCTGGTTGTTGACGATCGCCAGCTTGGCGAACTCGCTGATGTCCTCGGGCCGCTGCAGGTTGCCCGTGGTCTCCATCAGGTGGAACAGGGCGAGCTTCGCCTCGGGCCGCATCTGCGTCTTCTGCAGCTCGACGAGCAGCGTCCGCCACCGCGCCGGGCTCGGGTCGGCGCGGACCAGCTTCTCGGTCGTGGCGAGATAGCCCTTCTTGTCGCCCGACTTGTACTGCGCGCCGGCCAGGTTCTCGAGGTACAAGGGCTTCGGCCCGTTCGCCTGGATCAGCTTGTTATAGGCGCCGACCGCCTCGGCATAATGGCCCTGCTTGACCGCCGCCTGGGCGATCAGGATGGTCATGTCCTCGCCGCCGGCCTTGCGCGCCAGCTCGACCGCCTTCGTGTAGTTGCCGGCGTTGTAGTAGAGCGAGGCGAGCTGTTTCGGCGTCGCCTGGCCGCCGGCCTGCAGCTCGTCGGCGGCTTTCGCCGTACTGGCCCTGCTTGGTGTAGACGTAGGCCGCCATCTGCGCGACCTTGGCCCGCTCCTCGGGGGTCTTCGCCGCCGCCTTGGCGCTGTTGATCGCCGCGACCGCCGCCGGGCCGCTCGCGTGCGCCGCCTGGTTGAGCGCGGTGCCGACCGCCTTCGACACCGCCGCGGCGGCCGGCGCGGCCATCAGCGGCAGCACCGCCAGCGCCGCGACACCTGCCAAATGCTTCACCAGCTTCATCGTCGTTCCCTCGTGATCTTCGCGGCCAAGGATAACCCGCACCGATGGCTCGACGCTGAATGGAGCGCCGCCGACAGGACGGTTCGCGGGCGACCTTAGCCAATCGCGTCCCGCGTGCAACCTCCCCGGTGGGGCCGGGATTTGCGCGGCGGCGCACGAACGCTTAAGCGCAGCGCCTTTCCGCATACCCTCTGTGCATCCAAGGAGCCCTGCTTGACCCGCGCATTCGTCTTTCCCGGCCAGGGCAGCCAGTCGGCGGGCATGGGCAAGGCGCTGAGCCAGGCCAGCCCCGCCGCCCGCGCGGTGTTCGAGGAGGTCGATTCGGCGCTGTCGCAGCACCTGTCGCGGCTGATGTTCGACGGCTCGCTGACCGAGCTCACGCTGACCGAGAACGCCCAGCCGGCGATCATGGCGGTGTCGATCGCGGCGCTGCGCGTGCTCGAGGACGGCGGCATCCGGCTGGCCGACACGGCGGCGTTCGTCGCCGGGCACAGCCTGGGCGAATATAGCGCGCTGTGCGCCGCGGGCGTGCTGACGCTCGCCGACACCGCCCGGCTGCTGCGCGCGCGCGGGCAGGCGATGCAGGCGGCGGTGCCGGTCGGCGTCGGCGCGATGGCGGTGCTGATCGGGCTCGATCTCGACACCGTCGTGGCCGTCGCTGCGGAAGCCGCGCAGGGCGAGGTCTGCGCCGTCGCCAACGACAATGCGCCGGGCCAGGTCGTCGTCTCGGGCCACGAGCAGGCGGTGGCGCGGGCGATCCACCTCGCCAAGGCGCGGGGCTCGCGCCATTCGGTGCTGCTGCCGGTGTCGGCGCCGTTCCACTGCCCGCTGATGCAGCCGGCGGCCGACGCGATGGCCGCGGCGCTCGAGGCGACGACGCTCAAGCCGCCGTTCGTGCCGCTCGTCGCCAACGTCACCGCCGCCCCCGTCACCGATCCCGACACCATCCGCCGCCTGCTCGTCGAGCAGGTCACCGGCCGCGTGCGCTGGCGCGAGAGCGTGCTGGCGATGACCGAGGCCGGCGTCGACCGCTTCGTCGAGCTGGGCGCGAAGGTGCTGTCGCCGATGGTCAAGCGCATCACCCCCGATGCCACCGCCGAGGCGGCGATCGACATGGCGACCATCGAGGCAGTGGCGAAGGGGCTCTAGGCGATGTTCGATCTCACCGGCATGACCGCGCTCGTCACGGGCGCCAGCGGCGGGCTCGGCTCGGCGATCGCCCGGGCGCTGGCGGGGCAGGGGGCCAAGGTCGCGCTGTCGGGCACGCGCGTCGCGCCGCTCGAGGCGCTGGCGGCCGAGCTGCCGGGGTCGGTCGTGCTGCCCTGCGACCTTGGCGACGCCGCCGCCGTCGACGCGCTGGTGCCCGAGGCGGCGAAGGCGCTCGGCCAGCTCGACATCCTCGTCAACAACGCCGGCATCACCCGCGACAACCTCGCCATGCGGATGAAGGACGAGGAGTGGGACGCCGTGATCCGCGTCAACCTCGAGGCTGCCTTCCGCCTGTGCCGCGCCGCCTGCAAGCCGATGATGCGCGCGCGCTTCGGCCGCATCGTCAGCATCACCTCGGTCGTCGGCGTCACCGGCAACCCGGGCCAGGCGAACTATGCCGCGTCGAAGGCCGGGCTGATCGGGATGTCGAAGGCGCTGGCGCAGGAGGTCGCGAGCCGGAACATCACGGTGAACTGCGTCGCGCCCGGCTTCATCGCCTCGCCGATGACCGCGGCGCTCAGCGCCGAGCAGACCGCGGCGCTGACCGCCCGCATCCCCGCCGCCCGGCTGGGCGAGGGCGCCGACGTCGCCGCCGCGGTCGCCTATCTCGCCAGCCGCGAGGCCGGCTACGTCACCGGCGCGACGCTCCACGTCAACGGCGGCATGGCGATGCTCTGAGCCGCGAAGGCTTGTCACGCTTTCACCGCGCGGCTATCGCAACGCCAAGGCTGAACGCCATGATAATTGGAGAGGGCTTCCCATGACCGATGTTGCCGACCGCGTTAAGAAGATCGTCGTCGAGCACCTCGGTGTCGAAGCCGACAAGGTCACCGAGAACGCCAGCTTCATCGACGATCTCGGCGCCGACAGCCTCGACACGGTCGAGCTGGTCATGGCGTTCGAGGAGGAGTTCGGGGTCGAGATCCCCGACGACGCGGCCGAGAAGATCCTGACCGTCAAGGATGCCATCGGCTTCATCGAGACCCACGCCAAGGCGTGAGCGTCGGTTGATCGCGCCCATCGCGGCACGTAAGACGGCTCTCCGTGACCACGGGGGGCCGTTTTGCGTGCTGCCGTCGGCGGCAGAGGGAGAAACGCGATGCGTCGCGTCGTAATTACCGGCATCGGCATGGTGACGCCGCTCGGGGCGTCGGCGGAAACGGTCTGGGCCAGCATCCTCGCGTCCAAGTCGGGCGCAGGGCCGATCACCCGCTTCGACGCCAGCGACCAGGCCTGCCGCATCGCCATGGAGGTGAAGTCCGGCGACGGCAGTGGCGACACCTTCGACCCGACGAAGCGGATCGACCACAAGGTGCTGCGGCAGGTCGACCCGTTCATCGTCTACGGCATCGACGCCGCCGGGCAGGCGCTCGAGGATGCCGGGCTGACGGAGATGACGGAGGCCGAACGCTTCCGCGCCGGCTGCATGATCGGCTCCGGCATCGGCGGCCTGCCGGGGATCGAGAAGGAATCGATCGTCCTCCACGAAAAGGGCCCGCGCCGCGTCAGCCCGCACTTCGTCCACGGCCGGCTGATCAACCTGATCTCCGGGCAGGTCAGCATCAAGTACGGGCTGATGGGGCCGAACCACGCCGTCGTCACCGCCTGCTCGACCGGCGCGCACGCGATCGGCGACGCGGCGCGGCTGATCGCGCTCGACGACGCCGACGTCATGCTCGCCGGCGGGTCGGAGGGGGCGATCTGCCCGCTCGGCATCGCCGGCTTCGCCCAGGCGCGCGCGCTGTCGACCGGCTTCAACGACGAGCCGACGCGCGCCAGCCGCCCTTACGACCGCGACCGCGACGGCTTCGTCATGGGCGAAGGCGCGGGCATCGTCTGCCTCGAGGAGTACGAGCGGGCGAAGGCACGCGGCGCGACGATCTACGGCGAGGTCATCGGCTACGGCCTGACCGGCGACGCCTATCACGTCACCGCGCCGCACCCCGAGGGGTCGGGCGCCTATCGCTCGATGGAAATGGCGCTGCGGAAGGCCGAACTCAGCCCGTCCGACATCGACTATATCAACGCCCACGGCACCTCGACGCCGATGGGCGACGAGCTCGAGCTGGGCGCGGTGCGGCGGCTGTTCGGCAACGCCATCGAGACGGTCAGCATGAGCTCGACCAAGTCGGCGATCGGCCACCTGCTCGGCGGCGCGGGGGCGGTCGAGAGCATCTTCTGCCTGCTCGCCATGCGCGACCAGGTCGCCCCGCCGACGCTCAACCTCGACAACCCGTCGCCTGCCTGCGAGGGCGTCGACCTCGTGCCGCACGTGGCCAAGCCGCGCCCGATCAAGGCGGTGCTCAACAACAGCTTCGGCTTCGGCGGGACGAACGCGACGCTGGTGATGCGGGCGCTGTGACCATGGCCCAGGCCCCGTCGTCGCCGGCCGGCGCGCGGGGCCCGCGCCGATGACGGCGCGGCGCAGCACGCGGGCGGCGCGGATGTTCGTCGTCCTGCTGATCGTCGTCGGCCTGCCGCTGTTCGTCATGCCGTGGTGGTCGTGGACGGCGCCGGGCAAGCGGACCCACGACGTCGTCATCCCCGCCGGCACCACCGTCGCCGGCGCGGCGCAGCGGCTGTACGACGCCGACCTCGTCTATTCCTCGGGCCAGTTCCGCTTGCTCGCGCGCCTGTTCGGCGGCAGCCGGCCGATCAAGGCGGGCGTCTACCGCTTCGCCGAGGGCGCCGGCTGGAGCCACTACCTGCGCCAGATGCAGGCGGGCGACGTCGTCGCGCTGCGCGTGACCATCCCCGAGGGGCTGCCGTCGGTGTCGGTGCGCGAGCGGCTGCTGGCCGACGACCGCCTGACCGGGCCGGTCGCGGTGCCGGCGGAAGGGTCGGTGCTGCCCGACACCTATGACTTCGACGTCGGCTCGACGCGCGCGGCGGCGGTGAAGCGGATGCAGGCGGCGATGACCGCCGAGCTCGCGGCGCTGTGGCCGAAACGCAAGCCCTCGGCGGTGGTCAAGACGCCGGCGGAGGCGGTGACGCTCGCCTCGATCGTCGAGAAGGAGACGGCGAAGCCGGAGGAAAGGCGTCTCGTTGCAGGCGTTTACAGCAACCGGCTGCGATTGGGGATGAAGCTCGACGCCGATCCCACGGTGATCTACCCGATTACTCGCGGCAAGCCGCTCGGGCGGCGCATCCTGCGGTCGGAGCTGGCGCGCGACACGGGCTACAACACCTATCTCAAGCCCGGGCTGCCACAGGGGCCGATCGCCAACCCGGGGCGCGCCTCGATCGCGGCGGTGCTCGATCCGGCGGACACCAAGGCGCTCTATTTCGTCGCCGACGGACGCGGCGGGCATGTCTTCGCGACCACGCTCGCCGAGCAGAACGCCAACGTCGCCAAGTGGTTCGCCCTGCGGCGCGCCCGCGGCGAGATGTGACCATGGCGCGGCGGGGGACAGCGGCGGCGCGCTCGCGGGCGGCGCCGCGGCGGTCGCGGGCGGCCGTGCCGCGCGCGCCGGCAGGGCAGGCGGCGCGCGGCGCGCGCCGGGCGCCGCGGTCGCCGCTGCGCGTGGCCGCCGGCATCGTCCTGCGCCTGGGCGCGGTCGCGCTGCTCGCCTGGCTCGCCGGCTTCGCCTGGTTCGCGCTGACGCTGCCCGCCGCGGTGCCGCTGGCGGTGGCGACCGATGCCGTCGTCGTCCTGACCGGCGGGGCGGGGCGGCTGGCGCGCGGCGTCGCCGTGCTCGACGCCGGCTCGGCGCAGCGGATGTTCGTCTCGGGCGTCGGCGAGCACATCGGCAAGCCGGCGCTGGCGGCGTCGATCGGGGTGCCGCTCAAGCGCTTCGCGACGCGCGTCGACCTCGGCTATTCGGCGGTCGACACGCGCTCGAACGCGACCGAGACCGCCGCCTGGGTCGCGCGCCACGGCTACCGCTCGCTGCGGCTCGTGACCTCGGCGGCGCACATGCGCCGGGCGCGGCTCGAGCTCGCCAAGCAGATGCCGGCGCGGGTGACGATCGTCGAGGACGCGGTGCCGTCGGGGACGGGGGCCGACAGCATCGCGCGCGAATATTCCAAATACCTGCTGCGGCGCGCCGCGCTCGCCGCCGGGGCGGCATGAGGGCGGCGCGCGCCGCCGCGGCGGCGTGAGGACCCTCGTCGCCGCCGTCCGCTCGGCCGTGTTCGCCGTGCTGTTCTACGGCGGTTCGCTGATCTACGTCCTGACCGCGCTCGCCGCCGGCGCCGTCGCGCCGCGGGCGGTCGTGCCGATCGCCCGCGCCTGGGCGGGCTGGTTCGCGCTGACGACGCGCGTCGTCCTCGGCATCCGCTGCCGCCTGACCGGCACCGTCCCCACCGGCCCGGTACTGGCCGCGTTCAAGCACCAGGCGGCGTATGAGACGATCCTCGTCCTGCGCCTGTTCCGCGCGCCCGCGGTGGTGATGAAGGCCGAGCTGACGCGCATCCCGCTGTGGTCGGCGGTGGCGCGCATCCACGGCATCATCCCGGTCGACCGCAGCGAGTCGACCGCCGCGCTGCGCAGCATGGTGCGCGCGGCGACCGCGGCCAAGGCGCAGCAGCGCCCGGTCGTCATCTTTCCCGAAGGCACCCGCACCCGCCCTGGCGAGGCGCCGCCGCTCAGGGCCGGACTGGCCGGGCTCTACCGCGCGCTGAAGCTGCCGCTGGTGCCGGTCGCGGTCGCCTCGGCGGCGTGCTGGCCGAAGGGCTTCATCAAATATCCGGGCGTCGTCACCTTCGCCTTCGCCGAGCCGCTGCCCCCCGGCCTCGACCGCCGCGACATGGAGGCGCGTGTCCATGCCGCGATCAACGCGTTGAACCCGGCATGACCCGGCGGCGCATTCCCCTGTGGCTGACGATCGTGCCACTGCTGCTCGGCGGCGCGCTGTACTGGCACTTCTGGTCGGGCTGGCGCGACACGCTGCGCGCCGACCTGGCGCAGGTGTTGCCGGGGGCGGCGGTGACGATCGGCGGCTTCCCCTACCGGCTGGAGGCCGACATCGCCGCGCCGCGCTACACGCTCGGCGGGCCGGTGAAGCTGGCGCTGACCGCGGCGCGGGCGCGGATCAACCGCAACCCGTGGCAGCGCGACCTGACCGTCGTCCGCACCGCGCAGCCGCGCGCGAATGCGGCCGTCACCGAACTCGCGCGCGTGTCGGTGACGGCGGCGGCGGCGGACGCGGTCGCCAGCGTCCATCTCGGCGCGCGCGGCATCGCCCGGCTGTCGACCGTGTTCACCGCGCTCCGGGCGACGACGGGCCTGTTCGCCGCGCCGGTCGCCGCCGACGAGTTCGAGGTCCACCTGCGCGAGACGCGGGCGCGCTCGAACGAGGCGTGGAGCGCGACGCCGCCGCAGCAGGCGCAGGTCGTGCTGAACGGCACGCGGGTCCGCTTCGGCGAGGGCGCGCCGCTCAGCTTCGCGCTCGACGCCGGGGTCACCGCGACCGCGCCGCTGCACGACTTCGCCGGCTGGGCCGACGGCGGCACGGTCGAGGTCCGCTCGGCGGTATTGTCGGACGCGACCGGCGAGGTCGCGCGGCTGGTCGCCTCGGCGGTCGCGGCGAACGGCACGCTGCGGCTGAACGGGACGGTGACGACGGTCTGCCCGCAGGCGGTCCGCGCCGCCGCCGACGGCACGGCGCCGGCCCCCGAGTCGCGGCTGCGCAATCCCGTGCGGCTGACGCTTTCGGGCTCGCCGGGCGCGTTCGTCCTCGGCCCCGCGCCGTCAGACGCGCCGACGGCGGTGCGCGGACAACTCCCGCCCTGTCCGCGACTTAGGTGAGGAAAGTCCTACAAGCTGTTGGAAACACTGTAGGTCTTACCCGATTTTGCTTGACATTCTGGTCCCGCCGCGGCATCTGCCGGGCGTGACCGGGGCCGGGTGCGAGCGGCACCTTCCCGGTCTGGGGACGGCCTGTCTTGGTGTGGCCGGCTCCGTTGCGGTGGACAGGAGACGTTCCAAGTTCGTCAGAAAGACAGGTACACGCGCACAGGAACGGCCGGATTAAGCCCCTGCCGAACCGGCCACAGCTTAGGTACCCGGCCAGGCGGAATAGCGACCGCCGTCTTTCGCATGACGCCCTGTCTGCCGTGACACGCCTGCCCATCGTCCCGCCCGCATCCTCCGCTCGGGGGTGCGGGCGGGAGGAGGGGACCGAACCGACGCCGGCGACGGGAACGCTCCCGCCGCCGGTCTCGTCGTGGCCTCAGGCCTTCAGCCGCCAGCCGGTGCTGAGCAGGCGGTAGCAGACCGCCCACAGCACGACGTCGATCACGCCGATGATGATCGCGCCCTGCAGCGCCAGCCCGTCGGCGACGCCCAGGAAGCCGAAGCGGAAGCCGTCGATGATGTAGAAGAACGGGTTGGCGTGGGAGAGGAGCTTCATCGCCGGCGACACGCGGTCGATGGCGTAGAAAGTGCCCGACAGCAGCGTCAGCGGCTGGACGACGAAGTTGGTCACCGCCGCGGCGTGGTCGAACTTGTCGGCCCAGATGCCGGTCAGGATGCCGAGCAGCGCCAGCATCACCGACCCCGCGGTGCCGAAATAGAGGACCACGGCGAGGTTGTTGACCGGCACGTCGACGCCCGGCGCCAGCAGCATCGCCAGGTAGACCGCCAGCCCGACCAGCCACGCCCGCGTCACCGCGCCGCCGACCCAGGCGACGAGCAGCTCGGCCGGCGACAGGGGCGGCATCAGCACGTCGACGATCGTCCCCTGGATCTTGCCGATCAGAAGGCTCGACGAGGTGTTGGCGAAGCTGTTCTGGATCATGCCCATGACGATCAGCCCGGGGCCCAGGAAGTCGCTGTACGGCACGCCCATCACCGTCGTTCGCGCCCGGCCGAGGGCGAGGGCGAAGATCGCCAGGAACATCAGCGTGGTGATCGCCGGCGCCCACACCGTCTGGAGCTGCACCTTGAAAAAGCGGCGCACCTCCTTCAAGTAGAGGGTTCTCAGGCCTTGCCAGTTGACCCCGGGGATGACGACCTCGCCGGGTTCGCGGGCGATGCTGGCGAGGGTCTTGTCGAGCATGGGGTCGCCTTACCCCGCGCCCGCCATCGGCCGCAAGGCCGGGACCGGCTCGCCGGCCGCAGGGCCGCACGAACCAGTGGCCGCAAGGCCGCGACGAACCGCGACGCCGGCCGCAAGGTCGCCAGGAACCAGGACACCCGAATGCCCATGTCGTGGACCGACGACCGTATCGAAATGCTGAAGTCGCACTGGGAGGCGGGGATGACCGCCAGCCAGATCGCCGAGGCGCTGGGCCAGGGCGTCAGCCGCAACGCCGTCATCGGCAAGGCGCACCGCCTGGGGCTGGAAGCGCGGCCGTCGCCGGTCAAGGTCAGCGAGACCGCCGCCGCGGTCATCGAGGCGGTCGTCGCGGCCACCGGCGAGGCGCCCGCCGCACCGGTCGCCGCTCGCCCCGCCGCGCGCCGCCCGGCCCGCCCGAGCCCGGCCAAGCCGACGCGGACGACGCTGCTCGACCTGTCGGAAAAGGTCTGCAAGTGGCCGATCGGCCACCCCGGCGAGGCCGACTTCCACTTCTGCGGCAAGCCGGCGCAGGCGAGCTTCCCCTACTGCTCCGAGCATTGCGCCATCGCCTACCAGGCTCAGCTCCCCCGCCGCGACCGCTCGCGCCCGCCGCCCCCGGTGATGCCGGGCATGGGGCCGCGCCGGTAGGTCGGCCGCAAGCAGCGAGCACGCCGCAGGCGCGCATTCAGCGTTCGTCCGCGAGCGCGTTGCGCGCCAGACCGGCCGGCGGGCGGCGGCGCACTGCTGCCGAACCCGTCCGACGCAGTCCGCGGCTCCGCCGCGGACCGGCCCAGGGCGCTACGCCCCCACCTCCCGGTCGATCAGCACCGCCAGCAGCAGCGCCGGCCCGCCATGCGCGACCCAGGCGTGGTTGGTGCCGCGCTGGATGACCACCTGACCGGGGCGGATCCGCGTCTCGCCGCCCTCGAGCACCAGCGAGACGTCGCCCGACAGCAGGCAGATGACGTCGAGCGAGTGCGTCTCGTGCATCGCCGGGTGGCGCGTCTGGTCGATGATGTGGCGCTCGCCGTCGAAGCCGGCGAAGACCTGGCGGACGGTGGCGTCGAGCTGCGGTTTCGGCACGCCCTCGGGCAGCGGCGCGACGACGAACCAGCGGACCTGGACGTTGCCCGGCCGCGGCCCGAGCACCGGGCGCGTCGTGCCGAGGTCGGTGTGGTCGCGCGGATCGAGCCGGCCGCTGGCCGCGTCCTCCCAGATCTCGAACAGCCCGCCGAGGTCGGGCTCGCCGCTCGCCGACGACGGCGGCCCGTCGAGGATGACGACCGAGCGCCCCTCGGCATCGTCGCCGGTGACGATGCGGCGGAGACTGTCGCGGAAGTCGGTCATCGCTCGTTCCCCCTCACCGCCGTGCCGGTCAGATGCGTTCCTTGACGTAGCGTCCCGGCGCGTCCTCGATCGCCCCCTCCGGTACCCGCGCCGGCACCTTCGCCGCCCGACTTCGGCGCCAGCCAGGCGAGCCAGTCGGGCCACCAGCTGTACGGCGTCTCGGTCGCGACGGCCTGGAACTCCTCGAGCGTCGGCGGCAGGGTGTCGCTCGTCCAGTGCTGGTACTTCTTCGCCGACGGCGGATTGACGACGCCGGCGATGTGGCCCGAACCGGCGAGCACGAAGCGCATCGGCCCGCCGAACACCTGCGTCATCCGGTAGACCGACTTCGCCGGCGCGATATGGTCGTCGCGCCCGGCCTGGATATAGGTCGGCGTCTTTACCGTCCGGAGGTCGATCGGCACGCCCGCGACCGTGATGCCGCCGGGCTGCACCAGCAGGTTGTCGCGGTACATGTCCTTCAGGTAGCTCAGGTGCCAGCACGCCGGCACGTTGGTCGCGTCGCTGTTCCAGTAGAGCAGGTCGAAGGGGAAATAGTCCTTGCCCAGCAGGTAGTTGTTGACGACGTAGCTCCAGATCAGGTCGTTCGGGCGGAGCATGTTGAACGTCGCCGCCAGCGCCCGGCCGTCGGTCACGCCGTTCGTCGCCGCCTTCTCGACCGTGGCGATGCCGGCGTCGTCGGTGAAGACCTTGAGGTCGCCGGCCTCGGCGAAATCGACCTGCGCGGTGAAGAACGTCGCGCTGGCGACGCTTGCCGCCTGGCCCTTGGCTTCCATCAGCGCCAGCGTCGCCGCCAGCACCGTGCCGGCGACGCAGTAGCCGATGACGTGGGTCGAAGGCGCGCCCGTCCGCTTCAGCACCTCGCCGATCGCGGTCAGCTGCCCCTCGCCGACATAGGTATCGAGCGTCGCGTCGGCGAGGCTGGCGTCGGCGTTCTTCCAGCTGACGACGAACACCGTCAGCCCGCTCTCGACGGCATAGCGGATGAAGCTCTTCTCCGCCGTCAGGTCGAGGATGTAGAACTTGTTGATCCACGGCGGGAAGATCAGCAGCGGCGTCTCGAACACCTCCGCCGTCGTCGGCGAATACTGGATCAGCTGGAACAGCCGGTTCTCGAACACGACCTTGCCCGGCGTCGCCGCCACGTCGCGGCCGACCTCGAACGCCGCCTCGTCGGTCATCCGCATCCGCCCGCGCTCGAGGTCGGCGAGCATGTGCTCGAGCCCTTTGAGCAGGTTCTCGCCGCCGCTGTCGCGCGTTGCGGCCAGCACCTCGGGGTTGGTCAGCGGGAAGTTCGCCGGGCTCATCGCCTCCAGCCACTGCCGCGTGTGGAACAGCGCCTTGGCCCGCGCCGCCTCGTCGAGCCCGCCGAGGCTCGCGGTCGCCTGCAGGACGTGGTTGGAGGCGAGCAGGTACGACTGGCGGAGGAAATCGAACAGCGGGGTCTCGGTCCAGACGGGCGCGGCGAAGCGCTTGTCCTTGACCGCGGCGACGGGCGTCGCCGCCGGCGTGCCGGTGAGGAACGCCTGCCACAGCGCCATGCTGTCGGTCATGAACTTGGCGCCCGCCGTGATCACGGTCGCCGGGTCGCTCGCCGCCGCGGTCATCACCTGGCTCCAGGTCGCGGCGAGGCCGAGCGGGTCGTCCGCGCTGCGCAGCGCCGCCTGCGGCTGGGCGGCGAACTTCGCCATCATCGCCTGGCCGCGGGCGATCGCCTCGGTCCAGCGGGCGAGGTGCTGCGGGTCCGCGGCCGCAGGCGGCGCGGCGGTCTTCGGGTCCGCGGCCGCGGGCGGCGTGGCGGTGTTCGGGTCCGCGGCCGCGGGCGCGGCGGCAGCTTCGGTCGGGTCGGCCATCGTTCACTCTCCCCAAGGTGCCCGTTCTGGACGCGTGCGCGGACGACGCCAAGCGGCTTTGCGGGTTCGTTTCGCTTGTCTATAGAACGCATGACCGGCCGGTTCGACCGCTCGGGAAAAAGGGAGCTGATTGGCCATGATCAAGTCGATGTTCGCACTGACCGCGCTGACCCTCGCCGCGGCCGCGCCTGCTGCTGCGCAGATGTCGTCCGCCGCGCCTGCCGGCAACCTGCCGATGTGCTCGAAGACGGTCCACGATTCCTGCCAGCAGGGCAACGACGACGCGCGGGCGATGACCGCGGCGCAGGCGATGGCGAGCGGCGGCGTCGGCGACCGCGGCCACGACGATGCCGCCCAGATGGGCAGCGGCGACGGCGCGATGCACGGCGGCATGCACAAGGGCGGCATGCACCACCGCACGATGCATCACCGCATGACCCAGCACCACATGATGAGCAAGACGGGCGGCACCACCACGACCACCGACACGACGACCTCGTCGACGCCCCAGTAACCCGGCCGCGCCCGGCCGTTCGCGGCCGGGCCCCCTCTGTCGGGCTGGCCCTCGACGTCACAAGGCCAGAGCGATGAGCGACGACTTCTACCGCATCCGCCGACTGCCACCGTACGTCTTCGCCGAGGTCAATGCGATGAAGGCCGCCGCCCGGTCGCGCGGCGAGGACATCGTCGACCTCGGCATGGGCAATCCCGACCAGCCGCCGCCGCCGCACGTCATCGCCAAGCTGGCCGAGGTCGCGGCCAAGCCCGACGCCCACGGCTATTCGGCGTCGCGCGGCATCCCCGGCCTGCGGCGCGCGCAGGCCGCCTATTACGCCCGCCGCTTCGGCGTCGACGTCGACCCCGAACGCGAGGTCGTGGTGACGCTCGGGTCGAAGGAGGGGCTGGCCAACCTCGCGCAGGCGATCACCGCGCCGGGCGACGTCATCCTCGCGCCGAACCCGTCGTACCCGATCCACATGTTCGGCTTCATCATCGCCGGCTGCACGATCCGCGGCATCCCCGCCGCGCCCGGTCCCGACCTGTTCGAGAAGCTCGAGCGGGCGATGCGCTACACGGTGCCCAAGCCCACGGTGCTGGTCATGGGCTATCCGTCGAACCCGACCGCGGAGACCGTCGACCTCGCCTTCTACGAGCAGGTCGTCGCCTTCGCCCGGCGGCACGGCATCTGGGTCATCTCCGACCTCGCCTATGCGGAGATCTATTTCGACGACGTGCCGACGCCCTCGATCCTGCAGGTGCCCGGCGCGCGCGACGTGGCGATCGAGTTCACGTCGATGTCCAAGACCTATTCGATGGCCGGCTGGCGGATCGGCTTCGCGGTCGGCAACCAGGAGCTGATCGCCGCCCTGACGCGGGTCAAGTCGTACCTCGACTACGGCGCCTTCACGCCGGTGCAGGCGGCGGCGGTGGCGGCGCTCAACGGCCCGCAGGACTGCATCGCCGAGACGCGCGCGCTCTACAAGCGCCGCCGCGACGTGCTGATCGACAGCTTCGGCCGCGCCGGCTGGGACATCCCCAGCCCGCGCGCGTCGATGTTCGCCTGGACGCCGATCCCGCCGGCGCTGCGGCATCTCGGTTCGGTCGAGTTCGCCAAGCAGCTGATCGCCCACGCCCAGGTCGCCGTCGCCCCCGGCACCGGCTTCGGCGAGGAGGGCGAGGGCTTCGTCCGTATCGCGCTCGTGGAGAACGAACACCGCATCCGCCAGGCGGCGCGCGGGGTGAAGCGCTACCTGCAGTCGATGGGGGTGAACGCGGGGGCCACGCGCGCCGGCTAGCGACGCACGGCCAGGCGGCAAATTCTGGCGGCGCGGGAACCCGAGTCCATCCGACGCGATTCCGCTTGCATTCGCGATGGAGGTTCCGATGCGCGCCATGATCCTGACTGCTCCCCTCGTTCTGCTGCTGGCGACGCCGGCGCTCGCCGAGCCGGCGGACTTTCTCAAGAAGGCGGTGATGGGGGACAATTCCGAAATCACGCTGGGCAAGCTGGCTGAAAAGCGCGGGTCGTCGTCCTCGGTGCGCCGGTTCGGCGCGATGCTGGCTGCCGATCATGGCAAGGCCAAGCAGGAGGCGATGCCGCTGCTGAAGCGCTACAAGGTGCCGGCAACGACGGCGATGATGCCCGAGGCCGAGGCGGAAAGGACCAAGCTGGCAGGGTTGAGCGGGGCCGCGTTCGACCGCGAGTTCGCCAGCTATATGGTCAACGACCACAAGCAGGACATCTCGGACTTCGAGGACGAGACGAAGAGCAACGATCCCGCCGACGTCGTCGCCATGGCGCGGAAGACGATCCCTGTCCTTCAGAAGCACTTGCAGACGGCACAGTCGATCAAAGCATAGCCGGCTGCAGCGGCCTGGATGCCTTTGCAGGGACGTTTGATCGAGAAGTGCGTGCGATAACTTCCGGCGCCCCTGCCGGTTAGCTGCATCGCGCGATCGCGTGTTTGCGCTGTTATCGCCGGCGGGATTTGGCTACCCGTGCCGTAATGACCATGACCGCCCCCCTGCGCGTCGGCCTCGCTGGGCTGGGCACCGTCGGCGCTGGCGTCGTCGCGCTGCTGAAGGCTAATGCCGGGCTGATCGAGCGGCGCGCCAATCGGGCGATCCGCGTCACCGCCGTCTCGGCGCGCGACCGCGGGCGCGAGCGCGGGGTCGACCTCGGCGGCGCGGCGTGGGTCGACGATGCGACCGCGCTCGCCGCCCGCGACGACGTCGATGTCGTCGTCGAGGCGGTCGGCGGCAGCGACGGGCCGGCGCTGGTGCTGGCGCGGGCGACGCTCGCCGCCGGCAAGGCGCTGGTCACGGCGAACAAGGCGATGCTCGCCCATCACGGCCTCGAACTGGCGGCGGCGGCGGAGGCCAAGGGCGTGCCGCTCAAGTACGAGGCGGCGGTCGCGGGCGGTATCCCGGTCATCAACGGCCTGCGCGACGGCGCGGCGGCGAACCGGCTGGCGCGCGTCTATGGCATCCTTAACGGCACCTGCAATTACATCCTGACGCGGATGGAGGCCGAGCGCCTGTCGTTCGCCGAGGTGCTGGCCGACGCCCAGCGCGCGGGCTTTGCCGAAGCCGACCCGAGCTTCGACGTCGACGGCATCGACGCCGCGCACAAGCTGGCGATCCTCGGCGGCATCGCGTTCGGCGCGCGGATCGACTTCGCCGGCGTGGCGGTCGAGGGCATCCGCGACGTCGCCCGGGTCGACATCGACCATGCCGCGACGCTGGGCTTCCGCATCAAGCTCGTCGCGCTGGCGAGCGAGGCAGACGGGCGGCTGTTCCAGCGCGTCCACCCGTGCCTCGTCCCGCTCGCCCATCCGCTGGCGCACGTCGACGGGGCGCTGAACGCTGTCGTTGCGGAGGGCGACTTCGCCGGCCGGCTGTTCTTCTCGGGTGCCGGGGCGGGGGCGGGGCCGACCGCGAGCGCCGTCGTCGCCGACCTGATCGACATCGCCCGCGGCGAGGTCGGGCCCGCCTTCGCCATGCCGACCGCCCGTCTGGCGGCGCTCGAGCGCGCCGACACCGCGGCGCACGTCGGGCGCTTCTACCTCCGCCTGACCGTCGCCGACCGGCCGGGCGTGCTCGCCGAGCTGACCGCCGCGCTCGCCGCCGCCGGCGTGTCGATCGAGAGCCTGATCCAGCGCGGCACCGCGGGCGAGGGCGGCCCCGACGGCGCGCACGTCTATGTCGTCATGGTCACCCACGCCGTCCGCCAGTCGGCCGTCGCCGCGGCGCTGACGCGCATGGCCGCCTCGGACGCGGTCACCGCCCGCCCGGTGATGATGCACCTTCTCGATCTCTAGCCGTTAAGCCGGCGAACCCAGGAGCCCCCATGCAGCGCAGCTCAGTCCTCGACCGCGTCCTCGTCCTCGAGATGGTCCGCGTCACCGAAAAGGCGGCGATCGCCTGCCGCGCCCAGGTCGGGCGGGGGAACGAGCACGCCGCCGACGCCGCCGCGGTCGAGGCGATGCGCGACGCGCTGAACGAGCTCGACTTCGACGGCACCATCGTCATCGGCGAGGGCGAGCGCGACGAGGCGCCGATGCTGTTCATCGGCGAGAAGGTCGGGCGCGGCCGCAACGAGGGCGGCAGCGGGCCCAAGATCGACATCGCCCTCGATCCGCTCGAGGGCACGACGATCGCCGCCAAGGCCGGTCCGAACGCGCTTGCCGTCCTCGCCATCGCCGAGGAGGGCGGGCTGCTGAACGCCCCCGACGTCTACATGGACAAGATCGCCATCGGCCCGGGCTATCCCGAGGACGTCATCGACCTCGCCCAGCCGGTCGCCGCCAACATCGAGGCGCTGGCCCGCGCCAAGGGCGTCGCCCCGGCGGAGATCACCGCCTGCGTCCTCGACCGCCCCCGCCACGACGCGCTGATCCGCGACCTGCGCGCATTGGGCTGCGGCATCATGCTGATCGGCGACGGCGACGTCGCCGGGGTCATCGCCACGACCAATCCCGATACCGGCATCGACATCTACATGGGACAGGGCGGCGCGCCCGAGGGCGTGCTGGCGGCAGCCGCGCTGCGCTGCGTCGGCGGCCAGTTCCAGGGGCGGCTGGTGTTCCGCAACGACGCCGAGAAGGCGCGGGCGCGGAAGTGGGGCATCGACGACCTGGGCCGCATCTACAAGCTGCGCGACCTCGCCAAGGGCGACGTCATCTTCGCCGCGACCGGCGTGACCGACGGCTCGCTGCTCGCTGGCGTCAGGACGCGGCGGGACGGGACGGTGACGACCGAGAGCGTCGTGATGCGCGCCTCGTCGCGGACGACGCGCTGGGTGCGGGGCGAGCATCGCGGGCTGAAAGCGCTGTAGCGGCGGCATCGGCCCCGCCGGCGAACTCGCGCCACAGCATCACCAGCACCGCCATTACCGCCGGCCCGACGAACAGGCCGAGCAGGCCCATCGCCTCGACCCCGCCGAGGATGCCGACGAGCACCAGCAGGAACGGCAGCTTCGTCGCCGAGCCGATCAGCGCCGGGCGGACGGTGTGGTCGACGATCAGGACGAAGACGAGCGCGACCGCGACCACGGCGATCGCGGCGATGGTCTGGCCGGCGGCGAGGAGGACGAGGCCGGCGACGGCGATCAGCACCGCCGCGCCCATGGGGATCGCCGCGGCGATGCCGGTCAGGATGCCGAACAGCAGCGGGTGCGGCACGCCGCCGACGACATAGATGACGGCGGTCACGACGCCCTCGCCGAGCCCGACCAGGACGAGGCCGTTGATCGTGCCGCGGACCGACAGCAGGATCAGCTCGGCGACCTGCTCGCCCGCGACCCCGAACAGCCGCTCGCCCGCGCGCCGCGTCGCCTCGGCGATCGCCGGCCGGTCGCGGAGCAGGAAGAACAGCGTCAGCAGGGCGAAGAGGAAGGCGACGCTGCGGCGCAGCACGTCGGCGCCGAACAGGCGCGAATGGCGCATGACGACGACGTTCGCCTTGTCGAAGGTAACGGCCGCGGCGTCGGGCGTGGCGAGCGTCGTCTGCCACCATGCCGTCGCCGCCTCGGCCCCGAACGGCAGGCGGCGGACGAAGTCGGGCACCGGCACCCCTTGCGCGCGGGCGACGGCGAGCCAGCGTTCGAGCTGGTGGACCTCGTGCGTCGCCTGGATCACGCCGACGGTCAAGGGCGCGATGAACAGAACGGCGATGCCCAGCGTGACCAGCGCCGGCAGCGCGAGCCGCCGGGCGCCGGGAAAGCGCGCCTCCAGCCGCTGATAGAGCGGCGCGATGGCGATGGCGATGATCCCGCCCCACAGCACCGCGCGCAGGAACCCGGCGCTGATCCACAGCGCCAGCGCGACGACCGCGACGGCGAGCACGACGCGGGCGATGCGGTGGCTGGGCAGGACGGGCGGTTCGGGCGCGACGGCCGGAGCGGGCGGGAGGGGTTCGGGCATGACCGGCGACGCTATCAGGCTTCGCCGCCCGCGGCCACGGGGTCTAGCTGCGGCGCGTCAGACGACCTGCCCGAGCCCGTCGCATGACAGGTCGAACGCCGCCAGCCCGCCCTCGAGGTAGGCGGCGAGCATCGGCAGGTCCAAAAGGAAGTCGGCGGCGTCGTCGACCTCCTCGGCCGCGTCGTCCATCGCGTCGGCCCATTCGCTGGCGTCGTAGGTGCCGCGGCCGACGAGGGCGAGGGCGATCAGCTCGGCCTTCTCGTCGTCGGCGAGATCGTCGATCGTCGCCCGCAGCTCCTCCTCGGTCGGATTGTCGCCGTCGTCCTCGAGCTCGTCGACCGCGCGGTCGTCGGACGGGTTGGAGCCGTCGTCGGGGTCGGTGTCGGGGATCAGCGCTTCGAACTCACGGGCCCGCAGAATGACGCGGCAGACGGTTTCGAGCGGGATGGTCAGTTCCACGGGGCGTTCTCCTGTCCGGCGCCAACGACGCCCCCCTGCGGGGGTTCCGCCCGGCCTCTGTCCGTGTTCCGCTCAGGCCGCCGCGGCGTGGAGCGGGGCCAGCGCCAGGCGGGCGCGGGCGGCGTCGTACTCGCGGCGCAGCTTGGCGATGAACTGGGCGGCGGGGACGACCGCGTCGACGGCGCCGATCCCCTGGCCGCAGCCCCAGATCTCCTTCCACGCCTTGGGCCCGGCGTTCGAGCCGAAGTTCATCGTCTTGAGGTCGCCCTCCGGCAGGTTGTCCGGGTCCATGCCGGCCGCCGCGATCGAGGGCTTCAGATAGTTGCCGTGGACGCCGGTGAACAGGCTCGAATAGACGATGTCGGACGCCGAGCTGTCGACGATCATCTGCTTGTAGCGCTCGTCGGCGCGCGCCTCGTCGGTGGCGATGAAAGCCGAGCCGATGTAGCCGAAGTCCGCCCCCATCGCCTGCGCCGCGAGCACCGCGCCGCCGGTGGCGATGCTGCCCGACAGCGCCAGCGGCCCGTCGAACCAGCGGCGGATCTCCTGCACCAGGGCGAAGGGCGAGATGGTGCCGGCGTGCCCGCCCGCGCCGGCGGCGACCGCGATCAGGCCGTCGGCGCCCTTGTCGACCGCCTTGCGCGCGAAGGTGTCGTTGATGATGTCGTGGAGGACGATGCCGCCGTAGCTGTGGATCGCCTCGTTGACGTCGGGCCGGGCACCGAGCGAGGTGATGACGATCGGCACCTTGTACTGGACGCACAGCGCGAGGTCGTCGGCCAGCCGGTCGTTCGACTTGTGGACGATCAGGTTGACCGCGAACGGCGCGTCCCGCGGCGTCAGCTCGGCGGTCAGGCGCTGCAGCCACTCCTCGAACTGCGGCAGCGGCCGGGCATTGAGGCTGGGGAAGCTGCCGACGACGCCCGGCGCGGCACTGCGCGATGACGAGGTCGGGGTTGGAGATGATGAACAGCGGCGAGCCGATCACGGGGATCGAAAGGCGGCCGGCGAGGACGGGGGGCAGCGACACGGGCGGTCTCCTCAGGCGGCGAGCAGGGACTTCAGCGGCACGGCACTGTCTGCCAGCACCGCGGGGTCGGGGGCAAGTCCCGCCAGCCCGGCCTCGACCAGCGCCTTGCCGGCCATGAAGTCGCGCGCGGCGTTGATGCAGTCGATGGCGATGACCCGGCCGTCGCGCAGGTAGACGAGGCTCCACGACCGCGCCGCCGGATCGCCGCGGACGACGATCGCGTCGTGCCCCGCCGACAGGCCGACCGTCTGCAGCTTGAGGTCGTACTGGTTCGACCAGAACCACGGCACGGCATGATAGGGCCGGGGGTCGCCGAGGATGCCGCCAGCGACCACCTTCGCCTGGTCGATCGCGTTCTGCACCAACTCCAGCCGGATGCCGGCGCGGTCGGCGAACGGGTTGGCGTGGTGCGCGCAGTCGCCGATGGCGAAGACGTGCGGCAGCGAGGTGCGGCAATGGTCGTCGACCTCGACGCCGTTCGACGTCGCCGCTCCGGCCGCTGCGAGCGCCTCGACCGCGGGGATCAGGCCGATGCCGACGATAACGACCTGCGCCGGAACGACGCCGTGGTCGGTCTGCACCCCGGCGACGCGTCCGTCCGCCGCGTCGATGGCGTCGATGCGGACGTTCAGCCGCACGTCGACGCCGTGGGCGCGGTGCTCGGCCTCGTAGAAGCGCGACACCGGCTCCCCGGCGACGCGGGCGAGGACGCGGTCCTGCGCCTCGAGCACGGTGACGCGCTTGGCCGTCTTCGACAGCACCGCGGCCGCCTCGAGCCCGATGTAGCCGCCGCCGATGATGGCGACGTCGGTCGCCGCCGCCAGCTCGGCGGTCAGCGCGTCGACGTCGGCGCGGCTGCGGATGACGTGGACGCCGGGCAGGTCGCCGCCGGGCACGGCCAGCCGCCGCGGGTGCCCGCCCGCGGCCCAGATCAGCTCGCCGTAGCCGAGTGTCGAGCCGGCGGCGGTCGTCACGCAGCGGTGCTCGGCGTCGACCGCGGTGACGTGCTGGCCGAGCAGCAGGGTGACGTTGCGCTCGGCCCAGAAGGCGGCGGGGCGCAGCGCGAGGCGCTCGGCCGCCTTCTCGCCGGCGAGATAGTCCTTCGACAGCGGCGGCCGCTCGTAGGGCGGATCGAGCTCCTCGCCGACGATCGTCAGCGAGCCGGCGAAACCGCCCTGGCGCAGGCTGATCGCCGCCTGCGCGCCCGCCTGGCCGCCGCCGACGATCAGGACGTCGTGGACCATGATCCTCCCTCATCGCCGAAGATGGCGACGCGCGGCGGCGCATCGGCGGCGACCGCGCCGCGGTGCATGCCCGGCGTGGTGAAGGCGAGCACCGGCGCGCCGGTGCGCCCGAGCGCGATGACGCCGCCCGCGCCGCCACCGCTGCGGATGCCGGCGAGCACGTCCGCCGCCGCCGCGCCCAGCGCCTGGCCGGCGAGGCGGACGCGCGCGGCGATCTCGTGCCCCGCGACCGCGCGCAGGAAGTCCTCGCCCGATCCCGTCGCCGACACCGCGACGTGGGCGTCGGCGAAGGTGCCCGCGCCGATCACCGGGGAATCGCCGATGCGGCCCCATTTCTTGCCGGTGACGCCGCCGGTCGAGGTCGCCGCCGCCAGCCGCCCAGCGCCGTCGCGGGCGACCGCGCCGACGGTGCCGTACTTCATCGCCCGGTCGAAGGTGGCGCCGCTCTCGTCCCACTGGCGGCGGCGCTCGGGCGTCTTGAACCAGTCGTTGTCGACCTGCTCCAAGCCGGTCGTCAGGGCGAAGGCATCGGCGCCGACCCCGGCGAGCATGACGTGCGGCGTCCGCTCCATGACCGCGCGGGCGAGCGCCACCGGATGGCGCGTCCGCGTCACCCGCGCCACCGCCCCGGCGCGGCCGCTGCCGCCGTCCATGATCGCCGCGTCGAGTTCGACGCTGCCCTCGGCGCTCAGCACCGCCCCGCGCCCGGCGTTGAAGGCGGGATCGTCCTCGAGGACCGCGACCGCGGCGGCGACGGCGTCGAGCGCGCTGCCGCCCGCCGCCAGCACCGCCGCGCCGGCGTCGAGCGCGGCGGTGAGCCCGGCGCGCGCCGCCGCCTCGCCGTCCGCGCCCAGGCCCGCGCGCGTCATGCCGCCGGCCCCGCCGTGGATGGCGAGCGACCAGGGGGCAGGGGCGGCGGCGGACATCGGCCGGAGTGGTAGCGGCCCGCTGCGCTCCGGGCAATCCGCCCGCCGGGGCCATTGACCGTCCGCCTGGCCGGCGACTATATCGCGCCTCCCGCGCACCCCGCGGGAGCGGGCCCGGCGGAGTAGCTCAGTTGGTTAGAGCACGGGAATCATAATCCTGGGGTCGGGGGTTCAAGTCCCTCCTCCGCTACCGCCCGACAGGAGCCGCATCGGAGACGCCCGCGGGCGGAGCCCGCATCGGAGACGCCGTGACCGCCGCCGACATCGCGCCCATCCCGCTCGGTCTGGTCGACCGCGACCCCGCCGCCGCCGCCGCGGCGTTCGGCGACGCCTTCGGTCGCACCGGCTTCGCTGTCGTCGCCGACCACGGTATCGATGACGCCGTCATCGACCGCGCGCTCGCCGCGACGCGCGCGCTGTTCGCCCTGCCCGAGGCGGTCAAGCGCCGCTACGTCGTCCCCGGCGGCGGCGGCCAGCGCGGGCTGACGCCGTTCGGCGTCGAGGTGGCGAAGGGCGCGGCGCTCTCCGACCTCAAGGAGTTCTGGCACGTCGGCCGCGATCTCGCCCCCGGCGATCCCCTGCGCGCGGCGATGCCCGACAATCTGTGGCCCGAGGAGGTGCCCGACTTCCGCCCGGCCGTGACCGCGCTCTACGCCGCGCTCGACCGCGCGGGCGGGCGCGTCCTCCGGGCGATCGCGCTCCACCTCGGGCTCGACGCGGATTTCTTCGCGCAGCCGACGAGGGACGGCAACTCGGTCCTGCGCCTGCTGCATTATCCGCCGGTGACCGGCACGCCGGCGGCGGTGCGCGCCGGCGCGCACGAGGACATCAACGTCATCACCCTGCTGCTCGGCGCCGACGAGGCGGGGCTGCAGCTCCTGACCCGCGACGGCGAGTGGCGCGACATCGAGGCGCCGCCGGGGACGCTGGTGTGCAACATCGGCGACATGCTCCAGCGGCTGACCAACGGCCGCCTGCCGTCGACCTCGCACCGGGTGGTCAACCCGTCGCCCGAGCGCGCCGCCCATGCGCGCTATTCGACGCCGTTCTTCCTGCACTTCCGGCCGGATTATGTCATCGAGGCGCTGCCGTCGTGCTGCGGTCCGGCCGACCCGGCACCGCTGCCGCCGATCACCGCCGACGCTTTCCTGCGGCAGCGCCTGCGCGAGATCGGCCTGGCCTAGCGGCCGGCGGCGACCAGCGCATAGACGAGGGCGCCGCCGGCGACGACGCCGGTCGCCACGCCGAAGACCCAGGTCAGGTTCCGGCGAAACGTCTCGCTGCGCGGAAACCGGCGCATCGCTCTGCTCCACACCCCCGATTAGCCACGCAATGTCCGTGCCAAGCCGGCAGCTCCAGCCAAGTCGCTGTAAGTGAAGGGTCGGCCGCGAAACGTGGTTACTAAGGTGTAAAGTTCGCCGACACTAAATCGTAATCAGCGCGCACGAAGGTCAGCCCCTCGGGCGGTGCATTGAGCCCGAGCGCGAGCCGGTTGCGCGCCGCCAGCGCCGCCGCCAGGTCGTCCGCCGACCAGCGCCCGGCCCCGACCAGCTTGAGGCAGCCGACCATCGAGCGCACCTGGTGATGGAGGAACGAGCGCGCCGCCGCGTCGACGGTGATGACCTCGCCGGCGCGGCTGACCTCGAGCCGGTCGAGCGTCTTGACCGGGCTGGCCGACTGGCAGTGGACCGAGCGAAACGTCGTGAAGTCGTGCCGCCCGACCAGCCGCCGGGCCCCCGCTGCCATCGCCGCCGCGTCGAGCTCGATGGGCACGTGCCAGGCGCGCCCGCGCTCGAGGACCAGCGGCGCCCGGCGGTTGACGATGCGGTAGCGGTAGGTGCGCCGCGTGCAGTCGAACCGCGCGTGGAAGCTGTCCGCGGCTTCGGCGCAGGCGACGACGGCGACCGGGGCAGGGCGGAGGTGGGCGTTGACCGCCTGCATCAGGCGGAAGCCGTCGAACGGCCGCGCGACGTCGACGTGCGCCACCTGCCCCGCGGCATGGACCCCGGCGTCGGTCCGGCCGCAGCCGGTGACGGTCGCCGCCTCGCCGGTGGCGGCGAGGACGGCGGCCTCGATCGCGCCTTGGACGCTCGGCCCGTGCCCCTGCCGCTGCCAGCCCATGAACGGCGCGCCGTCGTACTCGACCGTCAAGCGGAAGCGGGTCACGGCGCGGCGCCGGGCGCGGCCGGGCGCCCCTCGACCTGCGTTCCGGCTGGGACCGGCCAGCCGTTGAGCAGTGCCGCCGTCGGCATCGCCGGCTTGCCGGCGCGCTGGACCAGCGTCGGCCGGATCGCCCCCTCGCCGCAGGCGATGGTCAGCTGCCCGTCGAGCACCAGCCCCGGCGCGCCGCAGCCCGCGACGACGTCGGCGGCGAGCAGCTTCAGCCGCTCGCCCGCGACCGTGACGAAGGCGCCGGGCGCCGGGTTGAAGGCACGAACGGCGCGCTCGACCTCGACGGCGGGGCGGGTCAGGTCGAGCGCGGCCTCGGCCTTGTCGATCTTGGCCGCGTAGGTCGCGCCGTCGCCGGGCTGCGGCACGGGGGTCAGCGCGTCGAGCCGGGCGAGCGCCTCGACGACCAGCCGCGCCCCCATCGCGCCGAGCTCGGCGGTCAGCTCGCCCGCGGTCTTGCGCGCGACCGGCGTCGCCTCGGCGAGCCACATCGGCCCGGTGTCGAGCCCGCGCTCCATGCCCATGATCGTCACGCCGGTCACGTCGTCACCAGCAAGGATCGCCCGCTGGATCGGCGCCGCGCCTCGCCAGCGCGGCAGCAGGGAGGCGTGGATGTTCATGCACCCCCGAGCGGGGGCCTCAAGGATCGCCGCCGGCAGGATCAGGCCGTAGGCGGCGACCACCGCCATCTCGAGCCCGAGCGCGGCGAAGGCGGCACGGTCGGGCTCACCCCTGAAGTTGACCGGCGTGCGCACCGCCAGCCCCATCGCCTCGGCGCGGAGGTGGACCGCCGATTTCTGCAGCGCCCTGCCCCGCGCGGCCGGCCGCGGCGGCTGTGTATAAACGGCCGCGATCTCGTGCCCGGCGGCGGCGAGCGCGTCGAGCGCGGGCACGGCGAAGGCCGGCGTTCCCATGAAGGCGAGGCGCATGGGCTCCGGCTAAGGCGTCGCGGCGGCGGGGGCAATGCCCCAGGCCGGGCGGAACTCCGGCTGCGCGGCGATCAGCGCCGCCCATTCCGGGGTGACCGCCAGCAGGCCTGCGGCGACAACGAAGCGGCTGTGCCGGCCGAAGCGGTCGAGCGGCCGGCCGCAGCGCGAAGCACGTCGCCGTCGCGCTGCCGTCGCCGCCGCGCCGGACCGGGCCGCGCTGGCGGTCGGGCGGCAGCAGCGGCGCGAGAAGCGCCAGCGCGTCGCCGAACGCGGCGAGCGGAATGACCGCCCGGCTCGCGGCGAACGCGACCTCGATCCTCTCGACCGCCCGGTTGAGCGCGCCGCAGTCGCGCCCCCAGCACGCACCGGCCGCGCCGTGCACCGTGACCTGCGCCGTGACACCCGTGGGAATGCCGAAGGCCAGCCGCCGGGCGAACACCGCCGCCAGCGCGTCCGCCGCCGGCAGCCCGAGGATCGTCAGCCCGCCCCCGAGTGTACCCTCGACGCGCAAGGCCGGCACGCCAGCGTCACGCAGGAACCCCGGCCGGCGGAACAGCCACAGGCAGCGGACCCCGCTCGCGGCATAGCGCGCCTGCCGCCGCTGCGTCTCGGCGTCGTCCTGCGGCGACCATTGCACCTCGACCGCGACCCGCCGGCTGCCGCGCGCAGCGAGCACGTCCGCGCGCCACGGCTCCCCCGCCGGCGTCGTGCCGGCGACTTCGGCCTCGGCCTCCCAGCCCGCGGCGCGGGCGGCGGCGATCGCCAGCGTCTTCAGGTGCAGGTGCTCCGCGCTCTCGTCGCCCGAGGCGCAGCCGCCGAGCGCGAGGTGAGCGAAGAAGCGCGTGCCGAGCCGCGAGGTCTTGAGCGTCAGCGGCGCGCCGCAGCACCGCGCGCGCAGGTGCCGCCGCGCGCGGTTGGTCGCGCTCAGGGCCGCCCACTCGGCCGCGCCGAGCCGCGAGGCGTCGAGGCTGCGGCCGGCGTCGTCGAGGCAGCGGAGGGGCAGGGTGGTCCTCTTGAGCGCGGGCGGGCGGCGGGCCATATCCTAGCCTATGGCCTCCCCCGAAATCGATGCCCTGACGCAGGCGCTCGCCCGCCTGCCCGGGCTCGGCCCGCGGTCGGCGCGGCGGGCGGTGCTCTACCTCCTCAAGCGGCGCGAGACGGCGCTGACGCCGCTGATCGCCGCGCTGCAGACGGTCGCGGCCCGGCTGGCGACGTGCGAACTGTGTGGCAACGTCGACACGGCGAGCCCGTGCGCCATCTGCACCGACCACCGCCGCGACACCGCCAGCCTGTGCGTCGTCGAGGAGGTCGCCGATCTGTGGGCGCTCGACCGGGCGCGGCTGTTCCCCGGCCGTTACCATGTGCTGGGTGGGCGGCTGTCGGCGCTCGACGGCGTGCGGCCCGAGGACCTCAGCATCGACGCGCTCGTCGGCCGGGTGGCGGCGGGCGGCATCGACGAGGTCGTGCTGGCGATGAACGTCACGCTCGAGGGGCAGACGACGATGCATTATGTCGCCGACCGTCTCGCGGCGCTGCCGGTGCGCGTGACGCAGCTGGCTCACGGCGTGCCGGTCGGTGGCGAGCTCGACTATCTCGACGAGGGTACGCTCGCCCAGGCCTTGAAAGCCAGGCGGCCGGTTTCTTGACCCTGCCGTAGCCGGACCTTATCTCGGCACGATGGCCATTCTCCCGATCATCGAGGCGCCCGACCCGCGCCTGCGCGTCGTCTCCGAGCCCGTCGCCGCGGTCGACGACGGCCTGCGCGCGCTGATGGACGACATGCTGGAGACGATGTACGCCGCGCCCGGCATCGGCCTCGCCGCGATCCAGGTCGGCGTGCCCAAGCGCGTGCTGGTCATCGACCTCCAGCGCCGCGGCGAGCCTGCCGAGGAAGGCGCCGAGCCCGTCGAGGTCCGCGAGCCCAATTATTTCGTCAACCCCGAGATCGTCTGGGAGTTGGACGAGGTCGGCGTTTATAACGAAGGCTGCCTGTCGGTGCCCGAGCTGTTCGGCGACGTCGTCCGCCCGCTGCGCATCCGGGCGAAGTGGCTCGGCTACGACGGCGCGCCGCACGAGGCGGAACTCGACGGGCTGATGGCGACGTGCCTGCAGCACGAGATGGACCATCTCGAGGGCGTGCTGTTCTTCGACCATCTGTCGAAGCTGAAGCGCGACATGATCGTCAAGAAGCTGACCAAGGCCAAGCGGCAGAAGCTCGCCGCCTGAGCGACTTGCGCTAGACCCGCCGGCGCAGCCCCGCCGGCCACTCTTCGCCGAGCAGCGTGACGATGGCGTCGGCGACCACCGTCGGGGCCTTCAGCGTCGCCGCATCCTCGCCGGGGAAGGCCCGCGCCCGCATTGCCGTCGCCGTCGCGCCGGGGTCGAGGATCGCGACGCGCACCGGCGTGATGTTCCGCACCTCCTCGCCGTAGGTCAGGACCAGCGTGTCGAGCGCCGCCTTGCTCGCGGCATAGGTCCCCCAATAGGCGCGCGGCGTGCTGGCGACCGACGACGTCAGGCTGACCAGCCGCCCGGCGTCGCTCGCGCGGAGCAGGGGGTCGAAGGCGCGGATCAGCCGCCAGTTGGCGGTCAGGTTGAGCGCCACGACCGTGTCGAACTCCTTGAGGTCGATGTGCGGCACCGGCGTCAGCGTGCCGAGCGTGGCCGCGTTCAGCACGAGGATGTCGAGCTTGCCCCAGCGGCTCGCGACCGCTGCCGCAAGGCGGTCGACCGCGTCGCCGTCCTTCAGGTCGAACGGCGCGATCGTCGCCGTGCCCCCCGCCGCGGCGATGCGGTCGTCGAGCTCGATCAGCCCGGCCTCGGTCCGCGCCGTGACGATGACGTGCGCGCCCGCGGCGGCAAGCGTCTCTGCCGTCGCCGCGCCGATGCCGCGCGACGCGCCGGTGACGAGGGCGAGCCGCCCGCTGAGATCGGTCAAATCATCCGCTCCGCCAGCAGCGTCAGCTGGTCGGGCTGCTCGACCTCCTCCTGGTCGGTCAGGCGGGTCGGATAGTCGCCGGTGAAGCAGGCATCGCAATGCTGCGGGGCGGTGTCGTTGCGCATCTCCTCGCCCAGCGCGCGATAGAGGCCGTCGATCGACAGGAAGGCGAGGCTGTCGACCTTGATGTACTCGCGCATCCGCTCGACATCCATGTTGGCGGCAAGCAGCTTCGACCGCTCGGGCGTGTCGACGCCGTAGTAGCAGCTGTGCCGCGTCGGCGGGCTGGCGATCCGCATGTGGACCTCCTCGGCGCCGGCGTCGCGGAGCATCTGGACGATCTTCAGGGACGTCGTGCCGCGGACGATCGAGTTGTCGATGAGCACGATCTTCTTGCCGTCGATCAGCGCCCTGTTCGCATTGTGCTTCAGCTTGACGCCGAGGTTGCGGATCTGGTCGCCCGGCTGGATGAAGGTCCGCCCGACATAGTGCGAGCGGATGATGCCGAGCTCGAACGGAATGCCCGCGGCCTGGGCGAAGCCGATCGCGGCGGGCGTGCCGCTGTCGGGCACCGGCACGACCATGTCGGCGGCGACCGGCGATTCGCGGGCCAGCTCGACGCCGATCTGCTTTCGCACCTGGTACACGCTCGAGCCGTCGACGACCGAGTTGGGGCGGCTGAAATAGACGTGCTCGAAGATGCACGGGCGCGGGCGGGTGACGCCGAAGGGGCGGAGCGAGCGCAGGCCGCGCTTGGTGATGACGATCAGCTCGCCCGGCTCGACCGAGCGCAGGAAGGTCGCCCCGACGACGTCGAGCGCCACCGTCTCGGACGCCAGGATGTAGCTGTCGTTCAGGCGCCCGAGCACCAGCGGGCGGACGCCCAGCGGATCACGGCAGGCGATCATCCCCTCGCCGGTTAGGCAGAGAAGCGAATACGCGCCTTCGACCTGCTTCAGCGCGTCGATGAACTTGTCGAGCAGCGTCCGGTAGGTGCTGGTCGCGACGAGATGGATGATGACCTCGGTGTCGCTCGTCGACTGGAAGATCGAGCCGCGGCGGACGAGCTCGCGGCGCAGCTTGACCGCGTTCGAAATGTTGCCGTTGTGGCAGATGGCGAAGCCGCCCGACGACAGTTCGGCGAACAGCGGCTGGACGTTCCTGAGCGCCGTCTCGCCGGTCGTCGCATAGCGGTTGTGGCCGATGGCGACGTCGCCCTTCAGCCGGGCCATGACGTCGTCGGAATCGAAGTTGCCGGCGACATGGCCCATGGCGCGATGGGTGTGGAAGTCGCGGCCGTCGAAGCTGGTGATGCCGGCGGCCTCCTGCCCCCGGTGCTGCAGCGCGTGCAGGCCGAGCGCGCACAGCGCCGCCGCGCCATCGGCCCCATAGACGCCGATCACACCGCACTCCTCGTGCAGCTTGTCGTCGTCGAAGGGATTGGTCGTGAAGTCGTCCATCGGGGGCTCCCCAGGGCGGCACCTTGCGCGCCATATAGGGACCGGCGCACGATGTGTCTCCCCCGTCGGTGTCACGAAAACGCAACAGGAGCCGGAATTTGAGCGATAGCGCACGCGAGACCGGCACGGCGCTCGACCCGAAGTGGGACGAGCGCGGGCTGATCCAGACGGTGGCGACCGACGCCGCTACCGGCGAGGTGCTGATGGTCGCGCACATGAACGCCGCCGCGCTCGCCGCGACGCTGGCGACCGGCGAGGCGCACTACTGGAGCCGCAGCCGCCACGAGGTCTGGCACAAAGGCGCGACGAGCGGCAACACGCAGGCGGTGGTCGAACTCCGCATCGACTGCGACCAGGACGCGCTGTGGCTGAAGGTGCGCCCCGCCGGTCCGGCGTGCCACACGGGCGAGCGGACGTGCTTCTACCGCGCGGTGGCGGCCGACGGTTCGCTGGCGCGCTCCTGACGAGCGCAGCGGGGCAGCATCCGCCTTGCCGTTGACGCGCACGTCAACTACACCGCCGCCATGCTCGACGAGTTGCCCGCGTTCGCCCATGTCGCCTTGGCCGCGCCGCCGTGCGGGGCCGAAACCTTCACGATCACCGACCTCGCCACCGGCTTCAACGTCACGCCGAGGGCGATCCGTTTCTACGAGGACCAGGGGCTGATCGCGCCGACGCGCGCCGGGCAGAACCGCGTCTATTCCAGGCGGGACCGCAACCGGCTGGCGTGGATCCTGCGCGCGAAGAACGTCGGCTTTTCGCTCGCCGAGATCCGCGAGATGATCGACCTCTACGACCTCGGCGACGGGCGCAAGACGCAGCGGCAGGTGACGCTGGAAAAGTGCCGTAACCGCATCGCGCTGCTCGCCGAACAACGGGCAGACATCGACGCGACGATCGAGGAACTGCAATCCTTCTGTGCCATCGTCGAGAGCCAGTTGTCCGGCCCGGAGAAGCAGAACTGATGCCGACGTACCGCGCCCCCGTCCGCGACACGCAGTTCGTCCTCGATACGGTCGTCGGGCTGCAGCACTATTCCAACCTGCCCGGCTTCGCCGAGGCGACGCCCGACACGGTCGCGGCGATCCTCGAGGAGGGCGCCAAGTTCTGCGAGAACGTCCTCGCTCCCTTGAACCTGCCGGGCGACCAGGAGGGCTGCACGCGCCACGCCGATGGCAGCGTAACGACGCCCGCGGGCTTCAAGGCGGCCTATGAGCAGTTCGTCGAGGCCGGCTGGGGCACGCTGACCGCCGATCCCGACTACGGCGGGCAGGGGCTGCCGCACGTCGTCGGCACGGCGATCGCCGAATATCTGTCGAGCGCCAACATGGCCTTCTCGATGTACCCCGGCCTCAACGAGGGCGCGCAGGCGGCGATCACCGCGGTCGGCTCGGACGCGCAGAAGCGGACCTACCTGCCGAAGATGGTCGAAGGCCGCTGGACCGGCACGATGAACCTGACCGAGCCGCAGTGCGGCACCGACCTCGGCCTGATCCGCACCCGCGCCGAGCCGCAGGCCGACGGGACGTACCAGATCACCGGCACCAAGATCTTCATCTCGGCGGGCGAGCACGACCTGTCGGACAACATCATCCACCTGGTGCTGGCCAAGACGACCGGCGCGCCCGACAGCGTCAAGGGCATCAGCCTGTTCATCGTCCCCAAGTTCCTGGTGAACGACGACGGCAGCCTCGGCGCGCGCAATGCGGTGAAGTGCGGCTCGATCGAGCACAAGATGGGCATCCATGCCAACGCGACATGCGTGATGAACTACGACGGTGCGACCGGCTACCTGATCGGCGAGGAGATGAAGGGCCTGCGCGCGATGTTCATCATGATGAACGCGGCGCGATTGGGCGTCGGCGTGCAGGGTCTCGCGCAGGGCGAGGTCGCCTACCAGAACGCCGCGATCTATGCTCGCGAGCGGGTGCAGGGGAAGGCGCTCGGCATCGTCGCCAACGGCGCGGCGATCCCGCAGCCGGCGAGCAAGGCCGATCCGATCATCGTCCACCCAGACGTGCGGCGGATGCTGATGGACGGCCGGGCCTTCAACGAGGGTGCCCGCGCGCTGATCCTGTGGGGCGCGCTTCAGGTCGACCTCTCGCACAAGGCAGCGACGCCCGAGGAACGGCAGGCGGCCGACGACCTGATCGGGCTGCTGACTCCGGTCATCAAGGGCTACTGCACCGACAAGGGCTATGAGGTCGCGACGGCGGCGCAGCAGGTCTATGGCGGCCACGGCTACATCGTCGAATGGGGCATGGAGCAGTTTGTCCGCGACGCCCGCATCGCCCAGATCTACGAAGGCACGAACGGCATCCAGGCGATGGACCTCGTCGGGCGCAAGCTCGGGATGAACGGCGGTCGCGCGCTCCGGGCCTACCTCGCCCTGCTGGCGCAGGCGGTCGAGGATGCCCGCGGCGACGAGCGGTTGACCAAGCTGTCGAGCGGGCTCGAGAAAGCGACGGCTGAGCTGCAGGCGGCGACGCTGTGGCTGATGCAGAACGGCCTGTCGAACCCCGACAATGCCGGGGCGGCGGCGACGGCCTATCTCCACCTGATGGGCCTCGTCGCGCTCGGCCACATGTGGCTGCTGATGGCGAAGGCGGCCAACGCCGCGATCGACGCCGGGGCGGGCGACGCCGCCTTCTACGAACACAAGCTGATCACCGCGCGCTATTTCGCCGAACGCTTCCTGCCCGACGCCGGCGCGCTGCGCCGCAAGCTCGAGGCGGGAGCGGAGGCGCTGATGGCGCTGCCGGCGGAAGCCTTCTGAACCGACACCCTGGGAGAACGACCATGGCCGAAGCGCTGATCTACGACGCGGTCCGCACCCCGCGCGGCAAGGGCAAGAAGGACGGCCGGCTCCACGAGATCACGCCGGTCCAGCTGGCGACGCAGGTGCTGCAGGCGGTCCGCGACCGCACCGGCATCGACACCGCCGACGTCGACGACGTCGTCCTCGGCTGCGTCGCCCCGGTCGGCGAGCAGGGCAGCGACATCGCCCGCACCGCCGTCCTCAACGCCGACTATGCGGAGACCACCGCGGGCGTGCAGATCAACCGCTTCTGCGCGAGCGGGCTCGAGGCCGTGAACATGGCCGCGGCCAAGGTCATCAGCGGCGAAGCGAACTTCGCCATCGGCGGCGGCGTCGAGAGCATGTGCCGCGTGCCGATGGGCGCCGACGGCGGCGCGTGGCCGATGGACCCGGCGGTCGCCTACAAGACCTATTTTATGCCGCAGGGCATCGGCGCCGACCTGATCGCGACCAAGTACGGCTTCAGCCGCGCCGACGTCGACGCCTATGCGATGGAAAGCCAGAAGCGCGCCGCGCGGGCCTGGTCGGAGGGGCGGTTCAGGAACTCGGTGATTGGCGTCAAGGACGTGATCGGCGAGGTCGTCCTCGACCACGACGAGCACATGCGCCCGTCGACCGACATGCAGTCGCTCGGCGGCCTCAACCCGGCGTTCGAGGCGATCGGCGAGCAGATGCCGGGCTTCGACGCGATCGCGCTGCAGAAGTACCCCGAGGTCGAGCGCATCCACCACGTCCACACCGGCGGGAACAGCAGCGGCATCGTCGACGGTGCGGCCGCGGTCCTGCTCGGCAACCGCGAGATCGGCGACAAGTACGGGCTGAAGCCCCGCGCCCGCATCCGCGGCATGGCCTCGATCGGCAGCGAGCCGGCGATCATGCTGACTGGCCCCGCGCCCGTCACCGAGAAGCTGCTGAAGCGCCTCGGCATGAGCGTCGACGACATCGACCTGTTCGAGCTGAACGAGGCGTTCGCCAGCGTCGTCCTGCGCTACATGCAGGCGCTCGGCATCGACCACGACAAGATCAACGTCAACGGCGGCGCGATCGCGATGGGCCACCCGCTCGGCGCGACCGGCGCGATGATCTTGGGCACGGTCCTCGACGAGCTCGAGCGGACGGGCAAGGGGACCGCGCTGGTGACGCTGTGCGTCGGTGCCGGCATGGGCACGGCGACGGTGATCGAGCGGGTGTAGCAATTAAGTCGTCATCCCCGCGAAAGCGGGGACCCACTGTCAGGCACTTCGACATTGGTTCCCCGCTTTCGCGGCGATGCCGGCAAGAGGTGGATCGAGTGTGATCTGGCGTCCACTGCTCTTTGGCGGCTGCGGTCTCGGTCTGATCCTGTACTGGATGTTCGCGAGCGGCATGTTCGTGCACGGCGATTGAACTTGGGGAAGAAGCCATGACCACCCTCCACCACGACCTCGACGCCGACGGCATCCTGACGCTGACGATCGACCTGCCCGGGCAGTCGATGAACGTCATCAACGCCGAGTTCACGACCGACCTCGCCGCCGCGATCGAGCGCATCAAGTCGGATGCCGCCATCAAGGGCGTCGTCGTCACCAGCGGCAAGGCGTCGGGCTTCATGGCCGGGGCCGACCTCAAGGGGATGGGCGGTCTCGTCGGCGGCGGCGGGGCTCGGCCGCGCGGCGGCGAGCGAAGTCGCGGATGGCGACGCTGTTCGAGCAGGTCTATCGCCTCAACCAGCTGTTCCGCGACCTCGAAACCTGCGGCAAGCCGGTCGCCGCGGCGATCAACGGCCTCGCATTGGGCGGCGGGCTCGAGCTGGCGCTCGCCTGCCACTACCGCGTCTGCGTCGACAGTCCGAAGGTCCAGCTCGGCCTGCCCGAGGTTCTCGTCGGCCTGTTCCCGGGTGCCGGCGGCACGCAGCGGCTGCCGCGTCTGATGGGCGTGCAGCCGGCGCTGATGTACCTGACGCAGGGCAAGTCGATGACCCCGCAGGAGGCGCTCGGCTTCAAGGTCGTGAACGAGCTCGCCCCCGCCGATCAGGTCGTCGCCCGCGCCAAGGCCTGGGCTAAGGCCAACCCCAAGGCGGTCGCGCCGTGGGACGAAAAGGGATTCAAGTTCCCCGGCGGTGTCGGCGCGATGAACCCCGGCTTTGCGCAGACCTTCATGGCCGGCACGGCGCTGACGGCGAAGGCGACCAATCACAATATGAACGCGCCGATCGCCATGCTGTCGGCGGTCTACGAAGGCTCGCAGCTGCCGATCGACACGGCGCTGCGCGTGGAGAGCAAGTACCTCGCCAAGGTCGTCGCCGATCCGCAGTCGGGCAACATGATCCGCTCGCTGTTCGTCTCGAAGCAGGCGGCCGAGAAGGGCGCGCGCCGGCCGAAGGACGTGCCGCCGATGCCGCCGAAGAAGATCGCCATGCTCGGCGCGGGCCTCATGGGCGCGGGCGTCGCGATGGTCGCGGCGCAGGCGGGGATCGAGGTTGTGCTGCTCGACCGCGACCAGGCGGCGGCGGAGAAGGGCAAGGCGTACACCGGCGAGCGGCTGGCGAAGAAGCGCACCGACCCGGCGAAGATGGAGCAGGTGCTCGGCCGTATTCACCCGACCGCCGACTATGCCGACCTCGCCGGCTGCGACCTGATCATCGAGGCGGTGTTCGAGGACCGCGCGATCAAGGCCGACGTGACCAAGAAGGTCGAGGCGGTCGTCGGCGCCGACACCATCTTCGGCTCGAACACCTCGACCCTGCCGATCACCAGCCTCGCCACCGCTTGGTCGAAGCCGGCCAACTTCATCGGCATCCACTTCTTCTCGCCCGTCGAGAAGATGCCGCTGGTCGAGATCATCGTCGGCAAGGAGACGGGCGCGCAGGCGATCGCCAAGGCGCTCGACTTCGTCGCCGCAATCCGCAAGACGCCCATCGTCGTCAACGACAGCCGCGGCTTCTACACCTCGCGCTGCTTCGGCACCTATGTGCAGGAAGGGCTGACGCTGCTCAGCGAAGGCGTCGCCCCGGCGCTGATCGAGAACGTCGGCCGCCACATGGGGATGCCGGTCGGCCCGCTCGCGGTCAACGACGAGGTCGGGCTCGACCTGTCGTTGAAGGTTGCCAAGCAGACCAAGGCCGACCTCGGCGATGCCTACAAGCCCAGCGCGTCGGAAGCGGTGATCGAGGAGATGAACGCGCTCGGTCGCCTCGGCCGCAAGAACGGCAAGGGCTTCTACGTCTACCCCGAGGACGGCGCGAGGAAGTATCTCTGGCCCGAGTTGTCGGCGACCGTCGCCAAGCCCGGCGAGCACAGCGACGCGACGCCCGAGGCGATCCGCGAGCGCCTGCTCTACCGCCAGATGGTCGAATGCGCGCGCTGCTTCGCGGAAGGGGTGCTCGAGACGCCCGAGGACGGCGACCTCGGCGCGATCTTCGGCTGGGGCTTCGCGCCCTTCACCGGCGGCCCGTTCAGCCACATGGACACGATCGGCCTGGCCAACGTCGTCGCCATCCTCGACGGCTTGACGCAGCGTCACGGCGAGCGCTTCGCCCCGCCGCCGCTGCTCCGCGACATGGCGGCGAAGGGCGAGACCTTCTACGGACGCGCGGCGGCGAAGCTGGCCGCCTAGTGCCCGCAGCCCGGCTGGCGCGGCCGGCGGCGGTCGCCGGGATCGGCGTCGGGCTCGTCGTGCTGGCGGTGCCCTTCGCCGTGCGCGGGTGGCGCGCGATGCGGGCGGAGGCGCTCCGCACGCCCCGGGTGGTCGCGTACGACGTCGCCGTCCCCGGCTGGACGGCGCCGCCGCTCAGGATCGTCCAGGTCAGCGACATCCATCACGGCGGGCCCGACATGCCGACGGCGCGGGTCGCAGGGATCGTCGCCCAGGTCAACGCGCTCCACCCCGACCTCGTCGCGCTGACCGGCGACTATAATGGCGGCAAGTTCTTCGACGCCGACACCGGCAACCTCGACACCGGCGTCCGCCCGCTCAAGGGCTTGCACGCGCGGCTTGGCGTGTTCGCCGTGCGCGGCAACCACGACGACCCGTATTGGACGCCGCGGGTGCTGCCGCGGTACCACATGACCTATCTCGAGAACGCCCACGCCGACGCCGGGCCGGTGACGGTCGCCGGGGTCGACGACCTCGAGACGGGAACGCCCGACGTCGCGCGCGCGCTCCGCGGTGTGCCGCCGGGCAAGCCGGTCATCATGCTGATGCACGAGCCCGACGGCTTCGCCGCCGTGCCGCGCGGCGTCGCCCTGACGCTTGCCGGCCATACCCACGGTGGCCAGATCCGCCTGCCGCTCGTCGGCGCGCTGGTGACGCACACCGGCTTCGGCTACGTCCACGGCCGCTTCGACGTCGACGGGCGGACGCTCGTCGTTTCGTCGGGGGTGGGCACGAGCGCGCTGCCGATCCGCCGCGGCGTGCCGCCCGAGGTCGTGCTCGTGACGCTGCACCACTAGCGGCGCGGCTCAGCCGAAGGCGGCGAGCAGCTCCCGGTCGGCGACGCCCGCCGCCTCGGCGATGTCGCGGCAGCGGATCACCGCCTCGCGCAGGGTTCCCGCGGTGAAGTCCGCGTCCGGCCGCTCGCTCGCCGCGCTGGCGGGCTGCCACAGCGCGACGACGACCGGCACCCCGGGCAGGCGGTCGTGGAGGCGGCGCAGCAGCGTCCGCAGGTGCGCCGGCACGCCCTCGACCTCGAGATAGACGACCGCCACGGCGAGCACCCCGGCGACGTCGAGCGCGGCGATATGCTCGCGCGACGCCTCGGCCGATGTCGCGACCCGCGCGCCGAGGTCGTGCTTACCGAGCAGCTGCGCCAGCATCCGCGCGCCGATGTCGTCGAGCGGGTCGCGGCCGGCGACGCACAGCACGGCTCCCTCCGCCTGCCACGCCGGCGACGGGGAATGAGGCGGGGTCGTCGGAGCCGCCTCGGCCGGCAGCGCCTTCTCCGACAGGCTGCGGACGCTCGCCGTGTTGGAGCGCGCGGGCGGCGGGTCGGTGTCGGCATAGCCGGCGAGGTCGTCGATCAGCGCGACGCTCGCGCGGCGCACGCGCTCGAGGCGGGCATCGTCGAGGACGCCGCGCAGGCAGTCGGCGGCGGCGAGGTTCAGCCCCTTCAGCGCGACCTCGTCGTAATAGCTCGACAGCGACCGGTCGCGGAGCAGCGCCTCGGCCTGGTCGAGTGCCTCGTCGGGATCGCCGGCGAGCATCCGCTGGTAGAAGCTCTCGACGGGCGTCAGTGCCGGGCGGTCGCCCAGCAGCACGTCGAGAAACTCGAGCCGCTTGACGTGCCGCCCCAGGACGACGAGGCACAGCGTCAGCGGCGTCGACAGGATCAGCCCGATCGGCCCCCACAGCCACGTCCAGAAGATCGCCGAGACGATGACGGCGACGGGCGACAGGCCGGTCGAATGGCCGTAGACGAGCGGCTCGACGGCGTAGCCGATGATCGGTTCGACGACGAGGAACAGGCCGACGACCCACAGCGACATCGCCCAGTCGGGGCCGACCGCCAGCGCGAGGATCAGCGGCGGCAGCGCGGCGAGCACCGGGCCGACATAGGGCACGAAGCGCAGCAGGCCGGCGAGCACGCCCCACAGCGCCGGCGACGGTACGCCGATGAAATACAGCCCGGCGCCGATGATGACGCCGAAGGCCGCGTTGATCGCCACCTGCGTCAGGAAATAGCGGCTGAGGCGCGCGGCGGCATCGTCCATCGCCGTCGTCGTCCGGTGGAGGTCGGTCGCGCCGAAGATGCGGATCAGGCGGTCGCGCAGGTCCTCGCGCTGGAGCAGGATGAACACCGCGACGATGACGACGATCGCTGTCGTCTCGAGCGGCCCGACGACCGGGCTCAGCACGTCGCGCATCAGCGCGATCGGCGTCAGCGGCGGCGCGCGCACCTCGACCGGCAGCGGCGGCGGCGCCGTCCGCTGCGCGCGCGGCCCGGTGGTGACGCGGACCGGCGTCGCGAGGCCGCCGCTCGCCCGGTCGAGCTGCATGCCGAGCGACCGCAGCATGTTCGGCAGCCGCCCGACCGTCGAGTTGCGGACCATCCGCACCTTGTGCTCGATCGTCACGGCATAGCGCGGCGCGTCCGCCGCCAGGCTGGCGACCTGGGTCCCGATCACCGTCGCCAGCGTCGCGAAGGTGCCCAGCGCGAGCATGACGGCGAAGACCACCGCCGGCACGCGCGGCAGGCGCAGCCGCTGCAGCAGCTCGACCACCGGCGACAGGATGAACGACAGCAGGACGGCGAGCATGATCGGCACGAGCACGTCGCGCGCGAGATAGAGCGCGGCGACGGTGACGACGCCGACCGCGAGCGCCAGCAGCGCCGCCAGCCCCGGGACTTCCGCGGGGGCGACCTGCGCTCGCGGCGCCGGAGGATCGGTGTCTGTCATGGCGTCGGTCGCGACCCTAACGAACGAGCGCCGGGGGCGACACCGCTAGTTCGCGGCGTTCGGCCAGAAAAAGAGAAATGGTGGGCACGGCTGGTATCGAACCAGCGACCCCTGCGATGTCAACACAGTGCTCTACCACTGAGCTACGCGCCCACGCTGCGGCGGGTGTTAGCCGCGTGGCGGACGGCGCGCAAGCGGCAAAGCGCTGGCACCGCCGGCTGCGCCGCCGTACAGAGGCGTGATGACCGACGGCCTCGCACCCGGCTTCACCGTCCGTCCCGGCACCACGCCGCCCGGGCCGGTCGTCCTGGCGTCGCCGCATTCCGGGCGCGAGTATCCGGCCGCCTTCCTCGCGGCGACGCGCCTGACGCTCGCCCAGCTGCGCCGGGCCGAGGATGCCTTCGTCGCCGAGCTGATCGAGCCGGCGGCGGCGGCGCACGGCGTGCCGCTCGTCGCCGCGCGCTACGGCCGGTCGTGGCTCGACCTCAACCGGGCGGCCGCCGAGATCGATCCGGCGATGATCGTCGATCCGCTCGAGGCCGACCCGGCCCAGGCGAGCGAGCGCGTCGCGGCCGGGCTCGGCGTCATCCCGCGCGTCGCCGCGCACGGGCTCGACATCTACGCCGGCCGGCTCCGCCACGCCGAGATCGAGTCCCGCCTGCGCGCGGTCCATGAGCCCTACCACGCGACGCTCGCGACGCTGCTCGCCGCCGCCCGCGCCGAGCACGGCCACGCGGTGTTGCTCGACTGTCATTCGATGCCGACGCCCGCTCCGGCCGGCAGCGGCGCGCAGGTCGTCGTCGGCGACCGCTTCGGCACCTCGGCCGAGGGCGGGCTGGTGGCTGCGATCGAGCGCCACTTCGCCGCCGCGGGCCTGCGAGTCGCGCGCAATGCGCCCTACGCCGGCGGCTACACGACGACGCACCACGGCGCGCCGGCGGCCGGCATCCACGCGATCCAGATCGAGGTCGACCGCGCCCTGTACATGGACCCTGCTCGGCTGGTCCGTCATGCCGGGTTCGACCGGCTCGCCACGCTGTTCGACACGCTGCTCGCGGCGCTGCCGGGCATCATCGCCGGGCTGCCGCTGCAGCCCTACGCCTGCGCCGCGGAATAAAAAAAGGCCACGCCCGCAGGCGTGGCCAGAGTTCAGGGAGCGCGGTGACGTAAGGGGGGAAACGTCACCGGCCTACCCAATCTAGTGCATTGCAGCATCGGTTCAACCCCGTGGTTGGACGCGCGCGCACGCGGCGACTAAAGCCCCTGCATGACCACCGGCGCGACCCTGTTCCTCGACCTGCTGCGTGCCAATGGCGTCGAGTTCGTCTTCGGCAATCCCGGCACGACCGAGCTGCCGCTGGTCGATGCCTTCGCCGCGGAAACCGGCATCCGCTACATCCTCGGCCTGAACGAGGTCGTCGTCCTCGGCATGGCCGACGGCTATGCGCAGGCGACGGGACGGCTGGCGGTGGCCAACCTCCACGCCGCGCCCGGCCTCGGCAACGCCATGGGAATGCTCTACAATGCGGCCAAGGCGGGGGCGCCGATCCTGGTCACGGCGGGACAGCAGGACACGACCATCGCGCTGACCGAGCCGCTGCTGTGGGCCGACCTCGCGACGCTGGCTCGGCCGCTCGTCAAATGGTCGACGGAGGTGCACGCGCCTCGCCGACCTGCCGCGCACCGTCCATCGCGCCGCCAAGGTCGCGCTGACGGCGCCGACCGGGCCGGTGTTCGTCTCGATCCCCGGCGACGTCCTGACCGCGGCGGCCGACGGTGTCGACGCCATGGCGCCGACGCGAATCGCACCGCGGGTGCGCGGCGATGTCGCAGCCATCGCCGCCGCCGCCGACCTCATCGCCGCCGCCGCCGCGCCGCTGATCCTTGCCGGTGACGCGGTGCCGCGGTCGGGCGCCCATGCCGAGGTCGCCGCGCTGGCCGAGGCGATCGGCGCGCCGGTGTACCTGGAGGGCATGGCCAACACCGCCGCCTTCCCGTCCGACCACCCGCTCTACGCCGGCTCGGTGGCGCGGATGACCCCGGCAGTGCGCGCGCTGACCGACGCCCACGACCTCGTCATCAGCCTGGGCGCGGACCTCCTGACCCAGAGCCAGGCGGCGGGCGTCGAGGCGCTCGCCCCGGCCAAGCCGCTGATCCACCTCGACGACGACCCGTGGGAGATCGGCAAGAACTTCCCTGCCACCGTGGCCATCGTCGGCGACGCGCGGGCGACGGTCGCCGAGCTCACCGCCGCCGTCCTCGCGCGCATGGCCCCGGCGACGGCGCGGGCGGAGGCGGTCGCCGCCGACCTCGCCGCCAGGCGAGCCGCCCTCGTCGCCCGCGCCGACGCCGAGGCGGACGCCCTGCCTTTGAAGCCGCTCGCGGTCCTTCGCACCATCGCCGCGGCGCTGCCGGCCGACGCGATCGTCGTCGAGGAGACGCTGTCGACCGGCATGAACACGGTCCGCCACCTGCTGCCGGCGGTGCGACCCGAACTCGTGGTTCGGCATGCGCGGCGGCGGCATCGGCGTTGCTCTGCCGCAGGCAATCGGCATCAAGCTCGCGTATCCCGATCGGACGGTGGTGGCGCTGAGCGGCGACGGCAGCGCGATGTACGCGATCCAGGCGCTGTGGACCGCGGCGCACTACGGGCTCGGCATCGTCGCGGTGATCGTCAACAACCGCAGCTACCGCATCCTCAAGCAGCGCACGCGCGTGCTGGGCGGCCCGAGCGCGGCGAGCGGCACCTATGTCGGCATGGACCTGACCGACCCGGCGATCGACTTCGTCGCGCTAGCGGAGGCGCAGGGGGTCGCGGCCGAACGGGTGGCGACGCTGCCCGACCTTGCCGCCGCGCTCGCCCGCGGCTTCGCCGGTCCGGGACCGCGGCTGATCGAGGTCGAGATCGACGCCGCGATCTGACGGCCGCCTAGCTCGCGAGCGTGGTCACCGCCAGCGCCACCGCCACGCCGAGCAGCGTCCCGCCGAGGAGGTCGCTCGGATAATGGTGGGCGGTCGCGATGCGGCTCCAGGCGAGCAGCAGCCACAGGCCGAGCGCCACCAGCCACAGCCGCGGCCAGCGCAGCAGGACCGGCGTGCACGTCGCGGCGAGCGTCATCAGGTGCCCGGAGGGAAAGCTGAAGGCGTCGAGCGGGGCGCCGGCCGCCGGCGGTCCGGCGCGATGCTCGAACGGGCGCGGGCGGGCGGCGAGGCGCTTGATCGCCGGATAGACGAGGTGGCTGACCGCCCCCGCTACCGCTGCCAGCGCCAGCGTCCGCGCCGAGCTCCGCCCGACGACCGCCAGCATCAGCACCGCGAGGATCAGGTAGATCGTGCCGTTGCCGAGCCAGCTGACGAACCGCGCCGCCCGCTCGAGCCGCGTCCGCCGCGCCGCCGCACAGGTCCGCCCGACGAGCGCGATCTCGCGGTCCGACAGGCGCAGCAATCCACCCCGCGCCGATTGAGTGACCCGCTGCGACCACTGCCTCATGCGCGGCATCGTGCCGCAAATCGGCGGCCGGGTCCACGGCGTCAGCGCGCGACGGCGGCGTCGATGTCGGCCGGGCCGGTCATCACCCAGCCGCCCGGCCGCCGCCGCAGGACGAAGCGGTAGTAGCCGTACGACGCCAGCCAGATGCCGCTGCAGACGAGGAGCGACGGGCGCCCGGCGGCCGGATCGAGCCACAGGACGACGGCCTCGCCCGCGACGATGCCGATGCCGAGCAGCGGGATCAGCGGAAACCACGGCGTGCGATAAGCGGCCGTGCCGGTCCGCCCGCTGCGCCGCCCGGCGAGTACGCCGGCGACGTAGAAGGCGGTTAGGATGGTGTAGCCCCCCGACAGGATCAGGATCTTGACGTAGATCGGCACGAACGTCGCCGCTGCGGTCGCCGCGCCGATCAGCAGGATCGCGACCCACGGCGCGTCGGTCTGCGGCAGCAGCCGCGTCAGGGCATGGTTGAGCGGGCCGGCGAACAGGCGCGTCCGCCCCATGGCGAAGACGTTGCGGCCGATGCCGACGAAGCCCGCCAGGCAGGCGTTGAACAGCGCGACGGCGATCGCCAGCGACACGAAGCGCAGGGCGAAGGACGACAGGTACTGGCCGAGAAAGGCCTCGAACGGCGCGTCGGCGGCCAGGACGGCGTGAAGGTCGCGCGCCCCGACGACGGTGCCGAGCACCGGCGCGATCTCCATGACGGCGGCGAGCGCGAAGGCGAGCATGATGATCCGGCCGATCGTCTCGGGCCGCTTCATGTCCTCGCTGAACAGCAGCGCCTGCGAGGCACCGGCGAGCGCCCACGACGCGTTGTTCGTGGCGATTCCGACGACGCCGATGCCGGCGACGACCCACGCCCCGGCGACGACGTGCAGCGGGTGGACGATGAGGCTCGCCGCGTCCGGCCGGACGTGCGCCGCGCCGACCGCGGCGACGACGAGCAGCGCCGCGAACTCGATCAGCATGAACACGCCGGTCAGATACTCGTTGGCCCGGATGTTGAGCAGCGACAGTCCGGTGATGATCGCGACCATCGCCAGCGTCGTCGCCGTGTCGCCCAGACCGAGGCCGAACGGGTGGAGATAGATGGCGATGCCGGCCGCGGAGATGTTGAGGAACAGCGGGATGTTGGCGATGCTGGCGATGTACGCCGTCGCCCCCGCCCAGTCGCCGATCGCGTGGCCGATCGCGGCATAGTCGTAGCCCGCGGTGGGATAGGCGGCACCGAGCTCGGCCGCCATTGCCGTCTGGCAGTAGCAGACGAGCGCGCCGACGGCAAAAGCGAGCACCGCACCGGTGCCGGCCTGCTGGACGATCGACGCGCCGCTGACGAAGATCGACACGCCTGGCGACAGCACCGACAGCGTCAAGATGATGACGCCGAGTCCCGACAGCGACCGCGGAAAGCGGCGCGGCGTCTCGTCCATGATGCTGGTCTCCCGCCCTCGAGGCAAGGCTAGCGGCCACTTACGCCCGCGACAACCCGAGTAAACCGTCCGTCGCTGGGTTCGAAGCGAAGGGCGCGCGCCACGCTCAGGGTGCGCCCACCTCCAGCACGCCGCGCTTGCTGCCCGTCGCCGGGTCGATCGTGTCCTGCGCCGCGTACAGGCGCGCGACGGGCGTCAGCCAGGGGCGGAAGTTCGCGTTGACGTCGCCGACGAAGACGAGGTCGCGTTCGGGCAGATAGCCGAGGATTGGCGAGAAGTGCCCGTGGCCGCGGCCGAACAGCGGCGCCCGCGTGAAGTTGACGATGACGCGCCGGTGGAGATCGTTGCTGCGCGCGACCTCGCGGCGGAAGTCGGCGAGCGATAGGCCGCGTAGCACCGTGACCGGCTGGCCGGTGTGGCGGCGAAGCAGGGTTGCCTCCTGGTCGAGCGTCAGGCCGCCAGGCAGCAGGCCGAGGATCGAGGTGATGCCCGACCCCGCGAGAACCTCCGCCGGCGTCGCCACGCCGCCTTCCGAGCGCAGCACGTCGGCGATGCTCGTTGGCCCGCAGATGCTCGGATTTCCCTGGTAGACGAAGTTGGTCCGGTAGCGCCGGGCAACGGGCAGGGCCCACGCCTGCCGCAGCAGCGCCGGATCGTGGTAGGCGGCGAGCCGCTCGATCGAGTAAGGCGCCACCGGTCGCGGCCACAGGAGCCAGGCCGCGAGCACCGCCGCCGCGACCGCGGCGACCGCCAGCCCGAGCCTCCACTGCTTCCGCATCGCCATCGCCCGCTGCCGCCCGCCGACGACCGGCTCGCTAGATCAGATCGGCTCGCCGGTCCACTCCCAGTGCCACGGCTCGAAGACGTAGTTGACGAAGCCGTACCTGGCCGCGTTGGCGAGCAGCCAGCGGTACTGCGGCCCGCTCGTCATGGCGGCGCGGTTGGCGTCGGCGCTGCTGTCCGGCCCGAAGCCAGGCGCGGCGCCGACCCACAGGTCCATGGCGAGCCCGGTGCGGTGCGCGGAGCAGGTGGCGCGGACGATGCCGTTGCAGTTGCCCTCCGCCGTGCAGCGGGCGGCGTCACTCGCCGGATCGCGGAAGCCGGAGAAGATCGTCAGCGAGCGCGGCTCGGCGGCGACCGCCGGGTCGCGCTTCGCCGCGGCGAGCATGGTCCGATAGGCCGCGAGCGCGCCGGGGCGCAGGCGGATCGTCTTGCCGCCATAGCTTTCGGCCGGGGCGGCGGTGGCGAGGACGGCGGGCGGGGGCGGGCAGGCGGTCTTGCCGTCGATGTGGACGAACGGCCGCGCGGCCTGCCACTTCGCCTTCATCGCCGCGAAGGTCAGCGCGTCGAACACGCCGGTTGCCGCCAGCCGGTGCGCGCCCTGCCAGCGGGCGAGCGCGGCGGCGAAGCCCGGCGTGGCCGGATCGCACGACGTCCCGGTCTCCGCCGCCACCTTCGGCGCGTAAACGCGCCAGCCGGCCTCGGCGCGGCCGAACGGCGCCCAGGCAAGGGTCGCCAGCGAGGCCGCGTTGGCGGGTGCCGCCGCCGCCGGGGCCGCCGCGGACTGGCACGTTGCAACCCGCGCGGCAGACGTCACGGCGGCGACCGGCAGTGGAACCATTGCACCCCCTGGACCTTGGATAAGGACAGCCTAGCACGATTGAGATTTGCCGATGTTCCGTCCGTCCCTGCTCGCCGTCCTGCTGTGGAGCGGGGCCGCGCTGGCCGCGCCGCCTCCGGCTGACCCGCCGGCGAAGGCTGCTTCGTCGGCGAAGGCTGCCGCGCCCGTGCCGGCGAAGGCCGCGGCGCCGGCGCCCGCGCCTGTCGCCGACGCCGCGCAGCCCGACATCGTCATCCCGGCCGCGATCACCGCGACCGAACGCGCCGTGATCCGCCTGGAGATCCTGCTCGACCGCGCCCACTTCTCGCCGGGCGTAATCGACGGCAAGCCGGGCGCCAACTTCAAGCTGGCGACGACGGCCTATGCCAAGGCGAACGGCCTGCCCGACGACGCCGCGCCGGCCGCGCTCACCGACAAGCTGGTCGCCGCCGACGCCGAGCCGACCGTCACGCGCTACACGATCACCGACGCCGACGTTGCCGGCCCGTTCGTCGACAAGCTGCCGACCGACATGGCCGAACTGGCCAAGCTCGACTCGCCCGCCTATTCCGGGCCGGTGGAGGAGCTTGCCGAGCGCTTCCACATGGACGACGCGCTGCTGAAGGCGCTGAACCCGCAGGCCGACTTCACCAAGGCAGGCACCGTCATCACCGTCGCCGCTGTCGGCAAGGCGAAGCTGCCGCCGGTGACGAAGATCGTCGTCGACAAGACCGAGCAGGCGGTCCGCGCCTTCGCCGGCGACAAGCTGGTCGCCGTCTATCCCGCGACCGTCGGCAGCCAGGAGCGCCCGGCCCCCGACGGCACGTGGAAGGTGCGGACGGTTGCGACCCACGCGACCTACACCTTCGACCCCAAGCGCCTGACCTTCGGCGATCCCGGCGAGGGCAAGCTGACGATCAAGGCCGGACCGAACAATCCCGTCGGCACGACGTGGATCGCGCTGACCAAGCCGACCTACGGCATCCACGGGACGCCCGACCCGCGCCTCGTCGGCAAGCGCGCCAGCCACGGCTGCATCCGCCTGACCAACTGGGACGTCGAGCAGCTGGCGCAGGCGGTGAAGGCCGGGGCGGTGGTCGAGTTCACCGGCGCCGAGACGCGCGCGAAGACCTAAGTTAGCGCGGTGAGCACGCCCTCGGTCAGCACCTGCGGCAGCACCTCGACGCGTCCGTCGCCGGGATAGAACAGGTATAGCGGCACCCCGGCGCGGTTGTGGGCGCGGATGAAGCGGCCGAGGACGGGGTCGTTCGACGTCCAGTCGCCGACCAGCGTCTTCACGCCCTTCGCGCGGAACGCCGCGGCGACGGCGGGGCTGCTCAGCGCGCCGCGCTCGTTGACCTTGCACGTCAGGCACCAGTCGGCGGTGAAATAGACGAACGCCGGGGTGTGGCGCGCCTGGAGCTGCGCCAGCGCCGCCTCGCTGAAGGGCTGCGCGCCGAGACCCGCCGGTGCGTCGCTCGCCGGCGCGGCGGTGCCGGGCACGACGAGCCCAACCGCCGCGGCGGTGGCGATCAGACCCGCGACGAGCGGCGGCCAGGCGGGTGCGAAGGCGCGCTGCCGCCCGCCGAGCCACCACAGCGCCAGCCCCGCCGCGAGCGCGCCCGCCAGCCCCAGCGCCATGCCGCCGACGCCGCTCTGCCGCCCGAGCAGCCAGGCGAGGCCGAGCGCGGTCGCGAACATCGGCACGCTGAGCAGGTGACGGAAGGTCGCCATCCACGCCCCCGGCCGCGGCAGCACGCGGCGCAGCGCGGGCACGAAGCCGATGGCGAGGAAGGGCAGGGCAAGGCCGAGCCCCAGCCCGGCGAAGACCAGCAGCCCGGCGGCGGGCGGCAGCACCAGCGCCGCGCCCAGGGCCGCGGCCATGAACGGCCCGGTGCACGGCGTCGCGACGAAGGCGGCGAGCGCGCCGGTCCAGAAGCTCCCAGCTGCGCCCGGCTTGCGCACCAGCGCCTCGCCACCGCCGAAGCTGCCGAGCTCGAACAGCCCGGCGAGGTTGAGGGCGATCGCCGTCACCAGGATGAGCAGCGCGGCGACGACGCGCGGGTTCTGCAGCTGGAAGCCCCAGCCGACCGCCTCGCCCGCCGCCGACAGCGCCAGCACGACACCGCCCAATGCGACGCACACCGCGATGACGCCGGCGGCATAGGCCAGCGCGTCGCGGCGCGCCGCGGCCGGGGTCGCGCCGCCCTTGGCCAGGCTCAGCGCCTTGAGGCTGAGGATCGGGAAGACGCACGGCATGACGTTGAGGACGACGCCGCCGGCGATCGCCAGCAGCAGGGCGGAGGCGAACAGCGCCAGGCTGCCGCGCGCCGCGCCCGGGGCCGCGCCGGCGGCAGGAACGGCCCCGGGCACAGCCGCGATGGTGTAGCCGCTGACTGCCGCCCCGCGCTCGACGCGGAGCAGGCCGGCGGCGGCAGGGGACGCCTTGCCCGCGGCCTTGGTCTCCAGCCGCAGGTCGCCGCCGGCCACGCTGACGGTCTGCGCGCTGGCGTAGTCGACCGCGCCGTCGGCGGCGGCGAAGAAATAGGCTTTCGTCACGCTGGCCGGGTCGGGCACCGGCGCGGCGAGGACGAAACGGCCGTGCTCGACGGCGAAGCGCGCGCCGGATAGCGGCCGCGGCAGGGCGGCGACCGCGGCAGCGACACGCGGATCGGGCGCGGCGTCGGCGGCGAGGGCGAGCGTCGCGCTCTCGGGCACGCAGATCTCGCTCGTGCAGACGAGATAGTCGAGGCGCAGCCCGACCGGTCCCGCCGCGCTGACCGTCGTCACCAGCGTCGCCGGGCCTTCGTAGACGTAGTTGGTCAGCCCCGACACGCTGAGCACGCTCGGCACCGGGAAGCGCAGCGGCGCGGCGGCGGCCCCGGCGGGCAGGGTCCAGCGCGGCTTCGGCGCGAACCCCGCTTCGCCCGGGTTCGACCAATAGGTGTGCCAGCCGGGCTTCGGCGTCAGGACGATGCCGAGCGGGCGGCTGCCGTCGGCGGCAACGGCGCCCGCGATCAGCTCGACGCGGGTGTTCGGGTTGCTGGCGACCGCCTGCGCCGCGAGCGGAGCGGCGAGGAGCAGGACGAGCAGCGTCAGCAGGCGGGCGAGCATGGGGACTGTCCTAGGCGCGGAACCGGCGGCGCGCCACGGTCCCCTTCGCCGCGCGTCGACCCGCGGTTACGCCGCCGCCGGTCCGCCCGGCGGGCGCAGCCACAGGCGGCCGAAGTGGCGGTCGAGCGCGGCGGGGCGGACCGGCTCGAGGCCCGAGCCGGGATAGAAGGTCATCTCGCCGAAGCGCGGCGTCGGCTGGGCGTCGTAGAAGTCGACGCGCACGAAATCGAAGTCGCGCCCAAGCGCCTCCGCGCCCCGGATCATCGCGGCGAGGCTGGCCGGCGGCCGGGGCTCGCCGCGGCCGGGCGAAAGCCGCCGCCAGTCGCGGTCGAAGACGATCCAGCGGTGGTCGTGCTCGCGGTCGAGATGGACCTGCACCGCCTCGACGCGGCCGTGGAAGACGAACAGCTTGTAGTCGACCGGCAGCCGCGTGGCAGGGCCGACGAACGGCTCGACCAGCAGCCCGCGCGGCACGTCGCGGTAGCCCCACTCGTCGAGCCAGAAGCCATAGTGCGACCGCATCCACGTGGCCGCCGCGCGCCGCGTCGCCGGCCAGTCGTGGTCCTCGTCGCGGACGAAGCGGCGCTGGTTGCAGCCGTGCCGCGACTTGACGACGAACGGATAGGCCCATTCGGCGGCGGCGGGCAGGCGGGTGCCCGTCCACAGCGTCGGCGTGACCCATTCGGGACCGAGACGGTCGGCGACGAAGCGCTTGACGCCGACCTTGTCGATCAGCCCGGGCAGGCGCGCGTCGCGGTCGATCAGCTTCCGCCGCTGGACCAGTTCGGTGAAGCGGGTCGGCTGCCCCAGCGACAGCGGCCGCCGGTGCCGCCAGGCGTAGGTCAGGTGGAGGCGCAGGACGGCCGCGGCATGGTCGGACAGGCGCGCCGTCGGCGGGCGCAGGCGCTGCGGCTCGCGGCCGCGCAGCAGGTCCGTCACGGGCGGGGTAACGGCGGATCGGGAAGGCGGCGGATGACCTCGTCCAGGCTGGCGACGGCGATGCCGAACTTGCTCACCACCATCCGGTTGCGCGCGGTCTGGCCGCCGGGCTCGAGGTAGAGCCATTGCTGCGCCCGAAGCCCGCCCTTCATCGGGAAGGCGAGGTGCAGCCGGTTGCCCGTGACCTCGCCCGTGACCGGGCCCGAGGCGTCCGTCAGCGTGCCGGCGTAGCGGCCGGGCGCGGTCTCGCGCAGCACCCAGGTGCGGTGCGCCGGCGGCTTGTCGCCTTGCCGGACGGTCTGGTCGAGCTCGATCGTTCGCCCCGTCACGCGGCCATGGCCTTCGACCAGCGTCGTCCGTCGCGGCTGGAGGACGATCTTCAGCGAGCCGGTGCCCTCGGTCGGGCCGGCGAAGAAGGCGATCGGATCGAATACCGGCGCCGGCGCGGCGTAGCGGCCGAGGTGTCCCGCCGAAACGCAGCCGCCGGCGAAAAGGGCGGCGAGCGGGGCCGCGCGCGCGAGGCTTGGGCGGACCCGGCGTCCCGACGTGGGCACCCTCACGACGACTTCTTGTGCGACCGGTGCGACTGCCGGTGTCTGCCGCGTGCCGGCGCGACCGCGGGAGCGTCGGTCGATGACGCGCCCGTCGCGAACAGCGGCGCCATCGGCTGGACGCCGGCCGCGGTGTCGTTCGCATGGACGAGGTAGGCGGGGAGCCGGAACGCGTCCTCGAGCGTGCGCAGCAGCGAATAATGGCTGTACGGCGTCGCGTCGGCGATGCCGCGCGGGCCGTGGTTGGTGATCACGACCATCGGGATGTGCCCGCCGCCGAAGTTCGAGATCGCGCCCGGCGTGATGCCGCAACACCCCTCGCGTGTCTTGTTCGCGCCTTCGTCGAAGCCGATCAGGATCGCGACGTTGCCCGGCCCGGCCCACGCCTTCGACGCCTGCAGCGCCGCGACCAGCCGTCCGACCTCGGCATCGCCGCGGCGGATCAGGGCCGGCTGGTCGACGGCGCCGTCGCAGTCGCTCGGCACGTCGGGACCGTGCAGGCCGTGCATCTCGTTGCACTGGTTGGGCACGATGAGCGCAAAGGCCGGCAGGCGGTCGGCGGCGATGTCGGCGTCGAGCTGGTCGAAGCCGACGATGTGCCGCGCGCGGTCGGGGTCGGCCTGGACGGAGGCGAAGTTGAGGAAGCCCGAGTGCTTCGACGCGTACAGCGCCGCGTCCTTCATGCCGTTCGTCGCCGCCGGATCGCCGGCGGTCACCGCCAGCGAACCCGGCGCGGGGATGTTCTCGTAATAGCCCTTCCAGTCGCGCCCCGTCGCCGCGAGCTGCGCGCCGAGGTGCAGCGCGTGGACCGTGTGGTCGACATAGCCCGCGCCGGTCGCGTTGCTGCACGCCGGATCGCTCGACGGGCCGGGCTTGCAGTAGAAGGCGTCGTCGTCGTGGATCCCGAACGTGTCGCCGCCGATCAACGCGATGTAGTTCGCCTCGCTCGGATGGACCTCGGCGAAGAACTGCGTCGCCGTCCCGTACTGCTGCGCCAGCCGGGAGATGTTGGGCGCGGCCGCCGGGCTCATGATCTGCTCGTAGTTCTTGTTCTCCTCCATGATGACGAAGACGTGCTCGTAGACCGGCACGCGGCGGTCGGCAGCGGTCGCCCCGGCGGGGAAGGTCGTGGCCGGGGGCAGGGCCGCGAGGGCAGCGGCGGCGATGAGGGCCAGCATCGGGAAGCTCCTGTCGGGTCGCGCCGGGGACAGGCGGGCTATACCGGCCCGCCAGCGGTTTCGCTACCCGTGCGGATCGTCGCTGCCGCGGGCTAGTAGGTCTTCGAATAGCGCAGAGTGACGTTCGACCCGCCGAACGAGCCGGTCGAGCTGAGGACGCTCAACGTCTTGGTCAGCGCGATCTCCAGCTGCGTCTGGGTGAAGCCGCGGGCGTCGGTGATGACCTCCACGTAGACGTTGTTGGTGATGTACTGGCCGGCCGCCAACGCCGTGCCGCGCCCGGCGGTCTTGTCGGCGCCGAGCACGCGCAGCCGGTCGATGCCGCTCGCCGCGCGCAGCTTGCCGAGCGGGTTCAGGCCGCCGCCCGAGCCGCGCAGCGAGTTGAGCGCGGCAGCGAGCTGGATCGCCTGCGTCGGCGACAGCGAGGTGATCGAGCTGCCGAACAGCAGCCGCGACAGCACCTCGTCCTGCGCCAGCGCCGGCGTCGAGGTGAAGCTGATCTCCGGCCGCTGCGCCCGCCCGCCGATGACGATCGTCGCCGACACCCCCTCGACCGTCGTGCTCGCGCTCAGTGCCAGCTGCGGATCGTCGAACGGGCCGCCGTCGAAGGTCACGGCGCCGTCCTGCGCCAGCTCGAAGCGCCGCCCGGCGAAGGAATAGGTGCCGCGGACGATGTTGAGCGTGCCGACGACGACCGGCTCCGCCGCCGTGCCGGTGACGTGCATGTCGGTCCGCCATTCCGCCTCCAGCCCCATGCCGGTGACGAAGATACGGTTGGCGGCGCGGATGCGGAGGTCGAGGCGGAAGCTGGCGAGCGTCGGCGCCGGCGGGGCGGGCGGCTGGGCGCTGGCTGGCGGCGCGCCCTTGCGGCGGACGCCGGTCAGGTCGGGAACGTCGGCGGCGGCCTGGCGGACGATCTGGTACCGCGCTTCGGGTACCGTCAGCGTGCCGCTGATAAGGCCCTTGCCGTGGCTGCTGGTGACGGCGAGCGTGCCCGACGCGGTCGCGCCGAGCGCGTTGCTCCGCGCCAGCTGCGCCCGGTCGAGCGTCACCCGGACGTCGATCGGGAACCCGCTCGCGGCATCGAGACCGATGGTGCCCTGCGCCGCGACCGTGCCGCTGCCCGCCTTGCCGTTCAGGGACACGATCTGCAGCCGCGACCGGTTGAAGCGTCCGTCAAGGGCGATCGCCGAGATAACCGTACCGTAAGTCTGGTTCTCGTAGCGGAGCCCGGCCGCGCGGACGACGCCGGTGACCTCGGGCACCTCGACCGTGCCGCCGAAATCGGCCGCGACAATCACCGGCCCGCTCAGCTGCTGGTCGGCGGTGCCGGTCAGCGCCCATAGCAGCTCCGCCGGGCCGTTGTAGCGGATGCCGCCGGCGAGCGGCGCCGTGGCCAGCCGCCGGCCGAAGCTCGCGCCGCTGCCGAGCGACGGCAACCGCGCCTGCAGCCGCCCGACGACCGTGCTCCCGCGGCGGACGATGGCACCGAGGTCGCCGCCATGCTCCGACAGATGCGCCCGCGCGGCGATGTCGAGCGGGGCGGAGACGGTGTAAGCGGCCGAGCGCGTGAACTGCGCGACCGTCAGGTTGGCATCGACCACCGGTACGGTGCCGCCGGCCAGCGCCGCATCGACCGTCCCCGACACCTTGCCGCCCAGCCCGAGCCCCGGCGCGAACGGCTCGGCGATGGCGAGGTCGAGACCGTCGAGCACCGCGTGCAGGTGCGAGGACCGGCCGTAGCTGCCGCTCAATACCGCCCGGCCCTGCGGCACGATCAGCGTCGCCGGCGCGAGGGTCCAAGTGCCATCGGTTTTCGTCGCCACCGCCGGCGCGGCAAGGCGGAAGGCGATCGTGTCGACCGTCCCCGTCAGATTGGCGACCACCTGCGTCGGCGTCAGCGCGGCCTGCGCCGCGACGGTGAACGGCACCGACGAGCGGCCGTCGGCGATCACCCCGACGGTCCCCCGCCCGTGGCGATAGTCGAAGCGCGCCTGCAGCCGGTGGACGAGCAGCGTGCCGCTGCGGACGTCGCCGAGATAGGCGCTGCCGACCAGCGACGGGGCGCCGGGCGCCAGCACCGCCGTCGCCCGGACCGTGCCGCTGCCGATGGTGACCGGCGTCGGGCCGGGCAGGCGCGCCGCCTGCGCCCTGAGGTCGGCGTCGATCCGCTGCGCGCCGCCCTCGCTGCCGAGGACGAGCGTGCCGGCGAGGCCGGCGCCCGCCAGCGTCAGCCGCCCGGCGAACGGGCCGGCGGCGGTCTGGCTGACCGTCCCGCGCAGGTCGATCCCGGCGAAGCGCGCCTGCGCGACGTCGAGCGTGACCGGGCCCTTGCCCGAGCGCAGCAGGACGTCGAGGGCGAACGGCCCGTAGGGCGACCCGCCGTGCGCGGCGATTCGGTAGCCTTCGGCCGTCCCGGTCAGGTCGGCGACGACATGGTCGAGCTGCACGCCGACGTTGGGCGCGTCGGCGACGAGCCGTACCCGCGGCCGGGCGACGGTGCCGCTCGCCGTCACCGACAGCCGCCCATAGGCGACCGATGCGCCGCGCGCGGCGAAGCTGATGCGCCCGTCCGGGCGATAGCTGCCCGTGCCGTCGACGATGCGCAGGCGCGGCGCCGTCAGCCGCAGGTCGCGCACCGTCGCGCCGCCGCCGGGATCGTAGGCGAAGCGCGCGGTGACGACGGCGTTGCCGCCGAGCTGATCGCGGATGCTGGCGTTGTCGATCCGGCGCGTCGTCGCCGTGACCGAGCCGACGATGCCGAAGCCGCCGCGCGCGCCGCTGACCAGCCGGGCGTCGGTGACGAGGTCGACGCGGCCGAGGCCGGCGACGGCATAGTCGTTGACCCGCCCCTTGAGCGCCCCGGTGTAGCGCCCGGCGGCCGGGTCGGCGACGACCACCGCCGTCGCGTCGATCCGGTCGGAGCGCAGGCGCAGGTTGTCCGACAGCAGCTTGCCCTGCGACCAGGCGAGGTCGCCGTCGACCCGCAGGTTGGTCAGCAGCCCGCCAGCCGCCGCGTTGAGGCCGGTGACGCGGCGGGCGCGGGCGTGGACGGGGATCAGGATCCGGTTGGCGTCGACCGTCGCGCGACCCGATGCGGCGAGGCCTTCGACCGCCGTGCCGTTGAAGCTGAGCGCGGCGGCGGCGAGGTCATAGGCCACCGTCGGCGTGCCGAACGGCCCGTCGAGCACCGCCGCCAGCGCCACGCCCCGCCCTGCGAGCCGCGGCGCGATCGCTCCCGGACGCAGCAGCTGCGCGGTCAGCCGGAGGTCGCCGAAGCGGCTCTGCCCGAGGTCGACGACGCCCGACCGCGGTCGCGTGGATGGCCGCCGAAACCGCGGTCAGGCGGAGGTCGGCTCGGCGGTTCGCCAGGCGCGCCGTAGCGTCGAGGTCGACGCCGCCCGCAGCCAGCGCCGCCGCCGGACCGCCGGGGACCAGCCGCTGCGGATCGACCCGCCCGCGCACGGTGAAGGTGCCGTCGTGCGCGGCGAGCGCGAGGTCGGCGAGCGGCGCGCCGGCGGCGTCGGCGTGCGTCCGCCCCTGCCACGACGCCCAGCTGCCGTGCCCCGCGATCGTCGCCGTCAGCGGCTTGCCGAGCTTCGCATAGCTGTCGACCAGCCCGCCGGCGGGCGCCGCCAGCCGCGCGTCGATCAGCAGCCGGTTCGCCGCCGGCACCGCGTCGAGGCGCAGCGCCAGCGTGTCGCCCCCGGCCAGCCCCGGCCCCCGCACGGCGGCGGCGTCGGCCGTGACCGTGGCCCGGCCGCTGGCGATATCGGCCGTCGCGGTCAGGTGGACGAGGTGGCGCTGCCCGGTGACCGCCGGCTCGATCAGCAGCTGCCCGACGACCAGTCGCCCGACCCGGACGTCGATATCGGGCAGCAGCGGCTCGTTGGGGTCGGTCGGCCCGAGCACCGGCCGCCGCAGCAGCCGCGCCGTCGGCACGTTCACCGTGTCGAGGTCGACCTGCTTGCGCAGCGCCGGCAGCGGATGCCACGCGAGCTCGATCGCCGGGGCCGTCGCCAGCACCCCCTTCAGGTCGCGGACCTCGACATCGCGCAGCGTCATGCGGCCATAGATCGACCCGTCGATCCGCCCGACGCGGTAGTTCAGCCCGCTCTCGCTCTTGTACGCGGCGAGCTGCCTGAGCAGGAACGCCTTGCCCGGCTCCGTGTCGAGCCCGGCGACCAGCAGGACGACGAGCACGGCCAGCGCCGCGAGGACGCCGCCGGTCCACAGGGCGAGCCGCCGCATCGTCAGAACGCCTGCCCGATCGAGATGTACACCGCGACCTTGGCCTCGCCCGGGCGGCGCGCGAGCGGGGTCGCGATGTCGAAGCGCAGCGGCCCGAAATTGGTGTAGTAGCGGCCGCCGATGCCGGCACCGTAGCGCATCCCGCTGAGCGACGGCGTCGCCGCCTCGCCGACGCGGCCGCCGTCGATGAACGGCACGATCCCGAAATTGCCGAAGCGGTAGCGCACCTCGGCCCCGACCTCGGTCAGCGAGCGGCCGCCGAGCGGCTTGTTGGCCGCGTCGCGCGGCCCCAGCTCCTGGTAGCCGAAGCCGCGCACCGAGCCGCCGCCGCCGGCGTACAGCCGCCGCGACGGCGCGATGTCGTCGCGCGGGGCGCCGACGATCGTGCCCAGCCGCGCCCGTCCCGCCAGCGTGATGGCGCTGGTCACCGGGTAATAGGCCGTCGCCTCGAACAGGCCGCGGACATAGGACTGGAAGCCGTCGGCGGCGTGCTGCTGCACCTCGGGGCTGACGCGGCCGGTCAGGCGGAACCCCCTGGTCGGGTCGAGCAGGCTGTTCGACCGGTCGTAGCCGAGCTGCAGCGGCGCGGCGACGATGAAATAGGTGCCCTGGTCGCGCGTCCGGTCGGGCAGCAGCGTGTCGAAGCCGGTGATGCGCGTGGCGATGACCTCGCCGCCGACCGACCACGTCCAGCGCTTCTGCCAGATCGGGGTGCTGCTCCGCGCCAGCGACGCGTTGAGGTCGAAGCTGTCGGCGTTGTAGGCGGCGAACCGCTGGCGGGCGACGGACATGCCGATGTCGAGCGTGCGGTCGCGCTGGCCGGCGTTCGATCGGCGGAACTGGGCGTTGGCGCTCTGCTCCTGCGTGCCCGCGACGGCGGCCAGCGTCAGCGCGCCTTCGGGCGGGAACAGGTTGCGGTTGGTCCACGAGCCGGTCAGCTTGACGCCCTGGCCGGTCTCGTAGCCCGCCCCGCCGGCGAGCACGCGCCACGGCCCCCGCGTCTGGCGGACGAGCAGGTCGACGTCCTCGGTGCCGTCGGGCTCGACGCGGCCGGTGGCGGCCGGCTCGACCGAGACCGCGGCGAACAGGCTGGTGGCGACCAGCGCCTGGCGCAGGTCGTCGACGTTGCGGCTGTCGTAGATCTCGCCCGCCTTGAAGCGCGGCAGGATGGCGATGTGGCGCGGCGTCAGGACGGGATCGCCCGCGACGCGAAAGCCGGCGAAGCGGCCCTTCCGCCCCGGCGCGACCGGCAAGGTATAGTCGCCGACGTGCGTGTCGCCGTCGAGCAGGATGTCGCGCTGGCCGACGCTGGCGAACGGATAGCCCTGCTCGGGCAGGCGCAGGGCGACCCGCGCCTCGCCGGCCTCAACGTCGGCGGCGACGATCGGCGCGCCGGTGCGCAGCTGCAGCGCCTCGCGCGCGATCGCCTGCGGCTCGGGCGGCGCGCCGGTGATCGCGACCGCGCCCAGCCGGTAGCGCGGGCCGGGCGTCGCGGTCAGCGTCACCAGCCGCTCGTCGGGCGCGCCGGGTGCCGGGCCGATGGTCGTCGTGGCGACCCCGTCGTAATAGCCCTCCGACCGCAGCAGCCGCTCGGCGAGGTCGCGGTCCTCCGCCGCCCGCGCCGCAATCTCGGCGGCATTGCCGGCAGACCGCCCCTTGCTGAGCAGCGCCGACAAGCCCCGGAAGCGGCCGTCGACGCCGACCTCCTTCAGGCCTGCGACGTCGACGCGGTAGCGGACGCTCGGCGGCTTGGCGTCGCTCGTGTCGGCCACCGTCGCCGGCGTCGCGGCCGCCGCGGCGGCGAGGGGGGGCAGGGGTTCGGCGAGCGCGGGGTCGGGGGGCGGTGGTGCCGGCGGCGCGGCAGGCGGCGCGGGAGCGGTCAGCGGCGGCAGCGCGGCCTCGAACGCGCCGTCCGGCACCGGCTGCGCCTCGACCGGCGGCGACAGCCCCGCTGCCAGGCCGAATGCGATCCAGACCGGGTGGCGAACGATCAACGGTACAGTCCCTCGGCGCGGCCGGCGCAGCATAGCCGCACCGAACGCACGAACGGCGGTAAAGCCGCGTCGCAAGACACGCGGTCGTGAATGCGCATCGTGCTCGCCGCCATGTCCCGGAGCCGGGCGGCTCAGTGCTCGAGCAGCGCCGCCAGCGCCTCCATCCGCGCGACGAGCGGCGCCAGGTCGGGCGCGTCCGCCGCCGCGCCCGCCTGCCGCAGCGCGAACAGCTCGTCGGCGACCTGCAGGCCCGCCATCAGCAGCAGGCGCGGCTCGCTCATCGTGCCGATCGCCGCGGTCAGCTCGTCGGCTCGCGCCGCGAGGTGCGCGCCCAGCGCGGTGAGGTGCGCCTCCTCGCCGTCGGCGCACGACAGGGAATAGCTGCGGCCGCCGACCGCGAGGTTGACCTTGCCCATCAGGCGGCGAGCAGCGTGTCGAGCACCGCGACCGCCGCGTCGCCGGCCGCCAGCGCTGCCTCGGCGCGGTCGCGGGCGCGGTCGCGCTCGGCCTTCAGCGCCGCCGCCGCTTTCTCGGCGCGGTCGAGCGCCGCCGCCAGCCGCTCGTGTAGCGCCGCATCGTTCACCGGCAACCTCCTGAAATTTCGTCTATCGCGTCCATCATGATAAGGCTTTGCCCGCCGGGTCGTCAATTATTGACCCCGGGCGGGACGATGGTCATGGTGCGCCGCGCTCGATTTCCCGAGTCGCTTCCCCAAGGCCGTGCCCGCGATGTCCAGCTCCGTCACTCCCCGCAGAATGGCGAACGCCATTCGCGCGCTGGCGATGGACGCGGTCGAGGCGGCGAACAGCGGCCACCCCGGCATGCCGATGGGCATGGCCGACGCCGCGACGGCGCTGTTCACGCGCCACCTGAAGTTCGATCCGGCGGCGCCCGGCTGGCCCGACCGCGACCGCTTCGTCCTGTCGGCCGGCCACGGCTCGATGCTGATCTACGCGCTCCTCCACCTGACCGGCTACGCCCGGCCGACGATGGACGACATCCGCCGCTTCCGGCAGCTCGGCAGCCCGTGCGCCGGCCACCCCGAGAATTTCGAGCTGGAAGGTGTCGAAACCACGACGGGGCCGCTGGGGCAGGGGCTGGCGACCGCCGTCGGCATGGCGATCGCCGAGCGCCACCTGAACGCGGTCTTCGGCGACGCGCTCGTCGACCATCGAACCTGGGTCATCGCCGGCGACGGCTGCCTGATGGAGGGGATCAGCCACGAGGCGATCGGGCTGGCCGGCCACCTGCGCCTCGGGCGGCTGAACGTGCTGTGGGACGACAACCGCATCTCGATCGACGGGCCGACCAGCCTGTCGACGAGCGAGGACCAGGCCGCGCGCTTCGCCGCCGCCGGCTGGCACGTGACGCAGTGCGACGGATTGGACTTCGCCGACGTCGACCGCGCGCTGACCGCGGCCAAGGCCGATCCGCGGCCGAGCCTGATCGCCTGCCGCACGACGATCGGCTTCGGCGCGCCGACCAAGGCGGGGACGAGCGGCAGCCACGGCAGCGCGCTCGGCGCGAGCGAGGTCGCCGGCGCCCGCGCGGCGCTCGACTGGGACGCGGCGCCGTTCGAGGTGCCCGCCGACATCCTCGCCGCCTGGGGCGAAGCGGGTAGTCGCGGCCGGGCCGAACAGACGGCTTGGGCCGACCGGCTCGCCGCCGCGGACGCCGACCTCCGCGCGCAGTTCGAGCGGCGCGTCGCCGGGGACCCGCCGGCCGCCGCCTTCGCCGCGATCGACGCCCACATCGCCGGCCTGCTCGCCAGCCCGCAGACGATCGCCACGCGCAAGGCGTCGGAGCTGGTGCTCGACGCGGTGACGCCGCTCGCGCCCGGGATGATCGGCGGCTCGGCCGACCTGACGGGCTCGAACAACACCAAGGCCAAGGGATTGCAGCCGTTTACGGCGGATAGCTACGGCGGCAGGTACATCTATTACGGCATCCGCGAGTTCGGCATGGCGGCGGCGATGAACGGCATCGCGCTGCATGGGGCATGCCTGCCCTACGGCGGCACCTTCCTCGTCTTCTCCGACTACATGCGCCCGGCGATCCGCCTCTCCGCGCTGCAGCGGGTGCGCGTGATCTATGTCCTGACGCACGACAGCATCGGCCTCGGCGAGGACGGGCCGACCCACCAGCCGGTCGAGCATCTCGCCTCGCTGCGCGCGATCCCCAACCTCGCCGTCTACCGCCCCGCCGACGCGGTCGAGACGGCGGAGTGCTGGGCGCTGGCGCTCGCCGACAAGGCGCGGCCGTCGGTGCTCGCGCTCTCCCGCCAGAACCTGCCGCAGCTGAGGACGGAGGCGGCGGAGAACCGCTGTGCGCTCGGCGGCTACCGGCTGATCGCGGCGACCGCCCCGCGCCAGGTGGTGCTCGTCGCCACGGGGTCGGAGGTGCACATCGCCGTCGAAACCGCGAAGCTGCTCGAAGTCGAAGGCGTCGGCGCCGACGTCGTGTCGATGCCGTGCGTCGAGAACTTCGACCGCCAGCCCGCCGCCTACCGCGACGACCTGCTGCCGCACGGCGTGCTCAAGGTCTCGGTCGAAGCCGGGGTGACGATGGGCTGGGAACGCCACGTCGCCGACGGGCTGATGATCGGCATCAACGGCTTCGGCGCCTCGGCTCCGGCGGACGCGCTCTACGACCATTTCGGGATCACCGCGCCCAAAATCGCGGCGCGGATCCGCCCCCTGCTCGGCGGCACGTACCGCTGAGCCCAGCGACAGGAGACGACATGACCAAGGTGGCGATCAACGGCTTCGGGCGCATCGGCCGGCTGGTGCTGCGCGCGATGCTGGCGCGGCAGAGCGACCTCGAGGTGGTGGCGATCAACGACCTCGCCGACATCAATACCAATGCCCTGCTCTTGAAGCGCGACTCCGTCCACGGCACCTATCCGGGCACGGTCACCGTCGAGGGCGACCACATCGTCGTCGACGGCCGCCGCATCCGCGTCACCGCCGAGCGCGACCCCGCCAAGCTGCCGCACCGCGAACTGGGCGTCGACCTCGCGCTCGAGTGCACCGGCCTGTTCACCGACGCCGCCAAGGCGCGCGGGCATATCGAGGCGGGCGCCCGGAAGGTGCTGATCTCGGCGCCGGGCAAGGGCGTCGACCTGACCGTCGTCTACGGCGTCAACCACCACAAGCTCGAGGCCGGGCACACGGTCGTGTCGAACGCCTCGTGCACGACCAACTGCCTGGCCCCGATCGTGAAGGTGATGCATGAGGCGATCGGCGTCGAGCGCGGGCTGATGCTGACGATCCACAGCTACACCAATGACCAGGCGCTCCTGGACCAGATGCACAAGGACCCGCGCCGCGCCCGCGCCGCCGCGGTGTCGATGATCCCGACGACGACGGGCGCGGCGCGGACCGTCGGCGAGGTCATCCCCGAGCTGAAGGGCAAGCTCGACGGCACCTCGGTGCGCGTGCCGACGCCGAACGTCAGCCTGGTCGACTTCACCTTCACGCCCAGCCGCGACACGACCATTGAGGAGGTCAACGCGGCGCTGAAGGCGGCGAGCGAAACCCCTGAACTCAAAGGCATCCTCGTCTATTCCGACGAGCCGCTGGTCAGCCGGGACTATAACGGCGACCCCGCCAGCTCGACGGTCGACAGCCTCGAGACGACGGTGCTCGATCACCGGCTGGTGCGCGTTGTCAGCTGGTACGACAACGAGTGGGGCTTCTCCAACCGCATGGTCGACACCGCGACGCTGATGGCCTCGCTCGGCTGATGGTCCGGACGCTCGACGACATCGGCGACGTTCGCGGCAGGCGCGTCCTCGTCCGGTCGGACCTCAACGTGCCGATGGAGGACGGCCGCGTCACCGAGACGTCGCGGCTGGCGGCGACCGTGCCGACGCTGGCGCTGCTGGCCGACGCGGGCGCGAAGGTGATCGTCCTGTCGCACTTCGGCCGGCCGAAGGGCGTCGACCCCAAGCTGTCGCTGCGTGCCGTGGCGGCGGCGCTGGCGGACGTGCTCGGGCGGCCGGTCGCGTTCGCCGAAGACTGCATCGGCCCGGCGGCGGCGGACGCAGTGGCGGCGCTCGCCGACGGCGGCGTGCTCGTGCTCGAGAACACGCGCTTTCACACGGGCGAGGAAGCGAACGACCCGGAGTTTGTCCGCGCGCTCGCGGCGAACGGCGACCTCTTCGTCAACGACGCCTTCTCCGCCGCCCACCGCGCCCACGCCTCGACCGAGGGGCTGGCGCACCTCCTGCCGGCGTTTGCCGGGCGGGCGATGGCGGCGGAGCTGACCGCGCTCGACAAGGCGCTCGGCAATCCGGCGCACCCGGTGGCGGCGGTCGTCGGCGGCGCCAAGGTCTCGTCGAAGCTCGATGTGCTGACCCACCTCGTCGGCCGCGTCGACCACCTGATCATCGGCGGTGGTATGGCCAACACCTTCCTCGCCGCCAAGGGCATGGACGTCGGCAAGTCCCTGTGCGAGCACGACCTCGCCGCCACCGCGCGCGACGTGCTGGCCCGCGCCGAGGCGGCGCACTGCACCGTCCATTTGCCCTATGACGTCGTCGTCGCGACCGAGTTCAGGGCGAACGCGCCGCACCGCACGGCCAACGTCCACGAGATCGGCGCCGACGAGATGGTGCTCGACATCGGCCCCGCCGCCGTCGAGGCGCTGGGCGACGTGCTCAAGACCTGCCGGACCTTGGTGTGGAACGGGCCCTTGGGTGCCTTCGAGCTGCCGCCCTTCGACGCCGCGACGGTCGCGCTCGCCCGCATCGCGGCGGCGCTGACGGCGGACGGGCTGGTGTCGGTCGCCGGCGGCGGCGACACGGTGGCGGCGCTGAACCACGCCGGCGTCGCCGACGGCTTCACCTTCGTCTCGAACGCCGGCGGCGCCTTCCTCGAGTGGATGGAGGGCAAGGTCCTGCCGGGCGTGGCGGCGCTCGACGCCGAAGCCGGCAGCCGCTAGATCGCCGCGCACCATCAGGGAGCTTTCCGCCCGTGTCCATGACCCCCGCCGTCCGCGCGATCCTCAGCAATTACGAATCCGACAACCCCGGCACCAAGGCCAACCTCGCCCGCATCCTGATGCAGGGGCGGCTGGGCGGCACCGGCAAGCTCGTCATCCTGCCGGTCGACCAGGGCTTCGAGCACGGCCCGGCGCGCAGCTTCGCGCCCAACCCCGACGCCTACGATCCGCACTACCATTTCCAGCTGGCGATCGACGCGGGGCTGTCGGCCTATGCCGCGCCGCTCGGCATGATCGAGGCGGGCGCCGACACCTTCGCCGGGCAGATCCCGACGATCCTCAAGGTCAACTCGTCGAACAGCTGGGCGACGGCGATCGACCAGGCGGTGACGGGCACGGTCGACGACGCGCTGCGCCTGGGCTGCGCGGCGATCGGCTTCACCATCTATCCGGGCTCGGACAACATCTTCGAGCTGGTCGAGGAGATCCGCGAGCTGTCGGCCGAGGCCAAGGCGGTCGGCATCGCCACCGTCATCTGGTCGTACCCGCGCGGCGGCAAGCTCAGCAAGGAGGGCGAGCTCGCCCTGGACGTCGGCGCCTATGCCGCGCACATGGCGGCGCTCGCCGGCGCGCACATCATCAAGGTCAAGCTGCCGACCGACCATATCGAGCAGAAGGACGCGAAGAAGGCTTACGAGGGCGGCGACTGGTCGAGCCAGGCGAGCCGCGTCGCCCATGTCGTCAAGGCGTGCTTCAACGGCCGCCGCATCGTCGTCTTCTCGGGCGGCGCGGCCAAGGGCGAGGACGCGGTGTTCCAGGACGCGCGCGACATCCGCGACGGCGGCGGCAACGGCTCGATCATCGGCCGCAACACCTTCCAGCGCCCGCGCGCCGAGGCGCTGGCGCTGCTCGACCGCATCGTCCGCATCTACCAGGGGGCCGAGTGAGCGCACCTGCGGTCCGGCCGGCCGGCATCGACGACGTCGCCGGCATCCGCGCTGTCATTGCCTCGACCGGCCTGTTTCCGCCGCACCTGATCGACGCGATGATCGCCCCGGCCTTGGCCGGCGCGGCGGCCGACGACCTGTGGTTCGTCGCCGATGACGGCGCAGTGGCGGGTGTCGCGTTCTGCCAGCCCGAACGGATGACGACGGGCACGTGGAACGCGCTACTGCTCGCCGTGGCTGCACCGAAGCAGGGGCGGGGGGTGGGCGCGCAGCTGATGGCGACGCTCGAGACGACGGTGGCGGCACGCGGCGCCCACCTGCTGCTGGTCGAGACGTCGGGCCTCGATGCCTTCGCCGCAACGCGACGCTTCTACGAGGGCATCGGGTACATGCGTGAGGCACGGGTTCGCGACTTCTACGCGCCCGGCGAGGACAAGGTCGTCTTTCGCAAGGCTTTGGGCGAGTAAACGCATGACCGACGACACCATCCCGCTCGACCCCGGCTTCGGCGAGCGCTTCGCGCGCGAGCGGCGGCCGGCGTGCCAGCTCTACGTCTGCTCGCCGACCGGGATCGGGCCGGAGTTCGCCGACCGGCTCGCGGCCGCGCTCGACGGCGGCCCGGTGGCGGCGTTCCAGCTGCGGCTGAAGGACGTGCCCGACGACCATATCCGGCGCACGGCGGAGGCGCTGATGGCCGTCTGCCGGTCGCGCGACGTCGCCTTCATCCTCAACGACCGCATGGACCTGGCGAAGGAGCTCGGCACCGACGGCGTCCACCTCGGGCAAGGCGACGGCAGCGTCCGCGAGGCGCGCACGCTGCTCGGCCCCGACGTCCAGATCGGCGTCACCTGCCACGACAGCCGCCACCTGGCGATGGAGGCGGGGGAGGCGGGGGCCGACTATGTCGCCTTCGGCGCCTTCTACGAGACGACGACGAAGCCCAGCCACTACCGCCCGACGCCCGACATCCTGACGTGGTGGACGACGCTCAGCCAGCTGCCGTGCGTCGCCATCGGCGGCATCACGCCGGCAAACGCCGCACCGCTGGTCGCCGCCGGCGCCGACTTCCTCTGCTGCGTCAACGCCGTGTGGCAGCACCCGGAGGGGCCGGCGGCGGGGGTGGCGGCGTTCGGCCCGGTGTTGGCAGGCGGCTGAGCTTCGGCTAGAGGCAGCGCCTTCCACCCTCTCCGCAGAAGCGCGTCCGCCCCATGAAGATGAACTCGGTCGATATCCGGCCCGGCAATATCCTTGAATATCAGGGCGGGCTGTGGCGCGCGGTGAAGATCCAGCACACGCAGCCCGGCAAGGGCGGCGCCTATATGCAGGTCGAGCTGAAGAACCTGACCGACGGGCGCAAGACCAACGAGCGCTTCCGCTCGGCCGAGACGGTCGAGAAGGTCCGCCTCGACACCAAGGACTTCCAGTTCCTCTATGCCGAGGGCGACGACCTGACCTTCATGGACAAGGTGACCTATGACCAGACGTCGCTGCCGCGCGACCTGCTGGGCGAGGCGGCCGACTTCCTGACCGACGGCATGGACGTGACGATGGAGCTGTACGAGGACAAGCCGATCTCGGTCCAGCTGCCCGACCAGATCGAGGCGACGATCGCCGATACCGAAGCCGTGGTGAAGGGCCAGACCGCCTCGTCGAGCTACAAGCCGGCGCGGCTGGAGAACGGCGTCCGCATCATGGTCCCGCCGTTCATCGGCGTGGGCACGCGCATCGTCGTCGACGTCTATGCCCGCGAATATGTGAGGCGCGCGGAGTAAGCTTCTCCCCTCCCGCTTGCGGGAGGGGCTGGGGGTGGGCATGACGCCCGCCGCCCCGTTTGCTGCCCACCCCGACCCCTCCCGCAAGCGGGAGGGGGGAGATGACTATGCCCGCCCATTCCGCTCTCATCACCGTCATGGACAAGGCCGCGCGCAAGGCGGCGCCGCGCCTGCGCCGCGACTTCGGCGAGGTCGACGCGCTGCAGGTGTCGCGCAAAGGTCCGGCGGACTTCGTGTCGAACGCCGACCGCGCGGCGGAGAAGACCATCCGCGAGATCCTGACGCACGCGCGCCCCGACTGGGGGCTGCTGATGGAGGAGGAGGGCACGACCGCGGGCAACGACCCCGACCGGCGCTGGATCGTCGACCCGCTCGACGGCACGACCAACTTCCTCCACGGCATCCCGCACTTCGCCATTTCGATCGCCGCCGAGGAGCGCGGCGAGGTCGTCGCCGGGCTGGTCTACCAGCCGCTGACCGACGAGAGCTTCTGGGCCGAGAAGGGCAAGGGCGCCTGGCTGCAGGACCGCCGCCTGCGCGTCTCGGCCCGGCGCGAGCTCGCCGACAGCCTGATCGCCACCGGCATCCCGTTCGCCGGCCACGGCGACCAGGCGCAGTGGGAGACGGTCGCCCACGCCGTCATGCCCGAGGTCGCCGGCCTGCGCCGCTTCGGCTCGGCCGCGCTCGACCTCGCCTGGGTCGCCGCCGGGCGCTACGACGGCTATTGGGAGGCCGGGCTGCAGCCGTGGGACGTCGCCGCCGGCATCCTGCTGGTGCGCGAGGCGGGCGGTTTCGTCAGCGACTTCCGCGGCGGCGAGCGTGTGCTCGAACGCGCCGAGATCGTCGCCGGCAACGACCGCATCCACAACAAGCTGGCGCGCATCGTGGCGACGGCGCTGCGCTAGCGCCGCGCCCGCGGCAGGGCTCATGCCGCACCGCACCATGCTTGCACCCATAGCCTGCCGAGCCTAAACCGCAGCCCGAACCGCAAAGGCATCGCCGTGCCCCCCATCGCCCACCCGCTTGCCGCGTCGCTGGCTCCCGCGCTCGCCCCCTCGCTCGCCATGCCCGACGTCGCTTGGCAGTATCTGCCGATCCTGCTGTTCGTCGGCGTCGGCATCGCCTTCTCGCTGATCTTCGTCGGCGCGCCGGTGCTCGTTTCGACGCTGACCGGCACGTCGCGGCCGGACCCGCAGAAATTGTCCGAATACGAATCCGGCTTTCCCGCGTTCTCCGACAGCCGGGCCCAGTTCGATGTGCGCTTCTATCTCGTCTCGATCCTGTTCATCGTCTTCGATCTCGAGGCGGCGTATCTGTTCCCCTGGGCGGTGTCGCTGCACTGGACGGGCGTACCGGGGTGGGGCGCAATGATGCAGTTCCTTGCCGAACTGGCGATCGGCCTCATCTACGCCTGGAAAGCCGGCGCACTGGATTGGGAATGAACGAGAATCTGCTCACCGAGGAACAGCAGGCGCGCGTCCTGGGCGACAGCCCGGTTTCGGCGCTGACGGTCCCTGAGGGCCTGCGCGACGGGTTCCTGACCGACATCAATGCCGAGATGTCGAACAAGGGCTTCCTCACCACCTCGACCGAGGACCTGTTCAACTGGGCGCGCACCGGCAGCATGTGGTGGATGACGTTCGGGCTGGCGTGCTGCGCGGTCGAGATGATGCACACCTCGATGCCCAAGTACGACGCGGAGCGCTTCGGCTTCGCGCCGCGGGCGAGCCCGCGCCAGTCGGACGTGATGATCGTCGCCGGCACCCTGTGCAACAAGATGGCCCCGGCGCTCAGGCGCGTCTACGACCAGATGCCTGAGCCGCGCTACGTCATCTCGATGGGCAGCTGCGCCAACGGCGGCGGCTATTACCACTACAGCTACTCGGTCGTGCGCGGCTGCGACCGGATCGTACCCGTCGACATCTACGTCCCCGGCTGCCCGCCGACCGCGGAGGCGCTGCTGTACGGCATCCTCGCGCTGCAGCGGAAGATCCGGCGGACGGGGAGCTTCGAGCGGTGAGCACAGCCCCGTATCCGCCGGCCACTGGCCGCGCCCAAGCCCGACGACGGCGTCGGCGCGCGCGTCGAGGCGCTGTTCGGCTCGGCCGTGCTGTCGGTCACCGAGCATGCCGGCGAGACGACGGTGCTGATCGTGCGCGACGCGCTGGTCGACGTCGTCACGGGGCTGCGCGACGACGCGGAGCTTGCCTACGACCAGCTGATGGACATCTGCGGCGCCGATTTCCCGACGCGGGTGTGCCGTTTCGACGTCAACTACCACCTGCTCAGCCTGACCAAGAACCGCCGCATCCGGGTCAAGCTGCACACCGACGACCAGCTCGCGGTGCCGTCGCTGACGAGCATCTACCCGGTCGCCGGCTGGTTCGAGCGCGAGGTGTGGGACCTGTACGGCGTCCGCTTCGACGGCAACCCCGACCTCAGGCGCATCCTGACCGACTATGGCTTCCAGGGGCACCCGTTCCGCAAGGACTTCCCGCTGACCGGTTATGTCGAGCTGCGCTATTCGGAAGAGCACAAGCGCGTCGTTTACGAACCTGTCAGCCTCGCCCAGGACTTCCGCAACTTCGACTTCCTGTCGCCGTGGGAGGGCACCGACTACGTGCTGCCCGGCGACGAGAAGGCCCAGCCCGCCGCAGGCGCGACAGCTCAGACGACGACGCCCGACCCGGCCGCGCCCAAGGCGGTACCGCCGGTCAGCACGACCGACGCGCCCAAGGCGGGGCCCGGCGCGGAGAGCAAGGCCAAGCCCGATGGTTGAACAGTCCACCGCCCCCGACCTCGACGTCGTCGGCACCTCCGCCCAGACCGGCGCGGCGATGCCCGGCCGCGGGGTGATGACGCCCAGGGCCGCGACGATCGCGCCGCTGCATCGACCACGACCCGACCGACAACGGCTCGGCCAACTACATGATCAACTTCGGGCCGCAGCACCCGGCGGCGCACGGCGTGCTGCGCCTGGTCATGGAGCTGGACGGCGAGATCATCGAGCGGCTCGATCCGCACATCGGCCTGCTCCACCGCGGCACCGAAAAGCTGTGCGAGTACAAGACCTACCTGCAGGCGCTGCCGTACATGGACCGCCTCGACTACGTCAGCCCGATGTGCATGGAGCACTGCTACGTGCTCGCCATCGAGAAGCTGGCGAACATCGAGGTGCCCGAGCGCGCGCAGTATATCCGCGTCCTGTTCGCGGAGATCACGCGCGTCCTCAACCACATCCTGAACGTCACGACGCACGCGATGGACGTCGGCGCGATGACGCCGATCCTGTGGCTGTTCGAGGAGCGCGAGACGCTGCTCGGCTTCTATGAGCGAGCGTCGGGGGCGCGCTTCCACGCGGCCTACTTCCGCCCCGGCGGCGTCCACCAGGACCTGCCGACCGGCCTCTTGGAGGACATCGAGGCGTGGGCCGCCAAGTTCGGCACCGTGCTCGACCAGATGCAGGGCCTCGTCGCCGACAACCGCATCTTCAAGCAGCGCAACGTCGACATCGGCACGATCAGCGCGGCTGATGCGATCAAGTGGGGGTTCAGCGGCCCGTGCATCCGCGCGAGCGGCATCGCCTGGGACCTGCGCAAGAGCCAGCCGTACGAGGTCTATGACCGCATGGAGTTCGACGTCGTCGTCGGCCACCACGGCGACTGCTACGACCGCTTCATGGTCCGCATGGAGGAGATGCGCCAGTCGGTCCGCATCATCCGCCAGTGCGTGGCGCAAATGCCCGCCGGCCGCCACGCCAGCGTCGACCGCAAGGTCGTGCCGCCCAGCCGCGGCGAGATGAAGCGCTCGATGGAGGCGCTGATCCACCACTTCAAGCTCTACACCGAGGGCTTCCACGTGCCGGCCGGCGAGGTCTATGTCGCGACCGAGAGCCCCAAGGGCGAGTTCGGCATCTTCCTGATCGCCGACGGCACCAACAAGCCGTACCGCTGCCACATCCGCGCGACGGGCTTCAGCCACCTCCAGGCGATGGACTTCCTGTGCAAGGGCCACATGCTGGCGGACGCGCCGGCGGTGCTGGGGAGCGCTGGATATCGTGTTCGGGGAGGTGGATCGGTGATCTTGCCCCTGCTCACCGGTCTCGCCTTGACTGTCGCTGATATTGCCGGCGCGGCGACGTCGACACCGCTGCGTTGCCGCCTCTGGTCGTGGCCTTGAACGTCAACGAACACGGCCGTCGCGTCCGAATGCCGGATCGTTATCCTCGAGCGGCTATTCGCTGCTCGATGAGCACGCATGTTGGCCTGATACTGCGACGCTACAAAGTGAGCCCGCGGTTACTCAACTGGCGTGCCGATCAGTCTATGCGACGACGATTATCGCTGCACATGGGCCGGATGAGGATAGCTCCGCACGATGACCACCGCCACCTACAACCCCACCCCCGCCGCGCGCCGCGACGCGCAGCGCCCGCGCGAGTTCAGCGACTTCGCGTGGACGCCCGAGAACGCCGCGCAGGCGGACCTGATCCTCGCCCGCTACCCCGAGGGCCGGAAAGCGTCGGCGATCATGCCGCTCCTCTGGCTGGCGCAGGAGCAGATGGCGGCGGCGACCGGCTCGGCGTGGCTGCCGATCCCGGTCATCGAGTTCGTCGCCGGCCAGATCGGCATGCCCTACATGCGCGCGTACGAGGTCGCGACCTTCTACACGATGTACAACCTGAAGCCGGTGGGGAAGTACCTCGTCCAGGTGTGCGGGACGACGCCGTGCATGCTCCGCGGTTCGGGCGAGGTGATGCGCGCGTGCACCGACCGGGGCCTCGTCAAGGGCGGCACGACCGCCGACGGCCTGTTCACCCTGACCGAGGTCGAGTGCCTGGGCGCCTGCGCCAACGCGCCGATGGTGCAGATCAACGCCGACAATTACGAGGACCTCGACTATACCAGCACCACCCGCATCCTGGACGCGCTGGCGCAGGGGCAGACGCCCGCGCCCGGCAGCCAGATCGGCCGCGTCGCCAGCTGCCCCGAAGGCGGCCCGACGACGCTGAAGGAGATGGCGCATGGCTGAGGTAGACCAGACCTTCATCGTCGAGATGCTGCAGGCCATCCGTGCCGATCTGCGTGAACTCAAGGAAGACGTGCATCACATCAAGGTTCGTCAGACGGTCCTCGAAGGGCATCTGACGAACCTCATGGCCAGCGTTCAGCTGGTCAATGAGCGCGTCGACTCGTTGGCGGCCGATATGCGGATCGTGAAGCGCCGTCTCGAACTCGCGGATACGCACTGATGCTCGCTGACGCCGATCGCATCTTCACCAACCTCTACGGCTTCCAGCCGTGGAACCTGGCAGGCGGCGCGCAAGCGCGGCGACTGGGCCGACACCGCCGCGCTGATGGCGGGCGGCCCCGACGCGATCATCGACGCGATCAAGGCGAGCGGCCTGCGCGGGCGCGGCGGCGCCGGCTTCCCGACGGGGATGAAGTGGAGCTTCATGCCCAAGGAGCCCAAGCCCGGCCGCCCGAGCTACCTCGTCATCAACGCCGACGAGTCGGAGCCCGGCAGCTGCAAGGACCGCGAGATCATCCGCCACGATCCGCACAAGCTGATCGAAGGCGCGCTGATCGCCGGCTTCGCCATGCGCGCAGTCGCAGCCTACATCTACATCCGCGGCGAGTACGTCCGCGAGGCGCAGGTGCTGTTCGCCGCGGTGCAGGAGGCGTACGACGCCGGGCTGATCGGCAAGAACGCGGCCGGCAGCGGCTACGACTTCGACGTCTTCGTCCACCGCGGCGCCGGCGCCTACATCTGCGGCGAGGAAACCGCGATGCTCGAGAGCCTCGAGGGCAAGAAGGGCCAGCCGCGCCTCAAGCCGCCGTTCCCCGCCGGCGCGGGCCTCTACGGCAACCCGACGACGGTCAACAACGTCGAATCGATCGCCGTCGCCCCGACCATCCTCCGCCGCGGCGCCGCCTGGTTCGCCGGCATCGGCCGCCCGAAGAACGAGGGCACCAAGCTGTTCCAGATCAGCGGCCACGTGAACACGCCCTGCGTCGTCGAGGAGGCGATGAGCGTGCCGTTCCGCGAGCTGATCGACACGCACTGCGGCGGCATCCGCGGCGGCTGGGACAATCTGCTGCGCGTCATCCCCGGCGGCTCGTCGGTGCCGCTGGTCCCGGCGGCGCAGATCATCGACGCGCCGATGGATTTCGACGCGCTGAAGGAGCTCAAGAGTGGCCTCGGCACGGCGGCGGTCATCGTCATGGACAAGTCGACCGACGTCGTCGCCGCGATCGCCCGCCTGTCCTACTTCTACAAGCACGAGAGCTGCGGCCAGTGCACCCCCTGCCGCGAGGGCACGGGGTGGATGTGGCGGGTGATGGAACGCCTCGTCACCGGCGAGGCCGAGTACCACGAGATCGACCTGCTCCTGGAGGTCACGACCGAGGTCGAGGGCCACACCATCTGCGCGCTGGGCGACGCCGCCGCCTGGCCGATCCAGGGCCTGCTCCGCCACTTCCGCCCCGAGGTCGAGGCGCGGATCGCGAAGCGGAAGGGGTTCGTGCAGGTGCCCGAGATCATGCAGGCGGCGGAGTAGCTGTGCTTACTCGAACGGACAGGATGGGTCGCGCGTACAGGCCGTATCGGGAAGGTGCCCGGGGAATAGCGATGATTGACCGGCACGCATTTCCAGACTCTTCGAAGTGGTCCGCAAGAACGAATGTTCCAGATGAGGCTACGGCCGCGGCGCGCTTAGCCGCCGACTGGCACATCTGGATGGAGCGCGAGGATGGTACGTCTGCGCGCCCGTCCTTGATCTGCCCGCGAAGCGTGAAGGTCAAGTAGATGCCTAAACTCACCGTCGACGGCGTCGAGGTCGAGGTTCCCGCCGGCGCCACCGTCATGCAGGCGTGCGAGGCCGCCGGCGTCGAGATCCCGCGCTTCTGCTACCACGAGCGGCTCAGCATCGCTGGCAACTGCCGCATGTGCCTGGTCGAGGTGAAGCCCGGGCCGCCCAAGCCGCAGGCGTCGTGCGCGCTGCCGGCGGCGGACAAGCAGGAGGTCTTCACCACCACGCCGATGGTCAAGAAGGCGCGGCAGGGGGTGATGGAGTTCCTCCTCATCAACCACCCGCTCGACTGCCCGATCTGCGACCAGGGCGGCGAGTGCGACCTGCAGGACCAGGCGCTCGCCTACGGACGCGGCCACTCGCGCTACCACGAGAACAAGCGCGCGGTGACCGAGAAGTACATGGGGCCGCTGATCAAGACGGTGATGACGCGGTGCATCCACTGCACGCGCTGCGTCCGCTTCGCCGAGGAAGTCGCCGGCGTCGAGGACATCGGCGCGATCGGCCGCGGCGAGAACATGCAGATCACCAGCTACCTCGAGGGCGCGGTCCGCTCCGAACTGTCGGGCAACGTCATCGACCTGTGCCCGGTCGGCGCGCTGACGTCGAAGCCCTATGCCTTCGAGGCGCGGCCGTGGGAGCTGCGCAAGACCGAGTCGATCGACGTCATGGACGCGGTCGGCACCAACATCGTCATCGGCACGCGGGGCGCCGCCGTCATGCGCGTGACGCCGCGGATCAACGACGACGTCAACGAGGAATGGGCGAGCGATGTGACGCGCTTCGCTGTCGACGGCCTCGCGCGCGGGCGGCTCGACACGCCCTATGTCCGCACCGGCGGCAAGCTGACCCGGGCGACGTGGGCGCAGGCGTTCGACGCGGTGAAGGCGGCGCTGGCCGGTGTCGGCGGCGACGACGTCGCGGCGGTGGCGGGCGACCTCGCCGACCTCGAGGCGATGGTCGCCTTGAAGGACCTGCTCGGCCAGCTCGGCTCGACGCGCCACGAGTGCCGCGTCGACGGCATGGCGGTGTCGGCGGCCGAACGCTCGCACTACCGCCTCAACACGACGCTGGCCGGGCTCGAGCGGGCGGACGTCGTCCTGCTCGTCGGCAGCGACGTCCGGCACGAGGCGCCGCTGGTCAACACGCGGCTGCGCAAGGCGGTGCGCAAGGGCGGGGCGCGGGTGTTCAACGTCGGTCCGGCGTTCGACCTGACCTATCCGGTGACGCAGCTCGGCGACGACGCGGCGCTGCTCGGCGACGTGCCGGAGGCGCTGGCGGCGGCGCTGACCGGCGCCGCGCGGCCGGCGGTGATCGTCGGCGCGGGCGTGCGGAGCGACGTGCTCGCCGCGGTCGGCGCGCTCGCCGGGCGCTTCGCCCTGGTCCGCGACGGCTGGAACGGCGTCAACCGCCTGCACACCGTGGCGAGCCGGGTCGGCGCGCTCGACATCGGCTTCGTCGCCGACGGCGGCATGGCGGCGCTGGCGGCTTCGCCGGCGAGGGTCGTGTTCAACCTCGGCGTCGACGAGGTCGATGTTCCCGGCGGCTTCAAGGTCTACATCGGCCACCACGGCGACCGCGGCGCGCGGGCGGCGGACGTCATCCTGCCAGCGGCGGCCTACACCGAGAAGTCGGGAACTTACGTCAACCTCGAGGGCCGGGTGCAGCGCGGCCTGCGGGCGACCTTCCCGCCGGGCGAGGCGCGCGAGGACTGGACGATCTTCCGCGCCCTGTCGGCGGTGCTGGGCCAGGCGCTGCCCTACGACGACCTCCGCGCGCTGCGGGCCCGCATCGCCGCCGAGTGGCCGCACCTGGGGCAGGAGGGACTGACGCCCGTCGCCTGGGCGGACCCCGGTGCCAGCGACGGGCCGGCGCCGTCGGGGCCGATCGCCGTGCCGGTGCGCGACTTCTACCGCCCGAACGCCATCGCCCGGGCGAGCGCGACCATGGCCGAGTGCGTCCGCGACATCGTCGACGCCGACGAGCCGGCGCTGGAGGCGGCGGAATGAGCTGGACGCCCGCCTTCCAGAGCAGCTTCCTCGGGCCCGACCTCGGCTATTTCGTCGCGACGATCCTGTTGATCCTGTTCATCGCGCTGCCCGTCATGGTCGGCGTCGCGCTGGCGGTCTATGCCGACCGCAAGATCTGGGCGGCGATGCAGCTCCGCCGCGGGCCCAACGTCGTCGGCCCGTTCGGCATCCTCCAGACCTTCGCCGACGCGCTCAAGCTGTTCCTCAAGGAAACGATCATCCCGTCGGGGGCGAACACCGGCGTTTTCCTGATCGCGCCGATGATCACCTTCACCCTCGCGCTGATCGCCTGGGCGGTGATCCCGTTCGACGAGGGCGTCGTGCTGGCGAACATCAACGTCGGCCTGCTGTACCTGTTCGCGGTCAGCTCGATGGGCGTCTACGGCATCATCATGTCGGGCTGGGCGTCGAACTCGAAGTATCCGTTCCTCGGCGGCCTGCGCTCGGCGGCGCAGATGGTGTCGTACGAGGTGTCGATCGGCTTCGTCATCGTCTGCGTCGTGCTGTATTCGTCGAGCTTCAACCTGTCCGACATCGTGCAGGCGCAGAAGGGCAACATCCTCGGCATCTTCAGCGGCAACCTGCTCAACCCGATCCTGTTTCCGATGGGCATCGTGTTCTTCATCTCCGCGCTCGCCGAGACCAACCGCCCGCCGTTCGACCTGCCCGAGGCCGAGGCCGAGCTCGTCGCCGGCTATCAGGTCGAATATTCGTCGATGGCCTTCGCGCTGTTCTTCCTCGGCGAGTATGCCAACGTCCTCTTGATGTGCGCGCTGTGCAGCCTGCTGTTCCTCGGCGGCTGGCTGCCGCCGCTGAACTCGGCGCCGCTGTACGTCGTCCCCGGCTTCATCTGGTTCATGGCCAAGCTGTGCCTGATGTTCTTCGTCTTCGCCTGGGTGAAGGCGACGGTGCCGCGCTACCGCTACGACCAGCTGATGCGGCTGGGGTGGAAGGTGTTCCTGCCGCTGTCGCTGGCGTGGGTGTGCCTGGTCAGCGGCTGGCTGGTGTTCACGGGGCATTTCGCGTGAGGCCGATCGAGCGATCCGACGTGATCCGCCTCGCGTGGTACCTTGCCGTGGCTGGTTCGCTTTACCTGTTGAGCCGGGCCACCGCCGACGTGCTCCACCACCAGCTGCGCCCAGCTACCTGGTTTCAGCTGTCCGAGGCGAACCTGGTGACTGCGAGCATTTCCTTGATCGTGGTCGCAATTCGCTGGGTGAACACCCTTGGTGAAAGGGCACCGGGATGACCGCCGTGTTCCGCGCCCAAGTCGAGCATTTTAGGGTGGTGTCGGCATGACCAACACCTTGATACGCAGGGCTGTTATTGTAGGCTCGGCATCGGCACTCATGTTTGCGCTCTTGCAAACGGCGAACGGCCGCGCGGTTACGCTCTCAGGCGCGGTCCTCGTCGGATTTGCAGCGATAGCAGGCTGGAGCATCAGCTTCCTCGTCGCGAGTGAGAAAAAGAAGAAATGAACGCCATCTTCAGCGCCGCCAAGTCGGGACACATCGGGTGAACGCGCGGCAGCGCCAGGTCTGGACCTATGCCGTCCGGTTCAGTCTGGCCCTGTTCGTTCTTAGCGTCGCCTGGACGACGTTCTCTGATTTCGACCGCGTCAAACAGGACCCGTCAAGCTTCCTCGCTGCGCTTCTGTTCTTCACGCTTATCTTCCTCGCCGTGCTGGGGGGCATGCGGCTCGTCTTTACAAGGTTTGTCCGATGAACGCCTTCTTCCGCGCCGCCAAGTCGCTGCTGCTGCTCGAGTTCATCCGCGGGCTGGGCCTCACCTTCAGCTACATGTTCAAGCCCAAGGCGACGCTCAACTACCCGTACGAGAAGGGCGCGCTCAGCCCCCGCTTCCGCGGCGAGCATGCGCTCCGCCGATATCCGAACGGCGAGGAGCGGTGTATCGCCTGCAAGCTGTGCGAGGCGGTGTGCCCGGCGCAGGCGATCACCATCGAGGCCGAGCCGCGCGAGGACGGCAGCCGTCGGACGACGCGCTACGACATCGACATGACCAAGTGCATCTACTGCGGCTTCTGCCAGGAGGCATGCCCGGTCGATGCCATCGTCGAGGGGCCGAACCTCGAGTTCTCGACCGAGACGCGCGAGGAGCTGATCTACGACAAGGACAAGCTCCTTCAGAACGGCGAGCGGTGGGAGCGGGTGATCGCCGCCAACCTGCAGGCGGACGCGCCGTGGCGTTGACGGCGAAACGTTCGACGCGGCGGGTTGCCGCGCCGGGACGCGGGCGTTAGACGCACCGCAGCAAAACGACCGCCCGCCGGGGCGGGCACCTTCTCCCGGTGCCGGAGAGACGGTGTCCCGCTCCCGCCCATCGGCCGAACGAGGCAGGAAGAACGCCACCGCTCCATGATCGTCGCCACGCTCGCCTTTTACCTGTTCGCCGGGATCGTCATCTTCGGCGCGGCGATGACCATCCTGTCGCGCAATCCGGTGCATTCGGTGCTGTGGCTGATCCTCGCCTTCTTCAACGCCGCCGGGCTGTTCGTGCTGCTCGGCGCCGAGTTCCTGGCGATGATCCTGGTCATCGTCTACGTCGGCGCGGTCGCGGTGCTGTTCCTGTTCGTCGTGATGATGCTCGACGTCGACTTCGCCCGGCTGCGCGCCGGCTTCGCCAAGTACCTGCCGTTCGGGCTCGGGCTGGCCGTCGTGCTGCTCGCCGAGCTGCTGCTGGTGCTCGGCGGCGGCAGCTTCCACGTCGGGGCGCCGGCGGGCGTCGGGGCGCCGGTGCTGGCGGGCATGACCAACACGCAGGCGCTCGGCAGCCTGATCTACACGCGCTACGTCTTCATCTTCCAGGCCGCCGGCATGGTCCTGCTGACGGCGATGATCGGCGCGATCGTGCTGACCCACCGCCAGCGCCCGGGCATCCGCAAGCAGAGCATCGCCGCGCAGACGGCGCGGACGCCGGCGACGTCGATCAGCACGGTCCACGCGCCGAGCGGCGAGGGGGTGACGCTGTGAGCGGCGCGATCGGCCTCGGCCATTATCTCGCCGTCGGGGCGATCCTGTTCGTCATCGGCGTGCTCGGCATCTTCATCAACCGCAAGAACGTCATCATCATCCTGATGTCGATCGAGCTGATCCTGCTCGCGGTGAACGTCAACCTCGTCGCCTTCTCGGCCTTCGCCCACGACCTCGTCGGTCAGGTGTTCGCGATGTTCGTGCTGACCGTCGCCGCGGCGGAGGCGGCGATCGGTCTTGCCATCCTCGTCGTCTATTTCCGCAACCGCGGGACGATCACGGTCGACGACATCAACCAGATGAAGGGCTGAGGAGCGTGATCCAGCTCCTCGTGTTCCTGCCGCTCGCCGCGGCGCTCGTCGCCGGCCTCGGCAACCGCGCGCTCGGCGACGTCGCGGCGAAGTCGGTGACGACGGGCGCGCTGTTCGTCTCGGCCGTGCTCGCCTGGGTGGTATTCGTCCAGACCGGGCTCGGCCACGGCGCGGCGTACACGCTTCCCGGTGCTCGACTGGATCGACAGCGGCGACCTGCACGTCGCGTGGGCCTTCAAGATCGACGCGCTGACCAGCGTCATGCTCGTCGTCATCACCACCGTCTCGGCGCTCGTCCACCTCTACAGCTGGGGGTACATGGCCGAGGATCCCGACCAGCCGCGCTTCTTCGCCTACCTGTCGCTGTTCACCTTCGCGATGCTGATGCTGGTGACGGCCGACAACCTCGTCCAGATGTTTTTCGGCTGGGAGGGCGTCGGGCTCGCGAGCTACCTGCTGATCGGCTTCTGGTATTACAAGCCGTCGGCCAACGCCGCCGCGATCAAGGCGTTCGTCGTCAACCGCGTCGGCGACTTCGGCTTCTCGCTCGGCATCTTCGGCACGTTCCTCGTGTTCCACACCGTGCACCTCGACACGATCCTCAGCAGCGCACCGGGCATGGCGGGGAGCCACTTCGAATTCCTGGGCGCGCCAGGTCGACACGATGACCTGCCTGTGCCTGCTGCTGTTCGTCGGCGCGATGGGCAAGTCGGCGCAGCTCGGCCTGCACACCTGGCTGCCCGACGCGATGGAGGGGCCGACGCCGGTCTCCGCGCTGATCCACGCCGCGACGATGGTGACCGCGGGCGTGTTCATGGTCTGCCGCCTGTCGCCGATGTTCGAGACGAGCGCGACCGCGCTGGCGGTCGTCACCTATGTCGGCGCGGCGACGGCGCTATTCGCCGCCACCGTCGCCTGCGTCCAGACCGACATCAAGCGCGTCATCGCCTATTCGACGTGCTAGCCAGCTCGGCTACATGTTCTTCGCCGCCGGGTCGGGCGCGTACGGCGCGGCGATGTTCCACCTGTTCACCCACGCCTTCTTCAAGGCGCTGCTGTTCCTGGGTGCGGGCGCGGTGATCCACTCGATGCACCACGAGCAGGACATGCGCTTCTACGGGGGCCTGCACCGGCCGCTGCCGTTGACCTTCGCGGCGATGACGATCGGCACGCTGTCGCTGACCGGCTTCTTCTACACCAGCGGCTATTATTCGAAGGACGCGATCATCGAGTCCGCCTTCGCCCGCGGCACGACGGCGGGCGTCGTCGCGGCGCTCGTCGGGCTGTTCGTCGCCTTCCTGACCAGCTTCTATTCGTGGCGGCTGGCGTTCCTGACCTTCTTCGGGGCGCCGCGCTGGGCGGGGAGCGAGCATATCCAGCACGCCGTCCACGACGCGCCACGGCCACGACGCCCACGGCCACGCCTCGCCCGAGGCCGACGCCGCGCACCCGCACGGCACCGAGGGCACCAACGACAGCGTCGGCGAGGAGCACGACCACGCCCCCGTCCCGGCGCAGGCCCCGACCGGCACCGGCGGCTATCACCCGCACGAGAGCCCGTGGACGATGCTGCTGCCGCTCGCGGTGCTGTCGGTCGGCGCGCTGTTCGCCGGCTTCGTCTTCCACGGCGCCTTCCTCGGCCCCGACGCGGCGGCCTTCTGGCGCGGCTCGGCGGTCGTCCACCGCGACCTCGCCGAGGCGACCGAGCACCTGCCGGCGTGGGTCGTGTGGTCGCCGGCGGTCGCCTTCTTCCTCGGGCTGGGGCTGGCGGCGCAGAACTACCTGCGCGATCTGCAGGCGCCGCAGCGCTTCGCCGACACCTTCCGCGGGCTGTACGCCTTCCTCGTCCACAAGTGGTATTTCGACGAGCTGTACAACCTCGTCTTCGTCCGCGGCGCCTTCGCCTTCGGCCGGCTGTTCTGGGCGACCGACCGCAACGTCGTCGACCGCTTCGGCCCCGACGGAGTGACGGCGGTCATCGGCGACACCGCGGTCCTCGCCAAGCGCTTCCAGTCGGGCTACGTCTACAGCTACGCGCTGGTCATGCTGATCGGCGTCGCGGCGGCGGCGACGTGGTTCGTGCCCCGGCTGTTCGCCCAGTGACCTTCCCCTTCCTGTCCGTCCTCGTCCTGCTGCCGGTCGCGGGGGCGCTGTGGGTGCTGCTCGCCCCGGGAACCGAGGACGCGCGTGCCGCCAATGCGCGGATCACGGCGCTGGTCGTGACGCTGATCGAGCTGGCGCTGGCGATCGGGCTGTGGCTGTCGTTCGACACGTCGAGCGCCGCCTTCCAGTTCGGCGAGCGGATCGACCTATTCGCGCCGTTCCTGTCGTGGCACCTCGGCATCGACGGCATCGCCCTGATGCTGATCGTCCTGTCGACCTTCCTGATGCCGCTGTGCATCCTCGCGTCGTGGCAGTCGATCCAGAAGCGCGTGCCCGAATACATGGCCGCCTTCCTGCTGATGGAGACGCTGATGCTCGGCGTCTTCGCGGCGCAGGACCTGTTCCTGTTCTACCTGTTCTTCGAAGGCGGCCTTATTCCGATGTATCTGATCATCGGCATCTGGGGCGGTGCGCGGCGCATCTACGCGAGCTACAAGTTCTTCCTCTACACATTGCTCGGCTCGGTGCTGATGCTGCTGGCGATGATCTACATGGCGTCGACTGCGCACACGACCGACATCGCGACGCTGTTGACGTACACCTTCGATCCCGCGGTGCAGACGTGGCTGTGGCTGGCGTTCTTCGCCTCGTTCGCGGTCAAGATGCCGATGTGGCCGGTCCACACCTGGCTGCCCGACGCCCACGTCGAAGCGCCGACGGCGGGGTCGGTGATCCTGGCGGGCGTGCTCCTGAAGCTCGGCGGCTATGGCTTCGTCCGCTTCTCGCTGCCGATGTTCCCGCAAGCCTCGGTCGAGCTGGTCTGGCTGGTCGCGGTGCTATCGGTCGTGGCGGTGGTCTACACCAGCCTCGTCGCGCTGGTGCAGTCGGACATGAAGAAGCTGATCGCCTATTCGTAGCGTCGCGCACATGGCCTTCGTCACGGCGGGGCTGTTCGTCTTCAACCGGCAGGGGATCGAGGGCGGTATCGTCATGATGCTGAGCCACGGCCTCGTCTCGGGCGCGCTGTTCCTGTGCGTCGGCGTCATCTACGACCGGCTGCACACGCGCGAGATCGCCGCCTATGGCGGGCTGGCGAACATCATGCCGCGCTACGCCCTGTTCTTCCTGCTGTTCACGATGGCGTCGATCGGCCTGCCGGCGACGAGCGGCTTCGTCGCCGAGTTCCTCGTGCTGCTCGGCACCTTCGCCGGGTCGACGTGGCTGGCGCTCGGCATGACGACCGGCATTATCCTGGGCGCGGCGTACATGCTCTATCTCTACCGCCGCGTCGTCTATGGCACGACCGAGAAGCGCGACGTGCTGGCGATGCCCGACCTCAGCGTGCGCGAGATCGCCATCCTGCTGCCGATCGCGCTCGCCGTGCTGTGGATGGGCGTCTATCCGACGAGCTTCCTCGTGCCGCTGCGCGCGCCGGTCGGGGCCATTCTGGCGCGCCTCAACCACGTCGCCGCGCCGCCGCAGCAGCCGGTGCCGGCCAAAGCGGCGCCGGGGCGGTCGTGCTGGCTACGGGAGCCGCCCGGTGATCGCGCTCGACACCCTCTACGCCTCGGTCCACCTGGCGTCGGTCGAGACGATCCTTGCCGCCGGCGCGCTCGTCCTGCTGATGATCGGCGTGTTCCGCGGCGACGCCAGCCTGCGCCCGCTGACCTGGGGCGCGGTGGCGCTGCTGGCGCTCGCCGGCGTCCACCTTGCCGTCGTCCCAGCCGGCGGCGCGACCGGCTTCGGCGGGCTGTACGTCGGCGACGCCTTCTCGACCTTCTTCAAGGTCATCATCCTGACGGGCGCGGCGGCGTCGATGGTGCTGGCGCTGCCCTATCTGCGCGAGGCGGCGACGGGGCGGTTCGAATATCCGGTGCTGCTCACGCTGTCGGCGCTCGGCATGTGCCTGATGGTCAGCGCCAACGACCTGCTGACGCTCTACGTCGGGCTCGAGCTGCAGAGCCTCGCCGCCTACGTCCTCGCCGCCTTCCACCGCAACGAGGCGCGGTCGAGCGAGGCGGGGCTCAAGTATTTCGTCCTCGGCGCGCTGGCGAGCGGCATCCTGCTCTACGGCATCAGCCTGGTCTACGGCTTCACCGGCACGACGAGCTTCGCCGCGCTGCACGGGCTGGTCCGCGGCACGGGGGCGGCCGACCTCGGCACGCTGATCGGGCTGGTGTTCATCCTGTCGGGCATCGCCTTCAAGGTCTCGGCCGTGCCGTTCCACATGTGGACGCCCGACGTCTACGAAGGCGCGCCGACGCCGGTCGCCGCCTTCTTCGCCGGGGCGCCCAAGGCGGCGGCGATGGGGATGCTGCTGCGCGTCGCGGTCGGTGCGTTCGGCGGCATGACCTTGGACTGGCAGCAGATCGTCACCTTCGTGGCGATCGCCTCGATGCTGCTCGGCGCGGTCGGCGCCATCGGCCAGTCGAACGTCAAGCGGCTGCTGGCGTACTCGTCGATCAACAACGTCGGCTTCGCGCTGATCGGGCTCGCCGCCGGCACGCGCGAGGGCGTGACCGGCGTGCTGTTCTACATGGCGGTCTATGTCGTGATGACGCTGGGGTCGTTCCTTGCCGTGCTGGCGATGCGCGGCGCCGACGGCGAGCCGGTCGAGACGCTGGCCTCGCTCGCCGGCCTGTCGCGGAGCCGCCCCGGGCTCGCCGCCGCGTTTGCCGTGTTCATGTTCAGCCTCGCCGGCATCCCGCCGCTGCTCGGCTTCTGGCCCAAGTTCGCCGTGTTCCAGGCGGCGATCGACGCGCATCTGTACGTGCTGGCGGTGGTCGGCGTCGTCGCGTCGGTGATCGGCGCCTATTATTATCTGCGCGTCATCAAGTCGGTCTATTTCGACGAGCCGGCCCCGGCCTTCGCCCCCGCCGACAGCCGGACCAACGGCGCGCTGATGCTCGCCGCGGCGCTGTTCTGCTCGCCGCTCGGGATGCTGGCGATCACGCCGCTGGTGGCCGCGGCCGGGCGGGCGGCGGCGGCGCTGATCTGATCCACCATCTCGACACCATCGGCTCGACCAACGACTGGCTGGCCGAACGCGACCTGCCCGACGAGACCTGGGTCCGCGCCGACACGCAGACCGGCGGCCGCGGCCGGCGCGGGCGGGCGTGGGTGTCGGTGCCTGGCAACCTGTTCGCCAGCGTCGTCGTGCGGGCGCAGGCCGGCGAGGGGCCGGCGCCGCAGCTGTCGTTCGTCGCCGCCATCGCCCTCGCCCGCGCGCTCGACCGCTGGGTCGCGCCCGGCCGGCTGCGCCTCAAGTGGCCGAACGATGTCCTGCTCGACGGCACCAAGTGCGCCGGCATCCTGCTCGAGGGGCGGGCGCAGGCGACGATCATCGGCTTCGGCGTCAACCTCGCCGGCCACCCGGAGGCGACCGAGCGCCCGGCGACCTCGCTGCCCGCCGCCGGCATCGCCGCGCCCCCGCCCGGCGACGTCGCCGCGGAGCTCGCCGCCACCTTCGCCGCGGCGCGGCGCGCATGGCGCGAGGCGGGTTTCGCGCCGATCCGCGAGGCGTGGCTCGCGCGCGCGGCGAACCTCGGCGGCACGGTCGAGGCGCGCCTCGGCAGCGGCACCGTCGCCGGCACCTTCACCGGCCTCGCCGCCGATGGGGCCCTGCTCCTGACGCTGCCCGACGCGAGCGTCCGCGCGATTCACGCCGGCGAGGTGTTCGCGCTATGACCGCTGCCGGGAGGCTGCCATGCTGCTAGCGATCGACGTCGGCAACACCAACATCGTCTTCGCGCTGGTCAGTCTCGGCACCGACGCCGGCGAGATCGTCCACCGCTGGCGCATCTCGACCGACCGCGACCGCACGGCGGACGAATATGCCGTCTGGCTCCACCAGCTGATGGCGCTCGAGGGCGTCAGCCACGCCCATGTCGACGCGGCGATCATCGCCACCGTCGTGCCGCCGACGCTGTTCAACCTGCAGCGTCTGTGCCGCAAGTATTTCAACGTCGAGGCGACCGTCGTCGGGGCCGAGGGGCTGGTCTATGGCATCGCCCTTGCCGTCGACAACCCGAAGGAGGTCGGCGCCGACCGCATCGTCAACGCCGTCGCCGCCCACGCCGCGGTGCCGGGCAAGCTGATCGTCGTCGACTTCGGCACGGCGACGACCTTCGACGTCATCACCGAGGACGCGGCCGGCGGCGGCGTCTACCGCGGCGGCGCCATCGCGCCGGGCATCAACCTGTCGATGGACGCGCTCTACAGCCACGCCGCCAAGCTGCCGCGCATCGCCGTCGAACCGCCACCGGGAAACGGCTCCGCCATTGGGACCAATACGGTTCACGCGATGCAGTCCGGCGTCTTCTGGGGCTATGTCGGCCTTATTGAAGGATTGGTGGCGCGCATTACATCGGAGGTTGGCGGGCCCGTAACGGTGATCGGCACCGGGGGACTTGCCACGCTATTCAATCGCCACACCCCCGCCATCGACCGGGTCGATGGCGACCTGACCATTCGCGGGTTGCACCGCATTCACGTCCTCAACCAGAACGGAGCCTGATGACCAATCGAAACAACGGCGTTTCCCGGCGCAAGAACTTCCTCACCCCTGGCGAAGAACTGATCTTCCTGCCCCTCGGCGGGTCGGGCGAGATCGGCATGAACGTCAACCTCTACGGCTGCCGCGGCAAGTGGGTGATGGTCGATCTCGGCATGACCTTCGCCGACCCGTCGTATCCGGGCGTCGACCTGATCCTGCCCGATCTCAGCTTCATCGAGGAGCGCCGCGACGACCTGCTCGGCATCGTCCTGACGCACGGGCACGAGGACCATATCGGCGCGATCCCCTATCTCGCCGCCGATCTCGGCGTGCCGCTGTACGCGACGCCGTTCACCGCCGGGCTGATCCGCGGCAAGCTGATCGAGGAGGGGATCGACAAGGAGGTCAAGCTCAAGATCATCCCCATGGGCGGCAGCCTGACGCTCGGCGACTTCACCTTCCGCTACGCGGCGATGGCGCACTCGATTCCCGAGGGGAACGGCCTGATCATCGACACGCCGTTCGGCCGCGTCTTCCACACCGGCGACTGGAAGCTGGACGACCAGCCGCAGATGGGCACGCCGTCGACGCCCGACGAGATGCGCGCGCTGGGCGATTCCGGCGTGCTGGCGATGGTCGGCGATTCGACGAACGTCTTCAACGCGAACGCCAGCGGCTCCGAAGCCGGTGTCCGCGACGGGCTGCTCGAGGTCATCCGCGGACGGACGACCGGCCGCGTGCTGGTCACGACCTTCGCCTCGAACGCGGCGCGGCTGCACACGCTGGGGCAGGTGGCGCTCGAGACCGGGCGGCAGGTCTGCGTCGTCGGCCGCTCGATGGACCGCATCCTCGGCGTCGCGCGGGCGACCGGCTATCTCAAGGACTTCCCGCCGGTGCTGTCGTTCGACCAGGCGGCGCGGCTCGATCCGAGCAAGCTCATGATCATCTGCACCGGCGCGCAGGGCGAGCCCGCCGCCGCGCTGAGCCGCATCGCCAGCGGCAGCCACCAGCACCTGAAGCTCGAGCGCGGCGACTGCGTGATCTATTCGTCGAAGGAGATCCCGGGCAACGAGCTGTCGATCGGCATCGTCCAGAACGCGCTCGCCGCGCGCGGGGTCGAGGTCATCACCGAGCGGCAGGCGCACGTCCACGTCTCCGGCCACCCGGGGCGGCCCGAGCTCGAGGCGATGTACGGCTGGGTGCGGCCCGAGATCGCGATTCCCGTCCACGGCGAGCGCCGCCACATGGAGGCGCACGCCAGGCTCGCGCTCGAGGTCGGCGTGCCCCGGGCGATGGTGCCGGTCAACGGCAGCGCCATCCGCCTCGCCCCCGACGGCCCGAAGCTGATCGGGCATGAGAAGGTCGGGCGGCTGGTCCTCGACGGCGACGTCATCCTGCCGGCGGACGGCGCGACGATGCTCCAGCGGCGGCGGATCATGCACAACGGCTATCTGTCGGCGACGGTGGTGCTGGGCGGCGGCGGCAAGCTCGCGGCGCGGCCGGTGATCGCGACGCAGGGCGTGCCGGTCGAGGAGGACCACAAGGACTTCCTCGCCGAATGCGCCGAGGCGGCCGAGGACGCCGCGCGCAAGGGCAACCCGCGCGACGAGGAGAAATACGCCGAGGCGATCCGCGTCGCCATCCGCCGCGTCGCCCGCGACTGGACCGGCAAGAAGCCGGTGACCGACGTGCAAGTGGTCCGGCTGGCGGCGTGAAGCCGGTCGTCGGCCTTCGTCATCTACATCCTGTTCTGGATGCTGACGCTGTTCGCGGTCCTGCCCTTCGGCGTCCGCACCCACGACGAGGCCGGCGAGGCGCGGGTGCCGGGGCAGGCCGACAGCGCGCCGGTTCGCCCGAACCTGCGCGCCAAGGCGCTGTGGACGACGGCGATCTCGGCGGTGCTGTTCGGGCTCTACTACGCGAACTACGTCAACGGCTGGGTGACGATGGACGACATCCCCGGCTGGGGGCGCTGAGGGCCAAGCGCGCCGGGAAGGGGCCAAAAAGGCCCGTCGTTCGTCGTACCAAAAGAACGCTTCGTCGTCGCCGGCGCGGTCGCTCCCTCGGTACGGCGCCCCGCGAGCCGAAGGAGCGAGTTGCTCGCCGCGCCGGGCGCCTCCGCTACGCCGCCACCATCCATGATCCGCCGACGCAGACGACGCTCGGCAGGCCGAGCCAGTCGCTCATCGTCGCCTGCGTGATGCCGCCGGTCGGGCAGAAGCGCACCTGGCCGAAGGGGGCGGACAGCGCCTTCAGCGCGGGGATGCCGCCGCTCGCGACCGCGGGGAAGAACTTGAAGCGGTCGAGGCCGAGGTCGAGCCCGCGCATGATGTCGGCCGCCGTCGCCACGCCCGGCAGGAACGGCACGCCGCGGTCGATCGCCGCGCGCGCCAGCGGCTCGGTCAGGCCCGGCGAGACGATGAACTTCGCCCCCGCCGCAAGCGCGGCGTCGAGCTGCCGCTCGTTCAGCACCGTCCCCGCGCCGACGACCGCGCCCGGCACCTCGGCCATCGCCCGCATCGCGTCGAGCGCGGCGGGCGTGCGCAGCGTCACCTCGAGCGCGACCATCCGCTCGGCGACCAGCCGCGTCGCCAGCGGCACCGCGTCGGCGGCGTCGTCGATGACGATGACCGGGATCACCTGCCCCAGCCGCATGATGTCGTCGATGGTCGCTCATCGGTGCTCCTGGGCGAAGGCCGCGGCGGCGCCGAGCAGGCCGGGCTGCGGGTGGGTCAGGATCTTGACCGGGATCGTCGCCATCAGCGTCTCGAACCGGCCCTTGGCGACGAAGCGCTGGCGGAAGCCCGAGCGCGGCAGGTGGTCCTTCAGCCGCAGGCCGAGGCCGCCGGCGATGACGACGCCGGCGAAGCCGCCCTGCGTCAGCGCGATGTCGCCGGCGACCGCGCCGAGCGCCAGGCAGAAGCGGTCGAGCGCAGCGGCGGCGAGGCTGTCCTCGCCCGCGAGCGCTGCCGCCCACAGAGTCGGCGCATCGATGGGATGCACCGCGCGGCCCTCGATGCCGGCGAGGATCTCGTACAGGTCGACCAGCGCCGGCCCGGCGACGACGCGCTCGACCGACACCCGGCGGAAGCGCGCGCGCAGGCGGGCGAGGACCTGGTCCTCGAGCGAGTCGAGCGGCGCGAAGTCGCTGTGCCCGCCCTCGGTCGCGAGCACGCGCGCGCCGCCCGCATCGCGGACCAGCGCGGCGACGCCGAGGCCGGTGCCGGGGCCGACGACGCTGATCACGCCGGTCGCCGGCAGCGGGCCTTCGGGACCGCAGCAGTGGGCGAGGTCCTCCGCGCCGACCGCGGCGACGGCATAGGCGACGGCGGCGAAATCGTTGACCAGCGTGTAGCGGTCGACGCCGAGCTTCTCGGGGATCAGCGCCGGGCGGATGATCCACGGGTTGTTGGTCAGCTTGATCACCTCGCCGCCGATCGGCGAGGCGACCGAGATCGCGGCGGCGCGCGGCAGCGGCCGGGCGTGCGCGGCGGCGAACGCCTCCCACGCGGTCTGCAGGCTGGCGTGCTCGGCCGCCTTCATCACCGTCTCGGGCCCCAGGCGGGCGACGCGGCCGCCCTCGACCTCGGCGAGGGCGAAGCGGGCGTGGGTGCCCCCGATGTCGGCGACGACGATCTCCACTACAGCCCCGCCGCCGCCAGCATCGCCGATGCGCCGCGCTCGGCGTCGTCGGCGCGATCGCGCATCATCGCGAACAGCTCGCGCCCCGTTCCGTCCTCGGCCGCGCGGCTGCGGCGCCGGGCGTGCGCGCCGGCGAGATCGGCCAGCACCTCGAGCGCGCCGGTGACGGCGCAGACGCGCACCGGGTCGCCGTCGCGCACCTGCGCCAGCGGCCCGCCGACCGCCGCCTCGGGCGTGACGTGGATCGCCGCCGGCACCTTGCCGCTCGCCCCCGACATGCGGCCGTCGGTGACGAGCGCGACGCGGAAGCCCCGGTCCTGCAGCACGCCCAGCGCCGGGGTCAGCTTGTGCAGTTCGGGCATGCCGTTGGCGCGCGGCCCCTGGAAGCGGACGACGACGACGACGTCGCGCTCGAGCTCGCCGGCCTTGAACGCGGCGAGCACCGCGTCCTGGTCGGCGAACACGCGCGGCCGGGGCCTCGATCGTCCAGCGTTCGGCGGCGACGGCGCTGGTCTTGAAGATGCCGCGGCCGAGGTTGCCGGTCGACCAGCCGCATGCCGCCGTCGGGCGCGAACGGCTCGGCGACCGAGCGCAGGATGCCGTCGTCGACCGGCTTGACGCGGCGGGTCGACCCAGGTCAGCGCCTCGCCGTCCATCGCCGGCGTCTCGCGCGTAGTCGGCCAGGCTCTCGCCCGCGACGGTGCGGATGTCGCCGTGGAGCAGCCCCGCGGCGAGCAGCTCGCGCATGGTGAATGCCATGCCGCCGGCGGCGTGGAAGCGGTTCACGTCGCCGTCGCCGCCGGGGTAGATGCGCGCGATCAGCGGCACCGCCGACGACAGCCGGTCGAGGTCCTCCCAGTCGATGACGATGCCTGCCGCCCGCGCGATCGCCGGCAGGTGGATGGCGTGGTTGGTCGACCCGCCCGTCGCCAGCAGGCCGACGGCGGCGTTGACGATCGCCTTCTCGTCGACGCAGTGCCCCAGCGGCCGCCAGTCGTTGCCGTCGTGGCCGATCGCCGCCAGCCGGTGGACGGCGGCGCGGGTCAGCTCCTGCCGCAGCTTGGTGCCCGGGTTGACGAAGGCGGCGCCGGGGATGTGGAGGCCCATGACCTCCATCATCATCTGGTTCGAGTTCGCCGTGCCGTAGAAGGTGCAGGTGCCGGGCGAATGATAGCTCGCCGCCTCGGCCTCGAGCAGCTCGGCCTTGCCGACCTTGCCCTCGGCATAGAGCTGGCGGACGCGGACCTTCTCCTTGTTCGGCAGGCCCGACGGCATCGGCCCGGCGGGGATGCCGATCGCCGGCAGGTGGCCGAAGCGCAGCGCGCCGATCAGCAGGCCCGGCACGATCTTGTCGCAGATGCCGAGCAGCGCCACGCCCTCGAACATGCCGTGGCTCAAGCGCGACCGCGGTCGCCGAGCGCGATGGTGTCGCGGCTGAACAGCGACAGCTCCATGCTGACCTGGCCCTGCGTGACGCCGTCGCACATCGCCGGCACGCCGCCGGCGACCTGCGCCGTCGCGCCGACCTCGCGGGCGAAGATCTTGATCTGCTCGGGGTAGCGTCCGTACGGCTGGTGCGCCGAGAGCATGTCGTTGTACGCGGTGACGATGCCGAGGTTGGGCATGCGCCCGCCGCGGATCGCCGCCTTGTCGCCCTCCGCGGCGGCGAAGCCGTGGGCGAGGTTGCCGCAGCTCGAGCTTCGGCCGGCCGAGGCCCTTCTCGGCCTCGCGGGCGACGAGGTCGAGGTAGCGGCGGCGGCCGTCGCGGCTGCGTTCGATCGACCCGGTCGGTGACGGCGGCGATGACGGGATTGAGGCTCATGTCTCGCTCCAGAAGGCGGTGACCGGCGCGAGGCGCAGCAGGCGCGCGACGGGCAGGTCGTTCTCGCCGCGGGCGGCGGCGGCGAGCAGGTCGCGCTTCGCCGCGCCGCGGACGACGAGGATGATGTCGTCGCTCGCCGCCAGCGCCGCAAGGGTCAGCGTCAGCCGCGGGAAGGGTGCCTCGGGCGGCAGCGGGTCGGGCGTCACCGCGATCACCCGCTGGCGGCGCGGCGGGGTCGGGGTCGCTGCTGGGAAACAACGAGGCGACGTGCCCGTCGCCGCCCATGCCGAGCCAGGTCAGGGCGAAACGCGGCGGCGGCAGCGCCGGGGACAGCGGCTCGATCGTCGCGCCCGGTCGCGCCGAACGCCAAGCGCAGCGCGCCGACGTTGCTCGCCGGATGGTCGTGCGGCACCAGCCGCTCGTCGCCGGGCCAGATCGTCACCTTGTCCCACGGCAGGCGCATCGCCGCGAGCGCCGCGAAGATCGGCCGCGGCGTCGATCCCCCCGGCAGGCACAGCGCGACCGGGCCGGGACGCGCGACGGCCGCAGCGACCCGGGCGACGACGGCGGCGTCGCTGCCGTCGTCGGCCCAGGCAAGCTCAGTCATACCAGCTGACGCCGTCGCGCTCGGTCAGCGCGATGGCCGCACTCGGCCCCCAGGTGCCCGCGCCATAGGGCTTGGGCGTCATGCCGGCGGCCTTCCAGCCGGCGCGGATGCCGTCGATCCACGTCCACTGCGCCTCGACCTCGTCGCGGCGGACGAACAGCGTCGGCTCGCCCGCGAGCAGGTCGAGCAGCAGGCGTTCATAGGCGATGCGGCGGCGGACGTCGGCGAAGGCGTTGGCGAGGCCGATGTCGAGCGGCACCTCGCGCAGGCGGACGCCGTCGCGGTCGAGCCCCGGCTCCTTGGCCATGATCGACAGGCGGATGTTCTCGTGCGGCTGCAGGCGGATGACGAGGCGGTTCGGGCGCAGCGGGCCGCTCCGCGCACCGAAGATCGAGTGCGGCACGGGCTTGAACTGGATGGTGATCTCGGAATGCCGCTCGGGCAGGCGCTTGCCGGTGCGCAGGTAGAAGGGCACGTTCTTCCACCGCCAGTTGTCGACGTGGAGCTTCAGCGCGACGAACGTCTCGGTCGTCGACGGCTTGCCGAGCTCGCTGACGTAGCCGGGGACCGGCTGCCCGCTGCTCGCGCCCTCGGTGTACTGGCCGATGACGCTGCAGCCCTCGACCGTCGCCGCATCGATCGGGCGCAGCGAGCGCAGCACCTTGACCTTCTCGTCGCGCACGGCGGCGGCGTCGAAGCGCGCCGGCGGCTCCATCGCCACGAGGGCGACGAGCTGGAGCATGTGGTTCTGCACCATGTCCCTGAGCGCGCCCATGCCGTCGTAATAGTCGCCGCGCCCCTCGAGCCCGACCGTCTCCGACACGGTGATCTGGACGTGGGCGATGCCGGCGGTGTTCCACAGCGGCTCGAACAGGACGTTGCCGAAGCGGAGCGCGATCAGGTTCTGGACCGTCTCCTTGCCGAGATAATGGTCGATGCGGAAGGTCTGCGCCTCGCTGAAGGCGGTCGCCACCTGGTCGTTGATCGCGCGGCTGGAGGCGAGGTCGTGCCCGAGCGGCTTCTCGAGCGCCAGCCGGACGCCGGGCCGGGCCAGCCCCGCCGCCTGCAGGCCAGCGATGGTCGCGCCGAACAGCGACGGCGCGGTCGAGAGGAAGATCGACAGGTCGCGCGTCGCCGACGGCGGCCGCCAGCGGGGCGAAGGCGGCCGGGTCGGTCGCATCGAGCGGCACATAGTCGAGCCGCGCGAGGAAGGCGTCGACCTTGGCCGGCACCAGCCGCTCGGCGTCGATGTGGTCGGTCAGCGCCTGGCGGGCGACGCCGCGATAGCCGTCGGCGTCCATGACGCTCCGCGCCGTGCCGATGATGCGGATGTCGGGGGGCAGGAGGCCGTCGGCGTCGAGGCCGAACAGCGACGGCAGCAGCATGCGGCGGGCAAGGTCGCCGGTCGCGCCGAACAGGAGGAGTGCGCTGGTCATGCTCGCTCGTCGCCCCGTCGCGCCGTCAGGCCCTGAAAGTCATCGGGCTCCGGCTACCGGCGGTGCGACGAATTGTCGAGAGGGTCGCGCATCCCGAGCGCAACGGGAGGCGCAAAGGCGGCGCGCCGAACGAGCGGCGCGCCGCCGGGAACTGTCTTACTTGTCGGTGCGGACCAGCGCGGTCTCGGCCAGATGCTCGGCGATGAACCAGACCTGCGGCTCGTTGGTGCGGATCACCTCGCTGACGAGCAGGTCGTTGGTGCCGTCGTCGCCGCTGTCGTCCGCCTGCTCGGCGCCCTCGTGCGCCTGGCGGAGGATGATCTCGTGCGCCTCGAGCAGGCGCGACAGCTGCGTCGGCACGTCCTCGCGGCCCTTGGGCGGGCGCGGGATGCGCGTCATCTCGGCGACGTCGGGGGCCATGGCGATGCTGATGCCGCCCAGCGCCATGATCCGCTCGGCGATGGTGTCGACCAGACCTGCCTGCTCCTCGTAATGCTTATCGAGCAGCAGGTGGAGTTGGTAGAAGGTCGCCCCCGACATCTGCCAGTGGTGCTTCTTGTACATGTCGCGGATCGTCATCGTGTCGGCGAGCAGCTGGTTGAGGATCGCCACCGACTGCTTGCGGGCGTTGTCCTCGAGCGCGATCGGCAGCTGCTTCAGCGTGCCGAACGGCTGGATCTCGCGATAGTCCACCTTGTACTGCGGCTGGGCGGAATTGGCGGGCTTGGCGGCCATGGTGGCATCCTTTGCGTAAGTGACAGGGAAAGCGTACGCGGCGAACGTTACGCTCCGAGCGTGGTTCCCCCGTGACGCCTGCGCAATGACCGATTTCCGCCCCCTGATCCTGACGGCGCGACCCGATGCCGCGACACTCGCGCGGTTCGAGGCGCTGCGGCGCGAGCATTATCCGCCGGCGCTGAACCGCGTGCCGGCGCACATCTCGCTGTTCCACCATCTGCCCGGCAGCGAGTTCGACGCCGTCGTCGCGCGCCTGAAGCTCGCCGCGCGCGAGCACCCGCAGCCGCCGGTCGAGGCGACCGGCTACCGCTCGCTCGGCCGCGGCGTCGCGCTGACGCTGCGCTCGCCCGCGCTCGCCGCGCTCCACGCCGACCTGGCCGAAGCGTGGGAGCCGCTGCTGATCCCGCAGGACCGGGCGCGCTATGCGGCGCACGTCACGGTGCAGAACAAGGTGACCCCGGCCGAGGCGCGCGCCACGCTGGCGGCGCTCACGGCTGGCTTCGCGCCGTTCGCCTTCGCGGTCGTCGCGGTCGACGTCTGGCGCTATCTCGACGGGCCGTGGGAGCCGCTGGCCAGCGTCGCCCTGCGCTAGCGGAGCTTCGCCAGCTTGAGCGAGTTGGCCTTGGCGCGCGCCTTGACCGACTCCTCGCTGCGGGTCAGCGCCTTGGCGATCGCCTTCAGCGCCATGCCCTTCGCCGCGAAGCGGTGGAGCTTGTCGATCTCGTCGCCGGTCCAGGGCTGCTTGTGACGGACGAAGTCGTCGGACATCGCGGGGATGGTAGCGCAGGCGGCGCCGGCTGGCTATGAGCCGCGGCACCGAAAGCCTGGAAGACCGCCATGACCGACGCCGACGACGCCCCCGACCGACGCCCGCCGACACGCCGCCGGACCGCCTGTCGAACAATCCGAGCAGCCCCCATTACAACGAGGCGATGCTCGCGCGCGGCATCGGCATCCGCTTCAAGGGCGTCGAGCGCAACAACGTCGACGAATATTGCGTCAGCGAGGGCTGGGTCCGCCTGTCGGTCGCCGGCTCGCGCGACCGGTTCGGCAACCCGATCACCATCAAGCAGCAGGGCGAGGTCGTCCCCTATTTCCGCTCCTAGGGCACCGCTCCGTGCCCAGCCGGCGGTGCTTGGCACCCCGGCGGCCTTCGGCTAAGGGAGCGGTCATGCTGCGTTCCCGTCTGTTCCGTGCCCTCGCGCTGCCGCTGCTGGGGGTGTCCATCGCGCTGTCCGGTTGCGCCTCGACCAAGGCCAAGAAGGACCGGCCCTATGTCGCGCAGGACGTCGACACGCTCTACACGGCGGCGCTGGCGACGCTGAAGCGGCGCGACTACAAGCTGGCCGCCGCGCAGTTCGACGAGGTCGAGCGGCAGCACCCCTATTCGGTGTGGGCCCGCCGCGCGCAGCTGATGAGCGCGTACAGCTATTACGTCAGCCAGAATTATTCGGAGGCCGTGCTGTCGGCGCAGCGCTTCCTCGCGCTCCACCCCGGTAGCCGCGAGGCGCCGTACGCCTATTACGTCATCGCCGTCAGCTATTACGAGCAGATCGCCGACGTCAGCCGCGACCAGAAGACGACGGCCAAGGCCCTGGACGCGCTGCAGGAGCTGATCCGCCGCTACCCGAACACCGACTATGCCGCCGACGCGCGGCTGAAGGTCGACCTGACGCGCGACCACCTCGCCGGCAAGGAGATGGAGGTCGGGCGCTTCTACCAGACGAACAAGCAGTTCCTGGCGGCGATCATCCGCTTCCGCAGCGTCATCGACCAGTACAACACGACCAGCCACACGCCGGAGGCGCTGCACCGTCTGGTCGAATGCTATCTCGCGCTCGGCCTGCCCGAAGAGGCGAAGAAGGCCGCCGCGGTCCTCAACTACAACTATCCGGGGTCGAAGTGGTACGCGCGGAGCTTCGACCTGATCGGCCGCAAGTCGGCGTGAGCGCCGCTGCACCGCGCCGTCTCGGCTGACGCGCCGGTGCTGACATCGCTCGCGATCCGCGATGTCGTGCTGATCGAGGCATTGCAGCTCGACTTCGCGGCCGGACTCGGCGTGCTGACCGGCGAGACGGGGGCGGGCAAGTCGATCCTGCTCGACAGCCTCGGCCTGGCGCTCGGCGCGCGCGGCGACGCGGGGCTGGTGCGCAGCGGCGCGGCGCATGCGGGGGTGACGGCGACCTTCCGCGTCCCTCCCGGCCACCCGGCGCGGACGCTGCTCGCCGACAATGACCTCGACGCCGACGACACGCTGATCCTCAGGCGTCGCCTCGCCGCCGACGGGGCGGGGCGCGCCTTCGTCAACGATCAGCCGGTGTCGGTCGCCCTGCTGCGCGAGCTCGGCGGCCGGCTGGTCGAGGTCCACGGCCAGGCCGACGACCGCGGGCTGCTCAACCCGCGCGGCCACCGCGACCTGCTCGACGCCTTCGGCGGGCTGGAGGCGGAGGTCGCGCGCGTCGGCGCCGCGCATGGCGCGTGGCGCATGGCAGAGGCGGCGCTGGCCGAGGCCGCCGCCGCGCTCGAGGCAGGCCAGCGCGACCGCGAGTGGCTCGACCATGCCGTCGCCGAGCTGACCGCGCTCGCGCCGCAGCCGGGCGAGGAGGCCGAACTCGCGGCTGCCCGCGCCGAGATGCAGAAGGGCGCGCGACTGGCCGGCGACCTCGACGCGGTGACGGCGCAGCTGCTCGGCTCGGACGGCGGTCTCGCGGCGCTGCGGCTGGCGGCGCGGCGCCTCGACCGCATCGCCGGCGACCATCCGCTGCTGGCGGCAGCGCTCGCCAGCCTCGACCGCGCGGTGATCGAGGCGAGCGAGGCCGAGGACGCCCTCGCCGCCGCCGCCCGCGCGCTGACCTTCGCGCCCGAGGCGCTCGACGCCGCCGAAGCCCGCCTGTTCGAGCTGCGCGCCGCCGCGCGCAAGCACCGGGTCGACCCCGACGCACTGCCGGGCCTCGCCGCCGACCTCGCCGCCCGCGCCGCCGCCATCGCCGCGGGCGAGGAGGGGCTGGCCGGCCTGACGCGCGCCGTCGACAAGGCAAAGAGCGCCTACGTCACTGCCGCCGCGGACCTGACCCGCGCGCGCACGGCCGCGGCCAAGCGCCTCGACGCCGCCGTCACCGCCGAGCTCGCGCCGCTGAAGCTCGACGCCGCGCGCTTCCGCACCGTCGTCGCGCCCGGTGCGAGCGGCCCCGGCGGGGTCGACGCCGTCGCGTTCGAGATCGCGACCAACCCCGGGGCGCCGTTCGGGCCGCTGGTCAAGATCGCCAGCGGCGGCGAGCTGTCGCGCTTCGTCCTGGCGCTCAAGGTCGCGCTGGCGGCGACGGGCAGTGCCGGCACCATCGTCTTCGACGAGATCGACCGCGGCGTCGGCGGCGCCGTGGCGAGCGCGATCGGCGACCGCCTCGCCCGGCTGGCGGCGGAAACCCAGGTCCTCGTCGTCACCCACAGCCCGCAGGTCGCGGCGCGGGGCACCCACCAGTGGCGCATCGCCAAGTCGGTCGAGGGCACCGTCACCCGCACCGGCGTCGTCGCGCTCGACGCCGCCGCCCGCCGCGAGGAGATCGCGCGCATGCTGTCGGGCGCCGAAGTGACCGACGAAGCGCGGGCGCAGGCGGCACGATTGCTGCAGTGTCGCTAAAGGTCCGATCAAGTCGCGCTTGAGTGATTACTTGCCCCGGCGAGCGTTAAATCATGGTATGGTCATTCGACGGTCTTTGCCGTCGCCAACCTTGGGAGAGCGTCATGGGAGCCGATACCGCGCACATCAGAGAAATCGACGCGAAGATCACCGACGTCAGCAACGCCCTGGCCCACCTTGGCCGGGGAACGAGCCTGCTCGAGCTGCTCAAGCTGATCCACTTCCCCGGGTACACGACGCCGGTCGAGATCGCCTTCACCCATGCGATCCTCGATTCGATGAAGACGCATGTTCAGGCGCTCGCCAAGCTCGAGGGCGATCTGCTCGCGGCAAGCAAGATGATCGTCGGCAAGGCTCAGGCCAGCCACTAGGTCCCCGTGCGTTGCCCTCTCCCCGGAAGGGAGGGGGCGCGCTAGACGGGCGGGCATGACCATCGAAGTGGACCCCGCCGCCGAACTCGCGCGCCTTGCGGCGACGATCGCCGAACATGCCGCGCGCTATCACCGCGACGACGCGCCGACGATCAGCGATGCCGAGTATGACGCGCTGGTGCGCCGCAATGCCGAGCTGGAGGCGGCCCATCCTGAGCTGGTCCGCGCCGACTCGCCGTCCCGCGCCGTCGGGGCGGCACCGGCGGCGGCCTTCGGCAAGGTCGTCCATGCGCGGCCGATGCTCAGCCTCGACAACGCCTTCGCCGAAGCCGACGTCGCCGAGTTCGTCGCGCGGGTGCGGCGCTTCCTGCGCCTGGCCGACGGTGACGACCTCGCCCTCACCGCCGAGCCGAAGATCGACGGCCTGTCGTTGTCGCTGACCTACCGCGACCGTGTGCTCGTTACCGCGGCGACGCGCGGCGACGGCAGCACGGGCGAGGACGTGACGGCGAACGTTGCCACCATCGCCGACATTCCCCAGCGGCTGCCAGCGAGCGGGCCCGCGACCATCGAGATCCGGGGCGAGGTCTATATGGCCAAGGCCGACTTCCTCGCCCTGAACGCCGCGCAGTCCGCGGCCGGGCAGCGGACCTTCGCCAATCCGCGCAACGCCGCCGCCGGATCGCTGCGCCAGCTCGATCCCGCCGTGACGGCAGCGCGGCCGCTGCGCTTCCTCGCCCACGGCTGGGGCGAGGCCGACGCGCTGCCGGCGGATACGCAGGCGGGCGTCATGGCGGCGTTCGCCGGCTGGGGCTTCCCGGTCAGCGACCGGCTCCAGCGCTGCGCGACGCTCGACGCGGCGCTCGCCGTCTATCGCGCGATCGAGGCCGACCGCGCGCACCTGCCGTTCGACATCGACGGCGTCGTCTACAAGGTCGACCGGCTCGACTATCAGGCGCGCCTCGGTCAGGTCGCCCGGAGCCCGCGCTGGGCGCTGGCGCACAAGTTCCCCGCCGAGCGAGCGACGACGACGCTCATCGCCATCGACATCCAGGTCGGCCGCACCGGGCAGCTGACGCCCGTCGCGCGATTGGAGCCGGTCGGCGTCGGCGGCGTCATCGTCACCAATGCGACGCTGCACAACGAGGACGAGATCGCGCGCAAGGACGTCCGCGTCGGCGACACGGTCGAGCTGCAGCGCGCCGGCGACGTCATCCCCCAGATCCTGCGCGCCGTGCCGGGCGACGCGCCGCGCGGCCCGGCGTTTGCGTTCCCGACCGCCTGCCCGGCGTGCGGCAGCCTCGCCGTGCGCGAGGCCGGCGAGGTCGCGCGGCGCTGCACGGGCGGGCTGATCTGCCCGGCGCAGCGGGTCGAGCGCATGCGCCACTTCGTCGGCAGGCGCGCGTTCGACATCGAGGGGCTGGGGGCCGAGCGCATCGAGCTGTTCACCGCCGAGGGACTGATCGCGACGCCGGCCGACATCTTCCGGCTGAAGGCCCACCGCGATGGCCTGATCGCGCGCAAGGGTTTCGACGCGCCGTCGGTCGACAAGCTGCTCGCGGCGATCGCGGCGCGGCGCACGATCGATCTCGACCGCTTCCTGTTCGCGCTCGGCATCCGCCACGTCGGCGAGGTCGTCGCCCGCGACCTGGCGCGGGCCTACGGCACCTACGAGGCCTTTGCCGAGCGCGTCGACGCGGCGCTGGCGCTCGCGATCGAGCCGGCACTCGGCGAGGGCGACGACAAGGCGCGCGGCCGCCGAGCGGCGAGCCTCGCCGCGATCTACGCGGTCGGCGGCGTCGGGCCGGAGATCGCCGCCGCCCTGACCGACTTCTTCGCCGAGACGCACAACCGCGAGCTCGTCGCCGACCTGCTCGGGGAGGTCGCCGTCGCGCCCTTCGTAAGGGCGACGCGCGCGTCGCCGGTTTCGGGCAAGACACTGGTCTTCACCGGCACGCTGGCGACGATGAGCCGCGACGAAGCACGCGCGCAGGCCGAGCGGCTCGGCGCGCGGGTCGCAGCCTCGGTCAGCGCCAAGACCGACCTCGTCATTGCCGGTCCAGGGGCCGGGTCGAAGGCGGCAAAGGCCGCGGCGCTCGGCATCGAGGTGATCGACGAGGCGGCGTGGGCGGCGATCATCGCCGGCTGAGGCCCGAGCGGCTGGCGGCCGTCAGCCGCCGCCGTCAGCGGCGGACCAGCACCAGCGTCGGCCACTCGCCCGCGCTCCGCGCGACGAGCCGGCAGCCGCGTCCGGTGTAGGCGGCGGCGACGCGGCGCGCCTGGCAGTCGAGCAGGCCGGCGAGGACGACCACGCCGCCGGGCGCGAGGCGGGCGGTCACCGCTGCCGCCATCGCGATCAGCGGCCCGGCGAGGATATTGGCGACGATCAAGTCGAACGGACCCGCGAGCCGCCGGTGCTGCGCGCCGGGAGCGACGAGCAGCTCGATCGCTCCGGGCGTCCGCCCCACGCGGACGCCGTTCGCCCGCAGGTTCGCGGCGGCGACGGCGATCGCGACGGGATCGATGTCGGAGGCGACGACCCGCGCCCGCGGCCAGCGCTTCGCCGCCGCCAGCGCCAGCACGCCGGTGCCGGTGCCGAGGTCGGCGATGCGCGCGAAGCGGTGCGTCCGCGCCAGCCGGTCGAGCGCGGCGAGGCAGCCCTGCGTCGTCGCGTGCTGGCCGGTGCCGAAGGCGAGGCCGGCCTCGATCGCCAAGCCGATGTCGCCGGGTCGTACCGCATCCGCGTGGGCGGCGGTGTGGACGACGAAGCGCCCGGCCCGGACCGCGTCGAACCCGGCCTGGCTCATCGTCACCCAGTCGGCATCGGGCAGGCGCTCGACCGCGGCGCTGCCTGGCGCGGCGGATGGGGCGAGGGCGTAGAGTGCGGCGATGTCCGCGGCGGCGGGCTCGCGGTCGAAGTAGGCGTCGAGCGTCCAGTCGTCGGGGCGCGCCGGATCGGGTTCGTCGGTCAGCAGCGTCGGCGGATCGTCGGCGGGCCAGTCGGCGAGCGGCACCGCCTCCGCCTCGGCCCGGGTGCAGGCGAGGCACACGCGCCAGGTGATGCTAGCGACCATGCCTAGCGGACGTAGCTCGCGCCGTTGACGTCGAGCACGGCGCCCGTCAGCGACGGCGGCGCGTCGAGCGCGAGCCAACGGATCGTCTCCGCGACCTCGTCGGCGCTGGCGACGCGACCGAGCGGAATGTCGGCGAGCACCTTTTCGCCCCCGCGCGAGGCGAGGTACTCCTCGGCCATGCCGGTCATGACGAAGCCGGGCGCGACGACGAAGGCGAGGATGCCCTCACCGGCGTAAGCGCGGGCGATGCTGCGCGTCATGCCGACCATGCCGGCCTTGGCCGCGGCGTAGTGCCAGTGCGCGGGCGAGTCGCCGCGGAAAGCCGCGCGGCTGGCGACATTGACGATGCGGCCGCCGCCGGTCGCTTGGAAGTGCTGCACGGCGCGGCGGGACAGGTCGGCGGCGGCCTGCAGGTTGATCCGCCACGACCGCTCCCAGGTCAGGGCCCACTCGGCGTCGGGAGCGTCCACGGCGACGCCCTCGAAAACGCCGGCATTGTTTACCAGCACGTCGATCCTGCCCCCGGACTTGTCGAGCGCCGCCGCCCACAGCCGATCACCGGCGCCGGGCTCGGCGAGATCGGCGGCAATGACGTCGCCGCCACCGCGGCTGCCATGGCCGATGACGGTCGCGCCGGCGGCGGTCAGCGCGGATGCGGCGGCCGCACCGATGCCGCGGGTGCTGCCGGTGAGAAGGACGTGGGTCATCGAAGCCTCTGCGTAGCCGGCCGGAACGGCGGCCGTCGATTGTCCCTTATCGCCGACCGGGCCGGCGCCGACAGCGGAATCGTGCGACCCTGCCGGTGCTGCGGAAGCGGTGCTTGCACGGCCATGACGGCAAGAACCTCAGGGAACGAAGGTCAGACGGGCGCGTGCGGTTTGGGGGGCGGGCGTCTGGCCTACCCAGACCGCCGTGCGCCGGCGGCGACCTTCCGCAATTAACGTCGATTTTCTTTACACCTCGATGCATGGTTATACTTGCGGTAATATCTCAAGTCCGTGTTCAGCTCGAGTGCTGTCTTTCGAGTCAATATGTTACCCGGTGAAGAAATGATGCGACGCAACAAGGCATGGAACTTGCTTAGCTGACGACTGAGTAGCCCAGCCTTTAGGGTATGACTCGCTCGTCGCGTCGAACCTTAAAGGAACAGGTAATGTCAATTATCAAGATCGTTCCGTTTGGCCTGATCGTCGGACTTTATAGTACGGCCGCATTGCCGGCATCCGTCCTTCACTCGGCGCAGAGCTTCGCCGTTCTCGGTGCCTCGGCGGTGACGAATACCGGCCCGACGACGATCATCGGTGACCTCGGGGTCGCTCCGGGCACCGCGATCACGGGGGCGGGGTCGGTGACGCTGACCGGAACCATCCACCAGACCGATGCCGTCGCGGCCCAGGCTGAGGCGGATGCCGCCGCGGCGTCGCTGACGCTGGCGGCCCTGCCGTTCACCGCCGATCTCACCGGGCAGGATCTCGGTGGGCTGGTGCTGACGCCCGGCGTGTACCGCTTCGCGTCGTCGGCGCAGCTGACCGGCGTCCTGACGCTCGACTACGCCGGCAGCGCCGACGGCTCGTTCGTCTTCCAGATCGGATCGACGCTGACCACGGCGAGCGCGTCCGCGGTCGTCGTGCTCGGGGGCAACGCGCACAGCGGGCTCTTCTTCACCGTCGGCAGCTCGGCGACCCTGGGCACGGGCACGCTGTTCGCCGGCAACATCATCGCCGATCAGAGCGTGACCCTGACCACCGGTGCGCGGATCGTCTGCGGCCGCGCCATTGCCCTGCATGCCGCGGTCACGCTCGACACCAACGTCGTCGCCGCCGACTGCGGCGGGTCCGACCCCGTCGTGGCGGGCCATTCCGACTTCGGCAGTCACGGCTTCGCCGGCGACGTCGACGCCGGCGGCAGCGCGGTCCCGGAACCGGCGGCCTGGCTGCTGATGATCGCCGGCTTTGGACTGGTCGGCATCGCGGCTCGGCGGCGTACCGTCCGCGCCTGACGCCGGGCATCGGCCGCGAGAACGTCGCCACGGTGCGGCGCTACTCGCGGCCTGGCCACCGCGCCACCTGCATACCTTACCCGCCGGACGGGCTGTGACCTGCCCGACGGCGGCAGCTTGCGGTGCGCCGCCGTCGCGGCCACGGCCACTAGCGAGCGCCGCCAAGCCGGACTAGGCTGCCTGCAAGCCTCGGGAGACTAGCATGACGGCACCGACGTGGGGCGCGGTTCGCGAGCGCGTCAAGGCGTTCGTCGAGGAGCGCGTCTACCCCGCCGAGGCGGTCCTCGACCACGGCGAACCGGCCGCGGCGAAGGCGGTGCTCGCCGGACTGATGGCCGAGGCCAAGGCGGAGGGGCTGTGGGCGCTCGGCCACCCGACGCACATCGGCGGGCAGGGGATGCCCTTCCTCGACTATGTCCACGTCAACGAGGTCGTCGGGCGGAGCCAGCACGCGATGGTCGCGCTGGGCACGCACTCGCTGCAGGACTCGCTGATGCTCGACCGTTACGCCGCGCCCGAGTGGCGGGCGAAATACCTGCTGCCGCTGGTCGCCGGCGAGATCTTCCCGAGCTTTGCCATGACCGAGCCCGAGATCGCCTCGTCCGACCCGACGCAGCTGCAGACCGCTGCGATCCTCGAGGGCGACGAGTGGGTCATCCGCGGGCGGAAATGGTTCACGACCGGCGCGGCAGGGGCGGCCTACACCACCGTCATGTGCCGCACCGAGGGCGACGAGGCGCCGCCGCACGCGGCCTTCTCGATGATCGTCGTGCCGACCGACACGCCGGGGTACACCATCGTTCGCGACACGCCGGTGCTGGGGCTGCGGCACGGGCTCAGCGGGCACTACGAGGTCGCCTATGACGACGTGCGGGTGCCGGCGGCGAACCTGCTGGGCCCAAGGGGGCAGGGGTTCGCCATCGCCCAGATGCGGCTGGGGCCGGGGCGCATCTTCCACTGCATGCGCTGGCTGGGGCAGGCGCAGCGGGCGTTCGACCTGATGTGCCGCCGGATGCAGGAGCGCGTCGCCGGCGGCGAGCCGCTGGCCGACAAGCAGCTGATGCAGAAGTTCGTGTTCGACAGCGCCGCGGAAATCCAGGCGGCGCGGCTGCTGACGCTTGGACGCCGCCGCCAAGATCGACGCCGGCAGCGACGCGCGCGTCGAGATCGGCCTGATCAAGGTCGTCGGTGCGAAGATGGTCCACGACGTCGTCGACCGCGCGGTGCAGGTGTTCGGCGCCAAGGGCCTGACCGACGACACGCCGCTGTCGATCATGTACCGCCACGCCCGCGAGGCGCGCATCTACGACGGCCCCGACGAGGTCCACGTGACGAGCGTCGGCAAGCGCCTGCTGCGGGCGTATGCGGGCAACGGCGCGGGCTGGGACTTCGGGGCGGCGTGAGGGCGGCGCACGCCCCGCGCTCGCTCCGGCGGCGGGTGTTCGGGCAGCTCGACCTGCGTCTGTACCGCCACCTATCGGCGACCAACGGGATCATCATCGGCGTCATCGTCGCCGCGGTCGTCCTGTCGGTGGCCGAGACCGAGCCGGGGATCGTACGGGGCAACGAGCGCTGGTTCGCCGCCGCCAACATCGGCTTCGGCATCGTCTTCCTCATCGAATATGTGCTGCGCCTGTGGTCGGTGGCCGAGCGCGCGCCGCAGCACGCCTGGCGCGAGCGGTTGCGCTTCGTCGTGTCGATGCCGGCCCTGATCGACGTGCTGGCGATCGCTTCGTCGCTGACACCGCTGCTCGGGTTTAACTCGACGCCGCTGCGGCTCGTGCGACTGGCGCGGATCGTCATGCTGGTTCGCGTCGGGCCGTTCGCACGCGCCTGCTCGCTGCTCGGGCAGGCGGTCGCCTCGCGGCGCTTCGAGCTGCTGGTCACGGCGGGGCTGGCGCTGATCGTGCTGATGATCGGCGCGACGGTGCTCTACTGGGCCGAGGGCGCGGCGCAGCCCGACGCCTTCGGCAGCATCCCGCGGGCGATGTGGTGGGCGGCCGAGACGCTGACGACGGTCGGCTATGGCGACGTGCGGCCGGTGACACCGCTCGGCAAGCTGATGGCGGCGATTATGGCGTTCGCCGGCATTGGCGTCATCGCCTTGCCCGCTGGGATCATGGCTTCGGCGTTCAGCGACGCGATGCAGCAGCACCGCGAGCGGCTGGCGCGGATCGAAAGCGGCAAGCCGTGAGCGAGCTTGCCGAGGGCGTGCGTGCCCTGCTGCGGCGGGCCGGCCACGACGTCGAGGTCGGCGCCGTCACGGCATTGTCCGGCGGCGCCTCGTCGGCGACGTTCGCCGTTGCGGCTGTGCGCGACGGCGCTCCCTGGCCGCTGATCTTCCAGCGTAGCGAGGGTGCGTCGGGTTTCCCCAAGGCGGCCCAAGCGCGGCTGCAGCGGCTGGCCGGCGCGCACGGCGTGCCGGTCGCGGCGGTGATCGCCGTAGCCGGACCCGAGGACGGCGTCGGCGACGGCTTCGTCATGGCGCGGGTCGAAGGCGAGAGCCTCGCTCCGAAATGGTTGCGCGGTGCGGCGTTCAGCGAGGCGCGGGCGGTGCTGACCGGCCAGTGCGCGGCGGCGCTGGCCCGGCTCCACGCGATGCCGCTCGGCGAGGCGGCGGACCTGCCGCTGCCGGCCGGCTCGGCGCGCGCGCAGGCCGGGCGGCTGTTCGACCACTATCGCAGCTTCGGGGTCGACGAGCCGGTATTCGACCTCGCCTTCGCCTGGGTGCGCGAGCGCCTGCCCGACGCGCCGCCGTCGGCCGTGTGCCACGGCGATTTCCGCAGCGGCAACTTCATGATCGGGCCCGACGGCGAGGACCCCGGCCTGCGCGCGGTGCTCGACTGGGAACTGGCGCACCTCGGCGATCCCCACGCCGACCTCGGCTGGCTGTGCGTGCAGGCGTGGCGCTTTGGCAACTGGCAGAGGCCCGTCGGCGGCTTCGGCGAACGGGAAGCGCTCTACGCGGCCTACGAAGCGGCCGGCGGCGCACGCGTTGACCCGGCGTTGGCGCACGCCTTCGAGGTGTTCGGCACGCTGAAATGGGGCGTATCGTGCCTGCAGCTCGCCGAGGACCATGTCTCCGGGCGCGTGCCTTCGGTCGAACGCGCGGCGATCGGGCGCCGGGTCAGCGAGGTCGCCGCCGACCTGCTCCACCTCCTCAAGCACGGGACGGTCTGATGGCCGGGCATCCGAGCGCGGCGGAGCTGGTCGCCGCTGTCCGCGCCTTTCTCGCCGCCCTGCCGCTGGAGGGCCGCGATGCTTTTCATGCCAAGGTCGCGGCGAACGCGCTGGCGATCGTCGAGCGCGAGCTGGGCGCGTCACCGCCGCCCGCGCCGCTCGGCCTGAGTGATGCCGAGTTGTCTGCCGCCATTCGCGCCGGCCGCCTCGATGCCGCGACGCCGGGCCTGATCGACGCGCTGATCGCCGCCACCTGCGCGCGGCTGGCGGTCGACAACCCGCGCTACCCGACCCTCGCCCGCCTCGGCGGCGACGCCGCAGTGCAGCCATGAACGGTTGCGCGGGGCGTCTGAGGGACTAAACCAGCACAGGTACACCGCCTGAGGACCTCGATGGCTTCCGCTTCCCGACCGCGCGCACCCGCCGCCCGCCCGCTCTCGCCGCACCTGTCGATCTGGAAGTGGCGCGTGCACATGCTCGTGTCGATCCTCCACCGCGTCACCGGCAACGCCATGGCCTTCGGCGGGGTCGTCCTGTTCCTGTGGTGGCTGGTCGCTGCCGCGACGGGGCCGGCGGCCTATGCCGTGTTCTACGATGTCGCGACGGGGCCGCTCGGCATTCTCGTCGGGGTCGGCCTCACCTGGATCTTCTTCCAGCACCTGATGAACGGCATCCGCCACCTCGTCATGGACACCGGCGCGGCGCTCGAGATCCATGCGTCGAAGGCGTTCGCCATCGCGACGCTGGTCGGATCGACGACGCTCACCGTCCTCACCTGGGCGGCGATCTTCCTGACCAAGGGCCTCTGAGCATGGGCACGGGAACCGAACTCGGGCGCGTCCGCGGCCTTGGCGCCGCGAAGTCGGGCGTCGGCCACTGGTGGCACCAGCGGGTGACGGCGATCGGCAACCTCGTCCTGATGCTGTGGTTCGTCTTCAGCCTCGTCCGCCTGCCGGTGCTCGACTATCCGACCGTCGTCCTGTGGCTGCGGCAGCCTGTCGCTGCGATCCCGATGCTCCTTCTCATCGTTTCGGTCTTCTACCATTTCCGGCTGGGCGTGCAGGTGTTCATCGAGGACTATCTGCACGAGGAGGGGGGCAAGCTGGCGGCGCTGCTGGCGCTCAACTTCTACGCGCTTGGCGGCGCGGCGGCGGCGGTATTCTGCGTGTTCAAGATCGCGCTCGGAGCTTAACTCATGGCCGAAGCCTATAAGATCATCGACCACAGCTACGACGCGGTCGTCGTCGGCGCGGGCGGGTCGGGCCTGCGCGCGGCGATGGGCATCGCCGAGACGGGGCTGAAGGTCGCCTGCATAACCAAGGTGTTCCCGACGCGCAGCCACACGGTCGCCGCGCAGGGCGGGATCGCCGCCAGCCTCGGCAACATGGGGCCGGACCACTGGACGTGGCACATGTACGACACGGTCAAGGGCTCCGACTGGCTCGGCGACCAGGACGCGATCGAGTACCTGTGCCGCGAGGCGCCCAAGGCGGTCTACGAGCTCGAGCATTTCGGCGTGCCGTTCAGCCGCACCGAGGAAGGCAAGATCTACCAGCGCGCGTTCGGCGGCATGACCCAGAACATGGGCGAGGGCCCGGCGGCGCAGCGGACGTGCGCGGCGGCCGACCGCACCGGCCACGCCATGCTCCACGCGCTCTATCAGCAGAGCCTGAAGCACGACACCGACTTCTACATCGAATATTTCGCGATCGACCTGATCATGGTCAATGGCGAGTGCAAGGGCGTCATCGCCATGTGCATGGAGGACGGCACCATCCACCGCTTCCGTTCGCACGCCGTGGTGCTGGCGACGGGCGGCTACGGCCGCTGCTACTTCTCGGCGACGAGCGCCCACACCTCGACGGGCGACGGCGGCGGCATGGCCATCCGCGCCGGCGTGCCGATGCAGGACATGGAGTTCGTCCAGTTCCACCCGACCGGCATCTACGGCGCCGGCGTCCTCATCACCGAGGGCGCGCGCGGCGAGGGCGGCTATCTGACCAACAAGGACGGCGAGCGCTTCATGGAGCGCTACGCGCCGAGCGCCAAGGACTTGGCCAGCCGCGACGTCGTCAGCCGCTCGATGGCGATGGAGATCCGCGAGGGCCGCGGCGTCGGCGCCGAGGGCGACCACATCAACCTCCACCTCAACCACATCGACCCGGCCGTCCTCCACGAGCGCCTGCCGGGCATCAGCGAGACGGCGAAGATCTTCGCCGGCGTCGACGTGACCAAGGAGCCGATCCCGGTGACGCCGACCGTCCACTACAACATGGGCGGCATCCCGACGAACTATCACGGCGAGGTCGTCACGCTGAAGGACGGCGATCCCGACAGCGTCGTGCCGGGCCTGTTCGCGGTGGGCGAGGCGGCGTGCGTGTCGGTCCACGGGGCGAACCGGCTGGGGTCGAACAGCCTGATCGACCTCGTCGTCTTCGGCCGCGCTACCGCCCACCGTGTCGGCGCGACGATCAAGCCGTTCACCGCCCATGCGCCGCTGCCGAAGGATTCAGCCGACATGGCGCTGTCGCGGCTGGACGGCTACCGCCACAGCAAAGGCGGGTCACCGACGAGCGCCGTGCGCGCCGCGATGCAGAAGACGATGCAGGCCAACGCCGGCGTGTTCCGCACCAGCGAGGTGCTCGACGAGGGCGTGCGCAAGATCGACGCCGTCTACCAGCGCATGGCCGACATCGGAATCGCCGACCGCTCCCTCGTGTTCAACACCGACCTGATCGAGACGCTCGAGCTCGACAACATGATCGGCCAGGCGGTGCTGACGATGCACATGGCGCAGAACCGCCACGAGAGCCGCGGCGCGCACATGCACGAGGACTTCCCCAAGCGCGACGATGAGAAGTGGATGGCCCACAGCCTCGGCTGGTTCCGCGACGGCGGGGTGCGGCTGGATACCCGGCCGGTGCATTCCTATACGCTGACCGAGGAAGTGAGCTACATCAAGCCGAAGGCGCGGGTGTACTAGACCCGCGCCCGCGCGCCCTCAGATCGAAAAGCCGCCATCGACGTTGATCGTCGTTCCGGTGATATAGCTCGCCTCGCCGCTCGCCAGGAACGCGGTCACCGCGGCGACTTCGTCCACCGTGCCGTAGCGCTTGAGCGGTGTCAGCGCGATCATGACGCTGGCGAACGGGCCGTCGGCCGGGTTCATGTCGGTGTTGATCGGGCCGGGCTGGACGACGTTGACCAGGATGTTCCGGCTGGCGAGGTCCTGCGCCCAGCCGCGGGCGAGGCCGGCGACCGCCGCCTTCGTCGCGCCATAGACGGCGGCGCCGGGGAAGGGGGCGGTGTCGCCGTTGACGCTGCCGATGATGATCACCCGCCCGCCGTCGCGCAGGTGCGGGAAGGCGGCGGTGGTGCCGTGGTAGACGCCGTCGACGTTGACGGCGAACTGGCGGCGGAACTCGTCGTCGCCGGTCTGGCCGAGCGGGGCGAGGCCGAAGACGCCGGCGTTGTGAACCAGGATATCGATCCCGCCGAGCACGCCCGCGGCCTGCTCGACCGCCGCCTTGACCGAGGCGGGGTCGCCGGCATCGGCCTGGATCGCGTGACCCTTGCGCCCGTGCGCCTCGATGGCGGCGACGGTCGCGCTCGCCGCGTCGTGGTTGCCGGCGAAGGTGATGACGACATCCGCCCCCTCGCTCGCCAGCCGCCGGGCAATGCCCGCGCCGATGCCCCGCGAGCCCCCCGTGACAAGCGCGGTCTTGCCGGAAAGACGATCGGTCATGGGTGAGGCTCCTGCCGTGGTTGCGCTGCCGATATGGCGGAAGATGAACCGCCGGCAACGGGTGGACGGGCGAAGATTTGCTTGGCCGGCGCGAAGCTGGGCGGCGGCCAGCACGACACGTCGCTGCGGCGAGATGCGTGTTGAGCGCGGGTCCGCTTGTCCCTATGTGCGATGGCACCCCAAGCCGGAAGACCGCATGGCCGAATTCTCCCTGCCGACCAACTCGCGCATCCGTAGCGACGGCAAGCGCTATCCTGCGCCCGCCGGTGCCAAGCGGACGAAGGCGTTCAAGATCTACCGCTGGAATCCCGACGACGGCGCGAATCCGCGCTACGACACCTACGAGCTCGACCTCGACGCGACCGGGCCGATGGTGCTGGACGCGCTGATCAAGATCAAGGCCGAGGTCGACCCGACGCTGACCTTCCGCCGCTCGTGCCGCGAGGGTATCTGCGGGTCGTGCAGCATGAACATCGGCGGCACCAACACGCTCGCCTGCACCCAGGCGATCGAGGACATCGCCGGCGAGGTCCGTATCACGCCGTTGCCGCACATGGAGGTGGTCAAGGACCTCGTCCCCGACTTCAAGCACTTCTACGCGCAGTACGCCTCGATCAAACCGTGGCTGCAGACCGTCACGCCCGACCCCGCCGACGCCGAGCGGCTGCAGTCGGTCGAGGACCGCAGCAAGATCGACGGGCTGTACGAGTGCATCCTGTGCGCCTGCTGCTCGTCGTCGTGCCCAAGCTATTGGTGGAACAGCGACAAGTTCCTGGGCCCGGCGATCCTGCTCCAGGCGTACCGCTGGCTGGTCGACAGCCGCGACGAGATGACGGGCGAGCGGCTGGACGCGCTCGAGGATCCGTTTCGCCTGTACCGCTGCCACACGATCATGAACTGCGCCAACGTCTGCCCCAAGGGGCTGAACCCGGCGAAGGCGATTGCCGAGATCAAGAAGATGATGGTGCAGAGAGCCGTGTAGCGGCTGCTGCCTCTGCGAGAAACGCTCTTTGCGTTTGTCGCAGAGGCAGCGAGACTCGCGGCGGCTCTCGGCCGGCGGGTCGGGCGGCCTTATCGCCCGAACCCGTCCGATGGCGCGGCTCCGCCGCGACGCAGCCGCAGCACTCCCACACTCGCGCCTTGCGCCGCCCCTCTAAGCGCCGCTACCACGCCGTCGATGGCTCGTCTCGACATTCCGCCTCCCGACGCCGACGGCTGGATCCCCTGGCTGCACCAGCCCGATGGGCGCTTCCACGACCTGCTCGGCCAGATGTACTTCCGCGTCAGCGCCCAGGGCGTCGAAAGCCGCATGGACACCGACCGGCGGCACTCGAACGGCCTCGGCTATCTCCACGGCGGCTTCCTAATGAGCTTCGTCGACATGGCGATGTTTGCGATCATCCGCCCGCGCTTCACCAAGGGCGAGGGGGCGGTGACGCTCAGCTGCGCGACCGACTTCCTGTCGGGCGGCATCCCCGGCCAGCCGATCGAGGCCCACGGCGAGGTGCTGAAGGAGACGGGCAAGCTGTTCTTCGTCCGCGGGCTGGTGACGCAGGGCGGCGGCAACGTCTGCTCGTTTACCGGCACGATGCGCAAGATCGTCCGCCGACCACCGCCGGGCGAAGCGGCGGACGCCCCGCCCGACGCGTGAGCGGGAAGCCGCCCGCGCCGACCGACTCCGCCTACGCGCGCCTCGTCGCCGCCGGAGAACTGCGCCCCGACCCCGACCAGGCGGCGGCGGCGGACCGGCTCTACCGCCTGCGCCTCGCGCTCGCGACCCCGCCGCCATCGCGGCTCGGCCGCCTGTTCGGCGCCAAGCCGGCGGTGCCGCGCGGCATCTACCTGTGGGGCGGCGTCGGGCGCGGCAAGTCGATGCTGATGGACCTGTTCTTCGCGAGCGCCGCAGTGACGCCCAAGCGCCGCGTCCACTTCCACGAGTTCATGCTCGAGGTCCACGCCGCGATCCACGCCCACCGGCAAGCGTCGGGCGAGGACCCGATCCCGGTGGTCGCCGGCCGGATCGCCGAGGAGGCGCGGCTGCTGTGCTTCGACGAGCTGCAGGTGCGCGACGTCGCCGATGCCGCCATCGTCAGCCGCCTGTTCAGCCACCTCTTCGACGCCGGCACGGTGGTCGTCGCGACGTCGAACCGCCCGCCCGCCGATCTCTACAAGGACGGGCTCAACCGGTCGCTGTTCCTGCCCTTCATCGAGCTGATCGAAGCGCGGATGGAGGTAATTCCGCTGAACGGCCCGGTCGACTACCGCCTCGACCGGCTCGGCGGCGCGCCGACGTGGTACGTGCCGAACGGGCCGGCGGCGACGCAGGCGCTGTCCGACGCCTTCTTCCGCCTGACCGACTTCCCAGTCGAGGACCGCGTGCGCGTGCCGAGCGAGACGATCGCGGTGCCCGGCGGGCGGACGCTGTTCGTGCCCAAGGCGGTCAAGGGCGTGGCGGTGTTCTCCTTTACCCGGCTGTGCCGGCAGCCGCTGGGCGCGGCCGATTACCTCGCGGTCGCGCGCAAGTTCCACACCGTCATTCTCGTCGGCATCCCGCGCATGGGGCCGGAGAACCGCAACGAGGCGGCGCGCTTCGTCACGCTGATCGACGAGCTGTACGAGCACAAGGTGAAGCTGCTCGCCGCCGCCGACGCCGAGCCGGCGGCGCTGTATCCGGCGGGCGACGGCGCGTTCGAGTTCGAGCGGACGGTGTCGCGGCTGATCGAGATGCAGTCGGCGGATTATCTGGCGCAGGGTCACGGAGGATGACGATGGACGAACTGACAGGTAGCTGGCGGCTGCTATCGCACGTCGCGACCGACCAGGTGACCAGTGAGCGGACGCTGCCGTTTGGCGCGTCGCCGGGCGGCAGCCTGATGGTACACGACGGGCGAATGATCGTCGTCATCACGCCCGATGACCGCGGCGGCGGCACCCCGGTCATCGCCTATGCGGGCAGGGTCCGCTTGATCGGCAACGGTCGGCTGGCGACGACGGTCGAGGTCGCCTCATTCCCGGCGTGGGTCGGCGGTGAGCAGGTGCGCGGCTGGCGGCGCGACGGCGACCGGCTCGAGCTGACGACGCCGCCGGGAACCCCGCCGGGCAGCGCGAATCCCGTCGTCGCCGTGCTGACCTGGGTCCGCGCCGATGCGGTTGCGGGCAGCCGAGCGAACGACTAAGCCGTCGCCGTCTTTCCGCGGCCGCGGCCGCCCAGCACACGAGGTGGCACCATGGCCCGCAACAAGATCGCCCTGATCGGCGCCGGCAACATCGGCGGGACGCTCGCCCATCTCGCCGCCGCCAAGGGGCTGGGCGACGTCGTCCTGTTCGACGTCGTCGAGGGCGTGCCGCAGGGCAAGGCCTTGGACCTCGCCCAGTGCGGCCCGGTCGAGGGCTTCGACGCGGTGCTGAAGGGCACCAACGACTATGCCGACATCGCCGGCGCCGACGTCATCATCGTCACAGCCGGCATCGCCCGCAAGCCGGGGATGAGCCGGGACGACCTGCTCGGCATCAACCTGAAGGTGATGAAGGCGGTCGGCGAGGGCATCAAGGCGAACGCGCCCGACGCCTTCGTCATCTGCATCACCAATCCCCTCGACGCGATGGTCTGGGCACTGCGTGAGTTTAGCGGCCTGCCGCACCACATGGTCGTCGGCATGGCCGGCGTGCTCGACAGCAGCCGCTTCCGCCACTTCCTCGCCGACGAGTTCAAGGTCAGTGTCCAGGACGTCACCGCCTTCGTCCTCGGCGGCCACGGCGACACGATGGTGCCGGTGATCGAATATTCGACCGTCGCCGGCATCCCGATCCCGGCGCTGATCGACATGGGCTGGAGCACGAAAGAGCGCATCGCCGACATCGTCAAGCGCACCCGCGGCGGCGGCGGCGAGATCGTCGCGCTGCTGAAGACGGGGAGCGCCTATTACGCCCCGGCCACCAGCGGCATCGCCATGGCCGAGGCCTACCTCTACGACCAGAAGCGCGTCATCCCGTGCGCGGTCAACCTGACCGGCCAGTACGGCGTCACCGATCTCTACGTCGGCGTTCCGTGCGTGATCGGCGCGGGCGGGGTCGAAAAGGTGGTCGAGATCAAGCTCGACGACGAGGCGAAGGCGAATTTCCAGGTGTCGGTCGACGCGGTGAAGGAGCTGCTCGCGGCGTGCCGGGCGATCGAGCCAAGCCTCAACTAGTCTCTCGCCTGACAAGGACAACGCGATGAACATTCACGAATATCAGGCGAAGGAGCTGCTCGCCAAGTTCGGCGTCGCGGTGCCGGCGGGCCATGCGGCGATGAGCGTCGACGAGGCGGTCGCGGCGGCGGGCAGGCTCCCCGGGCCGCTCTACGTCGTCAAGGCGCAGATCCACGCCGGCGGCCGCGGCAAGGGCAAGTTCAAGGAGCTGCCTCCCGAGGCGAAGGGCGGCGTGCGGCTGGCCAAGACGCTCGACGAGGTCCGTGCGGCGGCGACCGACATGCTTGGGAATACGCTCGTCACGGTCCAGACCGGCGAGCACGGCAAGCAGGTCAACCGCCTGTACGTCACCGACGGCGTCGACATCGCCAAGGAGTTCTACCTCGCTCTCCTCGTCGACCGCGGGTCGAGCGAGATCGCGCTGGTCGCCTCGACCGAGGGCGGCATGGACATCGAGCACGTCGCCGAACACACGCCCGAGCGCATCCACAGCTTCATGGTCGACCCCGCCGCCGGCATCCAGCCGCACCACGGGCGCAGCGTCGCCTTCGCGCTGGGGCTGACCGGCGACCTCGCCAAGCAGTGCGAGAAGCTCGTCGCGCAACTGTACGCGATGTTTACCGCCACCGACGCGGCGCAGGTCGAGATCAACCCGCTCGCGGTCACGGCCGACGACAAGCTGATGGTGCTGGATGCCAAGGTCGGCTTCGACAGCAACGCCATGTTCCGCCACCCCGACCTCGCCGAGCTGCGCGACCTGACCGAGGAGGATCCGGCCGAGGTCGAGGCGTCGAAGTACGACCTCAGCTACATCAAGCTCGACGGCACCATAGGCTGCATGGTCAACGGCGCCGGTCTCGCGATGGCGACGATGGACATCATCAAGCTGAACGGCGCCGAGCCGGCCAACTTCCTCGACGTCGGCGGCGGCGCGACCAAGGAGAAGGTGACGGCGGCGTTCAAGATCATCCTGTCCGATCCAAACGTGAAGGGCATCCTCGTCAACATCTTCGGCGGCATCATGCGCTGCGACATCATCGCGGAAGGCATCATCGCCGCGGCGAAGGAGGTCAACCTCAGCGTGCCGCTGGTGGTCCGGCTGGAGGGGACCAACGTCGAGCTGGGCAAGGAAATCCTCGCCGGCAGCGGCCTGCCGATCATCAGCGGCGACAATCTGGGCGACGCGGCGGCGAAGATCGTCGCCGAAGTGAAGAAGGCGGCCTGACCCCATGAGCATCCTCGTCAACGCCGCCACCCGCGTCATCTGCCAGGGCTTCACCGGCAAGCAGGGCACGTTCCATTCCGAAGCCGCGATCGCCTATGGCACCAAGATGGTCGGCGGGGTCGCGCCGGGGAAGGGCGGGCAGACGCACCTCGGCCTGCCGGTGTTCGACACCGTGCTCGCCGCGCGGGAGGCGACCAACGCCGACGCCAGCGTCATCTACGTGCCGCCGCCGGGTGCGGCCGACGCCATCCTCGAGGCGATCGACGCCGAGGTGCCGCTGATCGTCTGCATCACGGAAGGCATCCCGGTGCTCGACATGGTCAAGGTCAAGCGGGCACTCTCGGGCTCGAAGTCGCGGCTGATCGGGCCGAACTGCCCCGGCGTGATGACGCCGGGCGAGTGCAAGATCGGTATCATGCCCGGCAACATCTTCATGAAGGGCTCGGTCGGCGTCGTCTCGCGCTCGGGAACGCTGACCTACGAGGCGGTCCACCAGACGACCGCGGTCGGCCTCGGCCAGACGAGCGCGGTCGGCATCGGCGGCGATCCCGTCAACGGCACCAACTTCATCGACGTGCTCGAGCTATATCTGGCCGACCCCGCGACCGAATCGATCATCATGATCGGAGAGATCGGCGGCTCGGCCGAGGAAGACGCGGCCGAATTCATCCGCCTGAACAGCCGCAAGAAGCCGATGGTCGGCTTCATCGCCGGCCGCACCGCACCCCCCGGGCGGCGGATGGGGCATGCCGGGGCAATCGTCGCCGGCGGCAAGGGCAAGGCCGAGGACAAGATCGAGGCGATGCGCCGCGCCGGCATCCGCGTGGCGGACAGCCCCTCGCAGCTCGGCACGACGCTGGTCGAGGTGCTCAAGGGGTGACGGTCAACGGCCTCGACCACGTCAACATCGAGACGCGGGCGATGGCCGAGACCATCCGTTTCTTCGTCGAGGTGCTCGACCTGCGGCAGGGCGACCCGCCCGCGGGGCTCGACCCGGCACGAATCCAGTGGCTGTTCGACGGCGGCGGCCGGGCGCTGATCCACCTGTCGACGCCCAAGTCGCCCGACGTCGATGGCGGCGCGAGCGGCCGCAGCACCGGCGCGCTCCACCACGTGGCGCTCGATTGCAGCGGGCATGCCCAGATGGTCGCGCGGCTCGACCGGCTCGGGCTGGCATACCGGTCGAACGAGGTCGCGTCGATCGGCCTGAAGCAGATCTTCGTCAGTGAGCCGAACGGCGTCCTGCTCGAGCTAAACTTTCGGCAAGGTTGACGTCGCGCCGGCCGCAGGCGGGTGACAGGACGCCGGGCGCTCGCTACATGCCGGGCGCGACGAAGGACGGACCATGGCTTACGAACCGCTGCTGCCGACCGCCGAGGATGCCGCGCGCCCGTCGTGGGCCCGCGCCGACTGGCCGCTGGGCGCCGCCGACGAGCTGACGCTGGCGCTCGACGCGGCCGGCATCGACCTGCCGCCGAAGCCAGTCAGGACTGGCGGCAAGCCCGCCGCCGCGCCGGCCCCGGCGCCCTCCGCATCTTCGCCCGCTGCCGCGGACACCGCCGCGACCGAGCGCGCGGCAAACGACAGCATCTGCGCGATGATGCTGATCCGCACCTACCGCGTCCGCGGCCACCTCGCCGCCAACCTCGACCCGCTCGGCCTGTCGAAGCGCGAACTGCCCGCCGACCTCACGCCCGAGTACCACGGCTTCAGGGAGGACGACCTCGACCGGCCGATCTTCCTCGGCGGCGCGCTCGGCATGCAGCGCGGCACGATCCGCGAACTGGTGACGATCCTGCGCGCCAACTACTGCGGCAACGTCGGCGTCGAATACATGCACATCAACGACGTCGAGGAGCGCCGCTTCATCCAGGAGCGGATCGAGGGCCGCGACAAGGAGATCCACTTCACCGAGCTCGGCAAGAAGGCGATCCTCAACAAGCTGATCGAGGCCGAGCAGTTCGAGCGCTTCCTCGGCCGCAAATATGTCGGCACCAAGCGCTTCGGCCTCGACGGCGGCGAGAGCATGATCCCGGCGATGGAGTCGATCATCAAGATCGGCGGCCAGAACGGGATCAGGGAGATCGTCTTCGGCATGCCGCATCGCGGCCGGCTGAACATGCTCGGCAACGTCATGCAGAAGCCGTTCCGCGTCATCTTCCACGAATTCGGCGGCGGCAGCGCCAACCCCGACGACGTCGGCGGCTCGGGCGACGTCAAGTATCACCTTGGCACGTCGACCGACCGCGAGTTCGACGGCAACACCGTCCATCTGTCGCTGACCCCCAACCCGTCGCACCTCGAGGCGGTCGACCCGGTCGTGCTAGGCAAGGTCCGCGCCATCCAGACCGTGCGCGGCGACGAGGAGCACGGGCAGGTGCTGCCCGTCCTGATGCACGGCGACGCGGCGTTCGCCGGGCAGGGGATCGTCGCCGAGTGCTTCGGCTTCTCCGGGCTGACCGGCTACAACACCGGCGGCACCATCCACTTCGTCGTCAACAACCAGATCGGCTTCACCACCTCACCCCAGTTCGCGCGCTCGTCGCCCTATCCGTCCGACGTCGCCAAGATCGTCCAGGCGCCGATCTTCCACGTCAACGGCGACGACCCCGAGGCGGTGACGTTCGCCACCAAGGTCGCGACCGAGTTCCGCCAGCGGTTCAAGCGCGACGTCGTCATCGACATGTGGTGCTACCGCCGCTTCGGCCACAACGAGTGCGGACGAGCCGAGCTTCACCCAGCCGCTGATGTACGCGGCGATTCAGCACCACCCGCCGGTCAGCGAGCTCTACGCCCGGCGCCTCATCGGCGAGGGCGTCGTCGACGAGGCATGGGTGAAGGCCAACATCGAGCAGTTCACCAACCGCCTCGAAGGCGACTTTGCCGCGGCTGCCGGGTATAAGGCGAACAAGGCCGAGTGGTTCGAGGGGCGCTGGTCGGGGCTCGCGCAGCCCAAGGATGCCGTCACCGCCCGCCGCGCCGCCGAAACCGGCGTACCGGTCGCCGATCTGCGCCGCGTCGGCCAAGCGCTGGTGACGGTGCCGCCGGCATTCACCGTGCACAAGACGCTGCAGCGCATCCTCGAGGCCAAGAAGGCGATGCTCGACACCGGCGAGGGGGTCGACTGGGCGACGGCCGAGGCGCTGGCCTTCGGCACTTTGCTCGAGGACGGCTACGGCGTCCGCCTGTCGGGCCAGGATTCCGGCCGCGGCACCTTCAGCCAGCGCCACTCGGTCTGGGTCGACCAGACCGACGGCAGCAAGTACGTGCCGCTGAAGTCGCTCGACCCGCGCTTCGAGGTGCTCGACTCGCCGCTGTCCGAGTTCGGGGTCATGGGTTTCGAGTACGGCTATTCGCTCGCCGACCCCAAGACGCTGGTGCTGTGGGAGGCGCAGTTCGGCGACTTCGCCAACGGCGCGCAGGTGATGATCGACCAGTTCATCGCCAGCGGCGAGGCCAAGTGGCTGCGCGCGACCGGCCTCGTCCTGCTGCTGCCGCACGGCTTCGAGGGGCAGGGGCCGGAGCACAGCTCGGCGCGGCTCGAGCGCTATCTGCAGCTGTGCGCCGAGGACAACATGCAGGTCGCCAACTGCACGACCCCGGCGAACTACTTCCACCTGCTCCGCCGGCAGATGCTGCGCGACTTCCGCAAGCCGCTGGTCGTGATGACGCCGAAGTCGCTGCTGCGCGCAAAGCGGGCGGTGTCGAGCCTCGCCGACATGGGCGCGGGATCGTCGTTCCACCGCTGCCTCGACGACATCAATGCCGTGCCCGACGACCACGTGCGTCGGCTCATCCTGTGCTCGGGCAAGGTCTACTACGACCTCCTGGACGCGCGCGAGAAGGCGGAGCGGAGCGACCTCTACATCCTGCGCGTCGAGCAGCTCTACCCGTTCCCGGCCGATGTCATCGCCGACTACGCGCGCCGCTTCACCGCGCTCGAAGAAGTCGTCTGGTGCCAGGAGGAGCCGCGCAACGCGGGTGCCTGGCACTTCGTCGCGCGGCCGATCGAGGATGCGGTCGGGCGCCGCGCAATCTACGCCGGGCGGGCGGCCGCCGCCGCCACCGCGACGGGCCTCGCCAAGCGCCACGCCGCCGAGCAGGCCAAGCTGATCGCCGAGGCGCTCGGCGAGCCGCCGGCGGCAGTCCGCGCGGCGATCCGCGGCGGCTTCAAGTCACAACAGGCAGCGGAATAGATCATGGCTACCGACGTCACCATTCCGGCACTCGGCGAATCGATCACCGAGGCGACCGTCGGCGAGTGGCTGAAGAAGCCCGGCGACGCCGTCGCCGCCGACGAGCCGATCGTCAGCCTGGAGACCGACAAGGTTGCCGTCGAAGTGCCGTCGCCGGTCGCGGGGACGCTCGCCGAGCAGCTGGCCAAGGTCGGCGACACGGTCAACGTCGGCGCGCTGATTGCGCGGATCGACAGCGGCGCGGGGGCTCCGGCCAAGGCGGCTGCACCGACGCCGGCGGTGGTGCAGGACGCAGGCGCGAAGGCTGAAGCGGCGGCTCCGGCAGCTGCGGCGGCGGGGGCCGCGTCGGCGGCTTCACCTGCGCCTGTCACGACGGCACCCGCCAGCCCGCCGCCGGCGACGTCGAAGCTCGACGACGCGCCGCACGCCGATGCGAAGACGACGCCGGCGCCGGCAGCTGCTCCGACCCCGGCCGCCGGCAGTGGCGACGGGCACGACGACTATGAGGCGATCGCCCCCGCCGTCCGCCGCCTGCTCGGCGACTACAACCTTGATCCCGCGTCGATCACCGGCACCGGCCTCGACGGGCGGCTGACCAAGGGCGACGTCCTCGCCGCGATCGACGCGGGCACGGCGAAGGTGCTCGGCGCGGCGAAGGCCGCCGGGGGCGAAGCCGCCGCCGCTCCGGCCCGCCGCGAGGAGCGCGTGCGCATGACGCGCCTGCGCCAGACCATCGCCAAGCGGCTCAAGGAGGCGCAGAACACCGCCGCCATGCTGACGACGTTCAACGACGTCGACATGACCGCGGTCATGGCCGCGCGCAGCCGCTACAAGGACCTGTTCGAGAAGAAGCACGGCGTCCGCCTGGGCTTCATGTCGTTCTTCGCCAAGGCGGTCGTGCTGGCGCTGAAGGACGTGCCCGCGGTCAACGCCGCGATTGAGGGCGACGAGATCGTCTTCCGCGACTATGCCGACCTCGGCATCGCCGTGTCGTCGCCGGGCGGGCTGGTCGTGCCGGTGCTGAAGGACGCCGACAAGCGGTCGTTCGCCGACATCGAGAAGGCGATCGGCGACTTCGGCCGCCGCGCCCGCGACGGCAAGCTGACCGCCGAGGACATGAAGGGCGGCACCTTCACCATCACCAACGGCGGCGTGTTCGGCTCGCTGATGTCGACGCCGATCCTCAACCCGCCGCAGTCGGGCGTGCTCGGCATGCACCGCATCGAGGACCGGCCGGTGGTGCGCGACGGCGCGGTGGTGGTCCGGCCGATGATGTACCTGGCGCTCTCCTACGACCACCGACTGGTCGACGGGCGCGAGGCGGTGACGTTCCTCGTCGCCGTCAAGGAAGCGATCGAGGATCCGGCAAGGCTGCTGATCGACCTCTAGGCGGCGTCGGGCCCGGTCGTCCGTGGCGGCGGCGGGTTGCTCCCCGCCGGCCAGCCCTCGCGCTGCCGCGTGCGGTCGCCGTCGGTCGCCTCGGTCTGGTCGTGGAACAGCACGACCTGCGTCGGATAGGGCAGGTCGATCCCGTTCTCCGCGGCCGCCGCCTGGATGGCGTGGATCACGCGCGCGCGGGTATGGACGACATCGGTTCGCGTCGACCCGGTCCACCAGCGCGCCTTAAGGTTGATGCTCGACCCCGCCAGCTCCCATGGCAGGACTTCGGGTGCCGGCTCGGCGAGCACGCCCTCGACCGCGGCGATCGCGGCGGTGAAATGCGCGGCCGCGGCGGCGACGTCGTCGCCATAGCCGATGCCGATCAGATAGTCGTCGCGGCGCAGCTTGAACGCCGTGTTGACGACCACCGGCGAAGTATAGACGTCGCTGTTGGGGATGATGACGCGGCGGCCGTCGTAGGTCTTGATCAGCGTCGCCCGGCTCTCGATGTGCTCGACCGTGCCCTCGAAGCCCTTGACGACGATCTGGTCGCCGCGGCGATAGGGGCGGTTGATCAGGATCAGCAGGCCGGCGAGCAGGTTCTGCAGGATGTCTTTGAAGGCAAAGCCGATCGCCACCGAGCCGACGCCCAAGGTGGCGAAGACGCCACCGGGGTTGACGCTGGGGAAGACGATCGCGGCGGCGAACAGGACGGCGACGATCTGCACGCCGCCGTGCGCCAGGCTGCCGAGCAGGTTGCCCAGGTCGTTGCGGCCGCGGGCATGGGCGACGCGGACGATGCCGCGCTTGACCAGCCGCGCCGCGAACCACGCGACGCCTAGGAAGATAATCGCCGCGACGATGTTCGGCAGCAGCAGGATGAAGCCGGTGACGAAGCTCTCCAGCTTGCCGGTGATCAGGGCGAGGGGTGCGCGCATCCGGGTCTCCGGCCGGTCAAGCGGCGAGGCGCGCCATTGTTCCGGTAACGGCTGGCGCGGCGGGCGGCGAAACCCTATCTCGCGCGGGGCAGCGGCAGCGAGGAACGACGATGGCCGACGACTTCGACGTGGTGGTGATCGGTGCCGGCCCCGGCGGCTATGTCGCGGCCATCCGCGCGGCGCAGCTCGGCCTCAAGACCGCGTGCGTCGAGAAGCGCGACCGGCTCGGCGGCACCTGCCTCAACGTCGGCTGCATCCCGTCCAAGTCGCTGCTCCACGCAAGCGAGTTCTATGAGGAGGCCAAGGGCGGCCACCTGACCAAGTTCGGCATCACCTTCGGCTCGGTCGACCTCGACTTGGGCGCGATGATGACCGAGAAGGACAAGGCGGTGAAGGAGCTGACCGACGGCGTCGCCTTCCTGTTCAAGAAGAACAAGGTCGAGTGGGTGCACGGCGAGGGCAGCTTCGTCGATGCGCACAGCCTGAAGGTCGGCGACCGCACGCTGACGGCAAAGAACTTCATCATCGCCACCGGCTCCGACGTCCTGCTGCTGCCCGGCATGGTGCCCGACGGCGAGGTGCTGGTGACCTCGACCGAGGCGCTGGCGCTGCCCAAGGTGCCGGGGCACCTCGTCGTCATCGGCGGCGGCTACATCGGGCTGGAGATGGGCTCGGTCTGGCGGCGGCTGGGGGCAAAGGTCACGGTCGTCGAGTACGCCGAGCGGATCGTGCCGGCGATGGACGCCGAGGTCGGCACGGCCTTTGCCAAGCTGATGACGAAGCAGGGCATCGAACTTCGCACCGCGACCAAGGTCATCGAGGCGCGGCGCGAGGGCAACGGCGCGGTCGTCGTCGTCGAGCCGGCGAACGGGCGGCGCGCGCGAGGAGATCGCCGCCGACGTCGTCCTGCTGTCGATCGGGCGCAAGCCGAACACGGCGGGGCTCAACCTCGAGGCGACCGGCCTTCAGCCCGACGAGCGCGGGCGGGTGCCGATCAACCCCGACTTCTCGACTACGGTGCCCGGCATCTGGGCGATCGGCGACGTCGTCGTCGGCCCGATGCTCGCCCACAAGGCCGAGGACGAAGGCATCGCCGCGGCCGAGAACATCGCCGGCCTTAACGGCATCGTCGACCACGCCGTGATCCCGGCGGTCGTCTACACCCATCCCGAGGTGGCGACGGTCGGCCGCACCGAGGAAGAGCTGAAAGCGGCGGGTGTCGAGTACAAGGTCGGCCGCTTCACCTTCGCCGCCAACAGCCGGGCGAAAGCGAACCGCGACACCGACGGCTTCGTCAAGGTGCTCGCCGACGCCACCACCGACCGCGTTCTCGGCGTCCACATCATCGGCAGCGAGGCCGGAACGATGATCGCCGAGGCCGCGCTGGCCATGTCGTTCGGCGGCTCGAGCGAGGACATCGCCTACACCTGCCACGCCCACCCGACGCATTCGGAAGCGCTGAAGGAAGCGGCGATGGCGGTGCGCGGCAAGCCGATCCACATGTAGCGGCGGCCTTCGATTGAAAGATAGGGTCTTCCGGTCACCCCGGCCACTGCCAGCGGGTCCGTCTCACCAGAGTTCCCGTTGCCGGCCGAAAAAAGCCTGTCCTACACGCCGTTCACCCGGCAGACTCGTGCCGTGCCGACGCTCTGCCCCGCCTTGCCCGCCTTCCGCCGCGCCGGTCGTCGCGAGGAGGGGAGTTTCGGGGGTGCGTGGCACGACCTTTGTCAACTTAGCCTTTCTAAGCTGTTAACGAATCGGGCGCGGAGCGGGTGATCCCGGCGTTCTCCGCCGCCGCCGCCGCGCCGCTGCTTGCCGGTCTCGACTATGCCGGCGTGGCGGTGTTCGCGGCATCGGGGGCCCTGGCCGCGGCGCGGGCGAAGCAGACCATCGTCACCTTCGTCTTCTTCGCCGCCGTTACCGGCGTCGGCGGCGGCACGCTGCGTGACCTGCTGATCGGCGCGCCGGTGTTCTGGATCGGGCGCAGCGACTATCTCGGCGTCTGCCTGATCGCGGCGGCGCTGGTCTGGTTGCTGCGCGCCGACCGCTGGCAGCTGCGGACGCTGCTGTGGCTCGATGCCATAGGGCTAGGTGCCTATTCGGTCATCGGCGCGGCCAAGGCGGCGAGCTACGGCGTGCCGCCGGTGGCGCAGGTGGCGATGGGCGTGCTGAGCGCGAGCTTTGGCGGCATCATCCGCGACCTGCTGGCGAACGAGCCCTCGGTCTTGCTGCGGCGCGAGATCTACGTCTCGGCCGCGGCGCTGGGGGCTGCGGTCTACGTCGTCGCCACAAGCATCGGCGTCGATGCCCGTCTTGCGGGGGCCGCCGGCATGATCGCCGGCTTCGGCCTGCGTGCGGTGGCGCTGGGCTGGAACGTGGCGCTGCCGGGCTATCGTGACTGAGCTTAGCCGCCAGTCTGCGGTTTCGCCGCCTGCCGCTCCGCGTTGATCACCGCCGGCGAGTAGGGGGTTTGCGCCGCATAATAGGCCGAGACGGCGCTGATGTCGCGATCGGTCAGGTGCTTGGCCACGCCCGTCATCGGGTTGTAGCGTCCCGTGTCGCCCCGCCCGCCGGCGCGGAACAGCTTGAGCTGGGCGATCATATAGTCCTCGTTCTGCCCGTTGAGCCGCGGATAGTTGCGGGCATCGGCGTCGGCCAGCGCATGACAGCCATTGCACGCGCCGAGCTTCTGCTCGCGGATGCCCTGCAGCGCGATCTGCGCGCCGTACTGCACCTCGGCAGGTGGCAGGGCGAAGGTCGCGGCCGCCAGCGACTTGGCCTTGGGCTGGCGACTGTAATAGGCGGCGACGGCGTCCATCTGCGCCGGCGACATCTGGTCGGCGACGGTCTGCATGATGGCACTGTGGCGCGTGCCGTTGGCGAAATACTCGAGCTGGCCGCGCATATACTGCTGGCTGAGGATCGCGATGTTGGGGAAGGCGCCGACGGCGCGGCCGGTGCCGGCCAGTCCGTGGCAGCGCGAGCAGGTCTCGACGACCGCGCCGGTCTGGGCGAACTGGTCGGGGCCGGTGGCGGGATATTGATAGTGGTTTATGTCGCCCTGCCAAATGGTCGAGTTGTGCGTGACGTAGGGCTTGAGCGCCGGGTTGCTGCCGAAGTCGATGCGGGGGGGCTGCGCCGTCGGGGTCGCCTGCTCGCCGAGCGCCAGGCGGCGGTACAGCGTATAGTCCATCTTGTGCAGGTTCTTGACGAAGCTGACCATCGTCCAGACCTCGTCGTCGCGCTTCTGCGTCGGCCAGCCAGGCATCGCGCTGTACTTGACGCCGTGCTTCAGGACCCAGAAAATCTCCTTGTCGTTCAGATCCTTGATCTGGGCGGGGAGGTACGGCGGGCGCGGCGTCATGGCGAGCGCGATCGGGTTTTGGCCCGTACCAGGGGCACCGTGGCAATTGGCGCAGACGTTGGCGTAATGCCCCGCCCCGACCGCGATGCGGTTCGGGCTGTCGAGATCGGCGGGCGGCTTCAGGTCATCGGAGTGGAAGGCGACCGACCGGCTGAAGACATAGTGGAGGAAGCTCGCCCACGGCCGCGGGTGCGGGATGGTCGCGGCGAGGTTCGGCAGGCCGGTAACGACGACGATCGCGGCGAGGACGGCGACGACAAAACCCGTGAACACCAGCGGCCCGAGCCACTGCAGCAGGCGACGGGGAAACAGATCGCGAAGCATGCGGGCGCAGGTCCTTCTCGCACCGGAATGGAACGAAAACCCGTGCTTAGCTGCCCGGTTCCGGCCATGCCCCGCGCGCGGCGTCGAGTCACGTCAGTGCCCGGCGCTAGGCCGAGCGATGTTGAGGCGGCGCATCTTCTCCACCAGCGTCGTGCGGCGCAGCCCGAGCAGGCGCGCCGACTCCGCAACGGCGAACGCCGTGCGGTCGAGCGCTTCGCGGATGTACGCGTGCTCGAAGTCGTCGAGCAGCGCCTTGAGGTCGATCGGCTCGCCAGCGGCCACGATCGGCGGCGGTCGGCGGCGGTTCGGCAGCGGCAGCGGCTCGGCCGCGGTATCGAGCCAGCGGTCGACGGTGCGCCGCTCGCCGTGGATCAGGAGCGCGCAGGCGGCGGCATCGAGCTCGGCCCCCGGATGGAGCGCGGCAGCCCGCGCGACGAGATTGCGCAGCTCGCGCACATTGCCCGGCCAGTCCTGCCGCGCGAGGTAGAGCATGGCCTCGGCGTCGAACCGCGGTGCGGTTGCAGTTGGCGTCAGCGAGAGGAAGTGCTGGACCAGCAGGGAGATGTCACCGCGGCGCTCGCGCAGGGCGGGAAGTGCCACCTCGACGACGGCAAGGCGGTAGAACAGGTCGGCGCGGAACCGCCCGGCGGCGACGGCGGCGGCAAGCTCGACGTTCGTCGCCGCGACGACGCGGACATCGCTGCGGATCGGGGTCGCCCCGCCGACGCGCTCGACCTCGCGCGTCTCCAGCACGCGCAGCAGCTTCGCTTGGAAGTCGAGCGGCATCTCCCCGATCTCGTCGAGCAGCAGCGTCCCGCCGTGCGCCAGCTCGAAGCGCCCGCGGCGGGTCTGCGTCGCGCCGGTGAAGGCTCCCGCCTCATGGCCGAAGATCTCGCTCTCGAGCAGGTCGCGCGGCACCGCGGCGCAGTTCATCGCGATAAACGGCCGGGCCGCGCGGCGGCCGCGCTGGTGCAACAGGCTGGCGACGACCTCCTTGCCGCTGCCCGACGGTCCAGTGACGAGCACCGGCACGTCGGACTGGGCGAGGCGATCGACGAGGTCGCGTACCGCGGCAATCGCCGGGCTCGTCCCGATCAGCGCCGCCATCGCCCGCGCATCGCCCGCCACGTTATCGATCATGCCACACTCCCCGAAAACAACCGTCCCCATCGGTGCAGGCGAAGTAATGGGGTACCGGCGAGCGCGGGAACAGAGATACTAGCGCCGAAACGGTTGCATGTCGGTACATGCCGCGACAGAGTAGCCGCACTGGCATCTTTCACTTACATCCGCTTCACCAAACGGAGAAAGAGATTACCACGAAATCAATCACGATTGAGTTCGCCGTAAGTAAAGAATGGCGGTCGCGTTACGACGCGAGCCTGGCTGCGGCCGGGTTCGGACTTAGCTTCCATCGCGACGGGGAAGCACTGGCGGCCGCCTTGACCGGCAGCTGGGCGCCGGTCGATCTCGTCGTGCTCGACCTTGCACTGGCGACGCCCGCGTTGCGCTCCCGGCTCGGGCCCGACGGGCCGCGCCTGCTGGCCTTCGGCGAGCCTGACTATGCCGCCGTCGCGCTGGCTGCGAACCTCGCGGACTTCTTGCCGGCGGCACCGAGCGAGGCGGCGCTCCACGCCGCGATCGAAGCGGCGGTTGAACCGGCGGCGCATCTCGCCGACATCTCGAGCCACAGCCTTGGGCGGCTGCGCGGCATGACCCCGGAAGCCGCGCGCATCGCCGACGCGCTGGCCCGCATCGAGGCGGCGGCCGCGGCCGACGTGCCAGCGATCGACCCGGCCAAGCTCCGCTCGGCGATCCGCGCGCGCCGCGCCCGCGACCGCTTCTTTCCCGCCGACCTGTTCGGGGAGCCCGCGTGGGACATGCTGCTGGACCTGGCCTTGGCTGCCGCCGAGCGGCGCGCCGTCGCCGTGTCGAGCCTGTGCATCGCCGCCGCGGTGCCGACGACAACGGCGCTGCGCTGGATCCGTAACCTCTGCGACGCCGGCCTGTTCGAGCGCCGTGATGACCCCAGCGACGCGCGGCGCGCGTTCATCAGCCTCAGCCCGGCGACCGAGCAGGCGATGGCGCGCTACCTGGGCCAGACGGCGCAGCCGTGGCTGTGAGCGGGGAGGGCGCGGCGGTGAGAAATGCCGCGAGGTCGGCCGCCGAGCGGTCGGGCACCTCCTCCATCGGCAGGTGACCAACCCCGTCATAGATAATCGTGCGCGCCTGCGGCAGGGCACGGGCGAAGTAGGCTGCGGAGGCAACCGGGATGAAGTGGTCCTCGCGGCCCCACAGGATGAGCACCGGTGCATGGACCCGCGCGAGGTCGGCGGCACTCACCGCCGAGTAGCCTTGGGCGAACCGCTCAATCGTCGCGACACGGTTGCCGGGATAGCGGAGCAGCTCCCAGTAGCGCGTGACCATCGCCTCGGAGACGATCGGCCGGCTCACGGCGGCCCGGAGCGAGCTGGCGACGAGGCTGCGCGGCGTGATCGACGCCGCGACATCGCGAATGCCGGGCAGGCGGACGAGGCGGAGCAGCAGCGGCACCTTGCGCTCGCTCTCGGCATAGGGCGCGCCGCTGGCGTCGACCAGGATCAGCGCAGCTATCCGCTCGGGATGATCGGCGGCAAAGCGCGCGGCGACGCCGCCGCCCATCGAGTTGCCGGCAAGCGCAAAGCGGTCGAGCCCTCGATTGTCGGCGACGGCTGCCAGTACGCGGGCGTAGGCAGCTTGGGTATACTGCCCGTCAGGGGCCGGCCCGGTCAGGCCCTGCGCGGGAAGGTCGAAGCTGATCAGGCGGAACCGCCCCTTCAGTCGCACCACCCACGGCTCCCACGTATGGAGCGAGGCGTTGGAGCCGTGGACCAGCACCAGTGGCGGAGCATCCTGCGGGCCCTCGTCGCGCAGGTGCACCGTCAGTCCGGGCATGACCTCGACAAACTGCGAGGCGGGCGAGGCGTAGCGGGCGCGCAGCGTCGCCACCGGCAGGTCGCGCACGCGCAGCACGGCCCAAGCGCACGCGAGGACCGCGACGAGCGCCGCCAGCCCCCAGACGAGGCGACGCACCGCTACAGTTGCTCCAGCCGGATCGGCAGGCCGTCCTTGGGTTTCGGTATCGGGAACATCTGGAAGTCGCAGGTATAGCCGTCCGGCACCGCCACTCGGTACTGCGACAGCAGCGTGAAGAAGAACGACTTCATCTGCATGTACGCAAAGTGCAGACCAATGCACATGTGCGCCCCGCCGCCGAACGGAACCCAGGCATATTTGTGCCGGCCCTGCGAGCGGTTGTGACTGAAGCGCGAAGGGTCGAACATCTCGGGCTCTTCCCAATATTCGGCCATGCGGTGGGTGTACATCGGGTTGACGCCGACGTGTGTGCCGGCAGGAATTCTTGACGCCGGCGAACTCGAAGTCGCGCAGCGCTCGGCGGGGGATCGACGGCACCGGCGGCAATAGGCGCAGCGCCTCCTTGAAGCACCACTCGGTCTGCTCGAGGTCGCCCAGCCGCTCGAACGGCAGCGCCGGCCCCGCGTCGGCGCGGATCGCCATGATCTCGGCTCGCACGCGGTCCTGCCACTCGGGATTGAGCGCGAGGTAGTAGAGCGTGCTCGTCAGCGACGAGGTCAGCGTGTCATGCGCCGCCATCATCAGGAAGTTCATGTGGTCGATGATCTCCTGGTCGGAGAGCAGGTCGCCAGCGTCGTTCCGGGCGTTGCAGAACTGGGTGAAGAAGTCGTCGCCGGTCGCGCCCCGCCGCTTCGGGATCTCGCGGGCGAAGAAACGCGACATGAACCGGTGGCCTTTGACGCCGCGCCCCATCGCCGTTCCGGGCAGCGGCACGCGCACGATGCCGATCGATGCCGCCACCATGTCGACGAAGGCCCGGTTGATCGCGTCCGCCTCCGGTCCCCAGGCGATGCCGAGGAAAGAGGTGGCGGCGAGGTCGAGCGTCAGCGCCTTGATCGCTGGGTAAAACTTGAACTCCGCACCCACCGGAAAGCCGGCGACCCCGCGGGCGATGCCCTCGTTCAGCTGCCCCAGATAGTGGCGCATGGGCTCGGGCTTGAAGGCAACCGACAGCGTCTTGCGGTCGGCGCGGTGATGGTCGAAGTCGAGCAGCATCAGCCCGCGCGGGAAGACGCGGCCGAGGATCGGCGTCCAGCCGAGCTCCGACGAGAAGATCTTGTCACGATCGAACAAGACAAGCTCGTTCGCCTCCGGGCCGATCAGGCCGACGTTCCAGCCGCCGAAGTTGTTGACGCGGTAGACACGGCCGAACTTCGCGACGTTGGCGGTGACGCCGGCGAGCGGGTCCTTCAGGAATTCGATGGTGCGAAGCAGCGGCAGCGGATGCGGCTTCAGACCCGGTAGATGTTTGAGGTCGCTGTATCCGGGCTCGTGCAGGTCCTTCGTTGCCGGAAAGGTGCCAATCTTGACAGGGGCGTTCACGGCAGCAGCTCCCGAAAGTGCGGACGAGCCATACGCAATCACGGGCCCTGTAGCAATGGCGCGAGCACACTGAACCCGTCTAGCCGAACCCGTCTAGCCCGGCGCATCCATCTGCACCGGCTCGGGCTGGGTCGATCAGGACGACGTCGGTGCGTGGCTCCCCTGCAATGCGTGCGCTACGTTGCGGGGGAGCGAGCGCTGCGATCCTACCGATCGCGCTACCGGACCGTCATCAGCGCACCGACTTGGCATCAACATCGACCTTCATCTCGCGCGACCAGAGCCGCAGTTCGCGGCACTGCTTGACGAAGGCGGCCGCATCCTTCTCCCTCTTCAAAGCCACGAAACCGCTGTCGAGCTTGGTAGGCACACGCGCTTCGGCGAACAGCAGCAGGGCGTCGTCGTTGTATCCGATGAACTTGCAGTGGCCGTACGCATCCGAGACGAAGTCCTTCGCAGCGGCATCCATCGCCAGCATCGCCGCAGCCTTGGCGGACGGCAACACCGCCACGGCATCGTAAAGAACGGACGGGCCGCCGTCGATTTTCTGCTTGGCGGCAACCGCAGTGCCGTCGTCGAGCGTCACGCCGCCGATTTTGGGCGCAACCACCTCCCAGACGGCACCTTCGGCAGCCAGCGCTTCCGTCAATGCGGCGAACAGAGTGGCATCCGATCCGTCTGTCAGCAGCAGACCCACCTTGCGTCCTTTGAAGGTTTCGAGCCCATTGGCGATGATGCTGAGCTTGGCCGACGCCGGTAGGTCACGCGTCGGCTTGGCCGCGACGGCCTTATCGGGGAGCGCCAAGCCGAGGCCGTCGGCGACAGTCGCAGCGAGATCGTCGTCGATGTTACGCAGGTGCGACACGGCGCGGGCGCGGATATCCGTTCGCTCGACCTTGCTCAGCTCGAACACCAGCGCATCGCCGATGTGCTTCTGCTCGATCTTCTGTTGGCTGCGGTAGAACTGCCGCGCCTGGCTATAGTGGTCGGCGAAGGTCTCGGAACGGATCCGCTGCTTCGTCCCGTCGACCGGCGCAGGGTAGCTGACGTACCCCGTCTCCGGGTTCTCGCGCGGCCCCGCGAGCGCCCCCCAACTGTTCGGCTCATAGTTGACGCGGCCGCGGGGGTTCCGCATCGCCATGTGCCCGTCCTGCTGAAAGTTATGCACCGGGCAACGCGGGGCGTTGACAGGGATGTGGGTGAAGTTGGGGCCGCCCAGCCGCTTCGTCTGCGTATCAAGATACGAGAAGTTGCGCCCGTGGAGCAGCGGGTCGTCACTGAAGTCGATGCCCGGCACGACGTTCTGCGTGCAGAACGCTACCTGTTCGGTCTGAGCGAAGAAGTTGTCGACATTCCGGTCCAGCACAAGCCGCCCGACGATCCGCACCGGCACGTCTTCCTCGGTGATCAGCTTGGTGGCGTCGAGGTGGTCGAACGGGAGCCCAGCCGCTGTCTTTTCGTCGAATAGCTGTACGCCAAGCTCCCATTCGGGATAGTCGCCACTTTCGATTGCCGACCACAGGTCACGGCGGTGGAAATCGGGATCGGCGCCGCTGATCTTGACGGCCTCGTTCCACAACACCGACTGCAAGCCCTGTTTGGGCTTCCAATGAAACTTGACGAACGTCGACTTGCCCGCTCGATCCACGAGCCGGAAGCTGTGGATGCCGAACCCTTCCATCGTGCGGAACGAGCGCGGGATGGTACGGTCGGACATCTGCCACATGACCATGTGCCAAGCTTCGGGCGTAAGGCTCGCGAAGTCCCAGAAATTGTCGTGCGCCGACTGCGCCTGGGGGAAGCCGCGGTCCGGCTCCTCCTTGACCGCGTGAATCAGATCGGGGAACTTGATGGCGTCTTGGATGAAGAACACCGGGATGTTATTGCCGACGAGGTCCCAGTTGCCCTCGTTCGTATAAAACTTGACGGCGAAGCCGCGCACGTCGCGGGCGAGGTCGCGCGATCCGGCACGCCCGGCCACGGTCGAGAAGCGAACGAAAACCTCGGTCCGCTGGCCGACTTCGCTCAGGATGTTCGCACGGGTATATTCAGCGAGACTTTCCGTCAGCTCGAAATAGCCATGCGCGCCGTAGCCGCGGGCGTGAACGACGCGCTCGGGGATACGCTCATGATCGAAGTGGAAAATCTTCTCGCGGAGCTGGAAGTCTTCGAGCAGCGTCGGCCCTCGCGGTCCTGCCTTCAGGCTGTTCTGGTCGTCGGCGATTGCTACACCCTGTGCCGTCGTGAGCGTCTCGCCGGCTCCCGCAACCTGGTGCGTTTCGCCGCCTGAGCCTTGTCGCTCCGAATAGCTCGTGGAGGAGCCGGCACCGGGCGGCAGGTCGCGCGCGACCATTGCTGCGCTCTCGCCGCTGACCTTGTCAGCCGCGGACTTCTTGCTTCGTTGCGCCACGCCACTCTCCACGCTCACTGCAATCCGCTCGCGGGACCAGCCGGCGATCCGGCGGCCGACACGAGCGCGAGACCTGAACGTTGGCGCTTGGCCGGCGTTCCCCTCGCGGAGCACGCATCTTCCGGCGCTTAGGGACTCATGCGGTGGCTCTACGGGTGTCAGCCGGCTCTCTGGCGACTGGATCGGGCGAGTTGCGGAGAGCGGCGATCAAGCTCTAATCGTGGCGCAAAGGTTCGCGCCTCGGGCGACCACGATGCGATATCGGCCAGCGGCGGTCCGCCGGTCCAATGCCGCCGTAGCAGTCTTGTCGGAAGCGAATTACGCCTCTCACGCCATCTGCGTTGCTCGTTGGCTGAACGCGGTGCCCCGAGTGTCGCCTTTCTTTTTGGCATCCCGCCTGGGCCGCTTTTCACTCCGGCGCTCGAACCAGCGATAGAGCGCCGGCAGCAACACGAGCGTCAGGAGCGTCGAGGTGATCACGCCGCCGATGACCACCGTCGCCAGCGGCCGCTGGACCTCGGCCCCGGGCCCGGTCGCAATCGCCATCGGAATGAAGCCCAGGCTGGCGACAAGCGCGGTGGCCAGCACCGGCCGCAGCCGGTCGAGCGAGCCGTGATGGACGGCATCGTCGAGGCTCTCGCCTTCCTCGCGGAGCATGTTGAGGTGCGAGACCATCACCAACCCGTTGAGCATCGCCACGCCGAGCAGGGCGATGAATCCGATTGCCGCGGTGATGCTGAACGGCATGCCGCGGAGCGCCAGAGCATAGACGCCGCCGGTCACCGCGAGCGGTATGCCGGTCAGTACGATCGCCGCTTGCCGCACCTTACCGAGGGCGAAGTAGATCAGGACGAAGATGAACACGAGCGCTGCCGGCACGACGATCGCCAGCTTTGCGCGAGCGGACTCGAGGTTCTGGAACTGGCCCTGGAACTCGACGTGATAGCCCTTGGGCATCTTGACCTGCTTGGCGAGCAGCGCCTTGGCCTTGGTGACGAAACCCTCGACATCGTTGTTGCCGATGCTGACCATCAGCGCCGTCCGCCGCTGGGAATCGTCGCGCATGATCGGATCGACCGTCTTGAGCACATGAAGCGCGGCCACTTTCCGCAGCGGGATCAGGCCGTCGCTGCCGACGCGGATCGGGAGATCGAGAATGGCCGTGTCGTTGGCCCGCTCGGGCTCGGTCATGCGCACGACGACATCGTGGCGATGTCCTTCGGCAATGATGGACCCGACTGTCTTGCCGGCGAGCGCGGCGCCGATCGCGCTGTTCACCGACGCGAGGTCGAGATTGTAGCGCAACAGCGCCGGCCGATCGATATCAATGACCAGCGTATCGACGCGGCCGTGGGTTTCCGGCTCGATGCTGCCGACGCCCGGCGCCTTCTTCAGGACGGCGGTCACTTGGTCCGTCAGCTTGTCGAGCCTGTCATAGTCCTCGCCGAAGATCTTGACCGAGACGTCGGACCGGGTGCCCTGTAGCATCTCGTTGAAGCGCGTCTCGATCGGCTGTGAAAATTCGAACTTCTGACCCGGCACCTCCTTATCGAGCACGTCCTGAATGCCCTTGATCAGCGACGGCTTGTCCTTCGGCTGGCCGTCACCCTTCGGCCATTCGCTCTGTGGCTTGTAGAAGATGTAGAGGTCGTTCTGGTTGGGCGGCATCGGGTCGGTGGCGACCTCGCTCGTGCCGATACGCGAGAATGTCGTCGTGATCTGCGGAAAGCGCTGCATGATGACGCGCTCGGACTTCATTTCGGTTGCGAGCGAGTTGGCGAGGCTCATGTTGACGGGTTTGTAGACCATCGTCGCGATCGAACCCTCGTCGAGCTTCGGGACGAACTCGGCACCGAGGCCCATAAAGATGAAGCCGGCGCCCGCGGCGAGCGCCAGCGCCGCTCCGGCGACGAGCCAGGTGTGTTCGAGCGCGAAGTCGAGCGCCGGCCGATACAGGCGCGTTGCCTGTCGAATGATCCAGCTGTCGCGCGGTTCGTCGCTCGCCTTGCCGCTGGGGCGAAGCAGCCATGCGGTCAACATCGGCACGATCGTCAGAGTCATCAACAACGCCCCGACAAGGGCGAACATCACCGTGATCGCCATCGGATGGAAGGTTTTGCCTTCGACCCCGGTCAACGACAGCACCGGCACGTAGACGAGCGTGATGATGACGACGCCGAAGACCATCGGCCCAACGACCTGCCGGGCGGCGTCGACGACGGCGACCCTTCGTTCCTCAGCATCGAGCTCATCGCCTTTGTCGGCGCGGCGCTGGGTCATCAGCCTGAGCGAGTTCTCGACGATGACGATGGCGCCGTCGACGATCATGCCGAAGTCGAGCGCGCCGAGGCTCATCAGATTGCCCGAGATGCCTGCAGCGTGGATTCCGCCGATGGCGAAGAGGAATGCCGTCGGAATGACGACCGCGACGAGCAACGCGCCACGCCAGCTTCCCAGCACGAAGAACAGGATTACGGCGACGAGCAGCGCGCCCTCGGACAGGTTCTCCTTCACCGTGCCGATCGTTGCGTCGACCAGCGTCGCGCGGCTGTCCTGGACCGTCAGGCGCATTCCTGGCGGAAGCGACTGCCGGATGCCGGGCAAGGCGGCCGACACCCGGTTGGCGACGTCGCGGCTGTTCTCGCCGATCAGCATCATCACCGTGCCGAGCACGACCTGGTGCCCGTTCGACGACGCCGCCCCCATCCGGATTCGGGAGCCGATGTCGACCCTGGCAAGGTCGCCAACGGTCAATGGCGTCACGCGCGCGGCAAACTTGACGGGCAGGCCTGCGATGTCGGCGACGCTCTGGACGCGACCCGTGGTCCGGATAGTAAGGCGTCCGGCGCCGCGCGAGATCATGCCGCCGCCGGTATCCTCGACGTTCTGGCCGACGGCCTCGGCAAGGTCGGAGAATGTCGTTCCCGAGGCAATCAGCCGATCGGGGCGCGGCTGGATCAGATATTGCGCCTCGAGACCGCCGTTGCTGTTGACCTCGGCCACGCCCTTGATCTTGCGCAGAGCAATTTTGACGCCGTATTCTTGCGTCTCGTAGAGTTCTTCAAGCGCCTCGTTCTCGTCGGCCGGCTTGCCCTTGGCCCCGGGTGCCCAGTCAAGCGTGTAGTAGAAGATCTCGCCGAGGCCTGGCGAGATCGGCGCCATGGTCGGCACAACGTCCGGCGACAGCGTTCCCGCCATCTGCTGCAGCCGCTCGGATACGAGCGTCCGCGCGCGAACGTCGTCGGTGCCGTCCTTGAACTCGAGCGTCAGCTGCGACAGCCCGAACTTGGTCAGCGAGCGCATCTTGGTCATGCCCGGCACGCCCATCATCGCGCGCTCGAGCGGAATGGTGACGCGCTGCTCGATGACCTCGGGCGGCAGCGCCGGCGCGGGCGTGTTGACCTCGACCTGCACGCCGGTGATGTCGGGCACCGCCTCCATCGGCAGTGTGTAGAGCGCGTAGCCGCCCGCGACGACCAGCAGCGCCAGGAACAGCAGGACGACCGCACGCTGGCGAGTCGCCCAGTCGACGAGGTTGCCGATCACCGCGTCTCGCCCGGGGTGTTGCCTGTCAGAACGTCGACCTGCAGGCCGGCAGCAAGGGCCTCCCGCCGGGTATCGAGGATGGCGGTGGTCGCGTCGAGGTATTGACGCTGCGCATCGAGGTACACGGTGGCTGTCACCGCGCCGAGCCGGTAGCTGCGTTCGGCGAGGTCGGCCATGTCGCGGAAGCGGGCGGCGCTGTCGGCCGGCATCCGCGCGAGGCTCGCCGTCCGCGCGCGGTAGATCGCCGCCTGGTCGAATAAGTTGCGCTCGACCGTCCGCACCTGAGTGAAGAGCGCGGATTCAGCCTGGGCGACCCGTGCTTCCTCGACCGCGACATCGCCCGCCTGCCGGTTCCAGATGGGGAGCGGGATCGAGACGTGGACGCCGGCGAAGTGATCGGTCGTTCCGGCCGTCTCCTGACGATAATAGGGTCCGACCGATACCGAACCGACGCGCATGCGCCGGGCGAGCGAGGTCTTCAGCCCCTGCTGGTCGAGTTCGGCCTGCAGGCTCCGGATCTCGAAGTTCCGCGTCTGCGCCTGCTCGACCAGCGTCGCCTGCGGCGGCAGCGGCGGCAGTGCCATCGGTGGCGAGATCAGGCGGACGGGCGCGTTGAACGGAGTCCCCCGGAGCTGGTTAAGTTCATACAGCGCCGAATTATACTCGGCGACAGCCGTCTCTGCCTGGCGACGTGCGGTTAGGGCGCCGGCCTCAAGGATGCGCGCGGCGATCAGCGGCGACGGACCGGCGATGTCGCGTTGCACGGTCACAGTCGCCACCCCCTCGATCCGGGTTGCGACGGCGGAGGCTGCATCGGCTTTCGCCGAGGCCGTAAACAGCGTGTACGCCAGGGTCCGCGCGCGCGCGGCGAGCGTTGCGGTGTATTGTTGATACCCGAGGATGGCGAGGTCGATCTGACGGTCGGCGATCGCCCGGCGAAGGGCGATGCGGCCGTTGAACTCGAGCGGCTGGACAACGGAAATCTGATACGCCGGCCCCGGTCCCAGCGTGCGGTCGCCGCCGCCGACCACAGGCGTCGAATTGGTCGTCGTCTTCTCGCCGAACTCGACGATCAGGTCGGGGTCGGCCAACCGGCCCGCCGCCGAGCGGCCGATGCGCGCTGCCGCAAGCTCGCGCTCGTAAAATTGCCGCTCGGCATTGTGAGCGACAATGTCGTTGACCAGCTGGTCGATGCTCACGGCACCAGGCTCCGCAGCCGATGCCGGAGCCGTGGCGACCAGGATGGACAGGGCGAGTAGGGTACGTACCATCAGTTGAGATGCCTCGTGCACGGCAGGGGGTCGTACACTTCCAGATGCGGGCAAACGACCCTGCTTGAGATCGTTCCGGGGAGTGGCAATGAGCCGCTACCTTTACGTCGCCGTTGGTTGGGCGTGGACCTGTGATCGCGGCGCCGATCAATTCTTACGCTTCCATTACGCGCGCCCTCGATCCGTCCGTCGAAAAATGATGGTCTGCACTTCTATTGCCGCTGCGGCGCTGCCTTCGCGCCTCGGAGCACCAACCATGCAGGACCTGATCTGGATCGGCGTCAGCGTCGGCTTTTTCGCGCTGAGCCTCGTCTATGTCGCGCTCGCCGGAAAGGCATGACGCCGATGACCTTCGACCTCTGGCTCGGCGCGGCGACATCGCTCGGCCTCCTCGTCTACCTCGTCGTCGTCCTCGCCCGCCCCGAGCGGTTCTAGGAGTGGCACGATGACCTTTAACGGTTGGCTTCTCCTCGCCATCGTCGCCGCGCTCGTCGTGACGCTGGCCCGGCCGATGGGCGCGTGGCTGTTCGCGATCTATGACGGCCGGCGGCTGCCCGGCGGCGCGGTCGAGCACGGCTTCTACCGCCTCGCCGGCATCGACCCGGCCGATGACATGGGCTGGCGTCGTTACGCCGTCCACGTCCTCGTCTTCAGCTTCGCCGGCGTGCTGCTGACCTACCTCATCGAGCGCCTTCAGGGCGCGCTGCCGCTCAATCCGCAAGGGTTCAAGGCGCTCGATCCGCACCTGGCGATGAACACCGCGATCAGCTTCGTCACCAACACCAACTGGCAGAGCTATTCGGGCGAGAGCACGATGAGCAACCTGACCCAGATGGCGGCGCTGACGGTGCACAATTTCCTGTCAGCGGCGACCGGCATCGCCGTCGCCTTCGCCGTCGTCCGCGGCTTTGCCCGGCGCGAGGCGAGTGGGCTCGGCAACTTCTGGGCCGACCTGACGCGCGTCACGCTCTACCTGCTGCTGCCGGTGTCGGTCGTTTACGCGCTGGTGCTGGTAGCAAGCGGCGTGCCGCAGACCTTTGCCGGCTCGGTCGTCGCCACCACGCTCGAGGGAGCGAAGCAGACGCTCGTCCTCGGCCCGGTTGCCAGTCAGGAGGCGATCAAGATGTTCGGCACCAACGGCGGCGGCTTCTTCAACGCCAACTCGGCCCACCCGTTCGAAAACCCGAGCGCGTGGACCAACCTCGTCCAGATGCTGTCGATCTTCGCGATCCCTGCCGGGCTTACCCACCTGTTCGGCCGCGCCGTCGACGATCGTCGGCAGGGCTGGGCGATCTTCGCGGCGATGTTCGTCTTGTTCGTCGCCGGCGCGGGCCTCGCCTATTGGGCCGAGAGTGCGGGCAACCCCAACCTGCATGCCCTCGGCGTTGCGGGCGGCAACATGGAGGGCAAGGAGGTGCGCTTCGGCATCGCCGCCTCGGCTCTGTTCGCTACCATCACCACCGACGCCTCGTGCGGCGCGGTCAACGCGATGCACGACAGCTTCACCGCGCTGGGCGGCATGGTCCCGCTGTTCAACATCCAGCTCGGCGAAATTATCTTCGGCGGCGTCGGCTCGGGGCTGTACGGCTTCCTGATCTACTGCCTGCTCAGCGTCTTCATCGCCGGGCTGATGGTCGGCCGCAGCCCCGAATACGTCGGCAAGAAGATCGAGGGGCGCGAGGTCAAGCTGGCGGTGCTCGCCATCGCCGTCCTGCCGCTGCTGATCCTGGGGTTGTCCGGCATCGCTTCGGTCCTGCCCGCGGGGCTCGCCGGGCTCAACAACAAGGGGCCGCACGGCTACAGCGAGATCCTCTATGCGATGACGTCGGTCGTCGGGAACAACGGCTCGGCCTTTGCCGGCCTGACCGCCTCGACCCCCTTCTACGACGGCCTGCTTGCGGTGGGCATGTGGTTCGGGCGATTCTTCGTCATCATCCCCGTCCTCGCCATCGCCGGCTCCCTCGCCGCCAAGCGCACCGTGCCGCTCGGGCCGGGGTCGTTCCCGACGACGGGGCCGCTGTGGGTCGGGCTGCTGATCGCGATCATCCTGATCGTCGGCGGGCTCACCTTCCTGCCGAGCCTCGCGCTCGGGCCCATCGCCGACCATCTCGCGATGATCTCCGGCAAGCTCTTCTAAGGACTAGCGAAAATGGCTAAGGCCGCCGCTCCCTCGATGTTCTCCGCCCAGCTCGCCGGCCCGGCGCTCGGCGACGCCTTCCGCAAGCTCGCGCCCGCCGCGTTGGTCAAGAACCCGGTTATGTTCACGACCGCGGTGGTGGCGACGCTGCTCACCGTCCTGCTGTTCACGCACGCCTCGGGGCTGGCGCTGTCGTTCCAGGTCCAGATCGTCGTCTGGCTGTGGCTAACCGTCCTGTTCGGCAACTTCGCCGAGGCGATCGCCGAGGGGCGCGGCAAGGCGCAGGCGGCGTCGCTGCGCGCGACCAAGGGCGAGCTGACCGGCAAGCGCGTGACCGCCGGCAGCCGGGTCGAGACCGTGCCCGCCAGTGCGCTTCGGGTCGGCGACATGGTGCTCGTCGAGACCGGCGACCTGATCCCCGCCGACGGCGAGGTCGCCGAAGGCGTCGCCAGCGTAAACGAGGCGGCGATCACCGGCGAGAGCGCGCCCGTCATCCGCGAGGCCGGCGGCGACCGCTCGGCGGTGACCGCCGGCACGCGCGTGATTTCTGACAGCATCACCGTCCGCATCACCGCCGGCCCGGGACAGGGCTTCCTCGACCGGATGATCGCGCTGGTCGAAGGCGCGGCGCGGCAGAAGACGCCGAATGAGATCGCGTTGACCATCCTCCTCGTCGGGCTGACGATCATCTTCCTGATCGCGGTGGCGACGATCCCCGCCTTCGCCCGCTATGCCGGCGGCGCGGTGCCGGTCGTCCTGCTCGCCGCGCTGCTCATCACGCTGATCCCGACGACGATCGCGGCGCTGCTCTCGGCCATCGGCATCGCCGGCATGGACCGCCTCGTCCGCTTCAACGTGCTGGCCAAGTCGGGGCGGGCGGTCGAGGCGGCGGGCGACGTCGACGTCCTGCTGCTCGACAAGACGGGCACGATCACGGTCGGCGACCGCCAGGCGACCGAGTTCCGCCCCGTGGCCGGCGTGGCGCTGGCCGAGCTCGCCGAGGCGGTCGCGCTGGCCAGCCTCGCCGACGAGACGCCCGAGGGCCGCTCGATCGTCGTCCTCGCCCGCGAAGCGCACGGCGTCACCGCGATGATGCCGCCTGGCGCCGAGATCATCCCGTTCAGCGCCGCGACGCGCCTGTCGGGGGTCAAGTTCGGTGACACGCTGATCGAGAAGGGGGCGGTTGACTCGATCATCAAGACCCTCGGCGACCGCGCCGATCCGGCAACCGTGACCGAGCTGAAGCGCGTCACCGACGACTTCGCCCGCGCCGGCAAGACGCCGCTCGCCGTCGCCCGCGATGGGCGGATCCTCGGCGCGGTCGCGCTCAGTGACATCATCAAAGCGGGCATGCGCGAGCGCTTCGCCGAACTGCGCCGCATGGGCATCCGCACGGTGATGATCACCGGCGACAACCCGCTGACCGCCGCCGCGATCGCCGCCGAAGCCGGGGTCGACGATTTCCTCGCGCAGGCCACGCCCGAGGACAAGCTGGCGCTCATCCGCAAGGAGCAGGCGGGCGGCAAGCTCGTCGCCATGTGCGGCGACGGCACCAACGACGCGCCCGCGCTCGCCCAGGCCGATGTCGGCGTGACGATGAACACCGGCACGCAGGCCGCGCGCGAGGCGGGCAACATGGTCGACCTCGACAGCGATCCAACCAAGCTCATTGAGATCGTCGGCCTCGGCAAGCAACTGCTGATGACGCGCGGGGCGCTGACGACGTTCTCGATCGCCAACGACGTCGCCAAATATTTCGCCATCCTGCCGGCGATCTTCGTCGTGCTCTACCCCGGACTGGCGGTGCTCAACGTCATGCGCTTGGCATCCCCGCAAAGCGCGATCCTGTCGGCGATCATCTTTAACGCGCTGATCATCCCGGCGCTGGTCCCGCTTGCGCTCAAGGGCGTCGCCTACCGGCCGGTCGGCGCGGGCGCGCTGCTGTCGCGCAACCTGACGGTCTACGGGCTCGGCGGGATCGTCGCGCCGTTCGCCGGCATCAAGGCGATCGACCTGATCGTCGCCGCCCTCCACCTCGCCTGAGGATCTGGCTTATGGGTAATGACCTCCGCTCCGCGCTGCGTCCGTCGCTGGTGATGCTGCTCTTGTTCACCGCCCTGACCGGCCTCGCCTATCCGGCGCTGCTGACCGGCCTCGCCCAGGCCATGTTCCCGCGCCAGGCGAACGGCAGTCTGGTGCGCGACGGCGCCACCGTCGTCGGGTCCGAGCTGATCGGCCAGGGCTTCACCAGCGCGCGCTACTTCCACGGCCGCCCCTCGGCGGCCGGCAAGGGCTATGACGCGACGGCCAGCGGCGGCTCGAACTTCGGTCCCGCGTCGCAGGCGCTGGTCGACCGCGTCAAGGGCGACCTCAAGGCGGTGCGCGCCGACGGGCTGACCGGGCCGGCGCCGGCCGACATGGTCACCGCCTCGGGCAGCGGCCTCGATCCCGACGTGTCACCCGAGACGGCCTACGCCCAGGTCGCGCGTGTTGCCAAGGCACGCGGCATCGCCGTGGGCGTGGTCAGGGCGATGGTCGACGCCGCGATCGAGGAGCCGCTCGCCGGCGTCCTCGGCGAGCGCCGGGTCAACGTCCTGCGGCTGAACCGCGCGCTCGACGCCGCCGCCGTCAATCGACAAGCGGGCGGCACGAGCGCAAAACCAGCGGTGTGACCGACCGCGACCGCCCCGCGCCCGAAGCCTTCCTCGCCGCCGCCCGCGCCGAGGGGCGGGGCCGGCTCAAGGTCTTCCTCGGCGCCGCTCCCGGCGTCGGCAAGACCTACGAGATGCTGTCCGACGCCGCAGTCCGCCTGCGCGAGGGCGCGGACGTCGTCGTCGGGCTGGTCGAGACCCACGGCCGCGCCGAGACCGAGGCGCTCGTCCGCCCCTTCGCCCTGATCCCGCGGCGCGAAGTCGAGGTCGCCGGACGCATCCTGACCGAGATGGACCTCGACGCCATCCTCGCCCGCCGCCCGGGACTGGTGCTGGTCGACGAGCTCGCCCACACCAACCTGCCGGGTTCGCGCCACCCCAAGCGCTACATGGACATCGACGAGCTGCTCGCCGCCGGCATCGACGTCTTCACCACCGTCAACATCCAGCACATCGAATTGCTCAACGACACCGTCGCCAGCTTCACCCGCGTCCGCGTCCGCGAGACGGTGCCCGACCGCGTCCTCGAGGACGCCGAGATCGAGGTCGTCGACCTGCCCCCCGACGAGCTGATCGAGCGGCTGAAGGCGGGCAAGGTCTATGTCCCCGAGGAGGCGTCGCGCGCGCTCGGCCACTTCTTCAGCCGGTCGAACCTGACCGCGCTGCGCGAGCTCGCGCTCCGCCGCGCGGCGCAGGCGATCGATGCCCAGATGCTCGGCGAACTGCGTGCGCAGTCGCTCGCCGGACCCTATGCCGCCGGCGAGCGGGTGCTCGTCGCCGTCAGTGAGCTGCCGAATGCGCCCGAGCTCGTGCGCGCGGCCAAGCGCCTCGCCGACGCGCTCGGCGCGCGCTGGACCGCGCTCCACGTGGAAACCCGGCGCAGCGCGCGGCTCGGTGCGGCCGACCGCCAGCGGCTGGCGGACGCGCTGGCGCTCGCCTCCAGCCTCGGGGCCGATACGGCCACCATCCCGGCCGAGCGGGTCACCGACGGGCTCAAGCGCTTCGCCGCCGAAGCGCGGGTAACGCAACTGGTGATCGGCAAGTCGCGGCGGTCGTGGTGGTTTCAGCTCCGCCACGGCTCGGTTGTCGATGAACTCGTCCGCGACATGGGGCAGGTGGCGATCCACGTCCTGCCGGCGGGAGACGACCGGAGCGCGGTGACGGCGCGGCTTGAGCCGGGGCGCGACGGCACCACGCCGCTCGACTATGCACGCGCTGCGGCAATGGTCGCGGCGACGACCGGCGTCGATGTCGTGCTACGTCCGCTGATCGGGCTCAATTCGACCGACCTCTTCTACCTCGTACCGGTGATTGCTGCGGCGCTGCTCTATGGGCTTCGCCCCGGACTGCTCGCCGGCGTCCTGTCGGCGCTGGCGTATAATTTCTTCTTCCTGCCGCCGCTCTACACCTTCACGATCGCCGATCCGCAGAACGCGGTGACGGTCGTCGTTCTGCTCGGGGTAGCCGTGATTACCAGCCAGCTCGCGTCGCGCGTCCGGGCACAGGGCGCGCTGGCGGCGACCTCGGCGCGGCAGAACGCAGCGCTTGCAGGGTTCGCCAGGGCGTTGGCAGCCGCGCCGGACGAGGTCGCTCTCGCGCAGGCGCTGGCGGGCGAGACGGCGGCGCTGTTCGATGCCCGGGCCGTATACCTGACGCGCCGCGAGGGAGCGCTGGCCATCGTCGCCGCCGTTCCGCCCGAGGACTCGCTCGACGCGGTCGCGAGGGCTGCCGCCGACTGGGCCTTCGACCGCGGTCAGCCGGCCGGGCGCGGGTCCGATACCCTGCCCGCGTCGGACTGGCTGTTCGTGCCCGTGATCGCCGGCGGCACGACGCGCGCTGTGTTCGGCCTCGGCCGTGACGACAGCGCGGATCCGGTTCGCGCCGATCAGCGCGGGCTACACGCCGCGCTGATCGACCAGGCTGGCCTCGCCCTGGCCCGGGTCGTCGCCGAGCGCGAGATGGCGAGCATCAGCGCGCTCGAGCAGCGCGATCGGCTCCGCTCTGCGCTGCTGGCGAGCATCGGCCACGACCTCCGCTCGCCCTTGACCACCGTCGTCGCCACCGCCGCCGACCTGCGGACGCGCTACGGGGAGGGCGACCCGGCCTTCGCCGCGCTGGCGACCGAGGCGGCGCGGCTGCAGCGCTTCGTCACGAATTTGCTCGACATGGCCCGCGTCGAGGCGGGCGCGCTGACCCCCGACGTCGCCGCGATAGACCTGACCGATGCGGTGGCCAGCGCCGTCCACGACGTCCGCCCGGCGCTCGCCGGCCATGCCATCCGCCTCGACGTCGCCCCCGACCTGCCGCTGGTCCGGGCCGACGCCCGGCTGCTCCACCACTGCTTGATCAACCTGCTCGACAATGCCGGCAAGTTCGGCGCGCCGGGCACACCGATCGCGGTCGTCGCGACGCGCACGCGCGATGCGCTCACGCTCAGGGTGCTCGACGAAGGGCTCGGCCTGCCGCCGGGGTTCGCGACGGTCGCGTTCGACCGCTTCGCGCGGATCGAGGGCAGCGACCGCGCCCGCGAAGGCACCGGCCTCGGCCTCGCTATCGTCAAGGGGTTCGCCGAGGCGATGGGCTTCGCCGTCAGCGCCGGCAACCGCGATGACGGGGTGGGCGCAAGCTTCGGCCTCACCATCCCCGCGCGCCTGCTGGTCCGTGCCGACCGCGAGGCGGCGGCATGATCCGCCACAAGGTCCTCGTCGTCGACGACGACCTCGCGATCCGGCTGCTGCTTACGCGCACCCTCGCGCGGGCGGGATACGTGGTGATCGAAGCGGTCGATGCCCGTGCCGCATTGGCCGCGCGCGACATCGACAAGCCCGACCTTGTCCTTCTCGACCTCGGTCTGCCGGACCGGGACGGACTCGAGCTGCTGCCGCTGCTAGTACGTGGCACAGGCACAGCGGTAATCGTGCTGACGGCGCGGGAGGCGACCACCGAAAAGGTGGCGGCGCTCGATCTCGGTGCCGACGACTACATCACCAAGCCGTTCGACACGGAGGAACTCCTCGCCCGCGTGCGATCGGCGCTGCGCCGGGGCACGCGCGCTTCGGCCGAGCGCCAGGTTGTGACGTTCGGCAATGCCAGTATCGACCTGCTCAAGCGGCGGGTGACGCGCGGGGAGGAGGAGGTTCGCTGCACGCCGAAGGAATATGCGCTGCTCGCAGAGTTGGCACGGCATCCGGGGCGGGTGTTGACCCATGTGCATCTGTTGCGCACGATCTGGGGCCCAGCGCACGTGGACGATGTCGAGTATATCCGCGTCACGATGCGGACCCTGCGCCGCAAACTTGAGCTCGACCCTTCGATGCCCGTGTTCCTGCGTAACGAACCCGGCGTTGGCTATCGACTGGAAGCGGCAGACGGCTAACTGCAACCAACGGGACAAGGATCGACGCTGTACTCGTGCCAGCGCAAACAGTCGGCTAGCTTTTTCGTGCCTCGGTGGTTAGGGTCACGAGGGCAGGGGATCGATATCGGACCACGTTATGCAGATGAGATACTGCATTGTCCTCTATGTTTACTCCACGGCTCACTTACAGCGCACGCACGCATGAAAAAGGCCCGGGCACCAGCCCGGGCCTCTCACTAGTCCGACAGTCAGCCTTAAGCGGCGACGATCCTCGCGGTCCGGCGACGGCGCGCAGCGGCACCGACGATCCCGAAGCCGGCGACGAGCATTGCCCAGGACGCGGGCTCGGGAACATTCGACGGCGACCCATCACCCAGCAGCTGGCCGGCCACGTCGTCGATCTCGAATGCGACGCCGGTCGAGACGAAGCGCAGGCCGGTAATGGCCTCGCCGCTGCCGGCGGTGAACGTCACGCGACGGTTGGTCGAGGCCCCAGACTGATCACCATTGGCGGGCGGCAAAGCGCCGCCCGCGAGCGAGAACAGCGTCTGCGTCGCGCCGCCGTTGGCCGTCCCGAGGACGTCAACGCTATTATACTGATCGATCGAGCCCCAATAGAAGCTGACCCGTGACAGGCTGAACGGAGACGTCAGCGTCGCGTTGTTCGTCGCCAATGCTGGCGAGATATAGGCGTACTGCGTCATGTCTCCAGCCGGAGCAGCGGCGACACCCGGCGTCGTACCCGTGTTGAGCATATAGCTTCCCGTGAAGGTGAAGCCGGTCGAAGCGATCGAAGTCGTCGAAGTTGACGAACACCTGGTCGCCGGACGCCGGACCCGGGTCGGGTGCCCCGTAGATGGACGTGAAGGTGACGGCCTGCGCCGAACCCGCAGCGACCAGCAAGGCAAAAGCAGGCAAAAGCTTGTTAATCATACGCGAACTCACTCCTTACCAAGACGGGGTACCCGTCCATGTGCAACCGGCGGCGCCGATCGACCTACCGTAAGCAAGCTTCGTGCCAAAAATCCCCGGCCTTATAAACAAAGGGTTGGGCTTCGTTACGGTTCATCAATGTAAACTCGGCCGACACATTTCAGTGTCTACAAAAGTTCCGGTCCATAACAAATAAATCTGATGAAGCTGCCGATTGCCTGGCAATCGGGTGTTGCCACGGAAATTATGTCCGCCTTCGCGAAAGCGGTTTCATGGGTGCATCCGCCGTCCGCGGGACGCGGTGCGCAGCGCCATTTGCGCTCGGTGCATTGCATGGCCGCGGAGCGGGTGAGCCTATCGAGGGCTCGCCCGCTCCGCAGATATTCATTAGCAACATTCTCTCTGCCGTCTTGTTTCCGGCTATCTCGGATCAGGCCGTGACCGTCCTCCGCTGGCGCCGGCCCACGAAACCGACGAAGCCGAAGCCCGTGACGAGCAGCGCCCATGAAGCGGGCTCAGGCACCGCCTCGGTCAGCGACACGCCGTCGAGCAATGCGAGCGGCGGAAGGCCGTTGGGCGTGCCGATCGAGAGGAACTGCAAGAGCTGGCTGGTGGCGGTCGGCCTGAAGGCTTCGCTAGCGGTCATCCAGCCAGTGAAGCCCTTGCTCGGGTTCGTCACGACCGGCGTGAATGCTGTTTGCGTTCCGAAAATCGTCTTGAGCTGTTCGGTAGTCGCGCCGCGGCGGTTGGCGAGCTGCGTCGCCGCCCAATAGAAGGTCAGGTCGTATTTCTCGCCGACATGGAGGCCGGTGATGGTCTGCGAGATCTGGCCCTGGGCATTCAGATCGCCGTCCAGGGCGATGAAGTTGCCGCCGTCGGGGCTGAGCGGAGCGCCGGGATAGAGAAAGGCTCTCGTGTCGCCGTAATGATCGATCGCCGTCGTTGTCGTCTGTGTTCCGGCGATGAAGTAGAACTGAAGACTGTAATCGGCTCCCTTGCCGCCGATGCGACCGCCGTGCCAGTAGGTCACGCCCTGCGACGGCGTGTATCCGCCGCCGGCTTTGGTGCCGCCGAATTCCGAGTTGCGTGTATAGGTGGCGCTCGAGAAGCTGCCGTTCTTGACGAGATTGACCTTGGCGTCCGCCGATGCTGTGGCGGCCAACGCGACAGCAGTGAAAAGGATGGCGCGGACAAACATGGAAAACCTCCGTTGGGTCTGACACTTGATTGCATCGTCCCGACCGCTGTTAAATATACAGCAATTATTATGCCAAGTTGGTTGCCTGCGCCCGAGGTAACAAAATCAACGGATTGTCGAGATACCCGCGATTCTGAAAGCTGAGCCGCACGACCCGGCTACCACAAAGGTGTCGGGATTCTTTACACTAGAACGCTGCCGCGCTGCCTTGGCTTGAGTTGTTGGCACGGGCAATTCGAACGTTCAGCAGACAGTCCGAAGTCGTTACTTGGCCGTCAGCGTCAGCGCCAACCTCCGATTAGTCCCTAATCGGCCGGAAAGTTCACGGGGCGGCGCGAGCCGATCTTAAGCCGTTGTTCTGTCCGTAGCGGGTTTTCGGACAGAGAGAGCGTGACCTCTGCGGCGGAATGCATAATTCGCTGCACCGGCCGTCCGTCCAAGACAGGCGTGCCGGCGCTCATCGTGCCGTGATTATCTGACAACCGGTAGCGCGAGGAAACTCGCGTTCGGCCCCGCCACGGTGATCCGCTGAGTTGCCTTCTGGTAGTCGCCGGGCTTGGCGAAGAAGATGTTCGGTACGAACGTCTGCGGGTTGCGATCGTACAGCGGGAACCAGCTCGACTGTACCTGCACCATGATCCGGTGGCCCTTGGCGAAGACGTGGTTCGCATGGGGAAGGTCGAAGGTATAGGCCAGCGCCTGATTGGCGACGATCGGCTTCGGCTTGTCCAGCCCCTCGCGGTAGCGCCCGCGAAAGATGTCCATCGTCACGGCCAGCTGGTAGCCGCCCATCTTCTGATCACCACCGACCTGGTCGGGATAGACGTCAATCAACTTGACCACCCAGTCACTGTCGGTGCCGCTCGTGGAAGCGTTGAGGTGAACCTGTGGCGCGCCCGCGATAGCGACCGGCGTGCTCAGCACGTCGGTAGTGAAGGTCAGCACATCGGGCCGCGACGCGGCGTTCCGCTGGTCGCTCGTCAGCCATGCCGTCCAGTGGTCTCCGTCATAGCCGATGGGTGCCACCGGGCGTGGGACGAAGGAGACCGGGTGCGACGGGTCGCTGACATACTCCTCGCTGGCCGCCGCCGGCCCCTCGGCTCGGGCGAAGCTGAGGCCACCGCCGGGCCTCAGGTAGAGCGGCGTGGTTGCCGGTGCGGCAGGCCACGCCTTTAGCTTTTGCCACTGGTTCGTGCCCGACTGGAATACCGTGACGGGTGCCACGTCCATCGGCGCGCCCTTCAGAAAGTGGGCGAGGAAGGGCGCGAGCACCTGATGCCGCCACCACTTCGCAGTGTCCTGGTCCCACTCGACGTTGCCGAGATTACTGGCCTTGCCGATTTCCTGCCCGTGATACCATGGCCCCATCGACAGATAGACCATGTCACCGGTTGCGTCCTTGGGCTTGATCGCGCGGTAGACGGCGGTCGCGCCGTAGATATCCTCCTGATCCCAGAACGAAGCGACCAGCATGACCGGCACCTTGAGCGGCGCCTTGGCGAGGATCGTGTCCATCGCCTGTTCCTGCCAGAAAGCGTCGTAGGCCGGGTGCTGAGTGATCTTCTGCCACGTGCCGATCTGGTCGAGGCCATGGCGACGGCCGAGTTCACCGGCGCTCCCCGCTTCGAGGAACTCGTCGAACTGGTCGGCATGGTTGTGAAACCACGGCGAGGAATTGTCGGCGGTCGCCACCTGTTCCCAGATATATTCCATGTTCATCTGGCGGAACGCGCCGTTATGGAACCAGTCGTCCCCGCGCCAGCCGTCTACCATCGGGTTCATCGGCACCGACACCTTGAGCGCCGGGTGCGGATTAATGAGTGCGACGAGCGGTTCATAACCGTCGTAGCTGATGCCCATGATGCCGACCTTGCCGTTCGACTGCTTCAAGTTCTTCACGAGCCAGTCGATCGTATCGTAGCAGTCCGTGGAGTTGTCGACCTTTGTCGGATTGAGCGAACTGCCGACGAGCGGCCGGTTCATGACGTAGTCGCCCTTCGACCCGTACTTGCCGCGGATGTCCTGAACGACGCGGATGTAGCCGCCTTCGGCTATCACGTCATAGGCATTGTCGTAGCCTTCGAGCGCAGTTGAGAGATCGCCGGCCTTGGTGTTCATTGTCCATGCTTCGGCATTGTATGGAGTGCGCGTCAGCAGAATCGCAGCACCGGCTGCACCCCGCGGTGTCAGGATGACGGTGTGGAGCGTAACGCCGTCGCGCATCGGAATGTCGACGCTAAGGCGGTCGTAATTGGCCCCTTCGTTCACCAGCTTTGGCGACGCTGGCCGTTCCGTATAGCTTTGCGCCGCCGCAACACTTGCCAGCAGCGCCACGCCCGCAACCCCGACAAGCAGCTTTACGACCATCATCACCCCCGTTTGACCGGAGCCAACGATGAAGCGGCCGAGGCTTTCGCGCAACTGCCAGAGGCGGTGTTTCGCCGTAGGGCAGGCGTGGCGCCTGCTGCTGCGCGTCGCTTGAGTGCGACAAGTGGCTGGAGGTGCGGTCGACCAAACTGGCATTTGTCTCCCGCAGACGCACCGACCTGATACAATCTGAGACACTCAAGTTGGCCCTAGAGTGTCCACAGCCGGTTAGCCGACTTTCATGTTCTACAAAACGTTAATCTGCGATTTTGAGCGCGGGGGAACGGGCCGACCCTGCTCGAGTGTCCACGCCGACGCATCGCCATCCCCGCCCAACCGAAGCCAGCGATCAGCAGGGCCCAGCTCGAAGGCTCCGGAATCGCGCCGAACGGCTGCTCGGCAAGGATGTGGGCGCCGATGCCGCGGCCAAGCGCGAGACCGGCCTCGTTATCGAAGCGGAAATGGATGCCGCCCCAAAGCCGGCTGTTCGCTGCGTCGAGCGCGGCTTGGTTGAGACTGGTGAATGAGCGGGTGTCGGGACCGATCGAGAATGTGAAGGCCTCGTCGTCGCCGAAGAACGCCCGGAGGATCGATGCGCCCGTGGCAGACAGGTCGGAATGCGTCGAGATATACGAGGGATGTGCAGGAGTCGCGAACAGCGGCGACCAGCTCGGATCGCCGACCGTGTCGGGGTTGCCGTCGGTTTCACCGAGCTGGATCGCTGTCACCGGCCGCCACAGCCGATATTCGTACTTCGCCGCGAAACCTTCGATGGCGGCGTCGGCGAGGCCGGTAGAAAGCGTGGCGAAGGCCTTGGACAATTGCAGCGTGTTCATGCCCTCGTCTTCAGCGATCGTAAGGCCGACGCGAATCCAGGTGCCGCCATTGGCGACGTCCCAAAACAGGGCGCTTGCCGTCTGATCGGCGGTGCGGGTCCCGCTGTTCGCGGAGCCGATATCCTTCACTTCGTTATAGGCGGCGGCATAGGCCGCGCTGTCGAGGGCGGGCGGCGGCCCGGGATGGACCGCTGCTGCGTCTGCGGCGGACAGGACGAAGGTCTTTACGCCGCCCCATTGTGGCACGGCTGGCGCGCCGAAGGCCGGCGGGGTCGGCCGCCAGTCGCCGGGTAGGCCGGTCGTTGTATAGCTCACGACGTTGCCCGAGCCGTCGCCGGTACGGTTGGCGAGGATGGCCGCCGCATAGGCCTTGCCGGTCAGCACGCCATTAGCCTTGGCGGAGCCGCCGCTGACCAGCGCCAGGCTGTTCGTCAGCGCGGTATCGTAAGCCGCGACGTTGGCGGGGTTGAGCGCGACCAGGACGTCGTGCGCGGCTTGGGCGGCGGCGGCCCGCTTGTCGCCGCCGAAGCTGGTGACACCCGAGAGATAGCTCTTACTGTGTCCGCCGAGCGCGGCGTTCACAGCGTCGTGCATCGCAATGTTGGTCATAGCGAAGATGCGCGTCTGGGCCGGCGCATTCGTCGCCACGTTTATCAGCGCGACATCGTTCCAATAGAGGATCGGGTCGCTCGCCGCGGTGATCGTGGCGGCGGCCGGCGCGGCGGCGAGCATCGATGTCGCGAGCAGGGCCGCGCTGCCGAGAGCCATGGCCAGCGCGACACCAGTCGTCATGCCGTCATTGTTCGTCCGCATGTCTCTCCTCCTCAGTGCAACGAAAAGCAGGGGGTGCGGCGATCCTCGCCGGAAGCGGCAGCTCGCGTCGCGTTGCAAAGCGTTGCAGATTGCTGAAAATCATCGTGCAGGAGCGTCTCGCATTTCGACCGAAGACCGTCTCGACGGCTGGAAGGCGATCGCGAACCATCTCGGGCGCGAACGTACGACGGCAATTCGCTGGGCGAACGAGCGCGCCATGCCCGTGCATCGCGTTCCCGGCGGCCGAACGGGCACAGTCTATGCGCTGCGATCCGAGTTGGACACGTGGCTGGCGAGCGACCGGCGGGATGCGGGCGATGCCGCCACCACGGCCGGCCCCGCGACCGTGGCGCAGGCAGTTGCCGAGCCGGTCGCGGTCGTCGCGGCGGTCGACGTTGGCCTGGCGCCCGTCGCCAAACCGCCACGGGGTCGTGCGTTGGCCGCGTCGCTAATCGGCTTACTGGCGGTCGCTGGTACGCTCATCGGGTGCTGTCAGTCTAACGGCAACCCGTCTCCGATGGTCGCAGGAATCCTCAAACCGTTCTGCGGCTAGCTCATGACTGCCCGCCACTCCGCAAGGGCTGCGGATCGCTGGGCCTTGTAATCGTTCCGGCTGATGAGGTGGCGTTCCTGGTTGAAATGGTTGTGGACCGAGGCATGGACCGAGCTGAATTTCTGCAACGTATGCATCTGTCGGAACCGCAGCATTGCCCGCTCTCGTCGCCGGAACGGCTGGTGTGAGTTCTCGGCGCGGTTGTTGACCCAGCGGCCGGTCTCCTGGGCACTGGCGTTGCCGAGCTCCTTGAGCGCCGCGCCATAAGAGCGGAGCCGGTCGGTAACGATCACCTTGGGTCGGCCATGGCGCTTCATCATCTTCTTGAGAAACGTCAGTGCTGCTGCCTTGTCGCGGGTCTTGGTGGCGTAGCTCTCGAGCACCTCGCCCTCGTGGTCGACGGCACGCCACAGGTAGTGCATCTCGCCGCTGATCTTCACGTAGACTTCGTCGAGGTGCCAGCGCCACTGGGTCACCTGGCGCATGCGCTCGACGCGCTTCCGGCGGATCTCGGCGGCGAACATTGGGCCGAAGCGGTTCCACCAGAAGCGTACCGTCTCGTGGCAGATGTCGATGCCACGCTCCGCCAGCAGATCCTCGACGTTCCGCAAGGACAACGGGTACTTCACGTACATCATCACAACGAGCCGGATCACCTCCGGCGACGAGTTGAAATAGCGAGATGGGGTAGGGGGCCTGGCCCGAGATTTGCGGCTCATTCGAGCGAGCTAGCACCGCCCGCCGTGTGGTGCCACGTTGGTCTGACAGTGCCCTTCGGGGCAATAGGTGCCCAGCGACGGTACGCGCTCGCAAAGCGAGGCGTTGGAGTACGAGCATAAAACGTGTCTCTTGAACGCCTCGCCTCGTGCTAGCCCGGTGTTTGCCCGGCGCGATCGTACCGAATGCTCGTGCGGGACGCCCCCACGGACCCAGGACCGGACATCCACAGTTTCCTTGGCGCTTCCCGACTGCGGACACTGGTTTAGGTCGATCAAGTGGCGGTCTTGCGGCCACGGCGGCACGCTAAACCACAGGCAGTGGTAGTTTGTCGAAGGCCGGCTTCTCGGCTAACCATCCCCGAAGGGGCCTTCACTCTGGATCTGCGGCTCATTCGGGCGACCTACCATCGCTGCCCAAGCCGTGCCACATTGGTCTGGCAGTGCCGCATGGACGGGTGGATTGCCGACCGGCAGCTTTGGGCGGGGCAAGGTGGTAAGCGGACTATTCGGCGAGTAGAGCCAGTGCATGGCCAAAATACACGAAACGACGATGACACTTCGCTTCTTCGGTAATGACCTCGATCCCAACGAGATCACCTCTCGGCTTGGGTGCCAGCCTACGGTAGGCGCGAAAATGGGCGAAGTGTGGACTACCATGCGCGGCACCGAGAAGATTGCGCGCACAGGGACTTGGCGTCTGAACGCAAACAATCGACAACCCGGCGATCTCGATGCTCATGTTGCTGAACTGCTCGCGCCACTTAATAAAGACTTATCTGTTTGGAGGGATTTGACTGCTCGATTTAAAGCCGATGTGTTTTGCGGCATTTGGATGAAGGAAAGCAACGAGGGAGCAAGTCTATCTGCTAAAACTATGATGGATTTGGGAGCCCGTGGTCTTCTCCTCGATTTTGACATTTACGATCCATCGCCTGACTGAATGTCCGTAGTCGGGAGCGCGCGCCCTCCATGCGACCGTCTGCCTTTGGGGCGGCAGCTGCCTGGCCGCTGTGGCGGCGACGACCCCAGACCCGGTCATTGACGGCGGCTTCGGTGCTCGCCCAAACCGGACGTTGGTTCAGGCTGCCGGGACAGCGCCCATCGCTTACAGCCGACGTGCAGCTTGAACCGGGACTAAGCACCTTTTTAGTGCTCTAGGCCTGCCCTCTGCGCCGCCGCTCCGCGCGCGCAAACACGCGACTAAAAAAACTGCTTGGCACTCACAGACTGGCGCGATAGCCATGATACGGTATACCATTGCACTGGAAGCTGAGATGTCGCGCTCATTGGCGGTCCTGAAGATCCTCCTGCTCGGCGCAGCGTCTGCGCTCTCGGTTTCCGCGCGATCGGCGGAGGCAGCCGCAGTGCCGTCGACTGGCGCTCCCGCCGGCGAGATCATCGTGACGGCCAAGCGGCTCGACGAGGCCCGCGACGCGATCCTCCCGTCGCTGGGGGCGAGCAAGTACACCTTTGACCGGGCGACGATCACGACGCAGCCGCAGGGACAGGACCGCAGCCTCGTCAACCTGCTGCTCCAGGCCCCGGGCGTGACGCAGGACAGCTATGGCCAGATCCATGTGCGCAACGAGCACGCCAACGTCCAGTACCGGATCAACGGCGTGATCGTGCCGGAAAGCATCACCGGCTTCGGCCAGACGATCGACACCCGCCTCGCCGATTCGATCTCGCTGCTGACGGGAACGCTGCCGGCGCAGTACGGCTACCGGACGTCGGGCGTCATCAACATCACGACGCAGACGGGTGCCTTCGCCAACGGCGGTGATGTCGGTTTCTACGGCGGCAGCCGCGGCACGCTCGAGCCGAGCGCGTCGATCAAGGGCTCGAGCGGCGGCTTCAACTATTTCGTCAGCGGCAGCTACCTGAGGAACGACATCGGCATCGAGAACCCGACGCCGTCGTTCAGCGCCATCCATGATCGCAGCGATCAGGTCCACGCCTTTGCCTATGTTTCTCAGATCCTGTCGGACACGAGCCGGCTCAGCGCCTTCGGCGGCGTGTCAACCGGTCGATTCCAGATCCCCAACAACCCGGGGCAGTCGCCGGGGTTCACCGTCAACGGCGTGTCCGACTATGATTCCGCCCTGCTCGACCAGAACCAGCACGAGTATACCTATTACGGCGTGATGGCGTACCAGTACTCGGCCGATGCGCTGAGCTTCCAGGTTGCGCCGTTTATTCGCTATTCGCGCACCACGTTCACGCCCGATCCGAACAACGGCGACATCATCTTCAACGGCTTCTCCGATCGCTCGCGCCTTTCGAGCCTCGCCTACGGCGTCCAGGCTGACGCGTCGTACAAGCTGTCGGATCGCCACACGCTGCGCGGCGGCGTGTTCTTCCAGAACGAGCGGACGCGATCGCTCGACACCTCGCTGGTCCTGCCGGTCGACGCTGACGGCAACCAGACCGGCGACGTGGCGGCGTCGGTCGTCGTCGGCCAAGGCAAGACCGGGCAGCTTTACGGCATCTATCTGCAAGACGAATGGACGCTGACGCCTGAGCTGACGTTCAACTTCGGTGCGCGCTTCGATGCGGTTCACGGCTATACCACCGAGAACCAGCTCAGCCCGCGCGTCAACCTCGTCTACACGCCGACCGTCGGCACCACCTTTCACGTCGGCTACGCTCGCGACTTCACCCCACCGCCACAGGAACTCGTCGGGACGACGACGTTGTCGGTCTTCAACGGCACGACCAAGGCGCCGCAGGTCCAGCAGGCCGATCCCGTCAAGGCCGAGCGCGAGCATTATTTCGACGCCGGGGTACTGCAGGCCGTGCTCCCCGGCCTGACGGTCGGCCTCGACGGCTACTACAAGATCAAGAAGAACCTGATCGATGAGGGCCAGTTCGGCGAGGCGGTGATCCTATCGCCGTTCAACTATGCCCGCGGCTGGGCGTGGGGCATCGAGCTCACCACCGCCTACCACGCCGGGCCGCTCACGCTGTACGGCAACGCCTCGCGCGGCCAGGAGAAGGGCCGCGAGATCGTCTCGAGCCAGTTCTTCTTCGGTCCCGATGAGCTCGCCTATATCGCGGCGCACCCGATCTATACCGACCACAACCAGTTCTGGACCGCGTCGGCCGGCGCGAGCTACGCCTTCGACGACGGCATTGGCAAGCTGACGCCGGCCATCGACTTCGTCTACGGCGACGGTCTGCGCGCCGGCGATCCCAACGGCATCGTGCCGAACGGCGGCAAGCTGCCGTCCTACGCCACCGTCAACCTCGGCATTGAGCAGCGCCTCGACGGGTCCGGTTTCCTCAAGGGTCTGTCGATCCGTTTCGACATCACCAACGTCGGCGATCACATCTACGAGATCCGCGACGGCTCGGGTGTCGGTGTCGGCGCGCCGCAATATGGCCTGCGCCGGGCGTTCTTCGGCGGCATTCGGAAGACGTTCTGATGGGGCGGCTCGACCGCGCGCGCGGCGCCAAGCAGGGAAACTTCCCGGCGCAACTGCCGCCGCCGCGATTGGAATGGTCGCTAACGCGCTGGCTCGATACCGGTGCCGTCGGGCTGTCGATGCTGTGTCTGGTCCACTGTCTCGCATTCCCCGTCGTTGTGATGGCACTTCCGGCAATGGGCGAGATCCTGCCCCGGCAATGGTGGGTCCATCCCGTGATCTTCTCGCTCGCGGTGCCGATGGCAACAATTGCGCTGATTCGCGGATGGTCCGATCATCGGGACCGTCGACCCGTCGCGCTTGGAGGCCTTGGCCTTGCGCTCCTTGGTCTTGGCCTTTTAGCTCCCGACGGGAGCGCCGCTGAAGTGCTTCTCACAGTGGCAGGGGGCTTGGTTGTGGCCGCCGCACATCTGCTCAATTGGCGGCTCGGCCGACATGGTCACACGGGCATTTGATCTCTCGCGAGCTTGTGAATCGGCCGCGCGGCGTTCATATCCCGCCGATGGGAAACGTCCGCGCGCACCAGCATCGACTGCCGGCCGGCTCCGCGTTAGTGACAGCCGCACGAAGCGCCCTGGAGCGCGCAGGCGATCAGTGGACCGATTTGCGGGCAATGGTCTTCGATGTTCTGATGCGCTTCGATCGCCCTGCCAGCGCTTATGAAATCACCGACGAGGTTTCTAAGGCCGTCGGACGCCGGGTGACGGCTAATACCGTCTACCGCATTCTCGACCTGTTTGTTGCCGGCAACATCGCGGCGCGGGTCGAGAGCAGCAACGCCTATATCGCGAGCGCGCATCCCGACTGCCGCCACGACTGCATCTTTCTCGTCTGCGACCGCTGCGGTAAGACCAGCCACGTCGATGACGATCGCATCGCGGGCGATGTTCGAGCAGCCGCGAGCGCAACGGGATTTCAGCCGCTTCGCCCCGTTCTCGAGGTGAGGGGTCTGTGCGCCGGCTGTGCCTAACGGAACTGGACACCGACTAGCGGTTTGGTGACGGGGTAAGAAGAGCCGGCTTCATTTAGCTTCCCGGCGGAGCTGCAAGGACCCAGACGACCCAAAAGTCGACACTCGCAGGCTCTTTCCGCCTTCCCAACTTCAGCCGCTCATTCATGTTGCGTCGGAGCGGCTTAGTTTGGGACATTTCTGCCGTTCACCCGCCATGCGCCGTCGAATTCATCGTCTCCGACGATCACGCCGGCCTGCGTGCCGCCCGCCGCGCGGTGCTCGGCGCCGCCACCTGGCAGCGATGCCAGTTCCACCTTGCTGCCAATGCCATCCATCACGCGCCAAATGTCGCCATCCGCGCGCGGATCGGCGCCGAACTGCGCACTGTGTGGAACGCAAGCACCCTCGTCAGAGCTCAGGCCGCGCTCGACGAGCTCCTCGTCGCATACCGCGAAACGGCACCCGGTCTCGCCGCGCGGCTGGAGAACGCCATTCCTGAAGGCCTCGCCGGGTGCTGTCAGTCTAACTGCAACTCGTCTCTGATGGTCGCAGGATTCCCTAAACCGCCGTCGTTCTAGCTTGCGACTGCCCGCCACTCCGCGAGGGCTGCGGAGCGCTGGGCCTTGTAGTCTTGGCGGCTGATGAGGTGTCGTTCCTGGTTGAAGTGGTTGTGAACCGACGCATGCACCGAGCTGAATTTCTGCAGCGTGTGCATTTGTCGGAACCGCAGCATGGCCCGCTCTCGTCGTCGGAATGGCTGGTGTGAGTTCTCGGCGCGATTGTTCACCCAGCGGCCGGTCTCCTGGACCGCGGCATTGCCCAGCTCCTTCATCGCCGCGCCGTAGGAGCGCAGCTTGTCGGTGACGATCGTCTTGGGCCTGCCGTGGCGCTTCATCATTTTTTTGAGGAACGTCAGTGCTGCCGCCTTGTCGCGTGTCTTCGTGGCGTAGGACTCGAGCACCTCGCCTTCGTGGTCGACTGCCCGCCACAGGTAGTGCATCTCGCCGCCGATCTTCACATAGACCTCGTCGAGGTGCCAGCGCCACTGCGTCACCTGGCGAACGCGGTCGATCCTTTTCCGGCGGATCTCGGCGGCAAACAGCGGGCCGAACCGGTTCCACCAAAGCCGCACCGTCTCGTGGCAGATATCGATCCCCGCTCGGCCAGCAGGTCCTCCACGTTCCGCAGCGACAATGGGTACTTCACGTACATCATCACAACCAGCCGGATCACCTCCGGCGACGATGTTGAAATAGCGGAATGGGGTAGGGGACTTGGCCCGAGATTTGCGGCTCATTCAGGCGAGCTAGCACCGCCCACCAGCGTCTGCCACATTGGTCTGACGGTGCCCGCCGAAGCCATCGCACTCTCGGCGATCCGAAACGACTATCCAGCCGCAGCCAAGCTGACTGATGCCCAGCGCGCAGAAAAGGTAGAACGGGAAGAACAGGAACGTAGCCGGCTCGCGGTGGACGATGGGCAGGTCTGCTTTGATCTGTTCGCGAAACTGGTGACGCAGCTTCTTGAAGGATCCGATCGTCTGCGCAGACTAGTATCGACCCGATATCCCTACATCATCCTCGACGAATTCCAGGATACCAGCGCGGAGCAATGGGAGGTCGTCAAAGCCTTGGGCACCCACAGCATATTGCTCGCGCTCGCCGATCCGGAACAGAGGATCTTCGATTTCATCGGTGCCGATCCCGAAAGTCTCAACCACTTTAAGGCGCGCTTCACTCCAGCCGAAACGGACCTGCGCACTGATAACCACCGCAGCAAGGGCTCGGACATCGCCTTGTTTGGAAACGATATCCTTACCGGCAAGTTCTCCCAGGAAAAATATACCGGCGTCGCATTTTGCGGATACCAGTCGAATGCCAATCAGGCTTACACCACCCTGATCACGCAGACCGTGCAGGCACGCGCCAGGCTCGTGAAAATGAAGATCAAAGACTGGTCCCTTGCTGTGCTTGTTCCCACCAAGACGATGACGCGCACGGTCTCGGACG
>CAWJWB010000003.1:0-338344 GCA_963846485.1 uncultured Alphaproteobacteria bacterium | reverse complement strand
GCCAAATAAGAATGACGCGCGAGGATTCTACTCACGTTTTTCCAATCACCCATTCGTCGCCCTATCGGACTCTCAGCGTGCGCATGTGCCTGACATAAACTGGAACAGTACCGTTTATAACGGCGTGGACTTTAAGAAGCTTAGTTCCTCGTTTCGTAAGGAAGGTTACCTAGCTTATCTCGGTCGAATAAATCCCGATAAAGGTGTCGATGTGGCCGTAAGAACCGCCATAGCGGCAGGACAAAAGCTGTTGATCGGCGGAAAGATTGACGCAAATCATGTCGACTTTTTTGAGCGGGAAATTGTACCATTTCTCGATCATCCACTTATTCAATTTGTCGGTGAGGTAACAGAGGGTGATAAGGCGAGATTCCTGTCTGGAGCAGACGCTCTCTTGTTTCCGATCCGCTGGCCCGAGCCCTTCGGGCTTGTGATGATCGAGGCGATGGCATGTGGAACTCCCGTGGTGGCTTTCAATGCAGGGTCGGTGCCCGAGATAATCGATAACCATATTACCGGGGAGATCGTGGACAGTGAGACAGGACTCGTCTCAGCTGTAAGGTGTATAAAGAGACTCTGCTCTGAGACGGTTCGGGAGACTGCTATACGGCGCTTCTCATCAGAAGTCATGGCAGCTCGATATATCGAGGTATACAACGATATAATTGATCGATTTAACGAGGGGTGCTCGTCAGCACCCCAGTTGATGTAGCGCGCCGTTATCCATGACGATACGGGCTGAAGGACACCTATGGGTTGATCGCTACCTTGCCCGTCAGGAGTTTGTAGAGGTAATCGCGAAGAGTTGACCAATATGAGAGATAGGCAAGTCGCGATGAGGTGGTTATGCTCGATAGTACAAGCCGCTTTCATTGCCTTAGGCGGGTCGATTGGCGCTCCTGCATCAGGAACGCCGGCGTGTCATCTTTCGAAGTATCTAGAGCTTGAGATCTTCCTTTCTAGCCAGCGGGCGCTGGTAACCACGAAGATCGGCGGGAAAGATGCCCGGTTCATCGTCGACAGCGGAGCCTTCTACAGCACGATGTCGCTGGCCGCAGCGACTGATTATGGCTTAAAACCGACACCCGCGCCGTTCGGGTTTCGCATTCGCGGGGTTAATGGCGATGCATCGGCGTCGATTGCGACGGTCAAGGAATTCATAATCGGAGGGGTAGCTGTACCTCGTGTCGAGTTCCTCGTGGGCGGCACGGACACCGGTAGCGTGGGGCTTCTCGGGCAGAACTTCCTCGGTATCGGCGACGTCGAATATGATCTGCCGCACGGGGCGATACGGCTGCTGCGCAACGAGGGCTGCGCGGTGGACAGCCTTGCCTACTGGGCAACTGACAAGCCGTTCACCTCGATCGCACTGGAGCCCCGCAAACCACCTTTTCAGGTCCATACGATTGGAACCGTGACGCTGAACGGCGTCAAGTTGCGTGCCGTGTTTGATACCGGCGCACCTATTTCTGTGCTGACTATGGCCGCGGCAAAGCGGGCGGGCGTCACGCCATCGAGCCCAGGAACGGCCCCCGGCGGTTCATCCGCTGGCATCGGGACACGTGTCGTGTCCACCTGGGTTGGTTCGTTCGACAGGATCGACATCGGCGGCGAATCAATCCCGAAGCCCAAGATCATGTTTGGCGACCTGACCATCAACGACGGCGACATGCTGATCGGTCTCGATTTCTTCCGTACTCATCGCATCTACGTTGCCAACAAGGGTGAGCGCATGCTTCTCACCTACGAGGGCGGCCCGGTCTTTGGGCTAGTTCAGCGCAGCGCGCGAGGCGCCGACGGCACCAAGCTCGACCTTAGCGACCACGCTGCGGAACCAACGACGGCCGAAGGATACAGCCGGCGGGGCGCGGTGTTTGCGTCCAACGGGAAGCTCGACGCTGCAATCGCGGACTTCGATCATGCCGTGGCGCTCGCACCCACAGAAGCAAGCTACCTTCGCTTCAGGGCTGCAGCCCGCCTTTCCAACAAACAGCTGCCGCTCGCATCCGCCGACCTCGACAAAGCCATCGAGCTTGATGCCAAGGATCCTGAGGCAAGGATGATGCGTGCCGGGCTCCGGATTGCAGCCCATGATCAGGCGGGGGCTCATGACGATCTGCTCGTTGCGGACAAAACCCTGCCGCCGTCAGCCCCGCAGCGGCTCCAGCTCGGTGGCATGCTAACCATCGTGGACGCCTATGAGGCCGCTGTCGGCAACTTCGATGCGTGGCTAAAGGCGCATCCTGAAGACGCCGCGCGGCCGAGCGCGCTCAACGGCCGCTGCTGGGCAAGGGCATTGCTCAACCGTGATCTCGATCGTGCACTCGAGGACTGCAATGCAGCGCTACGCCTGAGCAGAGGTAACGCCTCGTTCCTCGATAGCCGTGGACTGGTACGGCTACGCCGCGGTGAATTGGCGTTGGCGCTGAGTGACTATGATGCAGCCCTACGCGCACCACCGCTGAAGGCCTGGTCGTTGTATGCACGCAGCGTGGTCAAGAAGCGGCTCGGCGACGCAGCCGGGGCTGCCGCGGACCGGGCGGCGGCGATCACCATAGAGCAAGGGGTGATCGAGCAGGGGAAGAAGATCGGGATCGAGGGCTGACTGGCCAAGGCATGAAAGCCGTCGGAAAGTCCACCCACATTCCCGGCGAAATCTATATATGATAATGTCCTTTATCAGATGCTTGGCCCCATCGTCGAGAAGGCGCAAGTCTTACCCGCTTCAAGTGCCCACTGCCTGCCGCGGCTGCTTGGTCTCTTTCGTCGACCTCACCCGAGCTGGAACGGCCCGCATTTCGGTCGTGCAAAGTCAGTTCGAGAGAGCGTCGCGCTCGAACGAAAGCCCGCAGCGAGGTGCTGTCAGTCTAACTGCAACTCGTCTCTGATGGTCGCAGGATTCCCTAAACCGCCGTCGTTCTAGCTTGCGACTGCCCGCCACTCCGCGAGGGCTGCGGAGCGCTGGGCCTTGTAGTCTTGGCGGCTGATGAGGTGTCGTTCCTGGTTGAAGTGGTTGTGAACCGACGCATGCACCGAGCTGAATTTCTGCAGCGTGTGCATTTGTCGGAACCGCAGCATGGCCCGCTCTCGTCGTCGGAATGGCTGGTGTGAGTTCTCGGCGCGATTGTTCACCCAGCGGCCGGTCTCCTGGGCCGCGGCATTGCCCAGCTCCTTCATCGCCGCGCCGTAGGAGCGCAGCTTGTCGGTGACGATCGTCTTGGGCCTGCCGTGGCGCTTCATCATTTTTTTGAGGAACGTCAGTGCTGCCGCCTTGTCGCGTGTCTTCGTGGCGTAGGACTTGAGCACCTCGCCTTCGTGGTCGACTGCCCGCCACAGGTAGTGCATCTCGCCGCCGATCTTCACGTAGACCTCGTCGAGGTGCCAGCGCCACTGCGTCACCTGGCGAACGCGGTCGATCCTTTTCCGGCGGATCTCGGCGGCAAACAGCGGGCCGAACCGGTTCCACCAAAGCCGCACCGTCTCGTGGCAGATATCGATCCCGCGCTCGGCCAGCAGGTCCTCCACGTTCCGCAGCGACAATGGGTACTTCACGTACATCATCACAACCAGCCGGATCACCTCCGGCGACGAGTTGAAATAGCGGAATGGGGTAGGGGACTTGGCCCGAGATTTGCGGCTCATTCAGGCGAGCTAGCACCGCCCACCAGCGTCTGCCACATTGGTCTGACGGTGCCGTCGCCCGTTCATATGTCCTTTGGCCGTTTACGGGAGCCCGAAAGCGCCCGCTGGACCGCATGGACGGATGGAAAACGGCTTGGCGGCCTGGCGCGGCGGGCGGCGCGATTTCTGCCATGCTCACCAACCCTGTACTTGTATCAGGACATGTTCATAAAAGTGGCGGGATATTTTACACTTCCGCTCCTTGTCATAATGTGGCATATTTTTTGTTAACTACCAATTAGCGCGGAAAATCTGATAGTTAACAGTAATTGTCGATACGTAATGGCTATTTGGCACACGTCTTGCAGCGTCAGAACAGCGACCTAGGAGGGGATGGGATGAACAAGCTCTTGGCATTAGCCGCTTTGGCTGGACTTACTGCCGGTACTCCAGCGGCGGCAACAATCACGATCTACGATACGCCGGGTGCGGTGCAACCAGACGAAAACGTGCTGTTCCAAGCAGGTACCGCCGTTGACAACACGGCTCGCGGAATTACGAACAACACCCTTACGCTGGTATCGTTTGTCGGCAACGAGCCGCTCGATCTGCCAAAAGGCCAAGCGCGGATAACGGCTGTCGACGGTGGGCTGAGGCAGCTGTCTTTTGGGCTTACAGATCCGATACTTGGGTTCACGACCGTTGAGTTCAACATCTTCAAATCGAAGGCCAACCCAACGCTCGCTACGCTCATCTTTACCGATCAGACCGGCGCGCTCTTCGTCGGTGAGTACGGCATGCGCCATGGTGATAACTTCTTCTCGGCGCGGGCAACCAACAATGAGTTCATCACCAATGTCTTCTTCACGCTGAGCAGGGACGTTCAGGATGTTCGTCAGGTTCGCATCGGCGGCATCGGTCCGCTGGACGGCGGCGGTTCTGGCAACACAGTGCCCGAACCTTCAGCATGGGCGCTGATGCTCGCCGGGTTTGGCTTGGTCGGTGTCGTCGCCCGCCGCCGCTCGAACGTCGTGGCAGCCTAACGAAGCTAGCCGTCAGAGCGCCGGGCAGGAGCATTCCGCCCGGCGCGTTGGGTCTCATCCGGCGCGCTCCCATGCGCTGCAGAGCCTCGCGGAACGTGAACGGGCGACCGCTCATGGAGGCCGCTAGCAGACCGCTGGACGGCCAGTTCTGGGCGCTCCTGCCCGGCCGCTTCCTGGCTGCGAGACCCAGACCCGGCCATTCAGTTGTCTCGAACCGCTACCCTAAAGCAGACCTCCATTCATCTCAACCTAGGATGATCAATCGCCACTTTAGGCTTGACTCGGATGGTGCATTCTAGCGGCTACAGGCCAGCTTGGCGGCACAGGGGCCGGGCCCGTTCTTCGGCACAGAAATCAGGTGGTCGGGCGTGGTGCCAATATGCCACGAGGCCCACATGACGCATCAGATCAAGAAATCCTGGCTCGCGCGCCAAAGACATAGCGGGTGGCAAAAACAAGGTTGTAGTCGGCGCCTCAGTGTCCGCCGGCAACCCTATATACGGAAGCACTGTCCGGCGCGGAGTGGCGGGGAGCCGGTCTAGCAATAACTTGTGTGCCACAGCGACCGCGAGATCCGCTCGACCCAAAGCGGCGGCAGCTCGGACCGCGCGTTCGGCCTCGGCCTGCCCGTGCGGGGCTGCAGCCACAAGCGCCCGCAGGAGCGGTGCGGTTTCGTCGCCATGCGCCTGCATCGCTCGAGCGGTCCGCACCGCGAAGCCGATCTCGGCGGCGCTTGTCTGCTTCGGCCACCCAGGACGGTCGGCCGCCATCGCCAGTGCTTTCTTCGGCTGTCCGTTGAACATCGCGAGGTCGTAGCGGGTGAACCAGATCAGCCGGTCGCGTGGCCAGATCCGACCCGCTTCGTCCGCTGCACGGTCGGCATCCTCAAGCCGGCCGTTCGCGGCGAGCAGGTCGATATGCGTCGCTCGCACCCACGGAACCAGCGGCGATGCTGCGATGATCGGACGGATCGCCGCCAGCGCCGCCCGATTCTGGCCGGTTGCCATCAGAAACTGCACCCGCTGAAAGGCAAGCGGACCCGCATCTGGAGATGCCCGCGCTTCGGCAGCGGCGAGCGCCGCAGCTTTCGCCGACCACTGGCCGAACGTGGGTTGGAGACTCACCAGCGCAGCCGCCGATCGACTCTCTCGCGGATCGAGCCCGAGACCGCGGCTCGCGGCGCTATGCACGCGGTCAACGAATGCGGCGCGCTCCGCCGGCGGTGCCCAGCCGAGGCTGAGGACGTAGCTCATCGCGAGTGAGCCCCAGACCGGTGCCGCGCGCGGCGCAAGCACGGTCGCCTGGCGCAGATAATCGACGCCTTCTGCGGTCTGCTCAGGAGTGTTTTCGAACATCGACGCGAGGCCGCGCGTCTCGAGATCGGTGACCGCGGCCGGCATGCCTTGCGGGACCGCAGCTGCGAATGGTTTCGGCCGATGGGCATTTATCCACGCGAACAAGCAAACCCCGGCGAGCGCGACGGCGCCGATCATTGCCGGCCACCGGGCACGGCGCTGATTGGCGGTGGGCACCGGCTCCTCGGCGGCCTCGGGCATCGGTCGTTGGCAGATCAGACGGTGCCCGGTGCGGGCGACGGTCTCGATCCTGAAGGCTCCCGCGCCCGCGTCCTCGGCGACGCGCCGCAGCTTGCCAATGACGCGGTTGACGGCGTCGTCGCCTACGATGCGGCCGTCCCAGCAGCGAGTGACAAGATCGTCGCGCGAGACGACGCGGCCTTCGGCCTGCGATAGCACGACCAGTACCTGCATCACCTTTGGCTCGACCATGACCGCGCCGGCTACGCCGACCAGCTCGCGCGACGACGGTCGGACCATGATCGGGCCCAGCGCGAAGTCAGTGGAACGCGCTAAATCTATCATCGCCGTCGGCATCTCCCGGATGGTCGGCAAAAAGTCGGCAAAAAGTCGCCGCGCCGTCCTATCGCGCCGGCCACCCTACAGGCAATCGAGGGGCGCGGGCACCCCGGCCCCGTGTCACCGGAGTAAGCGTCGTGAAGATCCTTGTCCTTCTCGCAGCCGTCGCGGCGACGATTTCATCCCCGCTGTCGGCCGGCACGCTGATGTTCAGCGGGACTTTCGCTAACACCAACCCACCCGCTGCACCTGGCGGCCGCTGTGCAGCCCTTACGGTCAACATCGGTAACTTCGGTCCTTTCTATGCGACCGGCTTGTCGAACCTCGGCACCTTCACCTCGGTCCAAAGTCATTGCCTCGATCGCGGTCCGCCGATCGCGGTGGGATCACCCGACACGCCCTACTACGACGGTCGCTTCGTCTACAGCTTTGCCGACGGCAACTCGTTGTTCGGGACCTATACCGGGGTCCTGTCGAACTCCGGCGTCACCGGCGTCATCGATAACGTCCAGACCTTCCTCGTAACCGGCGGCGGCGGCGCGTTCGCCCACGCGAGGGGGACGTTCGTAGGCACGGGCGACATCCGTTTCGCGGGCGGGCCGCCAACAGCATCGCTGACCATCGGCGAAAGCGTTCTCACCGTCCCCGAGCCAGCCACTTGGGGCATGCTGATCATCGGCTTCACCGCCACCGGTCTTGCAATCCGCGCTCGGCGCTCAACCGTTTCCGCGTGACCTGTAATGTAAGTGCCAACCCTGCGGGCGGCGTAACTACGCCCGCCCGCAGGGATCAACCCAACTCCCGCCGTTAAAGCCCCGCTGCCCGCTTCCCGAAAGCCCGCCGTCCATTCACACGCCGAGCGGAGGCTTTCGGGAATCGCTTAGTAGCCGGGATCGTCGATTGCGGGTGGAGAGCAAACGTCGATTGGCAGCTCCGCGGCACCCACCGCACTGCGAGATAGATCAGACAGTGCCGATAGTCGCACGACGACGCACAGAGCAGCCGACGAGGCCAAACCCTGCGACCATCATAGCCCAGATCGCTGGTTCGGGAATGGCGTTGATCGTGCCATTGTTGGGAGCGAAGTCCGCAATATTGGCCACGGTCCCACCGGCCAGCCGCGGCCACAGGTTGAAGCCATAATGCCCAGGCGTGAACCCGGTGGTGGGGAGTAGCGAGATAGGAACCGTGCCAGTGATTGTGTCGCCATCGATCGTCACCGATCCGCTTGGTAGCGGCGTCGGCCCGCCCGGGATCAAAACGGCCAAGCCGGTCGCATCCGGTGCAAGGATGACGACCGAGTCAAACAGCACCTTGTCGAGCCCAAGGCTGGAACCAAACAGTGCGGTTCCTGCGCCGCGGTTGACGCCCCAGACGTAGATCGCTCCCGGGGTTGTGCCAATCCGATCGTTCAGCGTCGCCGACAACACAAAATTGCTGCCGACAATCGAGGTGGAGAACTTCAGGACGTCGAGGTCACCGTTGTGGGGGCCGACATAGGTCGGCAAAAAATCCCCGGCCGGATCGGTTCGTGTCACGGCGGCGGCAGGGGTGGTCACCAGCGCGACGGCGGTAAGCAAAAAACCCAATCGGATCATGGTATTCTCCTCCTAGAGCCCCGCCCCGTGAAGCAGAGTTGCACATTTGCGATGATCGCGTGGCTTGGTATTTTGTCGCATCCGAGTTCCGCTGTGGCCGAGTCTTAGCCTGTCCTTTCTTATCGCGCGATTACCGCCAAGGACAGACGTCAACCACTTAGCGTTATCTTAACTGACTGGCACTTCGTCGACGTGAACGTCGGTCAGCAATCATGAACAAGAAAAACGAAAATATGGCTTGTCTCGGCCAGAAGCAGTGCGTGACCAGAGCCGGATACGAATGATGAATGCGCTCGGGCGGCACCTGAAAGCTGCTGATCATTCAATCGCACATCACGGCTGCTCTTAAATGGCTGGAGGGCCTCGTTTACGTTTGATCGGAGTGGGCGAGGTATCGCCCATGTCGTGCGCCGATAAAAGGACTCATAGAACGGCATTGATTTAATGGACTTTTGAGCGCGCTGAGCCTAGTGTCACGGACGCCGAACCCCAGGATCGGCCGTTCAAAGCTCAGCCTGCGCTCCTGCTAATCTGCCGCTCATTCACACCGATTACGTCGGCATTAGGTCGGAAGCGGCAAGGCGGCTGATCGGCGCATTGTGTTGATGACCGACACAACCAGAAGCGATCCGCTTTGCTCTGCCAATATATTGGCGGGATATGCAGCGTGCGACAGCCGGCGGCAAAGCGTCGGGATCTCTTACACTAAGCCGGAGGTCGCCGACGCGAGCACATAGATAACAATGGGTTGGCAGTTGGCCCACCTTTTGCATGATGTGGTACCACGTCACTTTGGTCGGAGTACCAGTATGAAGTTGTTGATGACCGCGGCCGCAGCAGCCGCCATGCTGGCGACATTCCCGGCCGCCGCTGTTTCAGTGGTTGGTGCCACGCGCATCGAGATCAAGAGCGCCTTTCCGGACTATCTCCAGGTCGCAGAAGTGCAGGCCTTCAATTTTGCATCGACCAACGTCGCGCTTTCCGCCAACGGCGGATCGGCGACGGGCTCCTCGACCTACTCGGGCTTCAGCACACCCGACAAGGCGATCGATGGCAACACCGCCGGCAATTATTACACCGATACCATCTTTCACTCGGCTGGTTCGGGCGGGGGCGAGTTCCTGGACGTAAACTTCGGCCCGACGACGTTGTCGAGTCTCTCCGTCTTTGGCCGCAGCGACTGCTGCAGCCAGCGTGATATTTATTCGGTGAGCATTTTCAACGCTGCCGGTGCGACGCTGTTCAGTGGTCAGATTGACGCGAACAACGGCGCTCACAGCGGCACGGTGACCTTCGACGCTCCGGCAACGGTTCCCGAGCCAGCAAGCTGGGTGATGATGATTGCCGGTTTCGGCCTCGTCGGTTTTGCCGCACGCCGCCGGGTTATCGCCGTCGCCGCCTAATTTCTTCCTCACACCCACACGAGAGGGCGGTCCGCAAGGGCCGCCCTTTTTCGTGGCGCGCTCCGAGTATTTACTTGAAAGCGATCGCATCACCGCTTGAGGGCTTCGAGACCCCAATCTTGGTCATCACGGGCGGCATCGCGGGTTCCCGAAACAGGTCATCCGTTCATGTCCCGATCTGGCTTCACGGTGCCGGGTGCTGCCTTTCCGCTGGTCAATATCGAGTTATTTAGCCGACATAGTGCCCCGCTTTGTCATCGCTTCCATCCATGTTTTGCCGCCTAGCCTCACCACCGGCGTCCAACGGTGCGCCCGCGATCTTCGCGTCGTCGGCCGCCGTGACCGCGGATGGCAGATCGGAGGCCGCGTGGCCGGGCAGCGGGTGACGCGGACCTCAGCCGCCCTCGGCTAGCGATAAGACGACGGCGTGGTGCCGGTCGCACCTCGAAAATGGCGATTGAACACGCTGACACTGTTGAAGCCGCAGCGGAAAGCGATGTCGATTATCTTGACATCTGCCAACGCCGGGTTAGCCAACATACGCGCAGCGAGCGCAACTCGTTTCGAGGCAATTAGGTCAGGCAAGCCGAGGTCAGCAAAAATCATACGGATATAGCGCGGGCTCAGTCCGAAGTGACGGCCGACCGCAGCGGTGTCGAGCGCCGGGTCGCTAAGGTGTTTGTCGACAAAGCGCTCGATGGCTGCGCGCCGAGCCGCACGGACGCCGCTACGTGCCATCTCAGCACCGTCGCGCGTCGGACCGAGGATCAACGCAGCAAGATCATGCAGATGCTCGCTTGCCTGCGCTTCGAGCACAGGGTTGCTCGGTAGTGACTGGACTACCAAGGCATAGGCCGACAGCAAAGCAAGCGCCCCGGGCTGCGCGGTCCGCGCGTCGAGCGTGCGCGCCTCGACGTCCTTCATTCGGGTCGCGAGCCGCCGTCGCGACAGGTAGATCCATTCGATTGTATGTGCCGTACCGCATTCGAACGTGTACGGTTCATAAAGCATGTCCAGGAAGCCTTCACCCACCTGGGCTTCAAGGACACGCCGCCCCTGAGTTTGGCGTATCGGTGAGCCTCTTCGCAGCAGGTTAAAAGACATCCCGTCGCCGTCGGGCTTAGCGGAAGCCTTCATGCGTACGGCCGTGCTTTGTGCGGAAACGATCTCGGCACCGGATCCGCCGGCGAGGCGAAAGATATGCCGCATCGGTCCTTCGCCTCGCGCCTCAACCTCAAAACGGCCGAGAGTGTCGGCGAGCGCGTCCCGGAAGAAGTCACGCAATTCGCCTGCGGGGATATCAGCCGTATCCAAGACGATCTGGTTTGGCATCTTGTCTGCCGAAAGCTGTCGACCAGTCGGTATCCCACGGAAAGCCGCACACCTCAAGCAGTTCCGTTTCCGACTGACTGGGATTGCCGTCTGCGGGAAGCCACGCCGGGCATGACGCGCGATAACCGCGGTCACAACTAACTGTTCGCATCCGCCAACGGGCAGGAGCGACCAGGATCGAGGGAGCTGGGTATGGCTATTTTCGCCAGGCACGTGCGGCGCGACCAAATCCTCGCAAGGGCACTGGGTATTGCATTAGCTGCGATCGGAGCCGAATCCGCAGATGCCGTCACGTACTCCACATCGATCATTGGGACCGACTTCGGCAGCACTTATATCAACCAATCGGACACACACAATATAAGTTATGCCGCGGGTAGCGGCGATACCGCGTATTCAGCGCAGGCACTCACAGCGCATGGGGGAATCGCAACTGCAAGCTATGGCGGCACTGGAACTTTGCTGCTCGGTGCCAACGCCGAAAGCTTCAGCACCTTCGACTTTGCTGAGACTGCGTCTGCGAAGATCAAGCTACTCCTGACAGGGTTTACTAATAATCTTGGAGCGGCGAAAGCGCGCATCACTTATCTGGCGACCCTGCATAACGCACTTGGCGACGCCTTATCGACGGTGCAAAACTCGGTCACGTCTTGTGTGTGCGAAGAAGGAGCGCCGGGCTTTCATAAATTTAGCCGGACGCTAATCTTTGATGTTGTTGGCGGGGACTATCTTGATCTTAACCTAAATGCGACGGTCAGCAATTTTTCAGGACAGTTCGGGATCGCCAACGCCTACATCGACCCGGTGCTCACCGTTGCCGGCGTTCCCGAGCCCTCGAGCTGGATGCTGCTGCTCGTCGGATTTACTGCCGTCGGCGCGATGGCCCGGCGGCATGCCGCAGCATTGTCAGATGGACCCCGCTTAGAAGACGCCACTCGATCGCCAAGGTGAAAAGAGAAAGTGAGCTTATCCTAGCCGACTTCATCGAACGGAGATCAACGATGTATCTACGGGTGATTGTTTCGCTAGCATTGGCCCTTCCAGCAGGGGCGGCATGGGCCGGTTCTGTTACCGTGGCTAATCCATCATTTGAGACTCTGCCGTCAGGCGGATTGCCGTTTACCAATGATGGCTCAGGGGTTCCTGGATCTTGTGGTGCTGGGTGCAGCTTCTCAACCTCCAACATTCCTGGCTGGACGAATAGCGGCGGCACGAATGGGCAATTTCGGCCCGGACCGGATAACGGAAACACCCGATATTTTGACTACGTGCCTGATGGCAACACGGTAGCATATTCGAACGGCGGGTCGATCAGCCAGCTTCTAGCCGCAACCGCTGTTGCTGGCAGATTTTACACCTTAAGGGCGGATTTGGGTGTAAGGCACGACGATATCGATCCTGGTTTTATCGACTTACAGGTAGGCGGCGTCAATACCTATGCAGTGGGCGTGGCGCCACTGCGCGGCGGGTGGTCGACTTATACCGCGACATATCGAACAACTGCAGCCGACGCCGGAAGGACTATGACAATAATCCTCGGGTCAATTAGTGCCCAAGGAGATTTTGATAATGTACGCCTCACCGTGGGCGGAATACCGGAACTCTCGAGTTGGGTGATGATGGTTGTTGGGTTCGGCCTGATTGGCGCGGCATTACGTCGGCCTATCACCGAGGGCAACTCGGTTTAGCTATAGAATGCCTTTCGTCTTGATTGAAGCCTATTGATTGTGCTGAATATATCTACATTCATCCCTGATCGTATCGGTGATCGCAGGAGAGAGTGGAGCTGTCGCCGGCACGGACGGCTCCTTTCCGGTGCGTCACCGACCGGCCTTCGTGACTCGACGGCGATCAAGACATGTCGGGAGACCTGCAGCGGCGAGGTGCTAAACTTAAGGCGCGCAGAAATGGCCGGCCTCGGAGAGCATCCGCCGATCGCTTACTGGGTGGCGGACTCATCAGGTGGACCCCACAGTCGGTCACTCACGTTGGTTTCGTCACCTCCCAACTTCTGCCGTTTGTTCATTCAGCCAAGAACCGGCGACCGAAAATCAACAGCGAAGTTAGCCAGGTCGCGCGGCCACGCCAGCGTCGGCCAAAGCGGCCGGCACGGGTGTCCGTCCTTCAGACCGTCGCTCGCTGTACCGATCGACCAGATAGTCAGCGCGGTCGCGGGTAAGCAGTGTGAACTTTACCAGCTCCTCCATCACGTCGACGAGACGGTCGTAATATGCCGACGGCTTCATACGGCCTTGCTCATCGAACTCGTCATAAGCCTTTGCGACCGATGACTGGTTCGGGATGGTGATCATCCGCATCCAGCGTCCGAGGATGCGAAGCTGGTTCACCGTGTTGAACGACTGCGACCCGGCGTTGACCTGACACACGGCAAGCGTTCTGCCCTGGGTCGGGCGAACGCCGCCCCGTTCGAGCGGTAGCCAGTCGATCTGCGATTTGAAAATGCTAGTCATTGCCCCGTGGCGCTCGGGGCTGCACCAGACTTGTCCCTCCGACCACAGCGAGGCCTGTAGAAGCTCCTCGACCTTCGGGTGATCGAGAGGCGCGTCGTCAACCTGTGGCAGACCGCGCGGGTCGAAGATGCGCGTCTCGGCGCCGAGGCTGCGTAGCAGTCGGTCCGCTTCCTCGATCAGCAGCCGGCTATAGCTTCGCTCACGCAAGCTTCCATACAGCAGCAAGAACCTCGGCGGATGATCTGAGGGAGCCGCCGGAAGCAAGCTCGCGTGGCTGGCTCGATCAACAAACTGATCATCGAGGGCGGGCATTGGGTCGTGCATCGCATGCTTCTGCGGCTCTGGAAGCCTGGAATCAAGTCTTGACGACCGTTGCTGTTTCGATGATTCCAGAAAACGCGAATCGATATGTTTGGGGGTGCAGTTATGGGTTCAATAGCCGTGCGCGTTGGACGACGTGCCACATTGCTCACTCTATGCTCGCTCCTGCTGTTCGGGGCGGGCGAACTTCCGCCGCCAACGGTAGTCACGGGTGCGGGCTCCACGTTCGTCACCCCGATTCTGTCCAGATGGGTTGCCGTCTATATGGCGGACTTTCACGCCAGCGGCGGCACCAAGATCGTGTACCAATCGGTAGGGTCTGGAGCAGGTATCGAGCTGATCAAGGCAGGCAAGGTCGACTTCGGCGCCAGCGACAAGCCGCTGCCGAGCGATGAACTTCGCCGCGCGGGGCTGGCGCAGTTTCCGCTGGTTATCGGCGGGGTGGTGCCCGTCGTGAACATCGCTGGCCTGCGGCCGGGCGAGCTGCGGCTGACCGGCTCCCTCCTCGCCGATATCTACCTCGGGAAGACCAAGCGTTGGAACGCGCCGGCGATCGCCGCCCTGAACTCTTCGGTGCATCTGCCCGATGTTGAGATCACTGTCGTCCATCGATCCGACGGCTCGGGCACGACGTTCAACTGGGCGAACTTCCTTGCCAAGAAAAGTCCGGAGTGGCGGACTAGGGTCGGCGAGGGGACAGCGGTGGCGTGGCCGGTCGGCGTCGGCGGGAACGGCAACGAAGGCGTCACTACGCTGCTGAAGGAAACGCCCAACAGCATCGGCTATGTCGAGTTTGCCTATGCGGCGCGCGAGCACCTGACCTGGGCTTCAGTCCAGAACGAAGCGGGCCGCTTCATTGCACCGAGCCAAGCGACCTTCCAGGCGGCAGCGGCCGGGGCGAACTGGGACCGCAAGAAGGACTTTTATCTCATCCTGACCGACGCACCCGGTCCGGACGCCTATCCGATCGCCGCGACCACGTTCATTCTGGTACCTCGGCAAAAGACCGATTTCAGCAAGACGCGCGCACTGGTGCAGCTCTTCGAGTTTGCGCTCTTCCGCGGCCAGGGGGAGGCAACCGCGCTCGGCTATGTTCCCCTTCCCCCGCGGCTGGCGGCTGAGGTCACTAGTTACTGGTACACCGAGATGCAGCATTGAGGACTGAGGTGTGTTGCAAGTGACCACGAGCGAAACCGCCGTCGAGGCCATGTCGGCGTTGGCCCATCTGGGGCGCTTGGGCGTGTTCCGGCTGCTCGTCCGCGCCGGGACGGAAGGCATGCCTGCAGGGGAGATCGCGCGGGCTCTCGAAACGCCGGCCAACACGATGTCGACCAATCTCGGCATCCTGCAACGTGCGGGGCTTATCCGTTCCCGACGCGAGGGGCGCTCCGTCATCTACCATGCCGACTTTGCCGGGTTTGCCGAGCTGCTGGGGTTCTTGGTCGAGGATTGTTGCGATGGCCGGCCAGAAGTGTGCCGCCGCCTGGCTGAGGTCGTGCAATCGGCGCTGAGCTGCGCCACCGAGGCGACAAGCGCTGGGGAGCTGCATTGACTACGCCGCCCTACAAGGTCCTGGTGCTATGCACCGGCAACTCGGCCCGCTCGATCCTGGCCGAGGCTATGCTCGGCCGCGTCGCCGGCGGCAGGTTCGAGGCCTACTCCGCCGGCTCCCACCCTAAAGGCGCGGTGAACCCAGGTGCGATCAGGTGGCTGGAGGCGAACGGGTTCCGATTCTTTGCGGTTTCGGTCGAAGTCATGGGACGAGTTCGAAGGGCCGAACGCGCCCGAGTTCGACTTCGTCATCACCGTTTGCGACAACGCCGCGAGCGAGGTTTGCCCGGTTTGGCCTGGCAAGCCGATCCGGCTGCACTGGAGCACGCCCGATCCTGCCGACGTCGACGGCAGCGAGGCGGAAATTGACCGCGCCTTTGCCGACGTGGGCAAGATGCTCGGCGCGCGGATCGACCGGCTTGCCGGCCTGCCCTTGGACCAGCTCGACGGCGAGGCTCTCAAGCAAGCGCTCCGCGCCATTGGCAGCGAACCTGTAGCCGGTAGTAGCTCGTGACCGCCCCCAGTCTTGAGCCGCCGCTCGAGCCGTTCGATCTCCCGAGGCGACTGGCTGCGGAGGCGCTCGGTACAGCGCTGTTGCTCGCCATCGTCATTGGCTCCGGCATCATGGGCGAGCGCCTCGCGGGCGGGAACGTTGCCATCGCGCTGCTCGGCAACACCCTCGCGACTGGGGCCGGCCTTGTGGTGCTTATCACCGTATTCGGCCCGCTGTCGGGCGCCCACTTCAATCCGGCGGTAACGCTGGTCTTTGCCGCGCGTCGCGAGCTCGAGCGCCCGCATTGCGGCGGCTTACGTGGTCGTCCAGATCGTCGGCGCCGTCCTGGGCGTCTGGATGGCGCACCTGATGTTCGGTGAGGCGGTCTTCCAGGTGTCGGCGAAGCTGCGCGACGGACCGGCGCAGGCATTCTCCGAAGGCGTGGCAACATTCGGCCTCATTGCCGCGATCCTCGGCTCGCTGCGCTTCCGGCCGGATGCCACCCCGGTGATCGTCGGCCTCTACATCACGTCCGCCTACTGGTTCACGGCGTCGACCTCGTTTGCAAATCCCGCCGTGACGGTCGCGCGCTCGCTCAGCGACACATTCGCCGGCATCGCGCCTTCGTCCGCGCCGGCCTTTATCGTCGCCCAATTGGTAGGCGCCGCCATAGCGTCGGCGCTCTCCAGCTGGCTGTTCCGAGAGGCACGCGCAGCATGACCGATTTCCCGATCACCATCTACCACAACCCAGCCTGCGGCACCTCCCGCAACACGCTCGCCATGATCCAGGCAGCTGGCTACGAGCCGAAAGTTGTCGAGTATCTGTAGGCGGGCTGGACCCGAGCGCAGCTGAAGCAACTGCTCACGGCGATGCACGCGCAGCCGCGTGATATTCTGCGCGAGAAGGGCACGCCGGCGGCCGACTTGGACCTGCTTAACCCCAACGTTGGATGATCGCATCCTTCGATGCGATGATCGAGCACCCTGTGCTCGTGAATCGACCAATCGTCGTCACGCCCAGAGGGGTAAGGCTCTGTCGGCCTCCGAGCGAGATCGTGCTCGACTTCTTGAACGCAGGCCCGACAGCTTCACCAAGGAAGACGGCGAGGTGGTCTCCGCACGTTGACTCATTAGTCGCCGTTCAGCGCCCTCCATCGCGTTCCCGACTTCAGACGCTCATTAATCTTTGCTGGAGCGCCGCTCGATCGGCAACCGATGCCGGTATCGGCGGCTCCACAGCCTGCTTGGGCGCAACGGAGTGACGATCAACCGCCAGAAGACCCAGCGCTTTACCGCGAAGAGGGTCTGACGGTCATCTGCGTAGGTGTTTTGGAGTGGGCTAGCGCGTAGTATAGGCTGAGCACCCCGTAAATGTCGCACGCCGGGCATAGGATCCGCGCGGCAGGTCGGCAATCCACCGAGGAGCCACGATGGCTGTCCCGCCGCCCTCCACACCGCCACGGACGATCGAGCAGCGCCTCGCGCTCTACAGTGCGGTCGTGGTTACCCTCGGTGCCGCGCTCGGCATCGTCGCGTGGTTCCCGAACTTCGCGGGCAAGGAGCAGGAGCTGTCAGCGTTCGCGCTGCTGAAGGACAACCCGACCGGCGTCCTCGTCGTCCGCGATCTCGGCGCACTCTCCGACGGCCGGCACCACTACGATGTGGACTATACCTTGATCCTCAAGAACACTGCCAACGAATTGTTCGACGTCGTGTGGAGCCTTGACCAGCTGTTTCTTGGGTCGCCGGCCGTGGCTGCGGGCGAGCCCGCGGTCGTCATCAACGACCCGCCGACGATCTGGGACGCCGCGTCTCCCGGGCTGATCGACTGGCGGCAGGTCAATTATGATCTTGCCGCCGACGACTATGCCGTTCCCGACGGCGACGTTGCCGCGTTCGCTGGGAGAGGGATGAGGGTAACCGCGCCGGGCGGCGGACTGACGGGTCGATATCTTGTCGGCCATATTGGCGCGCATAGCGCGCACTACCGCGTCACCGCCGCGCCCGACGAATATGTGAACATCACCATCACCTACGGCATCGATCGCCCGGCGACGCTGTGGCAGCGACTGACCGGATCGCCTCGGTCGGTGCGCTTCAACGAGGATCTGTCAGGCGAGACGGTGCGCCTCGGCGACAGCGTCCAACCGGGCTGCTCCCTGGGTATCGCTATTGCGAACTCGCAGATCCGCTCGGCATGCGGCGCGTCGGTGCTCTGACACGCGATCTGAGTTGCCTGCTGCTCGGCACGAGCTAAAAGGCCCGTTAAGATGTCACGCCATGTGCGTTCAGCCTGATCAGCTACCTCATACGCAGATGATCAACGTCAAACGGTTGCCCACCTTAAACCAGATCCTTGTTCGTCTACTCAATAGCCGGTCCGTCGAGCGATTTGAACTGGTCCGCTGACATGTCACGGGTGGGCTGGCAAGAGAAAGCTCCCCGGTTCAGCGGGTGTCTTCATCGCTTGCGTAGGTTCTTTTCGGAGTTGTTGCCGATCATAATAGTGCCTAGGGTCTCATGCTTCCAATCAATGCAGGACTTGGGGTCACGCATGATAGATGATACCTCACTGGACCTCATGGAATTGACCGTTAGAACGCCTCTCCGCGATTGGATGCGTTTGCAGAGAATTCTCGACGGGCGTAGCGGCACTGGTACAGGTGCTAATCAATGAGCGAGCATGACCCCTATTTCCACTACCCGTTGCCCCTAGGCGTCGTCGTAGTCGGGACTGCTATATCGGCCACAGTATTCCTGACTGTCGCATATCATTTCAGTGGTGGTCTTGCATTCCTATCGACCTTATCAAGCGGAGCCGTATTTGCAGTCGCAGGGCTACTTTGGCATCAAAGATCTCGCGTCACAATGACTCTTTTGATCCTGTTGATGGCGACTTTGCACGTTTTAGCACTATCGCTTATAGGCCCTATAGACGAAATATCGTTCGGCGCCTTATTCACACCATTCGTTGCAATAGATGTGTTCGGGTTTTGGTTCGTTTTCACTGCGGTCTTGAAGAGGATCGCGCGCTAGGTTTTGTGAGTATCGCCATCATATTTACTTTACTAAGGGTTAGTCCATTGCCAGAACGCTTGGCATGCTCCTAGGCGCGCTGCTGGGCACACCCCCCGCGATCGCTCCGTACCTGGAGTCATGATGCGTCGGCTTCAAGAATGCGAGCCGGCGAAGTCCTCCCAAAGCGTGCAGTGGCGACCCCAAGCCGGACGCTCACTCCTAGTTTGGCCCTTCCCGAAAGCAGCCTTTCGTTCACCTGACTTATAGGGGGTGGCTTCAGATACAGATCGCGACATGCCAATCGAAAGTCGATCGAGACGTGAGCGGTGAAGGAGTATCGCCGCTTAAGTATACTAGTGTTCGATTACACAGCCGCGGAGAGCCCGGAGCGGAAGGTCGCGGGCGAGCCGGGCAGCGTGCAGTTGCGGTAGCGCTCGACCAGCGGATGGCGTGAGACGCGCGCCCTGTGCTCGTCGCCGAGCGGCAAATCCTTCGCCATCAAAAGAAAGTTGAGGCACTCCACTGCTTCGACCGCGCGGGCGAAAACTTCGTATTCGTCGTCTATAGCCGTGCGCGCGCCGTGCGCGGCCCGTCCCCGCATGGAGAGCGCCTCCGCGACCCAATCCACGATGTACTCGTCAATCACGGAGGAGCCGAACGCCGCCCGCACTTCCCCAACAAGCCGGCCAAGCCGCTCGCGATTGGTCTCGAGCGCAATCCGAGAGATGGCGTTCCTGAACCGTCCCCCAATCCTACCATATCCGAGCCGTGCTGCGGCGCGGCCGACGAGCTTGCCCAATGCCCGAGCGTGATCCTTAGTGATGACATCCTGAGGTCCAGCGCCGGGGATCTCCTCGAGGCAGCGGGTTGCTGAGAGCAGTCGTGAGGCGCTCATTACTCCCTGCTTCGCTAATGTGTCCGCCATCATCGCTGTCGCCGGCGCCCAATCTGGATCCCGTCCGATCCACGCGGCGAGGCTCGTTTCGAGCGAGTTTCGGTCAGCTGCGGACCACAGGCTCACCAGTGTGCTGTATGGGTCTGCTCGATCGCCTGATCTGGCACCGCCGTCGGTATAGCGAAAGACTTGATGTTCCGGCGTCGCCTGACGCGCCTCGGCTCGGCGGTGGACGTCTTCCTCGCTGTGGCGTGACACGACGATCTCAGCGGCGTGCAGGTCCTTACCTGACAGTGTCGAGAAGAACCGTGTGACCAGCGGGATAGCGCGCCTTAGTTCGGTAAGCGGCCTGCCCTCAGCGTATTCGATTACGATCCAAGGAGCGACGTTGCGAGGACGCCCAGAGGACATGTTGCCGGCAGGGGTAAGCCATGCCTTCAACGACGCACCGGCGATCTCGACCTGGAAGGCGGTCAGGTCTGGCAACGCCGCGAATTCGCTGTCGATGACAGACCGGAAATGCGGGCGATCCCTCGAACAAGTGCTGGAGACCAGGGATCCGGAACATCAGGCGACGAGACTGAGGTCGCGTCGGTCCAAACATCCCAACCCACCAAGGTGACGTTCGATGACGTGTTCCTCACATACGCCGCGCAGTTTCACCGCCGCTTTGGCTCCAACCGGAGGGCACGAGATCGAACATTGAGGCGTACCAATTACCCTCCGTCCGCAGATGTAAGGAACCTTCATCTTCATGTGGCAAGAAGGCGTCGAAGCGCACGAGCGAGGCTCTGATGTCCTGATCCTCGATCACGAATGTGCCCGCCAGCGGCTCCCCGACTTCGACGGCCTCCGCAGTAATATCGCCTGCCGCACTCAATCTCGACTTGCTGCTCAAATGGGACCTCCCTGAAGCGGCAGGATGTCGCTTCCCTACAGGAGGGGCAACACGCTCCGTCGCGAACCGGCCTTGATGCCGGCGCGATGGAAATGCCGGACGTCCATTAGCCCTCGTCTCGTCTAAGGGGAACGCTCGGTTGCCGACCTGATGATCTCAGGTGAAATCAGGCGCGGAGATACCAAGAACCGCGTCGAGCTCGCTTTTTACTTGTCCAACCGTCGCACCGAGGCACACCGCAGCGTAATCCATGCTGATTTTTCCCCGCTTTGCTGCAGCAGCGACCAGACCGGCAAACCGCCCTTTACGATTGGTCGGAACACTTGGGATCGGAAAGAAATCGACAGTCCAGTCCTCGCGCACGCACCAGTCTTCGTCCGGTTGTGGAAGCCGCTCAGAACGGACATGTGCCGTGTCGATATCAACGCCCCATTCTCGCGCGACGTTCGAGAGGTGATGCCGGGCCGCCGAGCCGGCCAGCCCAAACGCTGCATCAACCGTCCGACCTGCTCTTCGGCGGGGATATCGAGCTTTACGATTTCCCGCACGGCTGCCGGCGGAGCAAGGAACGCGATCGCGAACGCATTCGCACGCGCTTCAATCCCCGTTTCGCTGATTGTGCTGATGTCCTGATAGCTATCGACATGGAGATGCTGCAGCTGATCGGCGGGATCCCACAACAGATGGCCCAACTCGTGGCAAAGCGTTACGCGGCGAACCCAGACGTTTGTGTTGTCGCCTTGGATGTTCACGACTATCCCGCGGTCAGCGCCATTCTGAACCGTGGCGCCGGCAAAGGTATGGCCGAGTTCGGCTTGGATGAGCGGGATGTTGATCCGATCAATCAGCGCGCGGACCGAAAGGATCGGCGCAACAGGATCTACGCCCATCAGTGCGCGGGTTCGCTCGGCGAGCTCCCAGCCACGCTTCCATGCGGGGCGGGCATAGTCCCGGCTTGCCGGAAATGAAGGAGGAACCCGGCCTTCATCGAGCATGGCCGTCAGCTTGTGCTGCTTCGATATGATCCAGGCCGCTTCGGAAAGTTTAAGGACTAGGCTGGCCGACAGCTTCACCGTCGGGCTGCTCTGCATCGTACGAAGCCGATAGGCGAGGTCGCCGTCCCGGCCGGCGTGCGGGATCGCACTTAGGGTATCGTCATCCAGTGCAAGTGCCTGACCAGGCGAAGCAGCTTGCGGATCGGCAGGATCGACCCGCGCTCCTCGGATTTCTCAACCTCTGCCGTCGACAGCCCCGTCGCCTTGGCGACCTCATCGACGGAAACGTTGAGTTCGCTTCGCTGTGCCCGGATCGTTTGCGAGGGTTCGTTGACCGACGAGTTGATGACCGCGGCACCCTTCTCGACCACGGTCATGAGACCGTCGAAGCCGACCAGACGTAACGCATCCGCAGCCATGATCGGCAATCCCTTGGCTTGAGGCGTCAGGACTGCAACCTGTGACTCGCTTCGCACCAACTGCCGGACGGACGAACTCTAGCGCGTGCCTCGACAGTGTTACCTTTAGCGTCAGGACCGAAGACCCGATCAAGCTGTGCGGTCGTGGGAGCGGTCACGCTAGCCACTCCGGCGAACGCGAGCCAAAACGAAAGGCTTCTCCCGACTCATCATCGTAAGCATAATACCACACGCTGTAGCCGGAATGCCTGAACGCTTTTGCAACGGCCAGCATCTCGGCCTCTGACGTAGGACCGTAACGGCCAGATCCACCGTTCACGACGAGCGTAGTCCCGTCGAGTACGAGCATTTCCCCGCCGCAATGCGCGGGCGCACCGCCCGTCAGATTGGTGTGCTTGATGACCCCGTCGGAACATCCGTTCGCAAAGTCGCACATCTCGGCCGCGTGCGCGACGTCCTCAGATCGGACGACCCACAGCCTCACGCCCTCAGGATCGCGCGAGATTTCAGGCGGATGGCCAGGCGCTTCGCTGCCGGGCCCGTCATACAGGCGCGCAAGATCACCGGTGTCATCAATCGGAGCTGATCGTCATTGTCGGCCGCCTTCATGGGGCCTTTTGCAGGATAAGCGGCGCGGAATGCGCCGAACGCCGTGTCCACCGCCAAATACGAAAGCGCGGCATCGATCATTCGTTGATCAGGCCATGCACGGCGGGAGAACGATCCTGTAGCAAACGTTATATATTCCTTGTCCAGTAACGCCGAGCGCGTCAACCACGCATCATTGAAAACACGTCGGGGCGTCGACAGCTACTTCCATAAAACGACCAATACGATTCTTACGATGCAATCAGGGCAACAAATGCGTACGCAGAGCGCGAGGACATGACAACAAGCTGGTCATTCGCAGTATCGGCGTTGGCCGAACGAACGGCGGCTTTATAGGATCAGTAGCCCCCGGCTGAGCGGCTGAAATTGGGGCGCATTGCCGACAGGCTATTTTAGGCCCGCAAAGACCCAGTTCCAGCCGTTCATGCCGGCTCTGCCGCTACCTGGAAACGGACGTTGGTTCAGGCAAGATTTTACGGCCGGGAATGGGCCAAGAGCGGACTAGCAACTGTCGGGTAAATCGGAGCGAAAGCCGATGTTTGTTGGGTATTTAGCGGTAAGGCTAAGCCCAATGCAGACGTTGCCGCTACCAGAACTCGATTCATTTGCCGAGGCGCGATACCATCGTTGACGATGGATCACTCATCCACCATTCAAGAGTTATGGATATTTCCCGGGCAACAATCATCATGTCGGCTCTCGCCCAACCGACTCGCCTGCGAACCTACAAGTTGCTCCTCCAGGCAGGTGATGAGGGACTCGCGTCGGGGGCAATCGCGGCATCGGTCGGAGCGCCGCAGAACACCACGTCTTCCCACCTCACGGTCCTGACGCACGCTGGGCTTGTCCGACGGCAGCAAGAAGGACGGGTTGTCCGCTACCGCGCCGTGCGCGACGAGGTCGCGCAAATCGGCCCGTTTCTTACCGCCTAGGTCAAGCGCGTGGGGTCGAGCACTGTCATTGGCATCCCGGAACGAGAAGGCGACTTCGAGCGAAACTGCGTTGTGCTGTTTGCCGATCTAATCAGAGACCCCTACGCCAAGCTCGTTGCCACCCGCGGCAAAAACCAAGGCGGCTTCGACATCATCGGCACCCGCGATGGCGACCCAGATCGCCCCGTCGGCATTCAGTGCAAAAACAAACCAAAGGGCGGTCGGCTCGATCTCGACGCGGTGCGCAGTGACATCGAGCGCATGCTCGCATTCGAGCCGCCCATCGCCGAGATCTTCGTTGTCACCACCGCGTCCGACGACTTGAAATATGACAAGCTCGCCCTCGAGGTGCGGCAGGCCCAAAAGCTCCTAGGGCGGAACGTCAACGTGCAGATCTGGGGCTGGGACACGCTCACCGGCCACATCCTAGGGTCGCCGGCGGCATTGAATGCGTTCGACCCGGACCGCAGCGCGTCGACGAACGAGATCCTCCGCCAGGGGGCCATGTCGATCGACCTCCACGGCGAGCAGATTGAACGCCAGCAGGAGATGTTGACTACGCTCACGGCGATCGAAGTCAGGACGCGGCAGATGGTTGTGCCCGTCGATACCTTCACTGACGCTGCGGTCGATGTTGTCCTCGGCCGGCAGATCGACGGGATCCGTGACCTGCTCAACAAGGGGCGTCCGAAATCCGCCCTGACACTGCTCGAAGAACTCCACGCCCAGTGTGCCGACCGCAGCGCCGCGATACGCTCGCGCATTCTCGGCAACATGGGCTTCGCGCACCTGCGGCTTGGCGATGAGCACCGTGGCGGGGCCATGCTGCTAGAGGCGCACGCAATCAACCCGGATGACGCGAGAGCAAGGGCGAACCGGGTGCTCGGCCTGCTCTTGACGGGAGAGCTCGACGAGGCGGTCGCGTTCGGTCGGCAGATACTCGCGGAAGACCCGGCGAACGCGTCGGCTGCCGCCTTCATCTACCAAGCGGCTGCCGTTTCGAAGGCGGACATCGGACCTGATCTGATCGTCCCCGAGGCAGCGCGCGGCGACGAGAACGTCGGTATTGCGCGGACCGCATATCTGCGACGCCACGCCGCGCCGCCCGAATGGCGGCGCTGGGCAGAGGAGCGTGCCGACGCGCATCCTCAATCGTCGTTCCTCGCGCGCTTCGCTGCTGAAGCCGTTCTCGACGAGGTCTACGAGCAGCGGGCCTTCGCGCTTGGTGACGCGCGCGGGGACGGGCGTGGCCGAATGGAGCGGGCGGCGGCGCGGCTGCGCGAACTATGGGACGAGGGCCGACATCACGAGGACGCCGCGCAGGCCGGCACGACCGCGATCGCCCACAATCTGATCACGGCATACCGGGCGCTACGCGAACCCGACGCAGCCGGCGAGGTTGCCGCGCAGGCGCTTGCGATCGCGCCGGATGACGAATGCATCCGCATCGCCGCCGCGCACGTCGACAACGTCATGGACCACCACGACGCGGCGCTTGCCAAGCTGATCGACTTACCCGACGGCCCGATGCGCACGGTACCCCTGCTGACGGCCTACGCTGGACTGGGACGGTGGGCCGAGCTCCTCGAGCATGCGACGCCGGAACGCGGGCGGGCACTGTCGGGCCTCGATCGGCAGGGGTTCGACCTGATGGCCGCGCAGGCCGCGCTCGAGACCGATGCCGTCGCGGACCCGTCGGCCCTGCTCGACGGCCTCCTCGCGAAGTGGCCAGGCGTGCTGCATCTCGCTGCAACTGTGGCCGACATGGCCCGTCGGCACCTTTCTGACCGATTCGATGCGTATTTCAAAGGCGCGCTCGACATCGCACGCGGCGAAACCCCATTCACCGACCGGATGGTGCTTGCGGAACTCGCGATACGGGTCGAGCGCTTCGGAGACGCAATTGACGTTCTCGACGGCTACGTCGCGACCGAAGCGCCGTCCGAGCCCCTGGCGTGGCTCGCGCTGTCGTTCGCAAACGCGCCCACCCGTCCGAGCACGCACGACTTCTTCGCGCAGCTCCCCGCAACCGTGCTGGCAAACGGGCGGTTCGCCAGGCTGGCGGGCGCCGCTGAGTACAACCGGGGCGACCTTGCCAGCGCCGAGCGGCACCTCCGCCAAGCCGTGCTCGCGGACCCGGCCGATCTGCGCGCACATCTTATGCTCCAGAGCACGCTGCAGCGCGATGGCCGCATGACCGAAGCGATGATGCTGGCGCGCGGCCTCGACGAGAGTGCGCTCGTAGGCTCGGCGATCGATCAAATGCGTCTCGCGGTCGCGCTCAGGCGGTGCGGCGAGGCCGACCGCGCCATCGGCCTCGGTTTCCAAGTCGCGGCGCTCAACCGCGGCGACCAGGCCGTGTCCGCCGCCTACCCGCAACTCCTTTTCATGAGCGAGGATCCGATCCCGGCCCTCGCTAAGGACAGCGCCGCGCACGCGAACCATTGGGTTGATTTCGAGGGGATCGGATGCGCTGACTTCGAGGGCCTGATCACCGCGACACCGGTCCCGGAGGTGATGAACTTCGCGCCCGACCACCCCGTCGCAGTCGCGGTAGAGGGACGGCGGGTCGGCGACGAGGTCGCGCTACCCCCAGCGCTAGGCGTCGAGCGCAAATACCGTTTGCGCGCCGTGAAGCACAAATGGGTCTGGCTGTCGCACGCTATCCTCCGCGAGCACGGTGCACGGTTCCCCGATAACAACGGCTTCATTGAGATGACGATGGAGGAGGGGGACGTCGGGCCGGTACTAGACGTCGTCAGACGTAGCGAACGCCACGCCGACATGGTAATAGACACCTATCGGTCGAACGCTGTCCCGCTCGCGATGGTTGCCGCGCTGCACCGGCGCGACGTCATGGGTCTGGCGCACCGGATTGTTCAGACGGGTGGCAGCCTCAAGACGTGCGTCGGACTGCATTCGGAAAGGCGCCGCGCAGAGTCAGCCGCCCGGCGAGCGCGCGGTAAGGGCGCGATACTCGACACCTACACGGTCGTTGTGGCGGAAGAACTCGGGCTGCTGCCTGCGCTCGCGGAGCATTTCGCCACCTTAGTCGTCGCCCGGTCGACCATCGATGAGATCACCGAGTGGCGCGAGCTGCAGGCGATGAACGTCGGTCGCGAGACGATGCAACTGAGCTACGAAGGCGACCAGGCTGTGCGCCACGTTCAGACCGCGGAGGATAATCAGCAACGGCTCGACAGGCTCGACGCGCTGCTCGCCGCGATCCGCATCCATTGCAAGACGAGGACCACGGATGGCCATCCGAGCGTGCTCGACGGGCAGCTCCTCGACGCGGCCGGCCTCGGCGACGTCCTCGATCCGATCAGGATCGCCGAGCGTGACAATCTGACCATGCTGTCCGACGATATGCATTTCAGGCAACTAGCCCAGCTCGGCGGTGTCACCTCGCAGACTTGGCTGCAGGCCACCGCGCTAGTGCTCAAGGCGGACGGGCGCATGGCCGTCGACGATTATGCCTTGGTGGTGGTGAGGCTCGGGGCACGTCGGCACGACTTCGTGACGGTCGACTCAGAATCGCTGCTCGCGCTCGTCGGCCGCGATGGCGATAACGAGGACGTTTCGTTCGATCTTGCCGCGCGAAGCATAGGCGGGCCGAAGGCGGACCTCATGTCGCACATCGGTGTCGTCCTTGGCTTCGCACGCACCATCTGGTCGTCCTCGATCGCCCACTGGCGCAAGGGGCGGGCGATAAGCCGATTGCTTGACAACCTCGTCAAAGGACGAGGCGGCGACGCCGTCGTCATCATCGACGCGATCATCGCCGAGCTGAGACGCTCGCGGCCCGACATCTCCTCGCGACCTGACCTCGCACTCGACCACGTCGAGGGATGGAAACGCGGTCACTTCCTCGACGCGAAAAGGGTATCCCGAAGCGTCGAACGCAGGTCGAAGCGGGCAAGGATGGGGAAATGAGCGATAGTCGAAGCTGGCAAGCCGCCCATGGTTTATACCTTTAGCAGCTACGCGAAATAGGCGTCGAAGAACGGCTGAGCGACTGTGTTGTATTAGTGCGAACGCTTCCTCCCCGCAGTTCGGAAGGAAGTTCAAACGCATGCAAATTTCACGTTCAACAAGTGCGATCATGCTGACTTTACTTTGCGGTCCAGCGGAACCCCTGACGGTCATTGACGGACGACCGCTTCTGGGATCGTGTCTCGGGCGACTAAATGGCCGGGATTGGGCGCTTAGCCGCACGGGCAGAACGAACGACTGCTTACCGCGATCGCCGGCCAAAAGCGGACCGGCCGGTTTCCACCACTTGACGGGCGTTTGGAGCCCCTACCTGGCTCGATTAACGAAGGGCTGGAATCGGCTGCCCTGCGCCCGAAAGCGGCCGGTCCGGTTTCCCCCATGCTTCGACCGCAGGCTCGCGCGATATCAGAGGAGATCTTCGTCACCCGAAACCTTTCCTTCGACCGGAGTGGACGGCGGTATCGTGCGCAACAACTTAGGCGTCAGCGTCCACCAAGCGGGCCATTGCACCTTGGTCGGCGTCCGCGTTGCCCGCCACACCTCGGCCTGCTCGGCGAGCGTCAGCCGCCGGTCGCCGAACCGGGCGAGCGCGGCCTCGACCGCCCACGGCTCGATCTTCAGTCGCACCGTCGGTCGCCGGGCATCGAGCTTCCGCGCGATCTGCAGCGCCAGAAGACCGCGGGTGGCGTCGTCGGGCGACACGAACGACCGTATGATGACGGTGATCGCCTCCGGACCTGCGCCGCGTGCCGCACGCGCTGCCTCGAGCGCGGCCATGGCGGCGCGGCCGGCAGGCCCGTCGCCGGCGAGCCCGCTCTTGGTCATGTGCAGCAGGAAGGCCTCGGCCGCCGTCACCCGGCGCTCGATCGCCGTCCTCGCGGATCGTCACCAGCTGGCCGAGCACGGCCTCGTAGGGCAGCCCGGTATGCCGCCCGCGCGGCCGACCGCGCGGGTTGCCACTGCGGCCAGGCTGGAACCGCGTTGCCGCCGGCGGCCGGGCATAGCCCGCACGTGCATCGTTATCGGCGGCGCCATCTGTATCCGCTCATGAACCGACCGCCGACGGCCAGCGTACCTCGTGCGGCGCGAGCGTATCCCTCCGCGCGTCGTCGAGTTCCTGCTGCGTCAGTCCGCCCGGGCGACGGCCGAGCGCTTCCTGGACAACCCAGCTGGTCAACCGCGTCCGCCTGAGGTCGTCTTCGGTGATCCGGGTGATGTCGAGGAGGAGCAACGCAGCATCGGCGTTGACCGGGTCGAGCGGGGCGTGCTCGACCCTGACCGGGATTGCGCGGCGGTGCCTTGGCGGCACGGGCCTTCTCGCGCTTCTCGATCATCTTCATGATCTCGCGCTGGGCCATGCGGCTGCCGGCGATGGCGTCGTGATACGTTTTCTGCTGGAGCGCCTCGTCGACCGTTATCTCGCGGGTCTGACCGTTCTGGGTGACCGTCAGCGTCCGGTCGATGATGATGTCGAACGCCGATGGCTGCGGCTGCACCGGAGCCTTGCGCGGGCGACCGGCCGGGTTGCCGCTGGCGCCCTTGGGGAACCGGCCGCTCACCGCTCGTCCTCGCTGACAAGCCGCGCCTCGCGTCCGGTCAGCGCCGACCAGCGTGCGACCGCGACGTCGACATAGGCCGGATCGATATCGACCCCGCGGAACCGCCGCCCAGTGCGCTCGGCGGCGATCAGCGTCGTGCCCGAGCCGAGGAAGGTGTCGAGGACGAGGTCGCCGCGGCGGGTGACGTCCTGAAGCGCGTCGGCGACCATTGCGGTCGGCTTGACCGTCGGGTGGAGATCGAGATCGGCTCGCCGGCTGCCCTTCAAGGAGTTGACCGAGGCGTAGTCCCAGACGTTGGTCCGGTTGCGCCCATGCTTGCCGAGCTCGACCGCGTTGAAGTGGGGTGCGTCGCCGACCCTGTAGACGAACACCAGCTCGTGCTTCGATCGGTAGAGCGAGCCCATCCCGGCGTTGGACTTGTTCCACACGCACAGGTTGAGCAGCGCGCCATAGACCGTGTCGCCGGCGGTCTCGACCGCGTTCATGTGGCGCCAGTCCATGCAGACGAAGTGGACCGCGCCGGGCCGCGACACCGCGGCGCACGCGCCGAGGCTTTGCTCGAGGAACGCGACGAACGCCGCATCGGTCATCTCGCCCGACGCCATCGCGAACTCGCGGTGGCGGCCCTTGGCATTGGCATGACCATTGATCTTCACGTTGTACGGCGGGTCGAGGAACGCCGCGTCGATCGCCGCGCCGTCGCCGACCACGGCCCGCAGGAATGCCGGGTCGCGGCCGTCGCCGCAGCCAACGCGGTGGTCGCCGAGGAGCCAGATGTCGCCAGGCTTGCGTCCGCGGGTTGGTCGGCACCGCCGGGATCAGCTCGTCGTCGGGGTCGGGCTGGCCGGCGAGCACGACGTCGATCTCGCCGCTCGAGAACCCAGTCAGCGACAGGTCGAGGTCGACGTCGAGCACGGCGAGGTCGGCGAGCTCGAGCTTGAGGATGTCGAGATCCCAGCCGGCCCCGAGCGCGATCTTGTTGTCGGCCAGCCGCAGCGCGCGCTGCTGCGCCTCTGTCAGGTGGGGGAGGGTGATCGTCGGCACCGTTGCCAGCCCGATCTGCTTGGCCGCGAGCAGGCGGCCGTGCCCAGCGATGATCCCGCCATCGGCGTCGATCAGGATCGGGTTGGTAAACCCGAACGCCCGGATCGACGCGGCGATCTGCTCGACCTGCTTCTTCGGGTGGGTACGCGCATTGCGCGGGTCGGGGACAAGGCTCGCCGTCGGCCGGTAGGTGAGGACCAGGGGCTCGCCATTGCGGTCGGCGAGCACGACCGCGGGGTCTGCCATGGACAGGAACGTTAGCGGAACATGGTTATTGCGTCAAGTCAACGATCGCGACTGGACTTGGGGCGAACAACGAGCATTGGTCGTAGTGCCCGGCCGACCCCCGGGCTCGTCTCAGTGGGAGCGACGATGATGCCGCTCCCGCAAAAGGAGACGAGCATGACTACCGAGCCGGTAATCGACACTGGCGCAGCAACCGCGCCGACAAGCCGCAAGCCCCGGGCCGCCACCGCGGCACCCTCAACAACCAGGACCACTGCCAAGGTCGGCAAGTCTCGCCCACCCAATGCAGCGACGGTACCATCCGACCCGCCGGTTGCCCCGTCGCTGCCGAGCAAGCTCGACCGGCTGGCGGCGCTGCTCGCCGATCCCGCCGGCGCGACCATCGCCGTCGATGTCCGCAGCTACCGGATGGCAGGCGCACTCGGTCCGCGGCGCGATCGCCGGCGCGCTCCGGAAGCGCGGGCTCGTTGTCACCTCAACCAAGGTCGACGGCGTCCGCTTCTACCGCGCGGGTCCGGCGGCATGACCGCGGCACTCGACGCCGAGGTCGCGGCGCTGAGCGACCTTGACCTCGAAGGGCTCCGCGCGGCGTGGCGGCAGCGCTACGGCCCGCCGCCCACGCTTCGCTCGGTCGAGCTGCTGCGGCTGATGCTGGCGTGGCGGCTGCAGGCGGCGGTGCATGGCGGGCTCGATCCTGCCGTGCGCCGCCAGCTCAGGCGGCGCGGACGGCTGGCGGCCGAGGGTCTCGACCTCGGCATCGGTGCGCGCCTGTGCCGCGAGTGGCAGGGACGCCGCGTCGAGGTCGAGGTGACCGACGCGGGGTTCCTCTGCGACGGCCAGCTCCACGCCAGTCTGTCGGCTGCGGCGACCGCGATCGCCGGCACGCGGTGGAACGGGCCACGATTCTTCGGTCTGCGGGGAACGCCGTCGTGACGCCTCCATCGGCCGAGCCGGCGAAGCCGGTCCGGCTGCGCTGCGCGCTCTACACCCGCAAGAGCTCGGAGGAGGGGCTCGATCAGGCGTTCAACAGCCTCCACGCCCAGCGCGAGGCGTGCGAGGCCTATGTCACCAGCCAGGCGGGCGAGGGGTGGCGCGCGCTGCCGGCGGCGTACGACGACGGCGGGTTCTCGGGCGGGTCGATGGAGCGCCCGGCGCTCAAGCAGCTGCTCGCCGACATCGCCGCAGGCAGGATCGATGTCGTTGTCGTCTACAAGATCGACCGGCTGACCCGCAGCCTCGCCGACTTCGCCCGCATCGTCGAGCTGTTCGATACCCACAAGGTCAGCTTCGTCTCGGTCACCCAGGCGTTCAACACGACGACGAGCATGGGCCGGCTGACCCTGAACGTCCTGCTGTCGTTCGCCCAGTTCGAGCGCGAGGTCACCGGCGAGCGCATCCGCGACAAGATCGCCGCCTCGCGGGCCAAGGGCATGTGGATGGGCGGCACGCTGCCGCTCGGCTACGACCCACCGACCGACGCCGCAACCCGCGCGCTCGTCGTCAACGATGCGGAAGCCGACACGGTCCGGCTGATGTTCACGACCTATCTCGAGCTCGGCTCGGTCCACGCGCTGCAGCGCTGGCTTGCCGCACGCGGCATCGTCTCGAAGGCGCGGGTCACGCGTGGCGGTCGCGCCACCGGCGGCCTGCCGTTCAGCCGCGGCGCGCTGTTCCACCTGCTGCGCAACCGGACCTACCTCGGGATGGTCGTTCACAAGGACAAGGTGCTCCCGGGCATCCATCCCGCGATCGTCGATGCCGAGCTGTTCGCCGCCGTGCAGGCCGGTCTCGACGGCAACGCCCGGCGCCACGCGGCACGGCCGAACCGCGTCGCGACCGCGCCGCTGACCGGGCGCGTGTTCGATGCCGATGGCGCGCCGATGAGCCCGACGTTCAGCCACGGCGCGCGTGGGCAGGTCTATCGCTACTATGTCTCGGCTCCGCTCCAGCAGGGTGCTCGTCCGAGCCGGACTGACGACCCTGTCAGATGCGCTCCGCCGCGTACCCGCGGTCGTGCTCGAGGCCCGTCTCGCCGAGACAATGAGGCGATTGCTCCCGCGCGCTGCCGATCCGCTCGCCGATATCCTCCGCGTCGAGATCTATCCGGCCAGCGTCGCGCTGCTGCTGCCGATCGCCCTGCTGCCGGGCATCCGGTCACGGCTCGGCACGGGCGAGGCCGCCGCGCCCGACGCCGCCGACCCGGCGCGACTCCGGCTCGATCTGCCGGTCCGGCTACGCGTACGCGGCGGCCGGACCATTATCGAACGTGCCTCAGGCACCGCCCCGACACCTGCGCGGCGCGATCCGGTCCTGATCAGCGCGCTGCGAAAGGCGCACGCCCTTCTGGCGCCATCGCCCGACGGCCTGCCAACGATCGAGACGGTGCCGACCACCGCCTACGCGCGGCGGCTCATCCGGCTCGCGTTCCTCGCGCCCGACCTGCAGACGGCGATCCTCGAGGGGCGCCAGCCGGCGGGGCTTACGCTCGACCGGCTCGTCCGCATGCCGCTGCCATGCTCGTGGGCCGAGCAGGCGGACCTGTTCAGCGCCTGATCGGTCGCATTTTCGCACGCCTGTTATCGACGTCGAATCGCCTGTTACGGCACCTGATATTGCCTGTTACCGGCATTTAAATACCCTGTTATCGCCATTAACAGGAAAGTGGGTTTGGTGCCGCACAAGCCGTTGTTAAGGCCTGCGACTTTGGCGCGCCGTGCGCAGTTCGGGGCCTGAATAACCTGTTTTTGACGTGAGTCTCTGCAAAATTCCCTGTTATCAGGGAAACTCACCCAGATCGCCGACCGCCGGAGACGCGGCTGCGAACCGCCCGCCAAACCGGCCGAAGGTCGCGCGAACACGTGGCGGCCGAATAGGAATGGCGGCGAAAAGGTGCGGGAAATGGCCCTGTTAGCGCCGGCCGGGCTGTCCGGAGACCAAAGAGCAGGGTCGCTGGCGGATCGGCAGGGATTCGAACCCTGGAGGAGCTTTGGACCCCTACACACTTTCCAGGCGTGCGCCTTCGACCACTCGGCCACCGATCCGTGCGCGGCGGCGGTAGCACGGGGGCACGGCGAGCGACAAGGCATTGCCGGCCGGCGGCGGCTGCGCCACAGCATGAGCCGTGGCCGACCGTCGCCCTTCCTCGCTGGCCGACGATCTCGTCCGGCGCATCCTGGCGATCGACGCCCATGTCCTTGTCCTCGACAAGCCCGCCGGTCTCGCCGTCCACCCAGGCCCGGCGACGCCGCACAGCCTGGAGGCGCACCTGATCGCGCTGCGCGAGGGCTATGTCCGCCCGCCACAACCGGCGCACCGGCTCGACCGCGACACCAGCGGCTGCCTCGTCCTCGCGCGGCACCCGAAGGCGCTGAAGCGGCTGACGGCGCTGTTCGCCGCGAGGCGGGTGGCGAAGACCTATTGGGCGGTGGTCGACGGCGGGCCGGCGGCAGACGAGGGGATCGTCGACCTCGCGCTGGCCAAGGTGTCGAGCGCGGCCGCGGGCTGGCGCATGGTCGCCGACACCGCCGGGCAGCGGGCAGTGACGCACTGGCGCGTGCTCGAGCGGGGGGAGCGGAGCCTCCTTGAGTTCCGGCCGGAGACGGGGCGGACGCACCAGATCCGCGTCCATGCCGCGAGCCTCGGAGCGCCGATCAGCGGCGATCCGGTGTACGGCGCGGGGCAGGGGCCGATGCTGCTCCACGCTCGTCAGGTAGTGGTGCCCTATGCCGAGGGGCGGCCGCCGCTCGATGTCACGGCGCCGCTGCCGGCGCACTGGCCGGCGTGAGCGGCCAACGTCGCATTCTTCGCGCGCTGTCGCTGGAGACAAATACGGGAGGCGCTTCGCCAGGCCAGCGGCGACGGCGCTTGATGCAGGCGAGAGCAGCGGTGAGAAGGAGCGCGGGTCAGCCGATGCCGACGCACGACTCTAGTCCGCAAGCCCGCCCGTAGGACAGCGGCAATCGCCGCTACGGAATGACCTCCGTCGGCTCGACCGGGGGCAGGCGGAAGCTGCCGTCGAGGAAGGCGGGGCCGGGCAGATAGGCGCGGAAGATCAGGACGAAGCGGCCCTTGGGCGACGGCAGCCAGTTGACGACGCGCTCGCCCGACGGCGCGGCGGGCTGGACGAAGATGTCGTAGCTCCCGTCGCGCTCCGCGCGCAGATCGGGCGTGCGGTCGTTGACGGCGAACCGCTTCGACGGCGTGTCGATGAAGAACATGCGGCCCGCGGCGTCGAGCTGGTACATGGTCAGCGACCAAAACGCGCCGACCGGCAGGTGCGCGGGCAGATGGACCGTGTAGGCGTGGGTGCCGGCCAGCGGCGCGCCCGTCTTGTCGGCGGTCGCGGTCAGGTAGATCGCCTCCGTCCGCGGCAGGGCGCCCAGGCCGCCGAGGGCGACGCGCGCCCGGGCCGCGTCGTCGCTGTCGCCGTACCGCCCGATGCCGTCGCCGGGATAGGTCCAGCCATCGACCGTTGTCCCCGTCTCGGCGAGGCCGCCCTTCACCTCGGCGCGGAGCTTCGGCAGCGCCGCGTTCCAGCGCTCGACGAGCGCGGGCGGCAGGGTGGGGGCGTCGGCCGCGTTGGCCGGGGTCAGCGGGCGCAGGCCGAGGTCGGCGAAGGCGCGGGCGCGCTCGGGCACCGGATTGCGCCCCAGCGCCTCGTTGACGACGGCGAGGAAGGGCAGCGCCTTGGGCTCGCTGACCGGCACGGCGGTGACCGGCACTGGGGCCACGTGGTCGGCGGGTACTTCGAGGCTGAACCCGCGGATCAGGCCGGTAGCGGTCGGCAGGTCGTCGGGACCGTTGACCAGTACGCGGACCAGCAGCCAAGCGTCGTTGGTCGGCGACCGCAGCACCGTCGTCTGTGGCGGCGGCGTGCCGTTCCACCCCGGTCCCGCGATCAGGTAGCGGCCGCCCTTGCCGCCGCTGCGCGTGCCGACGATGGCGACGTTGTCGGTGAACAGGTCCATCAGCGCCGCCGAGTTGTAGCGGCCCGGGATCGCCGGCACGGTGAGGATCACCGGCCCGCCGGCGAGGTCGAGCCAGGCGCTCGAGTACAGCGTGTCGTTGTTCGGCGTCGTCACGTCGCGCGTCGCGGCGTCGGCGAGGGTCGTCCGGGCATAGAGGTGATTGACGCCGGGCGCGCCGAGGGCCTCGACCTTGCTGACCTGCAGATAGCGCGTCCGCATCATCTCGTAGACGGGCAGCGCGAAGTCATAGGCCGCGCGCAGCTCGGCGATGCCGGTCAGCGGCCCGGCGGGTGCCCCCGCTACCGGAGCGGCGACCGATGCTGCGGCGCTCGAACTCTGGACGTCGACCGTGGCGATCGGGGTCGCGGCCGGTTGCAGGGCGGGCGGCAGCGGCTCCGGCGCCGGCGGGGGCGTGACGGCCTCCGGGGCCGGTGCCGGAGCATTGGCCGGCACGGGGGTAGCGGCCGCCTTGTGCCGCCCGAACAGCGGCACCTTCGGCGGATCGCTCCATGCGGGCGCCGCCAGCACACAGGCGAGCAGCGCGGTCGTCAGGCGGGCAGTCATGGGCGTCCCCCAGGTCTTGGTTGCCGCCGCTATGGCCGGGGGTGGAAAGCGCGTCCAGTCCGGTGCAAGGTCGCCGCCGTCTCTGGGGAGAGAAGTCATGAATGCCGCCTATATCGTCGCCGCCGCCCGCACCGCCGGAGGCCGCCGCGGCGGCCGGCTGACCGGCTGGCACCCGGCCGACCTCGCCGGGCAGGTGCTGAACGCGCTCGTCGACCGGACGGGAGCCGACCCGGCGCTGATCGAGGACGTGATCATGGGCTGCGTCAGCCAGTTCGCGCAGCAGTCGGGCAACGTCGCGCGCAACGCTGTCCTGTCGTCGAAGCTGCCCGAGAGCGTGCCCGGCACCAGCGTCGACCGGCAGTGCGGCAGCAGCCAGCAGGCGCTCCACTTCGCCGCCGCGACCGTGATGAGCGGGCAGATGGACGTCGTCATCGCCGCCGGCGTCGAGTCGATGACGCGGGTGCCGATGGGCATGGCCGGCAAGCTGGCGCACGAGGCGAACCTCGGCTCGCCGTTCGGCGGCCCGGGGATGAAGGCGCGCTATCCGGGCGTCCAGTTCAGCCAGTTCACCGGCGCCGAGATGCTCGCCGCCAAGCACGACCTGTCGAAGGACGACCTCGACGCGTTCGGCTTCGCCAGCCAGCAGAAGGCGGCGGCGGCGGCCAAGGCGGGGGCGTTCGACGCCGAGATCGTGCCGGTCGAGGTCGAGCTGCCCGATGGCAGCCGCGAGCCGCACCGCGTCGACGAAGGCATCCGCTTCGACGCGACGCTCGAGGGGGTCAAGGGCGTCAAGCTGATCTCCGAGGGCGGCCGGCTGACCGCGGCGACGAGTTCGCAGATCGCCGACGGGGCGTCGGGCGTGATGGTCGTCAACGAGCGCGGGCTGAAGGCGCTGGGCGTCGCGCCGCTCGCTCGCATCCACCACATGACGGTGGTCGGCGAGGACCCGGTCATCATGCTCGAGGCGCCGATCGGGGCAACGCGGCGGGCGCTCCAGCGCGCGGGCATGAACATCGCCGACATCGACCTGTTCGAGGTCAACGAGGCCTTCGCCTCCGTGCCCCTCGCGTGGCTCAAGGAGATCGGCGGCGACCCCGACCGGCTGAACGTCAACGGTGGGGCGATCGCCCTCGGCCACCCGCTCGGCGCGTCGGGCACCAAGCTGATGACGACGCTCGTCCATGCGCTGCGGGCGCGCGGCAGGAAATGGGGCCTGCAGACGATGTGCGAGGGCGGCGGGCTCGCCAACGTGACGATCGTCGAGGCGCTGTAGCTTCCCTCCCGCTTGCGGGAGGGGCGAGAGACGGCGGAGACGGCCCGGGGGTGGGCCGGCTCTGCCCACGACTTCCCACCCCCGGCCCCTCCGGCAAGCGGAAGGGGAGGAGCGAGGCAAATGACCGACTTCACCCAGATCCGCTACGCCGTCGCCGACGGCATCGCCACGATCACGCTCAGCCGCCCCGAAAAGCTCAACGCCTTCACCGGCACCATGATGGCCGAGCTGATCGCCGCCTTCGACGCGACCGACGCCGACGACGCCGTGCGGGCGGTGATCGTCACCGGCGACGGCCGCGCCTTCTGCGCCGGGGCCGACCTGTCCGCGGGCGCGGCGACGTTCGACTATGCGGCGCTGGGCCACGGCGGGCCGGTGCGGGCGGACGGGACGACCGACTACAGCCACGACGCGGTCCGCGATGGCGGCGGGCAGGTGACGCTCCGCATCTTCCGGTCGAAGAAGCCGGTCATCGCCGCGATCAACGGCCCCGCGGTCGGCATCGGCATCACCATGACGCTGGCGATGGACATCCGGATCATGGCCGACACCGCACGCGCCGGCTTCGTCTTCGCCCGGCGCGGCATCGTGCCCGAGGCGGCGTCGAGCTGGTTCCTGCCGCGCATCGTCGGCATCTCGCAAGCCCTCGAGTGGTGCTACAGCGGCCGGGTGTTCGACGCCGAGGAGGCGCTCCGCGGCCGCCTCGTCAGCCGCGTCGTGCCCGCGGCCGACCTGCTGGCGACGGCGACTGCGCTCGCCCGCGAGATCGCCGACAACGCCGCCCCCGTGTCGGTCGCGCTGACCCGGGCGCTGCTGTGGCGGATGCTCGGCGCCGCCGACCCGATGGCGGCGCACCGGGTCGACAGCCGGGCGATCTGGAGCCGGGGCCGCTCGGCCGACGCGCGCGAGGGCGTGACCTCGTTCATCGAGAAGCGGCCCGCGCGCTTCACCGACTCGGTCGCCGACGGCATGCCCGATTTCTATCCCTGGTGGGAGGAGGAGGCGTACCGCTAGGCCGCGAAACCGGTTGACGCGCACGTCAAGCCGGGCCACGCCGGCGGCATGACCGACGCCGCTCCCGCCGCCGCCGCCGAGGCTCCCGCCGCCGCGGCTCCCGCCGATGCCGCCGCCGCCGGGACTCGCGCGCCGGCGGACGCTCCTTCCGACGCGGCCGAAGCGCCCCCGGCCCCGCTCGCCCCCTTCGCCGGGGCCGTCCCGCCCGCGCCCGCCTGGTTCACCGCGGCCGTCGCCGTCGAGCCCGAGGTGTCCTCCGTCACCGTCGACGGCGCGGCGATCGAGCTCCTGACCTGGGGCGAGCGCGGCAAGCCCGGGCTGCTGCTCCTCCACGGCAACGGCGCCCACGCCCGCTGGTGGAGCTTCGTCGCCCCCTTCTTCGCCGCCGACTACCGCGTCGCCGCGCTGTCGTGGAGCGGCATGGGCGGGTCGGACCATCGGCCCGAGTACACGATCGACACCTTCGTCGCCGAGATCGCCGCCGCGGTCGCCGCCGCCGGGCTCGACCTCGCCGGGCCGCCGCTGGTCGTCGCCCACAGCTTCGGCGGCGTGCCGATGATGGCCGCGGTCAACGCCGGCACGCCCGCCTTCGCCGCCGCGGTCATCGTCGACACGCCGTTCCGGAAGCCCGGCGAGCCCGGCGTCCGCCCGCCCAACGCGACGCTGCGCCCGCACCGGGTCTACCCCGACCTGACGAGCGCGCTCGCCCGCTTCCGCTTCGCCCCCGTGCAGGGCTGCGCCAACCCGTTCATCGCCGACTGGATCGCGCGCGCCTCGCTGGTCGAAGTCGCCGCCGGCCCCGACCGGCCCGGCGGCTTCACCTGGCGCTTCGACCCCTATCTGTGGAGCCGCTTCCGCGCCGACGACACGCAGTCGCTGCTGGCCGACCCGCCGTGCCCCGTGGCGCTGATCTGGGGCGAGAAGTCGCTGCTGATGCCGCCCGAGCGCGTCGCCGCCATGCGGGCGCTGCTGCCGCCGGGGTCACCGGCGATCCCGATCCCCGACGCCGAGCATCACGTCATGGTGGATCAGCCGCTGGCCTTCGTCACGGCGCTCCGGGGCCTGTTTTCCGCCTGGCCGTCCGCCGCTTCGCCGCGGCCTGCGCCGCCCGCCGGCTGAGCCGGTTGCCCGCCGCCGCCGCGCCCGGCGGCGACACGGGCGCCGCCCCGGATTTTGCCGCGCCCCGCGCCGGCGCGCCCGCCGCTCGGTCCGCGGAAGTTGACGAAGGTCGTGGCACGTAGGCGGGGATTTCGGCCCCGACCGGCGGCCGCCCGGACGGATTGGCCGCCTCGCGCGCGATCGCCTCGGCCTGCAGGCGCGCGGCATATTCGTCGCGCTCGGCCGCGGCCGCCTCGGCGCGATCGAGGCGGTGGGCGAGCTCGTCGGGGTCGGCGTCCGGCCGGGCGGCGTAGCTGCGGGCCTGTTCCTCGAGCGCGGCCGCCATCTCCTCGCGGCGGCCCAGCGCCTCGCGCTCGTAGCGGCTGCGCGAGCAGTCGCGGCCGACCGCGATCAGGCTGATGGCGACATTTTCGGCGCGCCGCTCGGGGTGCTGCTGGGGGAGCGGCTGGCTCTCGGCGGCGCGGCCATAGGTTTCGCGCCGGCGGTGGCGGAGGAGGAACATCGCCAGCCGCTCGTCGTAGCGCCGGCTCTCGCCGACGATCTCGCCCTGGTAGAAGTGCGGCACGGCGACGCCTTCGATCGCGCGCGACAGGACGGCGTGTTCCAGCCGGTCGACCGCAAAGTCGAGCACCAGCGCCCAGGCGCCGCGGAAGTCGGTCGCGTCGTGCCGCGCGCGCAGGCGGTAGGCGCTTTCGGTCGACATGCCGACATGGGCGCAGGCGGCGGTGACGCAGCCGCTCGCGGCGAGCGCGGCGATGAACTCGGCCTGCCGCGCCGGCGTCCAGCCGTCGTGTCGCTCGCGCAGGGGCACGGGAGCGAAGGCGGGGATGAAGCTGCTGCCCGGATGGGCAGTGGCGGCGGGATAGGGGGTGCTGTCCATGCCCGCGACCCTGCGCGCGGGGCGGGGGTGTAGGACAGGGGGCGGGCGGGGGTGTAGGGGATTTGGTGGGTGTAGGGTGCGCGGGGGATACGGTTGGCCTTGGCCAACAGTACGACGTGTGGTACAAGCCTGCTATGCACACGGTCAGCTTTTCCGAAGCCCGCGCCAACCTCAAGGCGACGATGGACAAGGTCGTCGCCGACCGCGCGCCGGTGGCGATCACCCGCCAGCGCGGCGAGGGCGTCGTCATGGTCTCGGCGAGCGAGTGGGAGGGGATGGAGGAGACGCTCTACCTGCTGTCGTCGCCGGCGAACGCGAAGCGGCTGCTCGACGGCGCGGCGCGGATGGATGCCGGTGAAGGCGAGGAACACGCGCTGATCGAGCCGTGAAGATCGTCTTCGACCGCGACGGCTGGGACGACTATCTCTACTGGCAGGCGACCGACGCGAAGGTTCTGGCGCGGCTGAATGCGCTGCTGGACGAGTGCATGCGCGACCCGTTCCGCGGCACCGGCAAGCCCGAACCGCTCAAGAAGAACCTCGCCGGCTGGTGGTCCCGCCGGATCACGAGCGAACACCGGCTGGTGTACCGCGTGCGCGGGGAGGGGGAGGGGCAGGCGCTCGAGGTGCTGGCGTGCCGGTATCATTATTGAAGTGAAGGCTATTGGCAGGACACTGCTTCGATCGGATTAGCTACGCAGCTTGCGGCGGGCTATACTCGTGCCGAGCACAATCGACGCACGTACGTGTTTCGCGGCACGTCAGATAGCGCTTTCGGCGGACGGAAACGCAGTTATATAAACGACCGCCGGGGCTAATGGCTCGGGGGCGTCGTGCTCAACGGCGATCGGAAGCAAGGGGCTGCAACCCGCTGCGGTTTGATGGCTCATCCCGACGCGTGCGCCAAACTTCAAGGACCGGCGCTTATACGTCGGGGATGCTATGCCGAGCTTGGACGACAGCGCTCGACTGAGCCAGGACGACCACGCCGAGCATGACTCGACTTGAGCAGCGAAGCGACTGGGACTGGTCATGCGTCTCATCCCGTGGTGCCGAGCGAGTTACTCGGCTCTGACGCTTCGCCGGATGCCATCTGACGTTAAATGAGGTCAAGATCGCGTCGCACTTGGCTGTGCGGACAAAGCCGTATGTACGAAGTCGCAGAACCGAGCATTGTCGGCAATCCTCGTGCTATCAATTAGCTGGCGACAGAACTCAAAGCAACCTTAATTCGTCTGGGTCATCCTCACCAAGGCCTTTGGCAATGTCGAAAGCGCGCTTGTAGGCCGCCTCGACGAGCACCTCCCTAACCGCGTCGCAAAGTCTCGGCTGACTAGGATCAGACCGAAACATGCGGAGTCGATTGACACCCTGCACGCGCAAACAGATTGCCGCTGCAATGCTTTTGTTTAGACGTCACTAGATTGCTTCCGCTGAACTGCGAGCCGTTCGTCTGTAGTGATCTGTCCGGCATAGAATATCCGGAAGATCGCTGCAGCATCATGTTTGCTTACAACGTCAGGCTTCACCAGCGTGACGCCTCTGCGGCTTCGACGGCTGCTCAGCTGTCTGCATGATCACTCACATACGCTTGGGTAACCCAGCGAGTTTGTAAACGCAATCGAAACATGGCAATCTAGCAAGAAATCTCGAAAAGCAATCTTGTTGAGCGGTCTCTGCGATTAGAATGACTTGATATCGCGTTCGTGTCCTACCGTTCACACCGCCGGCAAATAAATCTCGCCCCCCTCCGCCCTGAACTTCGCGCTCATCTCCGCCATCCCCGCCTCGGCGTCGGGAACCTCCCCCGCCGCAACCATCTCCCCCGTGTTCATCCCCGCCGCATAGTCCCGCACTTCCTGCGTGATCTTCATGCTGCAGAACTTCGGGCCGCACATGCTGCAGAAGTGGGCGGTCTTGGCGCCTTCGGCCGGCAGGGTCTCGTCGTGGTATTTCAGCGCGGTTTCGGGGTCGAGCGACAGGTGGAACTGGTCGCGCCAGCGGAAGTCGAAGCGGGCGCGGCTGAGCGCGTCGTCGCGCGCCTGGGCGCTCGGGTGGCCCTTGGCGAGGTCGGCGGCGTGGGCGGCGAGCTTGTAGGTGACGACGCCGACCTTGACGTCGTCGCGGTCGGGCAGGCCGAGGTGCTCCTTGGGCGTGACGTAGCAGAGCATGGCGCAGCCGAACCAGCCGATCATGGCAGCACCGATGCCGCTGGTGATATGGTCGTAGCCCGGCGCGATGTCGGTCGTCAGCGGCCCGAGGGTGTAGAACGGCGCCTCGCCGCACTCGGCGAGCTGCTTCTCCATGTTGACCTTGATCTTGTGCATCGGCACGTGGCCGGGCCCCTCGATCATCACCTGGCAGTCGCGCGCCCACGCCCTCTGCGTCAGCTCGCCCAGCGTCTCCAGCTCGGCGAACTGGGCGCGGTCGTTGGCGTCGGCGATCGAGCCGGGGCGCAGGCCGTCGCCGAGGCTGAAGCTGATGTCGTAGGCGCGCATGATCTCGCAGATCTCGTCGAAGTGGGTGTAGGTGAAGTTCTCCTTGTGGTGGGCGAGGCACCACTTGGCGTGGATCGAGCCGCCGCGGCTGACGATGCCGGTGACGCGCTTGGCGGTGAGGTGGATGTAGGCGAGGCGCACGCCGGCGTGGATGGTGAAATAGTCGACGCCCTGCTCGGCCTGCTCGATCAGCGTGTCGCGGTAGATCTCCCACGTCAGGTCCTCGGCGATGCCGCCGACCTTCTCCAGCGCCTGGTAGATCGGCACCGTGCCGATGGGGACGGGCGAGTTGCGGATGATCCATTCGCGCGTGGTGTGGATGTTCTTGCCCGTCGACAGGTCCATGACCGTGTCGGCGCCCCAGCGGGTGGCCCAGACGAGCTTCTCGACCTCCTCCGCGACCGACGCTGGCGACGGCCGAGTTGCCGATGTTGGCGTTGATCTTGACGAGGAAGTTGCGGCCGATCGCCATCGGCTCGGCCTCGGGGTGGTTGATGTTCGACGGGATGATGGCGCGGCCCCTCGCGATCTCGTCGCGGACGAACTCGGGGGTGACGAAGTCGGGGATCGACGCGCCGAAGTCCTCGCCGTCGCGCACCGCCGCCGCGGCCTGGGCGCGGCCGAGGTTCTCGCGGATGGCGACATATTCCATCTCGGGCGTGATGATGCCGCGGCGGGCGTAGGCGATCTGGGTGACGGCGTGGCCGGCCTTCGCGCGCAGCGGCGAGCGCTGGACGTGCGGGAAGGCCTCGGTATTCGCGCGCTTGTCGAGCGCGGCGCGGCCGGTCAGGCCATTGTCCTCGGGCTTGACCTCGCGGCCGAGGTAGCGCTCGACGTCGCCGCGCGCCTCGATCCACGGCCGGCGGAGCTCGGGCAGGCCGGCATGGATGTCGATCGCCGCGTCGGGATCGGTGTACGGGCCGCTGGGATCGTAGATGCGGACCGGCGCCTCGTTCGCGCTCGGCTCGAGCACGACCTCGCGCATGGCGACGCGCAGGTCGGGGAAGCGCTCGCCCGCAACGTACACCTTGCGGCTGCCGGGCAGGGGGCCGGTGGTGACGGGGACTTCCAGGGGGCTGTTGATGTCGGCCATCGCTTTGCACTCCATAGTTCCGGGGAGTGCGAACGGGGGTCAGCCGCGCCCTCCCTCCGCCGGGGTCAACCGGATCAGGTTCAGCGGGTCGCGGCTGTGCCGTATGCGGCCGCCTCTCAGCCGGCAACACCGGCCCCCCGGGGACTGCGCGCGAGTGTAGGCCGATCGGCGCGGGGGTCAATCCGGCGTGACGCGCGCCAGCCCCTCCAGCCACTTCTGGTGCCAGTCGTGCATCCGGCTCGGGAACAGGACGGCACCGAGGCGGGCGAGGGCGCCGTACTGCGTCTCCTCGGTGACGACGTGGCAACCCTCGGGCGCGGGTTCCAGCAGCCAGGCGTGGTAGGCCTCGACGCCGAGGCCGTGCGCCAGCCAGGCGATGCGCTCGCCGGCCACGAACTCCTCGACCCGGGTGACAAGGTTCACGCCGAAGGTGCGCCACCGGAAGGTCGTGCCGGGGCCGAGCACGTCACCGCCGCCGTCGATCCGCACGTTGCTGGCGTTGGCGTAATAGTCCGGCCAGCCGGTCGCGCGGACCAGCTTGTCCCACACCGCGGCGGGCGGCGCGGCGACGGTCAGCTCGTTCCTCACGTGGATCGGCGCGGTGCCGGGGGCGTAGCGCGCAGGCCAGCGGATGCCGCTCATTCGGCGGGCTCCCTTACACGGTCGGGCAGCAGCTCCTCGGCCCAGCCCTTGTCGGTGCCGCAAACCCGGTCCCAGAAACGGAAGTACAGGCCGTAGTTGCAGCGGTAGTGGCGGTGGTGGAGGTGGTGGTGCGAGGCGGTGATGACGTGCCGCCCGAACGCGCCGGCGACCCACGAGCGCGGGTAGATCTCCCACCCCATGTGGTTGATGACGCCGTTCCACGTCATGATCGTCAGCACCGCGAGCAGCGCCGCGACATGGATGGGCACGACGAACGCCAGCGCCGGCACGACGATCGCGCCCGACAGCGACTCCGTCCAGTGGAAGCTCATCGCCGCCCAGGCGGTCGGCGGCCGGCTGGCGTGGTGGACGGCGTGGACGCGGGCGAACACCGCCGGGCGGTGCATCCAGCGGTGCGTCCAGTAGAACCAGGTGTCGTGGGCGAACAGGTACGCGAACGCGCTCGCCGGCAGCGCGGCCCAGCCGAGCAGGCCGTGGGGCGTCCCATCGTAGATCAGCGTCAGCCCGCGGTCGTGCCACAGCGCCGCGACGATCCCCGCGGGCACGCCGTAGATCAGCGCGGCCAGCGCCGACCACGCGATCTCCCGCCGCACCTGCCCGCGCCGCTCTGTCGGCTGTCGGGCCCGACGGCGGGGTGGAGCCGCAGCGTCAGCGCCGCCAGTGTGCCCGACACGACGAAATAGCGGACCGCGACGATCGCCGTCATGCCGAGCGCGGCGAGGAGGAGGGTCAGAGCCACCGTGCAAGCCTAGCCGAGCCGGCGCGCGGCGTCACGCCGCCGGTCGATGCCTATGACGTCGCGGGCGCATCCGCGAACAGCCGGCGGGCGCATGCGGCGGCCAGGCAGGCTCCGGCCAGCTGCGCGGCGATGAACGCCGGCGCGTCGGCCGGGCGGATGCCGGCGAAGCTGCCGGTCAGGGCGCGGGCGAGGGTGATCGCCGGGTTGGCGAAGCTCGTCGAGGCGGTGAACCAGTAGCCGGCGGTAATGACCGCGGCGACGATCGCCGGCACCCAGCCCGGCTTGTGACGGACGCCGCCCAGGATCGCCAGCACCAGCGCGAACGTGGCGACGCCCTCGCTCAGCCACTGCCCCGGCCCCGTGCGGACCTTCACCCCGATCTGCCACAGCGGCAGGTCGAACATCGCGTGCGCGAGCACTACGCCGCCCAGCCCGCCGAGCAGCTGCGCCGCAACGTAGGCGGCCCCGTCGCCGGCCGGCAAGTCGCGCCGCAGCACCGCGACGAGCGTCACCGCCGGGTTGAAGTGCGCCCCCGATACCGGGCCGAGGATGCTGACGAGCACCAGCAGCATCGCCGCCGTCGCCAGCGTGTTGCCGAGCAGGGCGACCGCGACGTTGCCGCCGGCCAGCCGCTCGGCCATCACGCCCGAGCCGATGACGCAGGCGAACAGCAGCAGCGAGCCGAGCGCCTCGGCGAAAAGCCGGCGGTCGCTCACCGCGGGGTCGCGACGACCTCGCCGTCCTCCTTGACGAAGTCGGCGGCGAGCGGCGGCAGCAGGTCGAGCACGACCTCCGACGGCCGGCACAGGCGGGTGCCAAGTGGCGTCTCGACCAGCGGCCGGTTGATGAGGATCGGATGCGCGAGCATCGCGGCGATCAGCGCCTCGTCGGGCAGAGTCGGATCGCCGAGGCCGAGGTCGGCAAACGGCGTGCCCTTCTCGCGCAGCAGGCCACGCGGGGTCAGCCCGGCGGCGGCGATCAGCGCCAACAGCGTGTCGCGGGCGGGCGGGGTCTTGAGATATTCGACGATGACCGGCTCGATCCCGGCGGCGCGGATCATCGCCAGGACGTTGCGCGATGTGCCGCAGCGCCGGATTGTGCCAGATGGTGACCGTCATGCGGCGACCGGCGGGGTACAGCACGCGCCGGCACCCGCCGCGGGCGACACCGCCGCGAGCGGAACGTCGGTGCCGTAGACCGTCGCCTCTCCAGCGGTAAGAAAGGTTTCCCACAGTACGCCCTGTGGATCGGCGATCCAGCTCTTGGTCGACCGGGCATAGCAGCAGGTCGTCGCGCCCTCGTCGAGCACCGGCCGGTCTGCGGCCTTGAGGCGGCCGTACACTTCGGCGAGCTCGGCTTCGTCCTCGACCTGGATGCCGAGATGCTCGATTCCGCGCGCGGCGTGGCCCGCCGAAATCGCGAAGTTGAGGCGTGGGTCGTCGAGCATCCACTTGGCATAGTCGGGCTTGGCAACCGTCGGCGGCGTGCCGAACAACGCGCTGTAGAACCGCGTCGATGCGGCCAGATCGTCGACGCCGAGGTGAACGTGCATCCGCTTCATGCGACCAGCCTTTCGGGTTCGAGGACGGCACAAGGCGCGCCGCCGCAGCAGTTTTCGGTAAGGTAGCCGACCAGCGCGCCCATGACGGCGAAGTCGGCGGCGTAGATCAGCCGCCGGCCGTCGCGGCGGCACGCGATCAGCCCAGCGCGCGACAGATGAGCAAGGTGGAACGACAGCGCCGACGGGCTGAGCGCGACCGCCTCCGCAACGTCCCGGCCGCCAGCCCGTCCGGCCCGGCAGCAACCAGGGCCCGAAACGCCGCAAGGCGATGCGTATGCGCCAGCGCGGCGAGGGCATCGATGGTGGTGTTGGCATTCATATTTCAACGATTCTTGAAACGTCCTGCGTCGTCAAGCGACGTCGCCCGGTTAGACGCGCTGCGGCCAAACCCCGCCCTCGCGCCCGTCGCGGTTCTCCGCTAACCCTCGCCGGCAATGGACTTCGACCTCATCCTTGCCGGCGGCGGGCTGGCCAACGGGCTGATCGCGCTGCGATTGGCGGCGCTGCGGCCCGAGGTGCGGGTGGCGATCGTCGAGGGCGGTGCGGGGGTCGGCGGCAACCATACCTGGTCGTCGTTCGAGGCCGACATCAGTCCGGCGCAGGTCGCCTGGACCGCCCCCCTGGTCGCCCATCGCTGGGACCGTTATTCGATCCGCTTCCCCGACCACGGGCGGACGATCCGCGCCGGTTATCGCAGCAGCACGAGCGAGCGGCTGGCCACGGCGATCGCCGCGACGCCGGTGACGGTACTGACCGACACGCCGGTCGTCGCGCTGACGCCGACGAGCGTGACGCTCGCCGACCAGCGGGTGCTGACCGCGCGCGCCGTGATCGACGGGCGCGGGCAGGCGCCGCAGCGGATCAACGGCGCCGGACCGCCGCTCGACCTCCGCGCGCAGAAGTTCGTCGGGCTGGAGGTCGAGCTGACCGCCGACCACGGCCTCGACGGCCCGGTGATCATGGATGCGACCGTGCCGCAGGTCGACGGCTACCGTTTCGTCTACACTCTGCCGTTCGGGCCGCGCACCGTGCTGGTCGAGGATACCTATTATTCCGACGGGCGCGAGCTTGCCGCCGACGTGCTGCGGGCGCGGGTGATGGACTACATCGCCGCGCAGGGGTGGCAGGTGGCGCGCGTCGTGCGCGAGGAGACGGGCGTGCTGCCGATCGCGCTCGACGGCGACATCCGCGCCTTCTGGGACGCCGCGCCCGCGGGCCTGCCGCTGACGGGCCTGCGCGCCGCGCTGTTCAACCCGATCACCGGCTACAGCTTCCCCGACGCGGTGCGGACGGCGGACCTGGTGGCTGGCCTGCCGAGCCTCGACGCTGCCAGCCTCTACGCCGCGCTGCGACACCATAGCGTGTCGACGTGGGGCGACCGCGGCTTCTACCGCTTCCTGACGCGGATGCTGTTCATCGCCGCCGCGCCGTCGGAGCGGTACCGCGTCCTGCAGCGCTTCTACCGTTTGGACGACGACCTGGTGCGGCGCTTCTATGCCGGGCGCTCAACCGGCTTCGACAAGCTGCGGACGCTCGTCGGGCGGCCGCCGGTGCCGGTCGGGCGGGCGATGGGCGTGCTGTTCGGCTCGTGACGAAGGGAAGCGGATGACGACGGCAGCAGTAATCGGCAGCGGCTTCGGCGGGCTGGCGCTCGCCATCCGCCTGCAGTCGGCGGGGATTGAGACGACGCTGATCGAGCAGCGCGACAAGCCCGGCGGCCGCGCCTACGTCTTCGAGGACGAGGGCTTCACCTTCGATGCCGGGCCGACGGTCATCACCGATCCGACCTGCCTCGAGGAGCTGTGGGGCCTCTCCGGCCGGCGGCTGAGCGACTATGTCGAGCTGATGCCGGTCACCCCCTTCTACCGGCTGATGTGGGAGGACGGCTACGTCTTCGATTATTCGAACGACGACGAAGCGCTGTTCGCGCAGATCGCGAAGAAGAACCCCAAGGACGTCGACGGCTACAAGCGCTTTCTGACCTACAGCGAGAACGTCTTCCGCGAGGGCTATGAGAAGCTTGGTCACGAAGCCTTCCTCGACTTCGGCACGATGATGAAGGCGGCGCCGCAGCTGATGCGCTACGAGGCGTTCCGCAGCGTCTATGCGATGGTCAGCCGCTACATCGAGGACGAGCAGCTGCGCGAGGCGTTCAGCTTCCACTCGCTGCTGGTCGGCGGCAACCCGTTCAAGACGAGCGCGATCTATGCCCTGATCCACGCGCTCGAGAAGAAGTGGGGCGTCTGGTTCCCCCGCGGCGGCACCGGCGCGCTGGTCCGCGGCATGGTCAAGCTGTTCGAGGACCTCGGCGGGCGAACGATGATCGGCAACGGCGTCAAGGCGATCCGCGCCGAAGGTGCCCGCGTCACCGGCGTCACCACCGCCGACGGCTGGTCGGGCGAGTTCGATGCCGTCGCCTCGAACGGCGACATCGTCCACACCTACCGCGACCTGCTCGCCGCCCATCCGCGCGGCAAGCAGGCGGCGGGCATGATGAAGTGGAAGAGCTTCTCGCCGTCGCTGTTCGTCACCTACTTCGGGCTGAAGCGCGAGCACCCGGAGATCAAGCACCACACGATCATCTTCGGGAACCGCTACCGCGCGCTCTTGGACGACATCTACAAGAACGGCGTGCTGGCCGACGACTTCTCGCTCTACCTCCACCACCCGACCGCGACCGACCCGGCGATGGCGCCGCCGGGGTGCAGCGCCTTCTACGTGCTGTCGCCGGTGCCGCACATGGGCAAGTACGACGGCGACTGGACCGTCGAGGGGCCGAAGTACGCCGACCGCATCCTCGACACGCTCGAGGCGACGATGATCCCCGGGCTGAAGCGCGACCTGGTGACGATGCGCACCTTCACGCCGCAGGACTTCAAGGTCGAGCTGAACGCGCATCTGGGGAGCGCCTTCAGCCTTGAGCCGGTGCTGTGGCAGAGCGCCTTCTTCCGCACCCACAACCGCGACGACGTGCTGAAGAACCTCTACTTCGTCGGCGCCGGCACGCATCCGGGGGCGGGCATCCCCGGCGTCGTCGGCTCGGCCAAGGCGACGGCGAAGCTGATGCTGGCCGACCTCGGCGCGGTCGGCATCGGCCATAATTCGGCGGCGCTCGCGGCGGAATGACCGACGCGCTCGTCGCGGCGAGCCGCGCCGCGATCGCGCGGGGGTCGAAGAGCTTCGCGCTCGCCTCGCGGCTGTTCGATCCGGTGACGCGCGACCGGGCGACGCTGCTCTACGCCTGGTGCCGCTACGCCGACGACGTCATCGACGGGCAGGTCGACGGCTTCGGGCGCGTCGAGGGTTGCGGCACGCCGGCCGAGCGGCTGGCGCGGCTCGAGGCGGGAACGCGCGCGGCGCTGGGCGTCGATGGGCGCGGGGCTGCCGCCGTGTCCGAGGCAGCTGGCGAGGCCGGAGCGACCGCGTTCGCCGCCCTCGCGCGCGTCGCTGCCGAGGTGCGCCTGCCGCCGCGCTACGCCCTCGACCTGATCGAAGGCTTTCGCTCCGACGTCGAGGAGCGCCGCTTCGTCACCTTCGACGGCCTGCTCGCCTATTGCTACGGCGTTGCCGGCTGCGTCGGCGTGATGATGGCGATCGTCATGGGGGTGGCGCCCGACGACCGGGCGACGCTCGACCGCGCCTGCGACCTGGGGCTGGCATTCCAGCTCGACAACATCGCCCGCGACGTCATCGAGGACGCGGCGCACGGGCGCTGCTACCTGCCCGAAGCGTGGCTGGCGGAGGCGGGGCTGACGCGCGCGACCTTCGCCGCGCCCGCCAACCGCGCCGCGCTCGCCACCGTCGTCGCGCGGCTGGTCGAGGAGGCCGAGCGCTACGCCGCCTCGTCGCGCTATGGCACGCCGGCGCTGCCGTGGCGCTCGGCCTGGGCGGTGCTGGCGGCGGCGGACATCTACGGCGGAATCGGGCGGCGGGTGCGGGCCGAAGGGGTCGCGGCGCTCGACCGGCGGGTGACGACGAGCCGGGCGGAGAAACTGGCGGCGGTCGCGCGCGCGTGGCCGCAGGCGCTCAGTCGCCGGCGGCGCTGGCCTCCGCCGGGGCCATCTCGCGCCGGACTTTGGACGATGCCCTGAGCCGCCCGCCGCCGCGGCTCTCGAGCGTCGCCAACAGCTCGCGCACCGGCGGCGCGTAGATGAAGCCGAACGACACCGTTCCCGCCTTCGTTTCGACGACGTGGTGGAGGCGGTGCGCCTGGACGATGCGCTTCATGTAGCGCCCGCGCGGCACCCACGACACCGGCACCCGCCGGTGGACGATGACGTCGTGGAAGCCGAAGTAGATCAGGCCGTAGCCGGTGATGCCGACGCCCAGCCACATCAGCGCGTTGCCGAAGCCGCCGAGCGTACCCGCCCAGATCAGCAGGATCGCCGGCGTCGCGCCCATCACCGCGAACCAGTCGTTCCCCTCCAGCATGCCGCGCCGCGGCTCGTGGTGCGAGCGGTGCAGGCCCCACAGGAACCCATGCATGATCCAGCGATGCGCGACATAGGCCACCCCCTCCATCGCGGCGAGCGCGGCGAGCGCGAGGGCGATCCCCTCGCCGGTCGGTACGCTGAGGTTCATGTCGGGCACTATAAAAGGTCGCAGGGGGTTTGCATCCCCAGCTTTTCGCCGCAGGGAGAATGCGTGACCCGATCCGCCGATACCGCTGCTCCCGATACCGCCGCGGTCGGCGGGCTCGTTGCGGCCGCCATCGTCGCGGCGTGGCTGACGATCCATGCCGTGGGCATCTTCGCCTTTCCGCTGACGGCGGCGACTTGGGGCTGGGCGGTGCCGCTCGTCCTCCTTCAGACGTGGCTGTCGACCGGGCTGTTCATCACCGCCCACGACTGCATGCACGGCTCGTTCGCGCCGCGCCGACCGGCGGTCAACCGCGCGGTCGGCCGCCTGATGCTGATGATGTACGCCGGCCTCGACTATGACCGCATGTTGCCCAATCACTTCGCGCATCATGTTCATGTCGGGACGGAGCGCGATCCCGACTTCGACGCCAGCAACCCGACGCGCCCGGGGCCGTGGCTGCTGCGCTTCTTCGCGCGTTACTACACCCATTGGCAGATCGTGCGGATCGTCGTCGTGCTCGGAACCTATCAGCTGCTCGGCGCCTCGCTCGTCAACATCGTCGTGTTCTACGCCGTGCCGGCGCTGCTGGCGCTGGTCCAGCTGTTCTATTTCGGCACCTTCCTGCCGCACCGCCACGGCACCGCCTTCGCCGACCGGCACAATGCGCGCAGCCTGGGCGGCGGGGCCGTGCTGTCGGTGCTGACCTGCTTCAACTTCGGCGGCTATCACCACGAGCATCACCTTCACCCGCACGTGCCGTGGTGGCGGCTGCCGGCCACGCGCCGGGTGGCGCGCCAGGCGGGAGGGGCTGGGGCATGAAGCGAGTGCTGCTCCTCGCCCTGGCGCTCGCCGCCTGCGCGACGCCGGCCGAGCGCATCACGGCGCGGCTGGAGGCGGCGGGCCTGCCGGGATCGACCGCGCGCTGCATGGGCAACCGGCTGGCGGCGAAGCTGAGCTACGGCCAGCTCGAGGAGCTGAACCGCGTCGTCAAGGACGCGGGCGGCGAGAAGCTGACCGTCAACCGCCTCGCCCGCCGCTTCGGCGACGCCGATCCGGCGCTGGTCGCGCGGGTTGTCGAGACGGGGTTGGTCTGCGCGATCTAGCCGCTCAGGCGAAGTCGGCCATCTCGTAGAGCGGCCGGATCTCGATCTCGCTCGGGCCCGGCATGGGGTTGGGGCAGCGCCGGACCCAGGCGACCGCCTCGTCGAGGTCGCGCACCGTCCACAGCCAGAAGCCGGCGACGAGTTCGTTCGTCGCCGCGAACGGGCCGTCGCTCACCGTCCGTGACGCACCGTCGAAGGCGACGCGCTTGCCCGCCGACGACGGCTTCAGGCCGGCGGCGTTGGCGGGGTCGAGGATCCCGGCGGCGATCAGCTCCGCATTGAACGCGCCCATCGCCGCCAGCATCGCCGGGTCGGGCAGCGTGCCCGCCTCGCTGTCCGCCGTCGCCTTGACCAGCACCATCACCCGCATGGCTTCTGCTCCCGTCAGGCCGCCATCTCGAATTGCAAACGCGCGAGCTTGGCGTACAGCCCCCCTTGCGCGATCAGCGCGTCGTGCTTGCCCTGCGCGACGATCCGGCCGCCGTCCATGACGACGATACGGTCGGCCGAGCGCACCGTCGCCAGGCGGTGGGCGATGACCAGCGTCGTGCGGCCCTGCATCAGCGTCTCGAGCGCGTCCTGCACCAGGCGCTCGGACTCGGCGTCGAGGGCGCTCGTCGCCTCGTCGAGGAGGAGCAGCGGCGCGTCGCGCAGCACGGCGCGGGCGATCGCCATGCGCTGGCGCTGCCCGCCCGACAGGCGCGAGCCCGCCTCGCCGAGGAAGGTGTGGATGCCCTGGGGCAGCGCGCGGAGGAACTCGGCGGCGTTGGCCGCCTCGGCCGCGGCCCAGACCTCGGCCTCGGTCGCGGTCGGGCGGCCGTAGAGGATGTTCTCGTAGGCGCTGGTCGCGAACACCACCGTCTCCTGCGGCACGACGGCGATGCGGCGGCGGATGTCGAGCGGGTCGGCTTGCGGCAGCGGCACGCCGTCGAGGCGGATGGTGCCCGATGTCGGGTCGTAGAACCGCTGGACGAGGGCGAACAGCGTCGTCTTGCCCGCGCCCGACGGGCCGACGAGCGCGACCGTCTCGCCGGGCGCGATGTCGAGGCTGAAGTCGATTACCGCCGGCGCGTCGGGCTTGGTCGCATAGTTGAACGACACGCGGTCGAAGGCGAGCGCGCCGTGCGCCGGCTGGGGCAGGGCGACGGGGCGGGCGGGCGCGCGGATGTCGGGGCGTGCGGCGAGCAGTTCCTCGATGCGCCCCGAGGCGCCGGCGGCGCGCATGAAGTCGCCGAAGGTTTCGGTCAGCGCACCGAAGCCGCCGGCGACGATCGCGGCGGTGAACAGGAAGGCGGTGATCGTGCCGCCGCTCATGCGCCCGGCGACGACGTCGGACGCGCCCTCCCACAACACCAGTGTGATCGCGCCGAAGATGAGGAAGATGACGAGCGCGGTCATCGCCGAGCGGACGCGGATGCGGCGCTTGGCGGCCGCGAAGGTCGCCTCGACGGCGTCGGCGAAGCGGGCGGACTCGCGCACCTCCTGGGTGAAGGCCTGGACCACCTTGATGGCGCCCAGCACCTCGGCGATGATCGTGCCGACGCCGGCGATGCGGTCCTGGCTGGTGCGCGACAGGTTCCGCACGCGCCGCCCGAGGAAGACGATCGGCAGGATGACCGCCGGGATCACGAGCAGCATCAGTCCGGTCAGCTTGGGGCTGAGCACGAGCATGTAGACGAGGCCGCCGACCGCCATGAAGCTGTTGCGGAGCGCGATCGACGCCGACGACGACACGACCTGCTCGATGACGGCGGTGTCGCTGGTCAGGCGGCTGGCGATCTCGGACGGGCGGTTCTCCTCGAAGAAGCCGGGGTCGAGGCTGAGCAGGTGGCGCTGCACGGCGATGCGCAGGTCGGCGACGACGCGCTCGCCGATCCAGCTGACGTAGTAGAAGCGCACCCCCGTCGACACGCCCTGAACGGCGACGACGACGAGCAGCGCCCAGAAATAGGGCGCGATGACCGACGGGTCGGCGCCGGCGTGGAAGCCCTTGTCGACGACGAGCTGCAGCCCCTTGGGCACCGCCAGCGTCGAGCCGGCGGCGATGACCAGCGCGATCAGCGCCATCGCCAGGTGGCCGGGATAGTTGCGGACGAAGCGCCACAATAGCCTCAGCCGGCTGAACTGGCGCGAGGGCGGTGCGGCGTCCTTGGAGGTAGCGATGGCCATCTAATATCCAGTTGGCGCGATGCGCGCCATGAAGCGCAGGCGGGTCTGCCAGACGTGGACGCCGAGCGTTGCCTCGGCCGCATGGGTCGCGCCGGGATAGACCATCAGGTCGAACGGCCGGTTGGCGTGCTGCAGGGCGGCCATCAGCGCGGTCGAGTTCTCGAAGACCACATTGTCGTCGGCCATGCCGTGGATCAGCAGCAGCGGGTCGGCGATCTTCGCCGCGTCGCCCAGCGCGTCGCTCGTCGTGTAGGCGGCCGATGGCGGCTGGCCGAGGTACCGCTCGGTGTACGCGGTGTCGTACAGCTCCCACTTCGTCACCGGCGCGCCGGCAATCCCGGCAGCGAAGGCGTGCGGCGCGGCTTCCAGAAGCTTCAGCGTCATGTAGCCGCCGTAGCTCCAGCCGTTGACGACGATCTTGTCCGCCGCCGCCCAGGGCTGGTGCTTGACCCAGTCGAGCGCGGCCAGCTGGTCGGCGACCTCGGTCTTGCCCATGGCGCGGTAGAGCACGTCCTCGAATGCCTTGCCGCGGTTGGTGCTGCCGCGGTTGTCGACCTGGAACACCGCCCAGCCGTGTTCGACGAGGAAGGTGTTGATCGGGGCCGGCCAGCGCCGCTGGATCGACTGCGCGCCGGGTCCGCCATAGACGGTGAAGTAGACCGGGTGCGGCCCCGGCGTCTTCGGCACGAACAGCCGGTAGTGGAGGGGCGTGCCGTCGACCGCCGGGATCGTGCCATAGGTCGGCGGCACGTAGGCGGCGAGGTACGGCGCGAAGGGGTGCGTCGCGTCGAGGCGGTTCTCCTCGATCCAGGCGATGCGCTTGCCGCCGGCGTCGGCGAGCCACGTGTGCTCGGGCTCGGTCGGCGACGAGCGGGAGATCAGCGCCGCCGTGGCGCCCTTGTCCATCACCACCTCGTGCCAGCCGCCGGGCGCGGTGATGCGGTGCGGCGCGGCGGGCAGGCAGTTGCCCGGATCGGCCGCGTCGGTGGCACAGCCATGCGCCGGGGCGAGATAGTCGACGGCGTAGAGGTGTTTCTCGAGCACGTCGTCGGCGAAGCCGGTGAAGAACAGCGTGTGGCGCTTCTGGTCGACGCCGGCGACGTCGGCGACCGCCCAGTGGCCGCCGGTGACCGGCGTCAGCTTGCCGTCGGCGAGGCGGTAGAGGTGGTGGAAGCCGGTGCGCTCCGAGCCCAGGATCAGCGAGCCGTCGTCGAGCGCGCGAAGGTCGTCGTCGAGGTTGATCCAGGTCGCCGCCGTCTCGCTCAGGATCGTCGTCGCGGCCCCGCTTGCCGGATCGATGCGGAGCAGGTCGAGGCGCTTCTGGTCGCGGCTCAGCCGCTGGACGTAGAGCGCGTGGCCGTCCGCCGCCCACACCGCGCGGGCGAGATAGATGTCCGGATCGGGCCCGAGGTCGGCCCTGACGCGCGCCCGTGCCGTCGGGGTTCATCAGCCACAGCTCGACCCTGACGTTGGGCGTGCCGGCAGCGGGATAGCGCTGGGCATAGACGCGCGTGCCGTCGGCACCGATCGCTGCGCGCTGGACGATCCTGACCCCGCTCTCGTCGACCCGCGCGACGGCGACCCGCGCGTCGGTCGGCGACCACCACAGGCCGGTGAAGCGGTGCAGTTCCTCCTGCGCGATGAACTCGGCCGCGCCCCAGCCGATCGTCTCGCTGCCGTCGTGGCTCAGCGCCGTTTCGCGGCCGGTGGCGAGGTCGACGACATAGGCGTTGCGGTCGCGGACGAACGAGGCGAAGCGCCCCTTGGGCGACAGCTGCGCCTCGCTGGCGTCGGCGGCGAGCTTGCGGACCTTGCCGTCGAGCGTCGCCAGCCACAGCGCCCCGTCGACGGGCACCAGCAGCGCCTGAACCGTCCGGCGCCCAGTCGTAGGCGGCGATGCCCTTGACGCTGGCGATGCGCTGCCGTTCGCGGTTCATCCGTTCGGCCTCGGATAGCGGGCCGCCGGCGAGCTGCGTCGAGTCGACCAGCATCCGCGACTGCCCGCTGGCGACGTCGACCGACCACAGGTCGTAGCGGTCGCGGTCGTCGGCGCGGGCCTTGAGCAGGGTCGCGAGCCGGCCGTCGGGTGAAATCTGCAAACCGCGCGGGGCCGGTCCGGACAAAGAGGGGGAGCCGAAGATCCGCTCGAGCGTCAGCTCGGCCGCTCCTGCCGACACGCTCACGACGAGCGCCAATGCCGCCAGCAGCCCCGTCGCTCGCCGCATCCTGTCCCGTCCCACCGCTGCACGCGTCAGCCCTAGCGCGCGTCCGGGGACGGGGCAATGTCGCCGGCAAAGCCCAGCCGTTCGATCCACGGGGCGAGGATCGGCAGCACGGGCGCAAGCTGCGCGGCATAGCGCCGCCATTGGCCGCGCCCGTCGAACAGGCCACGGCGGACCTGCGTCGCACTGGCCGTGGTCACGCCGCGCGCCTTCGCCACCCGGTCGAAGCGGCGCAGCTCGGGCGACCACGGCACGCCGGCGAAGGCGCACAGCTGCTGCGTCACCGTGTCGAAGTCGGCGATCAGGTCGGGGTAGCGGACGACGTGGCGTTCGAGCGGCATCAGCGCCAGGCACTGCTCGCTCAGCGTCATCGTCGCCGCATAGTGGCGCGCCGCCTCGTCGAGCGCGGTGAAGGCGAGCGCCGGCGCGCTGACGCGGAAGTTCTGCCGGAAGCAGCTGAGGACGACGTCGCGCGGGTCGCGGTGCATGACGACGACGCGCGCGTCGGGGAACAGGCGGGCGATCAGCGGCAGCTTCATGCCGTTCATCGGGTTCATGTCGACGACGACCCTGCCCGCAGGGTCGCCGCCGAAACCGGCCAGGCGGTGCCAATAGGCCGCACGCAGGGTCTCGAGAGTGGCGGCATCCAGGTCCAGCAGGCGCGCGATGCCGTCGTCGTCGAGCAGGAAGGCGTCGGCATCGGCGAAGGTCGGCTTTTCCTCGACCGCGATCACCCCGGGCGCGCCGGCCAGGATCGTCTCGACCAGCGTCGTGCCCGAGCGCGGGTAGCCGAGCAGGAAGACGTGCCCGCGGGCGGGGCTGCGGCCGGGTGCCGGGGCATTCCGCCAGCGCGCGGGGTCGACGGCGGTCACCCGAGCCGTCAGCCGCTCGACGAAGCGCCGCTGCGGCTCCTGGCCGCCAAAGCGCGGCCGGTGGAAATCGGCATAGGCGTTGTTCGCCGCGGTCCAGGCGGCGAATGCCTCCGTGGCCTCGCCGGCCCGGTGATACGCGTCGCCGAGCAGGGTCAGCGCTGCGATCCGTTCCTCGATGGTCGCGCCGCGGCTCGCCAGCACGCCGCGCAGCCGGGCGATCGCGGCGGCACTGTCGCCCGCTTCGATGGCAACGGCGGCGAGGGCTTCGTGGGCGATCGCGCTGCCGGGGTCGAGCGCGAGCGCGCGGGCAGCGAGGCGCTGCGCCGCGGCACCGTCGCCCATCCGCCCCGCCATCGACGCCGCTCCCGCCCAGGCGATCGCCAGCCCCGGGTCGAGGGCGGCGGCGCGCTCGTAGGCGGCACGGGCGGCGGCGGCCTCGCCTGCGGAGTCGAGGGCGAAGCCGCGCTCCAGCCACGGCACGGCGAACCCCGGATCGAGCGCGCTCGCCCGTGCGAACATGGCGAGCGCCGCGCCGACCTGTCCTTCCTTGCGCAGCGCGCGTCCAGCCGCGGTGACGATCGTTGCGTCGTCGGGCGCCAGCGCCATCGCCTCGGCGAGGGCGGCGTGGGCGGTGGCGAAGTCGAACGCCTCCTCGGCCCGCCAGGCGATCAGGTTGAACAGCAGCGGATCGCGCGCGCCCGCCGCCAGCGCATTGTCGGCCAGCCGCAGCGCGGCAGGCATGTCGTGGCCGTTGAGCGCCGCCTCGATCCGTCCGCGTGTCGCCTGGTCGAGCACCGCCGCTCCGCCTTTAACCTTACGGGGCCTTTATGCTGCGCGTGCGTTATGCCACAAGCCGCGGTTGACGCGGGGGTCAAGGACGAACGATGCTCTACAGTGCCTATGAAATGCAGCGCTCGATGCTTGCCGGCGTCGGGGCGGCGTCGAAGCTGACTTCGGAATGGCTGCTGAGCCCGGTCAACCCCTTCGCCTATGTCGGTACCTCGCCGGTCATCGCCCGCGCGCTCGAGGTCTTTGCCCACGCCGCCGCGCCGCGCGGCAAGCCGGCGTTCGGCCTCGACACGACGATCATCGACGGTCGCGAGGTCGCGGTGCGTGAGGAGATCGTGCTGAGGAAGCCCTTCGGGCAGCTGAAGCGCTTCGTCCGCGACGTCGAGGGGCGGAACGACCCCAAGCTGCTGATCGTCGCGCCCATGTCGGGGCACTTCGCGACGCTGCTGCGCGGGACGGTCGAGCGGATGCTGCCAGGCCACGATGTCTATATCACCGACTGGCGCGACGCGAAGATGGTGCCGCTGTCGGCCGGGCGCTTCGACTTCGACGACTATATCGACTATTTGGTCGAGTTCATGGGCGTCGTCGGCCCCGGCGCGCACCTTCTCGCCGTCTGCCAGCCCGCCGTGCCGGCCTTTGCCGCAACAGCGCTGATGAACAAGGCGGGCGACCCCAGCACACCGCTGACGCTGACGCTGATGGGTGGCCCGATCGACACACGCGAGGCCCCGACGAGCGTCGACGACCTCGCCACCGAGCGGCCCTATGCCTGGTTCGAGAACAACGTCGTCACCGTCGTGCCGCCGACCTACCCGGGGTCGGGGCGGAAGGTCTATCCGGGCTTCCTGCAGCTCTCCGGCTTCCTGTCGATGAACCTCGCCAGCCACATGAAGTCGCACTGGGAGATGTTCAAGCATCTCGTCGCCGGCGACGACATCTCGGCCGATGCGACCAAGGCGTTCTACGACGAGTACCGCTCGGTCGCCGACATGACCGCCGAGTTCTACCTGCAGACGATCGACGTCGTCTTCCAGAAACAGCTGATCGCCAAGGGCGAGTTCTATCACCGCGGCGTGCTCGTCGATGCGGGCGACATCACGCGGACGGCGCTGCTGGCGATCGAGGGCGAGCGCGACGACATCTCGGGCCTCGGCCAGACCAAGGTTGCGCTGAAGCTCGCGCGCAACCTTCCCGAGGACAAGAAGCGGTACTTCATGGCCGCGAGCGTCGGCCACTACGGCATCTTCAACGGCCGCAAGTGGCGCGAGCGCATCGCGCCGGTGGTCGAGGAGTTCATCCGAGCGAACGATCCAGCCCACGCCGAGGCCGCGCCGGCGGCCGCGCCGATCCTGATCCAGCCGATGGCGGCCGGCGAGGTCTCGCCGGTCGCGCACGCCTGACCCTCAGTCCCTGATCCACCCCTTCGGTCCGAGCCGCTCGACGGGGGCGAAGCGGGTCTTGTAGTCCATCTGCGGCCGCCCGGCGATCCAGTAGCCGAGATAGACGTAGGGCAGCTTCGCGCGCTTGGCGCGGACGATGTGGTCGAGGATGATGAATGTGCCGAGACCGCGACGCTCGCCGTCGGGCTCGAAGAAGCTGTAGACCATCGACAGGCCGTCCGACTGCTTGTCGGTCAGGCAGGCGCCGATCAGCCGGCCGCGGTTGTCGGGGTGCGGCTCGCGATACTCGATGACGACCGTGTCGACCGGCGACTGCTCGACCATGTCGGCGAAGTCGCCCGCGTCCATCGCCGCCATGCCGCCAGTCGGATGGCGGCGGGCGAGATAGCGGCGGATGAGGTCGTACTGCTCCTCGGTCGACCATGGCTCGCAGGCGGCGACGTCGAGGTCTGCGTGGCGCTTCAGCAGTCGCTTCTGCGACGTCGTCGGAGCGAAGTCGGCGGTCGCCACGCGGACGGAGACGCAGGCCGAGCAGCCGTCGCAGCTCGGCCGGTAGACGACGTTCTGGCTGCGGCGGAACCCGATGCGGCTGAGCGCCTCGGTCATCGCGGTCGCGTTCGAGCCCTTGATCTCGGTGAACACCTTCCGCTCCATCCGTCCGGGGATGTACGGGCACGGCGCCGGGGCGGTGACGAAGAAGCGCGGGAAGCGGAAGCTCTGGTCGGTCACACCTTCAATATGCGGCACCGCGCGGGCGATGGGTAGGGGATTTGGTCGACGATGGGTGCAACGACGCCGCACCCGCGGCGCGGCGCTTGCCCCCGGCCGTCAGTCCAGCTCGACCGGGCGCACGTCGTAGCCGACCGCGCGCAGGCTCTCGACCAGCCGGTCGAGGTGGTCGCGGTCGCGCGTCTCGCACTCGATCTCGGTGATGAGGCCCTTGGCCGGCAGCGTCGTGAAGATGCGCTGGTGATAGATCTCGAGGATGTTGACCTGCAGCCGGTCGAACACGCGCATGACCTCGAACAGCTGGCCGGGGCGGTCCTTCAGGCGGATGCGGAGCCGCGCCAGCCGCCCCGAGCGGGCGAGGTCGCGGAGCAGGACGTTGGCGAGCAGGCGGGTGTCGATGTTGCCGCCGCACAGCACGAGGCCGACCGTGCGCCCGCGGAACGCGCTGGGGTTGGCCAGCACCGCCGCGAGGCCGGCCGCACCCGCCCCCTCGACGACGGTCTTCTCGATCGTCAGCAGCAGCGACACCGCGCGCTCGAGGTCGCGCTCGCCGACGAGCAGGATGTCGTCGACCAGCGCCTGGACGACGCGGAAGGTGAGCTCGCCGGGCGTCTTGACGGCGATGCCCTCGGCCAGCGTCTCGCCGTCGCACGGCGCCGTCTGGCCGCGCGTCCGCGCCCACATCGACGGGTAAAGCTCCGCCTGGACGCCGATGACCTTGATCGCCGGCGCGATGGCCTTCGCCGCCGTCGCCATGCCCGAGATCAGTCCGCCGCCGCCGATCGGCACGACCAGCGTGTCGAGCGCCGGCACGTCCTCGAGCATCTCGAGCGCGACCGTGCCCTGGCCGGCCATGATCAGGGCGTCGTCGTACGGCGGCACGTAGAGCAGGCCGCGCTCGGCCTCGACGATGTGGGCGTGGGCGACGGCATCGTCGAACGTCTCGCCGTGCAGGATGACGGTCGCGCCGTGCGCCTTCGGTCTGGCGGACCTTCACGTCGGGGGCGAAGCGCGGCATGACGATGGTCGTCGGGATGCCGAGCCGGCGGGCGTGGTAGGCGAGCCCCTGCGCGTGATTGCCGGCCGACGCCGCGATCACGCCCCGCGCGCGCTGCTCGGGCGACAGGGACAGCAGCTTGTTGAGGGCGCCGCGCTCCTTGTAGGCGGCGGTGAACTGCAGGTTCTCGAACTTCAGCCAGATGGCGGCGCCGGTCAGCTCGGACAGGGTGCGGCTGTGCAGGCACGGCGTGCGGACCACCTGCCCGGCGATGGCGTCGCGGGCGGCGAGCACGTCGGCCTGGTCGATCGGCAGCGGCAGAGGGGCGGCGGCGAGGGCGGTCATGCGCGGCGGCTTACGCCCGGCGTGCCGGCTTGGCCAGCGTCACGCGCTGAGCCGCTGCGGCCGGTCGTAGTGGCCGAGCGGGTCGACGTGGATCAGGATCTCGGCGCCCGGGAAGCTCGCCGCGACGTCCGCCTCGATCTCGTCGACGATGGCGTGCGCTGCCGCAACCGTCATGGTCGGGGCGAGCCAGACGTGGAACTGGATGAAGTCGGTGACGCCACTCGACCGCGTGCGAAGCTCGTGGACGCCGTCGACCTGCGGGTGGCGGGCGACGACGGCGAGCAGCCGCTGACGCTTGTCGTCGGGCCACTCGCGATCCATCAGCATGTCGATCGCCGCCCGGGCCGAGGTCACCGCGCCCCAGGCCAGATAGGCGGCGATGAGGATGCCGAACAGCGCGTCCGCCCCGTGCAACCCGGCCCAGACGTCGAGCGCCAGGGCGACGATCACGCCGATGTTGAGCAGCAGGTCGGATTCGTAGTGGACGCGGTCGGTGCTGATGGCGATCGACTGGGTCTGGCGCACGACCCAGCGCTGGTAGGCGACGAGGGCGAAAGTCAGCGCCACCGCCGCGAGCGACACGCCGACGCCGACCTCGGCCCGCTGCGGGATCGCGGGGTTGCCGAACTCCGAAACCGCGCGCCAGGCGATCGCCGCGGCCGAGCCGAGGATGACCAGCGTCTGCATCAGCGCGGCGATGGCTTCGGCCTTGCCGTGGCCGAAGCGGTGGTCCTCGTCGGCGGGCTGGGCGGCGAGCCACACGGCGTACAGCGTGACGAGGCTCGACAGCAGGTCGAGGCCGGTGTCGGCGAGGCTGCCGAGCATTGCCACCGACCCCGTCGCCCGCGCGGCATAGGCCTTGAGCCCGAGAAGGATCGTCGCCGACGTGACCGAGGCGATCGCCGCGCGCCGGGTGAGGTCCCCGCGCGTGGTCTCGCCGTCGGCCAGCACCGCCTCGCTCACGGGAACAGCAGCCCCGACGTCCAGCCGTCGCCGTCGCGCGTGAAGAGCGTGCGGTCGTGGTGGCGGAAGTCACGGTCCTGCCAGAACTCGATGGCCGCCGGGACGACGCGGAAGCCCGACCAGCGCGGCGGACGCGGCACTGGCTGGCCGGCAAAGCCGGCCGCGACCTCGGCGAGGCGGGCGTCGAAAGTCATCCGGTCCGCCAGCGGGCGCGACTGGTCCGAGGCCCAGGCACCGAGTTGGGAGTCGCGGGCGCGGGTCGCAAAATAGGCGTCGGCCTCGGCATCGGTAACCACTTCGGCGCGGCCGTCGATCCGCACCTGGCGCCGCAGCGACTTCCAGTGGAAACCGAGCTGGACCTGCGGGTTTGCCGCAAGCTCGCTGCCCTTGCGGCTGTCGAGGTTGGTGTAGAAGACGAACCCGCGCGCGTCCCACGCCTTCAACAGGACGATGCGCGTAGCGGGTTGGCCGTCGCGCGTCGCCGTCGCCAGCGCCATGGCATTGGGGTCGTTCGGCTCGGCGGCTGCGGCCTCGGCGAACCACGCGGCGAACAAGGCAAAGGGATCGGTCACGCCGCGCCCCTACGCCGCTGCGGCGGCCGGGGCAATCGGCCCCGGCCGCCGACGTCGACGTCAGTAGTTGCGGTTCGCCTCGCGCGTCTCGCGGATGCGGCCGTTGACCTCGCGCAGGCGGTCGTTGATCAGCTGCGCGCTGCGCGGCGTCAGCTGACCGTGGTAGCGCGGCGAGGTGCGGGCCTGGCGGCGGATCGAGTCGAGGTCGCGCCGTGCCCGATTGGCCTGGTCCGGCGCGAGCGCACCCTGCTGCACCGAACGGTCGATACGCTCCTGTGTCCGGTTGATCCGGCCCCAGACGTCCATGGGATCGCCGCTGTCCCAGCGATCGCCGCCGGCATAGTTCCGGTCGCCGTCGCGGTCGCTGTTCGGCCGGTCATAGCCCTGCTGGCCGTAGTTCCGGTCATAGCCCTGCGCCACGACCGGCTGGGCCGTCACATAGGTGCCCTCGGCATAGTAGCCCGGCGCGCCGGCGGGGACCCAGTAGCCGTTGCGGTCGCGATAGCCGCGGCTGGCGTCGCTCGCCACCCAGCGCCCGTCGCGGTCGTAGTAGCCGGCGGGAGCCCCGGCGACCCAGCGGCCGTCGCGGTCGTAGAAACCGGTGGCCGCGGCCGGGTCGACCCGGTTCGGATGCCAGCGGCCGCCGTTGTCGTAGAACCCATAGGCGTGGACGCAGTCCTGTGGGCCGCGGGTCAGCTGGTTGCCGGCGACACCGCCACCGACCGCGCCGAGCACCGCGCCGAGCGCGTTGCCGCCGATCGCACCGCCGAGCACCGCGCCGATACCCGCACCGGCGACGGTGCCGACAGTCCGGTTGTCGCGGCGCTGCTCGCACGTCTCCTGTGCCATGGCGCTGGTGGCGAGCGTGGAGGCGGCAAGGCCGGCCAGAAGGAGTTGACGCATGGTAGGTTCCTTTCAGTATCGATATGGAACCTCAACGAGATGGTACGGGCCGCCGTTCCATGAACCGCAAACTACGTCAGGGCGTGACGGTCACGATGACAGCCAGGCTTTCCCGCGGCGGCGTACCGGGAGTGCGGTCGAGCGTCAGGTCGAAGCGGCAGCTGCCGGGGTGGACGCCGACGACCTGGAGGAAGAGATTGGCGCTGCCGGTCATGCCCGCCTCGGTCGCGCGTTCGGACACGACGCGGGCGGTGGCGGCGTCGCCGTCCGCCGCCACGTGCCAGGCGTAGCCGACCGACCCGGCGCTCGTCAGCGGCAGGCGACGCTCGCCGCCGACGCCGAGCGTCAGGTCAATGGGTCGAGCCGAAGACGACGCCATTGTGCCAGCCGCTCCCGTCGCGCCAGAAGTGCTGGAGGTTGCCGTTGGTCAAAATGGCGATGACCTCGAGGTCGAAGCCGAAGCTGCTCTCGACGAGGGCGATGACGCGGGCGACGCCGCCGCCGAAGGTGGCCGAGCGCGTCCATGTCCACGGCGGGGCGTTGGTCCGCCACCAATGCTCGATCGTGCCGGCCGGCGTCGCCACGCACAGCTCGAAGTTGCCGTGGCCCGTGTCGTCGGCCATGCCGAACATGCCCTGGATCATGCACGGCGGCGAGCCGATGCCGCTGCCGAACACAGGGCCGGCGACCCAGGTCGGGCCGTTCCGCCACCAGTGCTGCATCGTGCCGTTGGTGTTGACGGCGACCATCTCGAGATTGCCCCAGGTCGACTGCAGCAGTGACGGGCTGGCGGTGGCGATGTTGGCGCCAAAGGTCACGCTGGCTGCCCAGTTGAAGTGGGGATCGCGCCACCAATGCTGCAGCTGGTTGCCGACGGCGACGACGACCTCGAAGTTGCCGGGTCCCCAGCCGCTCTCGCAGAAGCCGACCGCTCCGTGGCAGTTGGCCGGGCCGAACACCGGCCCGTCGACCCAGTTGTGGTTACCCTGGTCGAAGAAGCGGTGGTGCAGCCGCCCGCCGGTCGTGCGGTAGATCATCTCGAAGTTGCGGTTGTAGCTGGTGCCGGTGAAGGTCGGCGGATCGGCGACGTCGTTGGCGAACTGCGTCGCCTTGTGCCAGGGCAGGCCGCTCGCGGCGTTGTCCCGCCACCAGTGCGACAGGCTGCTCCCCGCGCTCGGCGCGATCAGCTCGAAATTGCGATGATTGCCGCCGTTGCCGCTCTCGATCATGCCACCGGCGTGCAGACGGCGCTTGGTGTAGGGGTCGGGATTGACGCCGCGCAGGCCGAGCTTGACGTTTGCGTCGATGTTGCACTCGCCGTAGCCGAACAGCCAATAGCCGGCATTGCCCAGACCCGCGCCCCACTGGTTCTTCAGGATCCAGCAGTTCTTGGTGTCGTCATAGCCGACGCACATGACGACATGGCTGCCGAGGAAGGTGGCGCCGGCCTGCTTCTTGTACGGCGTGGTGCCGGTCCAGCCCTGGAAGCCCTCGTAGACGTCGAAGGTGCAGACGAGCGGACCGACCGAGTCGAGCCAGTTCTTCTGGTCGTCGACGTGATCGAGGCTGACATAGTCGCCCATGCGCGTCGTCCGCCCGCTGCGCGTCGCTGGCGGATGGTAGGCCCAGGGCGCCGCCATCGAGCCGCCGCCGCACCCGCTCGGTGGAGGGTTCCAGTAGACTCCCGGACGGTCGGCGGCGTTCTCGCCGCGGTCGGGCCAGGGCACCGTCTCCAGGTCGCACAGGCCGTTGTTCTTGCTCCAGCTGAGCACCGACTGGCCACCGTCGCCGCACTGGCCGCATTTGACCGTGTTCGCCTCGATGTAGTCGCCGACCGACCGCGGGCTCCAGACGCAATGCTCGATGCGGACCATGGCCTCGATCAGCTGCGTCGGGGCATAGACCCAGCAGTGTTCGCAAGGATCCTGGTCGCGGATCGCCGTGATCCACGGCCAGCCGTAGCGGTTGCGCCAGTCGACCACCGCGGGCCGCGAGCCGCCGCCGGCACCGCCGGTCATGCCCACCCCCGCCGCCGGCAGGATGTTGCGGGCGAGCAGGTCGGCGCGGAGGAAGTGGTTGGCCGGCGGCGCACTGCGGACCAGTGCATGGACGTCGAGCCGCTTGGCGGGATCGGCGCGGACGATCGCGTGTGGATCGGCGCCCAGCGCCGGGCGCGGGATGACCATGTTGTCGGGCAGATGCGCGGCGACCTTCCAGCCGAGCTTCTGCGTCGCGATCTGTTCGCGAAGTTGACCGAAAGTCGTCGGCATGACCGTCACTCCCCCCAATGAGTTCGAATCGACTCGAGCACGTCTTTGGTGCCTATACGAATACTATAACGTCTTTGCGTTAATGGAAAGATAACCATCTGTCAGAGCGGTGCTGCGCTGTTGCGGGTGCGCAAGGGTGACCGCCGCCCGGTCTTGCCGCCTGCCGGGCGTGCCCTATTTACGAGCCTGTTGCCCAACGGCAACAATGGACACTGAACAGCGGCTGTGGTGAGCGGCAGGAATGGCGAGGGACCTGTATTCGACGTTGGGCGTGGCGCGCGGGGCCAGCGCGGCCGAGATCAAGAAGGCGTATCGCAAGCTCGCCAAGGCCAATCACCCCGATACGCACGCCGGGGACGCGGCCGCGCTCGCCCGCTTCAAGGACGTGTCGGCGGCCTACACCATCCTGTCGGACGAGGAGCAGCGGGGGCGCTACGACCGCGGCGAGATCGACGCCGACGGCCAGCCCAAGGCGCCGCCGGGGTTCGGCGGCAGCGGCGGGTTCAATTCCGGCGCCAACGGCTTCTCGGGCTTCGGCGGGCAGGGCGGCAGCACCCGCTTCGAGTTCGGCGGCGACCCGTCCGACCTGTTCAGCGAGCTGTTCGGCGGCCGCGCGGGTGGGTCGCCGTTCGGCACCGACCCTCGGATGCGCGCGGCCCCGCCGAAGGGCAGCGACGTCGCCTATCGGCTGTCCGTGCCGTTCGAGGACGCGGCGCTGCTGAAGCCGCAGCGGATCAGCCTGCAGAACGGCCGGACGCTCGACCTCAAACTGCCGGCCGGGTTCGATTCTGGCCGGCAGGTGCGGATGGGCGGGCAGGGCGAGCCCGGACCCGGCGGCGCCGGCGATGCGCTGGTCACGTTGGAGATCGCGCCACACCGCTTCATGCGCCGCGACGGCGACGATATCCGGCTCGACCTGCCGGTGCGGCTCGGCGAGGCGGTGCTGGGTGCCAGGGTCAAGGTGCCGACGCCCGACGGGCCGGTGATGGTTGCCGTGCCGCCTGGCTCGACCTCGGGCAAGACGCTGCGTCTGCGCGGTCGCGGCTTCACCCGCAGCGACGGCAGCCGCGGCGACCTGCTGGCGACGATCGAAGTCGATCTGCCGCACGACGACGCGGAGCTTCGTGCTTTCGCCGAACGTTGGACCAGCGACGCGAGCCGCAACCCGCGAAGCGCGCTCGGCGTCGACTAAAAGGGGTGCGGGATGCAGGTCCGGGCGCTGGAGTGGCTGACGGCGACCCGGGTCTGGCAGGTGCTCGCGCGGACGGTCAAGGGCACGTGGACCGATGGCTTCATGCTGGCGGGGAACCTCGCCTACCTGTCGCTGCTGACGCTGTTCCCCTTCTTCATCGTCGTCGCCACCGTCGCCGGGGCACTCGGACGGACCGATGACGGGCTGCACGCGATCAGCGCCTTCCTGCGGACGGTGCCGCCCGACGTCGGCACGCTGATCGCCAAGCCGATCCGCGAGGTCGTGGCTGCGCGGTCGCAGAAGGGCCTGCTCACGCTCGGAATCGTCGTCACGCTGTGGACGGTCAGCGGCTTCATCGAGACGATCCGCGAGATCGTCCGGCGCGCCTATGGCACGGTGTCGAGCCGGCCGGTGTGGGAGTACAGGCTGGGGGCGATGCTGCTCATCATCGGCGCCGTCGTCGTCATGCTGATCGCCTTTGCGGTGCAGGTGATGATGACCGCCATCGAGCAGTTCATCGTTCACCTGCTGCCGCTGAAGGACAATCTGATCGACACGCTCGGCCTCAGCCGCATCGCGCCGGCAATCGCGCTGTTCGTGGCGCTGTGGGGCATCTTCATCGTCCTCACCCCCAAGAAGATCCGCGAGGGGACGTGCCCGATCTGGCCGGGGCCGCTGCTGATCACGCTGGTGTGGAACGGCACGACGATGCTGCTGCCCCGGGTGCTCGGCCTGTTCGGCGGCTACAGCCTGACGTATGGCAGCCTTGCCGGGGTGATCGTCGCGCTGCTGTTCTTCTATATCATCGGATTGGGCCTGGTCGTCGGCGCGCAGCTCAACGCGGCACTGGCGATTGTCCCGAAACTGCGCCAGAACGCGACGCTGGCGGAAGCGGGAGCGTAGATGGCGGGGTTGCTGGCGGGCAAGCGCGGACTGATCATGGGGGTGGCGAACGATCGCAGCCTAGCGTGGGGCATCGCCCAGGCGGTGGCGCGCGAAGGCGGCGAGATCGCCTTCAGCTATCAGGGCGAGGCGCTGGAGAAGCGCGTGCGCCCGCTGGCGGCCAGCCTGCCGCTGCCCGAAGGGAGCAACGGGCCGTTCCTGATCGAGTGCGACGTGTCGGATACCGCCTCGCTCGACCGCTGCTTCGCCGAACTCGGCGCACGCTGGCCGACGATCGACTTCCTCGTTCACGCCATCGGCTTTTCCGACAAGAACGAACTGCGCGGCCGCTATGTCGACACGACGCCGGCGAACTTCGCCATGACGATGAACATCAGCGTCTTCAGCTTCACCGCCGCGGCGCAGCGGGCGCTGGCGATGATGCCCGATGGCGGCGCGCTGCTGACGCTCAGCTACTACGGCGCGGAGAAGGTCATCCCGCACTACAACGTCATGGGCGTCGCCAAGGCGGCGCTGGAAACGAGCGTCCGCTACCTCGCCATGGACCTCGGGCCCGACAAGGTCCGCGTCAACGCGATCAGCGCCGGGCCGATAAAGACGCTCGCGGCGAGCGGCATCGGCGACTTCCGCTATATTATGAAATGGAACGAATTTAACTCGCCACTGCGCCGCAACGTGACGATCGACGACGTCGGCGGGGCGGGGGTGTATCTCCTATCCGACCTGTCGGCGGGCGTGACCGGCGAGGTCCATCACGTCGACGCCGGCTACAACGTCATCGGCATGAAGGCAGAGGACGCGCCGGACATTTCGGTCGCGTGAGCTACAACAGCTTCGGCCACGTCTTCCGCTTCACCACCTGGGGTGAATCGCACGGGCCGGCGATCGGCGCGGTGGTCGACGGCTGCCCCCCGGGGCTGCTTCTGGGCGAGGCCGACGTCCAGCCGTGGCTCGACCGGCGGCGGCCCGGCACGTCGCGTTTCACCACGCAGCGGCAGGAGCCCGATCAGGTCCGCATCCTGTCGGGTGTGTACGAGGGGCGCACGACGGGCACGCCGATCCACCTGATGATCGACAACGTCGACGCACGATCGAAGGATTATGCCGAGGTGGCCCGTGCCTACCGGCCCGGCCACGCCGACTACGCCTACGACGCCAAGTACGGCCTGCGCGATCCTCGCGGCGGCGGGCGGTCGTCGGCGCGCGAGACGGCGAGCCGCGTGGCGGCGGGAGCGGTGGCGCGGCTCGTGATCCCGGAGGTCAGCATCCGCGCCTGTCTCGTCGAGCTGGGCGGCGACCCGATCGATCGTGCCGCGTTCGACGCCGCCGAGATCGACCGCAACCCGTTCTTCTGTCCGGACGCCGCCGCCGCCGCGCGCTGGGAGGTGCTGCTCGACGGCGCGCGCAAGGCCGGGTCGTCGCTCGGCGCTGTCGTCGAGTGCATCGCCGACGGCGTGCCCGCGGGATGGGGGTCGCCGCTCTACGCCAAGCTCGACGCGCTGCTCGCCGCCGCCTGCATGTCGATCAACGCGGTCAAGGGCGTCGAGATCGGCGACGGTTTCGCCGCCGCCCGGCTACGCGGCGAGGACAATGCCGACGCGATGATGCCCGGCCCCGACGGCCGGCCGCGCTTTGCCGCCAACCACTCAGGCGGCATCGCCGGCGGGATCTCGACCGGGCAGCCGGTCGTCGTACGGCTGGCGCTGAAGCCGACCTCGTCGATCCTGACCCCCGTGCCGACGATCACCGCCGAAGGCGAGGCAACCGAGATCGTTACCAAGGGCCGCCACGATCCCTGCGTCGGCATCCGCGCCGCGCCGGTGGCGGAGGCAATGATGGCGCTGGTTCTCGCCGACGCCAAGCTGATGCACCGGGCGCAGACCGGGCGTTGATTGCGGAGCGTGTCTGGCTATATTAGTCGGGTAATACACTCGGGAGGACGTGCCATGGCCATCGACCGCTACTCGCCCCACGACGTCGGGCCGCCCGTCGCCTCGACGCTGATCACCTATGTCGTCTGGTTCTTCCTCGGCAATATCGGCGGTCACCGCTTTCTGACCGGTCGCGTCGGTACCGGGCTGATCATGCTCGGCCTGCACGTGCTCGGCTGGCTGACGTGGTGGTTGCTCGGCCTCGGCTATCTGATCTGGGGCGTCGTCGGCGTGTGGTGGCTGATCGATGCGCTGCTGATCCCGGGGTGGCTGCGGCGCGACTGAGGCGTCAGTCGAGGAACGGGTCGCGCACCAGGATGGTGTCGTCGCGCTCGGGGCTGGTCGAGACCAGCGCGACCGGGCATCGGGTCAGCTCCTCGATACGGCGGATGTACTTGATCGCCTGCGCCGGCAGGTCGCTCCAGCTGCGCGCGCCCATGGTCGATTCGCTCCAGCCGTCGAAGCGCTCGTAGACCGGCACGACCCCGGCCTGATCGGCGGCGTGCGCCGGGAAATGATCGAGGGTGCGGCCGCCCAGACGGTAGCCGGTGCAGATCATCAGCTCGTCCAGTCCGTCGAGCACGTCCAATTTGGTCAGCGCCATGCCGTGGACGCCGCTGACCTGCACCGCTTGGCGCACCAGCACCGCGTCAAACCAGCCGCAGCGCCGCTTGCGCCCGGTGACGGTGCCGAATTCGCGGCCCCGCTCGCCGAGGCGCTGGCCGACCGCGTCGTCGAGCTCGGTCGGGAAGGGGCCGCTGCCGACGCGTGTCGTGTAGGCCTTGACGATGCCGAGGACGAAGCCGATCGCGCCCGGCCCCATGCCGCTGCCGCCTGCCGCCGTCCCCGCCACGACGTTCGACGAGGTGACGAACGGATAGGTGCCGTGGTCGACGTCGAGCAGCACGCCCTGCGCGCCCTCGAACAGGATGCGCTTGCCCGCTCGCCGCGCGTCGCCGAGGCTCGCCCAGACCGGCGCGGCGAAGGGCAGGACGAAAGGCGCGACCTCGGCCAGCGCCGGCGACCAATGCCTCGCGGTCGACCGGCGGCGACGCCGAAGCCGACGCGCAGTGCATTGTGGTGCGCGAGCAGCCGGTCGAGCTGCGGACCCGCCGCATCGAGGTGCGCGAGATCGCAGACGCGGAGCGCCCGCCGCCCGGCCTTGTCCTCGTAGGCCGGGCCGATGCCGCGCCGGGTGGTGCCGATCTTGCCCGCGCCACTGGCGTCCTCGCGCAGGCCGTCCAACTCGCTGTGCAGCGGCAGGATCAGCGGGCAGAGCTCGCTGACCTGGAGGTTCGCGGGCGTGATCTCGACGCCCTGGCCGCTCAGCTTCTCGACCTCCGCCTTGAAGTGCCAGGGGTCGAAGACGACGCCGTTGCCGATCACCGACAGGGTGCCGCGGACGATGCCGCTGGGGAGCAGGCTAAGCTTGTAGACCTCGTTGCCGACCACCAGCGTATGCCCGGCGTTGTGACCGCCCTGGAAGCGGACGACGACGTCGGCGCGGGCCGACAGCCAGTCGACGATCTTGCCCTTGCCCTCGTCGCCCCACTGCGCGCCGATGACGACGACGTTAGCCACGCTGGGCGGTCCGTTCGATCCAGTCGGCGAACGTGGCCATGATCTTGCTCAGATAGTCGCGGCTGGCGTCGGGATCATCGAGCAGCTTGGCGACGTTGCCGATATAGGCTTCCGGCTGCTGCAGCACCGGCATGTCGAGGAACACCAGGCTCTGGCGCAGCGCGTGGTTGGCCAGCGGTCCGCCGAGCGCGCCGGGCGAGCAGCTGACGACGGCGGCGGGCTTCCCCGCCCACGCGCTGTGGCCGTAGGGGCGCGAACCGACGTCGATCGCATTCTTCAGCGCGCCGGGCACCGAGCGGTTGTATTCAGGGGTGACGAACAACACCGCGTCGGCGGACCTGATGGCGCCGCGGAACGCCTCGTAGGCCGGCGGCGTCGTGTTGTCGGTCTCGAAATCCTGGTTGAACAGGGCGAGCTCGCCGATCGGAACTTCGGCACCGGTCATGCCGGCGGGAGCGAGCTCGAGCAGCAGGTGAGCGAGTCGGCGGCTGAGCGATTCGCGGCGCAGGCTGCCGACAACGACGGCGAGATGGGTCATGACCGGGGCTCCTCGATCAGGACAGCGGCGGTGCCGTCCCAGCGGTGGCTGCAATCGGTGGGAATCGCGTCCGAGTCCAGCACCGCGACGGTGGTCCAGCCGGCAGCGCGGAGTGCTTCGGCCGCTGCGTGCGGCGTGCCCGGCGGCAGGGCGACGCGGCGGCGCGCGGTGACGCCGAGCCCGGCGTCGACGAGGCCGTCGAGGTAGAGGGAGAAGCCGACCGCGGGCTCCGTCATGCCGTCGGGGTGGAGCACACTGTACGCGCCGCCGCGCCCGATCTCGCCGCGGATGCCATCGGCGAACAGGGTGAAGCCGATCCACCGCTGATAGTCGAAGCCGTGGCGCTCGGTCGGGTCGAGCGTAACATCCACCCCCTCGAGCGCGGACACCACGGCGGCGACGTCGTCGAGGCGTCGGGCGAGGGGCGACGGCAGCTCAAGCCGGCCGAGCGACGCCAACGCCGTCGCCGCCGGCCCGGCAGCGGCGATCAGCGGCGCGTATACGGAGGCCCCCGCGGCGGCGAGCCCGGCGGCATCCTTCGCGTCGAGCAGGGCTTCCACCGTCGTCAGTCCGGCGATCGGCGCGGGTCCGGCCCATGAGGCCGCGAGATCGGCGACGAAACTCGGTAGCGTCAGGTCGACGGTAATGCCGCCGACGCCGATCAACGCGAGCCCGGCGACGGCGAGCGTCAGCACCTCGGTCACTGCCGCGACCGAGTCGCGCCCGATCAGCTCGGCCCCGGCCTGCAGCATCTCGCGCTCGGGGCGGAGCTGGCTGCCCTTCACCCGCAGCACCGGACCGCCGTAGCTCAGCCGCAGCGGCCGCTCGACATGGGCGAGGCGCGTGGCGGCGATGCGCCCGACCTGCCCGGTGATGTCGGGGCGGAGCGCGAGGCTGAGCCGCGACACGGGGTCGACGAAGCGCAGCAGCTCCTGCCGCCCCGTCGTCGCCAGCCGCCCGGCGAGGCCGTCCTCATACTCGACGAGCGGCGGCTGGACGCGGTCGTAGCCGTGGCTGCCGACATGGTCGAGCAGCGTGCGGAGCAGCGTCGCCGCCGCCTCCGCCTGCGGCGGCAGGCGATCGCGCAGTCCCTCGGGAAGCAGGCCGGCGGCGATCGGCGTCATCCGAACGACAGCGCCTTGACCTGCCTGACGCCCTCGATCGCCTTGATCGCGGCGAGCACGTCGGCCGGGATGCCCTCGTCGACCGACAGCAGCAGCACCGCCTCGGCCCGGCTGTCGCGGCGGCCGAGATGGAACGTGCCGATGTTGACGCCAGCCTGCCCGAGCGTCGAGCCGAGCCGGCCGATGAAGCCGGGCTTGTCCTCGTTGACGATGAACAGCATCGGCCCCTGCAGCGCCGCCTCGACCTTGATGCCGATGATCTCGACGAGGCGGGGGTCGCGGTTGCCGAACAGCGTGCCGGCCACCGAACGCTCGCCGTCGGGCGTGCGGACCGTGACGCGGACCAGCGTATGATAGTCGGTCTCGCGCTCGTGCCGCACCTCGGACACGGCGATGTCGCGTTCGCGGGCAAGGAACGGCGCGTTGACCATGTTGACGGTGTCGGAATGTACCCGCATCAGCCCGGCGAGGACGGCGGCGGTGATTGGCTTGATGTTGAGCTCGGCCGCCGCGCCCTCGACCTCGACCGTCACGCCGCTGATGCCGTCGCTGACCAGCTGCCCGGTAAGCGAGCCGAGCTGTTCGGCGAGCGTCATATACGGGCGCAGGCGCGGGGCCTCTTCGGCCGACAGCGACGGCACGTTGAGCGCGTTGGTCACGCCGCCGGTCAGGAGGAAGTCGCTCATCTGCTCGGCGACCTGGATGGCGACGTTGACCTGCGCCTCGTCGGTCGACGCGCCGAGGTGCGGCGTCGAGATGAAGTTCGGCGTGCGGAACAGCGGCGACGCCTTCGCCGGTTCGGTCGCGAAGACGTCGAGCGCCGCGCCGGCAATATGCCCGCTGTCGAGCCCCGCCTTCAGCGCCGCCTCGTCGATCAGGCCGCCGCGCGCGCAGTTGATGATGCGCACGCCCGCCTTGGTCTTGGCCAGCGCCTCGGCCGACAGGATGTTGCGGGTCGAGTTGGTCAGCGGCGTGTGCAGCGTGATGAAGTCGGCGCGCGCGAGCAGGTCGTCGAGCGTGACCTTCTCGATGCCGAGGTCCTGCGCGCGTTCGGGGGTCAGGAAGGGGTCGAAGGCGATGACCTTCATCTTGAGGCCGAGCGCGCGGTCGGCGACGATGCTGCCGATGTTGCCGGCACCGATCAGGCCGAGCACCTTGGCGGTCAGCTCGACCCCCATGAAGCGGTTCTTCTCCCACTTGCCGGCCTGGGTCGAGGCGTCGGCCTCGGGCAGCTGGCGGGCGAGGGCGAACATCAGCGCGATGGCGTGCTCGGCGGTGGTGATCGAGTTGCCGAACGGGGTGTTCATGACGACGATGCCGGCGGCCGAGGCGGCGGGGATGTCGATGTTGTCGACGCCGATGCCGGCGCGGCCGATGACCTTGAGGTTCGTCGCCGCGGCGATGACCTCCTTCGTCGCCTTGGTCGACGAGCGCACGGCGAGGCCATCGTACCCGCCGATGATCTTGATCAGCTCGTCTTTGGACAGGCCGGTGATCTCGTCGACCTCTACCCCGCGCGCGCGGAAGATCTCGGCGGCCTTGGGTGACATTTCGTCGGAGATGAGAACCTTGGGCATCTTAAATCCCTTACCGATGTCATGCTGGTGACGGCCAGCGTCGAGCTTCGAGCGAGTGGGCTGGGCTGAGCGGCGTGCTGGCGGTCGCCAGTCCGGCGGCGGTCAGGTCGAGGCGGCGATCACCGCGCCGTGCGCCCAGTCCAGCCACGGCCCGAGCGCCTGGACGTCGGCGATATCGACCGTCGCGCCGCACCAGACGCGCAGGCCCGGCGGCGCGTCGCGGTAGCCGCCGATGTCGAAGGCGACGCCCTCGCTCTCCAGCAGCGCCGCGATCTTCTTCGGCACGTCGGGCGCAGCGCCCGGCAGCGTCAGGCAGACGGACGTGTTCGACCGCGTCGCCGGGTCCTTTGCCAGATGCTCGACCCACGGCGTCGCCTCGACCCAGCGGTCGAGCGCAGCGGCGTTGGCGTCGGCGCGGGCGTAGAGCTCGTTCAGCCCGCCGATCCCCTCGGCCCAGGTCAGCGCGTCGATATAGTCCTCGACCGCGAGCATCGACGGCGTGTTGATCGTCTCACCGGCGAAGATGCCCTCGATCAGCTTGCCCTTGCTCGTCAGGCGGAAGATCTTCGGCAGCGGCCAGGCGGGCGTGTAGCTCTCCAGCCGCTCGACGGCACGGGGCCCCAGGATCAGCACGCCGTGGCCGCCCTCGCCGCCGAGTACCTTCTGCCAGCTGTAGGTGACGACATCGAGCTTGTCCCATGGCAGCTCCTGCGCGAACACGGCGCTCGTCGCGTCGCACAGCGTCAGGCCTTCGCGGTCGTCGCGGATCCATTCGCCGTTCGGCACGCGCACGCCGCTCGTCGTGCCGTTCCAGGTGAAGCAGACGTCGTGGTCCTGCGGCACGCGCGTCAGGTCGGGCAGCTCGCCATAGGGCGCGGTGATGACCTTAGCGTCCAGCTTCAGTTGCTTGACCGCGTCGGTCACCCAGCCCTCGCCGAAGCTCTCCCACGCCAGCATCGCCGCGGGGCGCTGCCCGAGCATCGTCCACATCGCCATTTCGTAGGCGCCGGTGTCGCTGGCCGGGACGATGCCGATGCGGTGGCTGTCGGGCACCTTCAGCACCGAACGGGTGAGGTCGATGGCGAGCTTCAGCCGCGCCTTGCCGAGGCTCGACCGGTGCGAGCGGCCGAGGCTGTCGGTGGCCAGCTGGTCGGGGCTCCAGCCCGGGCGCTTGGCGCAGGGGCCGGACGAGAAGTGCGCGCGCGCGGGGCGCGTGGCGGGACGATCGGTCATGTCTCTCTCCTTGCAGAGAGCGCGCGCCGCGTTGGGACGGCGTGGCCCGCCGCCGTGCGTAGAGATGCGCGCCGCCGCGTCAAGGCGATAGTGCGGAGCCGAATCGATGTGGCGTCGTTTTGGCCCCGAAACCGAAACTGAAAGGCCTGCCATGCGCCCGCTCCTGACCATTGCCCTGCTTGCCGCGATTGCCGTGCCGGCCGCCGCCGAGGAGGAGCGGACCGTCACCTCCATCGCCGAATCGCCGCTGTCCGACGTCAACCTCAAGAAGAAGCACATCCCGCCGGTGCTGAAAGAGGCGCAGGCCGCGCCGTACTCGACCGCCGGCCTGACGAACTGCGCCAGGATCGGCGCGGCAGTGAAGGAACTCGACGCCGTCCTGGGCCGCGACCTCGACGTCATGAGCCCCGAGCAGAAGCGCAACGAAGGCCGCGAGCTGGCGATGGACGCCGGCCAGGATACGATCAATAGCCTGATCCCCGGGCGCTTCATCATCCGCCGCCTGTCGGGCGCGGCCGACGCGCAGCGCAAGGCGGTCGCCGCGGTCTATGCCGGCTCGGTGCGACGCGGCTTCCTCAAGGGGCTGGGGCAGGCGCGCAAGTGCACCTATCCGGCGGCGCCGCGGGGCTAGCCGGGCTGGCGCTGGCGGGCGCAGGCGGGTATCGCGCTCGCCCCCACCGCTCCCGAGAAGCCGATGACGCCAGCCATTCCGCCCCGCCTCTTTCCCACCGCCCGCGCCGAGGCGAGTCTCGCCAACGCGCCGACGGCGACTTCGCAGACCGAGCATCCCGCCTACCGGCTGGCGTTCCAGGACCCCGACTTCCTGCTGCGCGACGACCTGCGGCCGGTTCGTTTCCAGCTCGAGCTGATGAAGGCGGAACTGGCGCTGGCCGAGGCGGGAATCGCCTCGACCTTCGTCTTCTACGGCTCGGCGCGTATCCCCGCACCCGAGGACGCCGCCGCGCTCGTCGCCGCCGCCGCACCGGGTGAGGCGCGCGCCGTCGCCGAGAGCCTCGCGGCCAAGGCGCACTATTATACCGTCGCCCGCGAGCTCGCCCGGGTGGCGTCGAGCGTGCCGGTCGACGCGGCGGGGCGGCAATTCGTGGTCTGCTCGGGCGGTGGACCGTCGATCATGGAGGCGGCGAACCGCGGGGCGGCCGACGCCGGCGCGGTGTCGATCGGGCTCAATATTGTCCTGCCGTTCGAGCAGCTGCCCAACCCCTATGTCACGCCGGGGCTCAGCTTCCAGTTCCACTATTTCGCATTGAGGAAAATGCACTTCCTGATGCGCGCGCGCGCGGTGGCGGCGTTCCCGGGCGGCTTCGGCACCTTCGACGAGCTGTTCGAGCTGCTGACGCTGGTGCAGACCGGGAAGGTCGCGCGCCTGCCGATCTTCCTGTTCGGCCGGTCGTTCTGGGAGCGGGTGGTGAACTTTGCGGCGCTTGCGGACGAAGGCACGATCGCGCGCAGCGACCTCGACCTGTTCCACTTCGTCGAAACCGCCGAGGAGGCGTGGGCCATCGTGCGCGAGCACTACAAGCTCTGACCCTCTTCCCGCCTACGCGAGAGGCGACTCGCGTGTCAGTGCGGCGGGTGAGGGTGTTACAAGCCTGTAAGCGGCGAGCCCGGGCCGGGACAGACCCTTACACCCTCACCCGGGCTGCGCCTGCAGGCGCGCCTCTCGCCTGTCCCGCAAGCGGGGAGGTTAGCTTAGTGCTTGTCGGTCTTGCTCGTGCCCGCGGTGTCCGCGGCGGCGGGGCCGCCGACCTTGCCGTCGGGCTGCTTGGCGACGGCCGCAGTGGCCTCGGCCGGGGCGACGTCGGGTGCCTTGCCCGGCTGCGGCGCCAGCTTCTCCGAGGTGGCGACGTTCGCCGGCGAGGTCGTCGCGCCGGCCGGGTTGGCAACGGTCGCCTCGGCGGGGGCCTTGGTTGCGGCGGTCTCGGCGGGCACCGGCGGCAGCGGCAGCGGGTGGTCGCTCTTGCTGTTGAGATAGGCGATCACCGCCGCCCGGTCCTCTGGCTTGGCGATACCGGCGAAGGCCATCTTGGTGCCGGGCACGTAGCTCTTCGGGCTGGTCAGCCAGGCGTTGAGCTCGTCGAAGCCCCACTTGGCGTTCGCCGTCTTCTGCATCGCGTCGGAATAGCTGAAGCCCGGCATGTGGTCGTGCGGGCCGCCGACGACGCCGTACAGGTTCGGGCCGATCCCGTTGGGGCCGCCCTTCTCGGCGTTATGGCAGGCGCCGCACTTCTTGAAGATCTCGGCCCCCTTGTCGACGCTCGCGGAGGCGAGGAAGAACTCGACCGGCTTGTCGGCTACCGGCGCCGCGGCACCCGGCGCGGCGGCTTCCTCGACGCCCTCGACGATGTATCCGGGCTTGGCCGGTTTGACCGGCTTGTAGACCTCGCCGGTGACGAGGATCAGCCCGAGCACCGCGATCGCCGCCGTCAGGCACCAGCCCGCGATCTTGTTCCACTCGAAACTGTCCAACGTGCATCTCCGAAGGCGGACCCGCAGGCCCCGCAAAAGCGCGCGGACCATAGTTGCGGGTCCCGCGCGTCGCAAGCCATCTAGCACTGCGCTGCAGCATCGTCATCGCCCGCGGCGGCCGCGCGGCATTGTGTATCGGCCGGGCAGACCCTACCGCAGCGGCGATGAGCGATTATCCCGCCCCAGCCGCCGCGCTCGTCGCGGCCATGACCGCTGCCGCCGCCGAGGACCCTGCGCGCGCCGTCGCCTTCCAGGGCGCGCCGGGTGCCTACTCGCATCAGGCCGTGCGCGAGGCGCTTCCCGGACGCGCTGCCCCTGCCGTGCTTCACCTTCGAGGCGGCGATCGAGGCGGTGCAGGCGGAGCGCGCGGGCTGCGCCGTCATCCCGATCGAGAACTCGCTGCACGGCCGGGTCGCCGACATCCACTTCCTGCTGCCCGAGTCCGGGCTGGCGATCACGGGCGAGCATTTCGTCCGCGTCCGCCACTGCCTCCTCGGCCTGCCCGGCACACGGCGCGAGCAGGTGACGACGGCGATGAGCCACCCGCAGGCGCTCGGCCAGGTCCGCCGGCGCCTGCGCGAGTGGGGGATCGAACCCGAGGCCTATGTCGACACCGCCGCCGCCGCCGCGCTCGTCGCCGCCGACGGCGACGGCGCACGGGCGGCGGTTGCCTCGCGGCTGGCGGGCCAGCTCTACGGGCTCGACGTGCTTGCCGACGGCATCGAGGACGCCGATCATAATACGACACGCTTCGTCGTGCTCGCCCGCGGCGGCCTGAGCCCCGCGCCCGGCACACCCGTGATGACAACCCTGCTGTTCGAGGTCCGCTCGGTACCGGCGGCGCTGTTCAAGGCGCTCGGCGGCTTCGCCACCAACGGCGTCAACCTGACGAAGCTCGAATCCTATCTGAAGGGCGGGGCCTTCGCCGCGGCCGAGTTCTACGCCGACATTGAAGGCGACCCGGCAGACCCGGCCGTCGCCCGCGCGCTCGACGAGCTGCGCTACCACAGCGAGTGGGTCCGCGTGCTGGGGACCTATCCTCGGGGACGGGAGCGTTCCGGCTGACCGCCGCTTCTGCTATCTGCGGCGGGGGAGGGACGCGACGATGACCATCACCGCAGGCGGGACCGAGTTCGCGCGCAAGTCCTATCGCGTCGACGGCGCCGAGAAGGTCGTGCTGACCAACGGCAGCACCGGACCCGCGGTCATCGTCGTCCACGAGGTCTACGGCTTCACCGAGACGCACGCCCGGCTCTGCCGCTGGATCGCCGAGGCGGGATTCCGCGTCTTCTCGCCCATCCTGTTCGGCCGTCCGGACGCGAGCAACCCTGAGAAGCAGTCGCTCGCCCGCATTGCCGGGCTGTGCGTCTCGCGCGAGATCACCTTGTTCGCACAGCACCGCTCGAGCCCGGTGGTCGACTGGCTGCGCGGCCTCGCCCGCACGGTCCACGGTGAATGCGGCGGGGCGGGGGTCGGCGTCGTCGGCATGTGCCTGACGGGCGGCTTCGCGTTGTCGATGGCGGTCGAGCCCGCGGTGCTGTGCCCGGTCATGGCCCAGCCGGGCCTGCCGGCGACCAAGCCGGCGGCGATCGACATCAGCCGGACCGAGCTCGACGCCGTCCGCGCCCGCGTCCGCGACGAGGGGCTCGAGGTCCGCGGCTACCGTTTCGCCGGCGACACCATCTGCCGCGCGGCGCGGTTCGAGACGCTGGCGAGCGAGCTCGGCCCGGGCTTCGCGGCGACGACGCTGCCCGATGCCGCCGGCAACCCGGCGAGCCCGATGGCGCAGGCCGGCAAGCCGCCGCATTCGGTCTTCACCGGCGACCTGATCGACGCGCCCGGCGAGCCGACGCGCGCCGCGGTCGACGAGATCATCGGCTTCTTCCGTTCACGCCTGCTCTGAGCCCGCCCACGCCCTGAGCAGCGTATGCGCGATCGCCAGCGGCGGCGGGGCGAGCCAGTCGCCGCGGCCGGCGAGCGCGGCGCGGACCTCGGCCTTCGTCACCCACTGCGCCGCCTCGATCTCGTCGTCGTCGAGCGTCAGTTCGCCGGTGCCGGTCGCCTCGGCGAAGGCGCCGACCATCAGGCTCGACGGAAACGGCCACGGCTGGCTGGCGACGTAGCGCACGCGCCGGGTGACGATGCCGGCCTCCTCGAACAGTTCGCGGCGGACCGCTTCCTCGAGGCTCTCGCCGGGCTCGACGAAACCGGCCAGCGCCGAGAAGAAGCGGCGCGGGAAGCGCGGCTGGCGCCCGACGAGCGCGTGCGGCTCGCCGTCGACGTCGAGGAGCGCCAGCATGATGACGACCGGATCGGTGCGCGGGAAGTGGTGCGCCCCGCACGCGTCGCAGACCCGCTCGTAGCCGGCCTTCGCCGACCGCGTGGGGGCGCCGCAGTTGGCGCAGAAGCGGTGCCGCGCGTGCCAGTCGAGGAGCGACCGCGCCTGGGCGAAGATTGCCGCGTCGCCGGGCGAGGCGCTCGCCGCCAGCGCCGCGCCGACGCCGCGCGGGTCGCCTGGCCGGCCGAGGCCGGTCGCGGCGACGGCGAAGCGCGGGGCACCGTCGGCAAGGCCGAGGAAGACGGCGGGCGCTTCGCCCGGCACCTCGTCGCGGCTGAACCAGCGGAGCGCATCGGCGTCGTCGACGACCGGGCGCAGGTCGTCGAGCACCAGCCAGCGCGCGTTGCGGTCGGCGCGCGCCATGACCATCGCCGCGTCGTCCTTGCGCATCGCATCGGCGCGGTCGAGGGGTGAGCCGGTGAAGCCGATCGGGGGCAGGGCGTGGGCGAACCAGTCGGTCATGCGGCGATCTCCAGTTCAGGGGCGGCACGCGCGGCGAGCACCGCCGCGACGGCGCGGGCGTAGAGCGTCGGCAGCCCGGCGTCGCGGCAGCCGCTCCACGCGGTGCCATTCGCCGGGCAGCTCGGGCCGCGTCGGCGGGAAGGCGACGGCAACGGTCAGGCGCAGCTCGAAGTGGGTGAAGACGTGGCGGATGGGCGCGAGCAAGGGGGTAATTGCCACTCCGTCGGTCCATCCAGGAGGGTGGATGAGTGGGGCGGCGGCCGGCCGGGTTGTGTCGGCGCTTTGCCGCCGGCGCGGGCGTCCTGCGGGCGGGTCGACGGCAAGGCTGCTCCCGGCCGGCGAAATCGCGGCCCACTCGCTCCCCGGCAGGCCGAGCATCCCGCCGAGCAGTCCCTTCGCCGGACGGCGTTCAAGGAGGACGTGGCCGTCGACCTCGATCCACCACGCGGTGCCGACGCGCACCGCCTTCGCCGCCTTAGCCGCCTGGACCGGAAAACGCTCGGGCGCGCCGCTCGCGCGTCCGGCGCACTCGGGCGCCAGCGGGCAGGCGTCGCAGCGCGGGGCGCGCGGGCGGCAGACCGTCGCGCCGAGGTCCATCATGGCCTGCGCGTGGTCGCCGGCGCGGCGCTCCGGGGTCAACCGGTCGGCGAGGGCGTACAGCGCGCGCTTCGCCGCCGGGAGGGGCGTGCCCACGGCAAACAGGCGGGCGACGACGCGTTCGACATTTCCGTCGACGACGACCGCGCGCCGGCCGAAGGCGATCGCCGCGACCGCCGCCGCCGTATACGCGCCGACGCCGGGCAGGGTGCGCAGTCCGGCCTCGGTGTCGGGCCAGCCGCTCGCCGCCACGACGCGGGCGCAGGCGAGCAGGTTACGCGCCCGCGCATAATAGCCGAGGCCCGCCCACTCGCGCATGACCTCGGCGTCGTCGGCCGCGGCGAGGTTGGCGACCGCCGGCCAGCGGTCGAGAAAGCGGGCGAAATAAGGCGCGACCGTCGCCGTGCCGGTCTGCTGCAGCATCACCTCGCTCAGCCAGACGCGGTAGGGGTCGGGCGGCGGTGCGCCGGGCGGTGCCCGCCACGGCAGGACACGGGCGTTGGCATCGTACCAGGCGAGCAGGGCGGCAGCGACGGTCACCGCGCCGCTATGGCCGAACCCTCAGCCGTGGCATAGCCGGTCCATGCCCGACGACTCGCCCACCGCGCCAGCCGCGACCCGCCGCCGCGCTGCCGCGCCCGCGGAGCCCGAGCGGCCCCGCGTCCGGCGCGGGGCGCGGGCCGTCGCCGAATTGGTCCCCGCGGTCGGCGACAAGGCCTTCCGCCGCTTCGGCTTTGCCCAGCACGCGATCGTTGCGCGCTGGGCCGAGATCGTCGGCGAGCGCTATGCCCGTTATTCGACACCCGAGGCGCTGACCTTCCCGGCGGGGAAGAAAGCGGGGGGTACGCTCCGGATCGTCGTCACCGGCAGCTTCGCGCCGATGCTGAAGCACGTCGAACCGCAGGTGGTCGAGCGGGTCAACCGCTTCTTCGGCTACGAGGCGGTCGCCCGGCTCGCGCTCCGCCACGGCGACCTGCCGACGGTGCAGCGCCGGGCCGTGCCCGCCCCGCAGCCGCTGTCCGCCGAGACCGAGTCGACGCTGCGCGAGGTCGCCGACCCCGAACTGCGCGAGCGCCTCGAATCGCTCGCGCGGGCGCTATCCGCAACCAGCGGGCCACCACGGATCCGCTGAAAGCCGCCGAGCTTTGACGAAGGCGGAGCCGAACCGCTAATGTCGCGGCGATCTCAGCCACCGGAAAGATCGTTCATGTCGCTTCGTCTTCGTCTCACCGTCGTCGCCGCCGCTCTCGCGCTCAGCGGGTGCAAGGGCGGGACGGCGACCGCGGCTCCGTCGGCACCGGCCAAACCCACGACCACCGCGACGGCCGCCAAGCCGGGTACCGCGGCGGTGAAGCCGCCGACGAGCAACTGGCTGGACGTCATCGTCGCCACGCCGCAGGGCGGCTTCCGGCAGGGTAACCCCAACGCCAAGGTCAAGCTGCTCGAGTTCGGCTCGCTGACCTGCTCGCACTGCGCCGCCTTCGCCAAGGAGGGCGTGCCGACGCTGCGCAGCCAGTATGTCGCGACCGGCAAGGTCAGCTATGAGTGGCGGCCGTTCATCCTCAACGGCGTCGACTTCGCGCCGTCGCTCCTCGTCCGCTGCCAGCCGCCGGCGGCCGCCATCCGCCTGATCGACGTCTTCTACGACCAGCAGCCGCAGTGGATCCTGCCGTTCACCAAGCCGCTGCCCGACGACGTCCAGAAGAAGCTGTCGGCCATGCCGCAGGAGCAGCAGATCACCGCCTTCGCCGCGCAGGGCGGGCTCGACGCCTTCATGCGGACGCGCGGCATGACGCGGGCGCGGTTCGACCAGTGCACGAGCGACAAGGCGGGCATCGCCAAGCTCGGCGAGATCCGCGACGACGCCGACAAGAATTACGGGCTGACGGGCACGCCGACCTTCGCCATCAACGGCAAGACGCTGCCCGACACGGCGAACTGGGCGCGGCTGAAGCCGCAGCTCGACGCGGCGCTATAGGGCTGCTGCTCCGGGCCGCGGTTAGCGGAGGTCGCTGCGCCGGAACCGTGACAGCGGGATGACATCGACCTAGGATCGTCTGACCATATAACGGCCGGGGGGTCGATGCAGTTCGAGCGCCTGCGCCTCGCCGGCTTTAAATCGTTCGTCGATCCGACCGACATGCGGATCGACGCCGGCCTGACCGGCGTGGTCGGGCCGAACGGGTGCGGCAAGTCGAACCTGCTCGAGGCGTTCCGCTGGGTGATGGGCGAGGCCTCGCCGAAGTCGCTGCGCGGTGGTGGCATGGACGACGTCATCTTCGCCGGCACCGCGGCGCGGCCGGGGCGCGACTTCGCCGAGGTCATGCTGACGCTTGGTGGTGCCGCGGCTGCCGCCTTTCCGGGTGAGGAAGCGCTGCAGGTGGTCCGCCGGGTCGAGCGTGGGCTGGGCTCGAGCTACCGGATCAACGGCCGCGACGTCCGCGCTCGCGACGTGGCGCTGCTCTTCGCCGACGCCGCAACCGGCGCGCACTCGCCTGCGCTGGTCAGCCAGGGGCGCATCGGTGCGATCATCGCCGCCCGCCCGGCCGAGCGGCGCGCCCTCCTCGAGGAAGCGGCCGGTATCGCCGGGCTGCACGTCCGCCGGCACGAAGCCGAGCTGCGGCTGAAGGCAACCGAGGCCAACCTGCTGCGCCTCGACGACGTGATCGCCGGCCACACGGCGGCGGCGGCGGCGCTGCGACGGGCGGCCAAGGCGGCCGAGCGCTACCGCGCCGTATCGGACGCGCTGCAGGTGGCCGAGCGGTCGCTGGTCGTCACCCGCTGGCAGAGCGCCCAGGCCGCGGCGGCCGCGGCGCGCGCGGCGGCGGCGGCGGCCGAATCGGCGGTAGTGGCCGCGACGGCGGCGCTCGCGGCGGGCACGGCGGCGCAGGCGGAGGCCGGCGCGGCTTTGCCCGCCCTCCGCACGGCGGCGAGCGAGGCGGCGACCGCGGTGCTGGCGCTCGCCGAGCACGACCGGCAGCTTGCGGCGGAGGCGACGGTGGCCGCCGGGCGGTTGCAGGCTCTCGATGCGTTGACCGCGCAGCTCGCCCGCAACCGCGAGCGCGAGCAGGCGTTGGCCGGCGATGCGGCGGCGGCCGATGCGCGGCTGGCGGACGAGGCGGCGCGGCTGGCGAACCTCGTCGCCACCGCCGGGCCGGCGCTCGCCGACGCCGAGGCCGCGACGACGGCTGCCGAGCGCGCCGCCGCCACGAGCGAGGCGGAGCTCGCCGGTGCGATCGAGGCGCACGCCCGCGCCGCCGCCGCGGCGCGGCTGGCCGGGGCCGCCCGCGACGCCGCGGCGGCCCGGCAGGCGAAGGCCGAGGCCGAGGCGGCGCGGCTGGCGGCCCTGCCGCTGCCCGACCTCGCGCGGCTCGACGCCGGGCGCGACCAGGCTGCGGCCGCCGTCGCCACGGCGGCGCAGCGGATCGCGGCAGCGACGTCGGCGATCGCGGCGGCGGAGTCCGCCCGCCGCGCCTCGGAGGGTGCCCGTGAGGCAGCGCACGCCGCGCTGCTAGAGGCGCGCGCCGCAGTTGCCGCGATTACGGCCGAGCGCGACGCGGTGCAGCGACTGCTCGGCGCCGCGCCCGCGGCTTCGCTGATCGACCAGGTGACGGTTGCGCCGGGCGACGAGCTGGCGTTCGCGGCGGCCTTCGGCGACGACCTGGCGGCGACGCTCGGCGGCACCTCGGGGCGCTTCTGGGACGTCGTTGCGGGCGACCTGCCGCCGCTCCCTCCCGGGCTCGAGCCGCTGCGGGCGACTGTGCCGGCAGCTCTCGCGCGCCGCCTCGCCGCCACGGGCATCGCCGACGGCGCCTTCGACGGTGCGCTTCTGCCCGGTCAGCAGGCGGTGACGCGCGACGGGCGGCTCTGGCGCTGGGACGGCTTCCGCGCCTTTGGCGGGCAGGGCGCGGCGGCGGCCGAGCGGCTGACGCAGCGCAACCGGCTCGCTGCCGCCGAAGCCGCGATGCCGCCCGCCGCGGCGGCGCTGGCGCAGGCCGAGGCGGCGCTCGCGGCCGCCGAAGCCGATCTGGCCCGGGCCGTCGCCGCCGATGGCGAGGGGCGGAGCGCCCGCGCCGCGGCCGAGCGCGACCACGACCGCGCGCGCTCGGCCTTGGCCGCGGCCACCGCCGAGCGCGAGCGAGCCGTGGCGACGCGCGACGCCAGCGCTGCCGCCGTGACCCGGCTGCGCGGCGAGGCGGCGGCGTTGGCGGCGGAGGTTGCCGCGGCGCAGGCGGCGATCACGGCGGCCGGCGATGTTGCCGCGCTGGCTGCTGCGGTGACGGCGGCGCGGAGTACGGCGGAGGCAGCGCGCCTGACGTTGGCGCGCGCGCGGGCGGTAGCGGCGACGCTGCTGCGCGACCGCGACGCGGCCATCGTCCGCCAGACAAGCTTGGCGGCCGAGCGCGAGGCGTGGACCCGCCGCAGCGCAGCCGCGGCGGCGCAGCTCGCCGACCTCGACCGCCGCGCCGCCGCGGCGACCGCGGAGCGGGGGGCACTCGCCGGCCGGCCCGCCGCGCTCGCCACCGAGCGGGCACAGGTCGTCGCTCGCCGTGCGGACGCCGATGCGGTCCATTCCGCTGCCGCCGCAGCGCTCGCCGCCGGCGAAGCGCGCCTCGCCGCCCTCGATGCCGAGGCGCGCGCCGCGGCCGAGGCGCTCAGTCTCGCGCGCGAAACCCGGGCGCGTGCCGCGGCCGACGCCGCGCACGCCGACGAACGGCGGCGCGAAATCGAGGCCGCCTGCGGCGAACGCTACGCCGCCTCGCCGCCGAACCTGGGAGCGGAGCCAGGCGACGCCACCGCACTTACCGCCGAGATCGCGCGACTGCAGGCCGAGCGCGAACGGATCGGCCCGGTCAACCTGCGCGCCGATCTGGAGCTCGCCGAGCTCACCGCGACAGCCGACGCCATTGCCGCCGAACGCGCCGAGCTCGCCACCGCGGTCGCCCGCCTGCGCGGCAGCATCGGCGCCCTCAACCGCGAAGGACGTGCGCGCCTCCTGACCGCCTTCGCCCGCGTCGACGCGCACTTCCGCGACCTGTTCGGCACCCTGTTCGCCGGCGGGGCGGCGCACCTCGAGCTGATCGAATCGGACGACCCGCTCGCCGCCGGCCTCGAGATCATGGCGCAGCCGCCGGGCAAGAAGCTCCAGTCGCTGACCCTGCTTTCGGGCGGCGAGCAGGCGCTGACCGCCGCGGCGCTGATCTTCGCCCTGTTCCTGACGACGCCGTCGCCGCTGTGCGTCCTCGACGAGGTCGATGCGCCCTCTTGACGACGCGAACGTCGAGCGCTTCTGCGACCTGCTCGACCGCATGGCCGCCGAGACCGATACCCGCTTTCTTATCGTCACGCATAATGCCGTGACCATGAGCCGGATGCACCGCCTGTACGGTGTGACCATGGCCGAGCCGGGCGTATCGCAGCTCGTCTCGGTCGACCTGCGCGCGGCCGAACGCCTGCTGGCGGCGGAATAGTTGACTTGAGCGAGCGGCGTCCCTAGACGGGCCGCGCTTCGCCGGGCGACCGGGGGAGCGCGCGCGGGGCTGTTCCCGCCGTCCAACTGGGGAAACCGGTGAGCCGCCCGCGTCCGACCGACGAGCTCGAGTCTCTCGAAGCTCGCCTGGCCGAGGCGAAGGCGCGGCATGCGCCGGTCAGTCCGGTGAGGATGGCGGGCGGAGCCATGGGGCAGGGTTTCCGCTTTGCAGTGGAAATCGTGATCACCACCGTCGTGGGCAGCGCCATCGGCTGGCAGCTCGACCGCTGGTTGGGCACGAAGCCGTGGTTGCTGTTGCTGTTCATGCTGCTTGGCGTGGCGGCGGGGTTCCTCAGCCTGTTCCGCGCGGTCGCCGCCGAGCAGAAACTGGTCGATGCCCAGCCGACGCCGCCGGCAGCGCCGCCCGAATCCGAGGACTGACGTGGTCAAGCCACAGCTCGAACAGTTCGAAATCCACCGCATGGTCCCGGCGACCACGCTCGGTTACGACGTGTCGTTCACCAACGCGTCGCTGTTCATGCTGCTGACGCTGCTCGGTGTGTGGGCGTTCCTGGCGCTGGGCATGCGCCGCGCGGCGATCGTGCCGGGGCGCTGGCAGGCGGCGGTCGAATCGCTGCACGAATTCATCACCGGCATGGTCGACGAGAATATCGGCGCGCCGGGGCGGGCTTACGTCCCCTTCATCTTCGCGCTGTTCATCTTCATCCTGTTCGCGAACATCCTCGGCCTGCTGCCCTTCGCGTTTGCCGTCACCAGCCACATCTGGGTGACCTTCGCCTTTGCCGCCTTTATCTTCCTGCTGTGCGTCGTCATCGGCATCGTCCGCCACGGGCTGCACTTCTTCACGCTGTTCGTGCCGCCGCAGACGCCGGTCTACCTGCTGCCGCTGATCCTGCCGATCGAGCTGATCTCGTTCCTTTCGCGGCCGCTGACGCTCAGCGTCCGTCTGTTCGCCAACATGACCGCCGGGCATATCCTGCTGCAGGTCTTTGCCGGCTTCATCGTCAGCCTCGGGCTCGCCGGCGGTGCGCTCGCGGCGCTCGGCATTCTGCCGCTGGCGATGAACGTCGCGCTCTATGCCCTCGAACTCCTCGTCGCCGTCGTGCAGGCCTATGTCTTCGCGCTGCTGACGTGCGTGTACCTGAACGATTCGATCAACCTTCCGCACTAAAGGACTGAATTCATGGACGCAGCTGCAGCCAAGCTCATCGGAGCCGGCATCGCCACCTTCGGCATGGGCCTCGCCGCCCTCGGCGTCGGCATCATCTTCGGCCTGTTCCTCCAGGGCGCGCTGCGCAATCCGGCGGCGGCGAACTCGCAGCGGCCGAACCTGATCTTCGGCTTCGCCGTGACCGAGGCGCTGGGCATCTTCAGCTTTCTCGTCGCGCTGATCCTGCTGTTCGTCGCCTAAGGCTCCGCCGCGCGATGCCGCAGTTCGACCCCGCCGTCGCCTTTCCGCAGATCGTCTGGCTGATCGCGGTCTTCGCGATCCTGTACATCATCGTGCAGGCGTCGCTGCCGAAGGTCGAGCGGGTCGTCGGCAGCCGCGCGGGCGTCATCGGCGCCGACCTCAACGAGGCCGAAGCGGCCAAGGCGGCCGCGGCCCGGGCGATGGCCGAATACGAGGCGAGCCTCGCGGCCGCACGGGCATCGGCGGCGCAGTTGACCGAGCAGGCGAAGGCCAGGGCCGCTGCCGACGCGGCCGCGCGGATGAAGACAGTCGAGGACGATCTCGCCCGGCACACCGCCGCCGCCATGGCGAAGGTCGAGAAGGCCCGCGGCGAGGCGCTGGCGTCGCTGCGCAGCGTCGCCGAGGAGGCGACTGCGGAGATCGTCGAGCGCCTGACTGGCCGCCGGCCGACCCGGGGCGAAGTCGCCGCCGCGGTTGCCGCGTAAGGATCAGGGCATGGCCGTATCGACCCCCGACATCGCCGGCGCGCCGGCCCGCGGCGGCACCGAGATGCCGCACGCCGCCACCTGGCTCGGCCTCAACGCCGAGGGCTATGTCGCCATCGCCTTCGTCATCTTCGTCGGCCTGCTGCTGTACCTCAAGGTGCCGCAGATGATCACCGGCGCCCTCGACGGCCGTGCGGCGCGCATCCGTGACGATCTCGCCGAAGCCAAGCGGCTGCGCAGCGAGGCCGAGGCGATGCTCGCCGCCTACCGTGACAAGGCGGCCGCCGCTGCGGCCGACGCCGAGCATATCGTCAGCACCGCGCATGCCGAAGCGGCGACGATCGTCGCCGAGGCGCACAGCGCGGCCGAAGCGGTGATCGCCCGCCGCACGGCGCTGGCCGAGACCAAGATCGCCGCTGCCGAGCGCAGCGCCGAGGCCGCGGTCCGCGCTCAGGCGGCCGACCTCGCTACCGCCGCCGCGCGCCGCATCATCGTCGCTCATGACGATCCGGCCGAAGCCGCGCGCCTGACCAACGCCGCCATCGGCGAGCTCGACCGGCGCCTGCACTAACTGCGGCATCCGGTGCCGCTTCTCGGGCAGCTGCAAAACTGGTATTCTCTACCCTCAGTGGTGGAGGGTGTCGGATGCGCATGCGTTCCCGGGTTGCTGCCGCCGCCGTCGCCGGGCTCGTCGCCTCCGCCTCGGCTCGGGCTGATCCCGCCGCCGAGGCGCCCCCGATTACCGTCACCGGGCACCACCTGTCGGATTACGCCGCCGCGCTCGACGCCTGCATCGCCGCGCATTGCCCGCCGCGGGCCGACATCGTCGCTTCGGTCCGCTATGCCGAGGCGCTCTTCCGCAGCGGCAAGTACCTCGACGCGCGCGAGGTGCTGGCCAAGGCGACCCGCCGCAACGCCGATGCCGGTCGGGCCGAGCCGCTGGCGCTGTCGCAGCTCTATCTCGCCCAGGCGAGCGTCGCCGCGCATGTCGGCGAGCAGCGAGACGTCCGCGAGGCGACGCTCGCCAGCGCCCGGATCGCCGACCAGTTTCTCCCGGCCGGCGACCGCGACCGGCTGCTCGCCGACCTGCGCCTCGCCGACTGGCGGCTGAACAGCCAGCGCTTCGAGCGGACCGGCGCGAACCTTGCGATCGCCGACGGCGACTATGCGCGCATTGCCGACGTGGCGCGGGCGAGCGGCCATGCCGACGTCGCCGCCGCCGCCGATCTGCACCTCGCCTGGGCCCTGCACGCCCGCCGCGACGATGCGCGGGCAGGGCGGCTGCTCGCCGGCGTCGCCGCCACGGCCGACGCCGCGACCCGCCCGTACCGGCTGGCGGCGCGCGTGCTGCAGGCGCGCGTCGCGCGCGAGCGCGGCGACACCCGTGCGGTGGATGCCGTGATAGCGTCGCTGCGTGGCGAGCCGGACCTGGCGACGCCGGTCCTGGTCTACGCGCCGCCGCTGCCGCACCCGACGGACGTCGTGTATCGCGACGATCCGTTCCGCGGTAACTTCGATCCCGTCACCCGCCCCTCCGACGTGCAATCGCTGCGCTGGGTCGACATCGGCTTCGCGATCCGCCCCGACGGCAGTGTCGACATGCCCGAGGTGCTGCGCGGCTCGCCGTCCGCGGGCTGGGCCAAGCCGCTGCTGGCGATGGTCGCGGCGCGGCGCTACTCGCCGTCGGCGGGCGACGCCGGGCACTACCGCGTCGAGCGCTTTACCCTGACCGCCGACTACGGCACGCCGGCCGGGTCGCTGATCCGCCGGCGGGTGTTCGAGCCGCGCTTCGAGCAGCTCGACCTGACCGACGACGCGCCGCGACGCAGCAGCTGACACCCGCATTGGTGCTTGGCGACGGCGGAACGTCCTACTAGATGTAGCTTTCCGCTTAGACAAAGGCCGTCATGCCCCGCGAAACGATTGCCATCGGCGCCGACCACGCCGGCTATGCCATGAAGGCGCAGCTTGCCATCGACCTCGGCAAGATGGGCTATGACGTCCTCGACCTCGGCACGAATTCCGAGGTGTCGGTCGACTACCCCGACTTCGGCTTCGCCGTCGCGCAGGCGGTCAAGACCGGGCGCGCAGCCCGCGGCATTCTCGTCTGCGGCACAGGTATCGGCATGACCATCGCCGCCAACCGCGATCCGGCGATCCGTGCGGCGCTGTGCACCGGCGGCCTGATGGCGCGCCTGGCGCGGGAACACAACGACGCCAACGTGCTCGCGCTCGGCAGCCGGATCATCGGTATCGAGGCCGCGCGCGAGTGCGTTCGCCAGTTCCTCGCGACGAACTACGCCGGCGGCCGCCACGCCGACCGCATTGCCAAGCTGAGCCACCCCGAGGTCGAGGCCGCCGAATGAGTACCGCTCCCCAAGTCGCCGGCTACGACGGCTTCTTCACCGATCCGATCGAGGGCGAGGTCGCCCGCGCGATTGCCCTAGAGCTCGACCGGCAGCAGAACCAGATCGAGCTGATCGCGTCCGAGAACATCGTCAGCCGCGCCGTGCTCGACGCGCAGGGGTCGGTTTTCACCAACAAATACGCCGAAGGCTATCCCGGCAAGCGATATTACCAGGGCTGCGCGCCATCGGACATCGTCGAGCAGCTCGCCATCGACCGCGCCAAGGCGCTGTTCGGCTGCGCCTACGCCAACGTCCAGCCGCATTCGGGGGCACAGGCGAACGCCGCGGTCATGCTGGCGCTGGTCAGCCCGGGTGATACCATCCTCGGCATGAGCCTCGACGCGGGCGGGCACCTGACGCACGGGGCGGCGCCGGCGATGAGCGGCAAGTGGTTCCACGCCGTCCAGTACGGCGTGCGCCGCGACGATCACCGGATCGACTATGACGCCGTCGAGGCGCTGGCCCGCGAGCACACGCCGCGCCTGATCGTCGCCGGCGGCTCGGCCTATCCGCGGACCATCGACTTTGCCCGCTTCCGCGCCATCGCCGACGGGGTCGGGGCGCGGCTGCTGGTCGACATGGCGCATTTCGCCGGGCTGGTCGCCGCCGGCGTTCACCCGAGCCCGCTGCCGCACGCCGACGTCGTCACGACGACGACGCACAAGACGCTGCGCGGCCCGCGCGGCGGCATGATCCTGTCGAACGACGAGGCGCTCGGCAAGAAGTTCAACTCGGCCGTGTTCCCCGGCATGCAGGGCGGACCGCTGGTCCACGTCATCGCGGCGAAGGCGGTCGCGTTCGGCGAGGCGTTGCGCCCCGAGTTCAAGGACTATGCTAGGGCCGTGATCGTCAACGCCCAGGTGCTCGCCGCGCGGCTGGCGGCGCGCGGCTGCGCCGTCGTCGCCGGCGGCACCGACACGCACCTCGCCCTGATCGACCTGACGCCCAAGGGCCTGACCGGGCGCGATGCCGACGAGGCGCTCGAGCGGGCCGGCATCACCTGCAACAAGAACGGCATTCCCTTCGACCCGCTGCCGCCGGTCAAGACCAGCGGCATCCGCGTCGGCTCGCCAGCCGGCACGACGCGCGGCTTCGGTCCGGCCGAATTCTCGGCCATCGCCGACATGATCGCCGACGTCCTCGACGGGCTGGCGGCGAACGGGGCCGAGGGGAATGCCGAGGTCGAGCGCGCGGTCAACGCTCGCGTCCGCGCGCTGTGCGCCCGCTTCCCGATCTATCCTGCCGCCTGACGCCCGCCGATGCGCTGTCCCTTCTGCGCCAACGACGACAGCCAGGTGAAGGACAGCCGCCCGACCGAGGACGGCGGGGCCATCCGCCGCCGGCGCCAGTGCCCGGCGTGCGGGGCGCGCTTCACGACCTTCGAGCGCATCCAGCTGCGCGAGATGATCGTCGTCAAGAAGTCGGGCAAGCGCGAGCCGTTCGACCGCGACAAGCTCGCACGCTCGGTCGAGATCGCCTGCCGCAAGCGCCCGATCGAACCGCAGCGCATCGAGCGGCTGGTGAACGGAGTCGTTCGGCGGCTCGAGTCCTCGGGTGAAAGCGAGCTGGCCGTAGGGCTTGTGGGCGAGATGGTGATGGAGGGGCTCCAGGCGCTCGATCCCGTGGCCTACATCCGCTTCGCCAGCGTCTATCGCGACTTTCGTGAGGCGCGCGACTTCGAGACCTTTGTCGGGGCGCTGGGCGGAACGCCGGTACTGGTCACCACGACGGCCGGAGAGTGAACGCGGGAACAGGAGCGCACAGTAGCGCGGCGCTCGCCGTAGCGGCGGGCAGCGGAACGTCGGCCGCCTCCGCGCCACCCGCTGCCGTGCCGCCCGCCACTGCAGGCGGCGTTCGGCGGGGCGCGGCGCTGCTGGCTACTTCCGTCCCGCCACCGGCCATCGTCCTCGTGCGGCCGCAGCTTGGCGCGAATATCGGGGCCTGTGCCCGGGCGATGCTCAACTTCGGGCTGACCGATCTGCGCCTCGTTTCTCCGCGCGACGGCTGGCCCAATCCCGATGCCGGTCCGGCCGCCAGCGGTGCCGACAGCGTGCTAGCGGACGCGCGCGTGTTCGCGACGACCGCGGAGGCGATCGCCGACCTCACGCTCGTTTATGCGACGACGGTTCGCAACCGGGCGCTGACGCGGCCCGTCGCTACGCCACCGGCGGCGGCGGCTGGGCTCAGGGCGAATAGCGGGCAGGGCGGGGTGATGTTCGGTCCCGAGCGGTCGGGGCTCGAGACCGAGGATCTAGCGCTGGCGCACGCGATCCTGACGGTCCCGGTGAACCCGGCCTTCGCCTCGCTCAACCTTGCGCAGACGGTGCTGCTGACGGCGTACGAATGGTTCCGCGCGGGCGACGCGACGCCGGCGGTGGTCATGGCGAACTACGACGGTCCCGCGGCGCACGTCGAGCTCGAGCGGCTGATCGCCGACGTCGATGCGCGGCTGACGGCGAGCGGCTACTACTCGATCCCCGGTCGCGCCGAAGCCGCGCGGCTGACGCTGCGCAACCTGCTGACGCGGCCGGCCTTCAGCGAGAACGAGGTGCGGACGCTGCGCGGCGTGGTGCGGACGCTGGCCAAGCCGCCGCGGCCGTAAGGTCGCTCCCGGCCGGGGTCAGCCGACCGGGTAGCTCACCCGCAATGCGCCGACCGATTCAGGCGACGCGCGCCTGCTCGGCCGGACGCTGCTCGGGATCGCGGAGCGCATAGCCGCGACCCCACACCGTCTCGATGCACGACGCCGCATTGTCGCCCGCCGCCGCCAGCTTCTTGCGGAGCTTGCAGACGAACACGTCGATGATCTTCAGCTCCGGCTCGTCGCGCCCGCCGTAGAGATGCGTCAGGAACATCTCCTTGGTCAGCGTCATGCCCTTGCGGAGCGAGAGCAGCTCGAGGATCGAATATTCCTTGCCGGTCAGCGCGACGCGGTGATTGTCGACAGTCACGACACGCGCGGTCAGGTCGATCGCCATCGATCCCGTGCGGATGATGGATTCGGCGTGGCCCTTCGAGCGCCGGACCAGCGCATGCAGGCGCGCGACCAGCTCGTCCCGCTGGAACGGCTTGGTCACGTAATCGTCGGCGCCGAAGCCGAAGCCGCTGACCTTCGTCGACACTTCCCCGTCCCCCGACAGGATCATGACCGGCGTCGTAACGCGCGCCAGGCGGAGGCGGCGCAGCACCTCGTAGCCGTGGACGTCCGGCAGCGTCAAATCGAGCAGGATCGCGTCATAATCGTATAGGCGCGCCAGCTCGATCGCGGCCTCGCCTTCGCTTGCCGTCTCGTATTCGACTCCCACCCCGCTCAGCATCATGGTCACGGCCCGGACCATCAGCTTGTCGTCTTCGATCAGCAAAACACGCATAATACCCTCACCCGAAGCATAGAGCCCCCGCCCTATGCACCCACTATGCAGCATCAGCGGAGAGAGTAAACCTATTAACCTGGATTGTGGCGTCACACCGCGCAATTAGTGACACGCCTCGAAGACGTCGCGATAGACCTGCACCCGGGTCACGCGCAACCCCGCCGTACCCGCCGCCTCGACCGCGCGCTCCCACAGGCGCAGTTCCTCCGGGCTCAGCGAGTAGCGCGAACAGGCTTCCTCGCGCCCCAGAACGCCTGCGCGGACGGCGCGGACAACCTCGGCCTTGCGGCTCGGTACCCACCGCTTGGTGTCCGCCGGCGGGAGGACAAATCCATCCTCGCCATCAATAATTCGTGCAACTTTACCCATACATACCCCCCTCGCTGGTATTACCACGAATGTACGGTAAGTCGCGGGGAAAGTTGCGCGCCGGTGACAAGATGGCTTCGTTGCCCTACGTCCCGGTCATGTCCGCACTGCCCGATCTTCCGCCCGCCGGATCCCGTGTCGTCGTCGCGATGTCGGGGGGTGTGGACTTGTCGGTGGTCGCCGCCTTGTGTGTGGCGGCCGGACTGGAGACGGTCGGCGTAACGATGCAGCTCTACGACCAGGGCGTGGCAAAAACGCGCACCGGCAGCTGCTGCGCCGGCGTGGACGTCGCCGACGCCCGGCGCGTGGCCACGACTCTCGGCATCCCGCACTATGTCCTCGATTTCGAGGAGGCGTTCCGCCGGGGCGTCGTCGAGCCCTTCGCCGACGCTTATGCCCGCGGCGAGACGCCGATCCCGTGCGTCGCCTGCAACCGGACGGTCAAGTTCCGCGACCTGTTCGCGGTCGCCCGCGACCTCGGCGCCGACTGCCTGGCGACCGGTCACTATGTGCGGCGGGTCGAGACGCGCGGCGGCGTCGAACTCCACCGGGCCGTCGATGCGGCCAAGGACCAGAGCTATTTCCTCTATGCGACGACGCGGGCGCAGCTTGCCGCGCTGCGCTTTCCGCTGGGCGGCCTGAGCAAGGCCGAGGTGCGGGCGCAGGCCGAACGCTTCGGCCTTGCGGTCGCGGCCAAACCCGACAGCCAGGACATCTGCTTCGTGCCCGGGGGCGATTATGCCGCCGTCGTCCGCAGCCTGCGGCCGGATGCGGACTCCCCGGGCGAGATCGTCGACCTCGCCGGAAACCGACTCGGCGAGCACCGGGGAACGATCGGCTTCACCGTCGGGCAGCGGCGGGGGCTCGAGGTCGGCGGCCAGGCCGAGCCGCTCTACGTCGTCGCGCTCGATGCCGCGCGACGCCGCGTCGTCGCCGGGCCGCGCGCGGCGCTGGCCGTCAGCGGCGTCGACGTGACCGACGGCAACTGGCTGAGCGACGACCGGCCGGCGACGGTCGAGGTCCGCATCCGCTCGACGGCCCGGCCGGTCGCAGCGCGTCTCGCGGCCGACGGCACCAGCATCGAATTCGTCGAGCCGGAGTTCGGCGTCGCCCGCGGCCAGGCGGCGGTCGTCTATGACGGCAGCCGGGTGCTCGGGGGCGGGACGATCGCGGCGACGCATCGCATCGGTGCGCTGGCGACGGCGTCAAGCGATTGACGCTGCCGCCGATTTATTGACGCTTTGGCGTCAGCGTACCGTCAGCCGTCGTCGCTCGTCGCTGGGGCGTCCGATTGGCACGAACTTTGCTGTACGCTGCTCGATGCGTCCCGTAATCTCCCCTCTAGACCTGAACCGAGCGATCGAGATTTCGCCTGGCGCCGCCGCGCTGCACCCGGCGCTGGCGGCGCTCGCCGGAAACGGCGACCCGGCGCTGGCGGCGCTGCGGGTTGGAACTGAAGGGGAGCGGGCGGACGTCGTCGTCGCTCGCGGCACCGCAGCCTTGGCGGTGGAGGGCAGCGGCCGCCTGCGCCTGAGCTTCGGCGCGCCCGACGCCGGCTTTGCGTGCAGCCTGATCGCCGCCGCGGCGCTCCCCCACCGTGTGCCCGCGGGCGACGGTCACGCGACCCGGGCGCTGCTCGGCCTCGCGGCCAAGGTGGCCGCGAGCGACGTCGGCGTCCTGATCGCCGGGCCGACGGGCACCGGCAAGGAAGAGCTGGCCCGCTTCATCCACAGCCGCTCGGCACGCCGCGCCGGACCGTTCGTCGCCGTCAACTGCGCGGCGATCCCCGAGACCATGCTCGAAGCGACGCTGTTCGGGACCGAGCGTGGTGCCTTCACCGGCGCGACGGCAGCGACCAGCGGCCTCTTCCGGGCGGCGAAGGGGGGTACGCTCCTGCTCGACGAAGTCAGCGAATTGCCGCTCGCGCTCCAGGCCAAACTGCTGCGGGCGCTGCAGGAGCGCGAGGTGCTGCCGGTCGGCGCGGCGCGCCCGGTGGGGGTCGATGCGCGGATCCTCGCGACGACCAACCGCGACCTCGCCGCCGAGGTCGCGGCCGGCCGCTTCCGCGCGGACCTCTACTACCGGCTGGCGGTGTTCCCCCTGACGACGCTGCCGCTCGCCGCCCGGCGGGACGAGATCGGCGCGATCGCCGCGGCGCTCTGGCTCCGCCGCCGGGTGAGCGCGTGGCCGACGCCCGCCGCGCTCGAGCGGCTGGTGCAGCACGACTGGCCGGGCAACGTGCGCGAGCTCGACAACGTCATCGCGCGCGCCGCGATCCTGGCCGTGGGGGGCCGCGTCGGCGTCGAGCAGATCGTGCTCGACGCCCTGCCGTCGACCGCTCCGGCACCGTCGCTCGGCAGCGCCGTCCGCGGGCACGAGCAGGAGCGCATTCGCGCCGCCCTCGCGGCCTGCGGCGGACACCGCGGGGCGACCGCGCGCCAGCTGGGGATCAGCGAACGGACGCTGCGCTACAAGCTGGCGGCCATGCCCGCGGCGGCGGCGACGCTGCAGTAGGGGAATGTCGGGTGGGTGGTGGACGCACCAGGGTTCGAACCTGGGACCCGCTGATTAAGAGTCAGCTGCTCTACCGACTGAGCTATACGTCCGTGAGCTTTTTCAAGCGAGGGGGGCGGTTAGCACCGCGGGCCCGCCTTGTCTAGCGCGTTAGCGGCACGTCGCCGGCGCGGGCGATCGCCATCAGGATGCCGAGCAGGATCAGCACCGTCATCATCGCCGAGCCGCCGTAGCTGACCAGCGGCAGGGGGATGCCGACGACGGGAGCCAGGCCGGTGACCATCATCAGGTTGATCGCCAGGTAGAAGAACAAGGTGATCGCCAGCCCCATGGCGGCCAGCCGCGAGAAGGGTGCCGAGGCGCGGAGCGCGACGCGCACCGCCCAGGTCAGGATGACGGCAAAGGCGGCGAGGATGAACAGGCCGCCGGCGAGGCCCCACTCCTCGGCCATGGTGGCGAAGACGAAGTCGGTGTGGAGCTCGGGCAGATAGTCGAGGTGGCTCTGCGTGCCGTTGAGAAAGCCCTTGCCGATCAGCCCGCCGCTGCCGATGGCGATCTTCGACTGGGTGATGTGATAGCCGGCGCCCAGCGGATCGCTCGCCGGGTTCATGAAGATCAGCACCCGCTTCTTCTGATAGTCGTGCATGACCGACCACACGACCGGCAGCGCCGCACCGGCCAGCGCCCCGGCACCGGCGAACCACCACAGCGACACGCCGGCGAGGAACATCATCATCACGCCGCCGAACGCGATGGCGAGCGCCGTGCCGAGGTCGGGCTGCAGCATGACGAGCGCCGCCGGCATGGCGATGGCGAGGAGCGGCGGCCACAGCGCGCTCGGCCGCCCGGCGAACTGGCGCGGCACGAAGTGATAGTAGCGGGCGAGCGCGAGGACGATCGCCAGCTTCATGAACTCAGACGGCTGCAGCTCCATGAAGCCGAGGCTCAGCCAGCGCCGGCTGCCGCCGCCGATCGCCCCCAGCGCCTCGACGGCGACGAGGCTCAGGAGGACGGCACCGTAGAGCGGATAGGCCCAGCGCAGCCACAGCCGCACCGGCACGCGCGACAGGGCGAGCATCGCCACGAGCAGCACGGCGAAGCGGATGCCCTGCTTCGCCGCCCACGGCTGGAAGCTGCCGCCGGCGGCCGAATAGAGGACGACGAGGCCGAAGCCGCCGACCGCGAGAATGGCGACGAGGACGCTCCACGGCAGCTCGCGCAGCCGCGCGCGCCACGGCGCGTTCAGCATGGCGGCTCAGTCGCCACCGCTCGCCTCCGGCTCGGGGGTCAGCGTCGCGGCAATGGCGGCGGCATCGACCGGGCCGGCGGCGGCGGCCGCGGCGGCGGCTTCGGCGGCGGCGATGGCGGCGCGCTTCTTCGCCTCGAAGGCCGCCTCGATGGGCGCGAGCGTCTTCAGCGCGAGCTCCGGCTCGAACAGATAGGTCAGCACGTCGCGGGCGATGACGGCGGCGGCGGCGCCGTGGTTGCCGTGCTCGAGGACGACGCTGATCGCGTAGCGGGGCGCGTCGGCGGGGGCGAAGGCGACGAACAGGCCGTGGTCGCGGTACTTCCACGGCTGCCGCTCGCTCTTCGTCCGGCCGGCGCGGCGGTCGGCCTTGCTGATGCTGCGGACCTGGGCCGAGCCGGTCTTGCCGGCCATCTGCACGCCCTCGACCCGCAGCCGCGCGCTCTTGGCCGTGCCGCCGCCGCTGTTGACGACGTTGGTCATGCCCTCGCGGACGATGGCGAGATGCTCGGGCGCGACGTCGAGCGGCGGCGCGAGCGGCACCGGCGCATCGGCGTAGAGCCGCGGCTCGATTTGCCGGCCCGACGCGAGGCGCGAGGCCATGACCGCGAGCTGCAGCGGGTTGGCGACGACATAGCCCTGGCCGATCGCGGTGTTGAGCGTCTCGCCGACGCCCCAGGGCTTGCCGTAGCGCTTCTCCTTCCACGCCGTGTCGGGTATCAGCCCCGCCGACTGGCCGGGCAGCGGCAGCTCGAACTTCTGGCCGAGCCCGAACTGGCGGGCGGTGGCGGCGATGGCGTCGACGCCGATCGCCCGGCCGAAGGTGTAGAAATAGACGTCGCAGCTCTGCGGGATCGCCTTGCGCAGGTCGACGCGCCCGTGCCCGCGCTTCGACCAGCAATGCCACGCGGCATTGCCCAGCCGGTAGGTGCCGCTGCACCCGCACGCCTGGTCGGGGGCGATGCCGGCCTTGAGGATGGCGAGCGCGGTCATCGTCTTGAACGTCGACCCCGGCGGGTAGAGGCCCTGCGCGCTCTTGTTGATCAGCGGGTGATGGTCGTCGGTCTGCAGCTCGTGCCACAGCTTGGCCGTCACCCGCGTCGAGAAGACGTTGGGGTCGTAGGCCGGCATCGACACCATGCACAGCACGTCGCCCGACTGGCAGTCCATGACGACGACGCTTGCCGAATTGTCGGTCAGCCGCCGCGCGGCATAGGCCTGGAGGTCGCGGTCGATCGTCAGGCGCAGCGTCTTGCCGGGCACATCGGTCCGCGTGTCGAGGTTCTTGACGACGCGCCCGCGCGCCGTGACCTCCACTCGCCGCGCGCCCGGCTTGCCGCGCAGCCCGGCGTCGGCGCGCCGCTCGATCCCGTCCTTGCCGATCTTGAAGCCGGGCGCGATCAGCAGGGGATCGCGTTCCCGCGCGAACTGGTCTGCGGTCGGCGTCCCGACATAGCCGATCAGGTGGGCGAAGGCGTCGCCGCCCGGATAGACGCGGCGAAAACCGGGTTGCGGCTGCACGCCGGGCAGGTCGGGCAGGTTGACGTTGATGCGCGCGAACGTCGCCCAGTCGAGGCCGTGGGCAAGCTCGACCGGCATGAACTTGGGCTGCCGCGCGCAGTCCTCGCGGATGCGGGCAAGGTCGTCGGCGGTCAGCGGCAGCACCTTGCAGACCGCGGCGAGCGTCGCCTCGATGTCGTGGACCTGATCGGGCATCATCTCGAGCCGGTAGTCGGGCTGATTGAGCGCCAGCGGCCGCCCGCCGCGGTCGACGATCCAGCCGCGCCGCGGCGGGATCAGGCGCAGCGAGACGCGGTTGCCCTCGGCTTGGGCCGCATATTTCGGCCCCTCGACGACCGACAGCCACGCCATCCGCCCGGCGAGCGTCAGCCCGACGGCGCCCATGCCGGCGCCGGCAAACAGCGCCCGGCGCGAGAAGCGGAGGTCGGGGCCGGTCACGACAAGGCCAGCCGGCGCTGGATGCGCGCGAACAGGGCGACGATCGCGGGGTAGGCGAGGATCGTCGTCGCCGCCTGGATCAGCAGCGGCAGCAACGGCCCGCTCACCCCGCCGAGGGCGAGCAGCTGCCACTCGACCAGCGTCGCCGCCAGGATCATGGCCGCGGCGAAGGCCCAGTCGAAGCCGTAGCGGTGCGCGGTGAAGCGCACTTCGGCGAGGCGGACGAAAAGGACGACGCCCGGCAACAGCGTCGCCTCGACCCCCAGCGGCAGGCCCGAGACGATGTCGGCCACCACCCCGATCAGGAAGGCGAGCCACGCCGGCATCAGCCCCGGCTGGAACGTCGCCCAGACCAGCACCGCGAGCAGCGCGACATTGGGCACGATCGGCACCGGCACGAACAGCGGCACGGTCGTCGCCGCGATCAGGAGCAGCGTGACGAGGGCGGGGATCGCCCGCTCGACCGCCGCGCGCCAGTAATGCACGCGCTCGACCGGTCCCATCAGGCGATAGGGTGCCGTCATTTCTTGCGCGCCTCCCGCGGGACCGGCACCGCCTCGACCGGCGGCGGCGCATCGGGCACCGGCAGATAGGCGCGGTAGATGGCGACGAAGTCGAGCGTCGCGGGATCGGCGTCGGGGAGCGCGCGCGCGGGTTCGGCCGGGTCGACGACGGTCGCGACCGGGATCTGCGGCGCGAACAGGCCGCCGGCGCCCGAGGTGACGAGGCGGTCGCCGCGCCGCAGCGGCACCTCGGCACCGCCGCGGTCGCGCACCTCGAGCAGGCGGCCGGCGACGCCCGCGGCGATCGCCGGCTGCCCGGTGCGGACGACGAGCACCGGCACGCGGCTGGTCGGATCGGTCAGCAGCAGGATGCGCGCGGCATGGCTGCCCGCCTCGACCGTCCGCCCGACAAGCCCGGTCGGGGCGCGCACGGCCTGCCCGGCGAAGACGCCGTCGCGGCTGCCGGCCGAAACCATGGCGGTGCGGACATAACTACCCGACGACGCGCCGGCGAAGCGCGCGATGGTGACGAGGTCCAGCCGCGGCTCGACGACCCTGACCAGCCGCCGCAGCGACGCGTTCTCGGCGAGCAGCGCATCGCGGTCCTGCTGCGTCCGGCGCAGCGCCGCGACCTCGGCTGTCAGCCGGCGCAGGCGGGGAACGGTGCCGACATAGTCGCTGAGACTGCCGACGCCGCTGTCGAGCAGGTCGAAGGGCCCGCGGACCGTTGCCCAGAACGGCGCGATGGTGTCGACCGCCGCTGCGCGCAGGCGGGTCGTGTAAGCCGGGTTGACGCGGCTGAGGACGAGCAGCAGCAGGCCGGTCGCCAGCACCGCGCCGGTAACGACGGCGCCGATCAGCGCGATATTCTGTTCGCGCCTCGCGTAGGAGATCCGCCGCGGCGTCGGCCAGTCCATCGCGCGGGCCCGGTCACGCGGTGGTCAGGACGCCGCGGTACATCGGGTCCTCCAGCGCCCGGCCGGTGCCGAGCGCGACGCAGGTCAGCGGATCGTCGGCGACCGTCACCGGCAGCCCGGTGGCTTCGCGCAGGACGTCGGCCAGTTCGTTCAACAGGGCGCCGCCGCCGGTCAGGACGATGCCCTGGTCGACGATGTCGGCGGCGAGTTCGGGCTGCGTGTTCTCGAGCGCCAAGCGGACGCCCTCGACGATCGCCGACACCGGCTCGGCCAGCGCGTCGGCGATCTGCGCCTGGTTGATCGTGATCTCCTTCGGGACCCCGTTCATCAGGTCGCGGCCCTTGATCTCCATCGTCTCGCCGACGCCGTCGCGCGGCGCCCGGGCGATGCCGATCTGCTTCTTGATCCGCTCGGCGGTCATTTCGCCGATCAGCAGGTTGTGGTTGCGGCGGACATAGCTGACGATCGCCTCGTCCATCTTGTCGCCGCCGACCCGCACGCTGGTGGTGTAGGCAAGGCCGCGCAAGCTGAGCACGGCGACCTCGGTCGTGCCGCCGCCGATGTCGACGACCATGCTGCCGATCGGCTCGGTCACCGGCATCCCCGCGCCGATCGCCGCCGCCATCGGCTCCTCGATCAGGTAGACGGCCGAGGCGCCGGCGTTGTTGGCGGCGTCGCGGATCGCGCGCTTCTCGACGCTGGTCGAGCCCGAGGGCACGCAGATGACGATCTCGGGGAAACGCGGGAACTTCGACGTGTGGACCTTGCCGATGAAATACTTGATCATCTGCTCCGCGACGTCGATGTCGGCGATGACGCCGTCGCGTAAGGGGCGGATCGTCTCGACATTGCCCGGCGTCTTGCCCATCATCATTCGCGCGTCGTTGCCCACGGCCTTGACCGTCTTGCGGCCGGCCACCGTCTCGATGGCGACGACCGACGGCTCGTTGAGCACGATGCCGCGCCCGCGGACATAAACCAGCGTGTTCGCCGTGCCGAGGTCGATCGCCATGTCCTGCGACAGGAACGAGAATAAACGGCTGAAAATCGGCATTGATGTTCCGGCACGGCTGACGATTGGGGGAGCGCTTCGCCTTAGGCCCGCGCCTTGTGCGGTGCAAGGCGGATAGGTGCCGCCGCCGGCTGCCTGCCGCGTGACGCCGGCGGCTCGGCGCGCTACCACCCCGTCGATGCCGATCCGCCGCCTGCCCGATCAACTCGTCAACCAGATCGCCGCAGGCGAGGTCGTCGAGCGGCCGGCCTCGGCGGTCAAGGAGCTGGTCGAGAACGCGATCGACGCCGGCGCCGCGCGGATCGTTATCGACCTCGAAGCAGGGGGCGTCGAGCACATCGGCGTGACCGACGACGGCTGCGGCATGACCGCGGCGGAGCTGCGCCTGGCGGTCGAGCGCCACGCGACGTCGAAGCTCGGCAGCGGCGACCTGTCGGCGATCGCGACCCTGGGCTTCCGCGGCGAGGCGCTGCCCTCGATCGCCAGCGTCGCCCGGCTGACGCTCGCCAGCCGCACCGCCGCGGGCGACGGCTGGGCGCTGGTCATCGACCATGGCCGAGCGCTGGCGGACGGCCCGGCGGCGCTGGCGCGGGGCACGCGCGTTACCGTCGAGGGCCTGTTCGCGCAGGTGCCGGCCCGCCGCAAGTTCCTGAAGTCGGAGCGGGCCGAACTCGCCGCCTGCGTCGACGTCGTCCGCCGCCTGGCGATGGCGACGCCGGGGACGGCGTTCGAGCTGCGCCACGGCGGGCGGCGGCTGCTCGGGGCCGATGCGGCGGACGGCCGGCCGGGGCGGCTGGCAGCGCTGCTCGGGCACGCGTTCGGCGACAATGCCGTCGCCATCGACCTCGAACGGGACGGGCTCGTCCTCGGCGGCCTCGCCGGGGTGCCGACCTTCAGCCGCGGCGTCGCCGACCACCAGTTCCTGTTCGTCAACGGCCGCCCGGTGCGCGACCGCTTGCTCGTCGGTGCGGTCAGGGGCGCCTACCAGGACCTGCTGGCGCGCGACCGCCACCCGGTCGTCGCCCTGTTCCTCGATGTGCCCCACGACTTCGTCGACGTGAACGTCCACCCGGCCAAGACCGAGGTCCGTTTCCGCGACGCGGCGCTGGTGCGCGGCCTGATCGTCTCGGGCCTGCGCCGCGCGCTCGACGCCGCCGGCCACCGCGCCTCGACGACGGTCGCCGCGGACACGCTGGCGGCGTTCACGACCGGGCCGTCCGCGCCCGCCGCGTGGCAACCGGTGCTGACGCCTGCCGTGCCGGGGACCGGTCTGGTCGGCGCCGCGCCGGCTGGCGGTTTCGCCGACGTCGCGGCGGCATGGTCGGCGCCCCATCCCGCCGCGTCCTTGGCTCGCCCCGTCCGCGCGCACCGAGCCGGAGGCACCGCTCAACACCTTCCCGATGGGCGTCGCCCGCGCACAGGTCGCCGGCACCTATATCGTCGCCGAGACGAGCGACGGCCTGATCCTCGTCGACCAGCACGCCGCGCACGAGCGGCTGACGCTCGAGCGGCTGAAGGCGTCGGCAGGCGCGGGGGCGGCGGCGCAGCTGCTCCTGCTCCCCGAGGTCGTCGAGCTCGACGAGAGCGCGGCGGCGCACCTGCTCGAACACGCCGACGCCTTCGCGGCGATGGGGCTCGAGGTCGAGGGCTTCGGCGCGCGCGCGGTGCTGGTGCGGAGCGTGCCGGCCGCGCTCGGCCCATGCGACGCCGCGGCGCTGGTCCGCGACCTGGCCGACGACCTCGCCGCCTTCGATGCGGGCCTCGCGCTGCAGGAGCGGCTCGACGCGGTCGCGGCGACAATGGCCTGCCACGCGAGCGTGCGCGCCGGCCGCAGCCTGTCGGTCGCGGAGATGAACGCCCTCCTTCGCGAGATGGAGGTCACGCCGCACTCAGGCCAGTGCAACCACGGCCGCCCGACGTGGGTCAAGCTGGCGCGCGGCGACCTCGAGAAGCTGTTCGGGCGGCGGTGAGCGCGCGCCTCCTCGTCGTCTACAACGCCGACGCCGGCCCGCTCGCGGCGGCGTTCGACTTCGTCCACAAGATCGTGTCGCCGCGGACCTATCCCTGTTCGCTGTGCGCCGTCACCTACGGCGCGGTGGCGATGGACCGGCGCTGGCGCGACTGGCTGCGCGGGCTGGGCGTGCCGGTCGCCTTCTTTCACCGGCAGGACTTCCACGCCGCCTATCCGGCGCTTGCGCACGAGCCGCTGCCGCTGATCGCGCGCGACGACGGCGGGCAGGTGACGGTGCTGCTCGACGCGGCCGCGCTCGCCCGCTGACGACGGTCGACGCGCTGATCGCCGCGCTGGCGCCGATGCTGAACGAGGGACTGTCCTACGCGCCGCCGAACGGCTAGGCTCGCGGCCATGATCAAGCACCCGGCTCCGACGCGTTCCACTTCTCGCCGCAACGGTTCGCGCGACAGTTTCGTGCGAGGAGAGGCGGGCCGGGGCGTAGCGCTACCTTCGTCAACTTCCAGCCGACTTCTCACCCCCGTGGTTCGCCGCGCCGGGCTCGCGGCAGCGCTGCTGCTCGCCGCGCCGGCCGCCGCCGATCCGCTGTTCGACGCGGCGAAGGCGGCGCAGGCCGATCAGCTCGCCCTGCTCGAGCAGGTCGTCAACATCGATTCGGGCACCGGCGACGCCGAGGGCGGGGCCAAGGTCATGGCGGTCCTCGCGCCGCGGCTGAAGGCGCTCGGCATGAGCGTCGAGACGGTGCCGGCCGAGGCGCCGGGGCTCGCCGCCAACACGGTCGCGACGCTGAAGGGCACGGGCAAGGTCCGCATCCTCCTGATCGGCCACATCGACACCGTGTTCGGGCCGGGCACGGTCGCCAAGTGGCATTTCTCGAACGACGGCACGCGCCTCCACGGCCCCGGCGTCGGCGACGAGAAGGGCGGGGTGGTCGAAGCCGTCGAGGCGCTGAAGCTGCTCAAGGACACGGGCTTCCGCGACTTCGCGCAGATCACCCTGCTGATCGAAACCAGCGAGGAGCGCGGCTCGCCGGGGACGCGGGCGCTGATCGACCGGCTGCTTTCTCAGGCCGACGTCGAGCTGAACCTCGAGCCCGGCGACTCGCCCGACAAGCTGACGGTGTGGCGCAAGGGCTCGACCGTCTTCACCATCGACGTCACCGGCCGCGCCGCCCACGCCGGGGTCGCGCCGCAGGACGGGCGCAACGCCGCGGTCGAGCTGCTCCACCAGCTTCAGGGGTACGAGAAGTTCCCGCACACGGGCGAGGGGCTGACGGTCAACCTGACGCTGCTGTCGGCGGGCACGCGCAACAACATCATCCCCGATCATGCGACGGCGACGTTCAGCGTCCGTCCGCGCGTGCCGGCGCAGGCCGACGAGGTGCAGAAGGCGCTCGAGGCCAGCGCGGCGCATGTCGCGGTGCCGGGGACGACGGTCAAGATCGTCCGCGAGGGCGCCTTCCCGCCGCTGCCCGAGAACCCGGCCACGGCGGCGCTCGCGGCGCGCGCGGCGAAGCTCTACGCCGTCACCGGGCGCAGCCTCGGCACCGGCGGCAACGGCGGCGCGAGCGAGAGCGCGATGGCCGCGGCCAAGGGCGTGCCCGCGCTCGACGGGCTCGGTCCGGTCGGCGGCGGCTTCCACTCCGACGGCGAGTTCGTCGACCTCGCCAGCGTCACGCCGCGCCTCTACCTGCTCGCCGCGCTGATGCGGGACCTCGGCGTCAACGGCGTCCGCTAGCGGGAGAAGTCGTTCATCGCGCGCGGCAGCTCCTCGAGCAGCTCGCGGGCGAGAAAGCCGATGCGGCCGTGGCGCTGCGCCAGCCGCCGCCCGGCCTCGCCGTGGAGGAAGACGCCCCAGACCGCCGCGGTCAGCGGCTCTGCACCGCGCGCGAGCAGCCCGCCGATCGATCCCGGCGAGCGTGTCGCCCGACCCCGAGGTCGCCAGCCCGATGCCGCCGCCGGCATAGCGGAAGGTGTCGCCCGCAGGCGTCGCGACGACGGTGCTGCCGCCCTTCAAGGCGACGATCGCGCCATACTCCCGGGCGACGTCGGCGGCGACGGTGGCGGGGTCGGCGACGATCGCCGCGCGGTCGCGCCCGGTCAGCGCGGCCATCTCGCCGGCGTGGGGAGTGAGGATGCACCGCCCGTGCGCCTTCACCGCCGCCGCGTCGAGCCGGTCGCACAGCACCGCGGCGTCCAGAACGAGCGGCGCCCGCGCCGGGTGGGCGAGGACGCCGGCCGCGAGCTCCGCGACCGCCGCGCCGTCGTCCATGCCCGGACCGAGGACCACGGCGTCCGCCCGCTCGAGCCGCGGCGCGAGGTCGTTCAGCGCCGCGGGGTCGATGCCGCCGCCCGGCGTCTCGGCCAGGGCGACGACCAGCGCCTCCGGAACCAGCAGCCCGAGCGGCACCGCGAGCGAGGCTGCGGTGGCGATCTGCAGCTTGCCCGCCCCGGCACGCAGCGCGGCCACCGCGGCGAGCAGAACCGCGCCGGGCACGCCGGTGCTGCCGCCGATCGCCAGGATGCAGCCGCGCGCGTCCTTGTCGTCGTCGCCGGCATGGCCGGGGAGGGGGCGCTCGGCGAGCAGCGCCGGGTCGATCGCCCTCATCCCGCCGCCACGGCCTTGTCGGGCTCGGCGGTGACGGCGGCGGCCGCCGCTACGGGCGCGACGAAGTTGTACCGGACGAGGCGCGGCGTGCCGGCGGCGAACTCGTACTCGGTGACGCTGCAGTTGGCGACGTCGCCGGCGCGGTCGATGGCGAGGATCTGCGCCTCGTCCATGCCCTCCAGCACATAGCGCAGGCACAGCACGACGACCTGGTGGGCGACGATCAGGACGCGCTGCCCGGCGTGGTGCAGGCTGATCGTGTCGAGCAGGGCGCGCAGCCGCAGGATGACGTCGGTCCAGCTCTCGCCGCCGGGCGGGCGGTGGTAGAACTTGCCGAGCATGGTCAGCGCCGCCGCCTGGTCGGGGTGGAGTTCGGTCACGCCGGCGCGGGTCAGCCGGTCGAGGATGCCGAACTCGCGCTCCCGCAGGCGTTCGTCGGTTCTCCTGCCGTCCGCCCGGCTCGGCTCGGCGTGGTCGAGCGCAGCGGCGATGGCGTCGGCGGTCTGGCAGGCGCGGCGGAACGGCGAGCTGACGATGACCTGCGGCCGCGCGGCGGACGGCAGCGCGGCGAACCACGCGCCGACCGCCGCCGCCTGGCTGCGCCCGAGGTCGGACAGCGGCACGTCGCAGTCGCGCATGTCGAGGTTGATCCGCGCCAGCCCGGCCGCCTCGGCCGCGTCGGCGGCGACGTTGCCGGCGCTCTGGCCGTGCCGAACGATCCACAGGTGTTCGGGCCACAGGTGTTCGGGCCAGGCAGGCACGCGCGTCTCCTTCGCCCGTGTCAACGCCGCCGCCGCGACAGGTTCCGTCAGCCCGTCGCGAGCCCGCCGAGCGCCGAGCGGCCGCGCTTCACCATCAGCTTGTTGAGCGCATTGACATAGGCCCGCGCGCTGGCGACGAGCGTGTCAACGTCGGCGCCCGTGCCGCGGACGGTGCGGCCATCCTCGCTCAGCAGGACGCTGACCTCGGCCTGCGCATCGGTGCCCTGGGTGACGGCGTGCACCTGATAAAGCTGCAGCGTCGCCCCGTCGTGCGGCACGATCCGCCGGATCGCCGCGAACAGCGCGTCGACCGGACCGTTGCCGCGCACCGCCGCCGTGGTCTCGATGCCGTCGACCGACAGCGTCAGGATCGCCCGCTGCGGCCCGTTCGAGCCGCAATAGACCTCGACCTCGACGACGCGGATGGCGTCGTGCCCGCGCAGCACCTCGTCGTCGACCAGCGCGACGATGTCCTCGTCCCAAACCTGCTTCTTGGCGTCGGCGAGGTCCTTGAAGCGCTTGAAGGCGTCGCCGAACTCGTTGTCGGACAGGGCGTAGCCGAGCTCGTCGAGCTTCTGGCGGAAGGCCGCGCGCCCCGAATGCTTGCCGAGGACGAGGTTGGTCGCACCCTGGCCGACGCTTTCGGGCGTCATGATCTCATAGGTCGACGCGTCCTTGATCATGCCGTCCTGATGGATGCCGCTCTCGTGGGCGAAGGCGTTGGCGCCGACGATCGCCTTGTTCGCCTGCACCGCCATGCCGGTGATGCCGCTGACCAGCCGGCTGGCCCGGGTGATCTCGGTGGTGACGATGCCGGTCGTCACGGGCATGACGTCGTGACGCACGCGGAGCGCCATGGCGATCTCCTCGACCGCGGCATTGCCGGCGCGCTCGCCGATGCCGTTGACCGTAGCCTCGACCTGGCGCGCGCCGGCCATGACCGCGGCGAGCGTATTGGCGACCGCCAGGCCGAGATCGTTGTGGCAGTGCGTCGAAAACAGCGCCTCGCCCGCGTTCGGCACGCGCGCCAGCACGTCGCGGAACATGCGCGCCATAGGTCTCGGGCGTCGCATAGCCGACGGTGTCGGGCAGGTTGATCGTGCTCGCGCCCGCCCTGATCGCCGTCTCGACCGCCCGGCAGAGGAAGTCGGGGTCGCTCCGCGTCGCGTCCTCCGCCGACCACTCGACATCCGGGCACAGGTTTCGCGCGAGCCCGACCGAGTGTGCGATCGCCTCCAGCACGGCTTCGGGTGCCAGGTTGAGCTTCACGCGCATGTGCAGCGGCGAGGTGGCGATGAAGGTGTGGATGCGCGGACGCTGCGCGCCCTTCAGCGCGGCCCATGCGCGCTCGATGTCACCCGCGGCAGCGCGCGCGAGGCTGGCGACCGTGGCCCGCTGGCACTGGCGCGCGACCTCGCGCACCGCCTCGAAGTCGCCCTCGCTGGCGATGGCGAAGCCCGCCTCGATGATGTCGACGCCGAGCGCCTCGAGCTGGGCTGCGACGCGCAGCTTCTCCTCGAGGTTCATGGAGCAGCCCGGCGACTGCTCGCCATCGCGCAGGGTCGTGTCGAAGATCCGGATGTGGTCGCTCACGGGAAGTCCTTCTGTCGCTGAAGCCAAGCCGGAGGAACCCTCGTGCCCGCGGCGGCTCCGGCGGAGCGACGCGCGCCTAGGGGCGAGTAAGTCGAAGGATAGTCATCTCGTCCTGTTAGCAAAACCGTTCACCGATGTCGACGCGCCGTGCCCTTGCCCCCCGTCCGGCAGCACGGCAGAAAAACGATCGTGATTATGTAGTTCTTAATCAGGCTCCCATAGACGTCGTCGTGACCCGGGTCGTACAGATTCGGGTTGTGGGTGGGGACCTTCAAATATCTGTAACATCAATGACCTTTTTGGTCAGTCATTTAGGGTGGGGAAAACATGCTTAAGTTTGCGTTATACTCGGCGCAGTGCGCCGCGATGGCGGCTGCCTTGATGGCCTCGGCGTCGTCGGCTGCCGTCTACACGGCAACAGCGAGCACCTATAACTCGGTAATCCAATCGGTTAAGGGCGGCGACACGCTCAAGCTGATCGGAACCTTCAGTGGGCTGCGCCTCCAGAACCACAGCTATTCGAGCCTGGTGACGATCGACGCATCGCGCGCGACCTTTACCGATTTCTTCAACTTGACGTTCGACGACAACGTCAAGGTGTCGGGCGGCAAGTGGAACATCTCGTCATCCACTCCCCTAGACCGTGCGATCATCGTTTATGGCGGCAGCAACATCTGGCTCGACAAGATTAGTGTTACCGGTATCGCCGGGCAGCAGGGCGTGAACATGCTCGCCACGACCAATGCCAAAATGACCAACAGCACCTTCAGCGGGCTTCAGGTCGCCGTCGGGATTGGCGAGTTGACGGGCGCCACAGTGCTCAACAACAAGATTTATCATTCGGTGTCCGACGGCATCGACATCGGCGACAGCCATAATGTCGTCGCGAGCTACAACAGCTGTTCGGCGGGCAACCCGGGGCTGACCGCGCATCCGGACTGCATCCAGCTGTGGAGCACGACGGGCCACCCGACGGAGTCCGACATCACCGTCACGCACAACAGCGCGAGCGGCAAGACGCAGGGCTTTACCTCGTTCTCGTCGGGCGGCGGGGCGCTGCGCGTCAATATCTCGTACAACAGCGTCAAGTCGTCGATGCCGCAGGGGGTCGCCTGCTACGACTGCTGGGACAGCACGATCAGCTACAACCACCTGACGACGCTTCCCGATGCGCAACACCTGACGAACCTCAACATCGTCGGCGGCGGGAACAATAATGTGGTTGGCAACATCATCGACCCGGCACCCTGGCTGAGGCGGGAACCGGATTTCGTCGCTCCCGATTGGGCGCCTGCGTTCGACGCCGCGATGAACGATGTTCAGCCGGTCGTGAGCGGTGGCCTGAGCTTCGCCGACCTGACCACCAGCGGCTCCGCCGCCGCGGTGCCCGAGCCGGCGACCTGGGCGATGCTCCTCACGGGTTTCGCCGCGGTGGGCCTGACCAGCCGCCGCCGGACGCCGACCGTCTGCGCCTGACCTGGCTGCGCGCGGCTTTGCCCGCGTGCCGCCCTGTGCGATGAGCCTCCCGCCCGCGGCGCGACCGTGGGTGGGAGGACTTCGTGACGGGCAACGTCGACACCATCGCGCACAACATCCAGCTGGCGCTCGGCCCGGTCTTCCTGCTGACGGGCATTGCCTCGATCCTGAACGTGATGACTGCGCGCCTCGCCCGCGTCATCGACCGGGCGCGCAAATTGGAGGCGGAGATCGGCGGCTATGATCCCGCGGCAAGCCGGCGGGCGATGGTGGAGCTCGGCGTCCTGCGGCGGCGGACGACCGCGGCGCATTGGGCGATCGGCCTGTGCACCTGTGCCGCGCTGTCGGTCTGCGTCGTCGTCGCCATCTTGTTCGTCGGCAACTTCGTCGTCTTTCGCGCCGACACGGTTGTCGCCGTCCTGTTCGTCGTCGCCATGGCGCTCCTCATCGCCGGGCTGATCCTGTTTCTGATCGAGGTGCAGGTGGCGATGCAGAGCATTCGCATCCGGACGGAGATGCTGGACGACTGAGCCGCGGCGCGGCCGCACGCCGCGAACAGGGACCCGGGGCTCGCGCGCAGCAGCGAGCGGACGCGCACGGCCGGGCGGCGAGGGGGCGGCGCTTCCCCGCCGAGCCCGTTCGCCGGCGTGGCAGTGCCGCGCCGCCGCTCTTCTTTCGTTAGTTCTTCGCCTTGTCGACCAGCGCGTTCTTGGTGATCCACGGCATCATGCCGCGCAGCCGGGTGCCGACCGCCTCGATCTCGTGGCGCGCCTGCAGCGACCGCTCGGCCTTCAGCACCGGGTTGCCCGCGCGGTTGTCGAGGATGAAGTCGCGGACGAACCGCCCCCCCTGGATATCGGCGAGCACGCGCTTCATCTCGGCCTTGGTTTCGGGCGTAATGATGCGCGGGCCGGTGACATAGTCGCCGAACTCGGCGGTGTTCGAGATCGAGTAGCGCATGTTGGCGATGCCGCCCTCGTACATCAGGTCGACGATCAGCTTCACCTCGTGGAGGCACTCGAAATAGGCCATCTCGGGGGCGTAACCCGCCTCGGTCAGCGTCTCGAACCCGGCCATGACCAGCTGGGTCAGGCCGCCGCAAAGCACGACCTGCTCGCCGAACAGGTCGGTCTCGCACTCCTCGCGGAAGCTCGTCTCGATGATCCCCGAGCGCCCGCCGCCGACGGCCGAGGCATAGGCAAGGCCGACGTCGTGGGCGTTGCCGCTGGCGTCCTGGTGGACGGCGATCAGGCACGGCACGCCGCCGCCCTTGACGTACTCGGAGCGAACGGTGTGCCCCGGCCCCTTCGGTGCGACCATGAAGACGTCGATGTCGGCGCGCGGCTCGATCAGGCCGAAGTGGATGTTGAGCCCGTGGGCGAAGGCGAGCGCCGCCCCGGGCTTGAGGTTGGGCCCGAGGTCGTTTGCGTAGATCGCCGCCTGGTGCTCGTCGGGGGCGAGGACCATGACGATGTCGGCCGCGTTGGCCGCCTCGGCGTTGGCCATCACCGTGAAGCCGGCGCCTTCCGCCTTGGCCGCGCTCGCCGAGCCGGGGCGCAGGGCGACGATGACGTGCGCCACGCCCGAGTCGCGCAGGTTCTGGGCATGGGCGTGGCCCTGGCTGCCGTAGCCGACGACGGCGACCGTCTTGCCGCGGATCAGCCCAAGGTCGGCATCGGAGTTGTAGTAGACGCGCATTTCTTTCCTTCTTCTCTCCTCCCGCTTGCGGGAGCGGTCGGAGTGGGAACGCCCTCCATGTGACGACGGTTCGCTTCGATGGAACCGCTGCGCCGTCTCCGCGCCTTCGCCGGGATGACGGCGTTTGTTGTCCGGCGGTTCTAAACCGCCTCCGGCCCTCGCGCGATCGCGACGACACCGGTACGCGCGACCTCGACCAGCCCGACCTCGCGCATCAGGGTGATGAAGCTGTCGACCTTCTCGGTCGAGCCACTGACCTCGAAGACGAAGCTGCCCGTCGTCGTGTCGACCGGCCGCGCGCGGAAGATGTCGGCGAGGCGCAGCGCCTCGACGCGCTTCTCGCCGGCGCCGGCGACCTTGACCAGCGCCATCTCGCGCTCGACGTGCGGGCCGAGCGCGGTCAGGTCGAGGACGCGGTGGACCGGGACGAGCCGGTCGAGCTGCGCCATGATCTGCTCGATCACCGCCGGCGGGCCGGAGGTGACGACGGTGATCCGGCTGACGGCGTGGTCGTCGGACACGTCGGCGACGGTCAGGCTCTCGATGTTGTACCCGCGCGCCGAGAACAGCCCGACGATGCGCGCAAGGACACCCGCCTCGTTGTCGACGAGGATCGAGAGCGTGTGGGGGGAGGAGAGGGCCGGTTTCATTATGCAAATTGCCGTTCTGACCGATTTATCAGTTAATTATCTGTTTTGATCCGAAAATAATATCAGAAACCAGAACAGACTTTTTCATGTATCGTAAATGATTTGATTGAATTGGTACCACTCACACGGATAATTATACCTTGACTGCAACTGTAAAGTAATCCTCCACTGCCTATCTTACATTGCATGTCTCTCGAACTGCTCAAAGGCGCGTCTTTGTAGCAATGGAAACCTGCTCGCGCTAGATTCGACTTTATTCTTTTTGCGGAAGCGCCACGCGAAGCGCCTGCCTTTAGGTAAGTTTCCGTTGATACGGTTGGCGAACAAGCACTGCAAATGCCAAAGGCGATGCAGCACATTAATTTGCCAATCCATCGCGCTGGCCCAGAATCTGAATCGAATTCCAGATCGGCACCCCTAGCTGGCTTGCTTGTCACACCAACGCCGCCGCATCTTCGTCCGCTTCCCCCACCGTCTCCGCCGCGCTCAGCATCATCTCGTTGTGCGCGGCGCCGCTGGCGATCATCGGGAAGCAGTTGGCGAGTTTGGCCACGCGGCAGTCGACCATGACCGGGCCGTCGGCGGCGAGCATTGCGGCGATGCCGTCGTCGAGTTGATCCGCCGTCTCGATCCGCAGCCCCGTCCAGCCGTACGCCTCAGCCAGCTTGACGAAGTCGGGCAGCGCCTCGGAATAGCTCTCGCTATAGCGGCCGCCGTGGTTCAGCTCCTGCCACTGGCGGACCATGCCCATGTACTCGTTGTTGAGGATGAAGACCTTGACCGGCAGACGGTATTGGCTCGCGGTGCCGAGTTCCTGGATGTTCATCTGGATCGACGCCTCGCCGGCGATGTCGATGACCAGTGCCTTCGGGTTGCCGAGCTGCGCGCCGATGGCGGCGGGCAGGCCGTAGCCCATCGTGCCGAGGCCGCCGCTCGTCAGCCACTTGTTCGGCCCCTCGAAGCCGAAGTGCTGCGCCGCCCACATCTGGTGCTGGCCGACCTCGGTGGTGATGATCGGGCTCTGCGCGTGCGTCGCCGCCCACAGCCGCGCGACCGCGTGCTGGGGCAGGATATCCGACCCGCGCTGCTCGAAGCCCAGGCTGTCGCGGCTCCGCCACCCGGCGATCGTGTCCCACCACGGCTTGAGGTTGGCCGCCCGCTTGCCGCGCGCCTTCCACAGCTTGATCATGTCCTCGAGCACATGGCCGACGTCGCCGACGATGCCGAGGTCGACCCGCACCGTCTTGTTGATCGACGAGCGGTCGATGTCGACGTGGATCTTGCGGCTGCCGGGCGAGAAGGCGTCGAGCCGGCCGGTGACGCGGTCGTCGAAGCGCGCGCCGAGGCACACCATCAGGTCGGCGCCGTGCATCGCCATGTTCGCCTCGTAGGTGCCGTGCATCCCCAGCATGCCGAGGAACGCCGGCGACGACGCGGGGAAGCAGCCCAGCCCCATCAGCGTCGACGTCACCGGCGCGCCGGTCAGCCGCTGCAGCTCGCGCAGCAGGACGCTGGCGCCGGGCCCGGAGTTGATGATGCCGCCGCCGGTGTAGAGGATCGGCCGCTCGGCGGCCGCCAGCATCTCGACCGCCGCCTCGATCGCGGCGAGGTCGCCCTTGACCTGCGGCTTGTACGTCTTGTGGCTCGGCGCGCCGGGGCGGACGTAGGTCGCGCGGGCGACCTGGACGTCCTTGGGCAGGTCGACGACGACGGGGCCCGGGCGGCCGGAAGTGGCGACGTAGAACGCCTCGTGGATGACGTCGCCCAGCCGGCTGGCGTCCTTCACCAGATAATTGTGCTTCGAACAGTGGCGGGTGATGCCGACCGTGTCGCATTCCTGGAAGGCATCGGTGCCGATCAGGTGGGTCGGCACCTGGCCCGTCAGGACGACGAGCGGGATCGAGTCCATCATCGCGTCGGTGATGCCGGTGACGGCGTTGGTCGCCCCCGGTCCGCTGGTGACGAGGACGACGCCAGGCTTGCCCGTCGAGCGGGCGTAACCCTCGGCTGCGTGGACCGCGGCTTGCTCGTGGCGGACGAGGATGTGGCGGATGCGGCGCTGGGCGAACAGGGCGTCGTACAGCGGCAGCACCGCGCCGCCCGGATATCCGAAGACGATCTCGACGCCGAGATCGGTGAGCGCGCGGACGATCACCTCCGCGCCGTTGGTTTCAGTCCTAGCGTTCATCGCTCAACCCGCTGCTTGATGCGGGCCGAACTAGAGACGCAAAATTACGCTGTCAACCGTTATGCGGCAACAACATTGCGCGGAGTGCGACGGCGCAGGCCTGTGCCGACCAGCCCGAACCCGGCGACGAGCAGCACCCAGCTCGCCGGCTCGGGAACGGACCCGGCGGCGAGCGGCACGCCGATCAGGCCGTCGACGTAGCGCGCGAGCGCGGCATGGACCGGCGCCGTCGGGTGGATGCCGTCGAAGCTGAGGAAGTGGCTGCAGTTCGGGTGCGGGTTCATCGGCGGCACCGAGATGTTGACGCAGGCGTCGGCGAGGTTGGTGTCGAGGTTCGCCGGCAGGCCGAAGGCGGCCGGGTCGGCGGCAAGCGCGGTGAAGAACCCGAAATAGTCGATCTGCTGAAAGCTCGTCCCCGGTACCAGCGGCAGCGTCATGAAGGCCGAATGCAGCGCGCCTTCCAGCTCGACCCCGGCGGAGATCAACGGATTGGGGACGCCGCCGATCAGGAAATGACGGGCCCCGGCGGCGTTGAGCGCCTCGACCGCGCCGACATAGTTGCCGACGAAGGCGGCGGTATAGCTGGCCTTGAACGCCGCCGCGGCCGCCGGGCTGCCCGCCGCCGCTTCGCCTGCAAGCAGGGCGGAAACGTCGTTGTTACCGAAATTGAGGACATAGAGCGCGTTCGGATCGATCGGCTGGTGGCTGAGCGCGAACAGCCCGAGCTGGCTGGCGAGCCCCGGCACGGTGAAACCGAGCAGCTGCCGGTCCATCGCCGCTTGCGCGCCGCCGACCGCGAAGTTGCTGCCACCGAGCAGGAAGGGGACGGTGTAGTTGGTGGTCGAATGAGTCGCGTGCTGCGTCAGCCGGGCGTTGACGAGGTCCGTCCACACCGGCCCGTTCGAGTAGCGCCCGCGGAAGTAGCCGTAGCCCGGCTGCGCCGTCAGGCCACCGGTGCCGATATAGGCGTTGCCGGCGTCGACCAGCGAGTCGCCGAAAACGACGAGTCCGTCGAGCTTGGCGGCCGCCGGCGCCGCCCCGGCCAAGAGTGCACCGACCGCTACCGCGAATGCCAACCGCCGCATGCCCGAGCCTCCCTGATCTCTACCCGGAGATCAGGTTAGCCCGGCATGGTTACTTTTTGGTGACTTTTTATGCGGCGACCGCAGTCTTGCGGCGACGCATCACGCCGACCGCGGCGAACCCGGTGATGAACAGGGCCCAGCTGGCCGGCTCGGGAACCGCGCCCGTGGTCATCGGCGTCACCGCAGCGGTCAGCGCGGCGTTGCCCTTGAACGTACCGAGATGGATTTCGCCGCCCTGGTTGAAGCTGCCGACGGCGACCGACCCCTCGATCGGCGTCGAGTTGCTGACGGCCGCGGCATAGGCGAGCAGGCCGCCGTTGAACTGCCGGTTCAGCATAATGCTCGTCGCGCCGCCGAAGTTGAACAGCACGTAGGGGTTGTATGCCGAGTTGTTCGAGTTGGCGTTCAGCGTGTAGCTGGTCGCGCCGCTGACGTTGACGATCGTCGGCAGATAGCCGCTGCCCACCGTCGGCAGGCTGTAGACGAGGTTCGCCGCGCCGAGGAAGGACGCGAGATTGCTCGCGGTGATGTCGATGACGGCGAAGCCGCGATGCGCGGGGTCGCTGGCGATCAGCCTGGCGTTGTTCGGATCGGTACCGTCGAAGCTGCCGCTGGCGCTGAGCCCGTACAGCGCGGTCGACAGCGCCGACAGGTCGGCGGTCAGGGTCGCCGTCTGCGCCGCGATGCTGGCGTGCAGGTCGTTGCTGCCGCCCGGTGCGAGCGTCGCGTCCTTCACCGGCTGCGTGTTCTGGAAGCCGCTCGCCGAGACGCCGTAATAGACGTCGGTGCCGCCGTTGATGTTGAAGCCGGCAAGGTTCGAGCCGGCGCGGATCAGCGCCCCATCGACGTTGAAGTTGCCGCCGGTGAAGCTGCCGCCGATGTCGACGCTCTTGCGCGCCGCGATCGTGCCGCTGCCGCCGTTCGAGCCGTTGGCGAGATTGGCGCCGTTGATGTTGCCGCCGACGGTCACCGTCGGGCGACTCGAGCTGGCCTCGCCCTGAAAGGCGCGGCTGCCGGTCGTCGCGGCGTTGCCGATCCCGTAGTTCGACGTGTTGCCGCTGATGTTGCCGCCGACGAAGGACTTGCCCTCGACGTCGTGGCCGCCGGTCATATTGCCGAGGACGATGAGGTTGGTCTCGCTCATCGCCTGGAGCGCGGACGAAGCGCTGCCGGGTGCGGCGAGAACGGGCGTCGCGACCAGCGTGGCAGCGGCAAGCAACATGGACTTCATCACGGTTCCGATCCCCTTGAAACGTTACCGGGGCGTTAGGATCCGGGTCACCCTTCGTAAAGAACGTTCGCGGTTAATAACGCGGCATTAACCACGCGGCGCCCAGCCGGGCTGATTGCGGAACCACGTCGATTGGCGCTTGGCGAAGGCGCGGGTCGCTGCGGCGGTTTCGGCGACGGCCGCGGCGAGGGTCTTTTCCCCCCGCAGCACGGCGGCGAAGGCGGCGACGCCGAGCGCCTTCATCACCGGCAGCCCGGCGTCGAGGCGGCGTCCGACCAGCGCCGCGACCTCGTCCACGGCGCCGCCGGCGACCATCGCCGCCAGCCGCTCGTCGATGCGGGCGTGGAGCTCGGCGCGGGGCGGCGCGACGACGATCGTCTCGACGTCGGCGGCCGCCGAGAGCCCGGGCGCCGCCACCGCCTGCCAGTGGGCGAGCGGCCGGCCGGTCGAGCGGACGACCTCGAGCGCGCGGGCGACGCGCTGCGGGTCGGTGACCGTCGCGCCGGGGTCCTCGCGGGTGAGGGCGGCGCGGGCGGCGGCGGGGTCGAGCGCGCGGACTTCGGCGCGCACCTCGAGGTCGATCGGCGGCACGTCGGCGATGCCGTCGAGCAGCGCGCGCAGGTAGAGGCCGCTGCCGCCGGTGACGATCGGCAGCCGGCCTTCGGCGAGAGTCTCGGCGATGGCCGCCCGCGCCAGCCCCGCCCAGCGCGCCGCGTCGCAGGCATCGGCGCCGTCGAGCACGCCGTACAGGCGGTGCGGCACCCGCGCCTCGTCGGCGGCCGAGGGGCGCGCGGTCAGCAGGCGGAGGTCGGCGTAGAGCTGGCTGGCGTCGGCGTTGATGATCGTGCCGCGCTCGGCCTCGGCGAGCGCCAGCGCGACCGCCGACTTGCCCGCCGCGGTCGGCCCTGCGATGACGACGACGCGTGGACGCACCCGACCTCCCGACCTCCCTGACCGCGACGCTGGCCGCTGCCGGCCGCTTGTCGCCGGGCGACCTCGCTGCGGCAAGGGATGCGGTGCGCGGGGCGGGCGGCGAACCGGGCGCGGCGGCGTGGCTCGACGCGGGCGACGCGGCCGACCTGCCGGTGGCGGGGCTGGCGCCGGCAGCGGCGCGCGCGGCTGCTCGAAGCGGCGCTGCCGCACGTCGACGTCGTGGTGCAGCCGGCAGGCGCGCCGCGGCGGAAGGCGCTGCTCATCGCCGACATGGATTCGACGCTGATCCAGTGCGAGTGCATCGATGAGCTCGCCGACTATGCCGGCCTCAAGCCGCAGGTGGCGGCGATCACCGAGGCGGCGATGCGGGGAGAACTCGACTTCACCGCCGCGCTCGACGCGCGGGTGGCGCTGCTGGCAGGCATGGACGTGGGCGTCCTCGACCGCTGTCGCGACGAGCGGGTGCGGCTGATGCCGGGCGCGCGCGAGCTGGTGGCGACGATGACCGCGGCGGGCGCGCGGACGATCCTCGTCTCGGGCGGCTTCACCGCCTTCGCTCGGCCGGTCGGCGCGGCTCTCGGCTTCGATCGGGTCGTCGCCAACACGCTGTTGAGCGAGGGAGGCCGCCTGACCGGCACCGTCGCCCGGCCGGTGGTCGACGGCGGCACAAAGCTCGCCGAACTGCGCGCCGCCGGAGTCGCCCTCGACCGCTGCCTTGCCGTCGGCGACGGGGCGAACGACGTGCCGATGCTCGCCGCCGCCGGGCTCGGCATCGCCTTCCATGGCAAGCCGGCGACGGCCGCCGCCGCGGACGCCAATGTCCGCCACGGCGACCTCACCGTCCTCCTCTGGGCGCAGGGCATCCCCCGCGCCCGCTGGGTCAGCGGAACTTCGCGCTGAGCTGGACGCCGACGATGCGCGGCTCGTTGTCGACCGCCGCCACGTCGTTTTGGATGACGCCCTTCGGGTTCATCCGGTCGGTGATGGTGCGGGCGAAGACCTCCGCCTCGTCCGGCCGTCGGCGAACACATAGCGGCCTATAGCCCCAGCTCGTCGTTGCCGTCCGCGTCGCCGCGCCAGCATCGGGCGGCTTGCGGCGGCGCGCCGGGGGGCGCACATTGCCGTTATGTTCCTGCCCCTGTTCGCCGCGCTCGCCGCGGCCGCGGCGCCGCCGGTGGCCGAGCCCGCCGTGACGCCGACCATCCCGCCGGCGGTGATCGACAACAGCCTCGAGGTCGCCGGCGATCCCCTCGCTGCGAGCCAGGTCAAGTCGCGCATGTTCATCCTGGTCGACGTCGACGGGCAGGGGCCGTTCCGCTTCCTCGTCGATTCCGGTGCCGACCGTTCGGTCGTCGGGGCGAGCCTCGCCGAGCAGCTGAAGCTGCCGGCCGGGCGCGTCGTCAAGCTGCAGGGGATGGCCGGGGCGGCGCGGGTCGGCACCGTCCGGGTCGACAGCCTGAAGCTCGGCAGCAGCACCATCGCCGATATCGCCGCCCCGGCACTGCCCGAGCGCTTCCTCGGCGCGCAGGGCATCGTCGGCATCGACGCGCTCGTCGACCAGCGGCTGCTCCTCGACTTCGACAAGAAGACGATCACCGTCCAGGACGCGCGGCGGCCCGAGGCGGTCAGCGGCGGCGACGAGATCGTCGTCCTCGCCCGTCGTCGCAACGGCCAGCTGATCCTGACCGCGGCGAGCGTCAACGGCGTGCCGATCTATGCCGTGATCGATACCGGCTCCGAGATCACGATGGGCAACCTCGCCCTGCAGGCGCGGGTGCTCGGCTCGCGCCGCCCGCCGCCGCCGCGGCCGGTCGTGCTGACCAGCGTCACGGGGGCGACGCTGACGGCGAACCTCGCGACGGCGTCGAACATCCGCCTCGGCGGCCTGACCCTGTCGAACGTCAACGTCGCCTTCGCCGACGCGCCGCCGTTCCGCCTGTTCGGGCTGGAGAAGGTGCCGGCGCTGCTGATCGGCACCGACGTGCTCGAGGCGTTCCGCCGCGTCGCGCTCGACTTCCGCGGGCGGCGGGTGCGCTTCACGCTGCGGCGCTGACGGGGGCGGAGCGGCTCGCTCCCCGGTCCGGCCACCCGACAGGATCATCGCTCGGGCGGCCGCGCGGGGGGCGGGCCGGTACGGCGAACATCGCGCGCGACGTGACAGGCGGTCGCCTGCCCGCTACATCGCGGCGCATGGCGAAAACCAAGGCGAAGAAGGCGCGGACCGGAACCGCGCGCTCGGCGGCGCGGCTGGCCGCGGTCCAGGCGCTGTACCAGCGCGAGATGGCCGGCGGCACCGTGCCGGGGCTGCTCTACGAGTTCCACAACCACCGGCTCGGCGCGACGATCGAGGACGCCGAGTACAAGCCCGCCGACACCGCCTTCTTCGACGATCTCGTCGCCGGCGTCGCGGCGCGGACGCAGGAGATCGACGCGCTGATCGCCGCCAACCTCGCGCCGGGCTGGGCGATCGACCGGCTCGACCGGCCCTTGCGCGGCGTGCTGCGCGCCGGGGTGTATGAGCTGATCGCGCGCCCCGACGTGCCGACCGCGACCGTCATCGACGAATATCTCGACGTCGCCCACGCCTTCTACGACGCGCGCGAAACCGGCTTCGTCAACGGCCTGCTCGATGCCGTCGCCCGCAGCGCGCGCGGCGACGCGGCGGCGCCGGGTGCGTAGGCGCCCGCTCCCGTGGCAGGGCCGGCGCGAGTTCCCGCGGCAGGGTCGACGCGAGTTCCCGCGGCAGGGTTGGCGCGAGTTCCCGCGGCAGGGTTGGCGCGAGTTCCCGCGCGGTGCGTGAGCGCGAACTGATCGCCCGCCTGCTCGCGCCGCTGGCGACGAGCGCCGCCGCGCGCGGGCTGGCCGACGACGCCGCGGTGTTCGTGCCCCCGCTCGGCCGCGACCTCGTCCTGACCCACGACGTTCTGGCGGCGGGCGTCCACTACCTGCCCGGCGATCCGCCGGGCGACGTCGCGTGGAAGCTGCTCGCGGTCAACCTGTCCGACCTCGCGGCGATGGGGGCGCGGCCGGCGGGTGTGCTCCTCGGCCTGGGGCTGAGCGCGGCGGAGGACGAGGCGTGGCTCACCGCCTTCACCGCCGGCCTCGCGCGCGGGCTCGATCGCTGGGGCGTCGCGCTGTGGGGCGGCGACACGGTCGCGGGACTGGCGGCGGCGGTGTTCGGCCTGACCGCAGTCGGCAGCGTCGAGCCGGGGCAGGCGCTGTCGCGCGCGGGTGCCCGGCCCGGCGACACGCTGTGGGTCAGCGGCACGATCGGCGATGCCGGGCTGGGGCTGGCGATCGCGCGCGGCGAGGCGCCGTTCGATAAGGCACTGCTCGCCCGCTTCCGCCGCCCTGAGCCGCGCCTCGCGCTGGGGCAGGCGCTGGCCGGGCGGGCGACGGCGGCGATGGACGTGTCGGACGGGCTGCTGATCGACGCCGAGCGTCTGGCGGCGGCGAGCGGCGTCGCGCTGACGGTCGTGCTCGCGCGGGTGCCGGTGTCGGCGGCGGCAGCAGCGCGGACGGCGCGCGACGATGCCGGGCTGTGCGCGCTGGCGAGCGCGGGCGACGACTATGAGCTGCTGTTCACCCTGCCCGCGGAAGCGGAAGCGCCGGCGGGATGCACGCGGGTGGGATCGGTGGCGGCGGGCGCGGGGCTGACGGTGCTCGGGCTCGGCGGCGCGGCGGTGGTGCCGGAGCGGCTGGGGTGGGAGCACTGACCTTCGCGGCCGGGATCCGGGCGTCCGCAAGGCAGTCCGGTCGCCGCTCTCTTCCCGGACGACGAGGCCGCGGCAGGCCCGACCTATTGCGGGTTCGCCTGAAAGGTGCGGGTCAGTTCGCCCGGTTTCAGCGCGGGGTTGAACACCATGCGCTTCACCGCGGTCGAGTTGACGATCTCCCCCGTCTGCCAGTTCGCCTGCTGTTCGGAGAAAGGCGAGACGATGCCGTCGACCCGGCGGAAATCGGCGTAGCGCTTTTCGGCAAACACCTTCTTCGGGTCGACGTCGGGATGGAAAGCCCGATAGTCGCGCCGCCGCTCGATCATCCAGGTGAGCGGACTGATGAACAGGAAGGTTTCGTAGCTGTCCTTCATCGTCGCCCTGACGACGTGGTAGTCGACGCCGTCGAGGCGTTCGCGACCGTCCAGCGAGAGCCGATGCCCGCGTGCCGGGAAGCGATGCAGGCCGTAAAGGTTGAACTCGATCCCCTGCAGCCCGGTCTTGCGGGCGTCGGGCACCGCTGCCCGCGCCGCCTTTTCGCCGTCCGGCCAGAGCCACGGCCCATCGGCATCGAGCCCCTCGCAGAACACGTGCCGGCCATGATCGTAGACGTCGATCCTCCAGGCAGGGCTGTCGTCGCACGAATAATGCGCCTCCAGCGTGGCGCCCTTCTCGGTGATCGTGATGTCGCTCGCGAGGGAACGAACGGCGTCGAGCCGATCCGCGCCACCTCTCGCGGCGGTGTGCCGCCGGATCACCTCCCCGAGCGGCAGGTCCCCGGCCGGGCGGTCGCGCGACGCCGACCACAGCGGTTCGGAGAAGGCGGCCGCCGCGAAAGCGCCCACGGCCGTGCGTCGGGTGATCGCCGTCATCGTCCCGTCCTTCCCGCCTGACCTCGGCCAGCGGGACTGGCGGCAGCGCAGGTGCGAAGCCGCAGGCAGCTCGTCGGCAGGTCGATCATGACGTCCGTCCCCCAAGTCGAGAGCCGACCATGATCCACGGAAAGTCACATTGGCAAGTCGCCGGAGCCCGCGCCTGCTCGTGCCCCCGCGGTCATGCCGGGGAGCGACCTCGGCCAGGAATAGGACGGCCGGTCGCCTACCGCGGCCCGTCGCGGCCTGTCCGCGTGCCGCCGGCGGAATCGTTCTGGACCGTGCCCGAGCCGAGCGCGCCGACGCCGCCGAAGATGTCCTCGAGCAGCCCCTGCTTGCGGCCGAGCGTCTCGGTCTTGTCCTTGACCGGGTGGATGTTCGCCACCTGCTCGAGCCCGCGCGTCTCGACCTTGGCGACGTTGCCCTTGGCGTCGAAGGTGATCTTGGTGATCGACTGGCTCGTCGCCTTGGGCTGGAGGAAGGCGATCTGGCGGGTGTTGCGCGAGACATAGTACCACTCGCGGTCGTCGAACTCGCTGCCGAAGGTCGGGCGGCCGAGCGTCTTCTCGACCGAGCTCTTGTTGTCGACGCCCGGCTGGACCGAGGCGAGCAGCGGCGCGTCGACGATATAGCCCTGGTTCTGCCGGATCGTCGAACAGCCGGCCGCCGCCAGTACGGCGACGGCGGCAAGGGCGGGAGCGAGACGCATCGGAAACTCCTTGGACCGCGGCGAGAGGCGGCGTTGCGCCGGGCGCGATCCGCCTCAATATGCGACAAACGCTCCTTCAGACAAGGCTTGCCCGTGACCTTCCTCGCCCGCCTGCTCCGCACCGACCGCGCGCCGCCCGCTGGCGACGCCCTCTACCGCACCGTCGTCGCCGAGGCGCGCACGCCCGACTGGTATCTCGCGGGCAGCGTCCCCGACACGGTCGACGGCCGCTTCGACGTCGTCGCGCTGGTGCTGGCGCTGGTCCTCGTCCGCCTCGAAGCCGAGGGCGAGCCGGCCCGGCAGTTCGCCGCCGACCTGACCGACCGCTTCATCGCCGACATGGACGGGTCCTTGCGCGAGCTCGGCATCGGCGACCCGACGGTCGGCAAGCAGGTCGGCAAGATGGTGTCGGCGCTGGGCGGGCGGCTCGGGGCGTATCGCGACGGGCTGACCGGGAGCGACCTCGACGCGGCGCTGGCGCGCAACCTCTACCGCGGCGCGGCGGTCGACCCGGCGGCGGTCGACTGGAGCGCCCGGCGGGTGCGCGCGATCGCCGCGCGCCTGGCCGAGCGGAGCTTCGCCGAGCTGGAGGGCGGCCGCCTGTGACCCCGGAGCTGTCGCGCCCGGTCCGCGCGAGCGAGATCGGCATCGCCCGCCGCAGCGAGACGGTGACCGCGACCGCGGCCGAATGCGCAGCGCTCGCCGGCCGCTTCGACCTGCTCGCGCTCGACACCCTGACCGCCACCCTGACGCTGTACCGCGACGCGCGCGGCATCCGGGTCGCCGGGCCGCTCCATGCGACCGGCACGCAGGCGTGCGTCGTCAGCGCCGAGCCGGTCGCGTTCGCCCTCGACGAGAACCTCGACCTGATCTTCAGCGACACCGCGGTGCCCGCCGGCGACGAGATCGAGCTGTCCGACGCCGACCTCGACATCCTGCCGCTCGACGGCGACGTCCTCGACCTGGGGGAGGCGGTGGCGCAGTCGCTCGGGCTGGCGCTCGATCCGTACCCGCGCGCGCCCGACGCCGAGCGGGTCGCCGCCGGACTGGTGATGACCGAGGCCGAGGCCGAGGCGCTGGCGGCGGCGGACAAGGCACGCGCCAACCCGTTTGCCGCGCTGCGGCGCGACGGCTAGACGGAGCCGATGGGGCCGATCAATCTCGCCGACATCGCCACGCCGTCGGGGCTTGCCGCCCTGGGCCAGGTGATCATGATCGACCTGATGCTGGCGGGCGACAACATCGTCATCCTCGGCACGCTGGCGGCCGGCCTGCCGCCGGCGGCGCGGCGGCGGGTGCTGGGCATCGGCGTCGCGCTGGCGCTGGTGTTCCTGATCGGCTTCGCGCTGCTGGCGACGCGGCTGCTGCAGGTCATCGGGCTGACGCTCGCCGGCGGCCTGCTGCTGCTGTGGGTTGGCTGGAAGCTGTTCCGCGAGCTGCGCCGCGGCCATGTCGGCCATGCCCCCGTCGACGCGCCGGCCAAGCCGGCCAAGACCGTGACCCAGGCGGTCGTCCAGGTGGCGCTGACCGACCTGTCGATGAGCCTCGACAACGTGCTCGCCGTCGCCGGCGCGGCGCGCGACCATCCGACCGTCCTGCTCGTGGGTCTCGCCTTTTCGGTCGCCGTCATGGCGGTCGCGGCGAACTATATCGCGCGCGTGATTGAGCGGAACCGCTGGATCGCGTATATCGGTCTTGCAGTCATTGTCTATGTCGCGGGGTCGATGATCGTGGCGGGGACGCACCAGGTGATGCCGCACGTGCAGTCGTTACTGGCGTGAAGCTGACGCTTCCGGGTACCGGCGGCGTCGTCCACATCGCGCCGACCGGCGAGCTGCCGCCGCTGCCGTTCACGACCGACGCCACCGGCAACCACCGCTGGGACTGGCACCTCGTCTGGCGCGACACGCACAACCAGGGCACGGCGACGACCCCCGCGGGACGGTGGGACGCGCGCGAGGCGATCGGCTGCGGCGGCGGCACGCTGGCGGTGACCGTCACCGCCGGGTCCGATGCGGGCCACGGCGCGGTCCAGTTGCTCGGCAGCAACCCCAGCGTCGACCAGGTCGCCGCCTATCTTGCCGGCAAGCCGGGCGCGGCAGGCTTCGACCGCATCGTCGCCCAGGAAAGCCGCTGCCACCACTTCACGCCCGCCGGCCTGCCCGTGGTGTCGTTCGACGGCGGCGTCGGCATGTGCCAGCTGACCAAGCCGCCCGCGACGCCGGCGCAGGCGTGGGACTGGCGCGCCAACCTCGATGCCGGACTGAAACTGTTCGCCGAGAAGCGCGCCGCGGCCGAGCACCGGCTGGGGCAGGGGGGCCGCCACTTCACGCCCGAGCAGGCGACGCGCGAGGCGGTCTGCATGTGGAACGGCGGCGCCTATCACGTCTGGGACGGCCACGCCTGGGTGCGGCCGGCGACCATCGTCTGCGATCCGGCGTGCGGCAACATCGGCTGGGACATGACCGACCCGGCCAACCACGGCCACAGCGTCGCCGAGCTCCACGCGCGCGACGCGGCGAGCTACGCCAGCGGCCACGGCGCGCATTGGCACTATTCCGGCGTGTGCTACGCCGACCACGTCCTCGGCCCGCCCGCCTGAGGCGGGCGGGCCCGAGGCGTCAGCGGTCCATCAGCTTGCGCTGCAGATAGGTCATCTCGAGCGCCGTCGTGTGCGCCGCCTGCTTGAGGTCCGCGCCCGCGCCGTGGCCGCCCTCGGTGTTCTCGAAGTAATAGAAGTGGTGCCCCTGCTCCTCGAGGCGGGCGGCGAACTTGCGCGCGTGCTGCGGGCCGACGCGGTCGTCCTTGGTCGTCGTCCAGATGAACGGCTCGGGATAGGCGACGTCGCGGCGCAGGTTCTGGTATGGCGAGGTCTTCTCCCAGAAGGCGCGGACGGCGGGGTCGGCGTCGACGTCGCCGTACTCGCCCGCCCATGACGCGCCGGCGGCGATCTTGCCGATGCGGATCATGTCGAGCAGCGGCACCTGGATGACGACCGCGTTCCACAGGTCGGGATGCTGGGTGAACTCGACGCCCATCAGCAGGCCGCCGTTCGAGCCGCCGCGGATGCCGAGCCGGCGCGGGCTGGTGACCTTGCGGTCGATCAGGTCGCGCGCGACCGCGGCGAAATCGTCGTAGATGATCTGCCGCTTCGTGCCGAGCCCGGCCTCGTGCCACGCCGGGCCGAACTCGCCGCCGCCGCGGATGTTGGCGAGGACGAGCGCGCCGCCCTTCTCCAGCCACAGCTTGCCGGTCGCCGCGGTATAGTCGGGCGTGTTGCTGACCTGGAAGCCGCCGTAGGCGGTCAGCAGGGTCGGCGTCTGGCCGTCCAGCTTCAGCTCGCGGCGATGGACGATGAAGTACGGGATCTTGGTGCCGTCGCTCGACGTCGCCTCGTGCTGCTCGACGACGTCGCCGCTGGCGTCGAACTTGGCCGGCAGCGACTTGACCGGCGTCAGCGTGCCCGTGGCGGCATCGACCAGCGACAGCGTCGGCGGCGTGAGGAAGCCGCTGACCGTCAGCCAGGCGCGGTCGCTGCGCGTGTCGGAGTCACCGAGCTGGATCGCCATGTTGTCGGCGACCGGCAGCGGCGTCTTGCTCCAGCCGCCGGCCGTCGGCGCAAAACTCCAGGCGCGGCCACGGACGTTGTCGAGCGTGGCGACGAGCAGGCGGTCCTTCGTCGTCCCGGCATCCTCGAGCGCGTCGCGCGGGCCGGGCGCCCAGACCAGCGCCGGCGCGAGCGCGGCGGGGTCGCGCATCGCCGCCGCAAGGTCGAGCGCGGCGAGCGAGCCGGCGGGCAGGCTCGCCCCGCCCGCGCTCCACGCCTCGTCGAGCCGGACGACGACGCGGCCACCGACCAGGCCGACGATCGACGACTTGGCGGGAATGGCGAGGCGGCGCGTGCCCGTGGGGGTCACGAGGTGGTTCTCGAAATGGAAGAAGTCGCGAGCACGGATGATCGTCGTCAGCCGGCGGCCCTGCCCGTCGATGAAGGTGGTCGGCTGGACCTCGGTGTCGTCCTTGCTGCCGCGGAAGACCTCGACGGCGGCCGACAGCGGCTGGCCGCGCGTCAGCCGCTTGACGATGAACGGATAGCCCGAGCTCGTCAGCTCGCCCGGCTGCCACTCGCGGGCGACAAGGATATGGTCGGCGTCCTCCCAGGCGATCGACTGCTTGCCGTGCGGCAGGACGAAGCCGCCCGCCACGAACTGCCCGCTCGCCAGGTCGAACTCGCGCACTGTCGTCGCGTCCTCGCCGCCGTCGGACAGGGCGATCAGGCAGCGGCGCTGTTCGGGCTCGAGGCAGTTGGCGCCGTGCCAGACCCAGCTCTTGCCCTCGCTCTTGCCGAGCGCGTCGATGTCGAGAACCGTCCGCCAGTTGGGCGTCGGCGAGCGATAGTCGGCGAGGCTCGTCGTCCGCCAGATGCCGCGGAGGTGATCGGCGTCCTGCCAGAAGTTGAAGATCGCGCCGTGGACGAAGGCCGGTGCCGGGATGCGGTCCTTCGCCCCGCCGATCGCCAGCGCATCGGCATAGTTGGCGGCATAGCGGGGATCGGCCTCGAGCTGCCCGGTGCTATAGGCGTTGCGCGCCTCGACCCAGGCCATCGCCCGCGGCGAGTCGACGCTTTCCAGCCAGAGATAGGGGTCGGTCGCCTCCGCCGCGGCCGCTGCCGCCGTCGCCAATGCCATCGCGACGATAACCTTCCGGATCATGCGTGCTCCCTGATGCCGGTCACAGGGTTAACCGCTTCGCCGGAACGGAGCAATGGGGCGGCGGCGGTCAGGTGCCGGCGGGAACGGGCCGCGCCGCGACGGCCGCGGCGAAGGCGGCGGCGAACATCGCCGGCGTCAGCTTCCCCGTGTTCGTGTTGTAGCGCGAGCAGTGGTAGCTATCGACCAGCACCAGCCCCGACGGCAGGCGGTGGACGGCACCGTGGGCGAAGGGCGCCTTGGGCAGCTTGCCGCCCAAGGCCTTGACCGCCGACTGGTGGGCGATCGCGCCGAGCGCCAGCACGACCTCGAGCTTGGGCAGGGCGGCGAGCTGCGCCTCGAGGAACGGGCGGCAGGCGTGGATCTCGGCCGGCACCGGCTTGTTCTCGGGCGGGACGCAGCGGACGGCGTTCGAGATGAAGACGCCGTCGAGGCTCAGGCCGTCGTCGGCGCGCGCGTCGAACGTGCCGCGCGACAGGCCGAACTCGGCGAGCGTCGCGTACAGCAGCAGCCCGGCGTGGTCGCCGGTGAACGGCCGCCCGGTGCGGTTCGCCCCCGTCACGCCGGGCGCCAGGCCGACGACGCAGAGCCAGGCATGCGGGTCGCCCCAGCCGGGCACCGGCGCGTTCCACCAGTCCGGGTGGGCGGCGCGGTTGGCCTCGCGGTAGGCGACGAGGCGCGGGCAGCGCGGGCAGTCGTGCGGCGGCTCGGGGCCGAGGACCGCGGACGGCGGCGCGGCGCCGCTCGCCGGGTGGGGGCTGGTTTCCATGGGGCAGCGTGTAAGGAGGTCGCCACCATGTCGGCAACCGTCCTCATCGCGCTCGGCAGCAACCGCCGCAGCCGCCACGGCGCGCCGGCCGCGACGCTGGCCGCGGCGCTGGCGGCGCTCGGGGAAGCGGGGCTGCCGGTCCTCGCCGTGTCGCGGGTGCGGGCGACCGCGCCGCTCGGCCCGAGCCAGCGCCGCTTCGCCAACGCGGTCGCGACGATCGCGACCGGCCTGCCGCTGCCCGAGGTGCTGGCGCGGCTGCAGGCGATCGAGCGCGTTTTCGGGCGGCGGCGCGGGCGGCGCTGGGGCGCGCGGGTGCTCGACCTCGACGTGCTGGCGGCGGGCGGCGCGGTGCTGGCGGGGCCGGGGCTCACCGTGCCGCATCCGGGCCTGCCCGCGCGCCGCTTCGTCCTCGATCCGCTGGTCGAGGTCGCGCCGGACTGGCGGCATCCGCTGCTGCACTTGACCGCACGTCAGTTGCGCGCGCGCCTCGCCCGCCCTAGACGATCCGCCGCGTTGGACCCTTAGCTCAATCGGTAGAGCGTTCGACTTTTAATCGATAGGTTGCGGGTTCAAGTCCCGCAGGGTCCACCAGCTATCCGACGACGCGTCCGACGCACGCGCCGAAGCCGATCGGCACGAAGCCCTCGGCCACCGCCCGCGCGCTCAGCGTCACCTCGTCGCCGTCGGCCAGGAACGACCGCGTCTCGCCGCCGGGAAGCGCCAACGGCGCCGCGCCGCCGCGGCTCATCTCGATCAGGCTGCCGAGGCTGGCGTCGTCGGGGCCGGAGATCGTGCCCGTGCCGAGCAGGTCGCCGGCCTCGAGCGCGCAGCCGTTCGACGTGTGGTGGGCGACCATCTGCGCGACCGTCCAGTACATGTGCCGCGCGGCGCTGGCGGCGAGGCGGACCGGCGGGGCCCCGGCGGCGCGGGTGGCGGCGGTCGAGAGGTCGACGAACAGCTCGATCGCGAAGGCCCCGCCCGCCTGGTCGGCGGGGTCGTTGAGATAGGGGAGCGGCGCGGGGTCGCCCTCGGGCCGCGGCGCCTGCGCAATGCGGAAGGGGGCGAGCGCCTCGGCGGTGACGACCCACGGCGAAACCGTCGTCAGGAAGCTCTTGGCGAGGAACGGCCCCAGCGGCACATATTCCCACGCCTGCAGGTCGCGCGCCGACCAGTCGTTGAGCAGCCCCAGCCCGGCGATGTGCGCGCCCGCCTCGGCGATCGGCACCGGCTGGCCGAGCGCGTTGCCGCCGCCGATCCACACCGCCATCTCGAGCTCGAAGTCGAGGCGGCGGCTCGGGCCGAAGCTTGGGCTGGCCTCGTCGGGGGCCTTGCGCTGGCCGTTGGGGCGCGCGACCGGCATGCCGCTGACCGCGACCGTCGAGGCGCGGCCGTGATAGCCGATCGGCACGTACTTGTAGTTCGGCAGCAGCGGCGCGTCGGGGCGGAACAGCCGGCCGATATTGGTCGCATGGTGGATGCCGACGTAGAAGTCGGTGTAGTCGCCGATCCGGCACGGCAGGTGGAGCGTCGCCGTCTCGGCCGCGATCAGATGCGGTTCGACGGCGCTTCGTTGGCCCGCGTCGGTCAGCAGCGCCGACACTCCGGCCCGGACGCTCCGCCGCGCCGCCGCGTCCGCCAGCAGCGCGTTGAGGGTCGACCCCGTAACCAGCGCCGGCTCGACCGTCAGAAGCCCCGCGGCGGCCAGCCCGCCCAAATCGACGATCCGGTCGCCGATCGCGATGCCGGCGCGCGGCGTGGTCCCGCCGGTGCTGAAGATGCCGAGCGGCAGGTTCTGCACCGGGAAGTCATTTCCCGCCGGCACCTCGACCCAGCTGCGGAGTGCCGGGTCGTGCGTCGCGTCGAGGGTCACGGCAACACCGCCTTCGGGAAATCGGCCCAGGCCGTGTCGTAGTCGGGCTGGGCGTGCTTCAGCGCATGGTCGGTGGCGCGGAACGGCCAGCAGCTTTCGACCATGAAGGCATAGCCGCCGTCGAACTTGTGCGGGCCGAGCTCGGCCGCGCTCGCCTTCTGCCACGAGGCGACGTCGGGGCCGTGGCCGCTCATCAGGTTGTGCAGCGACAGCCCGCCGGGCGCGAAGCCGCCGGCCTTGGCGTCGTACTGCCCGGCGATCAGGCCCATCGCCTCGCTCATGACGTTCCGGTGGAACCAGGGCGGGCGAAAGGTGTCCTCGGCGACCAGCCAGCGCGGCGGGAACAGGACGAAGTCGGCGTTGGCCCGCCCCGGTGTGTCGGACGGGCTGGTCAGCACCGTGTAGATCGACGGGTCGGGATGGTCGTAGCTGACCGTGCCCATGGTGTTGAAGCGGCGGAGGTCGTAGACCCAGGGCGCGAGGTTGCCGTGCCACGCCACGACATCGAACGGCGAGTGGTCGAGCGTCGTCGTCCACAGCCTGCCCCATGAACTTCTGGACCAGCTCGTGCGGCCGCTCGTCGTCCTCGAACCACGCCGGCGGGGTCACGAAGTCGCGCGGGTTGGCGAGGCCGTTGGCGCCGATCGGGCCGAGGTCGGGCAGGCGGAACAGCGCGCCGCGGTTCTCGACGACATAGCCCCGCGCGCGGCCGTCGGGCAGGCGCACGGCGTGGCGCACCCCGCGCGGGATGCCGGCGACCTCGAGCGGGCCGAGGGTGAAGCGTCCAAGCTCGGTCAGCACCTCGAGCCGTCCCTCGACCGGGATCAGCAGCGTCTCGGCGTCGGCATTGACGAACGCGCGCGCGGTCATGTCGGCGGTCGCGGCATAGGTGTGGACGGCCGCCCCGGTCAGCGCCTCCGCCTCGCCGCAGTGGAGCATGGGCAGGACCGAGTCGTGGAAGTCGGTCGCCGTCTCGGGCCAGTCGCGCGGGTCCCAGCGCAGGCGGTTGGGCGGCGGCGGCGCGGCGTGATTGGCGGCCGGGTCGAACGCGAGGGTATAGGGCGGGTGCGCCGCGCTCGGGCGCAGCCGGTAGAGCCACGACCGCCGGTTCTCGGCCCGCGGGGCGGTGAAGGCGGTGCCCGACAGCTGCTCGGTATACAGTCCGAAGGCCGGCCGCTGCGGCGAATTCCGCCCGTGCGGCAGCGCGCCGGGGACGGCCTCGGTGGCGAAATGGTTGCCGAAGCCGGTCAGCACCTCAGCGGCCCGGCGGCTTGGGCTTGAGGTTGTTGGCGCTGGTCACGATCCATTCGTGGAGCTGGTTCGCGTCCTCGACCACGTCGGGCGGCAGGACGACGTACGACTTGCTGACCGGCGCGCCGGGTTCGTACTGCAGCGGCTTCGCCCCCGGCAGCGCCATTGCCCGGGCGTGCTCGCTGCCGCTGAACTTCAGCGCCAGCCCGACGTCGGACAGCGAGGCGAACACCACCTCGGCGGCATAGCCCATGATGCCGCCGAACATCCGGCGGAACGACAGCTCGATATCGGGCGCAGCGGCGAGCATCCGCGCCTGGAGGTCGGCGGGATCGGCCGGCACTACGCCTCCACCTTCGCCGGGATCACGCCGCGGCGGATCTGGTCGAGCTCGAGGCTTTCGAACAGCGCCTTGAAGTTGCCCTCGCCGAAGCCGTCGTTGCCCTTCCGCTGGATGATCTCGAAGAAGATCGGGCCGACCATGTTCTCGGTGAAGATCTGGAGCAGCAGCCCGCCGCCGGTCTCGGGCGCGCCGTCGATCAGGATGCGGCGCTTGCGCATCTCCTCGACGTCGTGGCCGTGGCCGGGCAGGCGCTTGTCGATCAGGTCGAAATAGGTGTCGGGGCTGTCCTGGAAGCGGATGCCGTTCGCCCGCAGCCGGTCGACGGTGGCGAAGATGTCGTCGGTGGCGAGCGCAAGGTGCTGGATGCCCTCGCCCTGGTAGGCGCGGAGGAACTCCTCGATCTGGCTGTGCTCGTCCTGGCTCTCGTTCAGGGGAATGCGGATCTTGTCGTCGGGCGCGGTCATCGCCTTGGAGAACAGCCCGGTCGCCTGGCCCTCGATGTCGAAGTAGCGGATCTGGCGGAAGCCGAAGATGCGCTCGTAGAACTCGGCCCAGTGCGCCATCCGCCCGCGGTTGACGTTGTGCGTCAGGTGGTCGAGCGTGTGCAGGCCGACCGAGCGGTCGTCCTTGCCCGCGCCCGTCGGGCGGAAGTCGATGTCGTAGATCTCGTGCTCGCCCGCCCGGTCGACGAGGTAGAGGTTCGAGCCGCCGATGCCCTCGATCGCCGGGATGTTGAGCTCCATCGGCCCGACCGGCCCGGTGACCGGCGTCGCGCCGCGGCGGACGGCCTCGGCGGCGGCGAAGGCGGCGTCCTTGACCCGGAACGCCATGGCGTTGGCGCTGGGGCCGTGGGCGTTGCGGAACTCGGCCGCCTGGCCCTTGGTGTCCATGTTGAGCAGGAAGTTGATGTCGCCCTGGGCGTAGCGGCGGACGTCCTTCGAGCGGTGGGTGGCGACATGGGTGAAGCCCATCGCTTCGAACAGCGACGCGAGCGCCTGCGGGTCGGGGCCGGTGAACTCGACGAACTCGAATCCGTCGAGGCCCATGAAATTGTCGCGTGCGTCGCTTGCCATGGTGCCGCTTCCCGACCAAGATTGTTGCAAATGAAACTATCCTCGCCGCCTGCGCCTGACAAGACCGAAAGCGTCCTCGATCTCGACGCGTTCCTGCCGTTCCAGCTGTCGGTCGCGGCAAATGCGGTCAGCGAGGTCATTGCCAGCGCCTATCGCAGCCTGTTCGGGCTGAAGGTCGCCGAGTGGCGCGTGCTGGCGATCGTCGCGCAGTCGCCGGGCCTGTCGAGCCAGGCGATCGCGCGGCGGGCGGTGCTCGACAAGATCAGCGTCAGCCGCGCCGTCGCCGCGCTCGCTGCGCGCGGGCTGGTGACGGCGGCGGGCGATCCCGCCGACCGCCGCGCGCACCGGCTGGCGCTGACGCCGGCGGGGGAGCGGCTGTACGCGGCGGTGGTGCCGGCGGCGCGGGCGCTGGAGGCTCGGGTGACGGGCTGCCTCGACGCCGCGGAGCAGGCGCAGCTGACGGCGCTGCTCGCCCGCGTCCGCGACGCCGCGCGCGAGGCGGCCGGCGGGTGAGCGCGGCGGCGGTGGTCGCCGAAGCGGTCGCTGGCTGGCGGCGGGAGGCGCGGCGGGATGGAACCTCGGCGCCGCTCGTCGTCGGCCTGTGCGGGCCGCAGGGGGCGGGCAAGTCGACCCTCGCCGCGGCGCTGGCGGCGGACGCGGCGGTGGCGGTGCTGTCGCTCGACGACCTCTATCTCGGTCCCGCCGCGCGGGTGCGGCTGGCGGCCGAGGTCCACCCGCTGCTGCGGACGCGCGGGGTGCCGGGGACGCACGACGTCGCGCTGGGGCTCGACGTGCTGGCGCGGCTGAAGGCGGGCGAGCGGGCGGCGCTGCCGCGCTTCGACAAGACGGCCGACGCGCCGCGCCCGCGCGCGGAGTGGCCGCTCGCCGGGCCGGCCGAGGTCGTGCTGTTCGAAGGCTGGTGCGTCGGCGCGCGGCCGCAGGGGGTGCCGGGCGCGCCGGTCAACGCGCTCGAGGCCGACGAGGACCCCGACGGCCAGTGGCGCGCCTATGTCGACGCGCAGCTCGCCGGGCCGTACCAGCGCCTTTTCGCGGCAATCGACCGGCTGGTCCTGCTCCGCGCGCCCGACTTCGCCACTGTCGTGCGGTGGCGGCAGCAGGCCGAGCGCGACGGCGCGCGGGCGATGAGCGACGCCGAGGTCGAGCGCTTCTGCGCGCACTACGAGCGCCTGACCCGCCACACCGCCGCCGAGATGCCGGCGCGCGCCGACCTCGTCATCGACCTCGCCGCCGACCGCACGGTGGTGTCGGTCGCCGGTCCGCGCTAGAGGCGGCGAATGTCCGCCCAGTACACGCTCGACACCGCGACCAGCCGCGCCCACCCGACGCCGGCGCCGATGAAGCGCCTGACCGTGCCGCAGATCGCCGGGCGCAAGGGCGGGACGCCGATCGTCATGCTGACCGCCTATACCGCGCGCATGGCGCAGCTGCTCGACCCGCACTGCGACCTGCTGCTGGTCGGGGATAGCCTGGGGCAGGTGATCTACGGCCTCGACACGACGGTCCGCGTCACGCTCGACATGATGATCGCCCACGGCGCGGCGGTGGTCCGCGGCAGCTATCACAGTGTCGTCATCGTCGACCTGCCGTTCGGCACCTACGAGGCCTCTCCGCAAGCCGCGTTCCGCTCGGCGGCGCGGGTGATGGCCGAGACGGGGGCGGCGGGCGTCAAGCTGGAGGGCGGGGCGGCGATGGCCGAGACGGTCGCCTTCCTGACCGCGCGCGGGGTGCCGGTCATCGGCCACGTCGGGCTGACCCCGCAGGCGGTCAACGTGCTCGGCGGCTACGGCGCGCGCGGGCGGAACGCGGCCGAGTACGACAAGATCGTCGGCGACGCGCAGGCGATTGCCGCGGCCGGCGCGTTCGCCATCGTCGTCGAGGGCGTGGTCGAACCGCTCGCCCGCGCCGTGACGGAGGCCGTCGCCTGCCCGACGATCGGCATCGGTGCCTCGCCGGCGTGCGACGGGCAGGTGCTGGTGGTCGACGATATGCTCGGCATGTTCGAGCGCGTGCCGCGCTTCGTCAAGCGGTTCGACGACCTCGCCGTGCGCATCGACGCCGCCGCCGCGACCTATGCCGCCGCGGTGCGCGAGCGCAGCTTCCCCGGCGACGCGCAGCTCTACCGCCCGGCCTGAGCGCACGGCGAAGCGCCCGCCGGTGCCGGGGCACCACGGGGCGGAGGCAGTTTCGGCCCCGCTTCCCCCTGAACCCTCCCGCTGGTCGCGTCGGGAGGCAGGCGGAAGCGTCGGCAGGGGACGGGCGGTGCCCGTCGGCACGAAAGCGGGCGGAGCCCGGGCAGGCGGTTAGCAGCCGCCGTGGCCAGGCATGGCCGTGGTTTGGCAGGTCGGCCGGTTCGGCGAACCGGGCTCCACCCGTCGTCAGGTGCGCTCCGCCCGGCGACCAACCGGACCTCGCGCGCCCCGCCCGGCGGCGCTCGTCTGCTGCCGGACGGTCCGGCGCTACGCCGCGATGTCCTACATTGGAAGCGCGCGCCGACGGCCCGGCAGCGGTTCCGCGCCGCGTGTTGCGCAACGGCACCCTACAGTCCCGCGCCTGGGCCAGCGTGCCGGCTCGCCTGCCGCCAAAGGGAGGCGGCGGTAGGCCCCGCGCAATCTCCGGTTCATCGTCTCGCGGCTAGCGATGGTCATCGGTTCGGGCAGCGGCGCGCGGGGCACGGCCTTGCGAAAGGCGGCGGTGCGGCTATGGTCCGCGCCGCTTTCCACGGAGATCGACTTGGCCAACGACGCGCGCGACGACGCCTTCCTCCGCGAGGTCGACGACGAGTACCGGCGCGCCCAGCTCGAGGGTTACTGGCAGCGCTATGGCCGGATGCTCGCCATCGGCGTCGTCGCGCTGCTGGTGGCGCTGGCGGCGCTGCTCTACTGGCGCGAGGACAAGGCGCGGCGGGCCGGCAAGACCGGGGAGGCGTTCAGCCTCGCCCTGACGCGCGCCGAGGCGGGGAACGCGGCGGCCGCCGCCCCGGTGCTCGCCGATCTCGCGCGCACCGGCACGCCCGGCTACCGCGCCGCGGCCCGGCTCGAGCAGGCGGCGATCGCGCTCCAGGGCGGCGACACGGCGACGGCGATCGCGCGCTACCGGGCGGTCGCGACCGACGCGACCCTGCCGCAGCCGTTCCGCGACCTGGCGACGATCCGCGGGCTGCGGGTCGAGTACGACAGCCTGCCGCCGGCGACGGTCATCGCGCGGCTGCAGCCCTTCGCCGTGCCCGGCAACCCGTGGTTCCCGGTCGCCGCCGAGATGACGGCCGTGGCCCAGCTCAAGCTCGGGCAGCGCGACCGGGCGCTGCCGCTGTTCATCGCCATCGTCCGCGACGTGACCGCGCCGGCGTCGGCGCGCAACCGCGCCGGGCAGATGGCGATCGACCTTGGGGCCGACCCGGCGACGCTGCTCGGCCCGCAGACCTCGGGAATGGCCCAGTAAATGCGTAAACCGTTGACCCTGTTGCTCGTGGCGGCGTCGCTCGCCTCGTGCCACGCCTTCAAGAGCAAGCCCAAGACGCCGACCACGGGCCCGCGCATTGCCGTGCTCGAGTCCGAGACCGCGGCCAAGGTCGAGCCCGAGCTCGACGCCGTCGCCGTCGTGCTGCCGCCGCCGGCGGTCAACCCCGACTGGCCGCAGCCGGGCGGCACGCCGGCGAAGAACGGCGGCCATCTCGCGCTGCCCGACACGCTGTCGGTCGCGTGGACGGCCAAGATCGGCAAGGGCTCGACCGGGCAGCGGCGGCTGAACGCGCCACCGGTCGTCGCCGGCGGGCGGGTGTTCACGATGGACACCGACGGCGGCGTCGCGGCCTTCGCGGTCGCCACCGGCCGGCGCGAGTGGGCGCAGCGGATCACGATGAAGAAGAAGGACGCGCTGGCCTTCGGCGGCGGCGTCAGCTTCGCCGACGGCAAGGTCTATGCGACGACCGGCTTCGGCATCGTCCAGGCGTTCGACGCGGCGACGGGATCGACCGTCTGGCGCAAGGACCTCGGCCTGCCCCTGCGCGGGGCGGCGACGGTCGCCGGCGGGCGGGTCTATGCGCTGTCGCCCGACAACCAGCTGTTCAGCCTGAAGGGCGACACCGGCGACACGGTGTGGAGCGTCCAGGGCACCGTCGAGGTATCCGGCCTGCTCGGCACCGCCGCCCCCGCGGTCGCGCAGGACACGGTCGTCGCCGGCTATTCGAGCGGCGAACTCAGCGCGCTGCGCGTCGAGAACGGGCGCACCGTGTGGTCGGACGCGCTGGCGCGGACGGGCCGCACGACGGCGCTGGCCGCGCTGGCCGACATCGACGCCTCGCCGGTGATCGACCGCGGGCGCGTCTTCGCCATCGGCCACGCCGGGCGCATGGCCGCGCTCGAGCTCGCCACCGGCCAGCGGGTGTGGGAGCGCAACTTCGCCGGCGTCAACCAGCCGTGGGTCGCGGGCGACTTCCTCTACCTGGTGACGCTCGACGGCCAGCTGATCTGCGTCACGCGCGCCGAGGGCAAGATCAAGTGGCTCCACCAGCTGCCGCGCTTCAAGAAGCCGAAGTCGAAGGCCGGCGCCTTCGTCTGGAGCGGCCCGGTGCTGGCGTCGGACCGCCTGCTCGTCGCGGGGTCGAACCGCACGCTCGTCTCGGTGTCGCCGTACACCGGCAAGCCGATCTCGGCGGTCAAGCTGTCGGGCGCGGCGTACCTGCCGCCGATCGTCGCCGGCAACATGGTCTTCATCCTGACCGATGACGGGAAGCTGACCGCGTATCGCTGACGGGGAAGGGGGGCGTGTCGTGACCGAGTTCGTCCCGCCCGCCGCGCCCAACCCGCCCGCTGCGGTCAAGCAGCCCGAGCGGCCCAAGATGCTCGAGGTGCTCGGCCCGGGCCTCATCACCGGGGCGTCGGACGACGATCCGAGCGGCATCGCCACCTATTCGCAGGCGGGCGCGCAGTTCGGCTACGGCCTGACCTGGGTGATGCTGTTCAGCTGGCCGCTGATGTGCGCGATCCAGGAGACCAGCGCCCGCATCGGCCGCGTCACCGGCCGCGGCGTCGCCGGCAACCTGAAGCTGCACTATCCGCGTGCTGTCCTCTACCTGCTGGTCGGCCTGCTGCTCGTCGCCAACACGATCAACCTCGGCGCCGACCTCGGGGCGATGGCGGCGGCGCTGAAGCTCGTCGTCGGCGGGCCGCAGCTGCTCTACGTCGCCGCCTTCGGCGTGCTGACCGTGCTGCTCGAGATGTTCGTCCGCTATGCACGCTATGTCGCCGTGCTGAAGTGGCTGACGCTGTCGCTGTTCGCCTATGTCGGGGTCGCCTTCGCCGTCGACGTGCCGTGGGCGACGGTCGCGCGGAACGTCCTCGTCCCGCACCTCGCATTCGGCGCAGGCGCGCTGACCACGGTCGTCGCGATCCTCGGCACGACGATCAGCCCGTACCTGTTCTTCTGGCAGGCCGAGGAGGAGGTCGAGGAGGTCAAGGAGCGGACCGGGGCGGCGCCGCTGATCCGCGCGCCGGGGCAGGCCGGGCACGAGTTCAGCCGCATCCGCTGGGACACCTATGTCGGCATGGGCGTCTCCAACCTCGTCGCCCTGTTCATCATCGTGACGACGGCGGCGACGCTCCACGCCCACGGCGTCACCGACATCCAGACCTCGGCGCAGGCGGCGCAGGCGCTGCGGCCGATCGCCGGCGACTTCGCCTTCGCCGTCTTCGCGCTGGGCATCGTCGGCACCGGGCTGCTGGCGGTGCCGGTGCTGGCGAGCTCGGCCGCCTATGCGGTCGGCGAGGCGGCCGGCCTCCACGTCGGGCTCGCCCGCAAGGTCGGGCGGGCCAAGGGCTTCTACGCGACCATCGCGGCGGCGACGTTCGTCGGCGGGCTGCTCAACTTCACCCCGCTCGACCCGATCAAGGCGCTGTTCTGGACGGCGGTGATCAACGGCGTCGTCGCCGTGCCGATCATGGTGATGATGCTGCTGATCGCCCGCCGCCGCGACGTCATGGGCGACTTCGTCCTGCCGCCGGTCCTGACCGCGGTCGGCTGGCTGGCGACGGCGGTGATGATCGCCGCGGCGGTGGGGATGTTCGCGACGATTTGAGGCGGCGGCGAACTCGTTTCGCCCCCGTCGCTTTCATCCTTGCCAAAAGGTTTATTCTGGTCGCTAGCCTGTCGACAGTTGGTGGCGTGTTCGTGCCGCGCGACCGCTGGCGACCCGCCAAGGCAGCGTGCCAACCGGGAGGATAGCTCATGATGCATCTGAGACTGATCGCGGCGCTGGCCGTGTCTGCCGCCGCCCCCGCGCTCGCGAGCCCGTTTGACGGCACGTGGAAGGCCGATCCGTCCACCCTCGATGCGGGAAGCAAGCCGAGCGTCTTCACGCTCAAGGACGGTATGTATTCCTGCTCGACGTGCGTGCCGGCCTACAAGGTCAAGGCCGACGGCGCCTTCCATGCCACGCCCGGCAACCCCTATCGCGATGCCGTTTCGGTCAAGATCGTCGATGCCCGCACGGTGAAGTTCGCCACGCAGAAGGCGGGCAAGACGACCTACGCCATGACGGAGACGGTGGCCGAGGACGGCAAGACCATGGCAACGGACTTCACCGACACGACGGCGGCGAACGGGACTGCCGTCACCGGCAAGATGGTGCTCCGTCGCGCGGACGCCGCACCGGCCGGATCGCACGCGACGTCGGGGGCATGGCTCCAGACCAAGGACACGGCCGTGGCCGACGCCGGCATGACGGCGACCTTCCGCAGCGAGGGCAAGGCGATGACCTACTCGACACCGACCGGGGTCACGTACACCGCGACCATCGGCGGCCCGCGCGCGCCGGTCACCGGCGATGTCGGCTGGGACGGCGTCACGCTTGTCAGCAAGGGGGCCGATACGCTGGTCGAGACCGACTATCGCGGCGACAAGAAGATCGGCGTCAACGTCCTGAAGGTGTCGACCGACGGCCGTTCCGTTCGCTCCTCGTCCCAGGATCTGCTCCATGGCACGAGCTCGGCGATAACGCTGGTCAAGCAATAGGCGCGCCGGCACGGCCGTCCCGCCGAGGGCGGCCGTGCATCGCGGCCACGCGCCTGCTACACGCCGCGCATGTCCCGCACCCCTACCGTCGTCATCGTCGGCCGTCCCAACGTCGGCAAGTCGACCCTGTTCAACCGCCTCGTCGGGCGCAAGCTGGCGCTGGTCGACGACACGCCGGGCGTCACGCGCGACCGGCGCGAGGGGGCGGCGACCCTCCACGACCTCAGCTTCACCATCGTCGACACCGCCGGGTTCGAGGATGCCGACGCGGCGACGCTCGCCGGGCGGATGCGGGCGCAGACCGACGCGGCGCTCAACACCGCCGACGTCGCGCTTCTGGTGTTCGACGCACGCGCCGGCGTCACCCCGCTCGACCGCCATTTCGCGCAGTGGCTGCGGGCGCACGACACGCCGCTGATCCTCGTCGCCAACAAGGCCGAGGGGCGGGCCGGCGAGGGCGGGGTGGCGGAAAGCTACGAGCTCGGCTTCGGCGCGCCGGTGCAGATCTCGGCGGAGCACGGCGAGGGCATGGCCGACCTGTACGAGGCGCTGATCCCGGTGCTCGACCCGATCGTCGCCGCGGCCGAGCGAGAGGCGAACGAGCAGGCGGTGCCGACGCACGATGCCGACGGCGAGCCGATCCTCGACGCCGACCCGCTCGGCCCGCTCAAGCTTGCCATCGTCGGCCGGCCGAACGCGGGCAAGTCGACCCTCATCAACCGCCTGATCGGCGAGGACCGCCTCGTCGTCGGGCCGGAGGCGGGGATCACGCGCGATTCGATCGCGATCCCCTGGGAGTATCCGCGCGACGGGCGTGCTGCACCCGGTGCGCCTCGTCGACACCGCCGGCCTCCGCCGCCGCTCGAAGGTCACCGACAAGCTCGAGCGCATGGCCGCGGTCGATACCAAGTACGCGGTCGACTTCGCCGAGGTCGTCGTGCTGCTGCTCGACGCGACGCTGGGCCTCGAGGCGCAGGACCTGCGCATCGCCGACATGGTGCTGGCCGAGGGGCGGGCGCTGGTCATCGCGCTCAACAAGTGGGACGCCGCGCACGACCTGTCGGCGCTGTTCCAGGGCGTGCGGCGCGCGCTCGACGACGGGCTGTCGCAGATCCGCAACGTACCGCTGATCGCCTGCTCAGGCGCGACGGGGAAGGGGCTCGACCTGCTGATGAAGGCGGCGTTCGACGCGCGCGAGGCATGGAGCCGGCGCGTCGCGACGAGCGCCCTCAACCGCTGGTTCGAGGCGGCGCTGACGCGCAACCCTCCGCCCGCCGCCGGGGGCAGGCGGATCAAGCTGCGCTACGTGACGCAGGCGGCGACGCGGCCGCCGACGTTCGTCGTCTTCGGCAACCGGACGGAAGACCTGCCGGCGAGCTATCACCGTTACCTCGTCAACTCGCTGCGCGAGGAGCTGGGCTTCGACGGCGTGCCCATTCGGTTGAGCTTCCGCGGCGGCAAGAATCCGTTCGACGCCGCAAAGGGCTGAGCGCGCTTGCACCGGCCGCGCCAGCGGCTAGGCTGGTGCAAAGCGGAGGAGCAGCGATGCGGAGCCTTGCCGTCACCCTCGCCGCGCTGGTTGCCACGGCGGCGCAGGCGCAGGGCGGCGGCAGCCTCACCGGCACGACCCCCGTCGCCGGGGCGCCGGCCGGCGTGCAGGCGTGGCGCATCCGCTACCTGACGACCGACGACCGCGGCGCCGCGCATGAGGTGACGGGCATCGTCATGGCCCCGGCCGGCCCGCCACCCGGCGCAGCCGCGCCCGGTGATCGCCTGGGCGCACGGCACCTGGGGCGCGGCCGAGCGCTGCGCGCCGTCGCTGTCGGCCAATTTCTTCGCTGCCACCCCGGCGACCGTCGCCGTCGCGCGCGGCTATGTCGTCGTCGCGCCCGACTATCCGGGCCTCGGCAGCGCCGGGCCGCACCCGTATCTCGTCGGCACCGTCACCGCCCGCTCGGTGCTCGACGCCGTGCGTGCGGCGGCGGCGATCCCCGCGGCGGCGGCGGGGGCGCGCTTCGCCGTCTGGGGCGAGAGCCAGGGCGGGCACGCGGCGCTGTGGACGGGGCAGCTCGCCGGTGACGACGGCGCCGGACTGACGCTGCTCGGCGTTGCCGCCGGCGCCCCGCCGACCGACCTGCCTGCGAACTCAGGCAGGCGAGCGACGCCAACGCCCGCGCTTTCCTCGCCGCGCTGAGCCTCGACAGCTGGAGCCGCTACTATCACGTGCCGCTGCGCATCGGCCGGGCGCGGACGCCGGGCATCATCACGCGCATGGCGGCGAACAACTGCGTCACCATCGGCGCCAAGCCGAAGCTCGGCACGATGCTGGGCATCCTCGCGCTGAAGCAGGACCTCGCCAAGGTCGACATCGGCACGACGCCGCCCTGGGCGAGCTTTGCCGCGTCCAACTCGCCGACGCCGCGGCAGAAGGTGCCGGTGCTGATCGCCCAGACCCGCGACGATCCGCTGGTCGCGCCGGCGGTGACGCGCGCCTTCGCCCGCAAGCTCTGCGCCAACCGGGTGCGCGTGCGCTGGCTCGACCTGCCCGGCGGCGACCATGCGACGACGGCGAAGGCAAGTGCGGGCGTCACGCTCGACTGGATCGACCGGCTGTTCGCCGGGAAGGCGGTCGGCGACGACTGCGCCCGCCTGTAGGAGGCCATGCCCCTGACCCGGGCACGGAACCGGCGGTTCGAGGCAGCGCCGGCGTGCCACCCCGAAACGCCGCCGCCGTCGTTCCGGGGGTAATGCACGCCGCCACTCGCCTGCCCGTCAACTTGCCCTAAAGTAGGTTAACTCTCGCGAATATGTTGACATTTTCTTAGCCTTGAGTGACGGCTAGTTAATCGTCAACCAAGGGGGTGGCCGCACCGGCCGCCGAACGGGCGGAGTGTCGTTATGTTGAAGCTGGTCGCGCTCGTCTCTCTCGCCGTCGCGACGAGCGCGGCGCAGGCGAACATCATCTATCACATCAATCAGAGCAGCACGGTTCCCGAGACCATGGGTGAGCTGTCGCCGCTTAGCGATACGGTGATGGGCACGATCACGACCGACGGCACCATCGGCGCGATCCAGGCGAGCAATATCGTCGGCTACGACTTGAAGCTTATCGACAATCTTCATCCGCTTCTGTCGAGCGAGCTGACCCCGTTGAATTCCGGCATCTGGTACGACACGGGCAATGCGCTGATCGCCGGCGCCGGCGGCCTGTCGTTCGACTTCAGCAAGAGCGGGGCGGTGTTCATCATCCAGGCGAACACCGACGGCTATCATTTCTCCTCGGGCTACCGCTACTTCTGCTTCCAGACGGACAGCGGACCGTGCCTGAACGGCGAGACGATCGTGCCCGGCTACTACGCCGTGGACGGCGTGCGGGCGACCGGCTTCACCGGCGTCACGTCGCTGAACAGCGTGCCCGAGCCGGCGGCATGGGGGCTGATGGCGGCCGGCTTCGCCCTGATGGGCGGTGCCCTGCGGGCGCGCCGCGGCATGAGCAGCGTCGCGGCCTAGGCGCGACGTCGCGCTGGCCCCGCCGGGCTCCGCGGGTATAAGCGGCGGCAGCCATCCCGCTGCCGATCGGACCCGACGATGTCGCGCACACTCTACGGCTACTGGCGCTCGTCGGCGTCGTACCGCGTCCGCATCGCGCTGGCGCTGAAGGGGCTCGCCTACGAGCAGGTGCCGATCAACCTGGCGCAGGGGGCGCAGACCTCGGTCGGCTTCCGGCTGCTCAATCCGCAGGGGTTCGTGCCTTTCCTGATCGACGGCGAGGCGGGGCTCAACCAGAGCCTCGCGATCATCGAGTATCTCGACGAGCTTCACCCCGAGCCGCCGCTGCTGCCGCCTGACCCGCTCGGCCGGGCGCGGGTGCGGGCGGCGGCGCTCAGCATCGCCTGCGATATCCACCCGCTCAACAACTTGCGCGTGCTGAAGTACCTGCGCGGCGAGCTGGCGCAGCCGCAAGAGGCGGTCGACACCTGGTACCGCCACTGGGTCGAGGAGGGCTTCGGCCCGCTCGAGGAGCTCGCCGAGGGCGCGACGGGCGCCTATCTGTTCGGCGACACCGTGACGCTCGCCGACGTCTGCCTCGTGCCGCAGATGTGGAACGCCCGGCGGCTGCAGGCCGACATCGCGCGTTTCCCGAAGCTGGTGGCGATCGACGCGCGGCTGAACGCGCTGCCGGCGGTGCGCGCGGCGAGTCCCGAGGCGCAGCCCGACGCCGTGCGCTGAGCCGTCGCGCGGACGGGCGGTGGACGCGCGCCGTGCGACCGCGTAGCGACGCGCACGATGAACTTCCAGTCCGACAACGCCGCCGGCGTCCGCCCCGACATCCTCGCCGCCGCGGCCGCCGCCGCCGGGCCCAGCGTCGAGGCGTATGACGCCGACGCCTGGACCGAGCGCCTCGACGCCACCTACTCGGCGGTGTTCGGGCGCGACTGCACCGTGCTGCCGGTGTCGACCGGCACCGCGGCGAACGCACTCGCGTTGGCGGCGATGGTGCCGGCCTACGGCGCAGTCGTCTGCCATGCCGAGGCGCACATCCACGTCGACGAATGCGGCGCACCTGAATTCTTCACCGGTGGCGCCAAGCTGCTGTTATGTCAGGGCGAGGCGGGCAAGCTGACGCCGGCGTCGCTCGCCGAAGGGCTGGCGGCGCATCGCGGCGGAGTCCACCAGGTCCAGCTCGCCGCTTTGTCGCTGACGCAGGCGACCGAGAGCGGCACGGTCTACGCGCCCGACGAGGTGGCGGCGCTCAGCGCGGTGGCGCGGGCGCGCGGCTGGCGGGTGCACATGGACGGCGCGCGCTTCGCCAACGCCGTCGCCGGGCTCGGCTGCCATCCCGGCGACGTGACCTGGCGCGCGGGCGTCGAGATCCTCAGCCTCGGGGCGATCAAGAACGGCGGCATGACGGCGGAGGCGATGGTCATCTTCGCCCCCGACCTCGTCGAGCCGATCCGCTTCCGCCGCAAGCGCGCCGGCCAGCTGCCGAGCAAGGGCCGCTTCCAGGCGGCGCAGCTCCTCGCCTATGTCGAGGGCGGGCGGTGGCTGGAGACGGCGGCGGCAGCCAATGCCGGGGCGCAGCGGATCGCCGCGGCGGCGGGCGCCCGCGTGGTCTGGCCGGTGCAGGCGAACGAGGTCTTCCTCCGCCTCGACACCGCCGCTGCCGAGCGCGCTGCGCGCCGCCGGCTTCCGCTTCTACGACTGGGGCGCGCCGGCGGACGGCGTGTGCCGCTTCGTCGTCGCCTGGGACACGCCGGCCACGGCCGTCGACGCGCTCGTCGCCGCCCTTGGCTGAACCCGCCGCCGTTCCGCGCGCCGACCTGATCGGGGCGGTCGAGTTCGCCGTGGTGACGGTGATCTGGGGCTCGACGTGGCTGGTCATCAAGGGCCAGCTCGGGCCGGTCGCGCCGGTGTGGTCGGTCGCCTACCGCTTCCTCGCCGCCGCCGCGGTGCTGGCGGTGCTGACCGTGGCGACCGGGCGCTGGCGCTGGCCGACCGCGCGCGGCCACGCCTTCGCCCTCGTCGTCGGGGCGTCGCAGTTCTGCCTGAACTACAACCTCGTCTACCTCGCCGAGGAGAAGCTCGCCTCGGGGCTGGTGTCGCTCGTCTTCGCGCTGCTGGTGGTGCCGAACATCGTGCTCGCGGCGGTCTTCCTGAAGACGCGGGTGACGGCGCGGTTCGTGGCGGGCGCGGTGCTCGGCGTCGCCGGGCTGTGCCTGTTGTTCGCGCCCGATCTCGCCGCGCCGGCGACGCACGCCGACACCGCGCACGGCATCGTGCTGGTCGGCGCGGCGGTGCTGTGCGCCTCGGTCGGCAACGTTCTGCAGGCGGGCCGCCTCGGGCGCAGCCTGCCGCCGCTGCCGACGCTGACGGTGGCGATGGCGTATGGGGCGCTGCTCGACGTTCTCTATGCGGCGGCGACCGCCGGGCCGCCGACGTGGGACCCGCGCGCCGAGTACGGGGTCGGCCTCGCCTATCTCGCGGTCGGCGCGACGGTGGTGGCGTTCAGCCTCTACTACCGGCTGATCCGCCGCATCGGGCCGGGGCCGGCCGCCTACAGCAACGTCGTCGTGCCGGTCATCGCGCTGATCCTGTCGACGCTGTTCGAGGGCTACCGCTGGACCTCGCTCGCCGCCGCCGGCGCGGTGGTGGCGCTGGCCGGCCTCGTCATCGCGCTCGGCGGGCGGCGTGCGGTCAGCGACACGCTCGCAGCCCCGAGCGGTAGTCGGCAAAGCGCGGGCTGAAGCCGAGCAGCCGCCGCGCCTTGCCGGCCGCGACGACGCGCGATTCGCTGTAGAAGCCGCGCGCCGCGGCCGGCACCGACGGGTCGTCGGGGCGGACCAGCGGCGGCCAGGGGCGGTCCAGCAGGTCGCAGGCATATTCCGTCACCCGCCGCGCTTCGGCGGGCGCGTCGTCGGCGAGGTTGTAGACGCCCGGCGGCCCGTGTTCGAAGCTGCGGCGCAGCGCCTCGCCGATGTCGTCGACATGGATGCGGCTGAAGCGCTGGCCAGGCGCGTCGATGCGGCGGGCGGTGCCGGCGCGGACCTGGTCGATCGCCGAGCGGCCGGGCCCGTAGATGCCCGGCAGGCGGAAGATGCGGACGTCGGGGCGCAGCGCCGCCCAGGCGCGGTCGGCCGCCACCCGGTCGACCCGCCGCCCGCCGAGCGCGGCGCTCTCGTCGACCCAGGCTCCGCCGGTGTCGCCGTAGACGCCGGTCGACGACAGATAGCCGATCCAGCGCGCCGGGGCGGCCGCGAGGGCGGCGGCGTGGGCGGCGAGGACGGGATCGCCACCGCCCGCCGGCGGGACCGACGACAGGATGTGCGTCGCGCTTCCCAGCGCCGCCGCCACCTCGGCGCTGTCCAGCGCGACCGTACCCGGCGTGCCCGACCGGCTCGTCGCCGTGACGCGCCAGCCGTCTGCGGCGAGGGCTCGCGCGAGCCGGCCGGCGGTGTAGCCGAGGCCGAAGATCAACAGGTGCATGGCCTGTATTGCGCGGCGCGCTTAACAACGACAAGGCCGCGCCTTAGGTAGGGGCTGTCCTACCCGAAAGCGCCTCATGCTCGACCAGCCGATCGCCCCGCCGACCATCCGCCTCAGCGAGTATCGCCCGCCGGCGTGGCTGATCCCCGAGGTCGCCCTGCGCTTCGAGCTCGACGCCGAGCGGACGCGCGTCCATGCCACGCTGACCGTCGTCCGCAATGGCCGCCACGCCGAGCCGCTCGCGCTCGACGGCGAGGACCTGACGCTGGTGTCGGCGGCGGTCGACGGCGAGCCGGTCGCTCCGCGCGTCACCGGCAGCGGCATCAGCCTGGCGATCGCCGGCGACCGGGCGACGGTCGCGACGGTGGTCGACATCGCCCCGTCGGCGAACACCGTGCTGCTCGGCCTCTATGCGAGCGGCGGCAATCTCTGCACCCAGTGCGAGGCAGAAGGGTTCCGCCGCATCACCTACTGGGTCGACCGCCCCGACGTGCTGGCGAAGTTCAGCGTCCGCCTCGAGGCCGACGCCGGGCGCTATCCGGTGCTGCTGTCGAACGGCGAGCCGGTCGCGGACGGGGCGCTGCCCGACGGCCGCCACTTCGCCGAGTGGGTCGATCCCTGGCCGAAGCCGAGCTACCTGTTCGCCGTCGTCGCCGGGCGGCTCTCGCGCGCTGCGCGACACCTTCACCACCGCCTCGGGCAAGCGGGTCGCGCTCGCCATCTGGGCCGCCGAGGCCGACCTGCCGCGCTGCGGCCACGCGATGGCGGCGCTGAAGACCGCGTTCCGCTGGGACGAGGTCAACTATGGCCGCGAGTACGACCTCGACACGTTCAACCTCGTCGCCGTCGCCGACTTCAACGCCGGCGCGATGGAGAACAAGGGCCTCAACATCTTCAACTCGAAGTACGTGCTGGCCGACCCCGAGACGGCGACCGACGACGACTTCGATGCCGTCGCCGCCGTCGTCGCGCACGAGTATTTCCACAACTGGACGGGCAACCGCATCACCTGCCGCGACTGGTTCCAGCTGTCGTTGAAGGAGGGGCTGACGGTCTTCCGCGACCAGCAGTTCACCGCCGACCAGGGCTCGCCCGCGGTCAGCCGGATCGACGACGTGCGGACGCTGCGCGGGGCGCAGTTTCCCGAAGATGCCGGGCCGCTCGCCCACCCGATCCGGCCCGATGCCTATATCGAGATCGGCAACTTCTATACCGCGACCGTCTACAACAAGGGCGCGGAGGTGATCCGCATGCTCCACACCCTGCTGGGGGCGAAGGCGTTCCGCGCCGGCACCGACCTCTATTTCGACCGCTTCGACGGGCAGGCGGTGACGACCGACGACTGGCTCGACGCGATGGCCGAGGCGTCGGGGCGCGACCTCGGCAGCTTCCGCCGCTGGTACGACCAAGCCGGCACGCCGCGCGTCGCCGCGTCGGTGATGCACGACGCAGCCGCGCGCACGGCGACCGTGCGCCTGACCCAGAGCGTGCCGCCGACGCCCGGGCAGCCGGCGAAGGTGGCGATGGCGATGCCGTTCCGCGTCGCCCTGTTCGGCCGCGACACCGGCAAGCGGATGGGCGACGAAGCGCTGGTCACGCTCGAGGAGAGCAGCGAGGTCGCCTTCACGAACGTCGACGAGCCGCCGCTGCTGTCGCTCAACCGCGGCTTTTCGGCCCCCGTCATTGTCGCCGGCGAGCACAGCCGCGCCGACCTCGCGCTGCTCGCGGCGCACGACGACGACCCGTTCGCGCGCTGGGAGGCGACGCAGCAGCTGGCGTTGCAGGTCCTGTCGGGCGACGACGATCCTGTCGACCTGGTGACGACGGTCGGCGCGACGCTCGCCGCGGGCCTGGACCCCGAGTTCACGGCCGAGGCGATCCTGCTGCCGACCGAGGCGGTGATCGGCGACCATGCCGAGATCGTCGAGGTCGACGCCATCCACCGCCGCCGCCAGGGCGCGCGGCAGGCGATCGCGACGCGGCTCGCCGCGCCGCTGTGGGACGCCTATCGCGGCAACGGTGCCAACCGCTACGAGTTGACGCCCGAGGCCAAGGGGCGGCGCGCGCTGAAGAACGTCGCGCTCGGCTACCTCATGGTCTCCGGCGACGGCGCGGCGGCGGACGCGGCCTGGGCGCAGCTGGTCGACGCCGACAACATGACCGACCGCATCGCCGCGTTGAACGCGCTGGTGAACGCCGCCCCCGACCGGCGCGACGCAGCGCTCGCCTGGTTCTACGACCGCCACCGCGACAACCCGCTGGTCATCGACAAGTGGTTCAGCGTCCAGGCGATGTCGGTGGCACCCGACACGTTCGAGCGCGTGCTGGCGCTGCGCGGGCACCCCGACTTCAACCCGAACAATCCGAACCGCCTGCGCGCGCTGATCGGCGCGTTCGGCGTCAATCAGGTCCGCTTCCACGCGGCGGGCGGCGAGCCGTACCGCTTCCTCGCCGACGAGATCATCGCCGTCGGGAAGGCGAACCCCGGTGCGGCGGCGCGGCTGAGCGTGCCGCTGACGCGCTGGCGGCGGTTCGATGCCGGTCGCTCGGCGGCGATGCGGGCGGAACTCGAGCGGATCGCTGCCGTACCCGGCCTGTCGCGCGACGTCTTCGAGATGGTCAGCAAGAGCCTCGCGGGCTGAACGATCGCTAGCGCGCGACCCAGGCGGCGACGTCGTTCGCCACCGTGTTCGCCGCGCTGTTGAGGGCGATGGCGACGTCGGTCGGGTTCTGCGTCGCCACGGGCACGCTGGCGTCGAAGCGGCGTGTCGCGAAGGTGGCCGTGCCGCCCTTCGGCGCGGTGCCGGTCAGCGCGGCGTCGTAGCGGACGCGGACCACCGCCGCGGCGGGGTTGCGCACGTCGAGGCTGAAGTCGAGCAGCGTCCCCGACAGCGTCCGTCCGCCCGCCGCCGTCGCCTGGCGCGGGTCGAGCACCGGCACGCCGTGCGCCGACAGCGTGTCGGCGAGGACGCGCTGGAACTCGCGGTTGGGCTGCTCGGCCCAGGTCGCGCCGGTCAGGTAGGCGACGGTCGTGTCGCTGGTGATGACCGGCAGGCGCAGCGTCTGCAGCGTGCCGGGAACGGCGGGCACCAGCACCAGCACCGTCGCCCGCGGGTCGGTCGTCGCCCCGGCACCGGGCGCCGGCTCGGCCGAGGCGCGCAGGGCGAGGAGCGAGGCGGGGGCCTTGTCGTTGCCGCCGATCTGCACCAGCGGCCCGCAGGCGGCGACCGCCAGCAGCGCGGGCAGGGCGACGGCGGCGAGGGGGAGGGCGGCGAGGCGTCGGCGGATCATTTCCTGTGGCCCTTCTTCGGCGGCACGTAGCCCGGCGCGGTATATTCGGGCAGCCGCCGCCCGCCGAGCAGCGCGCCGGCCGGATCCTCGTCGAGCTTGGCTGCGACCGCGCCGAGGCGGTCGGTCGCGTCCTGCGCCGAGCGGAGCAGCTGCGCCGTCGCCGGCAGCGTCTGCGTCGTCAGGGCGTCGATCCCCGGCTGCGCGCTGGTGATGACGGCATCGAGCTTGCCGAGCGTCGCGTCGGCCTTGGCCGCCGTCTGCGCGAGTTCGTGGACCAGCGGCTTGGCGTCGGTCGTCAGCAGCCCGTCGGCGTGCTGCGTCAGCTGGGTCAGCGCCGCTGCCGCCGCCGTCGCCTGCTTCAGCGTCGCGCGCGTCTCGGCCAGCGCGCCGGCGATCTCCGGGCCGCGATCGGCGAGGCTGCCGGTCAGCCGGTCGGTGTTGGCAAGGATGTTGCCCAGGCTCTTGCGGTTGGCCGGGTTGAGCAGCTCGTTCAGTGACGCGGTCAGCGCCGACACGTTGTTGAGCAGCTCCGGCGCACTCGCCAGCAGCTGGCCGAGCGCCCCGGCCCGCGGCGGGATGACGGGCACGCCGAACGGCCCCGGCTCGGTGATCGGGGTCGCGCCGGCCATCGCGCCGTTCAGCTGGATCTGGCTGACGCCGGTGAAGCCGACGCCCTCGATCGCCGCGGTCGTGCCGTGGAGGATCGGCGTGTCGGCCTTGATCTCGATGCGGACGCGGACCGCGTCGGGGGAGCGGGGCAGCAGCGCGATCTCCTTGATCTGCCCGACCGGCACACCCTTGAACTGCACCGGCGAGCCGATCGCCAGGCCGCTGATCGAGGTGTGATAGAAGATGTCATACTGCTTCTTCTCGTCCCCGCTGAACTTGGCGAGGTAGAGCACGAAGGCGAACAGCGCGATCGTCAGGACGATGACGACGCCGCCGACGAGCACGTAATTGCTGCGCGTTTCCATCAGCCGGCGGCCCGGCGCGCAGGGGGGCAAAGCCTATCGGTCATCCGCACGTCACCCTTCCTGCTCGGCCCCGGCCTCGATCGCGCGGGCGGCGTCGCGGTCGGCCGTGCTCGCCGGATGCGGTGCCGCACCCGTCGCCGCCGCGGCCCGGCCCCTCGGCCCGGAGAAGTATTCGCGCACCCACGGGTGGTCAAACGCGATTAATTCCGGGATCGTTCCGACCTTCAGCATGACGCCGTCGCCGAGCACCGCGACGCGGTCGCAGATCGCATACAGCGTGTCGAGGTCGTGGGTGATGAGGAACACCGTCAGCCCCATCGTGTCGCGCATCAGCTTGATCAGCTCGTCGAACGCCGCCGCCCCGATCGGGTCGAGCCCGGCGGTCGGCTCGTCGAGGAACAGGATGTCGGGATCGAGCGCCAGCGCCCGCGCCAGGCCGGCGCGCTTGCGCATGCCGCCCGACAGCTCGTTGGGGAACTTCATGCCGGCGAGGTCGGGCAGGCCGACCATCGCGATCTTGTAGCTGGCGATCTCGTCCATCAGCGTCTGGTCGAGGTGGAAATACTCGCGCATCGGCGCCTCGATGTTCTCGGCGACCGTCAGCGAGGAGAACAGCGCGCCGTTCTGGAACAGCACGCCCCAGCGGCGGCGCAGGTCCTTGGCGGTCTCGGGGTCGAGCGTGCTGACGTCGTGGCCGAGCACTTCGATCTCGCCGCCGCCCGGCGTCTGCAGGCCGATGATCGAGCGCAGCAGCACCGACTTGCCCGTGCCCGAGCCGCCGACGATGCCGATGATCTCGCCGCGGCGGACCTCGAGGTTGACGTCCTTGTGGACGACCTGTTCGCCGAAACTGTTCTGCAGGTGCGAAACCCGGATGACGACGTCGTCGCCCTCGGTTGCCGTATCCGCCATCAGATGTAGCCCAGCGCGGTGAAGAACACGGCGAAGAAGGCGTCGAGGACGATCACCAGGAAGATCGACTGCACGACCGCCTGCGTCGTCCGCTGCCCGACCGATTCGGCGTTGCCCGTGACCTGCATGCCCTGGAAGCAGCCGGTGACGGCGATGATGAAGCCGAACACGGGCGCCTTGACCATGCCGATGACGAAGTCGCTCATCGGCGTCACGTCCTGGATGCGCTGGACGAAGCTCGACGGCGGGATCTGCAGCGAGATCCAGCAGAACAGCCCGCCGCCGATGATCGCCATCAGCGCCCCGTAGAAGCCGAGCAGCGTCATCATGACGACCATCGCCATGACCCGCGGCAGGACGAGCACCTCGACCGGCGACATGCCGATCGAGCGCATCGCATCGACCTCCTCGTTCAGCTTCATCGAGCCGATCTGCGCCGCGAAGGCCGAACCTGAGCGGCCGGCGACCATGATCGCGACGAGCAGGATGCCGAGCTCGCGGACGATCGAGCGGCCGATCAGGTTGACGGTGAACACCTCCGCCCCGAACTGCGCGAGCTGCACCGCGCCCTGCTGGGCGACGACGATGCCGACGAGGAACAGCAGCAGGGTGATGATGCCGAGCGCGTTGGCGCCGACGACCTCCATCTGGTGGATGACCGCGTTCCACCGAAGCGGCCGCCGCTCGGCGAGCGTCTGCCCGAGAACGACGATCGTCTGGCCGAGGAAGGCGAGGAACTCACCGAAGGTGTGGGTGACGGCGACGACGCCGCCGCCGATCAGCTCGAGGCGTTCGACGGCGCGGTTGCGGTGGGGCGGGCGGCGGCGGGCGGGCTTGTCGTTGGCCGCGACCTGCTCGATCAGCCGCTGGGCATCTTCCGAGGCGCCGTCGAGCCGCGCCGTGCGCCCGGCCGCCTGCCAGTCGCGCAGCAGCTTGTGGACGACCCACGCGCCCGTCGTGTCGATCCGCTCGACGCCGCCGAGGTCGATCGTCAGGTCGCGGCCGTCGGGGGCGAGCGCCGCCAGCCCCGGCGCGACATCGCCGAGCGAGGCGACGGTCAGCGTGCCGCCAAGGTGCAGCGTCCGCTGCCCCCCGGTACCGGCGTCGTCGAGCGTCAGGGTGGCGGCCATCGGGTCCGATTGTTGGGGGAACGATACGGTTCCGGCAAGCGCGAAACGAAGCGAGCGGGCAATCGGTTGCACGCCTTTCCGCGCTTCTCCGCCAGCCTCGCGGTTGCGTCGCGCGCGCCCGCGGCCGATGAGGCGCGATGCGCATCGCCGTCTACGACATGGACCTGACGATCACCGCGCGCCCGACCTACACGCGCTGGCTGGTGTTCTGGGCGCGCGGCCACGCGCCGTGGCGCCTGCTGCTGCTGCCGGTGGCGGCGACGGCGGGGCTCGGCTACCGGCTCGGGCTGCTGCGCCGGGCGCGGCTCAAGGAGATCGCGCAGGCGCTGCTGATGGGGGAGGGCGCGGCGGCGGCGAGCGTCGCCCGCACGGCGCAGGCGTTCGCGGCGACGGTCGCACTGCGGCCGGGCGCGGCGCTGCAGATCGCCGCCGATCGCGCCGCGGGGCTGGAGCCGGTGATCGCGACCGCGAGCTACGGCTTCTATGCCGAGGCGATCGCGGCGCGGGTGGGCATCACGACCGTGGTGGCGACCGCGGTCGAGCGTGATGGCGAACGGCTGCGCTGCCGTATCGCCGGCGAGAACTGCTACGGCGCGGCCAAGGCAGCGATGGTCGCGGCGGCGCTGCCGGACGCGACGGTCGTCCGCGCCTATTCCGACCATGTCTCGGACGCGCCGCTGTTCGCGCTGGCCGCCGAACCGGTCGCGGTCAATCCTTCGCGCGCGCTCCGCCGGCTGGCGCGGGCGCGCGGCTGGCGCATCGCCGACTGGCGCTGACACGAAAACGGGCGAGGCCGAAGCCCCGCCCGTCATCGTCCGTGCGCCTGGCGTCAGGCGGTCAGCGTGCCGAAGCTCCGGCGGCGCTGCATCGCACCGATCAGGCCGAAGCCCGCGATGAACAGCGCCCAGCTCGCCGGCTCGGGAACGTTGCCGACGCCCGAGGTGTCGATCTCGGAGATCCACGTGCCCCAGCGCGAGCCGCCGGTGCCGAGCGGGTGGTCCGGACCGTCATTGTACTCGCGGGCGAACTCGCCGATGACCCAGAACTTGCTGGTGTCGGTCGGATCGACGGTTACCTGGCTGTAGTCGCCCCAGCGCTGGCGGCCGACCGCGACGAAGCCGTCGGGGGTGCCGTTGTGGTAGTCGTCGACGAGGCTGACCTTCAGCAGTTCCTCACCGCCGCGCTGGATCAGCTTGCCGGTGTCGGTCGTGTAGTAGGTGCGCGCCAGGAAGCTGATCTTGCCGTCCGCGCTCGAGCCCGAGCGGTTGTAGCCGATCACCACCTTGCCGTCGGCATTCACCGACAGCGAGCCCTGGTAATAGTCGTACTTATGGTCGCCGATCTGCCCCTGGCTGACGAGCTGGCCGGTCGCAGCGTCGGTCACCTGCCAGCGCACGACGCTGTGGTCGTTGTTCAGCGGCGCGGCGGTGAAGACGCTGTAGATAAACCCGTTCTGCTCGTAGACGCTCGAGCTGATGCGCGGGTCGAGGGCGTCGACGACACGGTTGTTGTTCGGGAAGTAGCGCGGGTCCGTCGGCGGCAGGAGCTGAATGTCGGGCGTGGCGTTCGGCTGCCGCGCCGGACCCTGGAAGTCGTAGTTGTCGACGCCGAGATAGTGGCCGTTCACGAACTTCGGATGACCCGAGCCGGCGTTTTTGACGTCGTACGTGATCAGGTCATTGTAGAACAACGACTCGGCGACGACCTTCCCGGTGCCGCTCGTTGCCGTGTTGTTGACGCCCTGGATGGCGTAACCGGCATAAGGCGTGACGACGCCGCCCAAGAACGGATCGTACTTGTAGAAGAGCGACTTGATCCCGCTCGTCGACGGCCCGCTCGCGCTCTCGAGGCTCGACAGGGGGATGACGTTCAGCGTCGTGCCGCGGAAATACTCGGGCTGGCCGGCCGCGGTCGCACCGAAGTTGTTGGTGCCGATGTAGACGGCGCCGTTACCGATCGCGAGCGTCGGATAGTCAGCGACGCTGTTCTCGCGGCCGCCCGGGCCGCGGTAGCCGGTGAACCGGGTCGACTTCCACGCGCCCGTCGCGTCGGCGGTGTCCGACACGGCGATCTGGATGTCCGAAACGCTCTTGCCGAACGACAGCGCCACCCAGCGCTGCGAGTTCGAGTCGAACAGCACGCGGCTGTCGCCGTTCGCGCCACGCTGCCCGGCGGCCGCCCAGAAGGCGATGTCGGACGTTGCCTTCTGCACCGTGCCGTCCTTGCCGAACACGGCGAAGCCACCGTTGACGAACTCGGTGAACTGCGTGGTGCCGACCGCGCCCATCGTGTCGGGCGGGATGAAGTTGCGGCCATAGCTGGCGACGTCGTACTGGCTGATGCCCTCGAAGCTCATCTTGACCTTCGCGGTGGGCACGAACGCCGGCGACTGGCGCTGCTGGCCGATGCTGGCGGCGAGCAGCGGGGTCGCCGTGCCGATCGCCGGGCTGGTGTCGCCGATGGCGGGGGGCACATACTCCATCTGCTCGAACCCGATGAGGTCGGGGTTCGCCAGGCCGGTCGCGGCAGAAGCGGCCGAGGCCGAGGCCAGCGCCACTGCCGCTGTCGAAACGAACGTCAGATATTTCACTGCTTGATCCCCTGTTCCATCGAGCGGAGTAACCCCGCCCCATTCCGTCGCGTAGCGGCATGCCTGACGATGCAATAAATGCCCCGCAAACCCCGCGTTCATATTCTTTGTGTCAGGTCGACGTTAAACTCTAGTAAAAAATGTCGTCACGCCGCCGGGGATGAACAAAGTTTTACGGCCTCCGCCGCGAGCGGTGCGCGGCGGCCGGTCGGCTTTCGGAAACGAAACGGGCGGAGCTTGTGGCCCCGCCCGTGGAGTCTGGCTGACGCTCCGAGATCGTCAGGCGGCCAGACGATGCTCCCGCCGCCGCTGCAGCGCGCCGACCAGGCCGAAGCCGGCGACGAACAGTGCCCAGCTGGCGGGCTCCGGCACGCTGGCGATATAATTGTTGATGAAGGGCAGGTACTGGGAAACCTGCGTATCCCCGGACAGCTCGCCGACGCTGGAGTTGGTGCACAGGCCCGAAGAGACGGGCGCCGTCGGATAGGGATCGATGTGGCCGGGGCCGCAGGCGCCGTCGAACGCCGCGCCGGTGATCCCGAACGAGGTGATGCCGGCGATCTTGCCGTCGATGAACTCCGGACCGCCCGAATCGCCCGGGGACGAGTTGGTCTCGATCAGGTGGCCGCTGGCGTCGCGCAGCCCCGTCTGGCTGTTGACCCCGAGGCGGCCGAACACGTCGTGCGCCCGGGTGCCGTCATCAAAGTCGGAGAATAGGATCGACGCGGCGACGCCGAACAGGTCGCCGTTCGCCTCCCACAGGTTGACGCCCGCGCGCTGGTCGAAGTCGAAGCTGCCGCCGGTTCCCGTCTTGTCGCCGGTCGTGCCGGTGCCGACGCGGGTGAAGACGCTGCCGACCTCGCTGTCGTCCTGCGCGGTGTAGAGGCCGTAGCCGGCAAAGGGAGCGTTGCTCGTCAACTTGAACTGCGCGAGGTCGCCGCCGTTCAGCACGTTGGTGCTGTCGAAGCCGGGATTCACCTTGATGTCGCTGCCGGTGAAGGTGAGCGCGGGGGTGCGCTCGCCCAACGACGGCAGGAAGAACGTCACCGACGTCACGGGGTCGCGCTTGCCCTGCTCGGTGTAGTTCGACAGGCAGTGGCCGGCGGTGAGCACGGTCCGGTTCGACGTCAGCGCGCCGGTGCAGAGCGCGCCCAGGCCGGTGACCGCGGTGCTGGCATAGCTCACGAAGAGGCTGCCGACGCCGGCGTAGCTGCCAAACGTGCGCGCCGACGCGACGTCGGCGGCCGTGATCGCGGTGATCAGCGGGTCGACATAACGCAGCGAGCCCGACAAGTCATAGACCGTAGCCGTTGCCGGCGTCGAAACCAACAACGCCGCTGTAATGATTCCCTTAACACTTCGCATATAACCGCCCCTGTCAGTAGTTCCAGGAACAGCATCGGCAATCTGTTCGGCAGCTGCAAGTGAAGAGTTGCCGCAACCCCGAAAAATGCGCCAGGGCTTCGCCTATGCCGCCAGCTTCCTCAGCACATAGGGCAGGATGCCGCCCGCGTAGAAGTATTCGAGCTCCTGCGCGGTGTCGATCCGGCTGACAGCGTCGAACGTGCCGGTCGAGCCGTCGGCGCGCGTCACCGTGACCGTCATCGTCTGGCGCGGGCTCATGTCGGCCAGGCCGGTGATGGTGAACGTCTCGTCGCCGGTCAGCTGCAGCGTCTTGCGGTCGGTGCCGGGAGCGAACTGGAGCGGCAGCACGCCCATGCCCACAAGGTTCGAGCGGTGGATGCGCTCGAAGCTCTCGGCGATGACGGCGCGGACGCCGAGCAGCGTCGTGCCCTTCGCCGCCCAGTCACGGCTGCTGCCGGTGCCATACTCCTTGCCGGCGATGACGACGAGCGGGGTGCCGGCGGCGCGGTACTTCTCGGCGGCATCGAAGATCGCCAGCGGCTCGCCGTGGCCGCCATTGTCGCCGCCCTCGGCGAGCATCCGCGTCACGCCGCCCTCGACACCCGGCACCATCTCGTTCCTGATGCGGATGTTGGCGAAGGTGCCGCGCATCATCACCTCGTGGTTGCCGCGGCGCGCGCCATAGCTGTTGAACTCGGCGCGGCTGACCTGGCGCTCGTTCAGGTAGCGGCCGGCGGGCGAGGCCTCCTTGATGTTGCCCGCGGGCGAGATGTGGTCGGTCGTCACGCTGTCGGCGAAGATCGCCAGCGGCCGCGCCTCGACGATGTCGGCGACGGGCGCCGGGGTCATCGTCATGCCCTCGAAGTACGGCGGGTTGGCGACATAGGTCGACGCCGGGTTCCACTTGTACGTCGCGCCGCCCTCGATCTTGATCGCCTGCCAGTGCGCGTCGCCCTCGAACACGTTCGAATAGCGGCTGCGGAACATGTCCGCGGTGACGTTGGCCATGACCATGTCGGCGACTTCCTGGTTGGTCGGCCAGATGTCCTTCAGGAACACCTTCGTCCCGTCGGTCGCCTCGCCGATCGGATCGGTGACCATGTCGCCGCGCATCGTCCCCTTGAGCGCATAGGCGACGACGAGCGGCGGGCTGGCGAGATAGTTGGCGCGGACGTCGGGCGAGACGCGGCCCTCGAAGTTGCGGTTGCCGCTGAGGACGCTGGCGGCGACGAGGTCGTTGTCGTTGATCGCCGCGCTGATCGGCTCGGGCAGCGGGCCGGAGTTGCCGATGCACGTTGTGCAGCCGTAGCCGACGAGGTTGAAGCCCAAGGCGTCGAGGTCGTCCTGCAGCTTTGATTCAGCGAAATAGTCGGTGACGACCTTCGATCCCGGTGCGAGGCTGGTCTTGACCCACGGCTTGGTCTTGAGGCCCAGCGCGCGGGCCTTGCGGGCGACGAGGCCGGCGGCGACCAGCACGTTCGGGTTCGAGGTGTTGGTGCAGCTGGTGATCGCGGCGATGACGACGTCGCCGTGGCCGAGGTCGTGGGTCGCGCCCGCGACGGCGACGCGCTTGTGCGCCTCGTCGCCCGTCTTCTTGTAGCCGCTGGCGAGTTCGGTTTCGAACGCCTCGTCGGCCTGGCTGAGGAGCACCCGGTCCTGCGGCCGCTTCGGCCCGGCGAGCGAGGGCTGCACCGTCGACAGGTCGAGGTGGAGCGTGTCGGTGAACACGGGATCGGGCGCGGTCGCGTCGCGCCACATGCCCTGGGCGCGGCAATAGGCCTCGACCAGCGCGATCTGCTCGGCGTCGCGCCCGGTCAGCTTCAGGTAGTTGAGCGTCGCCTGGTCGACCGGGAAGAAGCCGCAGGTCGCGCCGTACTCGGGCGCCATGTTGGCGATCGTCGCGCGGTCGGCGAGCGTCAGCGCGTCGAGGCCGGGACCGTAGAACTCGACGAAGCGGCCGACGACGCCCTTGGCGCGGAGCATCTGCGTGACCGTCAGCACGAGGTCGGTGGCGGTGATGCCCTCGCGAGCGTGCCGTCGAGCTTGAAGCCGACGACCTCGGGGATGAGCATCGAGACCGGCTGGCCGAGCATCGCCGCCTCGGCCTCGATCCCGCCGACGCCCCAGCCGAGGACGCCCAGCCCGTTGACCATCGTCGTGTGGCTGTCGGTGCCGACCAGCGTGTCGGGGTAGGCGACGGTCGCGCCGTCCGCCGCCTCGCTGGTCCACACCGTCTTCGCCAGATACTCGAGGTTGACCTGGTGGCAGATGCCCGTGCCCGGCGGCACGACGCGGAAGCCCTTCAGCGCCGACGAGCCCCAGCGGAGGAACTCGTAGCGCTCGATGTTGCGCTTGTATTCGAGGTCCATGTTGTCGGTGAAGGCGCTCGGCGTGCCGAACTCGTCGACCATGACCGAATGGTCGATGACGAGGTCGACCGGCACCTGCGGGTTGATCTTGGCCGGGTCGCCGCCGAGCCGCGTCATCGCATCGCGCATGGCGGCGAGGTCGACGACGCACGGCACGCCGGTGAAGTCCTGCATCAGCACGCGCGCCGGGCGATAGGCGATCTCGCGGTCGCTGCGGCGGTCGTGCACCCACTGCACCATCGCCTCGAGATCGGTGCGGGTGACGGTCGTGCCGTCCTCGAAGCGCAGCAGGTTCTCGAACAGCACCTTCATCGAGAAGGGCAGGCGGCTGATGTCGCCCAGCGCCTCGGCGGCTGCGGGCAGGCTGTAATAGGCGTAGTCCTTGCCCTCGACCGTCAGCGTCCGGCGGGTCTGCAAGCTGTCGTGGCCGGTGGCGGTCATGCGGGTCTCCTGTCGGGCACGTTTTCGCCCGCCGTCGTAGCGATGTTACCGCTTGGGGCAAGACGTGCGTTGCCCCGGACGAGCGCGGCTTCCGTCGGCGCGGGCCATGCGTTATGCCGTGCGCCTTCGCTCCGGGAGACGCCGCCGATGCCGACCTCCGCCGCGCGCCGGGACGACCGCGCGCGGGCCCGCGCCGCCCGCGCCGACCTGCTGCCGTTCCTCAAGGCGTGGCTCGCCGCCCCCCTGCGCGTTGCGGCCATCGCCCCGTCGGGCCCGGCGCTGGCGCGGGCGATCACTGCCGAGATCGGGCCGGCGACCGCCCCCGTCATCGAGTTCGGCCCCGGCACCGGCGTCTTCACCCAGGCGATCCTCGACGCCGGCGTACCCGCGGACCGGCTGGTAATGATCGAGGCCGCGGCCGAGTTCGCGACGCTGCTGCGCGCCCGCTTCCCGGCGGTGCGGCTGGTCGAGGGCAGCGCCGCCGAACTGGCCGGACTGCCGCTGTTCGGGCCGGGCGCGGCCGGCGCGGTGGTCAGCGGGCTGCCCATCCTGTCGATGCCGAAGCCGGTCGTCCGCGCCATTCTCGGCAAGGCGTTCGACGAGCTGCGGCCGGGCGGCGCGATGTTCCAGTTCACCTACGGCTACCGCTGTCCGGTCGCCGATTCGGTGCTCGGCGAGCTGGGGCTGACCGCCATGCGGACCGCGACGGTGTTGGCGAACGCGCCGCCGGCGAGCGTCTACCGCATCAGCCGGGCCTGAACGCGGAGCCGCATGTCGCGGCGCGGGTTGAGGGGCTCGAGGAGACCGTCCATGCCCGACCGCGACCCGCACCACCCGCTTCCCGCCGACCCGCGCGCGCGGCCCGACCTGTTGCCCGAGCCCGTTACCGCGCGCGACCGCGACGATCTGCCCGACGCGTCCGCGATCCTGCCGCCCGACGGCGAATACCGCGATCCCGAAGGGCGGCCCTACCCCGCCTGACTCCGGTCAGGCGGCGTTAAGCGGCCGGAGTGTAACGCAGGGCGAAGAAGGAGCCCTGCGCATGTTCCGTCCGCTCGTCGTCGCCGCCGCCCTGCTCGCGGCTGCCGTCCCCTCCGTCGCCGCCCGCCTCGCGCCCGAGGACGCGATCGCCAAGGCGCTGGCCGGCCGTGTGCCCGGCAAGCCGACCGACTGCATCTACCAGCGCGACATCGACTCGACCGAGATCATCGACCGTACGGCGATCCTCTACCGGATGCGCGGCGGGACGATCTATCTCGACCGCCCGCGATCGGGGGCGGAGTTCCTGCGCTCCGACCTCGCGCTGGTGACCAAGACCGAGACCGACCAGCTGTGCACCGTCGACATCGTCCGCCTGTTCGATCCGGTAACCCGTTTCGAGACGGGATCGATCGGGCTCGGCCCGTTCGTGCCCTACGCGCGGCCGCCGCGCCCGTAACGGGGGCAGGGCGGCTGCTCGCTGTCGAGCACGTTAGGCGAGCTGCCTGAGCCACGCGGCGAGCAGCGCCGGCGCGGCAGCAGCGATCGCCGGGCCGTGGCGCGCGGTCGCGGCGCGGAGCGCGTCGGCAGCGACGTCAGCATCCGCGAGGTCCGTCGCGTTGCCGGTGATCCACGGCTCGATGCGGTCCGGATCGACCTCGGCGTGGAACTGCAGCGCGAGCGCGTGGTCGCCGTGGCTGAACGCCTGGTGCGGACACAGCGCCGTTGCGGCGAGCCTCGTCGCGCCCGGCGGCAGATCGAAGCGGTCGCCGTGCCAGTGCAGGACGGCGAGGCCGTCGAGCGGCGCGAGCGGCGACGCCCGCCCGGCCTCGGTGAGGCTCAGGGGGGCCCAGCCGAGCTCGACCGCCGGTGCCCTGACCACCGCCGCCCCGAGCGCCTTCGCCATCAGCTGCGCGCCGAGGCAGACGCCGAGCGTCGGCCGCCGGGCGGCGAGGCGCGCCGCGACCGCGTCGAACTCGGCCGCCAGCCACGGATAGCGGTCCGTCTCATACGCGGCCATCGGTCCGCCGAGCACGACCAGCAGGTCGGCGTCGGCCACCGCCGCCGGGTCGAGCGACGCGACGGGCGTGTCGAGGTAGCGCACGGCGTAGCCATGCTCGGCGAGCGGCCGGGCGAACAGGCCGAGATCCTCGAAGTCGACATGGCGGAGGGCGAGGCAGGTCTTCATGCGCCGGAGCCTAGCCGCGGCCGCCCCTTGCCGGAAGCGGGTGGCCTCGCGCGCGCCCGCGTGCTTTGATCGAATCTGGCGAGGGTGCTTCGGGGGCACGGCTTGGACACAGACGCGCGACCCTTCGGCTTCTGGACGGCAACGGCGCTCGTCGTCGGCGGCATGATCGGCTCGGGCGTGTTCCTCGTGCCCGCGGCGCTGGCGCCGTTCGGCTGGACCGGCGTCGCCGCCTGGATCATCGGCACGGCCGGCGCGCTGACCATCGCCTACACGCTCGCCCGGCTGAGCGCGGCGACGGCGGGGGCGAACGGCGCGCTGGCGGTGGCCGCGGCGGTGCTCGGGCCGCTGCCGGGACTGCTCATCGGCTGGAGCTACTGGATCGCGGTGTGGGCGGCGAACGCGGCGATCTCGATTGCGGCGACGAGCTACCTGTCGGCGCTCCTGCCGTGGCTCGATGCGACACCGCTGACCGGCGCGCTCGTCGCGGTCGGGCTGATCTGGCTGCTGACGCTGCTCAACCTTGCCGGCGCGCGGCGGGCGGGAGAGTTCCAGGTGGTGACGACGCTGCTCAAGCTGCTGCCGCTGCTGGCGGTGGTCGCCATCGCGGTCGGGCTCGGCTTCCGGGGTGTCGCCCTGCCGCCGCTGCCGCCGCTGCGCGCCGCGGCCGGCGGCCTACCGGCGGCGGTGACGCTGACGCTGTTCGCCCTCGTCGGCTTCGAGGCGGCGGGCGTCGCCGCCGCGCGCGTCCGCGATCCGGCACGGACGGTGATGCGCGCCTCGCTCGCCGGCACCGCGCTGACCGGGCTGCTCTACATCCTCGTCTGCTCGGCGATCGTCCTGCTGCTCCCGGAACGGGCGGTGGCGACCTCGCCGGCGCCGTTCGAGCTGTTCGTCGAGACGTTCTGGGGGCGTGGGCCTGGCCTGTCGGTCGCCGCCTTCGCTGCGATCGCCGCGATCGGCGCGCTCAACGGCTGGGTGCTGATCCAGGGCGAGCTGCCGCTCGGCATGGCGCGCGCGGGGCTGCTGCCGGCGTGGTTCGCGCGGGTGTCGGCGCGCGACGTGCCGGTTCGCGTGCTGATCGTCTCGTCGACGCTGGCGAGCCTGCTCGTCCTGTCGCACGCGAGCGGGTCGCTGGGCGGCATCTTCACCTTCACCATGCTGCTGTCGACCTGTGCGACGCTGTGGCTGTACCTCGCCATCTGTGTCGCCGCGCTGATGCGCCGGGTGGCGGTGGCGGCGGCGGCGGTGGGGCTAGCCTTCACCCTCGTCGCCTTCTGGGGCGCGGGAGCGGCGGCGAGCGGGCTCAGCCTGCTCCTGATGCTGACGGCGCTGCCGGTCTACTGGCTACGCGGCGCGCCGGCCGAACAGGCGGCCTAGCCGGCTGCGGTCGCGCAGGATTTCGTGCGCCGCATTGTGGCCCGGCGCGCCGCTGACGCCGCCGCCCGGGTGCGCGCCCGAGCCGCACAGGTACAGCCCGGCGATCGGCATCCGGTAGTCGCCGTGGCCGAGAACGGGGCGCGCGGCGTACAGCTGGTCGAGGCTCATGTGGCCGTGGAAGATGTCGCCGCCGACCAGCCCGAACTTGCGCTCGAGGTCCAATGGCGAGTGGACCTGCGTGGCGATGATCGCGCTTCTGAAGTTGGGCGCGTGCGCCGTCACCGTGTCGATGATGAGCTCGGCCGCCTCGTCGCGCGCATCGTCCCACGAGCGGCCGTCCGGCAGCACGGGGGCGAACTGGTGCGCAAACAGGCTGGCGATGTGCTTGCCCGGCGGGGCGAGGCTGTCGTCGACGCTGGTCGGCAGCTTGATCTCGACGATCGGCGCCCGCGACATGCCCGTCGCCCGCGCATCGGTGAAGGCGCGGTCCATGTAGTCCATCGTCGGCGCGATGATGATGCCGGCGGTGTGGTGCTCGGCGACCTGCTTGCCGGGCAGGACGGTAAAGTCGGGCAGTTCCGACAGCGCGACGTTCATCCGGAACGTCCCCGAGCCGGTCTTGAAGCCGTCCATCCGCCGCGCGAAGGCGGGCGGCAGGTCGCTGCGATCGATCATCTGGCGGAAGAGCAGGGCGGGGCCGACATTGGCGGCAACGATCGGCGCGGCGATCTCCTCGCCTGATTCGAGCCGCACGCCGGAAGCCTTGCCGCCGTCGCTCAGCACCTTGGCGACGGGTGCCTCGAGGCTGATCTCGACGCCCGCCTCGACGCACGCCTCGGCCATGGTGCGGGTGATCGCGCCCATGCCGCCGACGCTGTGGCCCCACATGCCCTTCTTGCCGCCGACCTCGCCGAAGACGTGGTGGAGGAGGACATAAGCGGAGCCCGGCGTGTCGGGGCTGGCATAGTTGCCGACGACCGCGTCGAAGCCGAACGCGCCCTTGACGAAGTCGTTCTCGTACCAGCCGTCGAGGAAGTCGCGTGCGGACTTGACGAACAGGTCCATCACGTCGCGCTGCGCCTCGACGTCCATGCCGGTCAGCCGCCGCCCCTGCGACGCCGCCGCGAGCAGCGCGCGCAGGCCGCCGCCGGCGTTGGGCGGGGTCTTGAGCGCGAGGTCGCGCAGCACGTCGGCGACGCGCTCGAGCGCGGTTTCGTAGGCCGGGAAGGCCTCGGCGTCCTTCTTCGAGAAGCGGGCGAACTCGGCCTGCGTCCGCGCGGTGCCGCCGCCGAGCTTCAGGTAGCCACCCTCGTGCGGCAGGAAGTTGCTGATCGTCCGCTCGATCACCCGCCAGCCGCGCTCGTGCAGGCGCATGTCGGCGATGATCTTCGGCCGCAGCAGGCTGACGGTGTAGCTGGCGGTCGAGTTGCGGAAGCCGGGTGCGAACTCCTCGGTCACCGCCGCGCCGCCGACGACGTGGCGGCGTTCGAGGACGCGGACCTTCAGCCCTGCGCGGGCGAGATAGAAGGCGCAGACCAGCCCGTTGTGGCCGCCGCCGATGACGATGGCGTCGTAGCGCTTGGTCATGCCGGCACCTGATGCGGCCGACGGCTCCAGCCGGCTGGGGGCGCGCGGTCGAGGCGCGCCTCGGGGATGATCGCGCGGATCTTGGCGGCGAAGCTGCGCAGGCACACCTCGCTCGCGCCGATCGGCCCCGCGGTGTAGGTGCGCGATGCCATGCCGGCCTGGACGCGCTCGATCAGCCACGTGTCCTCGGCGTTGACGACGCGGTTGATCCGCCAGTTGGCATAGCGGACGAGGCGCATCTCGCGGCGCTCGTCGGGGAGGGCGAAGGCCATCTCGCGCAGCACGCACGTCGTCGGGCCGGTGGGCAGCCACTGCATGAAGTCGATCTGGTCGGGATAGAGGTCGAACGCCATGTTCGGCCACAGCTTGAAGTAGAGCCAGCGCCGCTGGTGCGTCGCCGGCAGGTGGCCGGCCTCGGGCAGGTGGCGTGCGTAGAACCGCTCCCATGGGTTCGTCGTCGGCGCGTCGGCCAGGTCGCCAACCATGCGGTCGACCCACGGCGCGGCCTCGATCCCATAACTCTTGCCGAACAGCCGCGTCAGCCCGTCGTGGGCGACGGGAATGTGGAGGTTGTCGCTGTAGTTGTCGCCGACGTTCTTCCAGTTGACCGCCCGCGACCGGGTCCGCACCGGGCTGATCGTCCGCACGTCCTCGAGAGCGTACGGCGCGATCTCGGCGTCGTAGGGGGTCATCATTGCCGCCACCGAGGGTCCACCGCGGTCCTCGAGGCGGACGAAGACGAAGCCGCGCCAGACCTCGACCTCGACCGGCGCCAGGCCGTTGTCTTCGAGCCGCAGCGCGGGATAGTCGCGGCGGAAGGGCACGCCGGTCAGCCGCCCGTCGAGGTCGTACGTCCAGGCGTGGTACGGGCAGACGAGCTTCCGCGCGCAGCCACTCGGTCCCTCGACCAGCCGCATCGCGCGGTGGCGGCAGACGTTGGCGAAGGCGTGGATCTGCCCGTTCTCGCCGCGGACGACGACCACGCTCTCGCCGAGGAAGTCGAAGGTGTGGAAGTCGCCGGCGTGCGCGATGTCGCTGACGTGGCAGACGATCTGCCACGACGGGCGGAGGATGCGCTCGGCCTCGACCGCCGCGAAATCGGCGTCGGTGTAGATCCAGCCGGGCAGGCTCCAGTCAGCCTGCGGGTCGCCGGCCGGCGGGGCGAGATCGTCCGGGGCCGGCGCGCTGCTCACTGCGACAGGTCGCGGAACAGCGACAGGTAATAGGTGATCGCCGGCGGGATGTTGGCGATCGGCTCGCGCTCGTTCAACCCGTGCGCGAAGTCGTCCGAGCCCTTGAGAAACATCGGGCTCGCGCCATAGCTCGGAACGTGGTGGTAGCGGAACCACATGCTGTCGCTCGCCCCCGACGCCTGGCTCGGGAACACCGGCACGCCCGGATACACCGCGGCCATCGCCTTGTTGACGGCGGCGACGAAGTCAGGGCGCACCGGCGAGGCATCGTTCGGCACCGAGCCCTCGGTCACGTCCTTGAACGACACCGCGGGTGCGGCGGCGACGCGCTTGAGCTCGGCCATGATGTCGGCGGGCTTGTGGCCGGGGAAGATGCGGCAGTTGATGTTTGCCGTCGCGCGCTGGGGCAGGGCGTTGATCGCGTGGCCGCCGTTCACCATCGTCGGCACGCAGGTGGTGCCGATCTCGCCGACCGTCTCGTAGTTGGCGGTGAGCGTGGCGATGGCCGCCTGGTCGGCCGGGTTGGCGGCGAAGGCGCGCATGGCAGCAGCGGTCTTCGGCTCCTCGTACTTGGCCGCCTCGACGAAATAGGCGCGGGTGACGGCGTTGGTCTCGGGCTTGAAGTGGTAGGCACCGATGCGGACCAACGCCTGGCTCAGCTGGACGATGGCATTGTCGGGCCGCGGGGCCGACGAATGGCCGCCGGGGTTGGTGACGCTCAGCTCGAAGTCGGCGTAGGTCTTCTCCGCCGCCTGCCACGTCCAGTAGAGCGGCTTGCCGGTCTTCTCGTCCAAGGCCCCGCCGCCACCGTCGATGTTGAGGACCATCTCGGCGTCCTTCAACTTGTCCGCGATGAGGGCGGAGGTCTTCATCACCGTCTCCTCGTCGCCGGAGAACTCGATGACGATCGAGCGGCGCGGCCGGTATCCCTCGCGGCGCAGTTCATTGAGCGCGGCGATGGCGGTCGTGCCGTCGAGCTTCATGTCGGTCGCGCCGCGGCCGTAGAGATAGCCGTTCTCGACCACCGGCGTGAACGGATCGCGCTGCCAGTCGGCCGGGTTCGCCTCGACGACGTCCATGTGGCCGGAGATGACGAGCGGCTTCAGCTTGGCGTCGCTGCCGTGCCAGGTGGCGATCAGGTAGGCGGTGTCGTCGACGGGCGTGATCGTCACGTCGCCGTCGGCGAACCCGCCGGCGACGAGCGCCGCCTTGTACAGCGCGGCGACCTGCGGAGTCTTGTTGCCCGGCCCGCGGACCGAGCGCAGGGCGATCGCCTGCTTGCCGAGGTCGAGCGCCTGGGCCTCGGCCTGCGGGTGCTCGCCGGCCGTGGCGGGCGCGGCGAGCGCCGCCGCGATCAGTATCGTCGTCAAGCGCATGCCCGCTCCTGTCCAAAGCCACGGCATAGCGCGCGCCAGCCGACGCCGACAACCCCCGCGCCGGACGGTCCGGCGCGGGTGGCGAAGGTCAGCGAGTGAAGTTGATCCGCACGCCCAGCGAGGCGACGCTCTCGTCGAAGCGGATGTAGCGGACGAACTCGGTGCGCGGCGCGCCGTCGCGGGCCGAGCTCTCGTACTGCTTGAACGGCGCGCCGGTGACGTTGGTCCAGTCGCCGAACAGGGTCACGCCCGGTCGAACCTCGTAGTTGACCGACAGGTCGAGCCGCGGCGCCGGCTTGCCGTACTCGAAATAGATGTCGTTGCCGCGGAACTGCTGCGTCGCGAGGAAGCTCGAGCGGCCGTTGAGCGTCGCCCGCGCCGACAGCGGCCCCTGCTCGTACAGCAGGACGAGGTTGTAGAGGAAGCGCGACGAGCCGGCCGTCTGGTCGATCAGCGGCTGGTAGTAGAGGCCGCCGGCGCCGCCGTTCAGCGTCGGGTTGAACACCTGCGTCTTGGCGTTGAGGAAGGTGACGCTGCCCTGCAGGCCGAACCCCTTCGCCCACTGCGGCAGGCCGGCGATGTCGAGGAACGACTGGCCCTGCAGCTCCCAGCCGTCGATGTGGCCCTTGCCGGTGTTGAACGGCGTCGTGATCTCCGTGTAGCCGTGGACCGGATCGTTGGGGATGATCGTCGTCCCCGACTGGATGAAGCCGTCGAGATCGCGGTGGAAATAGGCTGCCGAGGCAAAGGCGGTGCGCGAGACGTAGAACTCGAGGCTCGCGTCGAAATTGTCCGACTTGTACGGCTTCAGGAACGGGTTGCCGCCCTGGCCGGTCTGCGGATTGCTGGGCGTGCCCTTCTGGTCGGGCGTCGACGGCGGCGCGTTGAGCGTCAGATTGGGGTTCAGGTCGGAGAAGTTCGGCAGCGTCCGCGTCTTCGAGTAGGCAAGCCGGAACTGCAGGTTCGGCGTGAAGTGGAAGCGCCCGCTGACGTTGGGCAGATAGTCGGTGAACTCGTTCGCGTTGTTGAACGCGGCGATGCCCGCCGGCTGCGGCCCCTGCACCCGCTCGCGCGTGTTGACGATGCGGACGCCGACGGTGCCGTCGAGCACGTCACCGAACGCATAGTTCGCCTGGGCATAGCCGGCGACCGTCTGCTCGCTCGCATGATAGAGCAGCGGATCGTTGACCGGCGTCGTCGTGTAGCCGAGGCAGCCGTTGCCCGTGTCGCCGGTGGCGACGATCGCCGGGCAGTTGGCAATGACGAACTGGCGCAGCGCGACGACGTTGTCGCGGAAGCTCTGGTAGAGCGGCGCAGACCAGTTGCGGAAGCCCTGCGTGTCGGTGCCGGCGAAGCCCGGGTCGAACACCGACGACGCCAGCGGCAGCGTGCGAGGCGTTGATGCCGAGCGGCAGCTGGTAGGCGTAGCGGTTGGCGTAGAAACGGTCGGCGACGCGGTCGGTGTAGCGCGCGCCGAGCTGGATGTTCCTGATGAACGCCCAGTCGGCGTCATAGGTCAGGTCGCCGCGGACCTGCCAGCTGCGCCCGGCCGAGCGCTGGTTCTCCTCGAACAGGCCCTGGTAGAGGAAGCCGGCGGGATTGTTCTGGTCGAGCCCGGTGATGCTGAACTCGGGCCGCTGGTTGTTGAAGGTGATCGTCGGCGTGCCGATGAAGCGCCGGTCGAGCGACTCGGTCGAGCCGCGGAAGGTGCTGATCGTCCGCGCGCCGTCGGCCGACAGGTGCCACTTGTCGTGGTCCCACTTGAAGCCGGTCGAATACTGGAAGGTATCGGTGTTGTTGTTGGTCGCGCCCTGGAAGGTGAAGGGCTGGTTGCCGTCGACGATGGTGCCGCCGGTGACGATGTTGGTCCCCGGGCGGAAGGTCAGGTTGTTGTAGCTGATCGCGTTGTACAGGTCGGCCTCGACGAGACGGTCGTCGATGCGGTTCCTGAAGCCCTGCCACAGCGCGCCGGCGTAGATCTCGAGGTCGGGGTTCGGCTTCCACTGGAAGGCGGCGTTGGCCGACGGCCGCGCACGGTCGCCCGAGCGGTCGTAGAGGCGCAGGATGTCGGGCAGGCGCACGACCTGGCCGTTCACCGTCGGGTTGGCGACGAAGTCGGTGTTCGACAGCTCGTTGTCGAGATAGCGCAGCTCGGTGTACGAGGCGTTCACCAGCAGGCCCATCTCGCCGATGTTCGAATCCCAGCGGTGCGAGACGAGGAAGTTGCCCTGCGGCCGGAAGGCGTCGGCGTTGCGCGTGTAGTTCGCCTGGCCCGACAGCGATGCGGTCCAGCTGTCCTTGAAGTCGAACGGCTTGCGGCTGACGACGTTGACGCTGCCCGCCAGCCCCGAACTCGACGAGGTCGGCGGTCGAGGTCTTGATGACCTGCAGCGCGGCGACGTTCTGCGAGGGGAAGTCCTGCAGCGCGACGACGCGCGTCTCGGCGGTGAAGATCTCGCGGCCGTCGTAGGTCGTCTCGAAATAGGGCAGGCCGCGGACGAGCACGCTGCCGGCCTCGCCGGCGGTGCGGTAGACCTGGACGCCGGCGATGCGCGCGGCGGTGTCGGCGACCGAGATGTCGGGCAGCTTGCCGATATCCTCGGCGACGACCGAATCGATGATCTGCGGCGCGTCGCGCTTGATCCGCTCGGCCGAGCCGAGGCTCGCGCGGATGCCGGTGACGACGATGTCGCTCGCGTCGGCGGGCGTGTCGGTCGGCGCGACCGTCGTGCTGCTCGGCGTCCCGCCCGGTCCCTGTCCGGCGCTGCTCTCCTGAGCAGCGGCGGAGGTGGCGAGGGCGATGGCGGCGGTGGAGGCGAGAACGGCGGTTCTGGTGCGCATGATGCTCCCCTTGACGGCACGACGCTCCGGGTGATCCCCGGATGCGCCTTCGCTCCGCCGATAGGACGCGGCGCTCGACAGCGACAAGCCATTTATCATATCAATGCCGCGCCGCTGTAACATTGCGGTGCGATCGTGGTTAAGAAGCCACAGTTACCGTGCGGTGCTGGACGGGAGTGGCGGGTGAGGATGAGTAATGTGGCCAAGGCCGCGGCGGCGGCGACGCTGACCGCGCTGGCGGTGCCGGCGAGCGGGGTCGAGATCGCCCGCGCGACCTTCGGCACCCTCCCCGACGGGCGGCCGGTACCGGCGGTGACGCTGGTCAACCGGCACGGCGTCCATGCGACGGTCATTGCCTGGGGCGCGACGCTGCAGTCGCTGATCCTGCCCGATCGCACCGGGCACCTCGCCGACGTCGCGCTCGGCTACGACAACCTGAAGGACTATCTCGACCACCCGCAGTATTTCGGCGCGACCGTCGGGCGCTTCGCCAACCGCATCGCCAGAGGCAAGTTCACCCTCGACGGCAAGGCGTACCAGGTGCCGGTCAACAACGGGCCGAACTCGCTCCACGGCGGCACGGCGGGCTTCGACAAGCAGCTGTGGCAGGTCGTCGACGCGGCCGGGGGACCGAGCGGCCACGTCACGCTGCGCCACGTCAGCCCCGACGGCGAGATGGGCTATCCGGGCACGCTGACCGTCGACGCGACCTACACGCTGGGCGAGGACGACCGGCTGACGATCGAGTACCGCGCGACGACGACCGCGCCGACGATCGTCAACGTCACCAACCATGCCTATTGGAACCTGAGCGGGGAGGGGTCGGCGAACGGCGCGATGGGGCACCGCGTGACGATCCCCGCCGAGACCTACCTGCCGACCGATGCCGGGGCGATCCCCACGGGTGAGTTCCGCCCTGTCGCCGGCACCGCCTTCGACTTCCGCACGCCCCGCGCCGTCGGCGAGCGGGTGCGCGACGCCACCGACCAGCAGCTCGTCTTCGGCCGCGGCTACGACCACAACTGGGTGGTCGGGCGGCAGGTGACGGTGGACGAGCATCTGATGGCGCGGGTCGCCGACCCGACGTCGGGGCGCGCCTTCGAGCTGTGGTCGAACCAGCCGGGGCTGCAGTTCTATTCGGGCAACTTCCTCGACGGGACGACGAGCGGCAAGGCGAAGCGCATCTACCGCGCGGGCGACGCCGTCGTCTTCGAGCCGCAGATCTTCCCCGACACGCCGAACCAGCCGGCGTTCGGCTCGGCGCGGCTGGCGCCCGGCGAGACGTACCGCAACGTCATCTCGTACCGCTTCAGCTGGAACGCCGCGAAGTGAGGCGGCTCCTCGCAGCGCTGCTGCTGATCACGGCCCCGGTCGAGGCGCGCGAGCAGTGGACGAAGCCGCAGGCGACGGCGTGGTACGCGGCGCAGCCGTGGCTCGTCGGCTCGAACTACGCACCGGCCAGCGCGATCAACCAGCTCGAGATGTGGCAGGCGGCGACGTTCGACCCGCAGCGGATCGACCGCGAGCTCGGCGCCGCGCAGGGCTTAGGGATGACGACGATGCGCGTCTTCCTCCACAACCTGCTGTGGGAGCAGGACGCCGCCGGCTTCAAGTCGCGGATCGACACCTTCCTGCAGATCGCGGCCAGGCATCACATCAAGCCGGTGTTCGTCCTGTTCGACAGCTGCTGGGACCCGAACCCGATTCTGGGCCCGCAGCATCCGCCGATCCCCGGCGTCCACAATTCGGGCTGGGTGCAGGCGCCCGGCGCGGCGCGGCTCGCCGACCGGGCGCAGTACCCGAAGCTGGAGGCGTACGTCCGCGACATCGTCGGCAGCTTCGCGCACGACCGGCGCATCCTCGCCTGGGACGTGTGGAACGAACCGAACAACGGCGGCGGCGGCAACTATGCGCCGACGCCCGATAAGACCGCGCTCGTCGCCGGCCTGCTGGGGCACGTGTTCGACTGGGCGGAGGCCGCCGACCCCGACCAGCCGCTGACCAGCGGGCTGTGGATCGGCGACCACTGGGACCGCGGGGAGACGCTGGACGCCGTCGAGCGCATCCAGGTCGCGCGCTCCGACGTGATGAGCTTCCACGACTACAACTGGCCGGAGAAGTTCGCCGAACGGGCGCAGCAGATGCTGAGCTACGGCCGGCCGGTGCTGTGCACCGAATATATGGCGCGCGGGGTCGGCTCGACGTTCGACGGGTCGCTGCCGATCGGCAAGCGGCTGGGCATCGCGATGATCAACTGGGGCTTCGTCGACGGCAAGACGCAGACGCGCCTGCCGTGGGACAGCTGGAAGAAACCCTACACCTATGACGAGCCGCCGGTCTGGTTCCACGAGGTGCTGCGCGCCGACCTGACGCCCTATCGCCCGGCCGAGACCGACCTGATCCGCCGGCTGGCGGCAGCACCGAAGGGCGTGGTGCCGCAGCCGTGATCGCGCTGCTGATCGCCGCGCTGCTCGCCGGCGGGGCGGTCGCGCCGTCGGTGCTGCCGGGCGCCGACCCGTTCGCGCTGGCCGATGGCGGCAAGCTGTACATCTACCCGACCGGGCGCGGGGCGAAGCTCGACGTCTGGACCGCGGGGACGAAGGGCTGGCAGGACGACCGCACGCTGCTCCGGCTCTCCGACATCCGCTGGATCGACGCCGACCATGCCCGCACCCACTTCCTGTGGGCGCCCGACATGATTGCGGCGAACGGGCGCTACTATTTTTACTACGCGGTCGGGCCGCAGAACCCGACGCCGAGCCGCCTCGGTGTTGCCCTGTGCGACGGCCCGGAGGGGCCGTGTACCGACAGCGGTAAGCCGCTGCTGACCGGCGGCGACGGCTTCGAGGCGATCGACCCGATGGTCTTCGTCGATCCGAAGTCGGGCACGCGCTACCTGTATGCCGGCGGCAGCGCGGGGGCGCGGCTGCGCGTCTTCACGCTCGCCCCGGACATGGTCACGATCACCGGCGAGGTGCCGGTCGACCAGCCGCCCGCCTTCACCGAGGGCGTGTTCATGCACGAGCGGAACGGCATCTATTACCTGTCGTACAGCCACGGCCACTGGGACCGGAGCGACTATTCGGTCCACTATGCGATGGCGCCGAGCCCGACGGGCCCGTGGAAGTACCGCGGCGTGCTGCTCGCCAGCGAGGGGCGACTGAAGGGGCCGGGCCACCACAGCTTCGTCCGCGATCCCGCGACCGGCGACTGGCTGATCGTCTACCACCGCTGGGAGGACAAGGCGGGCGACGGCCCCTATGCCGGCGAACGGCGCACTGTCATCCAGAAGATCGAATATTTGCCGACCGGCGAGATCGCGCCGATCCGCATGGCGCAGCCCTAGTCGGGCAGACCCGATCTGCCGGCGGCCCCCGCGAGGATCAGGTCGGAGTGCGGCAGGCGGGCCAGGCCGAGGCGGGTCCAATAGTCATGGCGGACGATCCTCCGACAAAGTGCGTTCCAGAACGGGGCCTCGCCGCCAATCGGTCGCCGGATGTCGTCCCGCGACCCTGGCCAGGCGCGGCGCAGCAAGTCGATCGCCAGGTCCGCGTGCCCGCTCAGCATCAGGTCGGCGAACGCCTGCACGGTCACCTCCGTATCCTTTGCCTGCCGCGGCATCGTCAGCCGCCCGGAAGTATAGTCGTCCTGCTGCCAGTCATTCAGCTCGCGCTGGACGGCGAGGCGGCGGAAGTCGAGTTCCTCGCGTGAGATGGTCCGCGAGGTGAGCGCCGCCAGATCGAGCGCGAAGTCGCCGCCGCGCCAGACGATCGGCAGCGGCACGTCGGTCTCGCCCGCGTTCGGCGCGCCGTTGAAGTAGCCGATGCCGAACGGCAGGTTGAAGGCGAAACGGCCGTGCGGATCGGCGACGATGATGTCGTCGATCCGCCCGCCGGTCAGGCGGCGAACGTCAATGCTCGGGCCGAGTGTGACGGCGATCAGGTCGCCTTCGCCCCCCGATCCGCCGCCATCGCCGCGGATCAGGACATCCGGCCCTTGGTGGCCGGGCGTACGCTGCCATAGAAGCGTGACGTGACTGTAGCCGCCGCCGAGGATTTTAACCTCGCTGCCGCGCCGAACTGCCACCCCGCGGCAGTCATCGTCGTGATCGCCACCGGGCGGGCAGGGCGTGACGACGACGCTGGCGGTCCGGGCACTCCACAAGGGGCCGAGCGGTTGCGCCGCGACCGCGGGCAGGGAGCAGGCGAGGATGCCTAGCCACACGGCAATCCAGCGCACCACACCTGACTCCACTATACCCGGCTCACGCCCCCCAATCTTCGGCCACCGCGTCGATCAGCGCAATGACGTCGGCGATCAGCGCCCGCATCGCTTCGCGGGCGCGGTCGCCGTCGCGGTCGAGGATCGCGTCGCGCACCGCGGCGTGGTCGGACAGGCTGGCGGTGCGGCCGGCGACACGGTTGGTGACGCCGATCGAGGTCCGGAGCGCGGAGGCGACGACCTCGCGGAACTGGCGGTAGAAGGGGTTCTGCGACGCGCCGAGTACCGCGAGGTGGAAGGCGATGTCGGCGGCGAGCGGGTCGTCGGTGCCCGCCTCGGCGGCGGCCATGCGGTCCCAGCCGGCGGCGATCGCCGCATGGTCGCCCGCTCCGCCGTAGCGCGCGGCGAGCGCCGCCGCCGCCGGCTCGATGGCGATCCGCAGTTCGTTGAAGTGGCGCAGCAGGTCGATCGAGAAGCGCCGCTCCATCAGCCAGGCGAGGACGTCGGGGTCGAACAGGCTCCATGACGCCGCCGGCTGGACGACCGTTCCCTGGCGCGGGCGGGCGCTCAACAGGCCCTTGGCCGTCAACATCTTGACCGCCTCGCGCGTCACCGAGCGGCTGACCTTGTGGCGCCGCGCCAGCTCCGCCTCTGTCGGGAAAGGGGCGCTGTCGAACGCCCCGACGACGATCTGCCGGCCGAGGTCGTCGAGCAGGCGGCGCGTCAGGTTGCGCCGTGGGCGTGCCTCGCCTGATCCGTGCGTCGCCACACTCGCCTCCCCGTCGCCCCTTGCGCTAGACAAGCCGGATAAATGCGATAAATCAATCGCCCTGCGGCCAGCGGGCGAAAACCGAAGCCGCTTGCGTTTCCAGTGTCCGGGGGATCGTTCATGAGCCTGTCGCCGATCGATCTCGCGGTGGTCATCGCCTATGCGTTCGGCATCTTCGGGCTGGCGCAATGGGTCAGCCGCGACAAGGCGGGCACGACCAAGGACAGCTCCGACTATTTCCTGGCCTCGAAGTCGTTGCCGTGGTGGGCGATCGGCGCATCGCTGATCGCGGCCAACATCTCGGCCGAACAGATCGTCGGCATGAGCGGCTCGGGGTATGCCATCGGGCTGGCCATCGCGTCGTACGAGTGGATGGCGGCGCTGACGCTGCTGATCGTCGGCAAGTATTTCCTGCCGATCTTCCTCAAGAACGAAATCTACACGATGCCGCAGTTCCTCGAGCAGCGGTACGGGCCGAGCATCCGCACGCTGATGGCGGTGTTCTGGCTGGGGCTTTACGTCTTCGTCAACCTGACCTCGATCATCTGGCTGGGGTCGATCGCGGTCAATCAGGTCGCCGGCATCGACCAGGGCTATGCGCTGATCGGGCTGGGCGTCTTCGCGCTCCTCTACCAGCTGCGCGGCGGGCTGAAGGCGGTGGCGCTGACCGACATCGTCCAGGTGACGCTGCTCGTGATGGGCGGCCTGATCATCGCCGGCATCACGCTCAGCCGGATCGGCGGCGGCGACATTCTCGCCGGCTTCGCCGCGCTGACCCACCGCATCCCCGACCATTTCCAGATGATCCTGCCGCCGTCGAACCCGCACTACAAGGAACTGCCCGGGATCGCCGTGCTGGTCGGCGGCATGTGGATCGCCAACCTCAGCTACTGGGGCTTCAACCAGTACATCATTCAGCGCGCGCTGGCGGCGAAGAGCCTCGGCGAGGCGCAGAAGGGCATCGTCTTCGCCGCCTACCTCAAGCTGCTGATGCCGGTCATCATCGTCCTGCCGGGGATCGCCGCGGTCATCCTCGCGCCGCATCTGGCCAAGTCCGACCAGGCCTATCCGACGATGATGCGCCTGCTGCCGCCGGGCATCCTCGGCCTCGTCTTCGCGGCGCTGATCGCCGCGATCATCGCCTCGACGGCGTCCAAGATCAATTCGATCGCGACCATCTTCACCCTCGACATCTATGCCAAGCGGCGGGGCATCGCTTCGCGCGCGGAGGGCGGCGAGGACGGGCCGGCGAACGAGCGCCACCTCGTGCTCGTCGGCCGCATCTGTGCCGCCAGCGCCATCGTCATCGCCATGATCACGGCACGGCCGCTGCTCGGCCAGTCGGACCAGGCGTTCCAGTACATCCAGGAATATACCGGTTTCTTCACGCCCGGCATCGTCGTCATCTTCCTGCTCGGCCTGTTCTGGAAACGCGCGACCGAGATCGGCGCGCTGACCGCGGCGGTGACCTCGTTCGTCCTGTCGCTGGTCCTCAAGTACGCCGCGCCCGATTTTCCGTTCATGAACCGGATGAGCATCGTCTTCGTCGCGGCGCTGGCGCTGGCGGCCGCGGCCTCGCTGCTCCGCCCGCAGGCAGCGGCGGCCAACCGGATCGTCACGCGCGGGTTGAGCTACTCGACCGCGCCGAGCTTCAACATCCTGGGCCTCGGCGTCGTCATGATCCTCGTCGCGCTCTATGCGACCTGGTGGTAGCGCGCTGAGCCATTAGCGGGGAACCTCGCCCCGCCTGCCGGGTACAGAGCGTATCCGGCAGGAGAATAGTCTTGGACACCGACACACGGCGACACCCGCGGTCGACGGCGCAGATCTTCGGTCACCCGATCCACCCGATGCTGGTTCCGTTCCCGATCGTCGGGTTCATCGGGGCGTTCGTCACCGACCTCGTCTATTGGCAGACCGCCAATCTGATGTGGCAGTATTTCTCGATCTGGCTGATCACGATGGGGCTCGTCATGGGCGGGCTGGCGGCGGCGGCCGGGTTGACCGACTATCTCGGCGACCGCCTGGTGCGGACGCGCCCCGCGGCGACGCCGCACATGCTGCTCAACATCGTCGCCATGCTGCTCGAACTGGTCAACGCCTTCGTCCACAGCCGCGACGGCTGGACGGCGGTCGTGCCGCAGGGATTGATCCTGTCGGGCGTCACGGTGGTGCTGCTGCTGGCGAGCGCGTGGCTCGGCGGCTCGCTCAGCTACCGCGACGGGGTCGGCGTCAGCGACCGTGCGGAGATCGCCAAGTGAGCCGCGCCCTGGTCTTGGCCGGCGTCCTCGCGCTGGCTGCGTGCAGCGACCCGCCGTTCGACGAGAGCAGCCAGGTCGGGCCGAACCCGGTCGCTGCCCGAGCCCAAGCAATATCTGATCCCGCCGATCAACGTCGCGGTCGGGGAGGGCTGGAAGGCGGGGTTCAAGCCGACGGTCGCACCCGGACTGCGGATCGAGGCGCTGGCGACTGGCCTCGCCCATCCGCGCAACGTCTATGTCCTGCCCAACGGCGACATCCTCGCCGTGCAGGCGAAGTCGCCGCCGGTCGAGCCGATCAAGCGGCCCAAGGACCCGATCGTCGGCTTCGTCAAGAACAAGGCGACCTCGTTCCCCGGCGGCCCGAAGGCGAAGAGCCGCATCACCCTCATCCGCGAAGGGGCGGACGGGAAGGCGGCGCTGCAGGTGACGCTGCTCGACAATCTGCATTCGCCGTTCGGCGTCGTCTGGTACGCCGGCACGCTCTATGTCGCCAACACCGATGCGGTCGTCGCCTATCCGTTCACGCCGGGGCAGACGGCGATCACCGCGCCTGGCAAAGTGCTGACCGAGCTGCCCGGAGGGCCGATCGACCACCACTGGACCAAGAGCCTGACGATCAGCCCCGACGGGACGAAGCTGTACGCGACCGTCGGTTCGAACAGCAACATCACCGAGAACGGCATCGAGGCGGAGAAGAACCGCGCCGCGGTGTGGGAGATCGACCGCCAGACCGGAGCCTCGCGCCTGTTCGCGACGGGCCTCAGGAACCCGAACAGCCCCAACTTCTATCCCGGCACCAACACCCTGTGGGTCGTCGCCAACGAGCGCGACGAGCTGGGGCCGAACCTCGTGCCCGACTATCTGACGAGCGTGAAGGACGGCGCCTTCTATGGCTGGCCGTACAGCTACTACGGTCAGCACGTCGATCCGCGGGTGATGCCGCAGCGGCCCGACCTGGTGGCGAAGGCGATCCCGCCCGACTACGCGCTCGGCAGCCATGTCGCCGCGCTGGGCCTGACCTTCTATACCGCCGACGCCCTGCCGGCGAAGTACCGGGGAGGGGCGTTCATCGGCGAGCACGGCAGCTGGGACCGCTACAATCTCGCCGGCTACAAGGTCGCCTTCGTGCCCTTTGCGGGCGGCCGGCCGGCCGGCAAGGCCGAGGACGTCGTCACCGGCTTCGTCGACGCGAAGAACGGCAAGAGCTACGGCCGCCCGGTGGGTGTCGCCGTCGACAAGACGGGCGCGCTGCTGATCGCCGACGATGTCGGCAACACGGTCTGGCGCGTCACGGCGGCGGCACCGGTGCAGGTGGCGGCACGGTAGGCAGGCTCCCCTCCCACCTGCGGGAGGGGTTGATGGGAATGAGAAGCGAAGGGCTTCGCTCCCGACCCGTTCCGATTCCGCGGCTCAGCCGGTGCGCACCCCCCGGCCGGCCTCGCCGTCGCTCGCCCCTCCCGCAAGCGGGCGCGTTAGCGCGCGCCCGAGACGATGACCGTCACCGCGCGGCGGTTCTGGGCATAGGCGGCCTCGTCGCTGCCCTCCGCGACCGGGCGCTCCTTGCCGTAGCTGATCGTCTGCATCCGCGAGGCGCTGACGCCCTGGGCAGCGAGGAAGTTCTTCGCCGCATTCGCCCGGCGGTCGCCGAGCGCAAGGTTGTACTCGCGTGTGCCGCGCTCGTCGGTGTGGCCTTCGATCGTGACCTTGACGTTCGGGTAGCGCGCCAGCCACTCGGCCTGCTTGCCGAGGATCGCCTTGGCGGTGTCGTCGACCTGATAGCTGTCATAGGCGAACAGCACCGTGTCCGAGCCGCTCGTCTGGCGGAAATCCGCGATGGAGCCGGGGACCGCACTCGTACCGACGCTGCCCTCGGAGGTCGCGCCCGACGCCGGTCCGGTCGACGAGCCGAGCGGTGCGCTGGCGGGCGGCGGCGCGGGCGGCAGCACCTTCTTCTTGGTCGAGCAGGCCGAGACGCCGACGAGCACGGCGATCATCGCCAGGGTGGAAGCGCGGTGAAGCATGGGCGGAACCCCTTTCGGCAGTGGAATGAATGTCAGGGCAATAACGGCGACCACGCCGGGTCGGACGCATCGAGCGGCGTTTTTATTGTCCGCTCGTTCGTCCCCGACAGATCGACGGAGTGGAGATCGACCTTGCCGCGGCCACCCGGCTGGGTGCGGAAGAACAGGATCACGCGGCCGTTCGGCGACCAGGTCGGCCCTTCGTCCTGATAGGCGTTGGTCAGCAGCCGCTCGCCCGAGCCGTCGGGACGCATGACGCCGATGCGGAACTTGCCGCCGCCGAGCCGCGTGAAGGCGATCAGGTCGCCCTTCGGCGACCACACCGGCGTGCCCGCGCGCCCCTCGCCGAAGCTGATGCGGTGCTGGTCCGAGCCGTCGGCGTTCATCACATAGACCTGCTGCGCGCCGCCGCGGTCGCTTTCGAACACGATCTTCGACCCGTCGGGCGAATAGCTCGGCGAGGTGCTGATGCCCGGCCCGTGCGTCAGCCGCGTCACCTGCCGCCCGGGCAGGCTCATCTTGTAGATGTCGGTCGTCCCGTTCTGGCTGATCGAATAGACGAGCGTCGATCCATCGGGCGAGAAGCGCGGTGCCGAGCTCATGTTGCCCGTCTCGCCGACCGCTTCCTGGTGCCCGGTACCGATGGTGTAGAGCCAGATGCGGGGGCGGTTGCCCTCATAGGACATATAGGTCAGCGTCTGCTGGTTCGGCGCGAAGCGGGGCGTCAGGACGAGGTTCTGGCCGTTGGTCAGGAAGCGGTGGTTGGCACCGTCCTGGTCCATCACCGCCAGCCGCTTGATCCGGTGCGTCTTGGGCCCGGTCTCGCTGACATAGACGATGCGGCTGTCGAAATAGCCGGTTTCGCCGGTCAGGCGCGAATAGACGAGGTCGGCACACTTGTGCGCCGCGCGCCGCCAGTTCGCCGCTGTCGTGACGAAGCCCTGCCGCGCCAGTTCCTCGTTCGAGAAGACGTCGTAGGCATAGCAGCCGACGGTGATGCCGCCGTCGGGGTTGGCGGTGACATTGCCGGTGACGAGCGCCTGCGCCGCCAGCGCCTTCCAGGCGTCGAAGCGCGGTGCCGTCACCTCGGGCGCGACGACGGGCGTGCCGCTGGTGTCGACCGGCTTGAACAGGCCCGACGAGCCGAGGTCGTTCGCGATGACACCCGCGATCTGCTCCCCCAGCGCGGTCGTCGAACCCGCCGCGGTGCTGGCGGCGGCGGTTGCCGGAAAGCCGGGCACGGCGACCGGCAGCGGCTGGGCCGTACCGGTGTTGATATCGACACGGATGACCGCTGCGGCCGGGCCGGCGAGCAGCAGGGCAAGGAACAGGGGGAGGATACGCATGACCGGTCCCTTACTCGCTTTGCGCGCCGCGCCGCTACCCCTTCGCCGGCACGGCGACGGGCGCGAACCGGCTACAGGTTCGCCGGATCGAAGTTGATTTCGACCGCCCGCCACTGGTCGTACTGGTCGGCGGGAAGCTTCAGCGGTGAGCAGCGCAGGACCGCCCGCGTCGCCGCTTCGGCAAAGGCCCGGGCATAGCCGGCGTTGGCCGCCGTGACGCCGGCCTGGCTGGCGAGCCGGGGGCGGCCGGCGACCGAGCCGTCGCGGTTGAAGGTGACGTCGAGCAGCGCGGTCACCTTCGCCCCGCCGCCACCGATGGGCGGCGTCCAGCACGGGCGGACCTGCGCCAGGATCGCCGCCGCGAGCGCCGCCGATGCGTGCGGGTCGCCGCGCGTCGCATGGGCCGGCCCCTTGGGCAGCGCGGCGTCGAGCGACTTCGCCAGCGCCGCCGTGTCGAGCGGCTTGGCCTTGGCAGTCGCGGCGTCGAGCGACTTGGCCAGCGCCTTGGTGTCGAGGGGTTTCGGTTTGGGGGTCTGCTTGTCGAGCAGCTTCGACAGGGCATCGGTATCGAGCGGAGCGGGCTTGTCGGGCTTGGCCTTCTCCGGCTTCGGCTTCTCCGGCTTGGGTTTCGCTGCCTTCGGCCTGTCCGGCGGCGCCGCCTCGTCGACGGGCTTCGGCTCGGGCGCGGGTTTGGGCGTCGGCTTGGGTGCCGGGGTCGGCTCGGGCGGTGGCGCGGGCTTCGGCTCCGGTGCGGGTTCAGGAGCCGGCGCGGGCTTGGTCTCCGGCGCGGGCTTGGGGGTCGGCGCGGCTCGGCGGGCGGGCGGTGGCGAGCGCGCCGGCCCGGGATCGCTGACGATCTCGACGGGCACGCCCTCGACCGGCAGCGGCGGCGGCGTCACCGAGCGCAGCGCGAACGACAGCGCGGCGAGCAGCAGGACGTGCGCGATCCCGACGATGACGAACGACTGGCGCTCGCTCAGGCCACCCTTAGCCGCGTCCCCGTGCCCCGCCAGCGTCGCCACCTCAGCGCCGCTTCGCCGATCCCGCCGGGGCGCTGACCAGCGCGACCTTGCGGAAGCCCGCCGCCGCGACCTCGCCGACGACGCTCATCACCCGGCCGTAGTCGAGCCCGCGGTCGGCCCGGACGAACACCCGCGCGTCGCCGTTCGCCGCGTGCAGCGCCGCCAGCCGCGCTGCCAGCGCATCGTCGGCCACGAGCGCGTCGTCGACGAATACGCTGCCGCCGCGGTCGAGCGAGACCTGCACCGGCTTGTCCTCGGCCTTCAGCGCCGCGGCGCGGCTGTCGGGCAGGTCGACGGGTACGCCGGTGACGAGGAGCGGCGCCGTCACCATGAAGATGATCAGCAGCACGAGCATGACGTCGACCATCGGCGTGACGTTGATCTCGGCCATCGGCGCGCGGCGGCCGCGGCGGGTGGACAGGCCCATCGCCACGTCAGCGGCCCTCCATCGCGTCGAGCTGGCGCGACAGCAGGCCGTGGAACTCGCCGGCGAACGCGTTCAGTCGTGCCTCGAGCCGGCCGAGCCCGTGCAGCAGGCGGTTGTAGCCGATGACCGCGGGGATCGCCGCGAACAGGCCGAGCGCGGTCGCGAACAGCGCCTCGGCGATGCCCGGCGCGACGACGCCCAGGCTCGTGTTCTGCGACGAGGCGATCGCCCCGAAAGCGCGCATGATGCCCCACACCGTCCCGAACAGCCCGACGAAGGGCGCGACCGAGCCGATCGTCGCCAGCAGATTGAGCCGGTCGCCGAGGTCGTCGATCTCGCGGGCGATGGTCACGCCCATCAGCGACGACAGGCGCGCGCGCACGCCCTCGCGGTCGATCGAGCCGCCCGGCCCCTGGCGCGTCAGGCTGCGCCGCCACTCGTTCATGCCGGCGACGAACAGGCGCGCCGACGGGTGGCTCGCCTTGTTGGCGGGATCGTACATCGCATCGAGGCTGTCGGCCTTCCAGAACCACGCCTCGAACGCCTGCGCCTGCGCGTTGATCGCCGACAGCCGCCGCCCGCGCTCGAGGATGATCGCCCACGACGCGACCGAGGCGGCGAGCAGGCCGAGCATGACCAGCTTGACGACGATATCGGCCTGCAGGAACAGCGCCAGCGGCGACATGTCGACCGCGGTCTTGGCAAGGACGGGCATCAGGCGGGGCACTCACTCATCAGTTCGGAGAAACGGGCGGCCCAGGCGCGCGGTTGCCGCTGCGGCCGGCCGTCCATGGCGAGCCAGGCGGCGGTGACGCGGCCGCGCGTCAGCGGCTGCTCGCCGCGCCAGATGTCCTGGGCGATGACGGTGGCCGCGGCGCGGACCTGGACGATGCGGGTGCGGACGGTCAGCACGTCGTCGAGCCGTGCCGGGGCGAGATAGGTGACGGCGAGCTCGTGGATGGCGAAGAAGCCGGCGCGCGCGTCGAGCAGCGCCTGCGCCTCGATGCCGAGCACGCGCAGCATCTCGGTCCGCGCGCGCTCCATGAAGCGGATATAGCTCGCGTGATAGGCGACGCCGGTCAGGTCGGTGTCCTCGAAATAGACCCGCAGCGGCAACGAATGAACGCCGTCAACGATCGGGCCGGGGGCGGGCGCGGTCATGGGGTGAGCGTGTAGGCGAGGGGGACGCTGGTGGGAAGGCTCTCCGCCGCCCGATGCGTCCGGCCGGGCGCGGGCAGGCCCCTTGTCGCGCCCCTTCGACCGGCTATGGTCTGGGCGGCGGTTGGGGGAGTGGGGCGTGAAGCAGGCGGTGTGGGTAGGCGTGGCGCTGGTCGCAGCGACGGCGGCGCGGGCGGGCGACAAGCCGCTGTACCAGCCGGCGCCCGCCTGGGTCCTCCCCGCGGCGCTGCCCAAGAGCGAGGCGGCGCGGCTCATCCTCGACCAGCAGCAGCGCCTCGCCGGCGGCCGGGTGTGGAGCTACGTCGACATTGCCAATCGGGTGACGTCGCAGCAGTCGCTGCTCGAAAACGGGACCGTCACGATCGACTGGCAGCCCGATGACGGCGAGCTCATCGTCCACCGCCTCGCCATCATCCGCGACGGGCAGACGATCGACCTCTCGGCCGGCGAGCCACTCACCGTGCTCCGCCGCGAGAAGAAGCTCGAGGCGCTCGAACTCGACGGCGTGCTGACCGCGACGATGCCGGTGAAGGGGTTGCAGGTCGGCGATATCGTCCGCGTCACCTACTCGGTCACGCACAGCGATCCGGTGCTGAAGGGCCAGATGCAATCCTCGGCGCGGCTGCTGCCCGACCAGACCGACATCGGCTTTGCCCGCGTCCGGGTGCTGTGGCCGGCCGGGACCGACGTCAGGTGGAAGGCACTGGCGAAGGTCAGCGACGCCAGGCTGGCGCGCGTCGGGGGGGACCAGGAGCTGACCGTCGCCTCGCCGCTGCCCAAGCAGCCCGACCTTCCCGGCGATGCCCCGGCGCGCTTCCGGCCGCTGCCGCTCGTCGATCTGTCGACCTTTCCCGACTGGCCTGCGGTGTCGCGGACGATGGCGCCGCTGTTCGCGCCCGTCGCCTTCGCGCCGAACACGCCGCTCGCGGCCGAGGCGGCGCGCATCAAGGCAGCGTCGGCCGACCCGCTGACCCGTGCCGAGCTCGCGCTCGAATCGGTGCAGGGGAACGTCCGCTACCTGTTCAGCGGCCTCGACCACGGCAACTACGTGCCGCAGACGCCCGAAAAGACGTGGGCCATCCGCTCGGGCGACTGCAAGGCCAAGACGCTGCTCCTGCTGTCGCTGCTGAAGGCGCTCGACATCGACGCCGAGCCGGTGCTGGCGAACACCAATCTCGGCGATCACCTGCCCGCGCTGCTGCCCTCGGCGGGCGCGTTCAACCACATCCTCGTCAAGGCGATGATCGGCGGCAAGCTCTATTGGCTCGACGGCACGAGCCTCGGCGCGCGTCTGGTCGACATCGGCAACACGCCGAACCTCCGCCACGTCCTGCCCCTCCGCACCGCGGGCGCGACCCTGGAGGCGGTGGCGGTCCACCCCGATGCGCGGCCGGCGGTCAGCATCGATGTCGACCTCGACGCCTCCGCCGGGATCGGCATCACCGCGCCGGCGACGATCGCCCTGACCTTCCGCGGTCCGGTTTTCGAACAGATCAAGACGTTCAACAGCAAGTTCAGCGTCGAGCAGCGCAAGAAATTCGCCGACAAGATGCTCGAGCTGGTCAACAAACGTTTCGGCAGCGAGGAGCTCGACCTGACGCCGATCACGCGCACGATCGACATCGATGCCGCCGACGCGAGCGCCACGGTGCGTGTCGGCGCGCTGTTCGAAGGCAGCTGGAACCGGACCGACCAGCGCTATCGAGCTGCCGGTCGACGCCGGTGCTGCCCGGCTGGAGTTCGACGGCGACCGCGGGCGGCCGGAGTGGCGTGCCATCCCCGTTGCGACGCCCGGCGTCGCCACCAGCACCCTCCACCTGACCGTCCACCTGCCCGACGGCGGCAAGGGCTTCGTCCTCGACGGCGACCGCACGCTGCCGCCGACACTCGCCGGGCGCGGCACGACGCGGACCGTAAGCGATACAGGCGGCGTCGTCAGCGTCACCGACCGCATCGACGAGACCACCGCCGAGGTCGCTCCCGCCGACATTGCGACCACGCGCGCGGCGCTGGCGCTGGCCAAGTCGCGCCTGCTCAAGGTCCGCGCCCCGGCCGACTACCCCGCTTACTGGCGCGTCGTCCGCAGTGCTGCCGCCGCCGGCCGCCTGAAGGCGGTCGAGGCCGCCTACGCCACCGCCATCGCCGATGCCGTCGACAAGCCGCCGATCATCGAGAAGCGCGCCAAATTCCGCGAGGACGTCTACGACCGCACGGGAGCTATCGCCGACCTGACGACGGTCATCGCCGCCCGGCCGACGGCGAGCGCGCTATCGACCCGCGGCGGCCTGTACCACCAGCTGCACAAGGACGCGGCCGACCTTGCCGACATCAAGGCGGCCTACGACCTCGATCCAGGCGATGACGATGTCGTCCGCAGCTATGCCTATGCCCTGAGCTTTAACGGCCGCCTGAAGGAGGCGCTGGCGCTGCTCGACGACGCCATCGCCGCCGGCGGCGAACGACGCAGCGCCATGCTGCAGACGAAGGCGATGCTGCTGGCCCGCGACCGCCAGGCCGACGCGGCGCTGGCGGCGATCGACGCCGCGATCAAGGCCAAGCCGACCGATGCCCGCCTGATCCACGACCGTTGCTGGACCAAGGCCATCCTGGGCGTCCAGCTCGACACCGCGCTCAAGGACTGCACCAAAGCAATGGAACTGGGGGTCGAAGGCGGCGAGGCGCTCGACAGCCGGGCGCTGGTGTTCTTCAAGCTGGGCCGGATGGACGATGCGTTGGCCGACCTCGACGCCGCTCTCGCCGAGCGGCCGAGCCAGTCGAACTCGCTGTTCCTGCGTGGCATCATCAAGGCGAAGCAGGGCGCGAAGGCGGCGGCTGCGGACGACCTGGCCGGCGCGCGCCTCGTCTGGCCGCCGATCGACGACGACTACCGGCTGTACGGCGTCACGGCGGGGTAGGGCGGCGGCACGATGCGGCAACTCGGCCGGGCAGGGCAGCAGAATGCTGCACCTTGCCCGGCCAGCTGTCAGCCCGCGCCGGTCCGAAAGGCCGCGCGGTCGCGCCGTTACGCGTTCGCCGCGCCCGGGCGCACGTCGCGCTTCTCGACGATGCGCGCCGACTTGCCGCTGCGGCCGCGCAGGTAATACAGCTTGGCGCGGCGGACGACGCCGCGGCGGACGACTTCGATCGAATCGATGTTCGGCGAATACAGCGGGAAGACGCGCTCGACGCCCTCGCCGAAGCTGATCTTCCGGACCGTGAAGCTGCTGCCGAGCGCCTTGTTCGAGCGCGCGATGCACACGCCCTCGTACGCCTGGACGCGGGTGCGGTCGCCCTCGACGACGCGCACGCCGACGCGCAGCGTGTCGCCGGCGCGGAACTGCGGGATCTGCTTGGTCTCGTGGAACTTGGCAATCTGCTCGGCTTCGAGCGTCTGGATGAGGTTCATCTCATTCGTCCTTCTCACCCTGCGCGCCAGAGGGCGACCGACCCCGAGCGCCGGTGTAGCGCTCCCACAGGTCCGGCCGCCGTAGCCGTGTGTCCTCCTCGGACCGCGCCTGCCGCCAGCGGGCGACCTTCGCGTGGTCCCCCGACCGCAAGACCTCGGGGACCGATTGCCCGTCGACTTCCGCCGGCCGGGTGTAATGCGGGTGCTCGAGCAGCCCCTGTTCGAAGCTCTCGCTCATCCCGCTTTCAGCCGCGCCCATTACGCCGGGCAGCAGCCGGACGCAAGCGTCGAGCAGGACCAGCGCCGCCGGCTCGCCGCCGGACAGGACATAGTCACCGATGCTGACCGGCTCGACCCCGTAGGGGCCGGTGAACAGCCGCTCGTCGAAGCCCTCGAAGCGGCCGCAGATCAGCGTCACGCCCGGCCCGGCGGCGATCTGGCGCACGCGCGCCTGCGTGAGCGCCGGCCCGCGCGGGGTGAACGCCAGCGTCGGGACCGGCTCGGCGCCAGCACGAACGGCGGCCAGCGCCCGCGCCAGCACGTCGACGCGGAGCACCATGCCCGGCCCGCCACCGGCCGGCGTGTCGTCGACCGTCCGGTGCCGGTCGCCGGCGAAGTCGCGGATATTGCGCGCGGCCAGCCGCCAGATCCCCTCTGCCAGCGCCCGGCCGGCGAGGCTGTGCCCTAGCGGCCCGGGAAACATCTCGGGGTAAAGCGTGAGGACGGTGGCGGCGAAGGTCACTCGCGCATCAGTCGACGAAGGCGGCGTCGACCACGACGCGGTCGCCGATCTCCGGCACCGCCGCCGGGATCAGCGGCACCATGAAGGTCCGCCGGTCGGGCTTCTCGATCTCGAGCAGATCGCCCGCGCCGTAGTTCTCGACCGCGAGGACCGTACCGACCGGCGCGCCCTCTGTGTCCACTACCGCCAGCCCGATCAGGTCGGCGTGATAATATTCGCCCGGCCCGAGCGGCGGCAGCGCCTCGCGCGGGACGCTGAGCGTCGTGCCGCGCAAAGCCTCGGCGGCGGTGCGGTCGGCGACCTCGGCGAAACGGGCGATGGCGCCGCCCTTGCCGTCATCGCGCAGCGCGGTCAGCGTCAGCGCCCGCCCGCCCGCATCGAAGCGGGCGTAGCGCCGCAGCGCGTCGGCGTCGTCGCCGAATAGCTTGAGGCGCACCTCGCCGCGGACGCCGTGCGCGCCGGCGACCGCAGCGAGGACGATCGGCCGGGTCAGACGGCGGGACCGGCCGGCGAAGCGTCGGTCTCGGTCGCGGCGTCGATGTCCGCCGCCGGCGCCTCGGCATCGGCCGGGGCCTCGGCCTCCGGCTCGGGCGGCTTGGCCGCGGCCTCGGCGGCAGCGGCGTCGAGCTCCGCCTGCTTGGCGGCAGCGGCCTCGGCACGCTCCTTGGCCTTGTCGCCGGGAACGCCCTTGTTGGGGTTGTTCTTCGCCGCGCGGGTGCGGATGCCGGCGGCGTCGAGGAAGCGCGCGACACGGTCCGACGGCTGCGCGCCGACGCCGAGCCAGTGCGCCGCCCGCTCGCCGTCGAGCTTCACGCGCTCCGGATTCTCCTTGTTGAGGAGCGGATTGTACGTGCCGATCTTCTCGATGAAGCGGCCGTCGCGGGCGTTGCGGCTGTCGGTGACGACGATGCGATAGTACGGCTTCTTCTTCATGCCGCCACGGGCGAGCCGGATTGCGAGAGACATTCTTCTTTCCTTACCTAGCGTTTCTTGAACTTGTTGAAGTTACCCGGCAGCTTGCCGCCCGGGCCGCCGAGGCCCGGCATGCCGCCGCCTCCGCCCCCGCCGAGCATCGACGCCATGCCCGCCATGCCGCCGGCACCGCCCATGCGCGCCATCATCGCCGCCATGCCCTGCATGCCGCCCATCTTCTTCAGGCGCTTCATCGCGCCCTCCATTTCCTGGTGCATCTTCATCAGCTTGTTGACGTCCTGCACCGTCGTGCCGCTGCCCTTGGCGATGCGGATCTTGCGCTTGGCATTGATCAGGTCGGGTCGCGTCCGCTCCTTGGGCGTCATCGAGCCGATCATCGCCTCCATCCGCACCAGCACCTTGTCGTCGACGCTGTTCGCCGCCGCCTTCATCTTGGCGAGGCCGGGGATCATGCCGGCCAAGGCGCCGAGGCCGCCCATCTTCTTCATCTGCTGGAGCTGGGTGCGGAGGTCGTCCATGTCGAACTGGCCCTTGGCCATCTTCGCCGCGAGCTTCTCGGCGGCAGCCGCCTCGAACGTCTCGGCGGCGCGCTCGACCAGGCCGACGACGTCGCCCATGCCGAGGATGCGCCCGGCGACGCGGTCGGGGACGAACTCCTCGAGCGCGTCCAGCTTCTCGCCGGTGCCGGCGAACTTGATCGGGCGCTGCGTCACCGCGCGCATCGACAGCGCCGCACCGCCGCGCGCGTCGCCGTCCATGCGGGTCAGCACCACGCCGGTCAGCGGCACCTGGGCGGAGAAGGCGGTGGCGACGTTGACCGCGTCCTGCCCGGTCAGGCTGTCGACGACGAGCAGGATCTCGTCGGGCTGGCCTTCGGCAGCGACCGCCTTCATCTCGGCCATCAGCGCGTCGTCGACGTGGAGTCGGCCGGCCGTGTCGAGGATCAGGACGTCATAGCCCTGCAGCCGCGCCGCCGAGCGCGCCCGCCGGGCGATCTCGACCGGCGACTGGCCGGCGACGATGGGCAGGGTGGCGACGTTGGTCTGCTCGCCGAGCACGCGCAGCTGCTCCTGCGCCGCCGGCCGCTGGACGTCCAAGGAGGCGAGCAGCACCTTCTTCGCGTTCTTCTCGGTCAGGCGCTTGCCGAGCTTGGCGACCGTCGTCGTCTTGCCCGACCCCTGCAGGCCGACGACCATGACGACCGCTGGCGGGGTGACGTCGAGCTTGAGCGGCGCGGCGTCGCCGCCCAGCATCTCGACCAGCGCGTCGTGGACGATCTTGACGACCTGCTGCCCCGGCGTGACCGAGCGCGTGACCTCGGCGCCGATCGCGCGTTCGGTGACGCCGTCGATGAAGTCCTTGACCACCGGCAGCGCGACATCGGCCTCGAGCAGCGCGATCCGCACCTCGCGCATCGCCGCGCGCACGTCGAGCTCGGTCAGCGCCCCGCGCCCGCGGAGCTTGTCGAACACCCCGGCGAGCCGGTCGGAGAGAGAATCGAACATCAAAGCCTTGTAACGAAAAACGCGCCGGCGGGCGAGACTTCGCCGGCCAGCGTGCATCCGTGGACGCGTTGCTATCGGGCCGCCCAGTGGCAACCATCAGATTTGTCTATAGGAGAGGCGGGGGGCGGTCAATCCGCGCCACGCGCCGGTCCTTGCCTATGCTTATCGCCAGTGAAGCCAAGCAAAAAATTACCTTGTAATCTCGACATGTCGGGCGCGAGAAGTTAAGAGATAAAGTAGCGAAAACAATTGCCAAATTACGACTCGGCCGATGTGGTGTACTGCTTTGGTTTGACTGAAGGTCTCCTGCGTTCAGCGGGTGAATGGGAGGGCAAGCATGTCGAACACGGCTCACGGTTTCATCGGCACCCACTTGCAGCCGTTCACGATGCTGCTGCCGCGCTCGACGAGCACGACCCCGCCGCACCTGCTGGTCGAGGCGGCGGCGCTCATGAAGTCACCGCCCGACACGGTTAAGGACGGCGCCGACCCGGAGGAGAACCTCTGGGTTCCGGCGGGCTACACCTATTTCGGGCAGTTCGTCGATCACGACCTGACCTTCGACAGCACGTCGTCGCTCAACCTGGCCGATCAGCCGCCGCAGGGATCGCACGTCCCATCCAACCTGCGCACGCCGCGCTTTGATCTCGACAACGTCTACGGCGATGGCCCCGACGGGCAGCCGTACATGTACGACTCCGACGGCGCGACGCTGCTGACGGGGAACAACGACCTGCTGCGGGCGCCGAACGGCCGCGCGATCATCGGCGACAAGCGCAACGACGAGAACTCCATCGTCTGCCAGATCCAGCTCGGCATGATCCGCTACCACAACAAGGTGGTGGCGGCGCTCAAAGGCGAGCCGCCGGAGCATTGGAACACGCCCCACGACCTGTTCACCTCGGCCCGCAACGAGGTCACGTGGACCTACCAGATGATCGTCATCAACGATTTCCTTCCGCGCATCGTCGCGGCCGAGGTGCTCGCCGATCTTGCGGGCAAGTCGGTGCAGGTCCGCCGCGGCCACTATATCTTGTACACGGGCGACAAGCGCGCCAATCTGCCCCGCGAGTTCGTCGGCGCCGCCTATCGCTACGGCCACTCCGGCGTCCGCACCGGCTACCGGCTGAACAGCGACACTGCGCTGTCGATCTTTCCTGGCAGCGAAGGCGATCCGAACGCCGACAGCCTGCTCGGCTTCGACCCGCTGCCGCCTGCGCACATCATCGACGACTGGGGCCGGTTCTTCCCCGCGTCGCCGCCGGGAGCCGACATCTACCTCACCGGCCGCGTCACTGCCGGCGAGACGCCCGATCCTGCGGTGCGGCTACAGTACGCCTACAAGATCGACAGCAGCATCGTCGATCCGCTCTGCGTGCTACCGCCCGCGGTGGCTGGCGGGTCGACAGCGCAGGCGCAGGCGGCGATCGCGCCCGACACGCTGCCCGACGCGAGCGGGCGCCCCTCGCTCGCGCTGCTCAACCTGCTCCGTGGCAACGCCTATGGCCTGCCGAGCGGGCAGAGCGTCGCCCATCTGCTCAAGGATGCCGGAAAGCCGGTCAAGCACCTCGATGCGAGCCAGGTGGCGACGCGGGTCGCGACCGACGCTGTGCCGGCTGGCGGCAATCCGGATGGTGCGCAGGCGTTCGTCTGGACGCAGCTGCCCAGCGCCTTTCACGGCAACACGCCGCTGTGGCTGTATGTTCTCCTCGAGGCGCAGCGCCCGATCGTCAAGGCGATCCCCGGCGACAGCAGCCGTGTCTTCCTCGAAACAGAGCTGCTGAGCGGCGCCGGCGCGCATACGCAGCTCGGATGGGTCGGCGGCCGGATCGTCGCTGAGGTTTTCTATGGCATCCTCGACGAGGACCACGGCTCCATCTTCAATCATCCGGGGGCGGTCAACTACAAGCCGCGCATGGCAGCCGCCGGTGGCGGCCTGGTCTGCATGCGTAACCTGCTCGACTTCTGAGAGGCAGGCGGGGAACGCTACCTCGCGGGAACTCCAAGTGACGCTAACCGGTTGAGACGCAACCTCCAACCGGGAGCTTGTTGCCATGCCGCAGATGTTCGACTGGATCTTCTTCGCCATCGTCGTGCCGCCCATCGTGCTCGCCGCGATCGACATCGCGCAGACCGGGCGGGGAACGGGGCGGCGCTGAGGCAACCGCTCGCTCACCCTCGAGACGTCACGCCCTCCGGCCGGGAATGCCGGAGGGCATTGACTCCGCCGGTCCGGTTCAGCTCCGGACCTTCGCCTTGAATACGCTCGGCCGCGCCGGCATCGGCTTCGACTTGGCCGGCGACTTTGCGGGCTTAGCCGCCTTGGGCTCGGCCGGCTTGACCACCGCGCCGCCCGCAATCTTGGCCAGCGCGCTGGCGAGCGTCAGCGCGCCCTTCAGCCGCGCCTCGACCGCGCCCCAGTCGGCGGCGACGAACAGTTTCTGGTCGGGGCGGAACCTGGCGCGCTCGCCGAGCCGCGCGACATAGTCCATCAGGCCGCCGCCGTTGGGGAACTGGTCGTTCTGGAAGGTGACGAGCGCGCCCTTCGCGCCGGCGTCGAGCTTGGCGATGTGGGCGGCGACGCAGTGCAGCTTGATCTCGATGACCTGGACGAGGTTGGCGACCTCCGGCGGCAGGGGGCCGAAGCGGTCGATCATCTCGGCGGCGAAGGCGTCGATGGCGCCGCGGTCCTCGAGCTCGTTCAGGCGGCGGTAGAGCGCCATCCGCAGGTTGAGGTCGGGGACATAGTCCTCCGGGATGAGGATCGGCGCGTCGAGCGTGATCGTCGGGCTGAAGCCCTCCTCGCGCACCGGCTCGCCGGCGCGCACCGGCGCGGGCGGCGTCGATCGCCTCCTCCAGCATCTCCTGGTACAGTTCGAAGCCGACCTCGCGGATATGCCCCGACTGCTCGTCGCCGAGCAGGTTGCCGGCGCCGCGGATGTCGAGGTCGTGGGAGGCGAGCTGGAAGCCCGCGCCGAGGCTGTCGAGCTGCGCCAGCACCTGCAGCCGCTTGTCCGCGGTCTCGGTGATGCCGCGCGTCGGCGGGCGTCGTCATATAGGCGTAGGCGCGGGTCTTGCTGCGCCCGACCCGGCCGCGCAGCTGGTAGAGCTGGGCGAGGCCGAAGCGGTCGGCGCGGTGGATGATCATCGTGTTGGCGGACGGGATGTCGAGCCCGCTCTCGACGATGGTGGTCGACAGCAGGACATCGTAGCGGCGGTCGTAGAAGGCGCTCATCCGCTCCTCGACCTCGGACGGCGCCATCTGGCCGTGGGCGGTGACGAAGCGTGACTTCGGGCACGGACTTGCGCAGGAACTCCTCGATGTCGGGCAGGTCGGCGATCTTGGGCGTGACGAAGAAACTCTGCCCGCCGCGATAGTGTTCGCGCAGCAGCGCCTCGCGCAGCACGACCTCGTCCCACGGCATGACGTAGGTGCGGACCGCGAGGCGGTCGACCGGCGGCGTGGCGATGATCGACAGCTCGCGCAGGCCCGTCAGCGCCATCTGCAGCGTGCGCGGGATGGGGGTCGCGGTCAGCGTGAGGACGTGGACGTCGGCCTTGAGGTTCTTCAGCCGCTCCTTGGCGGTGACGCCGAAGCGCTGCTCCTCGTCGACGATGACGAGGCCGAGGCGCTTGAACTCGACCGACTTGGCGAGGATCGCATGGGTGCCGACGACGATGTCGACCGTGCCCTCGGCCAGCCCTTCGCGCGTCGCCTTGGCCTCGGAGGCGGTGACGAGGCGGGACAGCTGGCGGACCTCGACCGGCAGGCCGGCGAAGCGGTCGCGGAAATTGGCGAAATGCTGGCGGGCGAGGAGCGTCGTCGGGCAGACGACGGCGACCTGCTGCCCCGACAGCGCCGCGGCGAAAGCCCCGCGCAGCGCGACCTCGGTCTTGCCGAAGCCGACGTCGCCGCACACCAGCCGGTCCATCGGCTTGCCGCTAGCCGAGGTCGGTCAGGACGTCGTCGATCGCCTTCAGCTGGTCGTCGGTCTCGCTGTAGGGGAAGCGGTCGGCGAACTCGGCATAGGCGTGCGGCTCGGGGATCGCCGGCTCGGCCTCGCGCAGCGCGCGGGCGGCGGCGGTCGCCATCAGCTCACCCGCGATCTCGCGGATGCGCTCCTTCATCTTGGCCTTGCGGGCCTGCCAGGCGACCCCGCCCAGCTTGTCGAGCGCGACGCCCTCGCTCTCGCTGCCGTAGCGCGACAGGACGTCCATGTTCTCGACCGGCACGTAGAGCTTGTCGCCGCCGCCGTAGCTGAGCATGACGCAATCGTGCGGCGCCTGGCCGATGTCGACCGCGACCAGCCCGTCGTAGCGGCCGATGCCGTGGTCCTTGTGGACGAGGAGGTCGCCCGGCGTCAGCATCGCCAGCTCGGCCATGAAGGCGTCGGCCTTCTTGGCGCTGCGGCGGCGGCGGACGAGGCGGTCGCCAAGCATGTCCTGCTCGGTCAGCACGGCGAGATCGCGCTGGGTGAAGCCGTGCTCCAGCGGCACGACGGTCAGCGCGACGCGGCCGTCGGCGGCGGTGCCCAGCGCCTCCTGCCACGAGTCCGCCTTGGCGACCTTGGTCACGCCGTGGTCGGCGAGGAGCCCGCTCAGCCGGTCGCGCGCGCCGTTCGAGTAGCTGGCGAGCACGATCCGCCGCTTGTCCCGGCGCAGGTCGTCGATGTGCGCCTTGACCGCCTCGTAGACGTTGCTGCCGGCGGTGCGCTCGGGGGTGAAGTCGCGCGGGCCCGTCGTCTCGCAGTCGATCGTCCGCCGCGTGCCCTCGGGCACGCCGAAGGGCGAGGTCAGGTGCGCCCGCGCCTGGGTCAGCCGCTCCCGCCATTCCTCGGCCGACAGGTAGAGCGCGTCGGTCGGCAGCGGCCGGTAGCTGCCCGGCTTCGCGCTGAGCGCGGCCTGGCGGTTGTCGTGATAGTCGGCGATCGCCTCCAGCCGCTGGTCGGCGGCCTTGTCGGTCCCCGCCTCGCGGACGACGACGGCGTCGCTGCCGATATGGTCGAACAGCGTCGCCAGCCCGTCCTCGAACAGCGGCAGCCAGTGCTCCATGCCCGCCAGCCGCCGCCCGTCGCTGACCGCCTCGTACAGCGGGTCGCCGGTGGCGGTCGCGCCGAAGCGTTCGAGGTAGCGGGTGCGGAACGCCTTGATGCTGTCGTCGCTGAGCAGCACCTCGTTGACCGGCAGCAGGGTGAAGCCGGGGGCGGCGGCGATGGTGCGCTGCGTCGTCGGGTCGAAGCGGCGGACGGTCTCGATCTCGTCGCCGAAGAAGTCGAGGCGCAGCGCCTCGGTCGCACCGGCCGGGAACAGGTCGAGCAGGCCGCCACGTACCGCATATTCGCCGGCGTCGAGGACCGTGTCGGTGCGGACGAAGCCGTTCGCCGTAAGCATCGCCGCCAGCTTGTCGCGGTCGATCCGCGCCCCCGGCTTGATCTCGGCGGTCAGCGCGACGACGCGCTCGGGCTTCAGGGTGCGCTGCAGCGCGGCGTTGACCGTGGTGACGAGCAGCTGCGCCCGCTCGCTCGGCCGGGCGAGGGCGGCAAGCGCGGCGAGCCGGTCGCTCGACACGCGCATCGACGGCGAGGCGCGGTCGTAGGGCAGGCAGTCCCAGGCGGGGAAATAGACCGTCTCCAGCTCGGGCGCGAAATAGGTCGCGGCGTCGAGCAGCGCGCGGGCGCTGGCGTCGTCGGCAGCGACGAACACCGCCCGGGCCTTCGCCGCGCGGGCGAGGTCGGCCATCAGCCACGGCTGGTATCCGGCGACACAGCCGGCGAGCGTCAGCGCCTCGCGCGCGGCAGCGAGGTTGCGGAAGTCGATCACCGGCGGCTCACCGCATCGCCTTGGCGATATAGTCGAGCCGCTGCAGCGCCGTCATCTGTTCGCCGCGAAAGCGTTCGGGCGGCTCGGCCTTGCCGATCGCCCAGGCCATGATGTCGACGTCCTGCTGCTCGAGCAGCGCCTCGAACCAGTCGATCTCGGCAAGACCCCAGCCGGCGGCATAGCGGTCGGCGAAGCCGCCGATCATCAGGTCCGCCTCGCGCGTGCCGCGGTGCCAGGCGCGGAAGGCGAGGCGGCGCTGGCGGAAGTCGAGATCGTTCATGTCGGGCATCGCGCCGCTCCTCCTCCGGGCTGCGCCCGCCGCTCCTGCTGCCGGCGTGCCGGCCCGCTGCAAACGCCGACGCGCGCCCGCGGTTCTCGCCGGGGGCGCGTTCGTCTATGCGCTGGTGACATAGCCATGCGTCCCGCCACGCTCAACCCGCTGTTCGCCGAGGTCACCGCCCTGAAGGGGGTGGGTGCGACACTGGCGCGCCAGCTCGACCGGCTGAAGCTGACGCGCGTCGTCGACCTCGTCTTCCACCTGCCGGTGATGGCGATCGAGCGCGTCGCGCTGCCGGCGCTCGACCCGGCCTATGTCGACCGGGTGGTCACGGTGACGGTGACGCCGGTCGCCTATGACAGCGGCAGCCCGCGCGCGCCGTTCCGCGTCAAGGCGGCGGACGCGGCGAACACCTGGATCGACCTCGTCTTCTTCGGCCAGAACGGAGCCTATGCGCGCAAGCTGTTGCCCTTGCACGAGCCGCGCGTCGTCGTCGGCAAGCTCGACCGCTACGGCCAGGCGCTGCAGATGGCCCACCCCGACGTCGTCCTGCCCGCCGCCGCCGCCAGCCTGCCGATGCGCGAGCCGGTCTACGGTCTGACCGAGGGGCTGACCAACAAGCGCATGACGGCGCTCGCCGCCGCGGCGCTCGAGCGCGCGCCCGAGCTGCCCGAGTGGATCGAGCCGAGCGTGCTCGCCCGCCACCGCTGGCCGCCGTGGCGCGCGGCGCTGAGCGCGGCGCATGCGATGTGGGCCGACGGGCGCGGCGAGGGTGCGCTCGACCGGCTGGCCTATGACGAGCTGCTGGCGAACCAGCTGGCGCTGCTGCTGGTCCGCGCCAGCACGCGGCGGCGGCGGGGCCGGGCGCTGCCGGGGACGGGGCGGCTGACCGAAGCGCTGACCGCCCGCCTGCCGTGGCCGCTGACGGGGGCGCAGCGGCGCACGGTCGAGGAGATCCGCGGCGACCTGGCGCAGAGCGCGCCGATGCTGCGGCTGCTCCAGGGCGATGTCGGCGCCGGCAAGACGCTGGTCGCGCTGCTGGCGATGCTGACGGCGGTCGAGAGCGGTGCCCAGGCGGCGTTCCTCGCCCCGACCGAGATCCTCGCGCGCCAGCACCATGCGCGCCTGACGGAGATGCTCGGCGACCTGCCGGTGCGTGTCGCGCTGCTCACCGGCCGCGACAAGGGCCCGGCGCGCGCCGACGTGCTCGCCGGGCTGGCGGACGGCACGGTCGACATCCTCGTCGGCACCCATGCCATCTTCCAGGAGGCGGTGGCCTACCACGACCTCGGGCTGGTGGTCGTCGACGAGCAGCACAAGTTCGGCGTCGAGCAGCGCCTCGCCCTGCAGCGCAAGGCGGCGACCCCGCCGCACCTGCTGGCGATGACGGCGACGCCGATCCCGCGGACGCTGGCGCTGACGGCGTACGGCGAAATGGACGTGTCGAAGCTCGACGAGCTGCCCCCCGGCCGTCAGCCGGTCGACACCCGCGTTGTCTCGGCCGGCCGCATCGACGACGTCGTTGCCGGCCTCGCCCGCCACCTCGCCGGCGGCGGACAGGCCTACTGGGTGTGCCCGCTGGTCGAGGGCAGCGAGGTCGGCGACGAGGCGGCGGCGACGACCCGCGCGGCGGCGCTGCGCGCGCGCTTCGGCGAGGCGGTCGGGCTCGTCCACGGGCGGATGAAGGGGGCGGAAAAGGACGCGACGATGGCCGCCTTCGCCGCCGGCACGCTCAAGCTGCTGGTGGCGACGACGGTGATCGAGGTCGGCGTCGACGTGCCCAATGCGACGCTGATGATCGTCGAGGCGGCCGAGCGCTTCGGCCTCGCGCAGCTCCACCAGCTGCGCGGGCGCGTCGGGCGCGGCGCGGGCGCGTCGGTCTGCGTCCTGCTGCGCGGCGACACGGTCAGCGAGACGGCGCGCGCGCGCCTCGCGCTGATGCGGGCGACGAACGACGGCTTCCGCATCGCCGAGGAGGATCTGAAACTGCGCGGCGCCGGCGAGATCCTCGGTGTGCGGCAGGCCGGCGAGGCGGCGTTCAAGCTCGCCGATCCGGAGCGCACGGCGCGGCTGATCGAGGTCGCCCGCGACGACGCCCGCCTGCTCCTCGACCGCGACGGCGGGCTGGAGGGCGCGCGCGGTCAGGCGGCACGGCTCCTCCTCTACCTGTTCGAGCGCGACGCCGCCGTCGCCCTGTTGCGGTCGGGATGAGAGGCTTCTAGGCACGGCGGATGCGCCGCCTGTTCGTCCTCGCCGTGCTGATCGCCGCGCCGGTTGCCGCGAGCGACACGTCGCGGCTCCTCGACGCCGGGGCCGCCGCCTATGCCGCCGGCCGCTTTCCCGAGGCGTTCCGCGATTTCCGCCGGCTCGCCGACCAGGGCTCTGCCATCGCCGAGACGATGCTGGGGACGATGTACGACCGCGGCCAGGGCGTCGCGCGCGATCCGGCGGCGGCGGCGGGCTATGTCTGTCGCGCCGCGCACCGCGGCTACCCTCCGGCCCAGCTCGCGTTTGCGCGGATGCTGGCGGAGGGCAACGGCGTCTCCCGCGACCCCGACGCCGCGTGGCAATGGCTGCGGCGCGCGGCCGAGCGCGGCGATGCCCGGATCGTCCGCGCAGCGCAGGTCGAGGCGGCGCTGCTGACGCGCGCGGGCGCGCCGCCGCCACCGGAGAAGGTCAGCGACTGGCAGCCCTGGCCCGGCGCCGGCGACTAGGCGGCGCGCAGCCGGGCGAAGGCGACCAAGTCGAGCGCGGTCACGCCGATCACCGCCGCCATGGCGATGACGGCATTGTCGTGGCGCGGCTTGCCCGGCCGGGCCGGGTCGGCCAGCGTCGCGATGTCGAGCAGGTCGCCGCCGATGCGGCTGGCGATGCCCAGCGTCGGCACCGCCAGCGTCAACGCACCGGCGCCGAGCTCGCGCAGGCCATAGCCGCGGACCAGCGCCTCGCGGCCCTGAAGCCCGATCTTCTCCGACAGCTGGCCGCCGCCGAACAGCTCGTACAGGCCCAAGCCGACGCTGAACGCGGCGAGGAAGTTGACGAGGCCCCGCGGCCCCGGTGGCGCATGGCGGGGAGCCTCGTGGATGCGCTGCTTCGGCGTGGTCATGGCGGTCGGCTTTCGTCGGTCGATGGTGGTCACGCCGCACCAACCGCCGCACGCCTCGCGGGGTTCCTGCTGGCCGCGCAACGACTTGGCGCGCGCAGCAGCGCCGCCGTCTCAGGCGGCGACGATCACCCCGTGCCGCTTCTTGCCCGCCGAGACCTTGGCCGGGGCGGCGACCGTCATCGCCTCGTCGCTGACCGCGACGCCGTCGACGCGCGCGCCACCGCCGCGCACCAGCCGCCGTGCCTCGCCCTTCGACGCGGCGAAGCCGAGGCCGACGAGCGCGTCGAGGAGTGGGATCGGCCCGGCGGCGGCGAGGCTCGGCAGGTCGTCGCCCGCCGCGCCGGCAAACGTCGCCTCCGCCGTCGCCCGCGCCGCCGCCGCCGCCTCCACCCCGCGGCACAGCGCCGTCGCGGCGTCCGCCAGCGCGATTTTCGCGGCGTTGATCTCCGCCCCCTCGAGCGCCTCCAGCCGCGCGATCTCGTCCAGCGGCAGGTCGGTGAACAGCTTGAGGAAGCGCCCGACGTCGGCGTCGTGCGTGTTCCGCCAGAACTGCCAGTAGTCGTAGGTCGGCAGCGCATCCTCGTGCAGCCACACCGCGCCCGCCGCCGTCTTGCCCATCTTCGCCCCGTCGGCGGTGGTGATGAGCGGCGTCGTCAGCCCGAACGCCGGCTTGCCGTCGACGCGGCGGATGAGGTCGGTGCCGTTGACGATGTTCCCCCACTGGTCGCTGCCGCCCATCTGCAGCGCGCAGCCTTCGCGCCGCGACAACTCAAGGAAGTCATAGGCCTGGAGGATCATGTAGTTGAACTCCAGGAACGACAGCGGCTGCTCGCGGTCGAGGCGCAGGCGGACGCTGTCGAAGGTCAGCATCCGGTTGACGCTGAAGTGCCGGCCGATGTCGCGCAGGAAGGGGATGTAGGCGAGCCCGTCGAGCCACTCGGCATTGTCGAGCATGACCGCGCCGTGCTCACCCTCGAAATCAAGGAACCGCGCGAAGATGCGGCGGATACTCGCCTTGTTCGCCTCGATGCGCGTGTCGTCGAGCAGCTGCCGGCCCTCGTCCTTGCCGCTCGGGTCCCCGACCTTGGTCGTACCGCCGCCCATCAGGACGATCGGCCGATGCCCGGTCCGCTGCAGCCATGCCGCAGCATCATGATCGACACGAGGTTGCCGACGTGGAGCGACGGCGCGGTGCAGTCGAAGCCGACGTACGCGGTGACCGGCCCGGCAACCGCGGCGGCATCGAGCGCGGCGGCGTCGGTGATCTGGTGGACGAAGCCGCGCTCGTGCAGGGTGCGGAGGAAGGCGCTGGCGTGGGTCATGGCCGCAGCGCCTAGCACGGACACGGAACGGGAGGGAACATGCTCGCAGTCGGCCTGATGTCGGGCACCTCGATGGACGGCATCGACGCGGCGCTGATCGACACCGACGGCGAGGCGCACGTCCGCCGCATCGCCTTCGCCACCACGCCCTACGACGAGCCGTTCCGCGACCGGCTGCGGGCGGCGTGCGCGGCGGCGCTGGCGGTCGAGCGGCCCGGCCCGGACCCCCTGATCGACGCCGCGGCCGAGGAGCTGACCATCCGCCACGCCGGCGCGGTCATGGCGCTGCTCGCCGAGGCGGGCGTGGCGAGCGCCGACGTCGGTGTCGTCGGCTTCCACGGCCAGACCGTCGCCCACCGCCCGGCAAGCGGCTGGACGTGGCAGATCGGCGACGGCGCCCGGCTCGCCGAACTGACCGGCATCACGACCGTCAGCGACTTCCGCTCGGCCGACGTCGCCGCGGGCGGGCAGGGGGCGCCGCTCGCGCCGGGCTATCACCGCGCGCTGGTGGCGGCGCTGGGGCCGGCGCCGGTCGGCGTGCTCAACCTCGGCGGGGTCGGGAACCTGACGTGGTTCGGCGCGGCGCTCGTCGGGCGGCTCCGCCGACGGCGGCGCGGGCGAGGACAGGCCGTGGGGCAGCTTCGATACCGGCCCCGGCAACGCGCTGATCGACGACTGGGTCAAGGCCGAGACGGGGCGCAGCCACGACGCCGGCGGCGCGCTGGCGGCGAGCGGCACGGTGCACGAGGAGCGGGTCGCGGCGATGCTCGACCTGCCGTGGTTCGACCTGCCCGGGCCGAAGTCGCTCGACCGCGCCGACTTCGGCCTCGGCGCGGTGCGGGGCCTGAGCGCGGCCGACGGCGCGGCGACGCTGACCGCCTTCACCGCCGCGACCGTGGCGCAGGCGCTCGCCCACACGTCCGAGCGCCCGGCGCGCCTGCTCGTCACCGGCGGCGGGCGGCACAATGCGACGCTGATGGCAATGCTGGCGGAGCGCACCGGGCTGCCCGTCGCCCCGGTCGAGGCGGTCGGCTGGAACGGCGACGCGCTCGAGGCGGAGGCCTTCGCCTGGCTCGCGGTGCGCGTGCTGGCGGGGAAGGCGACGAGCTGGCCGGAGACGACGGGGGTGCGGGCGGCGGTCAGTGGGGGCGTGGTCAACACGGGCTAACCGCCGCGGCAAAGCCGCGTCGTCGGACGGGTTCGGGCGGGAAGATCGCCCGACCCGCCGGCCGGGCTGGGCGCGAGTCCGTCCGCTGCTCCGCGCGCCTTCGACGTGCTCGCTGCGTCCGGCCGCGCCTCAGCGCCCCCCCGCCGCCATCCGCTTGTCCAGATACCCGTCGACCACCGCCATCAGCTCGGGCATCTCGTGCTCGAAGAAGTGGTTGGCCTTGGGCACGGTCGCGTGGTCGATGGTGATGTGGCGCTGGGTCTTCAGCTTGTCGACCAGCTTCTGGACGCTGGCGCCGGCCACCACCTCGTCGTTCTCGCCGTCGATGATGATGCCAGAGGACGGGCAGGGCGCGAGGAAGGTGAAGTCGTACATGTTCGCCGGCGGGGCGATCGAGATGAAGCCCTTGATCTCGGGCCGGCGCATCAGCAGCTGCATGCCGATCCACGCGCCGAAGCTGAAGCCGCCGACCCAGGTCGTCGACGCCTCGGGATTGAACTGCTGCATCCAGTCGAGCGCGCTCGCCGCGTCGCTCAGCTCGCCGATGCCGTTGTCGAACACGCCCTGGCTGCGCCCGACGCCGCGGAAGTTGAAGCGCAGCGTGGCGAAGCCGCGGCGGACGAAGGTGTTGTACAGCGCCATCGCGATGGGATGGTTCATCGTCCCCTGCTGCGGGTGCGGCTGGAGGATGATGGCGACCGGCGCGCGCGGGCGGGTAGCGGGCTGGTAGCGGCCCTCGAGACGACCCTCGGGACCGGGAAAGATTACTTCGGGCATCGGACCTGACGTGAAAAACGGGAGCGCGGAGCGCGACGCTGTCTATATAGAGTCCAATCGTCACAGGGCAACGCCGAGCATCGGAGGCAGGTGACAGCGTATCTCGACTGGGCGGCCACCGCTCCCATCGACCCGGCAGCGGCGGAGGCCATGGCGGCGGCGGTCCGCGTCTGGGCGAACCCGTCGTCGGTCCACCGGCCCGGCCGCGCGGCGCACGCGCTGCTGGAGGATGCGCGGCGGACGGTCGCCGCGGCGTTCGGCGTCGCTCCCACACGCATCGTCTTCACCGGCGGCGGCACCGAAGCACTCGGGCTGGCTCTGGCGCAGGCGGGCGGCCCGCGCTTCGTGTCGGCGGTCGAGCACGACGCCGTGCGCGCGCAGGCGGCGGGCGCGACGGTAATCCCGGTCGACGGCGAGGGCGTCGTCCGGCTCGACGCGCTCGAGGCGCTGCTGGCGGGGGTCGAACGCCCGCGCGTCGCCGTCATGCACGCCAACAACGAGACCGGCGTCATCCAGCCCGTCGCCGAGGTCGCGCGCCTCGTCGCCGCGCGGGGGGGCACGCTGCTGGTCGACGCGGTGCAGAGCGCGGGCAAGCTGCCGCTGCCGGATGCCGATTACGTCGCGGTGTCGGCGCACAAGCTCGGCGGCCCGCCGGGCGTCGGTGCGCTCATCGTCCGCGACGAGGTGGCGGCGCTGGTCGAGGGCGGCGGGCAGGAGCGGGGGCAGCGCGCCGGCACCGAGAACCTGCCGGGCATCGCCGGGTTCGCCGCCGCCGCCGCGGCACGGGCCGCGGACGTTGACTGGCACCCCAGCGCGCAGGGGCTGCGCGACCGGCTCGAGGTTGGGCTGCCGGGGGCGGTGCTGTACGGCACCCGCGCGCCCCGCCTCGGCACGATCGCCTGCGCGCGCCTGCCCGGCGTCGCGGCGATGACGCAGCTGATGACGCTCGACCTCGCCGGCGTCGCCGTCAGCGCCGGGGCGGCGTGCTCGTCGGGCAAGGTGCGGACGAGCCACGTGCTGACGGCGATGGGCGTGGACGCGGCAGCGGCGGGCGAGGCGATCCGCTTCAGCCTTGGCTGGACGACGACCGCGGCGGAGGTCGACGCGGCGGCGGCGGCGTGGCGGGCGATGGCCGCGCGGCTGGGGCGGCAGGCGGCCTGATCTGTCCTACACCCGCACGGCTGTGGTAGCGGAGCGGTTACGGCGAGGGAGTGACGACGGTGACGGCAGCGCAGCGCGGCGGGAGGGCGACGGACGTTAACCTTTGCCACCGTGCGGGGCCGGCAATCCCGCCGATGCGTGGCGTGACCTTCGTCAACTTAGCCCTAACAACCGGTAATCTTCATGCACAACCGTGCTGCCAGCCGGCGCCCGGGATCGTGCCCGCGGCTCCGGGCACCGGCGGCCGGACGGCGCCGCGCCGGCCCGGACGTCGCGTGAACGTCCTCGGCGGCGCGCGATGACGCCCGTCTACCTAGACTATGCCGCGACGACGCCGGTCGACCCGGCCGTCGCCGCTGCCATGACGCCGTGGCTCGCCGAGCGCTTCGGCAACCCGGCCTCGCCGCACCGCTACGGCTACGACGCCGCCGCCGCGGTCGCCGTCGCCCGCGGGCAGGTGGCGGCGCTGCTCGGCCTGGCGGCGGAGACGGTCGCCTTCACCGGCGGCGCGACCGAGGCGGTCAACTGGGCGCTGAAGGGTGTCATGCTCGGAGCCGCGCCCGGTCGCCGACGGCTGGTGACAGTGGCAACCGAGCATAGCTGCGTGCTCGAGAGCGCGCGCTGGCTCGAGTCGGTCGGCTGTGGCCTGACGGTGCTGCCGGTGCGGCGCGACGGGAGCCTCGACCTGGCCGGCCTCGACGCGGCGCTGGGGAACGACGTTGCGCTGGTCTCGGCGATGCTGGTCAACAACGAGACGGGGGTGATCCACCCGGTCGCCGAGATCGCGGCCCGCGCCCACGCCGCGGGCGCGCTGATGCACTGCGACGCCGCGCAGGGGTTCGGCAAGGTCGCCTGCGACGCGCTCGGGGCTGATCTCGTCAGCCTTTCGGCGCACAAGCTGTACGGACCGAAGGGTGTCGGCGCGCTCTACCGCCGGCCGGGGGTGACGCTGGTGCCGCTGCTCCACGGCGGCGGGCAGGAGGACGGGCGCTCGGGCACGCTGAGCCCGGCGCTCTGCGTCGGCTTCGGCGCGGCGGCGGCCCTGGCGGACGCGCGGATGGCGGCGGACGCGGCGCACGTCGCGGGGCTGGCGGAGCGACTCGTCGCCGGGCTCGGTCCGGACTGGCGCGTCAACGGCGCCGGTGCGCCGCGCTGGCCGGGCATCCTCAGCCTGTCGCACCGGGCGGTCGACGCGACGCGCCTGCTGGCCGCCGCGCGTGACGTGGCGCTGTCGACGGGTTCGGCGTGCAGCACCGGCCGGCCGAGCCATGTGCTGGCGGCGATGGGGCAGAGCGATGCGCTGCGCCTGAGCTTCGGCCGCTTCACGACCGCGGCCGGCATCGACACGGCGGTTGCCGGCCTGACTGCCGCCGCCCGGCGGCTGGCGGCGCAGGCAGCGTGAAACACCAGGGACTTAGGCGTTGATCCTCGTCCGCTTTGTCAGCGCCGACGGCGCGCGCGTCGTCGAGGCCGAGGCCGCGCCGGGCACGCGCCTGCTCGACCTCGCCCAGGCGCACGACCAGCCGCTCGAAGGCGCGTGCGAGGGGGCGATGGCGTGCTCGACCTGCCACGTCCTCGTCCGCCCCGTCGACTTCGACCGCCTGCCGCCGGCGTCGGCCGAGGAGGAGGACATGCTCGACTTCGCCGTCGGCGCGTCACGCACCAGCCGGCTTGCCTGCCAGGTCCGCCTCGACGCCGGCCTCGGCGAGATCGAGGTCAAGATGCCCCCCGGTAGCGTCGACATGAGCCGGCGCTGATCCGGCTGCCGGGACGGGAGCCAGTTCGCGCCGCAGCCAGGGCGCGAGCGCGATGAACAGCACGCCGCCCGCGCCGACGATGGCGGCGTGGAGCAGCCAGAAGCGGCTGGCCTCCATCGTCTCGTAGAGGCCGCCGAGCCGCCCGCTGACGACGCTGCCGACGAACATCGGCCAGCGTCATCACGCCGATCATCGTCGCCACGACCTGCCGCGGCGCGGCGCGCGTGTAGAGCGCCAGCGCGATCGGCGTGAAGAACAGCCAGCCTTCGTTCGACAGCAGGTGGAAGCCGATCGCCCAGACGAGCGGCACCCGCCCGCCCGCCGGCGTCACCAGCGGCGCGGCGGCGAGCCAGGCGGTCGCCCCGGCGAAGATCAGGCAGCCGAGGGCGAGCTTGGCGAGGTCGTCGGGCTCGCGCCCCCGCGCCGCCTGCCAGCGCCACAGCGCCAGCGTCGGCGCCATCAGCACGACCGGCGCGATGCCGTCGATCGCCTGCAGCCACGGCACCGGCATGGTCCAGCCGGCGACCGTCAGGTCGACATGATCGCGGACCCACAGGTTGTAGACGTTCCACACCTGGCTCTGGGCGATCCAGAACAGCGCCAGGACCGGGATCAGCGCGACGAGGATGACGACGACGCGGCGCTCGGGTGCCGACAGCGGCGTGCGCTCGGCGGCGGCGCGGACCGGCTCGGGCGGCAGGTGGCGGCTGCCGGCAAGGTAGACGACGAGCCCGATCAGCATGCCGACGCCGGCGAAGCCGAAGGCGAAGTGCCAGCCATAGGCGGCACCCAGGAAGCCGCAGACGATCGGCGCGACGAAGGCCCCGACGTTGATGCCGATATAATAGAGCTGGAAGCCGTCGTCCCGCCGCCGGTCGTCGGGGCCGTACAGCGCGCCGACCTGCGCCTCGAGGTTGCCGCGCAACGCTCCGGCCCCCAGGATCAGGCACAGCAGTGCGGCGAGAAACGACGCGTCGAAGGCCATGGCGAAGTGCCCGAGCGTCATCAGCAGCGCGCCGGCGGTGACCGTCGGCCGGCGGCCGATGCGGTCGCCGATCGCGCCGCCGATCACGGGCGTGAAGTAGATCAGGCCGACGTACAGGCCGAAGATCTGCGCCGCGAGCGCCTGCGTCGACAGGGGGCCGGTGACCGCCTCGATGGCGGCGCGGAAGGCGGCGAAGCCGGCGATGCGCTCGACGTGGCCGGGCAGGAGCAGCTCGCCGACCATGTAGAGGACGAGGAGCGCCTGCATGCCGTGGAAGGAGATGCGGTCCCACAGCTCGGTGCCGGCGAGATAGACGAGGCCGCGCGGCTGGCCGAACAGGTCGCGGGCGGGCGGTTTCGTCACCGCCGCGAGTGTTCCACGGCGGCGGCGGCCCGGCAAGCGGCTTGCGCGCCGCGGTGGCGCGGGCCATATCGGCCCCGGGAGTCGGGCGGGCAGCGTTCTCGCCAACCCGGTCAGGTCCGGAAGGAAGCAGCCGTAACGAATCCGCGCTGGGTCGTTCCCGGCTCCCACCCGCCCGCTTGCCGTTCAGCCGCGAAGGCCGCATCGTTCCCGCCATGGACGCCCTGTTCGCCGACGCCGAGATGAGCCCGCCGAGCCCCGAATACCGGGTGCTGGCGCGCAAGTACCGCCCGGCCGACTTCGCCGCGCTGCTCGGCCAGGACGCGATGGTCCGCACGCTCGGCAACGCGATCGCGCGCGGGCAGCTGGCGCAGGCGTGGCTGCTGACCGGCGTGCGCGGCGTCGGCAAGACCTCGACCGCGCGGATCATCGCCAAGGCGCTCAACTGCGTCGGGCCGGACGGGCAGGGCGGGCCGACGATCAGCCCCTGCGGCGTCTGCGAGCCGTGCGTCGCGATCGCCGCGGGCCGCCACATGGACGTGATCGAGATGGACGCCGCGTCGAACACCGGCATCGACGACGTCCGCGAGATCATCGAGGCGGTGCGCTACGCCGCCGCCGCCGCGCGCTACAAGATCTACATCATCGACGAAGTCCACATGCTGTCGAAGGCGGCGTTCAACGGGCTGCTGAAGACGCTCGAAGAGCCGCCGCCGCATGTGAAGTTCATCTTCGCCACGACCGAGGTCGGCAAGCTGCCGGTCACCGTCCTGTCGCGCTGCCAGCGTTTCGACCTGCGCCGCATCCCGGCCGACATGCTCGCCGCCCACTTCGGCCGCATCGTCGAGATGGAGGGCGCGACCGCCGAACCGGAGGCGCTGGCGCTGATCGCCCGCGCCGCGGAAGGGTCGGTTCGCGACGGGCTGTCGATCCTCGACCAGGCGATCGCCCACGGCGGCGGCGAGGTGACGGCGGCGGCCGTGCGCGAGATGATCGGCCTGTCCGACCGGGGAGCCGTCCGCTCGCTGATGGGCCTGCTGCTGGCGGGCGAAGCGGCGGCGGCGCTGTCGGCGCTCAAGGACATGTACGACCTCGGCACCGACCCGGCGCAGGTCGTGCAGGAACTGCTCGAGCTCGTCCACACCGTCACCCGCGCCAAGGTCGCCGACATCGACGATCCGGCGATGAGCGCCGAGGAGCGCGCGGTCGTCCGCGACTGGGCCGCGCGCCTGTCGCTCGGCCACCTGCACCGGCTGTGGCAGCTGCTGCTCAAGGGGCTGGCCGAGGTCCATGCCGCGCCGGTGCCCGTGCAGGCGACCGAAATGGCGCTGCTCCGCATCATCCACGCGAGCTCGCTGCCCGACCCCGGCGACCTCGTCCGCCGCCTGACCGAGCGCGGCGACGACGGTGTGGCGCCGGCACCGGCGGGCGGGGAGGGCGCGCGCGGTGCCGGCGCGGCGGCCGTCCTGACCGCGCGTCCGGTCGCCGCCGCTCCCACGCCGCCGGCGCCCTCGGCGGACGAGGGTCGCGAGCGGCCGCCGCGCCTCCCCGCCGACTTCCCCGCGCTCGTCGCATTGATGGAGGAATGCCGCGAGCCGCGGCTGGCGCATGCGCTGGCGGAGGAGGTGCGGCTGGTCGACTACGCCCCGCCGACGCTGACGCTGGTCGCTCCGGCGGCGCTCGGACCGGGGTTCCCGCAGCAGCTGATGGCCGCGCTGGCGCAGGCGACGGGGGCGCGCTGGACGGTGACGCTCGCGCGCGCCGAGGACCACCCGGCCGCGGCGACCCTCCACGAGCAGGCGGAGGCCAAGGCAGCCGCCGAGCGCGCGGCGGTGCTCGCCGACCCGCGCATCCGCGAGATCCTCGCCGCCTTCCCCGATGCAACGCTGCTCGGGCTCGACCACGATGAACCGCACAGGAGCTCTGCCGATGCCTAACCTCGACGACATCATGAAGATGGCCAAGGGCCTGCAGGACGACATGGCCAAGGCGCAGGCGAGCCTCGACGGCATCGAGGTCGAGGGCGCGGCGGGCGGCGGGCTGGTCAAGGTCCGCGCGACCGCCAAGGGGCGCATCCTGGCGGTCGACGTCGACGCCTCGCTGCTCCAGCCGGGTGACAAGGAGATGCTCGAGGACCTGATCGTCGCCGCGTTCAACGACGCCAAGACCAAGGCCGACGCCGCCGGGCACGCCGAGATGCAGAAGATGACCGCCGGCCTGCCGCTGCCGCCGGGGTTCAAGCTGCCGGGGATGTAGCGCGGCGCGGCGCGCCGGTTAGGGCGAAACGGTCTTCGCGTTTGGCGCGCGCCGGCCGACCCGCGCAAGCTCGGCCGGCGCGCGGCGGCCTCTCGCCGCCGACGCCGTCCGCGGCAGCGGCTTTGCCGCGACGCTGCCTCACCTCGCCAGGCAGGAGTCGATCGCGTCGCGCTGGACGACGCCGATCCGCCGCTCGATGGCGCGGGCGTGGCGGCGGACCTTGCCGTGCAGGTCGGCGGCGTCGCGCTCGATCGGCTGCGGCAGGATGGCGGCGAGCCGCGCTGCCTGCGCCGGCGTCAGCCGGGCGGCGCTGGTGTCGAAATAGTGGTGCGCCGCCGCGTCGACCCCGTAGATGCCGGGGCCGAGCTCGGCGATGTTGAGGTACACCTCCATGATCCGCGGCTTGCCCCAGATCGCCTCGATCAGGACGGTGAAGTACGCCTCGAACGCCTTGCGGACATAGGAGCGGCCGGGCCAGAGAAAGGCGTTCTTCGCCGTCTGCTGGCTGATCGTCGAGCCGCCGCGCAGCCGGCTCGACTCCGCGTTCCTGGCCGCCGCCTGCTCGATCGCGGCGAGGTCGAAGCCGTGGTGGCTGCAGAAGCGCGAGTCCTCCGCGCCGATCACGGCGCGGGCCATCGCCGGGCTGATGGCGGACAGCGGCGCCCAGCGGCGCTCGACGTGCTGGCCGGCAATCGCGTCGCGGATCATCGGCACGGTGATAGGCGGGTTCAGCCAGCGGTAGGTGACGACCCAGAGGAGGCTGGCCAGCACGGCGATGCCGGCGAGCCATGCCAGCCGGCCAATCAGCCGGCCGATGAGCGAGCGCGATCCCGCGCGGCGTCGAGCGGGATCGAGCCAAGCGGTTCAGCCTGCCCGCGGACCATGTCGGCTAAGGTCGCATAGTTCACAGCGGCCCGCTCTCGGCGCAAACGGCGAGAGCGATTTGGTCGTACCGATCCGGTTCGTTCCGTCGCGCAGGGAAACAGCGGGGGGCGGGGTCGTCATGCCCCTGGCTTAGCACTGTTTGACCCGCGTAGGACAGACCCGGCGGCGGCGCGGACGACCGCCGGGTCGCCCGCCTCAGGCCGGCTCGGGCAGCAGGCGGCGTTCGCCGGCGAGGTTGCGCATCGCCTTCTGCAGCTTGTCGAAGGCGCGGACCTCGATCTGGCGGACGCGCTCGCGGCTGATGCCGTACTGCTGCGACAGCTCCTCGAGCGTCTCGGGCTCGTCGACCAGGCGGCGCTGCGTCAGGATGTGCTTCTCGCGGTCGTTGAGGTCGCCCATCGCGTCGACCAGCAGGTCGTGGCGCTGCTCGCGCTCCTGCTCGCCGGCGACGATCTCGTCCTGCAGCGGGCCGGTGTCGGTCAGCCAGTCCTGCCACTCGCCCTCGCCCTCCTCGCGCAGCGGCGCGTTGAGGCTGGTGTCGCCGCCCATCGCCATGCGGCGGTTCATGCTGACGACCTCGTCCTCGTGGACGCCGAGCGTGGTCGCGATCTTGGCCACGTCGTCGGGGCGCATGTCCCCGTCCTCCATGGCGTTGATCTTGCCCTTCATCCGGCGGAGGTTGAAGAACAGCTTCTTCTGGTTGGCCGTCGTGCCGATCTTGACCAGGCTCCACGAGCGCAGGATGAATTCCTGGATCGAAGCCCTGATCCACCACATGGCGTAGGTCGCCAGGCGGAAGCCGCGGTCGGCATCGAACTTCTTGACGCCCTGCATCAGGCCGATGTTGCCCTCGCTGATCAGCTCGGCGACCGGCAGGCCATAGCCGCGGTAGCCCATCGCGATCTTGGCGACGAGGCGCAGGTGGCTGGTGACGAGCTTTGCCGCCGCCTCGGGGTCCTGATGCTCCTGCCAGCGCTTGGCGAGCATATATTCCTGCTCGGGCGCGAGCAGGGGAAACTTGCGGATCTCGGCCAGGTAGCGGTTCAATCCGGCCTCGCCGCCCATGGTCGGGATCGAGGTCTTGGCGGGTAGGTTGGCGGCCATGTCGGCTCCCTTCATCCGGTCGGCTGCAACGAAAGACGACCGATTAAGTCCACTATATCCGCCGGCAGCGGCGAATGGAACGAAAGTTTTTCTTGTGTGACCGGATGGACGAACCCCAGCGTCGCCGCGTGCAGCGCCTGGCGGGCGAAGCCAAGCTCCGCCAGAACGGGCCGGAGCGCCCCCGGGGTCCGTCCGTAGGTGGCATCGCCGAGCAGCGCGTGACCAATTGACGCCATGTGCACCCTGATCTGATGCGTCCGGCCCGTCTCGAGCCGGCACTCGACCTTCGACGCACCGGCGAGCGAAGTTACCGTGCGATAATGTGTCACGGCATGCTTGCCGCGGCCTTCGGCGACGAGCGCCATCTTCTGCCGGTTGGCGTCGGACCGGGCGAGATTGCCGCGGACGGTGCCCGCAGGCGGCGCCGGGTGGCCGGCGACGACCGCCGTGTACATCCGCTCGACCGTGTGGGCGGCGAACTGGCGGCTCAGCGCTTCGTGCGCGGGGTCGGTCTTGGCGACCACCAGCAGCCCCGACGTGTCCTTGTCGATGCGGTGGACGATGCCGGGGCGGGCGACGCCGCCGATGCCCGACAGGCGCCCGGCGCAGTGGTGGAGCAGCGCGTTGACCATCGTGCCGTCGAGATTGCCCGCCGCCGGGTGGACGACGAGCCCGGCAGGCTTGTCGACCACGAGCAGGTGGTCGTCCTCGAAGACGATCGCGAGCGGGATGTCCTGCGGCGCCGCCTCGGCGGGGACGGCGGGCGGCACGGTGATCGTCAGCGCATCGCCGGGGGCGACCTTGCGCGCCGGGTCGCGGGGGTGCGCGCCGTCGGCACCGCGGACCTGGCCGGCGCCGATCAGCGCCTTGATCCGTTCGCGGGACAGGGTCGGAACCAAAGCCGCGAGCGCCCGGTCGATGCGCCACCCGGCCATCGCCGGCGGCACGATCACCGCGGTCGCAGTCGACTTTTCATCCCCCATCGCCTAGCCGATGTCGGGATGAACGCGACAAATACAAGCTATTGCGCCGCACCGGCGGTGCTGGCGGCGATCCTGGCGCACGCGGGCGAGGCTGCACCCGACGAGGCCTGTGGTCTCGTGCTCGGCGAGGGCACCGTGCTCCTGTCCGCGGTGCCGGCGGCGAACGTCGCCGCCGACAAGGCGCGGTCGTTCGAGATCGACCCCGCGACGCTGCTCCGCGTCTACCGCGAGGCGCGCGGGCAGGGGCGGGAGGTCGTCGGCTGGTATCATTCGCACCCGAACGGCAGCACGCGCCCGTCGCCGACCGATGCCGCGCGCGCGGTCGAGGACGGCAAGCTCTGGCTGATCGCCGCCGCGGGCAAGGTGACGGCGTGGCGGGCGGAGCGGGGCGGTGCCCTCCACGGCCGCTTCACCGCCGTCGCGCTCCGGCACTGAGGTGGCGACCGGCGAAGTCAAATGGTTCGACGCCCGCAAGGGCTTCGGCTTCATCGCCCCCGATACGGGCCCGCGCGATGTCTTCGTCCATGCCTCAGCCGTCGCCGCCTCGTCGTTCCGCACGCTCGAGCCCGGCCAGCGGCTCGAGTTCGAGCTGACCCAGACGACCGACGGCCGGCTGCTCGCGCTCGGCCTGCGGCCGCTCGCATGAGCGGCCGGTCACCCAAGCCCTGGCCGCTCGCGTGAGCGGCCTGTCGAGCCTCTATTTCCCCGCCGGCGTGCTGATCGGGCTGGCGTCCGCGGCGCCGGTCGGGCCGGTCAACCTGCTCGTCATCCAGCGGACGCTGACGGCGCATACGGCGGGGGCGATGCTGCTCGGCGCGGCGGCGGCGACGGGCGACGCCCTGTTCGCCTCGGCGGCGGCGTTCGGGGTCGGGGCGATCGCGACGCTGCTGACGGAGCACACGCTGCTCCTGCGCCTGGGCGGAGGCCTCATCATGCTGGCGTTCGCCGTCGTCATCTGGCGGTCGGCCCCGCGGCTGCGCGAGCCCGCGGCGCAGGCCTCGGCGGCGCGCATGGCGGCGGCGACCCTGACGCTGACCCTGACCAACCCGGCGACGATCCTGTTCTTCGTCGGTGCCTTCGGGGCCGTCGGCTTCACCGGCATCGGCCACGACAGCCCGGCGCACCTGCTCAACGCCGCGCTCGTCGTCGCCGGCACCTTCGCCGGTTCCATGCTGTGGTGGCTGATCGTCACCGGCATCGCGCGCCGGCTGCGCGGGCGGATCACCGACGATCACCTGCGCGTCCTCAACCGTGTCACCGCGGTCGCCCTCGCCGTGTTCGCGGTGGGCGCCGTCCTTTCGGGAATGATCCATCGATGACCGACCTCGCCGGCCTCTTCGCCATGCGCCTGACCCACGATCTCGCCGGCCCGCTGGGCGCGATCGCGACGGGCGTCGACCTGCTCGAAGGGGGCGACGCCGAGGTGCGCGGCCTGATCGCCGACGGGGTCACGGCCGCCGTCGCCTCGCTCCGCCTGCACCGCTTCATCCTCGCGCCGCCCGAGACGAGCGGGACGGCCAGGGATCTCTTCGCGGCGTGGGTGGCGACGCGCGAGAACGTCGTGCTCGACTGGCGCGGGGCGCCCGCTACACCCGCGATCGTCCTCGGGCTGGCGATGATCGCGACCGAGGCGGCGCGGCGCGGCGGCACGGTGACCGTCGACGGCGACATCGTGACCTTCGCGCCCGCGCCGGTGCTCGATCCCGCGGTCCGCGCCGCGCTGGGTGGCGAGGCGGCGACCATCGCGCGCGCCGCGCTCGCCGCCATCCTGGCCGTCGCGGCCGAGCGGAGCGGCGGGCGGATCGCGGTCGAGGACGGCGGAGCGGACCTCCGCCTCGCCTACCAGGGCAGCGCGTTGCCGCGGTAGTCGAGGAACGCGCCCGTCTGCTCGGGCGTCAGTCCGGCGATGACGCGGCGCAGTCCGGCGACCGAATCGACGGTCTCGACCTCGGCGCCGGCACCGCCCATGTCGGTCTTGACCCAGCCGGGGTGAAGCGCGGCGACGGTGATGCGGCGGCGCTTCAGTTCGATCGCGAGCGTCTTCAGGCCGGCGTTGAGCGCCGCCTTCGACATGCGATAGGTGTACAGCCCGCCCCCCGTGTTGGCGCCGATCGAGCCGAGCGTCGATGACAGCGCCGCGATCGTGCCGCCGTCGCGAACCTTGCCGCCCATCGCGCGGGCGGCGAGCAGCGGGCCGAGCGCGTTCGTCGCCATGACGCCCGGCCAGGCGGCGGAGTCCATCGCGGCGAGGTTCATCTCGCGCGAACCGACGCCTGCGTTCAGGATCAGGAGGTCGATCCCGTCGGGCAGGGCGCCGGCGGCAGCGGCGAGCGAGCCCTCGTCGGTGACGTCGGCGATCAGTTCCCTGACGCCGTCGCCGAGGTCGCCGGCGGGCGTGCGGACGGTCGCATAGACCTCCCAGCCGTCGGCGGCGTACTGAGCCACGAACTCGCGGCCGATCCCGCGGCTGGCTCCGACGATGACGACGCTCGGCATGTTCTGTCTCCCGGCCGCGGCATTATCCCGCTGACGCTCGCGGCGATAATCGCCTATGACCGCGCGGCGTCAACTGGGCGAGGGAGCGGATGGGCGTCTGGCGGACGCTACTCGGAACGAGCGTCGGGCTGCTGCTCGGCGGTCCCCTCGGTGCGCTTGCGGGAGGGACGCGCGAGCGCTGCCGATCTTGCCCCGGTCCGCGCGACGACCCCCGAGCGGCGACAGGTCGCCTTCACCATTGCCGCGATCGCGCTCGCCGCCAAGATGGCGCGCGCCGACGGCCACGCCAGCGCCACCGAGTTCGCCACCTTCGAGCGGCTGTTCAAGGTGCCGGAGCACGAGCGCGCCAATGCCGCCCGCTTCTACCGCCTCGCGCAGGGGTCGACGGCCGGCTACGAGGCCTATGCCAGCCAGGCGGCGGCGCTGCTCGGCCCGGGGACGCCCGTGCTCGAGGATCTGCTCGAGGCGCTGCTGCTGATCGCGGTCACCGACGGCGTCCACCCGGCCGAGCTCGACTATCTCGGCGTCGTCGCCGAGCGCCTCGGCTTCGACGCCGCCGCCTATGCCCGCATCCGCGCCCGCTACATTGCGCCCTCGGCGAACGATCCGTACGTCGTCCTCGGCGTCGATCCGCAAGCCTCGCCGGCGGAAATCCGCGCCGCCTACCGTACGCTGGTCAAGACGTACCATCCCGACAAGCACCACGCCGCGGGCACGCCGCCCGAGTTCCTGCGCGTCGCCGAGGCGCGGATGGCGGCGATCAACGCCGCCTATGCCGCCGTCACGGCCCGCGCGGCGTGATCGAGCACCCCAGTTCCAACTTCAACGAGCGGCTGCTGCCGGTGTCGATGGTCGTGCTCCATTATACCGGCATGCCGTCGGCCGCCGCGGCGCTCGACCGGCTGGCCGACCCGGCCGCGGCGGTCTCGGCCCACTATCTCGTCGCCGAGGACGGCACCGTCGTCCGCATGGTCGCCGAGGAAAACCGCGCCTGGCACGCGGGCAAGTCGTTCTGGCGCGGCATCACCGACGTCAACAGCGCCAGCGTCGGCATCGAGATCGTCAACCCCGGCCACGAGTTCGGCTACGTCCCGTTCCCCGAGCCGCAGATGGCCGCGGTCGAGGCGCTCGTCGCCGACATCGCCCGCCGCTACCGGATCGCGCCGGGCAACGTCGTCGGCCACAGCGACATCGCGCCGGCGCGCAAGGACGATCCGGGCGAGCTGTTCGACTGGCCGCGCCTCGCCCGCGCCGGGCTTGCCGATGCGGTATCCGCGGCGGGGGCGGATCCGGGCTGGACGGACGCTGGCTTCCTCGCCGCGCTCCACCGCTACGGCTACGACGTCGGCGACCCCGTAGCGGCGGTCGTCGCCTTCCAGCGCCACTTCCGTCCGAGCGACTTCGGCGGTGCCGTCGACGCCGAGACGCGCGGCGTGCTGCTGCGGCTGCTCCGCCCCGACCTCTGAGCTACTGCGGCGCGTCGGTGTAGGCGGGGTGCTGCTTGTCGCCGCCGAGACCGCCGGGCAGCACTTCCTTGGGGCTGCGGGCGTCGGCCGAGCGGTCGCGCGCCGGGGCCGGGGTCGTCTCGCCCGAAGCCGAGCCCGGGGGGCCGAAACCCTCGCCCGGGCGGCCGCCGCCGATGGTGATGCCCTTGTCGGCCTGGTTCTTGTACGCGCCCAGCGCCTGCCGCGCCGACGAGCAGCCGGCGACCGCCGCCACCAGGCCGAGGACCATCAGCGTCCGCATCGTTCGACTCGCAGGGATCATCGCCGCCCTGTGAACCGGGGGCGGCGGCTTGGCAAGCGCGGCTGCGCGGCCTAAGGCGGTCCCCGGCCAGAGGATTGGACGGTCGCCGCCGCTCAGCCGAGCGGGGGAGGAAAGTCCGGGCTCCACGGAACGACGGTGCCGGGTAACGCCCGGCGGGGGCGACCCCAGGGAAAGTGCCACAGAGAGGAGACCGCCGGGCCTCGCCCGGCAAGGCTGAAAGGGTGCGGTAAGAGCGCACCGCGCGACCGGCAACGGAAGCGGCAAGGTAAACCCCACCGGGAGCAAGACCGAATAGGGACGGCGCGCGAGGGCAACCCCGCAGGGCAGGAACCGGCCCAGCCGTCCGGGTTGGTTGCTTGAGGCCGGCAGCAATGCCGGTCCTAGAGGAATGACCGTCCACGGGTGTTCGCACCCCGGACAGAACCCGGCTTACAGATCCTCTGGCCATCGCTACACCGCGTGCTCATGGCGAGCTTAATCCTGGGAGCGGTTCTGGCCGGCGGGCAGTCGCGGCGCTTCGGCTCGGACAAGGCGCTGGCGCTGCTGGCCGGCACGCCGCTGATCGCGCACGTCCTCGACGCGCTGCGGCCGCAGGTCGCCGCGCTGGTCGTGGTCGGCCGTGACCATGCGGGCGAACGCTCGCTGCCCGACCGGCCAGCGCCCGGGCTGGGGCCGCTCGGCGGGCTGGCGGCGGCGCTGAGCCATGCCGCCGCGCACGGCTTCGACGCGGTCCTGACGAGCGGCTGCGACCTGCCCGACCTGCCGCCCGACCTGCGGGAGCGCCTCGCCCCGGCCCCCGCCGTCGCCACCGGGCAACCGCTGCTCGGCCTGTGGCCGGCGGCGCTGGCGGAGCGGCTCGACCGGCACCTGGCCGATGGCGGCGACCGCTCGCTGCGGCGCTGGGTGGCGGTCGCCGGCGCGCGGGAAGTCGACCTCGGCCGCTTCCGCAACGTCAACACGCCCGCCGACCTCGGCTGACCGGCATCAGGCGGAGCGCCGCGCTTTCGGGTCGCGCCGCCCCGCCGCGGCGGAACAGGTCATCGCCTCGCCGCTTCTAGCCGCATTGCAGTGCAGGAGTAGCGACGATGGCGACGACTTACCGGACGAACGGCAGCGACGGCGGCGGCACTCTTCTGGCCGGGGCGGTCGGCTTCGGCCTCGGGCTGGCGGCGAGTGCCGGGCGCAAGGCGGCGGTGCAGGCGATCACGGCCAGCGCCGGCGACTGGTTCGACGGCCTGAAGGCCGAGCACAAGCTGGCGATGGGCATCATCGGGATGCTCGAGAAGACGACCGAGGCCGAGCCGAAGAAGCGGGCGATGATCCTGACCTCGCTCGAGCACGCGCTCGGCAAGCACGCGGTGCAGGAGGAGGACGTGATCTACTGCGCCCTCCGCGCGCTGGGCGACGTCGCCGACGCCGATGCGCTCGGCCATGACCATAATGCCAAGGTCAAGCAGGGGCTCTACGACCTCGAGCAGATCGACAAGACCTCGCCGGCGTGGCTGGCGCGGCTGCAGCAGCTCAAGGCCGACATCCAGGCGCACGTCGCGGAGGAGGAGAACGTCGTCTTCCCGCGCCTGCGCGAGAAGCTGTCGGCCGAGGAGAACAAGAAGCTGACCGGCCGCATGAACCGCGAAGGCTTCAAGGTCGCGTAACCGCTCTCGCCGCGTCCGCCCTACCGGCGGCGCGGCGTCACATCGGCGGGACGACCCCGCCCAGGCCCACGGCAAGCTGGCTCGCCGCCAGCTTGCCGTCGGCCGTCCTGGTGACGACGGCGAACAGGTGGGCACCGGGCACAAGCTGCGCCGTCGAGCCCTCGGCGAAGGCGACGATCGGCACGTTCGCCGGCACCACCACCTGCTGGCTGCCGCCCTTGTAGTCGACCGTCAGCGTGCGACCGGCGTGGTGCTTGATCGTACCGACCTTGGCGACGTTGCCGTTGGTCATGCTGCTGCTCGGCCCCTTGTCCCAGGCATAATGACCTTCGCCCAGCCCGCGCATCGATTCGGGGAAGACGTGCACCTCGGTCGCCTCGAGCACGCCGCCGCGGCCCGGGCGGGCAGCGGTGCCGATGAAGCTGTTCGGCTGGATCGCGTCGATGCCGATCTTGGTCAGCGCCGCGACCCTGGGGGTCGCCGGCACGAGCACCGTCACCGTCTCGCCATCGTTCGCCTTCACCGTCAGCTGGGCGGGCCCGATGATCGTCACCGCGTCGCGGACGACGGGCGCAGGGGCGGGCGTGAAAGCGACGATGGTACCGCGGACGAAGGTCGGCCCCGCCGTCTTCATCAGATCGGCCGTGGCACTCGACGTCATCGTGGCCGCGGCCGCGAACGCCAGCAGATGCTTGATCATCATCCGTCTCCCGTTGGCCGCCGTCGTGCGGAGGCTCGCCGTCATGGCGCGCCGCCGCCGCTGCCCGCTCACGCCCGCTTCTGCGCGGCGATCCAGTCGTCGATCTTGCGCTCGAGCACCTCCATCGGCAGCGCGCCGCTCATCAGCACCTGCGCGTGGAAGGCGCGGACGTCGAACTTCGGCCCCAGCTCGGTCTCGGCCTTGGTGCGGAGCCGACGGATGGTGAGCTGGCCGACCTTGTAGGCGAGCGCCTGGCTGGGAATGGCGATGTAGCGCTCGACCTCGGCCGTCGCGTCGGTCTTCGACATGGCGCTGTTGTCGAGCATGTACTGGATCGACTGGTCGCGGGTCCAGCCGAGGTTGTGGATGCCGGTGTCGACGACGAGGCGCATCGCCCGCAGGATCTCGTCGTTCAGGTGGCCGTAGTTCTGGTAGGGGTCGGTGAAGAAGCCGAGCTCGTAGCCGAGGCTCTCCGAATAGAGCGCCCAGCCCTCGACATAGGCGGTGTTGCCGCCGAAGCGCTGGAAGGCGGGGAGGTCGGTGTTCTCCTGCGCCAGGCTGATCTGGAAGTGATGGCCGGGCCGCCCCTCGTGGAGGAACAGCGTCTCATAGCCCCAGGTGTAGCGCGCCGGCAGGTCGTAGCTGTTGTAGTAGAACACGCCCGGCCGCGAGCCGTCGGGCGTGCCCTGCTGATACTCGCCACCGGCCGAGGTCTTCTCGCGATAGGGCGGGGTGGGGCGGATCTCGAGCTGCGACTTGGGCAGGACGCTGAAATCCTTGCCGACCGTCTCGCCGACACGCCGGTCGATATTGACGAAGGCGTCGCGCATCGCCGCCGCCGTCGCCGGCTTGAACCGCGCGTCGGTGCGCAGGAACTGGGCGAAGTCCTGGAGCGAGCCCTTGAAGCCGACCTGGTTCTTGACCTTGTCCATCTCGCCGTGGATGCGGTCGACCTCCTTCAGGCCCAGGGCGTGGATATCCTCGGGCGTCATGGTGGTGGTCGTCGTCTGCTCGACGAGGTAGCGGTACAGGTCACGCCCGTGCGGAATGGCGTAGAGGCCGACGGTGGTCCGCGCCTTCGGGATGTAGACGTCGCGGAGGAAGTCGCGGAGCCGCGTCTGCGCCGGGTTCAGCTTGTCGCGCACCGCAGCGGCATAGGCCGCGGTCAGCCGCGCCTTGTCGGCGGCGGAGAAGCTGTCCGGGAACTTGGTCACCGGCTTGTAGAAGACGCTGTCCTCGACCTTGGTCGTGATCAGCGCGTCGAGCTGCCCGACGACGTTGACCATGACCAGCCGCGGGTTGGTGATGCCGGCGGCTAGGCCCTGCTTCATGCGGCCGATGGCGCGGTCGAGATAGAGGACATAGCCGTCAACCCGCTTCAGGTTGTCCTCATAGTCCTTGACCGTCTTGAACGGTGCCGCGCCCGATCCGGAAACAATGTCGGGGTACTGGATGTGATAGCCGTTGAAGTGGTCGATCGGCCGCGTGATCGTCGCCTCGAGCAGATCGGGGCGGTAGCCGCGCAGGCCGACCTCGGTCGTGTACCGGAAGGTGTCGTAGCTGATGCGATCCTCGGCCGACAGGGCGCTGCGGTCGATACGCTTCAGCGCGGCCAAGTCCGCTTCGGCGGCCGCCTTTTCGCCCGCGTTATATTCGTCGGTGATGTAGTCGCCGAACTGGTCGGCGTAGCGCATGTCGCCGCGGAACAACGCATAGACGGGATTGCGCTTGAGCTGCGCCTCGTCGGACGCGGCGAACACCGCGCGGAGCTGCTCGTGAGGGCTGGTCGCGGCAGCGGGCCGCACGGGCTGGGCGAGCGCCGGAACGCCGGCAATGAGGGTGACGGCGAGCAGTGCGGACTTCAGCATGGACGGCCTTTGCGTGGGAGCGACGGACCGTGCGCTTCTAGCGCCGAAGCCTAGGCGCGTACCAGCCCCTCCACGGGCCGCACGCCGCCGCCGGGGAACAGCGCCGGCGACAGCCGCGCGGGGTCGACACCGAAGCTGCCCGCCGCCGCGCCGAGCATGACCGCACGCAGGTCGGTGGTCGGCCTGAGGTCGCGGTTCTCGTACAGCTGCGACGCCGCCAACCCCGGCCAGTCGGCGACGACGCGCCCGCCGGCGACCGCGCCGCCGCACAGGAACGCCGCGCCGCCGGTGCCGTGGTCGGTGCCGCCGGTGCCGTTGATCGCCGCCGTCCGCCCGAACTCGGTCGCGGCGAGCACCGTCGTCTTCGCCCAGACCGGCCCGAGCCCGTCCTGGAGCGCGGCAAAGACGGCGTCGAGCTGCTTGAGCTGCCCCGCCAGCCGGCCCGCCTGCTGCGCGTGCGTGTCCCAGCCGCCGATCTCGATGACGGCGATGCGCGGTCCGCCCGGCTGGCCGAGGAACTGCGCCGCGAGCTTGCCGAGCGCCGCCGGGCTGCCGCTCCTGCCGGCATCGCTGCGCTGCGCCAGCGTGCGCGCGTCCATCGCCTCCGACCACAAGGGATGGAGCAGGGGATCGTGCTCGTACAGGCCGGCAACGCGCTCGAGCAGGTCGTCCTTCGCGTCCGGCAGCGCCGAGGGCGCATAGGAGGTGACGGGGGCCGCGCCGCGCAGCGCCATCGGCACGGTGGCGGCGACGGCGATGGCGGGGTCGTGGCGCGGCAGGGCGGCGACCAGCCGGTTGAGCCAGCCGTCCTTCAGCGCATAGGCCGCGGTGCCCCCGGTCTCGAGGACGTTCTGCGCGTCGAAGTGCGACCGCTCGCGATACGGCGAGGCGACGGCGTGGACGACGAGCGCCTGGCGGGCCGCGTACATCTGGCCGAAGCGCGCCAGCGCCGGATGGAGGGCAAAGGTCGCGTCGAGCGCGACCGGCTGCGCCTCGCCCGGCGGGCTGGCGAGGGCACCGCGCAAGGCGGCATAACTCGGATCGCCGACCGGCATGACCGCGCTCATCCCGTCCATCGCCCCGCGCAGGATGACGAAAACGAAGCGGGCGTCGCCCGGCGCGGCGGCAAGCGCGAGACGCGGGGTCAGCGCGACGACGCCGGTAAGGGCGGCGCGGCCGAGCAGCGTGCGGCGGTTAAGCGTCATCGTCGGCCTCCTAGCGCCGCATGAACTCGGGCGCGACGAGCAGCATCGCCAGCCCCTGCGCCGGGCTCTCGGCGCGGGCGATCGCCGCGCCGGTCGCCGCGCTCCACGTCGCCGGCAGCAGCCTCGGCCCGAGCGCCCGCGCGTCGACCGCGGGCACCAGCGCCGCCATCCGGCTGGCGACCTCGACCCGGCGCAGCAGCGCGTCGGGCGCGGCCCAGCTGGCGGCGACATCCTCCCAGCCGGCGGGTGATCCCGGCCGCCAGACCGGCTGGCCGAGCTCGCTCAGGGCACCGACCGCGCGCGCATCGGCCGTCCGCGCGCCGACCGCGCGCAGTGCCGAGACGTTCCAGTCCCACGGCGTCTTGAACTTGGCGAGCGGCGCCGCCCACGCCTCGGGTGCCTCGATCAGGGTACGGTAGACGGCGCTCAGGTCGCCGCCCGTCGTGACATGGACCTGCGCCAGACGCTCGACCAGCGCCGGCGGCGGCACGTCGGCGACGAAGTGCCGGGCGAGCTTGGTCGCGATGTGCCGCGCCGTCGCCGGATGGACCGCGAGCGCACGCAGCATCGTCTCCGCCTGCAACACGCCGCGATCGGGATAGCGGACGCCGAGCAGCGTCCGGCTCCCCGGCTCGTGCCAGTCGGTCTGAAAGACGAACGCGCCGTCGGGGGCCTCGATGCCGACCGGCTGCCGCACGAAGCCGCCGACGCTCCAGCCGGTGAGCGCGCGGGCCAGCTCCTGCACGTCGGCCTGCGTGTAGCCGCTGCCGACGCCGAGCGTGTGCAGCTCCATGATTTCGCGGGCGAGGTTCTCGTTCAGGCCGACCTTGCGCTTCGCATTCGGCCGCTCGGCGGCGCGGCGACCGATCGCCGAATCCGGCCCGATCGACTGCGCCTGGTCGAGGTAGAGGAGCATCGCCGGGTGACGCTCGACGGCGAGCAGCAGGTCGGCGAAGCGGCCGAACAGGTGCGGGCGGATCGCCTCGAACTCGAGCGTGCCGGCCAGCCCGATCGTCTCGAGCTTGTCGGCGGACACGGCGAAGTGGTTGGCCCAGAAGTGCGTCAGCCGCTCGGCGAACGGCGCGGGCGACTGCAGCGCCGCCGCGATGCGGGCGCTGGCGAGCGCGGTGTAGCTGGCGCGATAGCCCTTCTGCAGCTCGGCGCGCAGCTCCATCTGCGGCGTCCGTTCTTTGGCAGGAGCCTGGTTCTGCGCCTGCGGTCCGGGCATCGCTGCCGGCCCCGCAGCCGCCGGAGCCATCGCTGTGGGCTGCCCGGCCAGCGGCGGCAGGCCCGCCAGCCCCGGCCGGCCCATCGTCCCCAGCCGGTCGCGGATCTGCAGCAGGAAGCCGTGATACTGCGCCGCCATCGCCGCGCTCGACGGCGCGGCGGCGATGACCGGCGGGCGCGGATCGAACCCGGCCATCTGCTCGATCAGCCAGCGCTTCGGCTCGGACGGCAGCGGCTCGTCGGGGCGCGCCCCCAGGCCGAAGCGATTGACGGCGATGGCGATTTCGGCGGTCATGCCGTCGTTACGCGGCGGCCGCGACGTCTCCCTCGCGGCGTCCGGCGAGGAGCAGCGCGGCGGCGAGCGGCACCAGCCAGACGATCCGCGCCTGATAGCGCGCGAACGGGCCCGACAGCATGCCGCAGACCGCGGCGTTGACCAGGACCGCGCCGAGCAGGAAGCCGCTGACGGCAATCAATCGACGTGGCAGCCGCCCTCCGTGCCGCGCGAACGCCGCCGCCACTGCCGCCAGCCCCAGCACGGCGACCGCGCCGTGCCAGACCTTCGACGCCGGCACGGTCAGCCGCGAGCGGCACTGGTCGTGGCGCGGTCCGCACCGGGCGATCCGCGCGATCATCGGCGGCAGATTCGTCTGCCGCCAATAGGGATCGGTCAGGTAATAGGCCGGGTCGCGCACGGGATCGTCGACGAACACCATCGCCAGCTGCCGCCCCCAGTTCTGGAGCGACGCCGCCGCCTGCGCGACCGGCGCATAGGCGAGGGTGCCGAGCACGAAGCGCCCCTCCTGATCCTCGAGCTGCATGCGCGTCGCATAGTCGCTGAGCATGAACACGCCCGTTCCCGGCAGGTCGGACCACAGGATGTCCTCGCTGTCCGACAGCGGCTTCCGGGCGAAGCGGCACAGCGTGTAGCGCTCGCCGGCGGCGCAGGCGTGCCGCAGATAGTCGCGCCCCGGACCGTCGGCGAGCAGGCGCGCGGTGAGGAACGGCTGGTTGCGCAGCGGCTCGCCGGTGCTGAGGCGGATGCCGATGCCGTAGAGGCTGTTCAGCGCCACCGCGACGACGATCGCCGCAAGCACGCCGCCGAGCCGGCGCAGCATCGTCGGGCGGTCGCCCTTCAGCGCCACGAGGGCGATGCCGCCGACGACGAGCATGACCGTCATCATCAGGACGTGCGACGTGTGCACCGCCATCGCGAAGACCAGCAGCGCGCTCAGGCCAAGCCGCTCGCCGCGGCCGATCCGGTCGGGATAGATCAGCAGCAGCGCCGCCGCGATCACCGCGACGCCGGCGAAGATGTCGGGCATGGCGAAGCCGGTGAAGAAGGGCAGGGGCGTCAGCAGCGCCAGCCCGCCGACGACGACCGCCGCGCCAACCCGCGGCCGGTCGGGCACCGCCGCCCGCCACAGCGCGGCCACGACCCACGCCACGGCGAGCGCCTGCGCCGCCGCGACGAGCCACAGCGTCCCCGCGCTCTCCAGCAGCCACAGGAACACGCCGTACACGGCCGAGCGCGACCCCATCTGGGTATGGCCCATGTGCGCGTCGATCTTCGCCTGGGCGACGTCGGCATCGGACAGGTCGGGCGGCGCGACGAGCCCGGCGTCGGTCGCGAGTTCGAGCCCCAGCGCGTAATAGTCGTCGGTGTCGGTGAAGACCGTCGGCCGCCCGAAGCCCGCGACCACGGCGAGGATGAGCGCCGCGCCCGCCAGCACGATCAGCCACGACGGCCAGCGTCGCGTCATTGCCGGACCGCGTCCGGCGTCCGGCCCGGCCAGCGCAGGGCGATCCAGGCGGCGAGCGCGACGGCGCTCCCCAGCGTCCAGCCGGCGATGACGTCGGTCGGCCAGTGGACGCCGAGATAGACCCGGCTGACCCCGATCGCGACCACCAGCAGCCCGCTGCCGGCCATCAGCAGGATGCGCGCGCCCGGCCGCAACTCGCCGGCGGCGACGATCGCGGCCAGCGTGAAATAGATCGCCGGCGCCATCATCGAATGGCCGCTGGGAAAACTCGACGAGGCGATCAGGTCGTACTGGTGGACGAACGCGGGGCGCGGGCGGCCGATCACGTTCTTGATCGCCTCGGCCAGAACCTGCGCGCCGACCGCCGCCACGGCAAAGACGATCGCCTGCCGCCGCCGCCGGTAGACGATCAGCACGGCGAGCGCGGCCAGCGTCACCAGCCCCAGGACGGTGAAGCCGCCGAGCGCGGTGATGTCGCGCGCGCTCTCCTGCAGCCACGCCGGTCCGCGCAGCCGGTTCGGGTCGACGGTCTGGCGCAGCGCGAGGATCAGCGCGCGGTCGAACGTCGCCGTGTCGCCCTCGCCGACCTCGTCGCTCAGCGCGAGGAAGCCCCATATCGCGCCGCCGATCAGCGCGACGGCCGCCAGCAGGCGCGGCGCGAAGCCGTCGGGCACGAGCGCGCGAGGCCGGCCCCGGGAAGCGGAACCGCGGGTCAAGCCGTTGCGTCGGCGGGCGCTGCAAGTCGCATCGCCCGCCCGATTACGCCTTTCCGCCGCGCGCGGGTAGCCGCTTTCATCAGCTCGCGTGCAGGCCCCCGCGGTTGCGCCGCGCCCGCGCTTGCGCCAATGCCGCCGGCGGAGGCTGCCCATGACCATCGCCGACGACATCGCCGCTTACGCCGCCGGTCCGGTCGGCAGCGTCGACCGGCTGGTCGCGCTTCACGCCCGCGCCGCGCCGTCGCGAATGGCCGTCATAAGCGGCAGCGAGTCGCTGAATTACGCTTCGTTCGACGCGAAAATAGACCGGTTCGCCGCTACCCTACAGCGCGACGGCGTCGCCGCGCGGGGCGTCGTGGCGATCGTCGCGGCGAGCTGCGTCGACTATGCCGTGGCCTTCATCGCCACCGTCCGCATTGGCGCCGCCGTCGCACCGCTGCCGCCGTCGGCGACGCCGGAGCAGCTGGCAACGATGATTGCCGACAGCGGTGCCAGTCACTTGTTCGTCGATGCTGAGACGGGGACTCAACTCGCTTCCGTCCTGCCGCGGCTGGCAGTAACGCTCGTCGGCTTCGGCGAGGGCGCGCCGGGCACGCCGCTCGCCGCCTGGCTCGCCCCGGCCGGGCAGCCGGCCCGAGGTGCCCCCGGTCGACCCGGCGGCGCCGTTCAACATCATCTACTCGAGCGGCACGACCGGCACGCCCAAGGGCATCGTCCAGTCGTTCGCCATGCGCTGGCCGCACAATCACCTGACCCAGCCGCCGGGCTACGGCCCCGACGCGGTGACGCTGCTGTCGACGCCGCTCTACTCGAACACGACGCTCGTCAGCTTCCTGCCCACGCTGGCGGGCGGCGGGACGGTGGTGCTGATGCCCAAGTTCGATGCGCGCGCCTTCCTCGAGCTCGCCGCCCGCCACCGCGTCACGCATACGATGCTGGTGCCCGTGCAGTACCGCCGCCTGCTGGCGCACCCCGACTTCGACACCTTCGACCTGTCGAGCTTCCGCATGAAGTACGCGACCTCGGCCCCGTTCCCGGCCGAGCTCAAGGCCGAGGTGCTGCGCCGCTGGCCGGGCGGGCTGATCGAATATTACGGCATGACCGAGGGCGGCGGCAGCTGCGCGCTCGTCGCGCACGAATACCCCGACAAGCTCCACACCGTCGGTAAGCCGCTGCCGGGGCACGACCTGCGCGTCATCACGCCGGACGGGGAGTTCGCGCCGCCGGGCGTGCCGGGCGAGGTCGTCGGGCGGTCGGTGTCGATGATGACCGGCTACCGGAACGCGCCGGCCAAGACGGCGGAAGCCGAGTGGTTCTCGCCCGCCGGCGACCGCTACATCCGGACCGGCGACATCGCCGCGATCGACGAGGACGGCTTCGTCACGCTGATCGGCCGGGCCAAGGACATGATCATCTCGGGCGGGTTCAACATCTATCCGATCGACCTCGAGTCCGTGCTCAAGGAGCATCCCGCCATCGACGAGGCGGCGGTAGTCGGCGTGCCCTCAGCCGAGTGGGGCGAGACGCCGGTCGCCTTCGTCACGCTGGCGGGCGAGATCGAGGCGGAGGCGCTGCGCCTCTGGGTCAACGCGCGGCTCGGCAAGACGCAGCGGCTCAGCGCCGTCCGCATCGTCGACGAGCTGCCGCGGAGCGCGATCGGCAAGATCCTGAAGCGCGAGCTGCAGGAGCGCTTTGCCGCCGCTCAGTAGAAGTCGGCGGGCCGCGGTGTCGGTGCCTCGCAGGCGCGGGTGTGGCCGCGGTGGCAGGCATCGACCTGCGCCCGCCACGCTGCCATGGCATCGGCATACGCCGCCTGCTGCCGGGCATAGCGTGCGTCCATGCGGTCGACGGCGCGGTCGTGGGCGACCAGCGCCGCCATGTACGCCTCGCGATCGGCTCGGTGCTGCGCCGTCTCGGCGGCCATCTGCGCCGCCTGCGCCTGGTCGCGCGCATCGACCGCGGCGGCGGTCGCGGCGTTGAGCTGGTCGGTGGTCACCGGCGCGGGCTGGGCCGGGACTGTCGTGACGACGGTGGTCGTCGTCTGGGCGGCGAGCGGGGCGGCAGCGAGCGCGACCGCAGCGGTAAGGGCGAGGATGTTCATGCGGGTCACTCCCGGAACGATGGGCGGGCTTATCCGCAAACGGGCTGCGGCCACCGCCGGTTCCGCGCGTGACCCGGACCACCGAGCGCGCTAGGGGAGGGGGATGACGACTGCTCCGGGCGCGCTCGCCGGCCTCACCGTGATCGACCTGAGCCGCGTCCTCGGCGGGCCGTATTGCACGCAGATCCTCGCCGACCACGGCGCCGACGTGCTCAAGGTCGAGCCGCCGCAGGGCGACGAGACACGCGCCTGGGGGCCGCCCTTTCGCCACGGCGCATCCGCCTACTTCGCGGGGGTCAACCGCAACAAGCGCGGGCTGGTGCTGGACCTGAAGCAGCCGGCGGCGCGCGACACGCTGCTCGGCCTGCTCGAAGGCGCCGACGTGCTGGTTGAGAACTTCAAGACGGGCACGCTCGAGGGCTGGGGGTTGGGCGATCTGACGGCGCGTTTCCCGCGGCTGATCCACTGCCGGGTGACCGGGTTCGGCAGCGACGGGCCGCTGGGCGGGCTGCCGGGCTACGATGCGGCGGTGCAGGCGCTGACGGGCCTCATGAGCATCAACGGTGCCGCCGACGGCGAGCCGGTGCGCCTCGGCGTGCCGGCGGTCGACATGACGAGCGGATTGAACGCCGCCATCGGTATCCTGCTGGCGCTCAGCGAGCGCGCGCGCAGCGGGCGCGGGCAGTTCGTCGACATCACCCTGTTCGACTGCGCGCTGTCGATCCTCCATCCGCACGCGGCGAACTGGCTCGGCGGCGGCGCGCAACCGGGGCGGTCGGGTAACGCGCATCCCAATATCTCGCCGTACGAGACGCTGCCGACCGGCGCCGGCGAGCTGTTCCTGGCGGTCGGCAACGACGGGCAGTTCGCCAAGTTCTGCGCGATGCTCGGCAGCGATCTTGCCGCCGACCCGCGCTTCGCCACCAACCCGGCGCGCGTCGAGCATCGCGTCGCCCTGCGCGAGGCGCCTCGTCGACCTGCTGGCCGGCCAGCAGGCGGAGCCGCTGGCGGCGCGGCTGATGGCGGGCGGCGTGCCGGCCGCGCCGGTGCTCGACGTTCCGCAAGCACTCGCCCACCCGCACACGGCGCACCGTGAGATGATCGTCCCCGGCGAGTTCCCGTCGATCGCCTCGCCGATCAAGCTCAGCCGAACGCCGGCCACCTATCGCACCCCGCCGCCCCGTTTCGGAGATCCCGCATGACCGGCCGCTGGTTTCCCGACTGGAGTGTCGGCGACAAGATCGAGCACCCGATCCGGCGCACGGTGACCGAAACCGATAACCTGCTGCTCTGCGCCCTGACGCACAACCCGCAGCCGCTCCACCTCGACGCCGAGTACGCCGGCGCGACCGAGTTCGGGCGCATCGTCGTCAATGGCACCTTCACCTTCGCGCTGATGGTCGGCGTGTCGGTCGCCGAGACGACGCTCGGCACGCTGGTGGCGAACCTCGGCTACGACAAGCTGGTCATGCCGAAGCCGGTCTTCATCGGCGACACCCTCCACGTGACGAGCGAGGTGGTCGAGACGCGGCCGTCGCAGTCGCGCCCGGGCGCCGGCGTCGTCACCTTCCGCCACGAAGCGATCAACCAGCGCGGCGAGGTCGTCTGCTCGTGCCTGCGGATGGCGTTGATGGGCGCGAGACCGTGAAGCTGCGCTCGCTGCTGTTCGTCCCCGGCGACCGGCCCGAGCGCTTTGCGAAGGCGGCGGCCAGCGGGGCCGATGCCCTGATCGTCGATCTCGAGGACTCCGTGGTGGCGGAACGCAAGGCCGCCGCCCGCGAGCACGTCGCCGCGTGGTTGCGCGAGCCGCCGCCGCTGCCGGTGTTCGTCCGTATCAATCCGCTCGACTGCGGTCACCTCGACGCCGATCTCGCCGCGGCTGCGGGAGGCACGGCATTCGGCATCGTCCTGCCCAAGGCGGAAGGGGCGGCGTCCGTGGCCGCGCTCGCCGCACGTCTCGACGGGACAGTGCTCAAGATCCTGCCGATCGTCACCGAGACGCCGCGTGCGATCTTCGCCATGGACTACCGGGGCCTCGGCGAGCGCCTGGTCGGCATGACCTGGGGGGCCGAGGACCTGTCGGCTGCCGTCGGTGCGTCGACCGCGCGCGAGGCCGACGGCCGCTACCGTGCGCCTTACGAGCTTGCGCGCTCGCTGACGCTGTTCGCGGCTCATGCTGCCGGCGTCGCGGCGATCGAGACGGTCTACCCCGACCTTGCCGACGCCGAGGGCCTCCGGGACTATGCGGCGCGTGGGCGGCAGGACGGGTTCCGTGGCATGCTCGCCCTGCACCCGAGCCAGATCGCGCCGATCCATGCCGGCTTCCGACCGAGCGAGGCGGAGGTCGAGCATGCCCGCGCGATCGTCGCGCACTTCGCGGCGGGCGGGGGTGCGGGGGCGCTCAGGCTGAACGGCCGCATGATCGATGCGCCGCATCTGGCCGCGGCCGAGCGGCTGCTCGCGGCTCTCGACTGATCCCACACCGATATTGCAGTTGCGAAGCCGGCGCGGCGGCAGCATCATCCACCTCATAGAGGGGGTGCCAAATGATCACGCGACGCAGGCTGCTGACGCAGTTGGGGATGCTCGGCGGGCTCGGCGCCACGGTATCGGCGATGCAGGTGCTGGGGCTGAACGGCGCCGCGCGCGCGGCCGAGCTGCCGGCGCTGCCGCCCGGTGAGGGGCGCCACGTCGTCGTGCTTGGGGCGGGGATCAGCGGCCTGGTCGCCGCCTACGAACTCGAACAGGCCGGCTGGCTGGTGACGCTGCTCGAAGCGCGCAACCGCGTCGGCGGCCGCGCCTGGACGATCCGCGACGGCGACCGGATCGAGCTGAACGGCGAGCCGACGCAGACGGCGAAGTTCTCCGACGGCATCTACATGAACGCCGGCCCGGCGCGCATCCCGAGCTTCCACACCGGCCTGCTCGGCTACTGCGACCGTTTCGGCGTGCCGCTCGAGGTCGAGGTAAATTCGAGCCGCTCGGCCTATCTCATGGGCAAGGACGGCACCCGGATCCGCCAGCGCGCCGCGGTCAACGACCTGCGCGGCCATATCGCCGAGCTCCTGACCAAGGCGCTCAACCAGGGCTCGCTGGATCAGGCCATCACGCCGGCGGACAAGGCGCGGCTGCTGCCGTTCCTGAAGTTCTACGGCGACCTCGGCGACGACGGCCGCTTCACCGGCACGCAGCGGTCGGGCTTCGGCCACGCGCCGGGGGCGGGCGTGACGATCGCCGACGCGGGTAGCGCCCTGCCGCTCGAGCAACTGTTGGCAAACGAGCAGCTGCCGCTGACCATATTCGAAGACGTCCTCTACATGCAGGCGACGATGGTCGAGCCCGTCGGCGGCATGGACCGCATCCACGCCGCCTTCGACCGCAACCTGCGCCGCCCGGCGATCCGCGGCGCCGACGTCTTCCGCATCCGCCACGGCGCGCACGGCGTCGACGTCCTCTACCGCGACAAGGCGACCGGCGCGGTGCAGCCGGTCCAGGCCGACTACATGGTCTGCACCATCCCCTTCGCCGTGCTGAGCGGCATCGACAGCGACTTTGCACCCAGGACGAAGCAGGCGATCGCCAGCGTCAAGTACGACTATTCGACCAAGGTCGCCTTCGAGGCGCCGCGCTTCTGGGAGAAGGAGCAGATCTACGGCGGCATCTCATTCGTCGGCGGCCCGACGTCGCTTGTGTGGTACCCGTCGGCCGGGCTGCATACGCCGCGCGGGATGCTGCTCGCCTGCTACAACAACGGCAAGGACGCGGCCGAGTTCGACAAGCGGCCGGTCGCCGAGCAGATCGAGTTCGCCCGCGGCGTCGTCGAGCGGCTGCATCCCGGCCACGGCGCCGACCTCGTCAACGGCATCGCGGTCAACTGGCACAAGGTGCCGTACAGCCTGGGGCCGTGGCCCGACTACAGCGATGGGAAGGCGCAGCCCGCGGCGCTCGAACCGCCGATCGATACACCGTACTTCCGCCACCTGCTGGAGCCGGACGGCCGCGTCTATTTCGCCTCCGCCGCGTTGAGCCAGACGCCGGGCTGGCAGGAGGGCGGCATCGCCTCCGCGCGCGCCCAGATCGCCAAGCTGGCTCTGCGCGCCGCAGCCGAGCCCGTGCGCAAGGCGGCATGAGCGGGGTCGCGTTGCGCGCGGCGGTGCCGTCCGACGTGCCCGCGCTGGAGGCATTGATCGCGGCATCGGCGCGCGAACTCGGACGCGGGTTCTACACCGACGCGGAGACCGAGGCGGCGATTACCCATGTCTTCGGCGTCGATTCCGCGCTCGTCGCCGACGAGACCTATCTCGTCGCCGAAGTCGATGGGGCGCTCGCCGGCTGCGGCGGCTGGAGCGCGCGGCGGACGCTGTTCGGCGGCGACCGGTTCGCGGCGCGCGACGACGACCGCCTCGATCCCGCGGTCGATGCCGCGCGCATCCGTGCGTTCTTCGTCGCGCCCGAGTTCGCCCGGCGCGGCGTCGGTGGCGCGATCCTCCGCGCCTGCGAGGCCGCTGCCGCCGCAGCGGGCTTCCGCACCGCCGCGCTGATGGCAACGCTGCCCGGCGTGCCGTTCTACGCCGCCGGCGGCTATGTGGCCGGACCCGCGATCAGCCACGACTGCGGCGGCACGCCTGTAAAATTCGTGCCGATGACCCGGCAATTGTTGCACGAAAGTGACAGCAGCGCCGGATAATACGACAGTCGATATTCGCGTGTTGCACTGCAACGTCGGCTACGGGATTGTAGCATCACGGTTAATCGCCGCGCAGGCCGGGGATGGCTCGCGTCGGCAAGCAAGTGCTGCCTGATGGCAGCAGGGGGATAGAAATGCACGCGAACCACAAGCGGATCCTCGTCGGCGCTCTCCTCGCGTCGGTGGCAGTCCCGGTGCCGGCGCTGGCACAGCAGGTGGTCGAGGGCCCGGCGACGTCGACCGCGCCTGACACCGGCAGCCAGGAGATCGTGGTCCTCGGTACCCGCCGCACCGACCGCACGCTGACCGACAGCGCCTCGCCGGTCGACATCATCAGCGCGACCGAGCTGCAGTCGCAGCCGTCGACGAACGTCATCGACACGCTGAAGGACATCGTCCCGTCCTTCTTCGTCGGCCAGAACACGATTTCCGACGCCTCGACCTTCGTCCGCGCGCCGTCGCTGCGCGGCCTGCCGGCCGACGAGGTGCTGGTCCAGCTCAACGGCAAGCGCTTCAACCGCTCGGCGCTGGTCCAGGTCTATACCGGCGGCGACACCGGCCTGTCGTTCGGTTCGCAGGGTTCCGACCTGTCGTCGATCCCGTCGATCGCGATCAAGAGCCTGCAGATCCTGCGCGAGGGCGCGACCGCGCAGTACGGTTCCGACGCCATCGCCGGCGTGCTCAACTTCGGCCTGCGCGACAACAAGACGGGGTTCGAGGCGATCGCCCGCTACGGCCAGTATTACGATCACGGCGACGGCCGCTCGTACGACCTGCAGGCGAACCTCGGCCTCAGCCTGGGTGACCGCGGCTTCGTCAACATCAGCGGCGAATATGCCGACGACGGCCAGACCAGCCGCGGCGCGACGCGGCCGATCGCCGTCATCTTCGCCCAGCAGAACCCGGGCCTCGCCTCGAAACTGCCCAACTATCCGCTGCCGGCGCAGATCTGGGGTTCGTCGCCGACGCACGGCTGGAAGACGATCGTCAACGCCGGCTACGACGTCACCGACAACAGCCAGCTCTACATCTTCGGCAACGCGGCGCGGTCGCACACCAACGAGAGCTTCAACTATCGCTCGCCGATCAGCGGCAGCGCCGTCGACGTCAACGGCGTCACGCACGGTCTGGGCGCCAACGGCTCGTTCAACCCGATCTATCTGACGCCGTGCCCGGCGGGCAACGCGACGTGCCCGGCCGGCGGCTTCGTCTCGAACGGGCAGACCTTCGACTTCAACTCGATCTACCCGGCCGGCTTCACTCCACGCTTCGTCGGCATCAATACCGAGCTGTACGGCGCAGTCGGCTACAAGGGTCACACCGACGGCGGCTTCACCTATGACCTGTCGGTCAACACCAGCCGCAACTCGCTCGACCTGTCGATGTACAACTCGCTGTCGCCGACCTACGGCCCGCAGTCGCAGACGTCGTTCAACTTCGGTTCGCTGATCCAGAAGGAAACCGACGTCAACCTCGACCTCAGCAAGCCGTTCGACGTCGGCTTCGCCAGCCCGCTGACCGTGTCGGCCGGCGCCGAGTACCGTCACGAAGACTACACGCAGACCGTCGGCGACGTGCAGTCGTACGGCGCCGGACCGTACACCGCCGCGGTGCCGCTGTATTTCAACAACGGGGACGGGACCTATACGGCGACTGGCACCAAGAGCAGCGGCCAGTCGCCGGGTGCAAGCGGCTATGGCGGAACTCCGCCGAACGCCGCCGGCACCTTCGGCCAGAACAGCTATGCCATCTATGGCGACCTCGAGGCGGATATCGTCAAGAACCTCAGCGTCGGCCTCGCCGGCCGCTACGAGCATTACAACAACTTCGGCGGCGACTTCGTCTACAAGGTGAACGCACTGTACAAGTTCACCGACGACTTCTCGATCCGCGGTACGGTCGGCACCGGCTTCCATGCGCCGTCGCCGGGCCAGTCCAACGACCAGATCCTGACGACCAACTTCGTCGGGGGCAATCAGGTCCAGACCGGCACCTATTCGAACAGCAGCACGATCGCCCAGTATTACGGCGCCAAGAACCTGGGGCCGGAGAAGTCGTACAACTACGGCGTCGGGTTCGTCGCCAAGCCGCTGCACAACCTGACGCTGACGGTCGACGGCTACAGCATCTACGTGAAGAACCGCATCGGCATCACGCAGAACTTCACCGTCACCGCGGCCGACATCGCCGTCCAGCCGGCCCTGCTGTCGGTCGGGCAGGGCGGCGCGGTCAACTACTTCACGAACGGCTTCAACTCGGTCACCCAGGGCATCGACGTCGTCGGCACCTATCACATGGGGCTGGTCGAGCCGGGCGACTTCAATCTGACGCTCGCGTACAACTTCAACCGGAGCCGGGTGACGAGCGTCCAGCAGATCACCGCCCGCGGCCAGACGGTCAACATCCTCAGCAACGAGCAGATCGTCGACGTCGCCCATCTCGCGCCGGCGCACCGCGTCGTCCTGACCGGCAACTGGACGCACGACCGCTTCAGCCTGCTGGCGCGCCTGAACTACTACAGCAGCTGGGCCGATGCGGTCGATTACCCGATCTACAACGCCGCCGGCTATCCGATCGGCCAGGTGTTCAAGGACCGGGCGACGGTCGACCTCGACGCCGGCTACGACGTCACCAAGTTCCTGACCCTGTCGGTCGGCGGCGTCAACGTCCTCAACACAAAGCCCGATCGCATCGCCCAGTCGCCGAACAATGCGATCTATCCGCTGACCGGCAGCACGTCGGACGGCCAGATCTATCCGCGCAGCGGCGGACCGTTCGGGATCAACGGCGGCTTCTGGTACGTCCGCGCCAAGGTCAAGTTCTGATCGCCTGACCGAGCGGCGAGGCGAGGGGCGGCGGGGGCGATCCTGCCGCCTCTTGTCGTTTCACGCCACCCGGGCGAAGGTGCGGGCTTGCCGCAGACCAAGGGGGAACCGATGCGCTACCTTGCCCGGACGCTGACCGCTGTCATCCTCTCCGCCGCCGCCGTAGCCGCGGGCGCGCAGGTCGCGAAATATCCGACGACGCCGCCGGGGCTGATCCTGCAGGGCGCGAGCGTCGGGCCGAAGTCGCAGCTGCTGTTCCTCTCGGGCCAGGTCGCCGCGCCGCTCGATCCGTCCAAGGTGACGTCGCCGCAATCGATGATGGCGCTGACGCCGGCGGACTATGGCGACACCAAGACCCAGACGATCAGCGTGCTGACCAAGATCAAGGCCGCGCTCGCCGAGCACGGCTACACCATGGCCGACATCGTCAAGTTGACGGTGTTCGTCGCCGGCGACGCGGCGCACGGCGGCCGCATGGACTTCGACGGCATGAATGCCGGCTTCAGGCAGTTCTTCGGCACGCCGGAAAACCCAGGGACGGTCGCCCGCTCGACGGTGCAGGTCTCGGCGCTTGCTGCCCCCGGCTTCCTCGTCGAGATCGAGGCGATCGCCGCCAAATAGTTGCGGGCCAGCGGCGCGCCCGGCAGGGTAAGGGCCATGGCTACCCGCGCGCTGCCCTCGACCGAAGCCCTGCTCGCCGAGGCCGACCGCCTTGCCACGGCGGGGCTGCCGGCGCGGGCCGACGCCGCTTATTGTGCCGCTGTCGCCGCAGCGGTGCGCGATCCCGAGCTGCTCGCCGCCGGAGCGGCGCTAGCCGAGGGCCGACTGGGAATGGCCGAGCCGCTGCTGCGGCGCCGCCTCAAGCGCTGCCCGACCGATGTCGCGGCAATGCGGATGCTGGCCGAGCTCGCCGCGCGCCTCGGCCGCTATGCCGACGCCGAGACGCTGCTCCGCCGTTCGCTCGATCTCGCCCCGTCGTTCCGCGAAGCGCGCTTCAACCTGGCGACGATCCTGCATCGCCGTTCGCGCTCGACCGATGCGCTGGCCGAGGTCGACCGGCTGCTGGCGCTCGAGCCGGCGAACCCCAGCTACCGCAACCTGCGCGCCGCCGCGCTGGCGCGCTTGGGCGAGTTCGACGCCGCGCTCCAGGCGTACCGCACGCTGCTCGCCGAATACCCGAAGCAACCGAAGGGGTGGATGAGCTACGGCCACGCGCTGAAGACTGTCGGGCGGACCGAGGAAGCCATCGCTGCCTATCGCACGGCGCTCGCGCAGGCACCGAACCTCGGGGAGGCATGGTGGAGCCTCGCCAACCTGAAGACGGTGCGCTTCGACGCCGACGATGTCGCGACGATGGCCGCGGCGCTGGCGGGCAGGCTGCCCGACGAGGACCGGCTCCACCTCGAGTTCGCTCTCGGCAAGGCGGCCGCCGACCGCGGGGAGCCAGCCCAGGCCTTCGCCCACTACGCCGAAGGCAACCGTATCCGTTCGGGCCAGCTCCGCTACGACGCCGCCGATACCACTCGTGCGGTCGAGCGGGCGCGGGCCTTCTTCACCGCCGAGCGCTTCGCCGCGCGTGCCGGGCAGGGCGACCCCGCGCGCGACCCGATCTTCATCGTCGGCATGCCGCGTTCGGGCTCGACGCTGCTCGAGCAGATCCTGAGCTCCCACAGCCAGGTCGAGGGAACGACCGAGCTGCCCGACATCCCGGCGCTGGCGTGGCAGGTCGGGGCGCGGACGAGCGCCCGGGGCGAGACTGCATATCCCGAAGCGCTTGCCGACCTGGCCGCAGCCGACCTCGCTGCGCTCGGGCGCGATTATCTCGATCGCACCCGGCCGCAGCGGAAGACGGACCGCCGGCGCTTCATCGACAAGCTGCCCAACAACTGGCTCCACGTCGGCTTCATCCGCCTGATCCTGCCGAACGCGACGATCATCGACGCGCGCCGGCACCCGCTGGCGTGCGGCTGGTCGAACTTCACCCAGCATTTCGCCCGCGGGCAGGGGTTCAGCTACGACCTCGCCGACTTCGGCCGCTACTACCGCGACTATGCCGCGCTGATGGCGCACTTCGACCGGGTGGTGCCGGGCGCGGTCCACCGCGTCGACCACGAGGCGATGACCCGCGATACGGAGGCGACCGTGCGCGCGCTGCTGGCGCACTGCGGCCTCGCCTTCGAGCCGGCGACCTTGCGCTTCTGGGAAACCGAGCGGGCGGTCCGGACGCCCAGCTCCGAACAGGTTCGCCGGCCGATCTTCGACAGCGGTAACGCCTGGCGCCCGTATGAGCCGTGGCTCGGACCGCTGAAGGCCGCGCTCGGCGACGCCCTGCCGCCGGACTGACACCTGTTTGCAACAGTCGCCCGGTGCAGTGCAGCAACGCGCGCGCGACTGCTTGACAGTCCGGTGACGCGCTCCGACGCTGCTTCGAAATAAGGGGCTGAGCGATGCAGGGTGCGAAGACGATCGCGGCGGCGCTGCTGGCGTCGGTGGTGCTTCCGGCGGGCGTGCTGGCGCAGGCACTTCCGGCCGATACCGAGCCGAAGCTCGACGAGATCGTCGTCACCGCCCAGAAGCGGTCGGAGAACCTGCAGAACGTGCCGATCAGCATCCAGGTGCTCGGCACGAAGAAGCTCGACCAGCTGAACGTCTCCAACTTCAACGACTTCGCCAAGTTCCTGCCAAGCGTCACCTTCCAGACCGTCCAGCCCGGGCAGACGGAGGTCTACATCCGCGGTGTCGTGTCGGGCGGCGACGGCAACCACTCGGGACCGCTGCCGTCGGTCGGCGTCTATCTCGACGAACAGCCGGTTACGACGATCGGCGGCACGCTCGACGTCCACATTTACGACATCGCCCGGATCGAGGCGCTGGCCGGGCCGCAGGGCACGCTCTACGGCGCGTCGTCGGAAGCCGGCACCATCCGCATCATCACCAACAAGCCCGAGATCGGCGTCCTGTCCGGCGCCATCGACGGCGAGGTCAACACGGTCGCCCACGGCGACGTCGGCGGCAAGCTGGAGGGCTTCCTCAACCTGCCGGTCAACGAGAAGATCGCCGCGCGCGTCGTCGGCTGGTACCAGCGAAATGCGGGCTTCATCGACAACGTGCCCGGCACGCGCACCTTCCTCCCGGCTTCGGACGGCACGCAGATCGTCAAGAACAATGCCGCCTATGTCGCCAGCAACTACAACGACGTCAACATCGTCGGCGGCCGCGCGGCGCTGAAGATTGACCTCGACGACCGCTGGACGATCGAGCCGACGGTGTTCGGCCAGAGTCGAGATCAACCACGGCAGCTTCGGCTTCGATCCGAGCGTCGGCGACCTCCAGGTCCAGCACTTCGCGCCCGAATATTATCACGACCGCTTCGTCCAGGCGGCGCTGACGGTGACCGGCAAGGTCGGCAGTCTCGACCTGACCTATGCCGGCGCCTACCTCGACCGCGTCATCCACAGTTCGGCCGACTATACCGACTATGCCGAGCAGTACGATTCGCTCTACGCCGGAGCCGGCGGCATCGCCCAGTATTTCTATTTCACCGACAACGCCGGGCACCACATCGACCCGTCGCAGCGGATCATCGGCTCCGACCACTTCACCAAGCTGAGCCAGGAGCTGCGCCTGGCGTCGCCGGCGACCAATCGCTTCCGCATCGTCGGCGGGCTATTCTACCAGCTGCAGACGCACCTGATCCACCAGGACTATCAGGTGCCCGGCCTCGCCGACAACCTGTCGGTCAACGGCCATCCCGGCACGCTGTGGCTGACGCAGCAGGACCGCACCGACCGCGATTATGCGATCTTCGGCGAGGCGAGCTACGACCTGCTGCCGAACGTCACGCTGACCGGCGGCGGACGCGTGTTCAAGTACGACAACTCGCTGATCGGCTTCTTCGGCTTCGGCCGCGACCCGAACGGGCCGCCATATAATGCGGCGGGGAGTTCGCGGACCGGCGTCGCCGGCTGCTTCACGGCCGACGGCTCGCTGGTGCGGGACGGCACCGGCGCCGCCGAGCTGCCGGCCGCGGTGCCGGGCGGCCCGTGTACCAACCTCGCCAACTACGTGAACGGCAAGCTCGTGCCCAAGGATGCGAACGATGTCGGCACGACATACAAGGCCAATGTGACGTGGAAGATCGATGCCGACCACCTCGTCTACGGTACCGTCAGCCGCGGCTTCCGTCCCGGCGGCATCAACCGCCGGGCCGGGCTCGAGCCTTACGCCAGCGACTTCCTGCAGAACTACGAGATCGGCTTCAAGACGAGCTGGTTCGATCGCGCGCTCAAGATCAACGGCGCCTTCTTCTGGCAGGAGTGGGAGAAGTTCCAGTTCGCCTTCCTCGGCGCGAACAGCTTCACCGAGATCCACAATGGCCCGAACGCGCGGATCAAGGGCATCGAGGCCGACGTCAACTGGACGGTCGCGCCGGGCCTGACATTCGTCGGGGCCGGTACCTACACCGATGCCAAGACGCGGCGGAACCTGTGCGGCTTCGACGATGCCAACTCCAACTGCATCGATCCCGGTCCGCAGGGGCAGGCGAACTTCATCCAGGCACCCGCAGGCACGCGCCTGCCGGTCACGCCCCAATTCAAGGTCAACGGCACCGCGCGCTACGAGGCGCCGCTCGGGGGGTCGGTGAAGGGGCACGTGCAGGGCAGCGTGGTCCACGCGAGCTCGGCCTCGTCCGACATCCGCACGCTTGCCTTCGCCCCGGGAACCGGGGCGGCATACAGCCCGGCGGACGGCCTCGGCCGGCTGCGGGCGTACACGACATTCGACTTCGCCGCGGGCCTCAACTGGCCCTTCCTGTCCGCCGAGATCGTCATCGAGAACGCCTTCGACACGCGAGCGCAGCTGTCGCGCTACCAGGAGTGCGGGACGTGCTTCCAGCGGCCGTACGTGGTCGCCAACACGCCGCGGACGATCGGGATCAGGCTCGGCCACAGCTTCTAGGGACTTGCCGGGCGCGCACCGGCGGCTAGGCTGCCGGAAAGGCGGCGGGGGACAGGGTATGCGGCGGAATCTTGGTTTGGTGCTGGCCCTCGCCGCCGCTCCCACGGCAGCAGCGCAGGTGCCGCTCGAGGCCATGCTGTCCTATCCCTTCGTCGACCAGCTCGTCGCCGCGCCGGCGGGGAACCGCATCGGCTGGCTGACGACGGTCAAAGGCGTGCGCACGGTGTGGACCGCCGCCGGCCCCGTGTTCACACCGCGGAAGGTCGCCTCGACCGGATGCCGACGACGGGCAGGAGCTGACCAACCTCGTCTTTACCCCGGACGGCAGCCGCATGGCGTGGGTCCGCGGCGGCGCGCATGACGCCAACTGGCCGGCCGAGGGCGGGCTGCAGCCGAACCCGGCAGGTGCCGCGACCCAGCCGAAGCTCGAGGTCTGGACCGCCGCCGCGGCCGCCGGCCCGGCGCGCAAGGTCGGCGAGGGCGACGCCCCGGCCGTTTCGGCGACGACGATCGCCTATGTTGCCGACGGCGCGGTTTGGACCGCTTCCCTCGTCGCTGGCAAAGGTGCGGCGAAGCCGGCCAAACTGTTCTTCGACCGCGGCAAGGACGGCGACCTCGCCTGGTCGCCCGACGGCGCGCGCCTCGCCTTCGTGTCGCACCGCGGGGACCACAGCTTCGTCGGCGTCTGGTCGGTCGCGGCCCGGCACGTCACTTGGATTATGCCTTCGACCGGCCAGGATGGCGAACCGGTGTGGTCGCCCGACGGTATGCACGTAGCCTTCCTCCACCAGCCCGGGGACGGCGGCGCGCCCGAGCCGCTCCTGATCGAGACCTACCATCCGTGGAGCGTCCGCGTCGCCGACGCCGCGACCGGGCAGGGCCGCGAGGTCTGGCACAGCCCGCCCGGACGCGACGCCTCCGCCCCCGAGGTACCGGGCGGGCCGATGCTGCGCTGGCTGGCCGGCGACAAGCTGACCTTCCGCGCCGAGATGGACGGCTGGGCGCATCTCTACGCCGTGCCGGCGGCGGGCGGGGCGGCGAAGCTGCTGACGCCGGGCCGGTTCATCGTAGAGGACGTGCACCCGACCGTCGACAAGCGGGCGCTTGTCTACACCGCCAACACTGGCGTCGACCCGAGCGACGACGACCGCCGCCACGTTTTCCGCGTGGCCCTCGACGGCAGTGCGCCGACCGCGGTCACGAGCGGGACAGGCGTCGAGTTCCAGCCCGCATCGCTCGCGGGCGGCGATGTCGCGATGGTCATGGCAACGCCGAAACTACCTGCCTCGGTCGCCGTCGCGACGATGCAGAACGGGCACATCGAGCCGGTCGACCGCGCTGCAAACGCCTATCCGTCCGATGCCCTCGTCGTGCCGCAGCGCGTTACCTTCACCGCCGTGGACGGGACGCTGGTCCACGGCCAGTTGTTCGCCACCCCTGGCGGTGCGGCGCGCCGGCCCGCGGTGATCTTCGTCCACGGCGGGCCGCCGCGGCAGATGCTGCTCGGCTGGAGCTATATGGACTATTACAGCAACGCCTATGCCGTGAACCAGGCGCTCGCCCAGCGCGGGTTCGTCGTGCTGTCGGTCAACTACCGGCTCGGCATCGGCTATGGCCGCGCCTTCCAGCATCCGGAGAAGGCGGGGCCGACTGGAGCCGCCGAGTATCAGGACGTGGTCGCGGGGGCTAAGTACCTGCAGTCGCTGACGATGGTCGATCCCGCGCGCATCGGCATCTGGGGCGGCTCGTATGGCGGCTACCTCACGGGGCTGGCGCTTGCGCGGAACAGCGACATCTTCAAGGCGGGCGTCGATCTTCATGGCGTTCACGACTGGACGCGGACGATGTATGAGGAGGCGCCTCCGGCCAAGCGCTTCGAGCAGGGCGACTGGGCCGAGTTCATGAAGACGGCGTTCGCCAGTTCACCCGACGCCGGCATCGCCACGTGGAAGTCGCCGGTGCTGCTGATCCAGGGCGACGACGACCGCAACGTCCGCTTCAACCAGACGGTCGATCTCGCCCGTCGCCTCGATGCGGCGCACGTGCCCTACGAGGAGCTGGTCCTGCCCGACGAGATCCACGGCTTCCTGCGTCACGCCAGCTGGCTGCAGGCGGATGCGGCGACGATCGACTTCCTGACCCGGAAGCTCACCCCCTAGCGCGTTGACCCGACCGCCTTCGCGCCGCTAAGCCCTGCGGTCATGAAGCGCAGCACCGGCCACGATCGTGCGGTCACCGCCACCTGGGGCCCGGCGACGCAGGCGGTGCGCGGCGGAACCCTGCGTAGCGAGTTCGGCGAGACGAGCGAAGCCATCTTCCTGACCTCGGGTTATGCCTACGACAGCGCCGAGGAAGCGGCCGCGCGCTTCCGCGGCGACGCGGCGGGCATGACCTATTCGCGGCTGCAGAACCCGACCAACATGATGCTCGAGGAGCGCCTGTGCCTGCTCGAGGGCGCCGAGGCGTGCCGCGTCACCGCGAGCGGCATGGCGGCGATGTCGACGGCGCTGATGAGCCACCTGTCGGCGGGCGACCACCTCGTCGCCGGGCGCGCCCTGTTCGGGTCGTGCCGGGTGCTGGTCGACACCATCCTGCCGCGCTTCGGCATCGAGACGACGGTCGTCGACGGTCGCGACCCCGATGCCTGGGCGCGCGCGCGCCGGCCGAACACCCGCGCGTTCTTCCTCGAGACGCCGTCGAACCCCGGCCTCGATCTCGTCGACATCGCCGCGGTCGCCGCAATCGGACACGACGCGGGAGCGCTGGTCGTGGTCGACAACGCCTTCGCCTCGCCGGTGCTGCAGCGGCCGCTTGAACTCGGGGCCGACGTCGTCGCGCACTCGGCGACCAAGCACATGGACGGGCAGGGGCGGGTGCTCGCCGGGGCGGTGCTCGGCAGCGCCCGGTGGATCAACGACACCTACCTCGCGATGGCGCGCCACACCGGGCCGGTGCTGAGCGCGTTCAACGCCTGGGTCGTGCTGAAGAGCCTCGAGACGCTCGACCTGCGCGTGCGCCGGGCGAACGACAACGCCGCCGCCGTCGCCGCCGCACTCGAGCACCGCGTGCCGCGCCTGTTGTACCCGGGGCTGCCGAGCCATCCGCAGCACGAGCTCGCCCGGCGCCAGATGACCGGCGGCGGGACGATCATCGCGCTGTTCGTCGCGGATCGGCGTCAGGCGCACGCCGTGCTCGATGCGCTGCAGCTGGTCGACATCTCGAACAACCTGGGCGACGCCCGCTCGCTGATGACCCATCCGGCCTCGACGACGCATGCCAGCGTGCCCGCGGCGGTCCGCGAGGAGATGGGCATCACCGAAGGCATGCTGCGCCTGTCGGTCGGCCTCGAGGACGCCGCCGACATCATCGCCGACCTCAGCCAAGCGCTGGAAAGCGCCGGCCTGTGAAGGCGCTCTTCCCCTATGCCGCGACGACGGCGGGCATCACCGTCCGCGTCTCGCCGCGCTTCCTCGAAGAGCAGTCCGACCCCGACCAGGGCGTGTGGGCGTGGAGCTACCATATCCGGATCGAGAACGGGACGGCGGACGACGTCCAGCTGCTCAGCCGCCACTGGGTCATCACCGACGGCAACGGCCGGGTCGAGCAGGTCCGCGGCCCCGGCGTCGTCGGCGAGCAGCCGGTGATCGGGCCGGGCGAGGCCTTCGATTATGTCAGCGGCTGCCCGCTCCCGACCTCCTCCGGGGCGATGGCCGGGACCTATACCATGGCGGCGCGGGAGCGGCTGTTCGAGGTCGCCATCCCGCTGTTCTCGCTCGACACGCCGGACGCGCGGCGCGTGGTCAACTAGGCCGCCGTGAAGCGCACGCATCTCCCGCTGAATGCGCTCCGCGTGTTCGACGCCGCCGCGCGCCACCTGTCGTTCACCAAAGCGGCGGACGAGCTGGCGGTCACCCCCGCGGCGGTCGGCCAACAGATCCGCGCGCTCGAGGACGTGCTCGGCACCGTGCTGTTCAAGCGCATGACCCGCAACCTCGAGCTGACGCCCGAGGCGGAACGGGCGCTGCCCCCGCTCCGGGCCGGGTTCCTGCAGTTCGAGGAGTCGGTCCGCATCCTGCAGGACGCCCAGGGTTCGAAGGTGCTGACGCTCGCCGCGCCGCGCGACTTCACCGCCAAGTGGCTCGGCCCGCGGCTCGCCGCCTATGGCGCGGCCAACCCCGACCTCCGCTTCGCCGTCGAGGCGGCCGACGGCGGCGTCGACTTCAGCCAGGCCAACCTCGACCTGGCGGTGACTTATGGTCCGACCCCCGACGTCGAGGGCCTGCACGGCAAGCCGCTCGGCGACGGGACGATGTGCACGGTGGCGCTGCCCGGCGTCGATCCTGCGCGGCGGATCGAGCATCCGGGCAGCGGCTGGCCGCCCGACCCGGCGGCGCGCACGGTGCTGACGGTCGCCGATGCCGGCCTCGCGCTCGAGGCCGCCGCCGCGGGGATCGGCGTGGCGCGCGTGCCGGCACTGCTCGCGGCGGGAGCGCCGCCGCCGCTCACCGCCACCGCCGCCGGTTCCTCGCCCCACGCCTATTGGCTGGTCGCGCCGACGCCGCAGTGGCGGCAGGCGAAGGTCCGCGCCCTGGTCGAGGCGCTGACCCGCGAGTCGTGACCCGCTCCGGGCCGTAGGACGTGTCAGGCGCACTGGACAAAGTTGACGAAAGTAGTGCCACGCCACCTCCGGTTTTCCCGGCCGCAAGCGCCGGCAGCGGAATGCGCGCAGGGATCGAGGCGAGGGGGTGGCCATCGGGTGGAACGCTGGCACGGCGGGCCATCTGTAGGACAGCCGAAAGTCGTTACGACCCGCGGCTCTGTCACTGCGCTGTCATCTTCACCCGCCACGTTGGCGCGACTCGACAGGAAGGCCTAGCGATGGCGACCACCGCGACTCCCCCCGCCGGAGCGACGCGCGTGCCGATGGATCACAAGATCCACCCCGGCGCGACGTTCGCCTTCCTCGCGGTCCTTGTCGGCGGCCTGGCCTTCGCCGGCTACTCGATCGTCAACGACACGTCGAAAGTCGGCGAGAGCCTGGCGCTCGGTGCCTTCGGCTTCCTTGGGCTGGCCCTGCTGATCGCGCTGGGGTTCGAGTTCGTCAACGGCTTCCACGACACCGCCAACGCCGTCGCCACCGTCATCTACACGCACAGCCTGAAGCCGGTCATCGCCGTCGTCTGGTCGGGGGCGTGGAACTTCATCGGCGTGCTGACCTCGAGCGGCGCGGTCGCCTACAGCGTCATCACCCTGCTGCCCGTCGACCTCATCCTCGGCGTCGGCAGCGCGGGCGGCTATGCAATGATCTTCGCGCTGCTGATCGCGGCGGTGACGTGGAACCTCGGCACCTGGTGGTTCGGCCTGCCCAATTCGTCGAGCCATGCGCTGATCGGCTCGATCCTCGGCGTCGGTCTCGCCAACCAGCTGATCGCCGGGCCGGGCGGCACCTCGGGCGTCGAGTGGAGCCAGGCGACGAACGTCCTGCTGGCGCTGCTGGTCAGCCCGCTGATCGGCTTCGTCGGTGCCTTCCTGCTGCTCCGCCTGATGAAGATGGTGGTCAAGAACCCGACGCTCTACGAGGAGCCCAAGGCCGAGGCGCCGCCGCCGACCGGCATCCGCGCGCTGCTGATCTTCACCTGCACCGCGGTGTCGTTCGCGCACGGCGGCAACGACGGGCAGAAGGGCATGGGCCTCATCATGCTGATCCTGATCGGCGTCGCCCCGACCGCCTATGCGCTCAACCGGACGATGCCCGACAGCTCGACGCCGAAGTTCATCGAGGCGAGTGCCGCGGCACGCAGCGTGCTCGACCCGCGGGCGGGCGGGACCAGGCCTGCGCCCGACGCCGCGCTGAAGACGCTCCGGCAGGCGCTGCGGGACAAGAAGACCGACACGCCCGAGGTGTATGGCGCGCTGTCGGCCGCCTCGACCGCGATCGACGCCGACCTCAAGAACTACGGCTCGATCAAGCAGATCCCGGCGGCGCAGACGAAGAACGTGCGCAATGAGATGTACCTCGTCTACGACACGCTGCGCCTGATGACCAAGGACGAGGACAAGGCGAAGGCGGCCTTCCCCGACGGCGGCGACAAGAAGCTGAAGGATTACCAGAAGCTGCTGGAGAACGGCACGCGCTTCATCCCGACGTGGGTCAAGGTGTCGGTCGCGCTGGCGCTCGGCCTCGGCACGATGATCGGGTGGAAGCGGATCGTCGTCACCGTCGGCGAGAAGATCGGCAAGACGCACCTGACCTACGGCATGGGCGCGGCCGCCGAGCTGATGGCGGCGTCGACCATCCTGCTCGCCCAGTTGAAGGGCATGCCGGTGTCGACGACGCACATCCTGTCGTCGGGGGTGGCCGGCACGATGGTCGCCGACGGCGCGGGGCTGCAGGCATCGACGGTCAGGAACATCGCGCTCGCCTGGGTGACGACGCTGCCGGCGGCGATGCTGATCGCGGGCGTGCTCTACTGGCTGTTCCTGAACCTGGTGCACGCGCTCGGGATGCACTGACGCGCCCGCCTTGCCGCCGGGACCTCCCGGCGGCTACGGAGCGCCATGTCGTCCAGCCCGCCTGTCAAACCGCGCGTCGCGATCGTCACCGGCGGGGCGAAGCGGATCGGCGCCGCCCTCGTCCGCGCGCTGGCGGAGGACGGCTGGCACGTCGTCATCCACTGCCACACCTCGCGCGCCGAGGCCGACGCGCTGGCAGGCGAGCTGGCGGCGGCGGGGCAGGGGGTGTCGGTCGTCGCCGCCGACCTCGCCGACCCCGCAGCCGCGGGAGCAATCATCGGCGCGGCGACCGCGGCCGGCGAGCCGCGGCTGCTGGTCAATTCCGCCTCGCGCTTCGATCCGGACACGTTCGCCGACTTCAGCCCCGAGCAGTGGGACCGTCACGCCGCGGTCAACCTGCGCGCGCCGGCGCTGCTGATCCAGGCCTTTGCAGCGGCCGTCGGCGCAAGCGCCGTCGAGGGCGCCCGCGCCGTACCGGACGGGGGCGAACCGGCGTGCGTCGTCAACCTGCTCGACGCCAAGCTCGCCAGCCTCAACCCCGATTTCCTGAGCTACACTGTAAGCAAGATCGGCCTCGCCGGCCTGACCGAGCTCGCCGCGCGCGCCTATGCGCCGCGCCTCCGGGTCAATGCCATCGCGCCGTCGGTGACGCTGGTCAGCGGACCGCAGAGCCGCGAAAACTTCGACAAGGTGCACGCGATGAATGCGCTGCGCCGCGGCGTCGAGGTCGGCGAGATCGTCGCGGCGCTGCGCTTCATCCTGGCGACGCCGACCTACGACGCGCAGACGATCGTCCTCGACGGCGGGCAGCGCCTGCTCGGACTGCCGCGTGACGTGCAACACATGCTGGAAACCGAATGACCGACCTGATTGGACTGATCCCGCGCGAACTCGCGCCCGCGACCCGCAAGATCGTGCTCGAAGACTTCGACCTGCCCGTCGACATCGGCTTCCACGATTTCGAGGTGGGGACGCCGCAGCGGCTGCGGATCAACATCGAGGTCTGGCTCGACGCCGCCAGCTTTCCGACGAGCGACGAGGTCGCTGCCGCGTGGGACTATGACCAGCTGCGCACCGGCGTCATGGCGATCGTCGCCGGCCGCCGCTTCAACCTGCAGGAGACGGTCTGCCGCGCGGTCTACGACCTCGTCGCCGCGCGGGCCGGCGTCGTCGGCTTGCGGGTGTCGACGCGCAAGCCCGACATCTATCCCGACTGCGCCGCCGTCGGGGTTGAGCTGGCGTCCTTCGCCTGAGGACGCCGCCGCTAGAACGTCCGGCCGCACGGCCCCAGGCTGGAGAGGACGAAGGCATAGTCGTCGGCGACCTCCGGCCCGGCGTCGAGGCTCGCGGGCAGCTTGCGCGGCAGGCCGCAGGCGAGGCGGTACCACAGCAGCGTCTCGCGCGGCACGGACTTGGCCGCCTCGTCGATGACGTCACCGGTCGCGACGGTCAGCGTGCGGCCGGTGCCGGGGCGGGTGAGGACGACGAGCGATACGGGCTTGCCGCTCCGCGTCGCCAGGAAGAACTGGCTTTCCGCCTCACCGGGAATGGCGCCGGGAACGCGGAAGGCCGACGTGACGCCGGTGATCTCGGGCGTGCTGCCGTTCCGCGCCGCGGTCAGCACCGCGCGGACGGTCGCGTCGGCCGCCGCCGACCACGGCAGCGCGCCCTGCGCGGCGACGAGCACGACGTCGCCGGGCGCGCTGCCCGGGCGCAGGAACAGCAGCTCGTCGCTGCCCACGAGCTTCGGCGGGCGTCCGCGTCCGTCGACGGGAACGTCGAGCAGGAAACCGAGCTTCGGCGGCACCTCGGCGGGGGCGGCGATGGCTGCCGTCGTGGCGGCGGTGACCAGCATCCGCGCCGTGCCCGCCGGCACGTCGGGTGCGTCGCGCTTGCCCAGTCGCTCGGCCTTGACCACCGTCGCACGCACGACGATCGGTGCCGCGAGGCTGAGTGCCGCGAGGTCGGCGAAGCTCGCCGCCGCGGCCGGCGCGGCGAGCACCATCAGCAGGGCCGGCAACCAGCGGGCAGGGCGCATGGGCAAATCTCCTTCGTGCGTCACGCCTAGGGCTGAGTTGCGCTCGGCTCAACTCCCGGCGTGTCTTAAGGTCCCGGCGACAAAACCGGGTTGCGGCGGTGGGGAGCCACGGCTAATGTTCACAGCATCACACCGTGGGCAGGCGCAACCTTATGCCTGTCGACGGGTTGGCAGATGGTCGTTTTGTTACGTCGCCATCGCTACGCAACCGGCGTCGATCCGCGCCACCAGCTGAGGGAGTTTGGCTCAAGTCATGGCTTATGCGGATCAGGGAATGAGCAGGGGTAAGATGTGGGCCCTCGGCATAGCCGTGGTCATCCACATCTTCCTCGGCTACGCACTTATCACCGGTCTCGCGCTCAAGATCGTCAAGCACATCGTCGAGCCGATGAAGACCGTGAACGTCAAGGAAGTCGAGAAGCCGCCCGAGGAGCCGCCGCCGCCGCCACCGAAGGACGTCGAGATTCCGCCGTTCGTGCCGCCGCCGGAGGTGACGGTCGAATCCTCGGCCCCGCCGACGATCACGACGCAGAACACGGTCGTACCGCCGCCGCAGCCGGCCTATGTTCCGCCGGCGCCGCCGGCTCCGGTCGCGCCGCCCGCGCCGCCGGCGCCGACCGGGCCGACGCAGGATGCGACCGCGATCGGAAGCTCGACGTCGGTGTCGGAGGACGACTATCCGCCGGCCTCGCTCCGCGCCGAGGAGCAGGGTCGGACGGTCATCACGGTGTCGATCAACACCCAGGGTCGGGTCGACAGCTGCAGCGTGACGACCTCGAGCGGCTTCCCCAAGCTCGACGAAAAGTCCTGCCAGATCGCGCAGCGGCGTTTCCGGTTCAAGCCGGCGCTCAAGAACGGTCAGCCGGTCGCCGCGAGCAAGGTCATGCCGATCCGCTGGCAGATCACCAGCAAGTAAGTTTCCGGCACCTGTCCTGACCAGGGCAGGTGCCGTACCGTTCGATTTAGCAACTCGCGCCAGCGTTTAAGGAAAGCTTCGATGGAACAAGTAGCAGCCAACAACCCCTACGGCCTGATGCAGGCCCTGCAGCAGGGCGGTATCATCACCCAGGTGATCTTCGGCGTCCTCGTCATCATGTCGCTCGGGTCGTGGTACATCATCCTCACGAAGTGGTGGGACCAGCGGAAGGTACTCGCCGACGCCTCGACGCTCGAGAAGCGCTTCTGGGCGGCCCCGAGCCTCAAGGACGGCGCGGCCAAGCTCGACAAGAATTCCGCCTTCCGCCAGATCGTCGACGACGGCCTGCGCGCCAGCGAGCACCACGAAGGCCGGCTGACCGACAAGATCGACCAGCACGAGTGGGTGACGATGGCGCTCAACCGCTCGAACGCCAGCGTCGTGTCGAAGCTGCAGGGCGGCCTCGCCTTCCTCGCGTCGGTCGGGTCGACGGCACCGTTCGTCGGTCTGATGGGCACCGTCATCGGTATCTATCGCGCGCTGATCAACATCGGCATCGCCGGTCAGGCGTCGATCGACAAGGTCGCCGGCCCGGTCGGTGAGGCGCTGATCATGACCGCGCTCGGCCTGTTCGTCGCCGTGCCCGCGGTGCTCGGCTACAACTACCTGATCCGCCGCAACAAGACGGTGACCGAGAAGCTCGGCGACTTCGCCTCGGACGTCCACGGCTACCTTATGTCGGGCGCGCGCGTTCCGACGGATCCGGTCGTCGTTCCCGGTGTGGCCAAGCCGGCGACGGCGGCGCGCTGATCCGCTCCTAGCAGGAATACCGCCATGTCGATGAACGTCGGATCGCCGAGCGAGAGCGGCGAGGAATCGCCGATGACCGAGATCAACACGACGCCGCTCGTCGACGTCATGTTGGTCCTCCTGATCATCTTCCTGATCACGGTGCCCGTCGTCATCCAGACGGTGCCGCTGACGCTGCCGAAGGTGGTCAACCTGCCGACGACGACGAAGCCCGAGAACGTCCTGCTGTCGGTCGATCAGAGCTGCAACACCTATTGGGGGCAGCAGAAGATCAATTCCAAGCAGGAGCTTCTCGACCGCTCGGTCGCGGCGCTCCGCGCCGAGATCGCGCGGCAGAAGGCGGCGGGATCGAAGCAGGAGCTGCCGGAGGTCCATATCCGCGGTGACGCCAACATGGAGTACCGGTGCGTCGGCGGCGTGATCTACACGCTCCAGCGTGCCGGCTTCCAGAAGATCGGCTTCATTTCGGAGCCGCCCGCCGGCACGATCACCGAGCGCTAGGACCAGACTAAACCCGGACCGGCGGGATGCCGGTCCGGCAAGGAGTTCAAGACGATGGCAATGAGTGTAGGCGGTGGCGGCGACGAAGGCTCGCCGATGATGGACATCAACACGACACCGCTGATCGACGTCATGCTGGTGCTGTTGATCATGTTCATCATCACCATCCCGATCCAGACGCACGCGGTGAAGCTCGACCTGCCGCCGCCGAACCCGAACCCGAACGACGTCAAGCCCGACTTCAACCAGGTCAACATCGACTTCCTGGGCACGATCTATTGGAACAACAAGGAAGTCACGCTCCCGCAGCTGATCGGCTATTTCAAGCAGACCAAGCAGCTGCCGACCGAGCCCGAACTGCGCCTGCGTCCTGATCCACTGGCCAAATACGATCTGGTCGACCGCGTCATGGCTGCGGCACAGCAGGCGGGCATCACCAAGATGGGCTTCGTCGGCAACGAGCAGTACGCCAACCAGTAGAAGCAGTCGTATCTCGCTGCGGCTCGTCGCTTTTCATTTGCCGCTTCGCAATGATTGACGCTTTCGCTATGGAGCGGCGCGCGTCACGAGCGCATCATTTTTTCGGAGGAACGATTTCATGAAGACTGCCCTGACGCTGGTCGCTGTCGCCAGCCTTGGCCTGCTGGGTGCCTGCGGCAAGAAGGACGCCGCTGCCGACACCGCGACGACGACCACGACGACGACCGATGCCGCCGCTCCGGCTGCCACCGACGGGTCGATGACCTCGACGACGACCGCGGCGACGACGACCGATGCCGCGGCCGATGCCATGAAGACGAAGGCCGCCGGTGTGGTCGACGCCGCCAAGCAGGATGCCTCGGCAATGAAGGATTCGGCCGACAAGAAGGCCGACGCGATGGTCGACGCCGCCAAGGACAAGGCCGACGCGATGAAGTCGGATGCGTCGAAGCAGGCCGACGCCATGAAGGAAAAGGCGAAGGACACCAAGGACAAGATGGACGCGCAGGCCGACGCGATGAAGAAGCAGTAAGCTTCACTTGTTCTGACGACTGGCGAGGGCCGGGCGATCACGCCCGGCCCTTTTGCTTGTGCCCGGCGGCGGGGATACGAGCCCGGCGTCTCAGCGCCCGGCAACCCCGCGCTACTCCGTCGTCCCTTCGCTGCCGGCGCGCGCCGACCGCACGAAGAGCCAGCGATCGTCGTCCGACCGCTCCGCGTCGTAGCGGTAACCCATGCCGGCGAACTCCTTCAGCCCCTCCGGCCGGTCGAGGCGCTCCTCGCACAGGTAGCGCGCCATCGCGCCGCGCGCCTTCTTGGCGACGAAGGTGTTGAAGCGCAGGGTACCGTCGTGATCGTCGCGGAAGTCGATCGCGAGCACGCGGCCGGGCAGGCGCTCGAGCGGCACGGCCGCGAAATATTCGACCGAAGCGAGGTTGATCAGCGTCGTGTCGTTCTGAGCGGCGAGATCGTCGGCAAGGGCGGCAGCGATCCGGTTTCCCCAGAAGGCATAGAGCGTCTTCTTCCGTCCGATGCCAAAGGGCACGCCCATCTCGAGCCGATAGGGCTGGATCGCGTCGAGCGGACGTAGCAGCCCGTAGAGCCCGGACAGGATCCGTACGTGGTCCTGGGCAAAGTGACGGGTGACCTCGTCCATCTCCGGCCCCCGCAAGCCGGCGTAGACGTCGCCGGCGAAGGTGAACAGCGCCGGGCGCGGTGCCTCGGGATCGGGGACGAACGCCTTGAACCGCTCGGCGTTCAGCTCCGCCAGGGCGGGCGAGATGTGCATCAGCGCCTGCAGCTTCGCCCGGCTCAGCTTGGCGGCGGCAGCGGCGAGCCGGGCGGCGTCGGCCGCGAAGCGCGGTGTCGTCGCGGCGACGTCGGGCAGGGGGCTGTCGAGGTCGAGCGTCTTGGCGGGCGAGAGGACGGCGATCATCGTTTCGGCTTAGGACGGGTTTCGGCACGGCACTAGTTCAAAACCCGTTCAGCCCCCGCGCGCGATGATTGACCGCAAGTCGCGCGCACCGTAGCGCATTGACCTAACAGAACAACCGACGGGAGAAGCCATGATGTCCAGTTCACGTCTCGCCCTCGCCGCGCTGCTGGCGCTCGCCGCTGCCGCGCCGGCCGCGGCGAAGAAGCCCGACGCGGCACCGGTCGCCGACGCCGGCAAGGTCGACGCCAAGAACATCTCCAAGGCTGTCCGTCCGGAACTCGTCGAGGCGCAGAAGGCGGAAGGCGCGGGCGATTATGCGGGCGCGCTGACCCACCTCCGCGCGGCCGAGGCCACCGGCAGCCTCAACTCGACCGACGTCTTCTTCATCTCGCAGCTCAAGCTCGGGATCGCCAGCAAGACCAAGGACGACAAGCTGATGGTCGAGGCGCTGAAGGCGTCGGTCGGCAGCGAATTCCTGCCGGCAACCGAGAAGCCCAAGTACCTGCGCAACCTCGCCGCGCTGTCGCTGCAGCAGAACGACTACGCCACCGCGACCGGCTATTACGAGCAGCTCGCGACGATGACGCCGAACGATCCGGAGGTGCTGACGCAGCTCGCCGTGCTCTATTCGCGGCAGAAGCAGACGCCCCAGGCGATCGCGACCATGCGCAAGGCGATCGCGGCGTCCAAGGCCGCCGGCAAGCCGGCCGACGAGAACCTGTACCGCAACGAGCTCAAGCTGGCGGTCGACGGCAAGATGCCGGCCGAGGTGCAGCAGGCCTCGCTCGACCTCATCCAGGCCTATCCGAACCCGGTCAACTGGCGTGATGCGCTCCTGCTGTACCGCGACAGCCAGAAGATGGACGATCAGGCCAACCTCGACGTCTTCCGGCTGATGGACGCGGCGAGCGCGCTGGCCGGCGAGCGGGACTATGCCGAATATGTCGAGACGGCGATCGGCAAGGGCCTGCCCGGCGAAGCTAAGGCGGTGCTTGCGGAAGGCGTGCAGAAAGGCGCGCTCAACAGCAGCAAGCCTTATGTAGCCGAGTACAACAAGTCGATCACGACCCGCCTGGCCTCCGACAAGGCGCAGCTTGCCGGGATCGACAAGGAGGCGCGGGCGGCCGCCAACGGCAAGACGGCGCTGGGCCAGGGCGATGCCTATTACGGCTATGGCGAATACGCCAAGGCGGCCGAGATGTACCGGCTGGCGCTGCAGAAGGGCGGGGTCGACGCCTCGACCGCCAACCTGCGCCTCGGTGCCGCGCTCGCCCGCAGCGGGGACAAGGCCGGGGCAACGGCGGCCTTCGCCAACGTGACGGCGGCGCCGCGCGAGGGGCTGGCCAAGTACTGGACGGTCTGGGTCGCGCAGAAGGGATAAGCGGAGCGCTCGCGGGGAGGCTGGCCTTCCCGCGAGCGGTTCGTGTAAGACGCGACACCGTGGCCCGATTCGCGTGCTGCGGGCAATTGAGGCTCGCGTGGCGCCCATGGAAATCCGGACCGGCCTGACGTTCGACGACGTATTGCTCGTCCCCGGCGAGTTCGAACGTGTTGCCGAGCCAGGCCGACACCGCGACGCGGATCACGCGCGACATCGCGCTGACCATCCCGATCCTGTCGTCGGCGATGGACACGGTGACCGAAGCGGACATGGCGATCGTCATGGCGCAGTCGGGCGGCCTCGGCGTGCTCCACCGCAACCTCGATATCGCCGCGCAGGCGCAGGCGGTGCGGCAGGTCAAGCGCTTCGAGAGCGGGATGGTCGTCAATCCCGTCACGATGCGCAGCGACGAGACGCTTGGCGAAGCGCTTGCGCTGATGAAGCGCCACAAGATCAGCGGCATCCCCGTGGTCGAGGCGGCAGGCGGCGGCGGTCCGGGCAGGCTGGTCGGCATCGTCACCAACCGCGACGTGCGTTTCGCCGAGAACATGAACCAGCCGGTTGCCGAGCTGATGACGCACGCCAACCTCATCACGGTCCGCCCGGGCGTGACGCAGGACGAGGCCCGGCGGCTGCTCCACGCGCACCGGATCGAGAAGCTGATCGTCGTCGACGACGACTATCGCTGCATCGGCCTGATCACGGTCAAGGATATCGAGCGCGCCGTCACCTATCCGAACGCGACCAAGGATTCGACTGGGCGGCTGCGGGTGGCGGCGGCGACGACGACCGGGGACGCCGGCTTCGAGCGCACCGAGGCGCTGGTCGATGCCGAGTGCGACCTGATCGTCGTCGACACGGCGCACGGGCATTCGGTCCACGTCGCCGCTGCGGTCGACCGCATCAAGCGCCTGTCGAACCGCGTCCAGGTCATCGCCGGCAACGTCGCCACCGCCGAGGCGGCGCGGGCCTTGGTGGGGGCCGGGGCCGATTGCATCAAGACCGGCATCGGACCGGGGTCGATCTGCACCACGCGCATCGTCGCCGGCGTCGGCGTGCCGCAGCTGACGGCGATCATGGACACCGCCGAAGCCGCGGCCAAGCTCGGCATTCCGGTCATCGCCGACGGCGGGCTCCGGACGAGCGGCGACATCGCCAAGGCGCTGGCCGCCGGTGCCGCTGCCGTGATGGTCGGCTCGATGCTCGCCGGAACGAGCGAGGCACCGGGCGAGAGCTTCCTGTTCCAGGGCCGGACCTACAAGTCGTATCGCGGCATGGGCTCGGTCGCGGCGATGGCGCGCGGCTCGGCGGACCGTTATTTCCAGCAGGACATCAAGGACCAGCTCAAGCTCGTGCCCGAGGGGGTCGAGGGGCAGGTCGCCTACAAGGGACCGGCGCGGGACGTGCTCCATCAGCTGGTCGGCGGGTTGAAGGCGGCGATGGGCTACACCGGCGCCGCGACGCTTGCCGAGTTCCGCGAGCGGGCCGAGTTCATCCGCATCACCAACGCCGGCCTGCGCGAAAGCCACGTCCACGACGTCGCGATCACGCGCGAAGCGCCGAACTACCCGACATGAGCACTTTGATGAGGGCGAGCGGTCCGGCGGACGGGTCGTGACGCCGGCAGCCCGCGTCCAGGCGGCGATCGAGTGCCTCGACCTGATCGCCGCCGCCGCTCGCGAGGGCGGGGCGGCAGCGGATACGGTCATCGCCCGCTACTTCGCGCAGCGCCGCTATGCCGGGTCGAAGGACCGGCGGGCGGTCCGCGATCTCAGCTTCGACGTGATCCGCGCCGTCGGCGATTGCCCGGCCTCGGGCCGCGGGGCGCTGATAGGGTTCGCGCGAGCGGCCGCCCCCGACCTGCTTGCTGCGTTCGGCAGCGACGGCCACGCTCCGGCGGCGCTTGCTGCCGACGAGCCCGCGTCGGTTCTGTCGCTGGCGCCGGCGTGGCTGCTCGACCGGCTGCGGGGCCGCTTCGGCGAAGACACCATGCGGCAGGTGGCAGCGCTGCTCGGCCGCGCGCCGCTCGACGTGCGCGTCAACACGCTGAAGGCGCAGCGTGAGGCGGTCGACCTGCCGGGGGCGGTGCCGACGCCGTTCGCCGCCCACGGCCTGCGCCTGACGCAGTCGACCGAGGTCGAGGCAAGCGCGGCCTTTCGCGACGGGCTGATCGAGGTTCAGGACGAAGGCAGCCAGATCGCCGCTGCGGCTTGCCCAGTCGCGCCGGAAATGACCGTCGTCGACCTCTGTGCCGGGGCCGGGGGCAAGACGCTCGCGCTGGCGGCAGCGATGGCGAACCGCGGCCGGCTGATCGCGAGCGACACCGATCGCGGCCGGCTGCAGCGGATGGCGCCACGCCTGGCACGGGCGGGTGTCACCATCGCCGAGCCGCGCTTGCTCGATCCGGGACGCGAGGCGGCGGCTCTCGCGGACCTGGCGGGGGCGGCGGACGTCGTGCTGGTCGACGCGCCGTGTTCGGGGACGGGGACGTGGCGGCGAAATCCGGAGGCACGGTGGCGGCTCACGCCTGGGCGACTGGCGCGGCTGGTGGCCGAACAGAGCCGCCTGCTCGATCTCGCGGCGACGCTGGTCCGGCCGGGCGGTATCCTCGTCTATGTCGTCTGTTCGCTGCTACTCGAGGAGGCAGAGGAGCAGGTGGCCGGGCTCCAGGCGCGGCATCCGGACTTTTCACCTAAAGAGTTTATTAACCCCGTTGACGGTGCGACCGTATCTTCTTTCGTACTGGCGCCCGGAGACCAGGGCTGCGACGGATTTTTCATCGCCCAGTTAATACACGTCTGCTAACATCGGCGTTTATGTTGTCGGAGCGAAGCAAGATGCGTCCGGGACTTCTCCTTGCGGCAAGCCTTCTCCTCATCGGCACGGCCGCGGCGGCGTCAGTCGGCGTCGCTCGCGACGACGCGGTCGATCCCGTCGCCGCACGCTGGCTGGCGACCGGCGATGCGGCGCTGTCGGCGAAGCACCCCGAGGCCGCCATCGACTCCTATGAAGCAGCACTTGCTGTCGACCCGAAGAGCGCGCCGGCTTTCCTCGGGCTGGCGAAGGCGTACGAGGCGCAGGGGCTGCCCGGTCACGCCATTAAATATTATCGCCAGGCGCTGGCGCTGCAGCCGAATGACCTTGGTGCGCTCGAGGCGCAGGGCGAGGCGCTGATCGCGCGGGGGGCGACGACGCGTGCGCGCGTCAACCTCGACCGCATCCGCACGCTGTGCAAGGGCGACTGCCCGGCGGCCAAGCGGCTGGAAACGGCGCTCGCCCAGCCCGCTCCTCCTGTCCCGGCCCCGACGCCGCTGGCCAGCGCCGATACCGCGAAAGCCCCGGTCGGCAAGCCTTAGGGCAGGGCCGTCGCCAGCGCGACGAACTCCGCCACGGTGAGGGTCTCGGCGCGCCGCGAGGGGTCGATCCCGGCCGTCGCCAGCGCCTCGGCTCCGCCCGGGATGGCCCGCAGGCTCGCCCGCAGCATCTTGCGGCGCTGCCCGAACGCTGCCGCGGTCAGGCGCTCGATCGTCGAGACCGGCACCGCGCCGAGCGGATCACACGGTATGATGTGAACGACAGCCGAGGTCACGCTCGGCGGCGGCACGAACGCCTGCCGCGGCACCTCGAAGGCGATGCGCGGCACGGATCGCCACTGCGCCAGCACCGCCAGCCGGCCATAGGCGGCACTACCCGGCGCGGCGACGATGCGCTCGGCGACCTCCTTCTGGAACATGAGCGTACAGCTCGCCCACCACGGCGGCCAAGGCCCGGTCAGCCAGCGGACGAGGAGCGCCGTGCCGATGTTGTACGGGAGGTTGGCGACGACGTGCGCGCCCCGACCGACGAGCGCCACCTCGTCCTGCGCCATGGCGTCGCCCGCGACGACCGTCAGCCGGCCCGGCGCGGCGGCGGCGAGCTCGGCCAGGGCGGGGAGCGCGCGCGCGTCGCGCTCGACCGCGGTGACGGTCGCGCCCGCTCGGAGCAGCGCGCGCGTCAGCCCGCCGGGGCCGGGGCCGACCTCGTAGACGCGCTCGCCGGCCAGCGGACCCGGAACCCGGGCGATGCGGTCGAGCAGGTTGCCGTCGAGGAGGAAGTTCTGGCCCAGGCTCTTCCTGGCCGCCAAGCCATGAGCGGCGATGACCTCGCGCAGCGGCGGCAGCGGCCCCAACGTCATCCCTGGCCGCGACGCACCGCCGCCTCGCCCGCCAACCGGATCGCCGCGATCATCGCCGCCGCAGAGGCACGGCCCTTGCCGGCGAGGTCGAAGGCGGTACCGTGGTCGGGCGAGGTGCGGACGATCGGCAGCCCGAGCGTGACGTTGACGCCGTCGTCGAAGTGGAGCGTCTTCAGCGGCACCAGCGCCTGGTCGTGATACATGCACAGCGCCGCGTCGTACTGGGCGCGCGCCCGCGGGTGGAACATCGAGTCCGCCGACAGCGGCCCCGCGGCGTCGATGCCGCCCGCCCGCAGCGCCTCGATGGCGGGCGCGATGACCTCGATCTCCTGCCGCCCCAGCGTGCCGTTCTCGCCCGCGTGCGGGTTCAGGCCGGCGACCGCCAAGCGTGGCTCGGCGATACCGAAGTCGCGCTGCAGACCGCGAGCGACGACGCGGCCACGCGCGACGATGAGCTCGGTGGTCAGCGCCGCTGGTACTTTTTCAAGCGGCAGGTGGATCGTGACCGGAACCGTCCGCAGAGTTGGGCCGGCGAGCATCATGGCGACATTCGCCGCCAGCATGCCGCACCGTTCGGCGATGAACTCGGTCTGGCCGGGATGGGTGAAGCCGATGGCGTACAGTTGGTTCTTGGCCACCGGCCCGGTGACGATCCCCGAAGCGGTCCCGGTCCGCGCCAATCCGACCGCGAGTTCGAGACTGTCGAGGGCGCAGCGCGCCCCGGCCAGGTTGGGCACGCCAGGCACGATCTCGCCGGGATCGTCGACCTGGACCAGCGGCAGCGCGTGCGGAAACATCGCCTCAGCATCACCGGGTGACCCAAGAATGACGATCGGGCCGTCCCACACCGCCTTGACCGAACGGAGGTCGCCGATCGCGAAGAAGGCGGGCAGCCGCTCGACCTCCCGCTGCTCCCAAGCCGCCGCCACGATCTCCGGCCCGATCCCGGCCGGATCGCCGAGGGAGACCGCGAGAGGGTGGATGGGCCGGGCCACGCTGCCGCTAGCGATAGTCGACGACCGCGTCGCGGCGCAGGTCGCGCAGGTAGCGCCGCGCGCGCATGTTCACCCGTTCCTCGTTCATCTGCGAATAGACCGCGTCGAAGCTCGGCGTCTCGGCCTTGGCCGGCTTGTCGTCGCGCCCGCAGAGGACAAGGACGCGCAACCCGTCGGCGGCCGAGCCGAACGGCGGCGTCGCCTGCCCGATCGACAATTTTTTCATCACCGCCTGCAGCGGCGCCGGCAGGTCCTTGATGGCAATGGCGTCGTTCACCGCGACCTCCGCCCCGATGTCCTTGGCTACCGACTCGGCGCGTCCGCAGCCGCCCATGTCCTGCGTCGCGGCGCGGAACTTGGCGACGACCGCTTCACCCTCGCTCTGCGTGATGCCGGGCTTCAGCGGCAGCGACAGCTGCTTCAGGCTGAGCACCGCGTCGTCCGGGTTGCCGGCGAGCACCTGCCGCTTCTCGATCAGCGCCATGATCGCCACGCCGCCGGGCACCTTGATCGGATCGCTGATCGCCGTGTTGGGATCGCCCGGCGCAAGCTTGGTGACGACCGGCGCGACCGCATCGTTCAACTGCTCGACCCGAACCCAGCCGAGATCGCCGCCGACGCCGGCGGTCGAGGCTTCGGAGAACTGCCGGGCATAGGCGACGAACGACGCGCCCGCGCGGACCTGGCCGACGATGCGCCCGGCGTCCGCCATCACCCGGCTCTCCGTCTCGGGTGTCGCCGACAGGAAGATCTCGCCGACGTGATACTCTTCCTTGCCCTTGGCGGCGGTCAGCTTGGCGATGACGGCGTTGACCTCGTCGTCGCCGACGTTGACCTGCGGCTCGACCTTGCGGCGCAGCAGGCGCGACCAGGCCAGCTCGCCGCGAATCTGGTTCTTGATCGATTGCGGCGACGACCCGGCCGCCCGCAGGAAGTCCGCGAAGTTGCCGTTCGCCTTGAAGTTGTTGGCGACGCGGTTGTACGCCTGATCGACATCGGCGTCGGTGATCTTGATGTCGGCGGAGGCCGCTTCCTGGATCTCGAGCTTCTCGTCGATCAGATTGCGGAGCACCTGCAGGCGCAGGCGGGTCTTTTCCTCGGGATCGACCTTGCCGCCGTTCGCCGCGATGACGAGGTTCAGCCGCTGTTCGACGTCGGTGTCGGTGATGACGTCGCCGTTGACGATCGCGGTCGCCTTCCGAAGATTGGGGTTGAAGTCCGCGAGCGCGGCGGCGTCGGGCAGGACGAAGGCGGCGTCGGGCGAATTGTCGGCCGGCGGAGAATTCTGGGCCGCCAGCGGCGTCACCGACCATAGCGCGGCCAGCGCGACAACCACCGTCTTACGCACGTGCATCAAATTCTCCTGAAGGCCCCCGCCTTCGGTCGCGCGGCCGAGCGATCCCTCTACAAGCGGTGCCGACTTTCGGCAAATCGTAACGTCTTGCGGGTGAACGCTGGCTTACCGGCCCAGGTTCTTGAAGGCGATGGTGACGAGATAGCTGTTGCCCGCGCGGAAGTCGCGGTCGGAGGTATAGTCCCGCCGCCACGTCAGGCCGAAGCGGAAGCATTCGTCCTCGTACTGGACGCCGATGCGGTGCCGGATCGGCTGGAAGCCGTCGGCCGTCGTCGTCGGCTCCTGGCTCTTCGTCGTCAGGTCGAGGATGACGGAGCCGTATGCCGACCAAAAGCGCGACAGCGCCACCCGGGCGCCGGCGCGCAGTTCCTGGAAGTCGCGCAGGTCTTCGAGCACGATGTTGCGGTTGAAGTTGGCATAGCCGATCGTGAGATAGGTCTGGCTGCTGCCGGCGGTGATGTCGATCTCGTTGCGGCGGAACACGCCGTTGCTGCTGTCGATGCGAAAGCGGTGGGTGATCGAAAACAGGCTGCCGTACTGCAGCGTGTTGCGGCCGACGAAGTCAGACAGGGTGCCCGACAGGCCCGTCCCTTGCAGGAACGCGGCATTGCCCGTGCCCGACAGGCGTATGCTCTGCCCGAACTCGCTGGTGAAGGCGAAGCGCGGCCGCTCGAGGCGGTACTGGACGCCGTACGTCACCCGCGTCCCGCTTTCAAAGCGGTCGTAGCCGCTGTAGCGGTTGAGGTCGAACAGGCTCGTGTCCTCGAAATCGAGCGAGCGCGAGTCCTCGTTGGGAATGCCGCGGTTCAGGTGGAGCGGTGCGGCGACGACCTGCACCCGCGGCGTGATCGTCTGCGTGCCGCCGAGCGCTGGTCCGGCGAAGGGCCACTCGACGTCCACCGCTGCCAGCGCGATGCCGCGGGCCTGGAAGCCCGGCTGCCCGGCATATGCCGGCAGCGTCGCCTCCTGCGCGTTGCTCGTGTTGTAGAGATCGCCGCGGAGCAAGGCGGTGCCGGTTACCCGCTGGCCGAGCCCGGTCAGGAAGCTACGCGTCCATTTCCCCTGAAGCGTGGCGCGCTGCTCGTCCTGCCCCTGGATACGGAACAGGTTGAGCGCATTGGCGCGGATGTCGAGCTGCCCGCCGAGGATCAGGTCCGGGGGCCGCCAGTCGTAATCGATCACGGGCAGGACGATCGGCGTCGTGTCCGGGCCCTTGTTCGCGCGCAGGTTCTGGAAGCCCCAGCCCGCGATCGACAGATACGAAGTCCGGGCGGAACCGCTCGAGATTATAGGTGCTTCGCAGCGAGTCGTCGTAGTCGAGGCCGTAGCGACGGTCGAACGTGTCGTCGCTGCTCAAGCGGACAAGGAAGGTCGAGCGCCACTCCGCGTCGTGCTGCAGCTGGCCGTTCAGTTCGAAATAGCCGCGCGGGCGCTGGCCGCGGTCGACCGTCGTCACCCCGTCGGGCGCATAGTCGATGACGTCGCCATAGGTGAAATAGGCGTGCAGCTGGACCGGACCCGCGGCGAACAGCTGGCGGGCGCGAATGTCGAGCGCCGGCTTGACCTCGGTGAACACCCACGGCTTGACCGTCAGATCGCGGTCCGGTCCCAGGTCGAAGTGGTAAGGAACGCCGACGCCGAAGCCGATGGTGTTGCGGATCTCGATCTCGGGCACGAGCAGGCCCGAGGCGCGGCCGCTGCTGCCGTCGGGGTGCGAGAAGGCGGGGAGGAACAGGATCGGCTTGCCGAGGATCTCGAGCCGGGCATCGCGGTACGAGATCCGGTGCTTGACCGGATCGTGGGTGATGCGGACGGCCTTGATCGACCAGACGGGCTGTTTGGGACAGCCATCGCTGCCCTCGACGTGACAGGGGGAGTAGATCGCCTGATTGAGAACGCTGACCCCATTGACCCGTACCCCCGAGCGCGCGGCGAGGCGGCCGCCGTCGGCCAGCACGAGCAGGATGTTGTCGATGGCGCCGTCGCGCAGCGATTCCGTGACGATGACGCGGTCGCCGTACGCCTTGTTGCCCTGAGGGTCGGTCGTCGTGACGTTTCCCCGTGCCTCGACCTGGCCGCTGGTACGATTGTAAATGACCGTGTCGGCGGTCAGCGCATAGCGGTCGCGGTTGATCGCGACGTGCCCGGTGGCGGTGACGACCTGCTCGTCCTCCGAATAGTCGAGCGCGTCGGCCGCGAAGTCGATGACGTCGCCGGGCTTCGCGATGGCACCGTCGCTGCTGGATTCGAGCAGCGTCGGGGGCTTGGGCGGCGGCGACGGCTGCGCCTGCGCGAACGCCGGCAGATGGAAGGCAAGGCCGGCGAGCAGGGCGGATCGTCTGGGCAAGCGTCACTTTCAACCGTGGCGCGGACGCTGCGGACCGCCCCATGTCCATAGGGCCAAGGTGCGGGGCCTCGCAAGGCGGCGCGGCCCGGTCGCCGCAGCCGTTTGCGCGGTTCGCGGCCGGGCGTTAGACCCGGGGTGATCGAGGAGAGACCATGCATATCGCCTTCGCCGCCGCCGTTCCCGCCGACGTTTCCGGCGCGCTCGTGGTTCTATCCGCCAAGGGCGCCCCGCTGTCGGGCGCCGCGGCCGCGCTCGATGCCGCCACGGGGGGGCAGCTCACCCGGGCAGTGGCGGCGGCGCGTTTCGAAGGGGAGGCGGGCAGTCTCGTCGAGGTGCTGGCACCCACGCAGTCCTCCGCCAGCCGCATCCTGGTCGCCGGCGTCGGCCCGCTCGACAAGGCCGACGCGGCGGTGTTCGAAAAGGTCGGCGCGGCCATCGTCGCCCGCCTGCTGACCAGCGGCGAGACGGCGGTGACGGTCGATCTCGGCCTCGATGGCTTGGCGCTACCCGCCGACGTCGCTGCGGCCCGGCTGGCGCACGGCGCGACCCTCCGCGGGTATCGCTTCGACACCTACCGCACGACGATGAAGCCGGCGCAGAAGCCAACCCTCGAGCAGCTGACGATCGCCGGCGCCGAGGGCGGCGCTGCCCACGGCGATCTAACGGCGATCGCCGCCGGCGTGGCTCTGACCCGCGATCTGGTTTCTGAACCGGCGAACGTCATCTACCCCGAAACCTTCGTCGAGCGGGTCCGCGCCGCGGCGCCCGAAGGCCTCATCATCGAGGTGCTCGGCGAGGCGGAGATGACCGCGCTCGGCATGGGCGCGCTGCTCGGCGTCAGCCAGGGTTCCGACCGCGAGGCCAAGGTGCTGGCGATGCGCTGGAACGGCGGCGAGGCCAGGGCGACGCCGGTCGTCCTTGTCGGCAAGGGCGTGACCTTCGACACCGGCGGCATCTCGCTCAAGCAGCCGGCGGGCATGGAAGACATGAAGTGGGACATGGGCGGCGCGGGCGCAGTCGCCGGTGCGATGCACGCGCTCGCGGCGCGGAAGGCCCGGGTCAACGTCGTCGGCGTGTGCGGGCTCGTCGAGAACATGCCCGACGGCAAGGCGCAGCGCCCCGGCGACGTCGTCAAGTCGATGTCGGGGCAGACGATCGAGGTCATCAACACCGACGCCGAGGGCCGGCTGGTCCTCTGCGACGTGCTATGGTGGGCGCAGGAGCAGTTCAAGCCGGCGGTGATCGTCGACCTGGCAACGCTGACCGGCGCGATGATTATCAGCCTCGGCCACGAACACGGCGGCATCTTCGCCAACGACGACGGGCTGGCAGCGCAGCTGATCGAGGCCGGCGACGCGGTCGGCGACCGGCTGTGGCGCATGCCGCTGGGCGAGGCCTACGACAAGCTGATCGACTCGCCGATCGCCGACATGAAGAACGTCGGCCCGCGGGAGGGCGGCTCGATCACCGCGGCGCAGTTCATCGCCCGCTTCATCAAGCCGGATGTCAAGTGGGCTCACCTCGACATCGCCGGCATGGTCTGGGCGGCCAAGGACGGGCCGCTGTGGGCGAAGGGCGCGACGGGCTACGGCGTGCGCCTGCTCGAGCGCTTCGTTGCGGACAACTTCGAGGCGCGGTGACCGACGTCAACTTCTATCACCTGGCGACGCGGCCGCTCGACGCCGTGCTGCCGCGCCTGCTCGAGAAGGCGGTGGCCGCGGGGTTCCGGACGGTCATCCGCTCGGCGGACGCCGGGCTGCTGGCGCGGCTCGACGCGGCGCTGTGGACCTATGAGCCGGCGTCGTTCCTGCCGCACGCCGTCGATGGGCCCTTCGCCGCGGCGCAGCCGATCCTGCTGACGAGCGCGGAGAGCGACGCCAATGCTGCCGACCTCATCGCGGTGGTCGACGGCGTGCTGCCAGGCGATCTGACGCCCTACCGCCGGGCGCTCTACCTGTTCGACGGCGGCGACGAGGATGCATTGGCGCGGGCGCGCGGGCACTGGCGGGCGCTCAAGGCGCGCGATGACGTGACTCCGGTCTACTGGCGCGAGGGCGAGGGCGGGCGCTGGGAGAAGGCGGGCTGACTTGCCTTGGCCGGCGCTCGGGCCTAGAGCGGCGGCGCTTTCCCTTCACCCAGCCGCTTTGCCCGGAGACCCCATGGCCACCGAACGGACCTTCTCGATCATCAAGCCCGATGCGACGCGCCGCAACCTGACCGGCGCGGTCAACGCCATGATCGAGGGCGCGGGCCTGAAGATCGTCGCGAGCAAGCGCCTGCAGCTGACGCGCGCCCAGGCCGAGGGCTTCTACGCCGTTCACCGCGAGCGCGGTTTCTTCAACGACCTCGTCGAGTTCATGATTTCGGGTCCCGTCGTCGTCCAGGTGCTCGAGGGCGAGAACGCGGTCGCCGCCTACCGCGAGGTCATGGGCGCGACCAATCCGGCGAACGCCGCCGAGGGTACGATCCGCAAGGTCCACGCGGAATCGATCGAGGCCAACACCGTCCACGGCAGCGACAGCCCGGAGAACGCGGCGATCGAGATCGCGTACTTCTTCGCGCAGACGGAGATCGTCGGCTAGATCGGCAGCGCCGCCAGCCGCTTCGGCGCGCTCGCCCGCCAGCTGCGGGTCAGCCAGTCCTCGACATGGGCCCAGTCGACCGCGCCGCTGTCGAGGCGGATGCCGATCCAGCCCGACGGGCCGAGATAAGCCGGGCGGAAGTATAGGTCGGGCTGCTGCTCGATCAGGACCGACTGCTCCTCGACGCCGCTGGCCTTGACCAAGACCGCGGTGCGGCCGTCGCCGTGATGGTTGGCGCTCCAGCGGGCGAAGAAGGTGCCGCCGCGGACGAAGAAGCCCGGCGCGCCGTGCGTCAGCCGCTCCTCCGCCTCGGGGAGCGCCAGCGCCAGCGCGCGGACGCGGTCGAGCAGCGCTTCCGGGCGCACGTCGCTCGACGACCAGTTCCGCGACGACGCGCGGGTAGAGCTGGTGTTCGGCGTGGAGGACGCGCGCGGCAAGGCTCGCCGGCGTGTCGCCCGGTGCCACGGCGACCCGGAGCTGCCCGAGGATCGGGCCGCCGTCGAGATCAGCGGTGACGAGGTGGACCGTCGCTCCGGTCTCGCGGTCGCCCGCCGCCAGCACCGCCTCGTGGACGTGCGTGCCCTTGTGCGCAGGGAGCAGCGAGGGGTGGATGTTGACCATCCGCCCCGCCCAGCGCGCGACGAAGCCGTCCGACAGCAGGCGCATGTAGCCGGCCAGCGCGACGTGGGTGACGCCGGCGCGCGCCAGCTCGGCGTCGAGGAAGGCGTCGAACTCGGCCCGCGGGATGCCCTTGTGGTCGCGGGCGAAGATCGGCACGCCCTCGGCCGCGGCCAGCGCAAGGCCCGGCGCCGCTGGGTTGTTCGAAGCGACGAGCACGACCTCGTATGGGCAGTCCGGCAGGCGCGAGGCATAGAGCAGCGCCGCCATGTTGCTCCCGGTGCCCGAGATGAGGATGCCGAGCCGCGCCTTGTCAGGCATGATGCGTCGCGTTCCATGGCGCGCGCGCGCTCCACACCTCGTCGCCACCGACGACGGTGCAGCCGCGCTCGCCCGGTTCAACAACACCAATGCGGTGAACGACTTCGCCGGCGTCGTTCAGGTCGCGGCTGAGGGCGTCGGCCTCATCTGCCGCGATGCACAGGACCATGCCGATGCCGCAGTTGAACGTGCGCGCCAGTTCGGCGGGCTCGATCCGACCTTGCGCCTGCAACCAGGCGAACAACGGCGGCAGTGGCCAGGCGCCGGCGTCGATCCGGGCGTGACAACCATCGGGCAGGATGCGCGGCACGTTCTCGAGCAGCCCGCCGCCGGTGATATGCGCCAAGGCATGGATGCGTCCTGCCTTCAGGTGCGGCAGCAGCGTCTTGACGTAAATCCTTGTCGGCGTGAGCAGCGCGTCGCCGAGCAGCACCTCGATGTCGAACGGCGCCGGCCGATCGAGCCGCGCGCCGTTGCGCTCGATCAGCTTGCGGATCAGCGAGAAGCCGTTCGAATGCGCGCCCGACGAGGCTAGCCCGAGCAGGACGTCGCCCGGCGCGACGCGGTCGCCGGTCAGCTGCTCGCCCCGCTCGACCGCGCCGACGCCGAAGCCGGCGAGATCGTAGTCACCGGGCGCGTACATCCCCGGCATCTCCGCCGTCTCGCCGCCGATCAGCGCGCAGCCGGCGATGCGGCAGCCCTCGGCGATGCCCCCGACAACGGCCGAAGCCACGGCCGTGTCGAGCTTGCCGCTCGCGAAATAGTCGAGGAAGAACAGCGGCTCCGCGCCTTGGACGATAAGGTCGTTGACGCACATCGCAACGAGGTCGATGCCGACCGTGTCGTGGCGGCCCGTCTCGATCGCCAGCTTGAGCTTGGTGCCGACGCCGTCGTTTGCCGCGACCAGGAGCGGGTCGGTGTAGCCCGCCGCCTTCAAGTCGAAGAAGCCGCCGAAGCCGCCGATTTCCGCTTCGGCGCCGGGGCGGGCGGTGGCGCGGGCGAGCGGCGCGATCATCTTCACCAGCGCATTACCGGCCGCGATCGAGACGCCGGCATCGGCATAGGTCAGGGGTGTGTCGCTCATGGCCGGTGTTTAGGCACCGCGGTGCGCAAGGGCAAATGCTTGCCCGCCTGTCTGCCTTCGGCCATGAGGCCGACGATGGTTCGGGTTCCCAACTGGCTGCAGCCGACGCTCGCCGCTCTTCTCGTCGTGCTGCTCGCGAGCCCGGCGGCGGCGACCCCGGTCGGTCCGGGGGCCTTCAAGATCGGTGGCATCGGTGTCGATGTCGTCGCCGGCAACGCCACCGAGGCTCGTGCCGCAGCGTACACGCTCGCCGAGCGCCGGGCGTGGCCGCTTCTCTGGGCGCGCATGACCGGCAATCCGCCGACGGCAGCCCCCCGGCTCGCCGACGGCGCGATCGAGGCGATGGTCGCGGGCGTCCAGATCGAGCAGGAGAGCTTCTCGACCACCCGCTACATCGGGCGCCTGGCGATCGTGTTCGACCGCGACCGGGCCAGCGGGCTGCTGGGCGAGGGAGGACAGGCCCCGCCAATGCTGCTGCTGCCGGTCCTGATCGACGGCCCCGGAGTCCGCACGGTTTACCAGGCGAAGACGCCGTGGGCGGCGGCATGGCTGCGTTTCCGCGATGCGGCGAGTGCGCTCGACTATGTCATTCCCGCGGCGAGCCCTGGGGACAACGTCGTGCTGACTGCCTTTCAGGCACGGCGCAACGACCGGAACCTGTGGCGATCGATCCTATCTCGCTTCAAGGCGGATGACATCCTGACCGCCGAGATCCGCCTCGTCCGGCAGTGGCCGGGCGGGCCGGTGAGCGCGGTCGCCGTCGCGCGGCACGGTCCCGACGCGGTCGAGCTCGGGCGAGCGAGCTTCGTCGCGACAAACTCCGCGGGCGTCGACGCGATGCTCGACGAAGCGGTGCGCGCCGTCGATGCGATCTACGTGCGCGCGCTGGCGAACGGGCAGCTGCAGACCGAGAAGGGGCTGCAGGTCGAGCTCGAGCCGCTGATCGGTGCGGGCCCCACCATCGGCCTCGGCGGGGGTGACGCGCTCCAGGCCGGCGGCGGCACCGAGGCAAATGTGGCGACGCCCGACGCGCGGAGCTGGGCGACGACGGAGGCCGACCTGAAGGCGACACCCGGCGTGACCGGCGTGGCGCTGTCGCGGCTGGCCCTCGGCGCAGTATCGCACATCGTCATCCACCACGAGATCAGCGATGCCGCGCTCGCCTATCAGCTCGACCAGCGCGGCTGGCGGCTCGCGCCCGAGGCCGGCGGCGTCCTGCTCCGGCGCAAGGTCGCGGGCGACCCCGCCGTCGCGCCGCCGCCGACCACGGCGGACCTGGCAGGGGCCGAAGTCATCTCCGAGCCCGACGCCGCGCCGCTTGCACCGCCGCCCGGCCGTCCGGCGGTGCCGCCGGTCAGTGCCGCCGCGCCGACCGCTACCCGGCCTCCGCCGCGGCCGCGCGATCCGCTGGCGCCGCGCTGAGGGTGGACCAGCTGCCGCTGCCGCTCGCGTACCGTGCCGCGACCGGCCCCGACGACTTCGTCCGGGCCGAAGCCAATGCCGATGCTGTCGCCTGGCTAACCGGCGAGCCCGAGCCGCGGACGCTGCTCGTCGGCCCACCAAGATCGGGCAAGACGCACCTCGGGCAGCTGTTCGTCGCACGCCACGGCGCGACGCTGATCGATGACGCCGAGCAGGTGCCGCAGGAGAGGCTGTTCCACGCGTGGAATGCCGCGTCGGCGGACGCGCCGGTGCTTTTCATTGCTGGCGAACTGCCGCGCAGCTGGGTGATCCTTCCCGACCTCGCGTCGCGCCTGGCGGCGACGCCGACGCTCGTCATCGGCCCGCCCGACGAGGCGCTGCTCGCCGCGCTGCTGGTCAAGCAGTTCGCCGACCGCGGCGTCCGGATCGCGCCGGAAGTAGTGACGTTCGTCGTCCGGCGGATCGAGCGCAGTTTCGCCGCCGTCGCGGCGACCGTGGCTGCGCTCGACGCGGCGGCGCTGGCGACCAGTCGCGAGGTGACGGTACCCTTGGCGCGGATCGTGCTGGACGGGCAGGGCGACCTGCTGGGCTGATCTTTCCGCGTCAGGCCGGCGGACGCGAGCGGCCTTCCGCCTGTCTTCACGTCACGACCCGGCAGCCATTCTTCGCGTCCCACCGCCGGTCATCGACCTGTCACGCGCGTCGGGCTACAAGACGGCATGGACCTGGCCCGCCCCCTGCCGCCGCCGGTTGCCGACGGCGCCGTCGACACCGAGCGCTATTTCAACCGCGAACTGTCGTGGCTCAGCTTCAACCAGCGGGTGCTCGACGAGGCGACGAACGCCAACCACCCGCTCCTCGAGCGGCTGCGCTTCCTGTCGATCAGCGGCAACAACCTCGACGAGTTCTACATGGTCCGCGTCGCCGGCCTGCGCGGACAGGTCAATGCCGGGATCGAGACGCGCTCGCCCGAGGGCGCGACGCCTGCCGAGCAGCTTGCCGCCATTGCGGTCACGGGCGACCGGCTTATGGAGAGCCAGCAAGCGGCATGGGCCGACCTGACGCGGCGGCTCGCGGCAGCGGATTTCCACGTGCTGAAGGCGAAGGACCTCGATCCCGCCTGCCTTGCTTGGCTCGAGCGGCACTTCCTCGACCATGTCTTTCCCGTGCTGACGCCGCAGGCGATCGACCCCGCCCATCCGTTCCCGTTCATTCCGAACAAGGGCTTCAGCCTGATCCTCGAACTGCGCCGTCAGTCGGACGACGAGATCCTGCGCGCGCTCCTGATGCTGCCGGCGATGCTGCCCCGCTTTACCCGCCTGCCGGGCAAGAGCGCGCGCTACATCAGCCTCGAGGACACGATCCGGCTGTTCTTCGACCAGCTGTTTCCCGGCTACGAGCTGCTCGGCGACGGCGCCTTCCGCGTCATCCGCGACAGCGACATCGAGGTCGAGGAAGAGGCCGAGGACCTCGTCCGCTTCTTCCAGTCGGCGATCAAGCGGCGGCGGCGGGGCGACGTCATCCGGCTGAAGATCGAGGCCTCGACGCCGCCGGGGCTGCAGGCGCTGGTCCGCGAGGCGCTCGGCGTGGGCGAGCGCGAGACGACCGTGGTCGCCGGCATCCTCGGCATCGCCGACCTCGCTGTCCTGGTCGACGAGGACCGCCCCGATCTCAAGTTCGAGCCCTACTCGCCGCGCTTTCCCGAGCGGATCCGTGAGCACGGCGGCGACTGCTTCGCCGCGATCCGCGACAAGGATTTGGTCGTCCACCACCCGTACGAGAGTTTCGAGGTTGTGCTGGCGTTCCTTCGCCAGGCGGCGCTCGACCCGGACGTCATTGCCATCAAGCAGACGCTGTACCGTGCCGGCAAGAACTCGCCGATCGTCCGTGCCCTGGTCGATGCCGCCGAGGCGGGCAAGTCGGTGACCGCGGTCGTCGAGCTCAAGGCGCGCTTCGACGAAGAGCAGAACCTGATGTGGGCGGCGGCGCTCGAACGCGCGGGCGTTCAGGTCGTCTACGGTTTCGTCGAGTGGAAGACGCACGCCAAGCTGTCGATGGTCGTCCGGCGCGAAGGCAACGAACTCAGGACCTACGTCCATTTCGGGACCGGCAACTATCACCCAGTGACGGCGCGGATCTATACCGACCTGTCGTTCTTCACGGCCGATCCCGTTCTGGCGCATGACGCCGCGCAGGTCCTCAACTACATCACCGGCTACGTACAGCCGACGCGGCTGGCGAAGCTCGGCATGAGCCCGCTGACGATGCGGCCCAAGCTCTACGGCCTGATCGACGACGAGATCGCCAACGCCCGCGCCGGGCGTCCGGCGGCGATTTGGGCAAAGCTCAACAGCCTCGTCGACACCGGCATCATCGACAAATTGTACGAGGCGAGCGGGGCGGGGGTTGAGATCGACCTGATCGTCCGCGGCATCTGCTGCCTGCGCCCCGGTGTGCCGGGCATGTCGGAGACCATTCGCGTCCGGTCGATCATCGGCCGGTTTCTCGAGCACAGCCGCATCTTCGCCTTCGCCGGCGGCCGCGACCTGCCGTCGCCCGAGGCCCAGGTCTTCATCAGCTCGGCCGATTGGATGCCGCGCAACCTCGACCGCCGGGTAGAGGTGCTGGTGCCGATCGAGAACCCGACCGTTCATGCGCAGGTGCTCGATCAGGTCATGCTCGCCAATCTCAAGGACACCGAGCAGTCGTGGTCGCTTGGGCCCGACGGGCACTACACGCGGATCACCCGCGGGTCGCACCCGGCGTTCAACGTCCACCATTATTTCATGACCAACCCGTCGCTCTCCGGACGCGGCGCTGCGCTCCGCGGCCATGAGAAGGTGCCGCACCTGATGCTCGCCGACACCGAGGATACGACCGGACAATGAGTGTCCTCCCCTGGCTGCGGCCGAAGACGACCGTGCCCGGCGCAAGCGAGATCGTCCCGACCAACGACCTCACCGGGATCATCGACATCGGCTCGAACTCGGTTCGTCTCGTGGTCTATGCCGGGCGGACGCGGACGCCGGCGGTGATCTTCAACGAGAAGGTGATGGCGGGTCTCGGGCGGGGCCTCGCCATCGACGGGCGGCTGGCCGATCACGCAATCAAGATCGCACTCGACGCGCTCGCCCGCTTCGCCCTCCTCGCGCGCGACATGGGCGTTGCCGACTTGCGGACGGTCGCGACGGCCGCGGTGCGGGAGGCGAAGAACGGCCCGCGCTTCGTCAATATGGTGCGAGAGGCGTGCGGCCTCGAAATCGAGGTCATCAGCGGCGAGGCCGAGGCGCGCGGGGCCGCGCTTGGGGTCATCGCCGGTATTCCGGGTGCCGACGGCGTCGTCGGCGATCTGGGCGGCGGCAGTCTGGAACTGATCCGCATCGCAGGGGGAGAGGCGCACGAGCGCATCTCGCTGCCGATTGGGGCCTTGCGTCTCGACGCGGTCCGCCGGCGCGGCAGCCGGGCGCTCGCACCGTTCATCTCGACCGCGCTCGACCGGGTCAAATGGGCCGCGAAGGGCGAGGGCAAGCCCTTCTACACGGTCGGCGGGTCGTGGCGGGCGCTGACGCAGCTCCACATCTGGTCAACCGACCACCCGCTGCCGATAGTGCATCAATATGCGATGGAGCCGACCGCGCCGGCGCGGCTGGTGCGCTCGCTTGCCCGCGTGACGCCGAAAACGCTTAAGGACGTGACGGCAATCTCGACCAGCCGCCTGCCGTCGCTGCCGGGGGCGGCGCTGCTGCTGTCGGCCGTGGTCAAGCGACTGGGCAGCAGCACCATCATCACCAGCGCCTACGGGCTGCGCGAAGGGCTGCTCTATGAGCGCATGTCGCCGGCGCTGCAGGCCGAAGACCCGCTGCTCGCTGCCGCGCGCGACGAAGGCGCTCGGCAGGGCCGTTTCCCCGAGCACGGCGATTTGTTGATGGCGTGGATGGACGACGTCTTCGCCCATCCGTCCCCCGCGGCCCCGGACGGCGAGACGCCGGCGATGCGCCGTCTGCGACTGGCGACGTGTCTGCTGAGCGATATCGCCTGGCGCGCGCACCCCGATTTCCGCGCCGAGCGCGGCCTCGACATCGCGCTCCATGGCAACTGGGTGGCGATCACCCCGGCCGAGCGCGCGATCCTGGCGGCCGGCCTGGTCGCCTGCTTCGGCGGGCTGCCGGGAACCGCCGAGGCGGCGCGGCTATCGCGACTGGCCGATCCCGCCAGTCTGGCGCTCGCCCGCGCCTGGGGGCTGGCGCTGCGGCTGGGCCAGCGGCTCACCGGCGGGACCGCCGCGCCGCTGACCGCCAGCAGGCTGACGGTCGAGGGGATGACGCTCGTCCTGACCCTCGCGCCCACCGACGCCCCGCTGTTCGGGGAGGCGGTGACGCGCCGGCTCAGGGCCTTGGCCTCGATGCTCGGCCTGGGGACGGCGGAGCGGGTCGGCTGACCCGCTCCGCCGCGCGCCTCAGTGGCGGAGGTCGTAGCGGTCCGCGTCCATGACCTTGGCAAAGGCATGGGCGAAGTCACGCGCGAACTTCTCCTTCGCGTCCGACATGGCGTAGACCTCGGCCTGCGCCCTCAGCTCGGAATGCGAGCCGAAGATCAGGTCGACGCGCGTGGCCGTCCATTTCTGCGCCTGCGTGTGACGATCGCGCCCGATGAAGGCGTTCTCCGTGCCCGCCGGCTTCCACTCCGTGTCCATGTCGAGCAGGTTGACGAAGAAGTCGTTCGTCAGCACGCCGACCCGGTCGGTGAACACGCCCGCCTCGTTGCCGTGCGAGTTGGCCCCGAGCACCCGCAGACCGCCGACGAGCACCGTCATCTCCGGTGCGCTGAGGTGGAGCAGCGAGGCCCGGTCGACCAGCGCTTCCTCGGGCGCCATGAACTGCGTCGTGTCGCGGCGGTAGTTGCGGAAGCCGTCGGCGATCGGCTCGAGCACCGCGAACGAGGCCGCATCGGTCTCCGCCTCGGTCGCGTCGCCGCGGCCGGTCGTGACCGGGACCGTCACCTCGACGCCGCCATCCCTGGCTGCCTTCTCGACCGCGGCCGAGCCGCCGATGACGATCAGGTCGGCCATCGACACGCGGCCGTGATCGGCCTTGATGCCCTCGAGCACGGTCAAAACGTGCGCCAGCTGGTCGGGGTCGTTGACCTCCCAATCCTTCTGCGGCGCGAGGCGGACACGCGCACCGTTGGCCCCGCCGCGCTTGTCGCTGTTGCGGAAGGTCGAGGCCGAGGCCCAGGCCGCCGAGACGAGCTGCGGCACGGTCAGGCCGCTGGCGAGGATCTTCGCCTTCAGGTCGGCGACGTCGGCATCGCTGAGCGGCGTGCCGGCGGGAACGCGGTCCTGCCAGATCAGCGGCTCCTGCGGCACCAGCGGCCCGAGGTAACGGTGGATCGGACCCATGTCGCGGTGGGTCAGCTTGAACCACGCGCGGGCGAAGGCGTCGGCGAACTGGTCAGGGTTCTCGTAAAAGCGGCGGCTGATCTTCTCGTACTCGGGGTCGAAGCGCAGCGCGAGGTCGCTCGTCAGCATCCGCGGCGGGTGCTTCTTGTTCGGGTCATAAGGGTCGGGAATGTCGGCGGGGGCGTTCTTGGCGACCCACTGTTTGGCTCCCGCCGGGCTCTGCGTCAGCTCCCACTCGAACTTGAACAGGTTGTCGAAATAGTGGTTCGACCACTGTGTCGGCTGCTGGCTCCAGATCACTTCGGGACCCCCGGTGGTCGTGTCGGAGCCGAAGCCGCGGCCGTGGCCGTTGCGCCAGCCGAGGCCCTGGTCCTCGATCGCGCTACCCTCGGGTTCGGGGCCGATCAGCGACGGGTCGCCGGCGCCGTGCGTCTTGCCGAAGGTATGGCCGCCGGCGATCAGCGCGACCGTCTCCTCGTCGTTCATCGCCATGCGGGCGAAGGTTTCGCGGATGTCGCGGGCGCTCCCGAGCGGGTCGGGGTTGCCGTTCGGACCTTCCGGGTTGACGTAGATCAGCCCCATCTGCACCGCGCCGAGCTGGTCGTGGAGCTGCCGCTCGCCGCTGTAGCGCTCGTCGCCGAGCCACGAGCCCTCCGGCCCCCAGAACAACTCCTCGGGCTCCCAGGTATCGGCCCGGCCGCCGGCAAAGCCGAAGGTCTTGAAGCCCATCGACTCGAGCGCGACGTTGCCGACCAGGACGTAAAGGTCCGCCCACGACAGGTTGGCACCGTACTTCTGCTTAATCGGCCACAGCAGGCGCCGCGCCTTGTCGAGGTTGGCGTTGTCAGGCCACGAGTTGAGCGGGGCGAAGCGCTGCTGGCCGCCGCCCGCGCCGCCACGGCCGTCGGTCGTGCGGTAGGTGCCGGCGCTGTGCCAGGCGAGGCGGATGAACAGGCCGCCGTAGTGGCCGAAGTCGGCCGGCCACCAGTCCTGCGACTCGGTCATCAGCGCGTGCAGGTCGGCAACGACCGCATCGAGGTTGAGCTGCTTGAACGCCTCGGCATAGTTGAAATCCGCGCCGAGCGGGTTCGACCGCGGATTGTGCTGGTTCAGGCCTTCAAGACGCAGGTTTTGCGGCCACCAGTCGCGATTGCGGTGGCCGCTCTTGCGTGCCACCGGGCACTTGCTCTGCGTGTTGTCATCGATCCGGGCATCCATGTCCGCTCTCCTCCCAGGGTTCCGACGCACCGGTCGTGTGGGTGCCGGCGAGTCGTGGCACGGGCACATGACGCCGCGGCGGATCAGTTGTGAAGCCGATAATTCAGATAAGAATGATCGACAGAAGCGTTCAGGCTTCGATGGCGGTCATTACCAGCCGGTGATCGCGCACGGCGAAACCCAGCTGGCCGTCGACCAGCGCCAGGGCATCCTTGCCGAAGATGTCGAAGCGCCAGCCCGACAGGATCGCCAGGCCGTCGCGGACGCCGCCCGCGATTGCGTCGAGCTCGTCCGTTCGCGCGATCAGCTTCGGCGCGACGTTCGCCTCCTTGGCACGGATCTTCAGCAGCAGCTTCAACAGGTCGGCGATCAGCGCGCCTTCGCTCGACAGGCCCGGACGGGGTGCGTCGCGCGCCGGGAGCTCGGACGCAGGCATCGGGCTCGCGGCCTCGAGCGCGCCCATCAACCGCTTGCCGATGTCGTTCGTAGCCCAAGTCGCCGACAGGCCGCGGAAGCGGGCGAGGTCGCTCTGCGTCTTGGGCGGGCTGGAGGCGAGTTCGCCCAGCGTCTCGTCCTTGACGATTCGCTGGCGCGGCACGTCCTTCGACTTGGCCTCGTTCTCGCGCCACGCCGCCAGCGCCTTGAGCCGGCCGAGGACATCGGGCTTCCGGCTGGGCAGGCGGATGCGTTGCCAGGCCGTGTCGGGGTCGTTGGCATAAGTGGCGGGATCGCAGACGCGCGCCATCTCGTCGTCCAGCCAGCCACCGCGCCCGGTCTTGCGCAGCTTGGCCACCATCTTGGGAAACAGCGCGGCGAGATGGGTCACATCGCCGATCGCATAGTCGATCTGGCGGTCGTTGAGCGGCCGCCGCGCCCAGTCGGTGAAGCGCGCACCCTTGTCGACGCTGATGCCGAGATACGACTGGACGAGGTTGGTGTAGCTGACCTGCTCGCCCATGCCGAGCGCCATCGCCGCGACCTGCGTATCGAACAGCGGGGAAGGCGTCTTGCCGGTCAAATTGTAAATGATCTCGAGGTCCTGCCCGGCCGCGTGGAAGACCTTGAGCACGTCGCTGTCGGTCAGCAGATTGAGCAGCGGTTGCAGGCTCAGGTTCGGCGACTTGGGGTCGATCGCTGCCGCTTCGTCGGGACTGGCGATCTGGACCAGGCACAGGTCGGGGAAGAAGGTGTTCTCGCGCATGAACTCGGTGTCGACCGTGACGAAGTCGGCGGCGGCGAGGCGATCGCACATGGCGGCGAGGGTAGCGGTATCGGTGATCAGCGGATGAATGAGCATGACCCGACATAGGGGATGACGCGCGGCGAGGCCAGCCGCGCGCCGCCGCCTAGCGCCGACCCGCGAACGGCGCCATCGCCGCAAGTTCGTCGAGCTTGCGGCGATGCTCGGCGAGGTGCGGCGTCAGGCGTTCGGCCTCCGCGGGACGGCCGCTCGCGCGGGCGGCGGCGATCGCCGTCTCGAGCGCCGCCAAGGTATCCCGGTGAAAAGCCACCCGCCGCTCCTGCGCGGCAATCAGTGCGGCGACGGGCTTGTGGCGGAAGCGCCAGGCAACGGCCACCGGGGCGGCGAGGGTGACGATGCCGAAGACGGTGGCAAGGGCGGTGATGGCGGACAAGGAGGGCTCCCCATGAGGCACGCGGAACGGGCGCGGGAGGTCGAATGCACGGCACGGCGTTCGGCGCACGTGCCGCACTGCCGCAGTGCGCCTGTGCCGCGCCGTCGCCGGGCACGCTGCGCATGGGCAGCAAGCTGCCGGGCCTCGCCTTGACATCGCGCGAGCGAGCGTGTGTCACCCGCGACGCTTGTCACCCGCCGAACGGAACCCGATGCACGCCTATCGTACCCACAGCTGCGCTGACCTCCGCGGGAGCGACGCCGGCGCGACCGCCCGCCTGTCGGGCTGGGTCCACCGCAAGCGCGACCACGGCGGCGTCCTGTTCGTCGACCTGCGCGACCATTATGGCCTGACGCAGATCGTCGCCAACACGGGAACGGCGGCGTTCGAGATACTCGACCGGCTCCGTGCGGAGAGCGTCGTCACCGTGACCGGCGAGGTCGTCGCGCGGGCGCCCGAGGCGGTCAACCCGAAGATGGCGACCGGCGAGATCGAACTGCGCGCGGCCGAGGTCACCGTACAGTCGCGCGCCGACGAGCTGCCGCTGCCGGTGGCGGGCGAGGCCGACTACCCCGAGGACATCCGCCTCAAGTATCGCTTCCTCGACCTGCGCCGCGACCGGCTGCACCGTAACATCGTGCTGCGCTCGAACGTCATCGCGAGCCTTCGCCGGCGAATGATCGACCAGGGCTTCACCGAGTTCCAGACGCCGATCCTTACCGCAAGCAGCCCAGAAGGCGCCCGCGACTTCCTCGTCCCCAGCCGCGTCCATCCGGGCAAGTTCTACGCGCTGCCGCAGGCGCCGCAGATGTTCAAGCAGCTGCTGATGGTCGCCGGCTTCGACCGCTATTTCCAGATCGCGCCGTGCTTCCGCGACGAGGACGCGCGCGCCGACCGCTCGCCCGGTGAGTTTTACCAGCTCGACTTCGAGATGAGCTTCGTCACGCAAGACGATGTTTTTGCCGCGATCGAGCCGGTGCTGGCCGGCGTGTTCGAGGAGTTTGCCGGGTTCGGCAAGGACGCGCCGTGGAGCGTGACGCCCGCGCCGTTCCCGCGCATCCCGTACGCGGAGTCGATGCTAAAGTACGGCAACGACAAGCCCGATCTGCGCAACCCCATCGAGATCGTCGACGTCACGGAGCATTTCCGGGGCTCGGGCTTCGGCCGCTTCGCCAGCATGGTCGAGGCGGGCAGCGCCGTCCGAGCGATCCCGGCACCGGGCGCCGGCACACGGCCGCGCAGCTTCTTCGACGGCATGAACAGCTGGGCGCAGGGCGAGGGCTGGGCCGGGCTCGGCTACATGAACCTCAAGGACGGCGTCGCCGGCGGGCCGATCGCCAAGAACCACGGCGAGGAGGCGACGGCGAAGCTGGTCGCGGCGCTCGGGCTCGGCCCCGACGACGGCGTGTTCTTCGCCGCCGACGCTCCGGCCAAGGCAGCGAAGCTCGCCGGGCTGGCGCGGACCAAGATCGGCGAGGAGCTCGGCCTGATCGAACAGGGGTCATTCCGCTTCTGCTGGATCGTCGACTTTCCGATGTTCGAGTATGACGAGGAGGCGAAGAAGATCGACTTCAGCCACAACCCCTTCTCGATGCCGCAGGGCGAACTTGCGGCGCTGGAGACGAAGGACCCGCTCGATATCCTCGCCTATCAGTACGACATCGTCTGTAACGGCGTCGAACTGTCGAGCGGTGCCATCCGCAACCATCGACCCGAGATCATGTACAAGGCCTTCGAGATCGCCGGGTACACGCAGGAGCAGGTCGACCGCGACTTCGCCGGCATGATCAACGCCTTCAAGTTCGGCGCGCCGCCCCACGGCGGCTCGGCCCCGGGCGTCGACCGCATCGTCATGCTCTTGGCCGACGAGCCGAACATCCGCGAGGTGGTCGTCTTCCCGATGAACCAGAAGGCGGAGGACCTGATGATGAACGCGCCATCGACCGTGACGGCGAAGCAGCTGCGCGAGCTGCACATCCGGACGGTCGAGTGAGCAAGATCCGCCTGCGCGACTTTGAGCACGCCGCCGAGGTCAAGCGGGCGCGACTACGACACGCGGCTGCTCAAGCTGCAGTACGAACTGCAGCTGATCCAGGCGGCGTACATCACGCAGGGACTGCGCGGCATCATCGCCATCGAAGGTTGGGACGCGGCTGGCAAGGGCGGCCTGATCGCCCGGATGACGGGCGAACTGGACCAGCGGTACAGCAACGTCTGGTCGATCGGCGCGCCGACCAAGGAGGAGCTGAACCACCACTTCCTCTGGCGTTTTTGGCAACGGCTGCCGGCGAAGCGCGAGATCGCCGTGTTCGATCGCACGTGGTACGGCAGGGTTCTCGTCGAACGTGTTGATAAGCTTACCCCAAAAGCCGACTGGAAGCGGGGCTACGACGAGATCAACGATTTCGAAGCGCTACAGGCCGCCGACGGCGTCCGCATCGCCAAGCTGTTCCTCCACATCACGCCCAAGGAACAGGACAAGCGGCTGCGCGAGCGGCTCGAGACGCCGTACAAAAGGTGGAAGACCGGCCTCGAGGACTACCATAACCGCGCGCTGCGCGACGAGTATACCGAGGCGTACGAGGACATGTTCGATCGCTGCAGCGAGGTCCCGTGGACGGTGATCGCCGCCGACGACAAGAAGACGGCGCGGCTGGCGGGGATCGAAGCGGTGATCGCCGTGCTGGGAAAAGGCGTCGACCTGACCTATCCGCCTGTCGCTCCGGAGCTGCGCGCCGTGGCGGAGAAGGCGCTGGGCGTAAAGCTCGACCTCTAGCCCGGCGTGCGCTTGCCTAGGTAGGCACTCAGCCGGTTGGTCGTCGGCATCGTCGCCGTGGCCGGGTGGAGGATGTCGTATACGACGGCGTTCGCCAGTACCCGCTGGACGTAGTCGCGCGTCTCGGCAAACGGGATGAGCTCGACCCAGTCGACGAGGTCGGCCCCCGGCAGGCGCGGGTCGCCGTTCATGGCGATGAAACGGCGGACGTTGCCCGGCCCGGCGTTGTAGGCGGCGACGGCGAGCAGGTGTGAACCGCCGAGATTGTCGCGAATGCGCGCATAATATGCCGCGCCGAGCGTGACGTTGAACACGGGATCGTCGGTCAGCCGCGAGGTCGCGTAGGGCAGGCCGAGCTTCGCCGCCTGCTCGGCCGCAGTTCCGGGCAACAGCTGCATCAGGCCGCGGGCATTGGCTCCGCTGACGGCCATACGGTCGAACTGCGTCTCCTGCCGGCTGATCGCGTGGACCATCGTCCAGGACGAGGCGAGCTCGGGCGGCAGGGTCAGCATCGGGTAGGCGGCGTCCACCAGCGCCAGTTCGCCCTCCAGCCGCGCCGCCTTGCCGGTCAGCACGCCGAGGTCCGGGCGGTCGAGACTGCGGCCGAGATCGACCAGCAGCCGCTGTTCCTCCGGCGTTTCGGCGCGGTCGACGAGCGCCTTCATGAACAGCGTCTGGCGGCCGCGGTCGCCGATCTCGCCGAGGTCGCGAGTGACGCGGACGAGCTCGCCCTGTTCGAAGGTACTGCGGGCGGTTGAGCTGACCGGCACCGGGGCAGCGGCCGGGATCGTCAGCGCCGGACCGAGATGTTCGGCGGCAAGCTGGCCGTAGTAATAATCGGCATGGGTCGCCGCGGCAGCGTAATAGGGCCGGGCGTCGTTCCCTGCCGCCTCGGCCGCGCGGCCCGACCAGTATTCGCCCCGCGCCTGGCTGACGGGCGTCTGGGCGGCATCAGTCACGCGCTCGAAATGCGTCAGCGCCTGCGCGGGACGGTCAAGGCGCCGCAGGGCGAGCCAACCGGCGAGCCACTCGGTGTCGATCAGCGCCTGCCGTTCGCCGAGGCTGTACTCGGTCAGCAAGCGGCCGAGCGGAAAGGCGGCATGTCCGGCGGCAATGCGGTAGGCGAGGTCGAACTGCCCGTCGCGCATCGCGCCGCGGGCGAGCTCGAGGCGGAGCTTCAGCCACGCCTCGGGCTCGGCGACGAGTCCCGGGGCGCCGGCATAAGCGGCGAGCAGCTGCCGGGCGGTCGCGAGGTCGCCGCGCCGCTTGGCGGCGTTCGCCCGGTCAAAAGCGAGGCCGGCGTCGCCGCGTTGCGCCGTGCTGAGCGCCGCCACCTGGCCGTCGTCGCCGAGCTTCGCCGCGAGCCGTGCCGAACCTAGCGCCCTCGCCTCGGGGCTGACCAGTGGCAGCATGCGCGCCGCCGCGCTCGTCTCGCCGCGCCACAGTAGCCGGTCGAGGCGGGCGGAGTGATCGGCGGCAGTTAGGACAGTGCCGAACTCCGCTTGCAGCTTGATCTCGCTGACCGCGTCGAGGCCACCGGCGACCCATGCCGCGCGGGCATCGGCCGCCGCCAGCGTCGCGTCGCCAGTTGCTCGGCGCGCCTCGGCGAGCCGGAAGCGGGCGTAGGAGGACAGTGGTGGGAAATCGCGGAAATAGTCGAGCCGCGCCGCTGGCGAAACACTGTCGTCGATCAACCGCTCGGCCCGGCGGCGCAGTATCGTTTCGGCCGGCCAGCCGCGGTGCGCGTGGAGGAAGCCGGCGAGCTCGGCGAAGGTCGTCGGACCGTTGTCGCGGCGCAGGCGGTCCCACTGCACGACCGCGTCCATCAGCGGATCGGTCGCGGGATTGACCTCCGGCGACAGCGGCAGCGTGCCGAACCGCCCCGCCGCCGTCTCCGCCAGCCGCGCCGAATAGAGCGCTCGCATCCCGGGCGTCAGCGCCGCCGCCGCGGTCCCGGCCAGCAGCAGCAGCGGAACGGCGAAGCGAAGCCTGCTGGACAAGCCGGGCCGGCGGTCCATATCACGCGGGGTACTCATGCGCGTTTCCCCTATCCGGTGGGGCGCGGCGGCGGAAGGCGATAATGTTCAAGGGCTCGATCCCGGCGCTGGTCACGCCGTTCACCGACGACGGCGCGGTCGACTGGGCCGCGTTCGCGGCGCTCGTCGACTGGCAGGTGCGCGAAGGGTCGAGCGCGCTGGTGCCGTGCGGCACGACCGGCGAGGCGCCGACGTTGACGATGGCAGAGCAGCACCGGTTGATTGCCGAGTGCGTCCGGGTGGCGGCCGGCCGCGTGCCGGTGATCGCCGGTTGCGGCTCGAACGACACCGCGACGGCGCTCGTGCACCTGCGGCACGCCCGGACCGTCGGCGCCGACGCGGCCCTGGTCGTCGTGCCCTATTATAACAAGCCGAGCCAGGAGGGACTGTATGCCCACTTCGCCCATCTGGCGGCGAATGGCGACCTGCCGATCGTCATCTACAACATTCCCGGGCGGTCGGTGGTCGACATGAGTGTCGACACGATTGCGCGGCTGGCGGAGTTGCCGGCCATCGTCGGCGTCAAGGACGCGACCGGCAATCTCGCGCGCGTCTCGGCCCAGCGCGCCGCCTGCGGGCCGGGCTTCTGCCAACTGTCGGGCAACGACGACATGGCGCTTGGCTTCATGGCCATGGGCGGAGCGGGGTGCATCTCGGTAACGGCGAACGTCGCTCCGGCGGCCTGTGCGGCGTTCCAGGCGGCGTGCGAACGCCAGGATTTCGCGGCAGCACTGGCGCTGCAGGACCGGCTCTATCCACTCCACGAGGCGCTGTTCGCCGACGCTAGCCCCGGTCCTGTAAAGTACGCGATGAAGAAGCTCGCGGTTATCCCGCACGACTATACCCGCCTGCCGATTACCCTGCCGTCCAGCGCGGCACGCGCAAAGGTCGATGCGGCGCTGGCGCACGCCGGGATCGTGCGCGACACCGACCGCGCGGGAGCGGCCTGATGGCGCGTCCGCCCGTCACCACCGGCGTCAAGGCCAAGATCGTCGCCGAGAACCGCAAGGCGCGCTACGAATACTTCATCGACGATGTCGTCGAGGCGGGAATTGCGCTCGCCGGGACCGAGGTCAAGGCGCTGCGCACCGGCGAAGGCTCGATCGCGGAGGCCTACGCCGAGCTGAAGGACGGACAGATGTGGCTGGTCAACGCCAATATCCCGGAATTCAGCCACGGCAACCGTTTCAACCATGAACCGAAACGCCCGCGCAAGCTGCTGCTCCACGCCCGCCAGATCAGCCGGATGAACGGCGCCGTGACGCGCCAGGGCATGACGCTGATCCCGCTGATGATCTACTTCAACGATCGCGGCATGGCCAAGGTCGAGCTGGCGCTGGCCAAGGGCAAGAAGCTGCACGACAAGCGCGAAACCGAGAAGACGCGCGATTGGAAGCGGGACGCTGCCCGCATCATGCGCGAGCGGGGTTGACCGATCGTCAACCCGGCATGAGCATTAGGGGAGTGGTATGAGCGACAGCGACGATCCAGCGAGGGAAGCGGGGCCGGCAGGGCAGGCGGGCTACCGCGACAAGCTCGTGGCCTCGAAGCAGGCCTGGGCGCGGGCCGGGCGGCTGCTCACCGGGCGCGAGGCCGATCCCGCCACCGATCGCCTGCCGCCGGGGCAGCGACTGGTCGAGACCTGGCCGGTGCTCGACCTTGGCATCCAGCCCGATGTCGCGCGCGAGGCATGGCGGCTGACCGTCGGCGGACTGGTCGAGCGGCCGCTGTCGTGGGACTTTGCCGCGCTCATGGCCCAGCCGCAGATCGAGGACGTGTCTGACATCCACTGCGTCACCGCGTGGTCGCGCTACGACAACCGTTGGCAGGGCGTCGCGACCCGCGACGTCATCGCTGCCGCCGGCGTCAGGCCAGAGGCGGCGTACGTCATCCTCCACGGCTATGACGGCTATGTCACCAACCTGCGGCTCGCCGACTTCGCCGAGGAAGACTGCCTGATCGCGCACAGCCACGACGGCGCCCCGTTGACGCGCGAGCACGGCGGCCCGGTCCGCGCCGTCATTCCGCGCTACTATCTGTGGAAGTCGGCCAAGTGGCTGAAGGCGATCGAGTTCGTCGCCGCCGACCATCCCGGGTTCTGGGAGACGCGCGGCTATCACAACATCGCCGATCCGTGGCTGGAGCAGCGCTATAGCTGAGTGGGCCGCCCCGTTCGCCGTCGGTCGCGCTGCCCGGACGGTCGGCCTGATCGAGGGGCTGCCGCTCGGCATCGCCATGCTCGACGCGAAGGGCGTCTGCATCCAGACGAACTCAACCTTCGACGAGACAGTAGGGTATGACTGTACCGGCCCCGGCGGTATCGTCGGTCTCGCCATACCGGCCGACCGGCCCGCGCTTGCCCGTGCCGTCCAGGAAACGCTCGACTGGGTCCACGACCGCGTCGAATGCCCGCTGCGGCTCGTCGCCCGGCCCGACCAGCCGTCGCTCGTCACCATCGTCCGCGCGCCCGACGGATGGGGCTTCGGCGCGCTCGTCGCTGTGCGCGACATCCGCGAGCAAATCCGGCTGGAAAAGCAGGTCGCGCAGGCGACGAAGATGCAGGCCGTGGGCCAGCTCGCCGGCGGCGTCGCCCACGACTTCAACAACATCCTGACCGCGGTGCTCGGCCTCTGCGATCAGCTGCTCGATCGTCACGGTCCGGGAAGCCCTGACCACGACGACCTCGACCAGATCCGGCAGAACGCCGGGCGCGCCGCCGAACTCGTCGGCCAGCTGCTCGCCTTCTCACGGCAGCAGACATTGCGGCCGCAGGTCATTGCCGTGGCCGACGTCGTCGCGGGAGTCGCGCCGCTCATCAGGCAGGTCATCGGGCCCAATGTCGAACTGCGGATTGATACGGCGCGCGACGGCAGCGTCGTCCTTGCCGATCGAGGCCAGCTCGAACGGGTCCTGACCAATCTCGCCGTCAATGCGCGCGATGCGATGGACGGTCGCGGCCGGCTGACGATTGCTGCCCGGACCCTTCCCGCGTGCGACGTCCCGGCGCTGGGGCACGCAGTGATGCCGGCGATCGACTTCGTTGCGCTGACCGTCGCCGATACCGGCAGCGGCATTGCCCCCGAGATCGCGGGCAAGATCTTCGAGCCGTTCTTCACCACCAAACCGCTGGGCCGCGGGACCGGTCTCGGCTTGTCGACGGTCTATGGCATCGTCAAGCAGACGGGCGGCTTCGTCTTCGCCGAGCCGGCGCCGGGTGGTGGCACCTGTTTTGCGGTGTATCTGCCGGCAAGCACCCCGGCAGCGGCAGTCGCGCCTCCGGCCGAGGCGAGCCGGCCGACGCTGCATGGCACGGTCCTGCTGGTCGAGGACGAGCGGTCGGTGCGCCTCGTTGTGGAACGCGTGCTGCGCCGGAGCGGGCTCGACGTCCTGACGGCGAGCGACGGTGCCGAGGCGCTCGAGCGGTTGGGCGAGGCGCCGATCGACCTGCTAATCTCCGATGTCGTCATGCCCGGGATCGACGGCGTCACGCTGATCGAGCGGGTGCGGCGGGTGCAGCCCGGGCTGCCAGTGGTCCTGATGTCGGGCTATGCCGAACTCCCGCAGCGCCGCGCGCTCGACGGCAGCGAGGCGGTCTTTCTCGCCAAGCCCTTCGCGGCAAATGACCTGCTCGCCGCAGCGGCGGCGGCGCTGGCGGGCCATGTTCTTGACACTCCGGCGGGCAGGGGTATCGGTACAGTCCATCCGCCGGGGAGCGATGCCACGCGATGACTGCCGGTTCGACCGCCGCTGCTGCCCACGTCCGCGTTCGCCATGTCCTCATCATCGAAGACGAAGTGCTGATCGCGATGGTGCTGGAGGACATGCTCGACATCCTCGGGCATGTCGTCGTCGCCACCGCGTCGACCATCGAGGAGGCGGAGGCGGCGATCGCTGCGGGGGGGTTCGATCTCGTCATTGCCGACGTCAATCTCGGTGCGGAGTTGATCTATCCGCTGGCCGATCGTCTGCAGGACGCGGGTATCACCCTCATTCTCGCCACGGGATCGCACCGCGACACGCTGCCGGCGCGCTTTGCCGGTGTCGCCGTGCTCGAGAAGCCCTACGCCCTTGCGGCGATCGAAGCGGCGCTGGCCGACGTCGGCTAGTTCTTCGCTTGTTCTCATAGAACGAATGGTGTACGCGGGCTTCCTGAAGCAGGGAGGTCGGCATGGCAGCGACGCTTAAGGTAGTGGGCGGGGACATGGACAAGGCGAAGGCACTCGAAGCGGCGCTCGCGCAGATCGACCGCGCGTTCGGCAAGGGCTCCGCAATGAAGCTGGGCAGCCGCGCGGCGATGGAGATCGAAAGCAGCCCGACAGGATCGCTCGGTCTCGACATCGCGCTCGGCATCGGCGGCCTGCCGCGCGGACGGGTGATCGAAATCTACGGTCCGGAAAGCTCGGGCAAGACGACGCTCGCGCTCCATGCCATCGCCGAGGCGCAGAAGAACGGCGGAACGGCAGCTTTCGTCGATGCCGAGCACGCGCTCGACCCGAGTTATGCCAAGAAGCTCGGCGTCAACATCGACGAGCTGATCGTGTCGCAGCCCGACACCGGCGAGCAGGCGCTCGAGATTGTCGACACGCTGGTCCGCTCGAATGCGATCGACGTGCTCGTGGTCGACTCGGTCGCCGCGCTGGTGCCGCGGGCCGAGATCGAGGGGGAGATGGGTGACAGCCACGTCGGTCTGCAGGCCCGGCTGATGAGCCAGTCGCTTAGAAAGCTGACGGGTTCGATCAGCCGGTCGCGCTGCATCGTCATCTTCATCAACCAGCTGCGGATGAAGATCGGCGTCATGTACGGCAATCCCGAGACGACGACGGGAGGCAATGCGCTGAAGTTCTATGCCTCGGTCCGCCTCGACATTCGTCGTACCGGTGCGATCAAGGACCGGGACGAGGTCGTCGGCAACACGACGCGGGTCAAGGTCGTCAAGAACAAGGTTTCGCCGCCGTTCAAGCAGGTCGAGTTCGACATCATGTACGGCGAAGGCATCTCCAAGACCGGGGAGATCCTCGACCTCGGCGTCAAGGCCGGCGTCATCGAGAAGTCGGGGGCCTGGTTCAGCTACGATTCGATCCGCATCGGCCAGGGCCGCGAGAATGCCAAGAAGTATCTGAAGGACAACCCCGACGTCCGCGACCGCGTCGAGAAGGCGGTCCGCGACAACGCCGCCGGGCTCGGCGAGTTGCTGATGGTCGGGCCGTCGCCCGACGACGACGCCGAGATGTAAGGCTCAGGGCCCGGTGCCGACCTGCGCCGGACCGTGCCTTCCGTGCGGCGAGCTTGAGTGGCGGGGGGCGCTCGCCTAAGTCTGGGCAATGATCACTACCAACGACATCCGGCGCGGCTTCCTCGACTATTTCGGTGCCGCCGGGCATCGCGTTGTGCCCTCGGCGCCGCTGGTCCCGCAGAACGACCCGACGCTGATGTTCGTCAACGCCGGCATGGTGCCGTTCAAGAACGTCTTCACCGGACTGGAGACGCGCCCTTACGGAACGGCGGTCTCAGCGCAAAAGTGCGTTCGCGCCGGCGGCAAGCACAATGACCTCGACAATGTCGGCTACACCGCGCGCCACCACACGTTCTTCGAGATGCTCGGCAACTTCTCCTTCGGGCAATATTTCAAGGCCGAGGCAATTGAGCATGCCTGGACGCTTCTGACCAAGGTCTGGGGCCTCGACCCGGCCCGGCTGACCGTTACCGTCTACCACACCGACGACGAGGCGTTCGACCTGTGGCGGAAGATTGCCGGCCTGCCCGACGATCGCATCATCCGCATCGCCACGAGCGACAACTTCTGGTCGATGGGCGACACGGGCCCGTGCGGTCCGTGCAGCGAGATCTTCTTCGACCACGGCGATCACATCCCGGGTGGCCCGCCGGGCAGTCCGGACGAGGACGGCGACCGCTTCGTCGAGATCTGGAACCTCGTCTTCATGCAGTACGAGCAGGTCGACCGCGAAACCCGCCTCGAGCTGCCGCGCCCGTCGATCGACACCGGCATGGGGCTCGAGCGCATCGCCGCCGTGCTCCAGGGCGTCCACGACAACTACGATACCGACACTTTCCGCACGCTGATCGCCGCGAGCGCCGCGCTGACCGGCACCCCGACCGATGGCCCAACCCAGGCTTCGCACCGGATCATCGCCGACCATCTGCGGACCAGCGGCTTCCTCGTCGCCGACGGCGTCCTGCCGGCGAACGAAGGGCGCGGCTATGTCCTCCGCCGGATCATGCGCCGGGCGATGCGCCACGCCCACCTCCTCGGCGCCCCCGAGCCGCTGATGCACCGCCTCGTGCCGACGCTCGTCGCCGAAATGGGTGCCGCCTACCCCGAACTGCTTCGCGCCCAGCCGCTGATCGAGGCGACGCTCAAGCAGGAGGAGACACGTTTCCGTGCGACGCTCGGCACCGGCCTCCGCCTGCTCGGCGACGCAACGGCGGCCCTGTCCGCCGGTGACACGCTGCCCGGTGCGGTCGCCTTCAAGCTCTACGACACCTACGGCTTCCCCTACGACCTGACCGAAGATGCCCTGCGCGATCGCAACATCGCCGTCGACCGCGCCGGTTTCGACGCCGCCATGGCCGAACAGCGCCGCGCGGCGCGCGCCGCCTGGACCGGCTCGGGCCAGTCGGCGTCGGCGGCGGTGTGGTTCGACATCCTCGAGGAGACCGGCGCGACCGAGTTCACCGGCTATGCGGGTGAGCAGGGGCAGGGGCAAGTCGTCGCGCTGGTCAAGGACGGCACGCGTGTCGACGCCGCGCACGCCGGCGAGACGGTGGCGATCGTCACCAACCAGACCCCTTTCTACGGCGAATCGGGCGGGCAGATGGGCGACGCCGGGACCATCACGGCACCGAACCTAAGCGTCGCCGTTGCCGATACGACGAAGCAGCTCGGCAAGCTCCACGTCCACCTCGGCGAGGTCACGGCCGGGCGAATCGCGGTGGGCGACACGGTCACGCTCGCGATCGACGGTGCGCGCCGGGCGCAGCTCCGCGCCAACCACTCTGCGACGCACCTGCTCCACGCCGCGCTCCGCGAACGCCTCGGGCCGCACGTGACGCAGAAGGGGTCGCTCGTCGCCCCCGACCGGTTGCGCTTCGACTTCAGCCATCCGAGCCCGCTCAGCCGTGACCTGCTCGGAACGATCGAGGCCGACGTCAACCGCCACATTCGTGAGAACACTCCTGTCGAGACGCGGTTGATGACCCCTGACGCGGCGATCGCGGCAGGGGCGATGGCGCTGTTCGGCGAAAAATACGGTGACGAGGTCCGCGTCCTCAGCATGGGCCGCGCGGGAGAGGCCAACTATTCGACCGAGCTGTGCGGGGGCACCCACGTCAACGCCCTGGGCGACATCGCTCTGTTCAAGATCGTCGGCGAGAGCGCGGTTGCCAGCGGGGTTCGGCGCATCGAGGCGCTGACCGGCGAGGCAGCGCGCGCCTTCCTCACTGCCCAAGAGGAGCGGCTGCAGGCCGCCGCCGCTGCGTTGAGGTCGCGCCCCGACGAGGTGCCTGAGCGCATCGCTGCACTGATCGACGAGCGCCGCCGGCTCGAGCGCGAACTTGCCGAGGCGAAGAAGGCGCTGGCCCTCGGCGGCGGGGCGGCGGCGGCGGGCCCCGCGGTCGAGCAGGTCGCCGGCACCGGCTTCATCGGCCAGGTCGTCGATGGCATCGAAGCCAAGGCGCTGCGGGGTCTTGTGGACGAGGCCAAGGCGCGGTTGGGCAGTGGCGTCGCGGTCATCGTCGCGACGAACGCCGGCCGCGCGGCGGTCGCCGTTGGCGTCACCGACGACCTAATCGCGCGGCTCAGCGCCGTCGATCTCGTCCGTGCCGCGGCCGCTGCCGTCGGCGGCCAGGGCGGCGGCGGCCGGCCGGACATGGCGCAGGCGGGCGGTCCCGATGGCGCAAAGGCGGCGGACGCAGTGGCGGCGGTCCGGACGCTGCTGGCCGCGTAGCCGGTCGCGGCAGCTTAGCCGCGCCGCCGCGCCAGCGCTTGTGGTATCAACCCCGAGGCGCGACGACCGCTAGACCACAGGCAGCCAGCGCCGCGAACCAAACCGCGTCGAAGCCGATCGCGCGGTCAGCGAACGCTCCGGCGACGCCGCCGGCGAGGAGGCCGAGCCATAGGCCGAGGTAGGGGAGCCAGTTCAGGCGCGGGCCGCCGCTCAGCGCCGTCGCGATCTGCTGCCCCGTCTTGACCAAGGTCCCGGTCATGTAGGTAAGGCCGATCGCGACCTCGCCGTCGCGCTCGAACACCGCGTTCTCGACGCCCATGGCGAGCGCCAGGACAGCCACAGCGGCGACCGGCAGCGCGGCGTCGGCGATGAGCGCAGCGGCAGCGAGCAGAACGGCGACGAGCGCGACGACCACGGTCGGCCGGCGCGGTCCAGCCGCCTGGCCGGCCATGGTGCCCGCGACGACGCCGGCGACGAAGACGGCGATGAGGCCGCCTGCCAGCCAAGCCTCGCGCCGGCCATCAGCACTGTCCACGGCGAGTTGGGTCGTATTTCCGCTCATGAAGGCGACGAAGTGTCCGCCGAGAGAGAGAAAGCCGATGACGTCGACGAAGCCGGCAACGCCAGCGAGAGCGATCGCCACGCCGCGGACGCGGGGTGCGGCCTGCCTCATCCAGCAGACCCGGGAGGCGGCGACCGACGTCCAGTAGGCGGCAGCCGGCCGATCAAGGCCGACCCGACCGGCAGATCGGCCGCGGGGTCTATGCCGCCATCGCCGCGTCGAGGTTCGCCCGCACCGCGGCGAAGAACTGCTCGGTCGTCATCCACGCCTGGTCGGGGCCGATCAGGATGGCGAGGTCCTTGGTCATCTTACCCTGTTCGACCGTCTCGACGCAGACCCGCTCGAGCGTCTCGGCGAAGCGAGTGACCTCGGGCGTGCCGTCGAGGTGACCGCGGTGCTTAAGGCCGCCCGTCCAGGCGAAGATCGAGGCGATCGGGTTGGTGCTGGTCGGCTTTCCCTGCTGGTGCATGCGGTAGTGGCGGGTGACCGTGCCGTGGGCCGCCTCCGCCTCGACCGTCTTGCCGTCGGGCGTCAGCAGCACCGAGGTCATCAGCCCGAGCGAGCCGAACCCCTGCGCGACCATGTCCGACTGGACATCGCCGTCGTAGTTCTTGCACGCCCAGATGAAATTCCCCGACCACTTGAGCGCGGATGCCACGAGGTCGTCGATCAGGCGGTGTTCATAGACAAGGCCGCGCTTGACGTACTCGGCCTTGAAATCGCGGACGTAAACCTCCTCGAACAGGTCCTTGAAGCGGCCGTCATAGGCCTTCAGGATCGTGTTCTTGGTCGACAGGTAGACCGGCCAGTTCCGCTGCAGGCCATAGTTCAGGCAGGCGCGGGCAAAGTCGCGGATCGAATTGTCGAGGTTGTACATGCCCATGGCGACGCCGGGCGAGGGGTAGTGGAAGACTTCGTGCTCGATCTCGCGGCCATCGTCGCCGACCCACTTCATCGTCAGCCGGCCGGGGCCGGGCACGAGGAAGTCGGTGGCGCGATACTGGTCGCCGAAAGCGTGGCGGCCGACCACGATCGGGCTCGTCCAGCCCGGCACGAGGCGCGGTACCGACTGGATGACGATCGGCTCACGGAAGACAACGCCGCCCAGGATGTTGCGGATCGTGCCGTTGGGCGACTTCCACATCTTCTTGAGACCGAATTCGGCGACGCGCGCCTCGTCGGGCGTGATCGTCGCGCACTTGACGCCGACGCCGTGCTTCAAAATCGCGTTCGCAGCCTCGACCGTCACACGGTCGTCGGTCGCGTCGCGGTGTTCGATGCCGAGGTCGAAATAGACCAGATCGACGTCGAGATACGGCAGGATCAGCTGCTCGCGGATCCACTGCCAGATGATCCGGGTCATCTCGTCGCCGTCGAGCTCGACAACGGGGTTGGTTACCTTGATCTTGGCCATGGCGTCCTCAGCGAAAGTCGCGGGCTCTGTAGGGGGCGAGCGCCGGGCCGGTCAACGTCATGGTGCGGCGTCGAGGCGTGCGGCGAGATCGCCGACGCTTGCGAGCGGCTCGGCCAGCGCGAACAGCCCGGGATAGGCGAAGCCGGCGCGATCGAGATGACCGAGCAGGTTGCCGAAGGCGCTCCAGAAGGCGCCGCCGAGCAGCCAGATCGGCTTGTCGTGGAGCCCGAGATTGCGCCAGGTCATGACCTCGAACAGTTCGTCCATGGTGCCGATTCCGCCGGGCAGGACGACGATCGCATCGGAGCGCGCGAACATCGCCGCCTTGCGATCGTGCAGCGTGGCGGTGACGATCATTTCGCTGAGCCCCGGCTGGGCTACCTCGGCGGCGACGAGGCACTCCGGGATGACGCCGACGACGCGCCCGCCGTCCGCGAGCGCCGCCCGCGCGGCGAGGCCCATCAGACCGTTGGCGCCACCGCCGTAGACGAGCGTGACCCCACGGCGTGCGCAGAGGCGGCCGAACTCGGCGGCAAGCTCCGCCATGCCTGGATCAGTCCCGTCGCGCGAGCCGCAGAACAGGCAAAGTGCCGCAATTCCCATGCGCGTTGCCGAGCCTCCCGCGCGGCTGTGACAGGCACTGCCCGCATTGTCACTAGGGGTGCGCGGCCCTAAGGTGCATTACATGGCTACGACAGAGACGACCCTCCCCGCGACGGCGAAGTACAACCTGCCGCCGATGCACCCCGAAGGCCGCAAGTTCGTCGGCGCCGGCGCCCTGGCGACGCTGGTTGTGGGCTTTGGCCTGCATTGGGCGGTTCTGGGCTGGCTGCTGGCGCTGCTGACCGGGTGGATCGCCCTATTCTTCCGCGATCCCGCGCGGACCACCCCGGCAGGCGACGACCTGCTGGTTTCGCCGGCCGACGGCATGGTCAGCATGGTCGCGACCGTCCCTGTGCCACGCCAGCTCGCGGGCGAGGGTGCGCTCGGCGAGCTGGTGGCGACGCGGGTGTCGATCTTCATGAACGTGTTCGATGTCCATGTGAACCGCGCGCCCTGTGCAGGTACAGTGAGCCGCATCGTCTATGTTCCGGGCAAGTTCCTGAACGCCGATCTCGACAAGGCGTCGGACGACAACGAGCGGCAATATTTTCTGATCGAACGCAGCGACGGCGCGCGCGTCGGCTTTACCCAGATCGCCGGCCTTGTCGCACGACGCATCGTCCGCTTCGTCGATCCCGGCGAGCGGGTCGTCGCCGGGCAGCGCGTCGGCTTGATCCGCTTCGGCAGCCGCGTCGACGTCTATCTTCCCGCCGGCTTCGCGGTCGAGGTCTTGCCGGGGCAGCGCACGGTCGCCGGCGAGACGGTGCTTGCGCGCCGTGGCGGGGCCGGGGTGACCGTCGGCGTTACGCAGTGATCCTCGACGCGAGCGCCGGACGATGATCGAGCCGCGCCGCTTTCGCGTAATCCCGCTGCGCGCGCTGATCCCCAATGCCGTGACCGTTCTCGCGCTCTGCTTCGGCCTGACAGGCGTCCGCTTCGGCATCGCCGGCGAGTGGGACAAGGCGGCGGCGGCGGTGGTCGTCGCCGGCGTGCTCGACGGCATCGACGGGCGGATCGCGCGGCTGCTGCGGGGCACGAGCCGTTTCGGCGCCGAGCTCGAACTCGCTGTCGGACGTTATCGCGTTCGGCGTCGCTCCCGCATTAATAATGTACCTCTGGGGGCTGCAGTTCCTTCCCGGGATCGGCTGGATCGTCGCGCTGGCGCATGCAGCGACGTGCGCCCTGCGGTTGGCGCGGTTCAATGCCGGGATCGGCGTTCCTCCGGCCGCTGCGGGGAGCCGTCGCGCCGCCTATCTAATCGGCGTTCCCGCACCCGTTGGCGCCGGGCTTGCCCTCAGCCCGATCTTCGTCTGGCTCTGGCTCGGCCCACTGCTACCGGCATTCGGCGACGGCCGCGACCTCTACGCGCGAGGCGTCGCAAGCGCCGTCATCATGGTTGTTGTCGCCGCCCTGATGGCATCGAGCCTCCCGACATTCAGCTGGGGTTCGTTGCGGCTGCGGGCCGAGTGGCGGCTCGTCGCCCTGCTCGCCGTCGGATTGTTCGCGGGCGCGCTGTTCACCGTGCCGTGGATGACGCTGTCGCTGCTGACGCTGGCCTACGCCGTCTCCATTCCGTTCGGCATTCGGACCGCCCGGCGGCTCAGGCGGGCTGCACCTTCCCTGTCGGCGTGAAGGGTTCGAACGCCAACGCGGCGACGATCGTCGGGCAGGCGGCGACAAGACCGACTGTGACTCCGGTCAGCAGACCCAGCAGCATCGCGAGCGTGACCAGATTGCAGATGATGACCGCGAGCATCGATGTTCTCCCTGTGAGCGCGAAAGTTCCACATATGTTCTGATTAGTCAAGGCCGTTGCCGTGCTAGGCTGACCTGCTAGGCTGGGTCCAAGAGGGGGAGGCGGTGTGGAGACGATCACCGGCGGAATGCAGGATTGGCCGCTGACGACGTGGCGGCTGCTCGACCATGCCGCGCTCAACCATCCGGCGCGGCCGATCGTCAGCCTCGCCGTCGAGGGTGGGACGCACCGGACGACATGGGGCGAAGTCGGTGCGCGGGCGCGGCGGCTGGCGAGCGCGCTCGCCGCTCTCGGCATCGGGCGGGGCGACCGGGTCGCGACGCTCGCCTGGAACACGTGGCGGCACGTCGAGTGCCTGTACGGCATCGGCGGTGCCGGCGCCGTTGCGCATACCGTCAATCCGCGGCTGTTCGACGAGCAGATCGCCTACATCATCGGTCACGCCGGTGACCGGATGGTGCTGTTCGACGTCAGTTTCCTCGCCACGATCGAGCGCCTGGCCCCGCGTCTTCCTGGGGTGACGCTGGTTGCGCTCACCGATGCAGCGCACATGCCGACCAGCAGCCTCGACCTGCTCTGTTACGAGGAGTTGGTCGCCGACGGCGATCCCGGGTTCGAGTGGGTGGAGCTTGCCGAGAGCGAGCCGGCTGGCCTGTGCTACACGAGCGGCACGACCGGCAACCCGAAGGGCGTACTATACAGCCACCGCTCGACGGTGCTTCACGCGCTCGCCGCCACCGGGGTCGACGTGCTGGCGCTGTCGGCACGCACGGTGGTCCTACCGGTCGCGCCGATGTTCCACGTCAACGCGTGGAGCGTACCGTACGCCGCCGCCGCTGCGGGGTCTGCCCTCATCCTCAATGGGCCGCACTTCGACGGGGCAAGCCTGGCGCGGCTGATCGTCGAGGAAGGAGTCGATTTCGCCCTTGCCGTGCCGACGGTGTGGCTTGGCGTGCTCCAGCACCTGGAGGTAACCGGCGGCAACCTCGGGCGGCTGGCGCGGGTCAACATCGGCGGCTCGGCCGTGCCGCGCAGCATGATCGAGGCGTTCACCGCGCGCGGCGTGACGGTCAACCACCTGTGGGGCATGACCGAGATGAGCCCGATCGGCACCCTCGGCACGCCAACTCCCGAAGTCGCGGCGCTGCCCGAAGCCGAGCAGGTGGCCATGCGGATGCGGCAGGGGCGGGCGCTGTTCGGGGTCGAGATGAAGATCGTCGGGCCGGACGGCACGGAGCTGCCGCGCGACGGTGTCGCCTTCGGCCGCCTGCTGGTGCGCGGGCCGTGGATCGTCGACACCTACTTCGGCGAGCCGGCACCGGCGACGGACGCGAATGGCTGGTTCGACACCGGCGACGTCGCGACCATCGACCCGTTCGGCTACATGGGCATCGTCGACCGCGCCAAGGACGTGATCAAGTCGGGCGGCGAGTGGATCAGCTCGATCGACCTCGAGAATACCGCCATCGGCTGTCCCGGCGTCCACGAGGCGGCGGTCATCGGCGTGCCCCATCCGAAATGGGACGAGCGTCCGCTGCTCCTAGTCGTCGCCAAGCCCGGCGCTGCGCTGACAAAAGACAATGTGCTGGCGTACCTCCAGCCGCGAATCGCGAAATGGTGGACGCCCGACGACGTGCTCATCGTCGACGAGCTGCCGCACACGGCGACGGGCAAGCTGCTGAAGACCGAACTGCGGCGGCGCTACAGCGACCATCTGCTCGGCTGAGCCGTCGGGTCGCACGCTCGAGCTTAGCGCGGACGCAGAACCGCTCGGCATCTGGCGGAAACACCGCCAGCTTCGGCAGCTCGGGGCGGGTGGGCGCACCCCGGCCGGCAGCGTCACGCAAGACAGGCCGTAACCAATCGCTAGGTCGGTCGTTCAGCGGGCACGATGAGCAAAGGAGATCGAGATGCCCGTGCCCACGTCGCCACTGCGCGCCCTACTCGCCGCCAGCTCTGCCGTCGTCCTCCTCGCAGCCGCGGCCTCCCCGGCCGCCGCCATGGGGTCACGACGGGCCACCGAGAACGACCTCTCGGCCGCCGGCTTCAAGGTCCGTGTCGCCGATACGCCCGAGCGGCAGGCGATGCTCGCCCGGTTGCCCGAGCACAAAGTGTTGATGCGCACCCGCAACGGCACCGTCCACTACGTCTATGCCGACCAGCAGGGCTGCAACTGCCTCTACGTCGGTGATCAGCAGGCGTACCAGCGTTATGCGGCCGCCAAGCAGGCGCAGCACATCGCCGACCAGCAGGCGTTCGCGGCGCAGGAATACAGCGACGCGCAGTGGAACTGGGGCGCCTGGGGGCCGGGCTTCGGCCGCGGCTGGGCCTATGGTCCGGGCTTCGGCTGGTAGTCAGAACAGGCTGAGCTGCGCGCGCGGCACGGTGAACAGGTCAGTCCTGAGCCCCGCTCGGGGGCGGTCTAGCCCGAGCCGCGCCTTGGCGATGCGGGCGCGGGCATGGAGCAGATCGGCGTAGGGGCCGACGCCCTTCATCCTCGTGCCGAAGTCGGGATCGTTGTCACGCCCGCCGCGCATCGCCCGGATCAAGCTCATCACGTGCGCTGCGCGGTCCGGAAAATGCGCATCGAGCCAATCGCGAAACAGCGGCGCGACCTCGTGCGGCAGGCGCACCGGACGAACGAACGCGCCGACAGCGCCGGCGGCGGCGGCGGCCTCGAGGATCGACTTCGATCTCGTGGTCGGTAATTGCGGGCACAACAGGCGGACCGAGCACCACACCGGCACCCCGGCGTCGGCGAGTGCACGGATCGCTGCCAGCCGGCGCGGCGGGGTGGCGGCGCGTGGCTCCAGCGTGCGGGCGATCGCCCGGTCAAGGCTCGTCACGGAGATGACGACGGCGACGAGCCCGTGAGCGGCGAGGTCGCGCAGGATGTCCAGGTCGGCGACGACGCGGTCTGACTTGGTCGTGATCGATACCGGATGCCTGAACTCGCGCAGCACTTCGAGGCAGCCTCGCGTGATGCGGTGCTGCGCCTCGATCGGCTGATACGGGTCGGTGTTCGTGCCCATTGCCAGGGGGGCGGGCGTGTAGCCACGCTTCGACAGCTCGGCACGGAGCAGGGCGGGCGCGCCCGGTTTGACCGTCAGCTTGCTCTCGAAGTCGAGCCCCGGGGAGAGGCCAAGATAAGCATGGGTCGGCCGGGCGAAGCAGTAGATGCAGCCGTGCTCGCACCCACGGTAGGCGTTCACCGAGCGATCGAACGGCACGTCGGGCGAGGTATTGCGGCTGATGATCGTCCGGGGTGTCTCGTGGGTGACGGTCGTCCGCAGCGGGGGCGGCCCGCCGTCGACCGCACCCTGAACATCGAGCCAGTCACCGTCGTGCTCGCGAGCAGGGTCGTCGAAGCGCGTGCTCCGCAGGTTCGCCGGCGCGCCGCGCCCGCGTCGCAGATCGGGGTGAAGCATTGCCGCAGCCTAGCGGCAACGCCAGAACATTACAAGAACGGACTATTCGAATACGCCGTAGCGAACCTCGACGATTCGCCGTGTGCCGTTCTCGACGAGCAGCAGGTCGGGACCGAAGCGCACCCAGTGCGTCCCGTACGGCGGTGCATAGAGGCCGAGCGTGCTGTAGTCGGAGTAGAAGAAGGCCGGCGCGAACAGCAATGCCGGCAGGATCAGCCCGGGGACCCAGCGACGATAACGGTAGCCGTGCGGATACTGGTACGCGCCAAAGCGAATGCGCGGACGCGCCCACTGGTGGCCGTGCCAGTAGCCGGGCGGCGGCCGGAACGCGGGCGGCCGCACCGGGCGATGGCCGTGGCCGGGGCGGGTAGGGCCGGGCAGCGGCGTCGGGCGATGGCCATGACCGGGATTGGGCCTGCTGCCGTGTGCGGGACCGGCGGGGCCGGGCAGGGGCGTCGGACGGCCGGGGTTGGGCCGATGACCGTGCCCCGGATTGCCACCGCCGGGACGATGGCCATTGCCGGGATGCATGTTGCCGCCGCCTGGACGCTCCGGACGACCGCCGCCACCGGGATGGCCACCAGCTCCCGGACTGCCGGGTCGTTGGCCGCCTGGACGTTCGCCGCCCGGTCGGCCGCGATCTCCGCCGCCGGGGCCGCGCTTGTCCTGTGCCAGGGCGAGATCGGGGAGGAGTAGCAGCGCGATCATGCCGACCAGAACCGCTCGCGTCATCGCTTCGCCTCCAGCAATAGTTCGCCAGCGAAACGGTTGCTGCCTGTCATCGTTCCGTCAGACGCGGCATCAGCTCGACGAAGTTGCAGGGGCGGTGACGGCTGTCGAGTTGGTCCTTGAGAATGCCGTCCCACCCGTCCTTGACCGCTCCGGTCGAGCCGGGGAGGGCGAACAGATAGGTACCGCGGGCAACTCCGGCGGTCGCACGCGACTGGACGGTCGAAGTGCCGATCGACCGGAAGCTCAGCCAGCGGAACAGCTCGCCGAAGCCCGGGATCTCCTTGTCCCAGACGGCGGCGAAGGCTTCGGGGGTCACGTCGCGGCCCGTGATGCCGGTGCCGCCGGTGGTGATGATGCAGTCGATCTCAGGGTCTTCAATCCAGGTGTTGAGTTGCTCTCTCAGCGCGGGCACGTCGTCGCGGACGATCGCGCGGGCGGCGAGGACGTGCCCAGCCTCTGTCAACCGGGCGACAAGCGTGTCGCCCGACCGGTCATCGGCCGTCGTGCGGGTGTCGGAGACCGTCAAGACTGCAATGCGGACGGGACGGAAGGGCAGGCTGGCGTCGATGGGCATGGCACTCGGTCCGTTGCGGGGTCGCTCTGCGGTCCTACTGCCTCCACATGGCATGACGCCAGCCGCGAGGGTCCCAGCGCGTGCGCTCGCGGCCTCACGCGCTTACTCGAGTTCAGAGTGGCCCGCAGAAATCGTGCAGCGGAGCGACGGCGGCATGAGCGCGCGATCAGGACGTGCTGGCGACAACCGCGGTATCGTCGGGCAGCGGCGCGGGAGCGATCAGCGGCAACAGTGGCGCCGTCAGCGTCGGCTTCACCGCGACGGCGGCCGGGCCCGGCGTCCCTGGAAACTTCGGCCAGAGACCGGCGGCGAGCGCGTCGATCGACGGCGGCGTCTTGCCCTCGCGCAGCTGGTACATCCAGTAGTTCCGCAGGACCACCTCGACATAGTGGCGCGTCTCGCGGAACGGGATCGACTCGATGAACAGCAGCGGGTCGCCGTTGTCGCGTACCGTCGCGTTCCACTTCTGCACCGATCCCGGCCCGGCATTATAGGCGGCGATGACCTTGGGCAGCAGCCCGGCGGTGTAGCTCGTGTCGCGCAGCTCCTCGAGATAGGACTGGCCGCAGTCGATGTTGAACTCGGGATCGTCGAGGCTTCGCGTTGCAGCGTCGACGACGGTACCGTCGGCCATCCGCGCCTGCACGCGTTTCGCCGTCGCCGGCATCAGCTGCATGACGCCCTTGGCGCCGACGCGAACTCGTGGCGCTCGTGACGAAGTTCGACTCCTGCAGCGCATGGGCGAAGACCAGCCCCTTGTCGACGCGCCAGCCGTGCGCCGGGTTCCACTCGGGCGCCGGGTAGCGGGCGCTGAGCGGGGGATCGATGCCCTCGGGCGGATGGTGGGCGAGCCAGAACTGCGTCGCCGGCAGGTTCAGCCGCGCCGCCAGCCGCAGCACGGCGGGATAGTTCTCTGTCGCCGTCGTCGCCGCGAGATATTTCAGCTCGCGGTCGGCGAGGCCGATCTCGCCGATCTCGACGAGCGCGGCGGCGCGCCGGGCTCCCGGCAGGTTCGCCAGGTGATTCCAGTCGGCGGTGATGAAGTCGGGCTCGGCCCAGTCGAGCGGCTGCGCCAGGCCGAGCGTGCGCCGCGCCAGCATCCCGTAGAAGGTGTCGGCATGGGCGGCCGCCGACTGCAGGCGCTTGGCGACCTCGGCCGGCTTGCCGCAGGCGAGATACGACCGCGCCGCCCAGAAGTTCGCCGCCGGCGCGATATCCTCGCCGCCGAAGCGCAAGGCCACCGCATCGAATGCCGACGCGGCAGCGGCGCAATCCCCCCGACGGAAGGCGGCGAGACCCGCGACCCAGCCGCCAAGCCCCGACCAGCTGCTGCTGCCCGCGGCCGCGGCCTTGCCCATGCGCTCGGCCGCGAAATCGTCCCCGGCGCCGTAATAGCTCCACGCGGTCCGCTCGTAATATTCGGCGGCAACATCGGGGGAAAGCTGCCCGGCGACACCAGCGATGACGGCCTCCGCCTCGCTGTTGCGGTCGGCGGCAAGCAGCGGCTTCAGGCGCGCAATCGTCGGCTCGTCGCGCAGGCCGTCGCCGCGGGCCGAGCGCGGGCCCATGGCAGGCACGAAGCTGACGGTGCGGAGCGTCTTCTGCACCGGCAGCAACGGCGCGTCGACACTGCGCGCGGCCATCGCCACGAGCCGGGGCGCCTGCGGCAGATCGGTATTCGCCGCGAGCCAGTCGGCGGCGATGCCGCTCCGTCCCGGCCCCCGGGCGAGCAGCAGCTGCGCCTTTGCCGTGGCGTGGAGCGGCCCGGCGGGCAAGGCGGCGAGTGCTGCCTCGGCGGCCCCGTACCGGCCGGCGTCGATGGCGAGGAAGATCGCCCGGTAGGCGCTCCGCTGCACCGCCGTCAGCTGCGCCGGGACCCGGCGCTGGGCGGCCGTGATCCCGACATAGCCGGTAACGGTGATGGTCGCTGCGGTGTCGGCGGGCTCGGCGGCCACCGCGCGGAGCGGCAGCAGCAGCGCCGCCAGGAACGTCAATGCCCTCATGCGGCGAGCCGCGCACGGAAGGCGCAGAGGTCGGCCCAGGCCAGCGCCTTGTGCGCCGGCTGGCGAAGCAGGTGGGCCGGCGAGAAAGTCGGCATCACCGGCACGCCGTCGACCTCGAGCCAACGGCCACGCAGGCGCGCGACCCCGCCGGTGGCGCCGGTCAGCGCCGCCGTCGCCGCCTGGCCGAGCGCGAGGATTGCCCTGGGGCGCGCCAGCACGACCTGCCGGCGCAGGAAGGGCAGGGCGTCCGCATCACGCCCAGCAGCGGGCCACGGCACGGCGTTGGCGAGATAGGTATCGCTGCGCGACCGCCCCATCGCTGCCAGCATCCGGTCGAGCAGCGCGCCCGCGCTGTCGGCGAACAGCCGTCCCGCCGCGATATCCTCCGCCGACGGTCGCTCGCCAACGACCATCGCCTCGCCGGGCGTGCCGTCGGCGAACAGGGCATCCGGGTACGCTTCCGCCAGCGCCGCGGCGAGCGCGGCGAGGCTGTCGACGTTCAGGGTGACCGACGTAGCCGGGGCGGGAGCAGGTTCGCGCGCCACGGCGGGCACTACTGCTGCTCCCGATGCAAGCCAGGCAAAAGGCTGCTCGTCGACCAGCGTGTCGACGCCGGCGCTCACCCACCAGCCAAGCGCTGCTGCCGCTTCATCGCGCGAGATCAAGGCCGTCACCGCCATTGACGCTACCTAGTGCGGCACCTGACGCTCTGGTCAAGCGCCGCCGCCGCCCGTATCTGACGAATGACAGTTTAATTGCGACGTACCGTTGCGGTACGGTTCCGACGGGGAAGAAGCGGGATGAGCGGACGAAGCGACCGGGAAGCGATGCCCTATGACATCGTCATTGTCGGCGGCGGCCCGGCCGGGCTGTCGGCGGCGATCCGGGCCAAGCAGGCGGCGGCGGCGAAGGACATGGACGTCTCTGTCTGCGTCCTTGAGAAGGGGGCGGAGATCGGCGCGCATATCCTATCGGGCGCCGTGGTCGATCCGCGCGCCCTCGACGAGCTGCTGCCCAACTGGCGCGATCTCGACTCGCCGCTTACCGTGCCCGTGGTCGAGAACCACCACTGGGTGCTGACGGCGAAGAAGAAGTACGAATTTCCGCACGCGCTGATGCCGCCGTTCATGAACAACGCCGGCTGCTTCACGGTCAGCCTCGGCAACTTCTGCCGCTGGCTGGCCGGGCAGGCGGAGGCGCTCGGCGTCGAGATCTTCCCGGGCTTCGCCGCCGCCGAGGTGCTGTTCAACGAGAACGGCTCGGTCAAGGGCGTCGCCACCGGCGACATGGGCGTGGCGCGCGACGGCACCCACAAGGACAGCTACACGCCCGGCCTCGAGCTCCACGCCAAGTACACGCTGTTCGCCGAGGGCGTTCGCGGCCACCTGTCGAAGGAGCTGATCCGGCTGTTCGACCTCAATCGCGATTGCGAGCCGCAGGTCTACGGCATCGGCATCAAGGAATTGTGGGATATCGATCCGGCGAAGCACGTGCCGGGCCGCGTCATCCACACCCAGGGCTGGCCGCTCGACGATGCGACCGGCGGGGGCGGCTTCATCTATCACCAGGCGAACAACCAGGTCGCGCTCGGCTTCGTGACGTGGCTCAACTACGCCAACCCGTATCTGTCGCCGTTCGACGAGATGCAGCGGTGGAAGACCCATCCCGAGATCCGCGCCATGCTGGAGGGCGGGCGGCGCGTCAGCTACGGCGCGCGCGCGATCAACGACGGCGGCTGGCAGTCGGTGCCCAAGCTGACCTTTCCCGGCGGCGCGCTGATCGGGTGCAGTGCAGGCTTCCTCAACGTGCCCCGGATCAAGGGCACGCATACCGCGATGAAAACCGGCATGATGGCGGCCGAAGCCGCTGTCGAGGCGATCGCCAGCCAGCGCGCCGGCGACGAACTGACCGATTATCACGACCAATATCGTGCCAGTTGGGTCGAATCCGAGCTCCGCGGTGTCCGAAACACGCAGCCGGCGGTCGCGCGCTTCGGGAATGCGCTCGGTACGGCAATCGCCGGCGTGACCATGTGGGCCGAGCACCTTGGCGTAAGGATGCCCTTCACGCTCAAGCACCACCGTGACAACGAGCAGCTCAAGCGCAAGGAGCATGTCCGGCCGATCGCCTATCCCAAGCCGGACGGCGTCATCAGCTTCGACAAGCTGTCGAGCGTTTTCCTGTCGAACACCAACCACGAGGAGGATCAGCCGGTCCACCTGACGCTGAAGGACGCGACGGTCCCCATCCGCATCAACCTGCCGCTCTACGACGAGCCGGCGCAGCGCTACTGCCCGGCGGGCGTGTACGAGATCGTCGAGGAGAGCGCCGGACCGCGGCTGCAGATCAACGCGCAGAACTGCGTCCACTGCAAGACGTGCGATATCAAGGACCCGACACAGAACATCAACTGGGTCGTGCCGGAGGGTGGCGGCGGCCCGAACTACCCGAACATGTAGCTCGGCGCGGCCGGGCGCAGCGAGTTCGGCGCAGGCGCGCAAAGCAGCGCACGCCCTCGCGCCCCTGCCGGCCGGCAGGTTGGGCGGACCTTCCCGCCGAACCCCGCCAACGGCGCGGCTCCGTCGCGACGGCCCAAGGCGGCGGCTGCCATCCGCGGCCTTCCGCGTCGCCGCCGCCCTCGCTAGACTAGCCGGATGAAGCTCGTCACCCTCGTCATGCTCATCCTCGCCACCCCTGCCGCGGCGGCGACGCGCGTCGAGGTGCCGACGAACCACGATTATCTGCGCGGGCGCTTCGCGGCGGCCGACAACCGGCTCGACGACGCCGCGCGCTATTTCGACGAGGCGCTCAAGGCCAACCCGGCCGACGTGACCCTGCAGCGCCGCGCCTTCGACACGGCGCTGGCCGCCGGCGACGAGAAGCTCGCGATAAGCCTCGCGCGGGGGCTCGAGGCGGCGGGTGCCGGCGACGCGGGCACGGCGCTCGTGCGCCTCGCCGACGCCGTCAAGCGGCGCGACTGGGCGGCGGCGGAGGGGGTCAGGGGGCTGCCCGACGTGGGTTACGCCGCGGTCGTCGCGCCGGTGACGCTCGCCTGGATCAAGGTCGGCCGCGGCGATGTCGACGGGGCTTTGGTGCTGGTCGATCCGACCAAGTTCTCCGGCATCGCCCGCAGCTACATCACCGAGCACCGGGCGATGATCCTCGCCGCGGTCCGGCGCCATGCCGAGGCCGCGCCGCTGTTCGTGGCGATGGTAGGAGGGGAGGCAAAGAACGTCGACCGGCTGCGCATCGCCGGTGCCGCCTCGCTCGCCGCACTGCACCGCAAGGACGAGGCGCTGGCGCTGCTGGCAGCGGGCGAAGCCGATCCGGCGCTCACCGCCGCGACGAAGCGCATCGCCGGTGGACAGGCCGCCGCGCCGGCGACCGAGCCGCGGCAGGGCATCGCCTGGCTGGCGACGCGGCTGGCCGGCGACCTGGCCCGCGAGAAGCCGGTACCGCTCGCGCTCGCCTTCGCGCGGATCGCGACGTTCCTCGCCCCCGACGCCGCCGAGACCTGGCTCGTCGCGGGCGACGTCCTCCTGCGCGGCGGCCGCGCGTCGACGGCGATCGCAGCCTACGACCACATCCCGCCGCGCGACCCGCTCGGCGCGACCGCCGCCGTCCATCGCGGGCTGGCCCTCGCCGACCTCGGCCGCGATGCGGAGGCGCGGCGCGTGTTCGAGGCGGCGACGGCGACGGCCAACGCCAGCAGCGACGACTGGCAGCGGCTCGGCGACCTCGAGCGCAAGCTCGGGCATCACGCGGCAGCGGCGGTCGATTATGGCAAGGCGCTGGCGATCGCCGGCAAGCAGGCGGACTGGCGACTGTACTTCCTGCGGGGGTCGGCGTTCGAGCAGGCGGGCGACTGGGTGAATGGCGAAGCCGACCTGCGGACCGCGCTCAAGCTCGCGCCCGACGAGCCGACGGTGCTCAACTATCTCGGCTACGCCCTGCTCGACCGGGGCCAGCGATTGCCCGAGGCGCAGACGCTGATCGCCACCGCCGCCCGGCTGCGTCCCGACGACGGCTTCATCGCCGATTCGCTCGGCTGGGCCTGGTACCGGACGGGCGACTATGCCCGCGCCGTGCCGCAGCTCGAAACGGCGGCGCGCCTCGAGCCCGGCGATCCGACGATCAACGACCATCTCGGCGACGCCTACTGGCGCGCCGGGCGGCGGCGCGAGGCGCGGTTCCGCTGGCGCGCGGCGGCCGAACTTTCGCCCGAAGCGGCCGAGGCGGCATTGCTGGCGAAGAAGCTCGACTTCGGCCTCGACGTGGCGACCGCCGAGACGGCCAAGTCGCCGCAGTGATCGAAACCGCCCGCGCGAAGGTCAACCTCGCGCTTCACGTTCGCCGCCGGCGGAATGATGGCTATCACGATCTGGAGACGCTGTTCGCCTTCACCTCGTTTGGCGACGAGCTCAGGGTCGAGCCGGACGAGACCCTGACGCTCGCCGTCCGCGGTCCCTTCGCCGCGGCGGTCGGGGAGGGCGACAACCTCGTGCTGCGCGCGGCGCGGGCGTTGGCGGCCGCGGCGGGCATCGAGCCACGGGCGGCGCTGGTGCTCGACAAGCACATCCCCGTCGCCGCCGGCCTCGGAGGCGGCTCGGCGGACGCGGCGGCGGCGCTGCGCCTGCTCAACTGCTTCTGGCGACTCGACTGGCCGCAGGCGCGTCTGGTCGAGGTCGCGCGACCGCTCGGTGCCGACGTGCCGGCGTGCGTGCTTGGCGTGACGGCATTCGGGACCGGACGGGGCGACGAGCTGGCTGCCGTCGACCTCGGTCTGGCTGGAAAGTCGACCCTGCTCGTCAACCCCGGCGTCGCGGTGCCGACGGGTCCGGTGTTCGCCGGATGGAACAGGACCGATCGCGGCCCGCTCGAACCCACGGCGTGGTGCGAGGGACGCAACGACCTGACGGCGCCGGCGATCGCCCTCCAGCCGGTCATCGGCGAGGTCCTGGCGATGCTCGAGGCGAGTGGCGCCACCTTCGTGCGAATGTCGGGGTCGGGCGCAACCTGCCTCGCCCTGTACGAAGCCGTTGAGGAAGCTGCCTCGGCGCAGCAGCAAGCGGCCGCTCGCGGCTGGTGGAGCATCGTCACGTCGCTCGCCTGACGTTTCCTGTTGCACTGCAGCATGAGCCATGCTCAAATATTTTTGAGGCCCACTCGAAAACCGCTTGACGGCAACCTGAGTGTGACTTAGATCGGCACTCAGTTGTTCTGAGTGCAACTCGAATACCGCAGGAGAGACGCCATGATCACCCGCTTCCTCGTTGCCGCCCCGCTTGCCGTCGCTGTCGCCACCGCGTTCATCGGCGCCGCCGTTCCCGCCTATGCCGCGACGCCCGCCGCGGTCTGCGAAACCACCCCGGGCCAGCTCCGCGCCGCATCGAGCGCCGCGCCGGCGAGCGCCCAGCAGCGCGCCGCGATCCTCATCTCGACCGGCGAGCACCTCTGCGCCGACCAGGCTCGCGGTGAGGCGGCCAAGAAGTTCGCCGCCGCCGCGCGCATCCTGAACGTCGACCTCGCCGCGGCCACCACGGCGCCGGTCGTCACCGCCGGCCAGTAAGCCCGTCAGCGGGTCCGCCGTTCCACGCCCCCCTTCACCCTTCGACCCAGAACTGGCCGCGCAGCCTCGGTTGCGCGGCCTTTTTCGTTGACACGGCGCAGTGGCGTACCGAGGCGTGGACGCCGGGTTTACCGGTCGAGCCGGGGCTTGCGCTCCAGCGGCCGATGCTCGACACGGGCAGGCCATGGCCGATCTTTCGCTCACCATCGCCGGACCCCGCGCGACGCTGACGCTCGACCGCGCGGCGACGCGCAACGCCATGACGCTGGCGATGTGGGAAGCGCTGCCCGGCCTCATCGAGCAGGCGATGGCCGATGCCCGCGTCCGCGTGCTGGTGGTGACGGGAGCAGGGGCTGCCTTCTGCGCCGGCGCGGACATAGGCGAGTTCGCTGCCCACGCCGCGAATCCTGACTGGCGCGCGCGCAACAACGCCGCGATCCGGCGCACGCAGACGACGCTCGCCCGCGCCGCGAAGCCGGTGCTCGCCGCCGTCTCCGGCGATGCTATCGGCGGCGGGCTCGGCATCGCCATGGCCTGCGACCTGCGCTTCGCCGCGCCGGTCGCGCGCTTCGGCATGACGCCGGCCAAGCTCGGCCTCGTCTATCCGCTGCACGACACCAAGCTGCTGGTCGACGCGGTCGGTCCGGCGCAGGCCAAACGGATGCTGTTCACCGCGCGGATCATGGACGCCGCCGAGGCGCTGCGCATCGGCCTGGTCGACGAGGTGACCGACGATCTCGCCGCCGCCGTCGACGCGTTCTGCGACCGCGTCGCCAGCCTGTCGGCGACGACGCAGCTCGCGGCCAAGCGCATCGTCCGGCGCATCCTCGACGGCGCGAGCGACGACGACGAAGGCTCGGTGGCCGAGTTCGACGCCGCCTTCGCCGGTGCCGACTTCGCCGAGGGCGTCGCCGCCTTCCGCGCCAAGCGCCCGGCGCGCTTCAGCTGACGGGGGAACCGATGAGCTTCGACAAGAGTCGCCTGCCCAGCCGCCACGTCACGGTCGGCCCCGAGCGCGCGCCGCACCGCAGCTACTACTACGCGATGGGCCTGACCGCCGAGGACATTGCCAAGCCGTTCGTCGGCGTCGTCTCGGCGGGGAACGACTCGGCACCGTGCAACACGACGCTCGATGCCCAGGCCGACGCCGCGCGCGCGGGCGTGATCCGCGGTGGCGGCACCCCGCGGCGGTTCAACACCATTACCGTCACCGACGGCATTGCCATGGGCCACCAGGGAATGAAGTCGAGCCTCGTCAGCCGCGAGGTCATCGCCGATTCAGTCGAGCTCTCCATGCGCGGCCACGCCTACGACGCGCTGCTGGCGTTCGCCGGCTGCGACAAGAGCCTGCCCGGCATGATGATGGCGATGCTGCGGCTGAACGTGCCGAGCGTCTTCGTCTATGGTGGCTCGATCCTGCCGGGCCGGTTCGAGGACAAGGACGTGACGGTCGTCGATGTCTTCGAAGCGGTCGGCCAGTTCGCCGCCGGCGCCTGCCCGCTCGAGCGGCTGACGGCGCTCGAGAAGGTCGCCTGCCCGGGCCACGGCGCCTGCGGCGGGCAATTCACGGCGAACACCATGGCCTGCGTCGCCGAGGCGATCGGCCTGTCGCTGCCCAACTCGAACATGATGCCCGCACCCTACGACGGCCGCGCCGGCCTGGCGGTGGCGGCGGGCGAGGCGGTGATGCGCTGCCTGGAGGCCGACCTCAGGCCGCGCGACATCTGCACGCGGCAAGCTTTTGAGAATGCGGCGACAGTGGTCGCGGCGACCGGCGGGTCGACCAACGCCGCGCTGCACCTGCCGGCGATGGCGAACGAGGCGGGGATCGACTTCACCCTGTTCGACGTCGCCGAGATCTTCAGGCGCACGCCGTACATCGCCGACCTGAAGCCCGGCGGGCGCTACGTCGCGCGTGACCTGTATGCGGCTGGCGGCATCTACATGGTGATGAAGACGCTGCTCGACGGCGGCTTCCTCCACGGCGACTGCCTGACCGTGACGGGGCGGACGCTTGCCGAGAACCTCGCGGAGGTGCGCTGGAACGCGGACCAGGACGTCATTCGGCCGATCGAGCGGCCGATCACGCCCACCGGCGGCGTTGTCGGCCTGCGCGGCTCGCTCGCGCCCGACGGGGCGATCGTCAAGGTCGCCGGCATGAAGACGCTCCAGTTCAGCGGCCCGGCGCGGGTGTTCGACTGCGAGGAGGACGCCTTCGCCGCGGTTGAGGCGCGGACGATCCGGCGCCGGCGAGGTCATCGTCATCCGCTATGAAGGGCCCAAGGGCGGCCCGGGGATGCGCGAAATGCTGTCGACGACCGCGGCGCTGTACGGGCTCGGCCTGGGCGAGCAGGTCGCGCTGATCACCGACGGCCGCTTCAGTGGCGGCACGCGCGGCTTCTGCATCGGCCATGTCGGGCCGGAGGCCGCCGACGGCGGGCCGATCGCGCTGGTCGTCGACGGCGACACGATCACCATCGACGCCGAGGCCGGGACGATCGACCTCGACGTCGCGTCCGACGAACTCGACCGGCGGCGCGCCGCCTGGACCCCGCGCGTCAACGCCTATCAGGCCGGCGCGCTGTGGCGCTATGCGCAGACCGTAGGCCCCGCCTCACGCGGGGCGGTGACCCACCCCGGCGCTTCCGCCGAGCGCCACGTCTACGCCGACCTCTAGCGCTGCGGCGGCGGTGCGGGCGTCGGTGCCGGAGGAGGCGGCGGCAGGGCGCTCGGCGGTACCGGCTTGATCCGGTCGAGCACCGGCTCGCCGTTCGTGTCGCGCGGAACCTCGCCCTGCAGGGCGCCGCGCAGGGCGATACGGGGATCGGTCAACGGTGATCGGGTACAGGCGGCGACGGCGAGCAACCCGGCGACGACGACAAAACGCATGGTCATCGCCGAAGCTCATACTACAGAACCGCGTCATGGCAACTCGGCTGACCTTGCCCGGCGTGCGATCCGCCGCTGAAACGCGCGCCGCCGAGGCGGCAAGTGGCGTCCCTTCGCTGGCGCTGATGGAGCGGGCGGGGGCTCTGGCAGCCCGTGCCACCCTCGCATTCGCCGCGCCGCGCACGGCGACGGTCGTCTGCGGTGCGGGCGGCAACGGCGGCGACGGCTATGTCACGGCGCGGCACCTCGCCGCGGCCGGCGTGCGGGTGACGGTCGCCGCGACCGGCCCGGCCCGCGCGCCCGACGCCGTCCAGATGCAGGCACGATGGACCGGGTCCGTGGTGCCGCTGGCGGCCGCCGAGCCGGGAGCGGTCCTCATCGACGCCATGCTCGGTATCGGCTGCGCGCGTCCGCTCGACGAGGGGACGATGGCGGCGCTGGCCCGCCTCGCCCGCGGCGCGCGCGTGGTGGCACTCGATATTCCGAGCGGGCTCGACGCCGACGCGGGAACGGGTACGAGCCTGACCGCCGACCTGACGGTCGCCTTCGGCAGCCTCAAGCCCGCGCACCTGCTCGCCGCGGAACGATGCGGGCGCGTCGTCGTCGCCGACCTCGGTTTCGATTGCGGCGAGGGGCGGCTGTTCGCGACCGCGCCGCCGCCGCCGCTGACGCCTGCGGCCGATAGCCACAAGTACAGCCGTGGCGCGGTTCTCGTGCTCGGCGGCCGAGCTGGCCACGGCGGCGCGGCCCGGCTGGCGGCGCAGGCGGCGGTCCGGGCGGGGGCCGGCCTGGCGCTCGTCGCCTGTCCGGCGGCGGCACTCGCCGAGAACGCCGCGCGCCTCGACGCGGTGATGGTCGCCGCCGCCGACGATGATGCGGGGGTGAGGGCACTGCTCGCCCGGCAGCGGTTCGCCGCCGCTGTTGCCGGGCCCGGACTGAGCGGCGATCGCGACCGGGTGGAGGCGTTGCTCGCCAGTGGTCTGCCGCTGGTCCTCGATGCCGGTGTGTTCACGATGTTCGCCGGGGACAGCGCCGCGCTGGCGGGCCGCCTGACCGCTCCGGCGGTGCTGACGCCGCATGAGGGCGAGTTCGTCCGCCTGTTCGGCGCGCTGGACGGCAGTCGGCTCGACCGCGTCCGCGCCGCGGCTGCAGCGATCGGTGCGGTCGTGTTGCTCAAGGGCGCAGCGACGATCATCGCCGCCCCTGGCGGGCGCGCGGCGATCAACGCCCATGCGACGCCGTGGCTGGCGACGGCCGGGTCGGGCGACGTGCTGAGCGGCGTCGTCGCGGCACTACTGGCGCAGGGGTTCGACACCTTCGATGCCGCCTGCGCGGGGGCCTGGCTGCACGGAGAGGCCGGTCGGCGCGGCGGGGCGGGACTGACGGCCGACGACCTGCCGGGTCTGATCGCGGGGGCGGTGGCCGCGCTGTGAGCGCCTCGCCGGCCAGCGGCTGGGTCGACATCGTCCGCCTCGCCGCGCGGGGCGACGGCGTCACCGCCGACGGCCGCTTCGTCGCCGGGGCGGTACCCGGCGACCGGGTGCGCTTTGAGCCCTTCGCCATCGAGCCCGGCCCCGACCACGTGGTCCCCCCGTGCCGTCACTTCCCGGACTGTGGCGGCTGCCAGCTCCAGCACTTTGCCGACGATGCCTATGCGCGCTGGGCCGCGAGCCGCATCGTCGCCGCGCTCACCGCGGCTGGCGTGGCCGTCGGGCACGTCGAGCCGACGGCCATGTCGCCGCCGCGCAGCCGGCGTCGGGCCAGCCTCCGCGCGGCCAAGCGCGGCAACACCCTGAGTCTCGGCTTCAACGCCGACGCCAGCCACCGCATCGTCGACATGCGCGAGTGCTGGATCCTCGTGCCCGAGCTGTTCGCCCTCGTCGCGCCGCTGCGCGCGCTGCTCGGGGCGGCGCTCAAGGACGGGGAGGGCGCGGGGGTCACGCTGACGGCAAGCGACACGGGCGTCGATCTGCTGCTGGCCAACGTTCCCGCGCGCAAGCTGGCCGAGATCGAGCGGCTGACCGAGTTCGCGCGCGCGCACGATCTGGCCCGGCTCTGCGTCGAGGGGCCGGACGGGGTGGAGACGGTCGTCGAAGTGCGCGCGCCCGTCGCTCGGCTCGGCGGCGTCGCCGTCGCGTTGCCGCCCGCCGCGTTCCTCCAGGCGACTTGCGAAGGCGAGGCGGCGCTGGTCGCAGCGGTCGCCGCAGCGAGCGCGGGCGCGGCGCGCATCGCCGACCTCTTCGCCGGTCTGGGCACCTTCGCCCTGCCGCTCGCGGGCGGCGGCGCACGCGTCCTCGCCGTGGAGGGTGCAGGCAATGCGGCTGCGGCGCTCTCGGCAGCCGTGCGCCGCAGCGGTGCCCCGGTGCAGGTCGAACACCGCGACTTGTTCCGCCGCCCGCTATCGGCGACGGAACTGGCGCGCTTCGACGCCGTCGTCTTCGATCCGCCGCGGGCGGGGGCCCAGGCTCAGGCTCCCGCGCTGGCGAGCAGTCCGGTGCCGCACATCGTCGCCGTATCGTGCAATCCCAACACCTTCGCCCGCGATGCTGCGATACTGGTGCAGGGAGGTTATCGTCTCGAGCGACTGTGGCCGGTGGCGCAGTTCCGCTGGTCGACGCATGTCGAGTTGGTGGCGGCGTTCGCGCGTTAAGCTCGCTCGCCGCAGCTCCCCCTCTCCCCGGCCGGCGCTGGCGCGCCGTCTCTCGACCTCTCCCCGGCAGGGAGAGGTAGCCGCCACCTCTCCCCGCCGGGGAGAGGTCGAGAGACACGGGCGAAGCCCATAGCCCGGGGAGAGGGGCGAGGCCGGAGGGGCCGCTCAGTCGGCGAACATCTTGCCGTACGCCCGCACCGCCCGCTCGCGCCAGTGGCCGCGGTGGTAGGCGTCGCTCGCCAGCAGCGGCATGACCGACCCGGCTTCGGCGAAGACCATCTGCTCCTGCGTCGTCTGGACCTTGCCCCAGCTCGCCGCCTCCTTGAGCGTCGACGAGCTGCACGCGCCGTCACGGACGTCGGCGACGGTGATCTGCACCGCGTACTTGTGCATGGCGACGTCGTCGTGGCCCAGGATCTCGGCGCAGACGACGGTGTCCTGGATGAAGTTCTTCGGCACGCCGCCGCCGATCATCAAGAGGCCGGTGGTGCCCGCCTTGATCTTGATGTCGGTCAGCTCGCGGAAGTCGGCGATGGCGTCCAGCACCATGTACGGCTGCCCCGCCTTGGCGCGCTCGACCTGGTGCTTGACCAGCCCGAAGCCGGCCGAGCTGTCGACGAACGCCGGGCAGAAGATCGGCACGTCATGCTCGTAGGCGAGCTTGACGAGGCTGTTGTCCTTCTTGCCGTGCTGGACGAGGTACTTGCCCATCTCGCGGATGAAGGCGCGGCTGCTGTACGGCTTGGCCTCGAGCGAGTTCGCGATCTCGAAGATCGTGTGATCGCAGTCCTGAAGCTGCTCCTCGTCGATGTAGGTGTCGTAGATGCGGTCGATGTAGAGCGAGCGCAGGACATTGTCGTCGGGGATCTCGAGCGCCTGATAGTGCTTGTGGCCGAGGCCCTCGAAGAAATCCATGTCGACGATAGACGCGCCGGTGGCGACGATGCCGTCGACCATGTTCGAGCGGACGAGCTCGGCATAGAGGTCCATGCAGCCGCCGGCCGAGGTCGAGCCGGCGATGACGAGGAAGATCGAGCAGTCCTTGTCGGCCAGCATCGCGTTGTAGATGCCGGTCGCGCGGGCGAGGTCGCGGCTGGTGAAGCTCATCTTGCCCATCGAATCGATGATCGGCCGTGCGTCGAAGCTGCGGATGTCGACGTGCTCGACGGTGGTCGCGAGCAGCTCGGCCTTGCGGGTGTCGTTGGCGTGATCGGTCATGCGGAAGTCTCCAGTGGCTCAACTGGCTCGGTGCCGAAGCACCGCCCGCGGCCGGACCATCCGGCGCCGAACGGGTAGCCCCCTCCCGAGTGCGGGAGGGGTCGGGGAGGGCGGCCGGGGGCGGGCGCGGCGGCGGCCGACGTCCCAACCCCCGATCCCCTCCCGCAGGGCGGGAGGGGAGGGTTAGCTCCGCACCTCGCGGAGCGGCGTAACCTTCGCCGGTGTCGCTTCCGTGACGGTATAGTTCGACGCCATCGGCTCGTCCGACGCGATCACCGTCTCGCCGTTGCCGAAGCCGTTGAACGCGGTGCGCATCGCGCAGCCATAGGCCCCGAGCATCCCGATCTCGAGATAGTCGCCGGCCTGGACGTCGGCGGGCAGCAGGAACGGCCCGCGCATGTAATCCATGTCGTCGCACGTGGGGCCGTAGAAGCTGAACGCCAGCGGCTTCGCGCGCGACCCGCCCTCGCGGACGAGCTCGACCGGGAAGCGCCAGTCGATGTGCGCCGCGTCGAACAGCGCGCCGTAGGCACCGTCGTTGATGAACAGCTCGTCGCCGCGCCGCTTCTCGACACGTACCAGGATCGAGGCGTACTCGGCCGACAGCGCCCGGCCGGGCTCGCACCACAGCTCGGCCGAGTAGCTGACCGGCAGGTCCTCGAAGGCGCGGCCGATGACGGCGAAGTAGCGCTCGATCGGCGCCGTTTCCATGCCCGGGTAGATCGACGGGAAGCCGCCGCCGACATCGATGACGTCGACCGTGACGCCCGCCGCGACGATCGCCGCGCGGACCAGCGCCAGCGCGTCGGCGTAGGCCTGCGGGCTCATCGCCTGGCTGCCGACGTGGAAGGCGATGCCGAGCGCGTCGGCCGCCTGCCGCGCCGCGTGCAGCACGGGCGCGGCCTCGTCGACGCCGACGCCGAACTTGGTGGCGAGGCTGAGCTTCGAATGCGCCGACGACACGCGCAGCCGGACGCAGAGCGTCAGGTCGCTGGCGGGCACGCCGTCGGTCGCAGTGGCCGCGACGATCTTGTCGACCTCCTCGACCGAATCGAGGCTGAAGGTGCGGACGCCGTGGACGTGGTACGCCTCGGCGATCGCCTCGGCCGGCTTGACCGGGTGCATGAAGCACAGGGTCGCGTGCGGCAGCAGGCCACGAACCAGACGAACCTCGGTGATCGAGGCGACGTCATAGTGCGTGATGCCGCTGTCCCACAGGGTACGGATCAGGTCGGGCGACGGGTTCGCCTTGACCGCGTACAGCGACCTGCCCGGGAACTTCTCGACGAAGAAACGGGCGGCGCGCCGCGCGGCATGAGGGCGGACGAGGGTAACGGGCTGCGACGGATTGCGGTCGCGGGCTACCCCCAGCGCGTTGCTGGGCTTATGCAATTCAAGGGACCTCCGGGAGTCAGTTCGCTACAAGCGGGTAGCACCGAAACTGCCTTGCGGTGGAAGTCCCATGGGGCAGCGGGGGCGTATCTAGGGACGCGGGCGGTTCGTGTAAAGCAGTTTTTTGTGACAGCAATTTTCAGGTATTCGCTCGGCCGATCAACAGCTTAGCTGCCGAACAAGAAACGGGGTTTTTCAATGGTTTCGCACGCCGACGTCGTAACCGCGGCGGTTCGCCTCGAGGGTCGCGCGGTACGCACGCCGCTGCTGCGCGCCGACGCGCTCGACGCGGCTACGGGCGGCCGCGTGTGGCTGAAGCCCGAGTGCCTGCAGGTGACGGGCAGCTTCAAGTTCCGCGGCGCCTACAACCGGCTGAGCGCACTCGCCGCCGACGAGCGGGCGCGGGGTGTCGTCGCTTTCTCCAGCGGCAACCATGCGCAGGGCGTGGCGCGGGCGGCAAAGCTGCTCGGGATCGCCGCGACGATCGTCATGCCCGCCGACGCGCCGGCGGTGAAGATCGCCGCGACGCGCGCCGACGGGGCGACGGTGGTGCTCTATGACCGCTACACCGAGAGCCGCGAGGCGATCGCCGCGCGGCTCGCCGAGGGCGGGGCGACGGTCGTGCCGCCGTTCGACGACCCGTTCATCGTCGCCGGGCAGGGCACGGCAGGGCTGGAGGTCGCGCACGACCTCACGGCGCGGGGCGAGGCGGCCGACATGGCGCTCGTCTGCTGCGGCGGCGGCGGGCTGGCGAGCGGATTCGCGCTGGGCTCCGGCCTGCCGGTCGTCACCGTCGAGCCGCTGGGCTACGACGACGTCGCGCGGAGCCTTGCCGAGGACCGTATCGTCGCGCTCGACGTGCTGCCGCCGACGCTGTGCGACGCGCTGCAGACGCGATCGATGTCGCCGCTGACCTACGCCGTGCTGCACGGCGCGGGGGCGCGCGGCGTCGCCGTCAGCGATGCCGAGGCGATGACGGCGGTCGCCTTCGCCTTCCGCCACCTCAAGCTCGTCGTCGAGCCGGGCGGCGCGGTGGCGCTGGCCGCGGCGCTGACCGGCCGGGTCGACCTCAGGGGCCGGACGGCGGTGGTCGTGCTGTCGGGCGGCAACGTCGAGGCCGAGGTCTTCGCCCGCTGCCTCGCGGCGTGACGCGTGCCGAGTCGCGCCGGAGAAAGTGTCAGGCGCGCTGGACAAAGTTGACAAAAGTCGTGCCACGCACCCGTCGAGCTCTCCCCCCGCGCGGCCCGATTGGCTAGGGCGACGGGCGCAGGGAGTTTGAGGGGCGGCCATGCCGGCGATGCTGACAGAGGCGGGGCGTGTAGGACAGCGGTTTGGCCGGACGGCCCTTGCCCTGCTCGCTGCCGCGCCCGCCGCTGCCGGGCCGCCCTATGTCACCGACGATCCGCAGCCGACCGACCTCGGGCATTACGAGATCTACTTCTTCGCCAGCGCCAGCCACGTCGCGGGCAGTACCGCGGGCGCGAGCGGCGTCGACTTCAACTATGGCGGGGCGAAGGACGTGCAGTTGACCGCAGTGGTGCCGCTCGCCTTCGACACCGGCGACGGCGGGCGCCACGTCGGGGCGGGCAACATCGAGCTGGCGGCGAAGTACAAGTTTCTCCACCAGGATCGGAACGGGCTCGATCTCACCGTCTTTCCGCGGGTTTTCATACCCGCCGGCGGGCAGCGCTTCGGCACCGGACAGGTGGCGCTGCTGCTGCCGCTGTGGGGCGAGCGCGACTGGGGCAAGTGGTCGCTGTTCGGTGGCGGCGGCTGGCAGCTGAACCCCGGCGGCCGCGACTTCTGGAGCGCAGGCCTGGCGCTCAGCCGCGCGCTCGGCGAGCGGGCGACGGTCGGGGCGGAGGTCTATCACCACGGCCCCGACAGCCGCGATGGACGCAGCTTCACCGGCGTCAACCTCGGCGCGACCTACCGGCTGTCGAAGCACTGGTCGATCATCGGCTCGGCCGGACCGGGGCTGGAGAACGCGCGCGACGAGGGGCAGGTGGCCGCCTATGTCGCGCTGAAGGCCGACTTCTGACCGCGCCGTGGCTGCGGCCGGTGCCGTCGGCTCAGGCCGCGGTGCCGGGGACGGCGAAGCGGTGGCGCGCGGCGTCGATCCCGTCGTCGGCGGGCGTCGCCTCGCCGAACCAGGCGGCGACGCGGGCCTTGGCCGCAGCGTCGAGGTGGAGGCCGAGCTTGGTCCGCCGCCACAGCACGTCCTCGCTCGACCGCGCCCATTCGGCGTCGCGGAAGTGCGCCAGCTCGGCCTCGAAGACGCCGCCGAGGTTGTCGCCAAGCCCGGTCGCGAGCAGCGGCTCGGCCGCGGTGCCGAGCGTGTGGGCGAGGCGGCGGATCAGCTTGGGATCATAGTCTTCATGCGCTTGCATGAGATTTGCGAGCCAGCGCTTGAACGCGGCCTGGCCGTTCTCACCGTCGAGGCGTGGCACGTCGCCGCCCGGCAGCGGCGCGTCCGCCGTCCACGCCTTCGTCTTGGGCGCGACCGCCTTCAGCACCGCTTCGGCAAGCTTGCGATAGGTTGTGATCTTGCCGCCGACCACGGTCAGTGCCGGCACTCCGGCGTGCTCGACCAGGCTGTAGTCGCGGCTCGTCTCGCGGTCGCCCTTGCCCGCCTCGACGATCAGCGGGCGGACGCCGGCATAGCGGTGGACGATGTCGTCGCGGCCTAGCGGCCTGACGATATAGCGGTTGACCGCGGCGAGCAGGTAGTCGGCCTCGCCGTCGCTCACCGCGACCGCGCCGGGCGTGTCGATGCTGCGCTCGGTCGTGCCGATCAGCGAGAAGTCGCGCTCGTAGGGAATGACGAAGACGATGCGGCCGTCGGGCTGCTGCAGCATGAAGGCGTCGCGCCCCAAGTGGACGCGGCGGGTGACGAGGTGCGCGCCGCTGACGAGACGCAGCGCCGGCGCGTCGTTGCGGCCGAGCACGGTGCGCGCGACCTCCTCCGCCCACGGCCCGGCGGCGTTGACGATGCGGCGCGCGGCGAGCGTGCGGCCGGTCGCGAGCGCCACGGTCCACAGGCCGTCGGCGAAGTCGGCGCGGACGACGCGGGTCCGCGGCAGCACGGTGCCGCCGCGCGTGCGCACGTCCTGCGCGTTGGCGATCACCAGCCGTGCATCGTCGACCCAGCCGTCCCAGTAGCGGAAGCCGGTGCGGAACTGCGGCCGCAGCGTCCGCCCGACGCGGTCCTGGCGGAGGTCGACCTTGGCCGATCCCGGCACGACGTCGCGGCGGGCGAGGTGGTCGTAGAGCCAGGTGCCGGCGCGCAGCATCCACTCGGGGCGCTGCTCGGGCGAGTGCGGCAGGACGAAGGACTGCGGCCAGCTGATGTGCGGCGCGATGTCGAGCAGCACCTCGCGCTCGGCGAGCGCCTTGCGGACGAGGCCGAACTGATAGAACTCGAGGTAGCGCAATCCGCCGTGGATCAGCTTGGTCGAGGCGCTCGACGTCGCCCCGCCGAGGTCGCCGGCATCGACCAGCGCGACCGACAGGCCGCGCCCGGCAGCGTCGCGGGCGATGCCGGCACCGTTGATGCCGCCGCCGATGACGAGGAGGTCGAAAGCGCCGCTCACAGCGCTTCCTTGCCGCCGCGGGTGCGACGTGTCGAGGCACATGACGCCGCGATCAGTGGGTGAAGTCGATGAAGCCGAGGAGCTGCTTGTCCATCACCGAGCGACGGTTGAGCTCGAACACGCCGACGCCGTTGTTGCTGCCGTCGGTGTTGGTATTGCCCTCGACCGTCTTCAAGGCACCGCCGACCGACTGCCGGACCATGCCCGTATGGCCGTGGCCGCTGCCATGATCGAGGATGAAGACCATGCCCGGCCGGATCGTGCCGGGAGAGGCGATCGCCTGTGCCCGGGTTATGATGCGCTGTGGCGCGGTCCGGCGCACGGTCGCGAACGCATCGAGGCACCCCGCGACGCGCGGAAAGGGCGTGGTCGTCCCCGGCGCCGCCGCGTGCACGAAGCACCAATGAACGAACGCCATGCACCACGAATAGCCGCCGGGCGGACCGTGATCGGGATCGAGACCCACCTCCCGGAGGTAGCGATCGACCTCGGGCCCCCGGTTTGATCCTGGCGGCTGCTCGCGGATCCCGATCTGCGAGACGGCGATGCCGAGCGCGGCGCCGGCAGCGCCGGTCGGGACATCGGTGACCGGTGTCGCCCCGAAGATCGCACCCCAGGTTAGCTGACCGACTTCGCCGTCGATGTGAAGGGGACGACCGAGCGCGTCGACGTGGATCGACTGGAAGGCCGAGACGAGCGCCTTGAGGCCCTTATCGTACACGCCGTCGGGCGAAGTCGCGTGAAGGCCGCGAGTGGCCAGGCCGGCGACAATGGCGCGAACGACGTTGCCATCGGCTTCGCCGACCTTGATGATCCGCCCTGGGAAGTCCATGGCTGCCCGCCCTTGAAGCGCAAGTCGACGTGCTGTCGACAACTCGACGCTACCAGTATCGGGCGAGCAGTACCAGCTGTCGGCGGCTTGTCCCGAAGTCGCGCCGGCGACGTTGCGGTCGTTCCTATCTTGCCGTGCCTCCGTTCTGGGGCTGCCACTCCGCCACGCCGGCGCGCCAGAAGACGAAGGCGGCGATGTCGGCCTCCTCGGCGTCGCGCGTCGTCCGTGTCGTGCCGAGCCCGTGGCCGGCCTGCTCCTCGATCCTGAGCAGCACCGGGTTGGGGGTGCCCGACGCCTGCAGTCGCGCCGCCATCTTCGCCGCCTCCCACGGCGCGACGCGCGGGTCCTGCAGCCCGGTCGTCAGCATCCACGCCGGGTAGGTGACGCCGTCCTTGACGTGCTGATAGGCGTCCATCTCGTAGAGGTTCTTGAAGCCTTGCGGGTCCTTGACCGTCCCGAACTCGGGAATGTTGGCCGGGCCGCTGACCATCGTCTCCGACCGCATGGCGTTCGAATTGCCGACGCGAGTGATGGCAGCGGCGAACAGGTCGGGGCGCTCGGTCGCCGCGCGGCCGACCATGATGCCGCCCGCAGACGTGCCGGTGATCGCCAGCTGTTCCTTCGTCGTATAGCCCGCCGCGATCAGCGCCTCGGCGCAGGCGATGGCGTCGCGCCAGGTGTTCGGCTTGTTGGCGTCCTTGCCGCCCAGCCGCCAGGCGTCGCCCAGCTCGCCGCCGCCGCGGACGTTGCACGCGGCGTAAGCGCCGCCGGCGTCGACGAACGTCAGGTAACGCGGGCGGAAGCCGGGCAGGGCGGAGATGCCGTAGGCGCCGTAGGCGTCGAGCAGCAGCGGCCGCGCGCGGACGGGGCCGACGGCGGTCACGACGGTCAGCGGCACCTTGGTCCCGTCCTTCGCCGTCGCCGTCATCTCGACCGCGCGGTACTTCGCCAGGTCGAGCGGCGGGTTGGTGTCGAGCTTGAGGTCGGTGACACGCCCGCTCGCGATGCGGAGCGTCGCCGGCGGGTGGACGTAGGAGTCGAGGTCGACGACCGCGCCGTCGTGGTCGGGATCGGCGACGACCGTGCCGACCGTGCCGTCATAGGGCAGGCGGATCGCCGCTGCCTTGCCGTCCGCCCCGATGCGGAGCGGCCGGCCGTTGAGGCCCTCGCGGCCGCCGACATAGATGCCGTCGCGCGCCACGGCGACGCTCTCGTTGATCCGGCCCGGGCGGGCAGCGACGAGGGTCGTCGCCGTCGCCGCCGTGCCGCTCCACGGCATCGTCGTCACCTTGAAGGTCGGCGCGTCCCGATGCGTCAGCAGGACGACGCGGTCCTTGTCGGCGGCGAGGCCCGTCACGGCGTCGGCGGTCGTCACCACCTGCCGCCACTTGGCGCGCCCGGCGCGGGCGTCGGCGAGCGGGGCGACATAGGCCTCGACCTCGTTCTGGACGCCGTTCTGCACCGCCAGCAGCGCCTGCGCCGAATGCGGCACGACCAGCACCGCCGGCGTCTTCACCGGATCCCGGTTCGGGCCGAGGTGCTGCGCAGCGCCAGCGACAACACGAGGTTCGCTCTTGAGGTCCCAGAAGACAGCGGTGGCGTTGTTGTACTTGTCGCTGATCGGCTGACCGGGTTCGAGCTTCTGCAGGCGGACGAAGAACAGGCCCGTGCCGTCGTCGAGCCAGCTAGGGCTGCCGAACTGCGCCCGGTCGACCGGGCCGGCGAGCGTCCTCCCCGTGGCGGCATCGATGACCGACAGGCGGCTGTCCTCCGACCCCGCCGCCGAGATGCCGATGGCGATCTTCGTCCCGTCGCGGCTGGGCGCGTAATAGTCGATCGCGTGCGGCACCTTGCCGTGCGCGGCGATGTAGGCGGTCATGTCGATCAGGCGGCGCTTGGTGCCGCCGCCCTCGCGGACCATCAGGTCGAACTGGTCGCGGCCGGGCGCGCGCTCCTGGTAGAACAGGCGGTCGCCGCCCAGCTGGACGTCCCTGACCGTGCCGAATGCCCCCGTCAGCGCGGTCATCCTGGCGAGATAGGCGGCGCGCGGGGCGATGCTGTCGAGGATCTGGCGCGTGACCTTGCCTTGCGCCCGCATCCAGTCGAGCGTCGCCGCGTCGAGCTTCTCCAGCCCGCGATAGGGATCGGTGACCTTGGTCCCGAAATAATCCTCGGTGGCCGGGGAGGGCGCGATCGTCGGCCCCTTGAGCGCCGGCTCGACCGGCGTCACCGCCCCTGCTGTGCTGCCCGCCATGAGCAGTGCCACCATCATCGTCCGCATCGTCGGCTCCCCGGTTCGTTACGCCGAAGCTAGCGGCGGGTGGCGGGAGCGGCAACGGGTTTGACGCCGCGGCGGACGCGTCGCATCACCGCCGCCGCACACGACGCGCGAAAGAGGGGGAGAGGATGGCCGCCGACCTGATCCTGGTGCTCGACGAAGGCACGACCTCGACCCGCGCGCTCGCCTTCGACCGCGGCGGGGCCATCGTCGCCAGCGCGGCGCGGCCGATCACCCAGCATTATCCGGCGAGCGGCTGGGTCGAGCATGACGCCGACGAACTGTGGACGCTGTCACGCGACTGCCTGGAGGAAGTCGCCGCCGCGGTCGGGGCGGAGCGGATCGCCTGCCTCGGCATCACCAACCAGCGCGAGACGGTCGTGTTCTGGGACGCGGGCACCGGCGCGGCGCTCGCCCCGGCAATCGTCTGGCAGGACCGGCGCGGGGCGGCGCTTTGCGACCGCTGGCGGAGCGAAGGGCTCGAGCCGGCGGTGCAGGCGGCGACGGGGCTGGTCATCGACCCCTATTTCTCGGCGTCCAAGATTGCCTGGGCGCTCGCCGAGTGGCCGGCGGTGGCCGACGCCGCGGCGGCAGGGCGGCTGCGCCTGGGAACGGTCGATAGCTGGCTGCTGCACAAGCTGACGGGTGGCGCGGTGCACGCGACCGACGCGACCAACGCCGCGCGAACGCTGTTGATGGACCTCGGCACCTGCCGCTGGGACGAGGGCCTCCCCGCGCGCTTCGGCGTGCCCCTTAGCGCGCTGCCGGCGATCGTCGACTGCGCCGGGCAGCTGGGCGACGCGACGATCGCCGGCCGCGCCGTCCCGATCACGGGCTGCGCTGGCGACCAGCATGCGGCGGCGGTCGGGCAGGCGTGCCTGCGGCCGGGCATGGTCAAGGCGACCTACGGGACCGGCACCTTCGTCCTCGCCCATGCCGGAGCGCGGCGGGCGGACTCGTCGCACCGCCTGCTCGCGACGCTCGCCTGGCGGCTGGACGGCGTGCCGGCCTTTGCGCTCGAGGGGAGCATCTTCACCAGCGGCGCGGCGGTGCAGTGGCTGCGCGACGGCATCGGCGTCATCGCCACCGCGGCCGAAACCGAGACGCTGGCGATGACCGTTCCCGACAGCGGCGGCGTCGTCGTCGTGCCCGCCTTCACCGGCATGGGCGCGCCGCACTGGCGGGCCGACGTCCGCGGGCTGATCACCGGCGTCACGGCGGCGACGACGCGCGCGCACCTCGCCCGGGCGACGCTCGAGGCGGTGGCGCAGCAAACGGCGGACCTCCTCGACGCGCTGGCGGCCGACGGTGTCGCCTGCACCCGGCTGCGCGTCGACGGCGGCATGGTGGCAAACGACTGGTTCTGCCAGAACCTCGCCGACACGCTCGGGGTGACGGTCGAGCGGCCGCGGGTGATCGAGACGACAGCGCTCGGCGCGGCGATGCTCGCGGGGGTGGGTGCGGGCCTGTTCGCCGACCTGGCCGACGCCGCCGTCATGCACGCCGCCGAGCGGGTGTTCACGCCCGGCGTCGACGCCGATGAGCGCGCCGCCGGACGCGCGCGCTGGGCCAAGGCCGTGCGCCAGGCGCTGGCGGCGTGAGCGGAGCCCGAGCGGCGAACGTCGGCAAGGCGCCAGCATGACCGGCGGAGCGGTCGCCCTGCTCCTGTCGCTCGCAGTGCTGGCGGCGCTGGCGCTGATCGGCGCCGGTGCCCGGGCGCTGTGGACGGGGCGGGGCGACCGGGTGAAGGCGGGGCTGATGATCGCGGCGGGCGTGGTCGTGCTGGTGAACGTCTGGCTGTACGCGCTGCCGGCTCCGGGGCGCTGACCGCTCACCGCGCCCGCGTCAGCTCCTTCATCGCCGCGTCCAGCCCACCGAGAGTCAGCGGGTACATGCGGTCCTCCATGATCTGGCGGATCATCTGGATCGACTGGCCGTGGCCCCAGCTCGCCTGCGGGATCGGGTTGAGCCACACCGCGGCCGGATAGACGTCGAGCAGGCGCCTGAGCCACGTCTCGCCGCTCTCCTCGTTCCAGTGCTCGACCGAGCCGCCGGGGTAGTTGATCTCGTACGGGCTCATCGAGGCGTCGCCGACGAAGACCAGCTTATAGTCGTGCGGATATTTGTGGAGCACGTCCATGACCGGCGTCCGCTCGCTGAAGCGGCGGCGGTTGTCCTGCCACACACCCTCGTAGACGCAGTTGTGGAAATAGAAGAACTCGAGGTGCTTGAACTCGCTGCGGGCGGCCGAGAACAGCTCCTCGCAGAGCTTGATGTGCGGGTCCATCGAGCCGCCGACGTCGAGGAACAGCAGCACCTTGACGGCATTGTGCCGCTCGGGCCGCATGACGATGTCGAGATACGCTTTCTTCGCCGTGCCGCTGACAGTGGCGTCGAGGTCGAGCTCGTCCGCCGCCCCGTCGCGGGCGAAGCGGCGCAGGCGGCGGAGCGCCAGCTTGATGTTGCGCGTGCCGAGCTCGACGGTCGAATCGAGGTTCTTGAACTCGCGCTTGTCCCAGACCTTGATCGCACGCCCGTGCCGCCCGGCGTCCTGGCCGATGCGGATGCCTTCGGGATTATAGCCGTTCGCTCCGAACGGGGAGGTGCCGCCGGTGCCGATCCACTTGTTGCCGCCCTCGTGGCGCTTCGTCTGCTCCTCGAGCCGCTGCTTGAGGGCCGCCATGATCTCGTCCCACGAGCCGAGCGCCTTGATCTTCTCCATCTCCTCCTCGGTGAGGTGGAGCTCGGCGACCTTGCGCAGCCAATCCTCGGGGATCTCGGCCGTCTCGGTGCCGACCGTCTCCAGCCCCTTGAACACCCGCCCGAACACCTGGTCGAAGCGGTCGAGCAGCCCCTCGTCCTTCACGTAGGCGGCGCGGGCGAGATAGTAGAACTGCTCGACCGACCGGTCGACGACGTCCGCCTGCAGCGCCTCGAGCAGCGTCAGGTGCTCGGTCATCCCGACCGGCAGCTTCGCCGCGCGGAGTTCGGTGAGGAAGGTGAGGAACACCTCAGCCCTGTCCGCCCTGCCGCCGGTTCATGAACGCCAGTCGTTCGAACAGCATGACGTCGGCCTCGTTCTTGAGCAGCGCCCCGTGCAGCGGCGGGATCAGGCTCTTCGTGTCGCGCGCGCGCAGCACCTCGACGGGCAGGTCCTCATGCATCAGCAGCTTGAGCCAGTCGAGCAGCTCGCTCGTGCTCGGCTTCTTCTTCATGCCCGGCACCTCGCGGATGTCGTAGAAGACGTTGAGCGCCTCGCGGACCAGCTCCTTCTGGATGTCGGGGAAGTGGACGGCGACGATGCGCGCCATCGTCTCGCGGTCGGGAAACTTGATGTAGTGGAAGAAGCAGCGGCGCAGGAAGGCGTCGGGCAAGTCCTTCTCGTTGTTGGACGTGATGACGACGATCGGGCGCTGTTGCGCGACGACGCGCTCGCCGGTCTCGTAGACGTCGAACTGCATGCGGTCGAGTTCGGTCAGCAGGTCGTTGGGGAACTCGATGTCGGCCTTGTCGATCTCGTCGATCAGCAGGACGGGGAGAGCAGGGGAGGTGAACGCCTCCCACATCTTGCCGCGGCGGATGTAGTTGGCGATGTCGCGCACGCGCTCGTCGCCGAGCTGCCCGTCGCGCAGGCGGCTGACCGCGTCGTACTCGTACAGGCCCTGCTGCGCCTTGGTCGTCGACTTGACGTTCCACTCGATGAGCGGCGCGCCGAAGCTCCTCGCGATCTCGGCGGCGAGAACCGTCTTACCGGTGCCGGGCTCGCCCTTGATCAGCAGCGGCCGGCGCAGCGTCGCGGCGGCGTTGACCGCGACCTTCAGGTCGTCGGTGGCGACGTAAGCGGCGGTGCCTTCGAAGCGCATGGGGGAAGCCTTGTGCGGTTATGCGCTCCGACATGCCCGCGGCAGCGGCCCCCCGCAAGATGGTTCACAAGCGCGACACCGCCGGCCGGCCGGAGACGCGGGCAACCAGGCGCCCGATCGCGGCGGCGAGCCGGTCGCCCCACGCGACGAACATGCGCCGCCTGGAGAGGATAGGCTTCTCGATCACATGCCACGAGAATGCGGCGAACAGGCAGAACGGAACGACCGCGACGAGAAGGTTGAACCACCAGGTTCTATGCGCCGGGAACAGGACGATCACCGCCTGCTGGATCGGCACGGCGTAAAGGTAGATGCCGTACGAATAGTCGCCGTCCATCACGACGGGAATGCGCCGCGGATTGGTCAGCCCAACGAACGCGGTGATGTACGCCGCCGGGAAGGCAACGAGGTACGAGGTGTAGGCCGTCTGGAGAAGCAGCACCGAGGCGACGATCGCCGCGATGAACATCCACGTCCGCAGCACGATCTTTTCGCGGTAGAGGTAGATCAGCACGCCGCACAGGAACGACAGAACGAGCATCCGACCTGGCAGGGCCTCGTCGTATTTGATCACCCCGCCACGGAAGAAGTCGCGTAGGGGAAGCGCCGCCTGGACGACGACGACGATCAGCAGCAGCAGCTTGCGGTTGCGGATCGCCCCGACAAGCCACAGCACCGTGATCGCGAGATAACAGTAGAGTTCGTAAGGGATCGTCCACAGCGAACCATTGACCCGCTTCATCGGGTTGTCTTCGAACACGCCCGGCAGATAGAAATGGATGTCGCCGATGATGTTGAGGAAATAGTGGTGAAACATGGGACTCGCGAAATATTCGCGTAGCGGCAGCGTCGTAAAGGCAGCCCCGATGAGGAAGGCCGACAGCACGACCTCGACGGCCAGCGCGGGCATGATGCGGATCGCGCGCAGCGTCAGGAATTCGTGAATGCTTCGCGTTCGAACCAGACTGCCGCTGACGAGATACCCGCTGAGCGCGAAGAACATCGGCAGGATCATCAGGACGAGAACGCGCGCCGGCGAGTGCATCGCGCTCCGGCCGTAGGTCAGAAAAAAGCTGTGCCACACGGCGACCGACAGCGACAGGCCAAGCCGCAGATAGTCGAAACCCGTCGAGCGGTTGTTGAACTCGACCATCCTGGCGGCAACCGTGGGCCCACTGAACGCACGGTCGAACCCCGCCATGATCGTAACCCCCCGGTTGAATCGTAACGCGAGGTAAATACGAAAACCCCGGTTAATGCAAATTGCCCGTCCGCAAAGTTCCGCGACTTGCAGCTACGGCCCGGCGAAGCCGTCAGCCGCCGATTGTCGCCACGCCGAGCGCTTCCGCCGGCGGCTGAACGCTGATCCCGCGAAGGTAGATCGCGCCGCGGCGACGCGCCGGCGAATCGACCAGCCGCTCGGCGAGAACAGCGAGCGCGACCGAGGCCGCCACGAGCGCGAAGCCGGCAGCAGCGGGGGACAGGCGGGAACCGATGGCACCGTGGACGAACTGCAGCATCGGGAAGTGGAGCGTGTACACCGGGTAGGAGATCAACCCGAGCCAGAAGCACGTCTGGTTCAGGCGTGGCACTTCGCGCGTCTGTGCCCCGAGCACGACGATCAGCGGCGCGACGACGAACGCAAAGGCAAGATCGAACGCGGGGCGCAGATGGAACGAAATCGGCGTGGCCAGCGCGGCGATGAGAAGGGCGACAGGGATGACCATCGGCACCGAATCCCGTACCGGGCGCAGCTCGAGCCACCGCGCCAAGATCATGCCGAAGGTGAAGCCAAAGGTCGCGCGCGCCAGGCCGAAGACGAAGGTGTCGCCGCGCCAGCCGAGGTTGAGCGAGGCCGTGCCGGTCACGGCGCCGAAAGCCATGACCGCCGCGCCCCCGAGCGCGACGAGCCAGAGCAGCCGGCGCGGCGCGCGGAAGAGTGCCACCGCAAAGACCAGGTTGAGAACCATCTCGCACGACAGCGACCAGGCCGGGCTGTCGAGTGGAAAATTATGCTTATAGGCAAAGGGGATCGGCAACATCAGCAGGTTGAAAACCGTCGCTACGCCGACCTCGCCGGCAGTCATGTCGAGCTGGTGGGTGAGCCGCTTGACCAGCAGCAGCGCGAGCCCCAGCAGCATGCCAAGCAGCACCAGCGGGTAAAGGCGGTAGAGCCGCAGGATCATGAACTGCCGCGCGGTCATTCCCCGCTGCAGCCGCCAGCTATAGGCGCGATCGATGACGAAGCCGCTCAGGATGAAGAAGAAATCGACAGCTAGATAGCCACCGGGGATCAGCTCGGGCTTGATGACGACCCCGGCATGGTAGCACGCAACCAGCAGGGCGGCGACGCCGCGCAGGCCATCAAGTGCATAGGTCCGCGTCGCTGCCATTCATGCCCCCTTAACCTTCCATAACGGTAAGGGGACATAGGGGCAAGCGGCACGGGTCAGACGTCGAGGAAGCTCCGCATTTTGCGGCTGCGGCTCGGGTGCTTCAGCTTCCTCAAGGCCTTGGCCTCGATCTGGCGGATGCGTTCGCGGGTGACGCTGAACTGCTGGCCGACCTCCTCGAGCGTGTGATCGGTATTCATGCCGATGCCGAAGCGCATGCGGAGCACGCGCTCCTCGCGCGGAGTCAGGCTGGCGAGCACCCGCGTCACCGTTTCCTTCAGGTTCGCATGGATCGCCGCGTCGACCGGGATGACCGCGTTCGGATCCTGGATGAAGTCGCCGAGGTGGCTGTCCTCCTCGTCGCCGATCGGCGTCTCGAGGCTGATCGGCTCCTTGGCGATCTTCATCACCTTGCGGACCTTGTCGAGCGGCATCGACAGCCGCTCGGCGAGCTCCTCGGGCGTCGGCTCGCGGCCGATCTCGTGAAGGATCTGGCGGCTGGTGCGGACCAGCTTGTTGATCGTCTCGATCATGTGGACCGGAATGCGGATCGTGCGCGCCTGATCGGCGATCGAGCGCGTGATCGCCTGGCGGATCCACCACGTCGCATAGGTTGAGAACTTGTAGCCGCGGCGATACTCGAACTTGTCGACCGCCTTCATCAGGCCGATGTTGCCTTCCTGAATAAGATCAAGGAATTGCAGCCCGCGGTTCGTGTACTTCTTGGCGATCGAGATGACGAGGCGCAGGTTCGCCTCGACCATTTCCTTCTTGGCGATCCGCGCCTCGCGCTCGCCCTTCTGGACCATGTTGACGATGCGCCGGAACTCGCCGAGATCGACGCCGGTCTGCTGAGCGATGTCGGCGATCTCGAGGCGCACGTCCTCGGCCGCGCGCGCTTCCTGCGCCGCGAAGGCTGCGAACTTCTTGTCGATGCCGGCGACCCGCGCGATCCAGCCGGCATCGAGTTCGCGGCCCATATACTCGTCGAGAAAGGCCTTGCGGTTGATCTTGTGGCGGTCGGCCAGCCGCATCATCGTGCCGCCGAGGCCCAGCAGGCGGCGGTTGTAGCCGTACAGCTGGTCGACAAGATACTCGATCTTGTTGTTGTTGAAGTGGATCGACTGAACGCCGGCGGTCAGCTCCTCGCGCAGCTTCTGGTACTTGCGCTCCTCGGCCGGCGGATAAGCGGCGTTGCTGCGGAAGGCGGTCAGACGCGCTTCCTGCAGTTTCTGGAACTTCTTGTAGGTCGCCGTGATCTCGGCGAACTTGGCGAGCGCGTCGGGCTTGAGCAGCTCCTCCATCGCCGCGAGCGACAGCGTATTGTCCTCGTCGTCCTCGTCCGGAATCGCCGCCGTGCCGTCGGGCCGTACGCGCGGCGAAAAGGCGGCTTCCTCCTCGTCCTCGCTGTCGGCCGGCGCCGAGACGATGTCGGGCTCGCCGTCGTCCTTGTAGGCGACGGTCGGCAGCTCCGATCCCGTCGTCGCCGTCTCGCCGCCGCCCTCGGCCTCGACCGGCGGCTTAACCAGCATGGCGTCGAGATCGAGGATCTCGCGCAGCTGCATCCGCCCTTCGTTGAGGGCGTCGGACCACTCGATCATCGCCGTAAAGGTCATCGGCGATTCGCACAGGCCGGCGATCATCGTGTTGCGCCCGGCCTCGATGCGCTTGGCGATGGCGATCTCGCCCTCGCGGCTGAGCAGCTCGACCGCGCCCATCTCGCGCAGGTACATGCGCACCGGATCGTCGGTCCGGTCGAGCGGCGCTGCCTTGGCGACGACCGGCGCGGCGATGGCGAGGTCACCTTCGCCCTCGGCCTCCTCCTCCTCGGGATCGTCGGCGCGCGCGGCCTCGGCCCCGTCCTCGGCGGGCTCGTCGTTCTCGATGAGGTTGATGCCCATCTCGCTGAGCGCCGCCATCACGTCCTCGATCTGGTCGGACGTGACCTGCGGCAGTGCCTCGTTCAGCTCGTCATAGGTGATGTAGCCGCGCTTTTTCGCGCGCGCGATCAGCTTCTTGATCGAGGCTTCGTTGAGGTCGAGGAGCGGAGCACCGTCGGCATCGGGCTTCAGAGCCGTATCGTCGCCGTCACCAGTGCCATTCGCCTTTGCCATTCAATCCGTCCAATCACAGGTTCGTCGCGCGGCCAACTCAGCGGAAGGGGTGGAGCCGCTTACTCGCTAACCGCGGCATTTCCAACCGCGCCGTTAATCGCCTCGCCGTCCGCGCGTTCCGCCAGCGCCTGATGGTTGCGCCGGACCGTCGCGAAGTCCGCCTCGGCCAGGCTTGAGCGGAAATGGGCATTGGCGACCGCGATGTCATCCCCCAGGCGCGCATCCGCTGCCAAGGCTTCGAGAAACTTGACGAATTGGGCGGTCGCCAGCGGCAGCGGCGTCTCGCTGCGGAGAAAGCCGAGATTGCCGATACCGGGGCGGAAGCGCGCCAGCAGCGCCCGTGCCGGCGCGTTACGCCCCGCGCGCCGCGAGCGCCTGCAGCAGCCGCTCGGCGTCGAGGTCGGCGTCGGCGGCGAAGGCGTCGAGGAGGGCCGCCAGCAGATCGGCCTGCACGCGGTCGTCGATCCGCAGCGTCCCCAGCAGCTCGAACCCGGCGTCGATCAGCGCCGGGCGCAGCAGGCAGGCGGTCAGCACCTGCTCGGTCATCGCCGCGCGCAGGTCGGGCCGGCCGGCGCGGAGCACGCCGGGGGACAGGGGTGGGGGCGGCCCCTTGCCGCGCGCGCGGGTCCACGGCGTCCGCTCAGGGCGACGGAACAGCGCGTAGAAGCGGTCGCGCAGCTCCTGGCGGTAGAAGCGCTGCAGCTCGGCATGGGCGATGGTCGCGGCATGGGCGTCGAGGCGGCCGAGCACGGCCGCGCGGCGTTCGGGCGTCGTTGTGTCGGCGCCCTCGGTCTCGCTCCGCCACAGCCGGTCGATCAGCGGCTCGGCCGCCGCCAGTACCCGCTCGACCGCCGCCGCCCCGCCGGTGCGGACGAGGTCGTCGGGGTCCTGGCCCGCGGGCAGGGTGGCGAAGCGCAGCGAGCGGCCGGGTTCGAGTAGCGGCAGCGCCCGGAGCGCCGCCCGCAGGCCGGCGCGCTGCCCGGCGGCGTCGCCGTCAAAGCACAGGATCGGCTCGGGGGCATAGCGCCAGAGCAGAGTGAGCTGCGCCTCGGTCAGTGCCGTGCCGAGCGGCGCGACGGCGTCGGCGATCCCCGCCTGCGCCAACGCGATGACGTCCATATAGCCCTCGACGACGATCAGCCGCTGGCTCTTGCGCGCCGCCGGCCCGGCGCGGTCGAGGTTGTAGAGCGTGCGCCCCTTGTCGAACAGCGGCGTGTCGGGCGAATTCAGGTACTTGGGCTGGCCGTCGCCGAGGATGCGGCCGCCGAAGCCGATCACCCGCCCGCGGGGATCGCGGATCGGGAACATCAGCCGGCCGCGGAATCGGTCGTAGGAGGCGCGGTCGCTGCCTTCCTCGGGCACGACGAGCAGCCCGGCCTCGACCAGCCGCGCTTCGCCGCCTGGCTGGCGAGCGCCGTCTTCAGCCGCGTCCGGCTGTCGGGCGCGAAGCCGAGGCCGAAGGTCTGAGCCGTCGCCACGCTCACGCCGCGTTTCGTCAGATACTCGCGCGCCGCACCGCCCTCGCCCGCCAGCCGCTCGGCGAAGAACGCCGCCGCCGCCGCCGTCACGTCGTGCAGGCTCGCCGCCGCCGCCTCGCGCGCCTGCGCCCGCGGGTCCGCCGCTGGCATCTCGAGCCCCGCCTCCTGCGCCAGCGCCTTGACCGCGTCGATGAAGCCCAGCCCCTCCTGCTCGACCGATGAAGCGGATGACGTCGCCGTGCGCGCCGCAGCCGAAGCAGTGGTAGAAACCCTTGTCGTCGTTGACGAAGAAGCTCGGGCTCTTCTCGTTGTGAAACGGGCAGCAGCCCTTCATCTCGCGCCCGGCGCGCGTCAGCTTGACCCGCCGCCCGACGACGCCCGACAGCGAGACGCGCGAGCGCAGCTCGTCGAGGAAGGCGGGGCTGAGGCTCAGGACAGTGCCGCCTTGACCATGGCGCTCGCGCTCGACATGTCGATCTGCCCGGCGAAGCGCGTCCTCAGCGCCGCCATCACGCGCCCCATGTCCTTCGGCCCGCTGGCGCCTAGCTCGGTGACCAGGTCGCGGACCACCGCCTCCGCTTCGCCCGCGGCCATGCGCTGCGGCAGGAAGCTTTCGATGACGCCGAGTTCGGCGCGCTCGGCATCCGCGAGTTCGGGCCGGTTGCCCGACACGTACATCTCGATCAACTCGCGGCGCTGCTTCGCCATCTTGGTCAGCACGTCGGCGACGAGCACATCGTCGTCGGCGGGCGCGGTGCCGGTGCGGAGCTCGATGTCCTTGTTCTTCAGCGCCGCCGAGATCAGGCGCAGCGCGCCCAGCCGGGCGGAGTCCTTCGCCTTCATCGCGTCGATCGTCGCCGCCTTGATGTCGTCGCGGATCATGGATTTCCTGTCGAGTCGTTGACCGGCGAGCATAGCCGAAGCGCACCGCGCCGGATAGGAATTGACCCCGCCGCCGCCGCCCCCTAGACGCCCATCCGTTTGCCCGCCCGACAACCCGAAGGAAGCCTCTTGGCCGAAGCCCCCGTGCCCGTCCAACCTGCCGGCGCGACGGGCGTCCTGGTGCTGGCCGACGGCACGTCGCTGTGGGGGATCGGCCTCGGCGCGGAGGGCAGCGCGGTCGGCGAGGTCTGCTTCAACACCGCCATGACCGGCTATCAGGAGGCGATGACCGACCCCAGCTATGCCGGGCAGATCATCACCTTCACTACGCCGCACATCGGCAATACCGGCGCCAACGCCGAGGACGTCGAGGCGACCAACCCGCACGCGCTCGGCTGCGTCCTGAGCGCGGTGCCGAGCGAGGCGGCCTCGTGGCGCGCATCGGGAACCTTCGACAGCTGGTTGAAGTCATGGGGCCGGATCGGGCTCGCCGGCGTCGACACGCGCGCGATCACGCGGCGCATCCGCGAGGCCGGCGCACCGAACGCGGTCATCGCGCATGCCGCCGACGGCGTGTTCGACCTCGCCGCGCTACAGGCGCAGGCGGCGGCGTGGCCGGGGCTCGAGGGCATGGACCTGGCGAAGGTGGTCAGCGCGACGCAGAGTTACACCTGGGACGACGGGCTGTGGACGCTGGGGCAGGGGTATGCGACCCACGCCGGCAACCCGGACGGTCCGCACGTCGTCGCCGTCGACTATGGCATCAAGCGCAACATCCTGCGCAACCTCGTCGCCGCCGGCGCGCGGGTGACGGTGGTGCCGGCGACGGCCACCTTCGACGAGATCATGGCGCACAAGCCGGCCGGCATCTTCCTGTCGAACGGCCCCGGCGATCCGGCCGCGACGGGCGTGTACGCGGTGCCGACGATCCAGGCGGTGCTGAACGCCGGCGTGCCGCTGTTCGGCATCTGCCTCGGCCACCAGCTGCTCGGCCTCGCGGTCGGGCGCGAGCACGTACAAGATGCACCAGGGCCACCGCGGCGCCAACCACCCGGTCAAGCGCCTGAGCGACGGCCGCGTCGAGATCACCAGCATGAACCACGGGTTCGCGGTCGATACCGCGACGCTGCCGGAGGGGGTGCGCGCGACCCACGTCAGCCTGTTCGACGGGTCGCTGGCGGGGCTGGAGCTGACCGACCGCCCGGCGTTCAGCGTGCAGTATCACCCCGAGGCGAGCCCGGGGCCGCAGGACAGCCATTATCTGTTCGAGCGGTTTGTGGCGGGGTTGCGGTGACCGCCACTGGCCACCTCTCCCCGCCGGGGAGAGGTCGAGAGACGGTGCGCAGCACCGGCCCGGGAGAGGGGGAGGCCGCCGCGGAGGCAAAGGCCGCGAGCGAAGGCTCGCGCCCCTCTCCCCAGCCCTCTCCCCGGCGGGGAGAGGGAGCCGCTGCCCGACCGGTCACGGCTTCGGTCATCCAGCGGCAGCGCGCGAAGGCGATGCGCTCGGAGATGACTCCGCCTGAGGCGGTGGTGTGGAAGATGCTGCGCGCCAAGCGCCTCAACGGCCACAAGTTCAGCCGTCAGGTGCCGATCGGCCCCTATATTGTCGATTTCGCTGCACGTCGTGAAAAGCTGATCGTCGAGCTGGACGGTCGCAGCCACGATGCGACCGAATCTTACGATGCCAGGCGAGAGAGGGTGCTGACCTCTATCGGCTACCGCGTTCTCCGGTTCACCAATGGTGGCGTCGCCACCAACCTCGATGGCATCGCCCGCACCATCGACCATGCGCTTGGGCGCCCGGAACCCCGCTAATGCCCCGCCGCACCGACATCTCCTCCATCCTCATCATCGGCGCCGGCCCGATCATCATCGGGCAGGCGTGCGAGTTCGATTATTCGGGGACGCAGGCGTGCAAGGCGTTGCGCGCCGAGGGCTACCGCATCGTGCTGGTCAACTCGAACCCGGCGACGATCATGACCGATCCCGACATGGCCGACGCGACCTATGTCGAGCCGATCACGCCCGCGGTCGTCGCCAAGATCATCGAGAAGGAGCGCCCCGACGCGCTGCTGCCGACGATGGGCGGGCAGACCGCGCTCAACACCGCGCTGGCGCTGTTCCGCGACGGGACGCTTGAGCGCTACGGCGTCGAGCTGATCGGGGCCGACGCAACCGCCATCGACAAGGCCGAGGACCGGCTGAAGTTCCGCGACGCGATGGATGCGATCGGGCTCGAAAGCCCCGCGCAGCCGCATCGCCCACGACATGAGCGAAGCGATCGAAGCGCTTGAGTTCGTGGGCCTGCCGACGATCATCCGGCCGTCGTTCACGATGGGCGGGACCGGCGGCGGCATCGCCTATAACCGCGAGGAGTTCGTCCATATCGTCGGCACCGGGCTCGACGCCTCGCCGACGACCGAGGTGCTGATCGAGGAATCGGTCCTCGGCTGGAAGGAGTATGAGATGGAGGTCGTGCGCGACCGCGCCGACAACGCCATCATCATCTGCGGCATCGAGAACGTCGACCCGATGGGGGTCCATACCGGCGACAGCATCACCGTCGCGCCGATCCTGACGCTGACCGACAAGGAATACCAGATCATGCGCAACGCGAGCATCGCGTGCCTGCGCGAAATCGGTGTGGAAACAGGGGGTTCGAACGTCCAGTTCGCGGTCGACCCGAAGGACGGGCGGCTGGTCGTTATCGAGATGAACCCGCGCGTGTCGCGCTCGTCGGCGCTGGCGTCGAAGGCGACCGGCTTCCCGATCGCCAAGGTAGCGGCGCTGCTCGCGGTCGGCTACACGTTGGACGAGATCGAGAACGACATCACCGGCGCGACCCCGGCGAGCTTCGAGCCGATGATCGACTATGTCGTCACCAAGATCCCGCGCTTCGCCTTCGAGAAGTTCAAGGGGGCGGAGGCCGTCCTCGGCACCGCGATGAAGTCGGTCGGCGAGGTCATGGCG
>CAWJWB010000002.1:0-174353 GCA_963846485.1 uncultured Alphaproteobacteria bacterium | reverse complement strand
GTCTTCCTCGAACATCATCGCCGCTACACCGTGACCCAGGCCGAAGGCGTGCTGCGCGACGCCGGGCTGCGGGTCGAGCACGGCCATTATTTCTACGGCGCGGTGCTGCCGCTCGTCGCCGGCGTGCGCCTGGGCAAGCGCCTGACCGCCGCCAGCGCGCCGCCGGGGAGCGACATGAAGGTCTACGGCCCGGTGACCAACGGCCTGCTCTACGGCGTCCGCCAGGGCGGAGGTGGCGATGATGCGCGCCAACCGGCTGGGCGGGACGACGGTCTTCGTCAGCGCGGTCAAGCCCTAGGCGCGCCGCCGTCGCCGCCGCGCGCGCCGTCGAGGCCGATCGTCTCGCGGACCAGGTACAGCGGCCGGCCCTTCACCTCGGCGAAGATGCGGGCGATATATCGCCCTGGACGCCGAGGCCGATAAGGATGAGCCCGTTGAAGAACAGCATGATCGACAGCAGCGAGGCATAGCCGGGGACGTCGACGCCCAGCACGATGGTGCGGGCGATGGCGTCGATGCCGTAGACCAGCGCGCCGAGCGCGGCGGCGAAGCCGATGTAGGTCCACACCTTGAGCGGCGCGGTCAAGAACGAAATGATCCTTCGAGCGCCAGGTTGATCAGCGCCCGCGGGCGGAACTTGGTCTCGCCCGCCGCGCGCTCGGGGCGGCGATAGGGCACGCTCGTCGTGCGGAAGCCGACGCTGGCGAAGATCCCCTTCATGAAGCGCTCGCGCTCGGGATAGGTGCGCAGCGCAGCGACGACGCTCTGGTCGAGCAGGCGGAAGTCGCCGACGTTGGCCGGGATGCGGATGCGGCTCATCCGGCCGATGACCGCATAGAACATCGCCGCGGTGCGCCGCTTGAGGACGCCGTCGCTCGACCGGTCGGTGCGCTCGGCGAGGACGACGTCGAACCCCTCGCGCCACCGCGCGACCAGCTCGGCGAGCAGCTCGGGCGGATCCTGCAGGTCGACGTCCATCGGCACGACGGCGCGGCCGGCGGCGTGGTCGAGGCCCGCCGACAGGGCGATCTCCTTGCCGTAGTTGCGGCTGAAATCGACCCCGCGGACGCGGCCGTCGCGGGCGTGGGCGGCGCGGATCAGGTCGAGCGTGCGGTCGCGGCTGCCGTCGTTGACGAAGACCACCTCCCAGCGCGGGTCGATCGCCTCCAAGATGGGGCACGACCGCGGCGAGGAAGACGTCGATCGTCGCCTCCTCGTTGAACACCGGGACGACGAGGCTGAGTTCCGGCTGCGCGGTCATGCCGGGCGCCCGCGGAACACGCCCCAGCGGTTGAGCACGAAGCTGATCGGCATGATCACCGCCGCCGAGGCAACCGTCGCCGCCGCCAGCGGCAGCACGTGGCTCAGGGCGACGTTGGTGCGGGTGAAGATCGTCCCGCAGATCAGGTTGACGACGACGAAGCCGGCGATCTGGAGCGCGACGGGAACCGTCTGGCGGACGCCGGCGAAGGTCCAGAAGCGGTTGAGCAGGAAACCCTGGACCATGCCGACGATGTACCCGACCGCGCTTGCCAGCCAGATCGAGGCAAGCCGAGCCCTCGGTGAAGCCCCGCGATGACGAGGAACGTGGCCGTGAAGTTCGCCACGCCGACAATGCCGAACCGGACGGCCTGCTGCGCGATGGCCGCCGCGCGACCCCTCGCGGTCGCGCGGCTACCACCAGCGATCCGGCCGCGCCGTGAACCCGGCCGCGCGCTCGATGGCATAGCCCGCGTTCAGCACCCCCTGTTCGGCGAACGCCGGGCCGATCACCTGCAGGCCCAGCGGCAGGCCGTCGCGGTCAGCCCCGCCGGCACGCTCATCGCCGGCAGCCCGGCCAGCGACGCAGGCACGGTGAACACGTCGTTCAGGTACATCGCCAGCGGATCGGCCTTGTCGCCGGCGCGAACGCGGCCGACGGCGCGGTCGGGGCGAGCAGCACGTCGCACTGCTCGAACGCCGGCGCAAAGTCCCGCGCGATCAGCGTCCGCACCTTCTGCGCCTGGGTGTAATAGGCATCGTAGAAGCCCGCCGACAGCACGTAGGTGCCGATCATGATGCGGCGCTTGACCTCGGCCCCGAAGCCGGCGGCGCGCGTCGCCGCGTACATCGCGTCGAGCTTGCCGCCCCCGCTCGACGCGCAGGCCGTAACGGACGCCGTCATAGCGGGCGAGGTTGGACGAGGCCTCGGCCGGCGCGATGATGTAATAGGCGGGCAGCGCGTATTTCGTGTGCGGCAGCGACACTCGACCGTCTCGGCGCCGGCATCCTGCAGCCACGCGAGCCCCGCTCCCACAGCGCCGCGATCTCGGGGTCCATGCCGTCGAGCCGGTATTCCCTGGGCATGCCGACGCGCTTGCCGCGCAGATCGCCGGTCAGCGCCGCCTCCCAGTCGGGCACGGGCAGGTCGAGCGAGGTCGAATCCTTGGGGTCGAAGCCGGCCATCGCCTCGAGCAGGATGGCGCAGTCGCGCACGTCGCGCGCCATCGGCCCGGCCTGATCGAGCGACGAGGCGAACGCGACGACGCCCCAGCGCGAGCAGCGGCCATAGGTCGGCTTGATCCCGGCAATGCCGGTGAAGGCCGCGGGCTGGCGGATCGAGCCGCCGGTGTCGGTGCCGGTCGCCCCGGCGCACAGCCGCGCCGCGACCGCCGCCGCCGAGCCGCCCGACGAGCCGCCCGGCACCAGCGGCCGGTTGCCGCCCCGCGCTCGCCACGGCGAGATGACGTTGCCGAAGCGCTGCGTCTCGTTCGACGAGCCCATCGCGAACTGGTCCATGTTGAGCTTGCCGAGCATGCCCGCGCCGGCGGCGAACAGCTTGGCGGTGACGGTGCTTTCGTAGGGCGGCACGAAGCCCTCGAGGATGTTGGACCCCGCCGTGGTCTGCACGCCGTCGGTGCGAACAGGTCCTTGATGCCGAGCGGGATGCCGGCGAGCGGCCCCGCGCTCGCCGGCGGCCAGCGCCGCGTCGGCGGCTCGGCCGCGGCGAGCGCGTGGTCGGGCGTCTCGACCATGAAGGCGTTCAGCGGCCGCGCCGCCTCGACTGCGGCGATGTGCGCCTCGGCCAGCTCGCGGCGCAGAACTCGCGCGCGCGCAGGCCGTCGCGCATCGCGGCGAGCGTCAGGTCGGTCAGGTCGGCCACTATTCGATCACCTTGGGCACGGCGAAGAAGCCGCTCGGCGCGCCGGGCGCGTTCGCCAGCACCTTGTCGCGCGACGCCGCCGTCGGTCACCACATCGTCGCGCCAGCGCAGCTTGTTCGGGATCACCGCGGTCATCGGCTCGACGCCCGCGGTGTCGACCTCGCCCAGTTGCTCGATCCAGCCGAGGATGCCGTTCAGCTCGGCGACGCAGCGGCTCGACCTCGGCCTGGTCCAGCCGCGATGCGCGCGAGCTTGGCGATGCGGTTGACGGTGGCGGGATCGACGGACATGCCCCGCGCGCGGGTAGCACGCACCCCCCGCGGCCTCAAGGCGCAGCGGTGCACCGCCTCAGGCCTTGACGCGCTCGACGGTCACCACCGCCTTGCGTCGCCCGCAGCGCGGCGATGATGTTGGTCAGATGCGCCAGGTCGTCGACCTCGATGTCGACGACGAAGGTGTGGAATGCGCGGTCGCGGTCGGTCAGGTTCAAGTTGACGATGTTGGCCCCGTGGTGCGCGAGGATCGCGGTCAGCGCGGCGAGGCTGCCCGGCTGGTTGTGGACGACCGCGGGACGCGGGCGACGCCGGTCTCGGTCTCGTCGCCCCAGTGGAGGTCGAGCCATTCGCCGCCCCCCTCGTCGCCTCTCGCGCTCGGCGAGCCGCGCGCAGTCGATGCTGTGGACCTCGATGCCGTGGCCCGCCCGCCCGACGCCGACGATGCGGTCGCCGGGGATCGGGTGGCAGCATTCGGCGAGGCGATAGGCGACGCCCGGCGTCAGGCCGGTGATCGAGATCGTCGCCCTTGGGCCCGGCGCGGCCGCGGCGCCGCGGCTTGAGGTTCGCCGTCGACCCCGGCAGCACCGCCTCGAGCAGCGCCGTGTCGCCCACCGTCTGCCGGGCCAGCGCGAGATACAGCGCGTTGCGGTCGGCGAGCTTCAGCCGGCCGAGCGCGGCGTCGACCGCATCCTCCGACAGCGGCAGCTTCAGCCGCCCGACCGTCTCGTCGTACAGCTTGCGCCCCAGGCTGAGCAGCTGCGCGCGCTCCTGCTGGCGGACGAAGCGGCGCACCGCCGAGCGCGCCTTGACCGAGACGACGAACTTCTCCCACGCCGGGTCGGGCTGCTGCGCCTTCGACCGCAGGATCTCGACCTGGTCGCCGTTCGCCAGGGGGGTGCGCAGCGGCACGACGCGCCCGTTGACCTTCGCCCCGACGCAGGTGTCGCCGAGCTCGGTATGCACCGCATAGGCGAAGTCGACCGGGCAGGCGCCGTCCGGCAGCTGGATCAGCTCGCCCTTGGGCGTGAAGGCGAAGACCTGGTCCTGGAACATCGCCAGCCGGGTATGCTCGAGCACCTCCTCCGGGCTTGTCGCCTGGTCGACGGCGTCGAGCAGGTCCTTCAGCCACGGATAGCCGCGTGCGCCGGCGCGGCCGCGTCGCCGCTCTCCTTGTAGGCCCAGTGCGCGGCCAGCCCGAACTCGGCCTCGCGGTCCATCTCGGGCGTGCGGATCTGGATCTCGATGCGCGTCGTCGCCGTGGATCACCGTCGTGTGCAGCGAGCGGTAGCCGTTGGGCTTGGGCGTCGAGATGAAGTCCTTGAAGCGCCCCAGCACCACCTGCCAGCGCTGGTGGATCACGCCGAGCGCGCGGTAGCAGGCGGCGGGGTTCGCGACGACGACGCGGAACGCGATGACGTCGGGCAGGTTCTCGAACGCGATGCGGTGCGCCTGCATCTTGCGCCAGATCGAATAGGGGCGCTTCTCGCGGCCGCGCACCTCGGCCTCGATGCCGGCGCCGGCGAGCAGGTCGCGGATGCTGCCGCTGATCTGCGCGACCATGTCGCCGCCGCCCGCCGCGCGCATCGCCTCCAGCCGCTTGACGACGGTGTCGTAGCCCTCGGGCTCGAGCTGCTGGAAGGCGAGCGCCTGCAGCTCGTCCATGAACCCGTACAGGCCGATGCGCTCGGCCAGCGGCGCATAGATGTCCATCGTCTCGCGGGCGATGCGGCGGCGCTTCTCGGGCGACTTGATGAAGTGCAGCGTCCGCATGTTGTGCAGCCGGTCGGCGAGCTTGACCAGCAGCACGCGGATGTCGTCGGACATCGCCAGCAGGAACTTGCGCAGGTTCTCCGCCGCGCGCTCGTTCTCGGTCTGCGCGCCCTCGATCTTCGACAGCTTGGTGACGCCGTCGACCAGCCGCGCGACCTTGGGGCCGAACAGCCGCTCGATCTGGTCGGGCGTCGCGACCGTGTCCTCGATCGTGTCGTGGAGGATCGCCGGTCGCGATCGTCTCGGCGTCGAGCCGCAGGTCGGTCAGGATGCCGGCGACCTCGATCGGGATGGCTGAAATACGGGTCGCCCGACGCGCGCAGCTGGCTGCCGTGCGCCTGCAGCGAGAAGACATAGGCGCGGTTCAGCAGGTCCTCGTCGGCGTGCCGGGTCGTACGCGAGAACGCGGTCGACGAGTTCGTACTGACGGAGCATGGCGGGATAGTGGGGCGCGGCCCCTGCAGGAAAGGGCTTACCGGGGTGCCGGAGGGCGGGGCTGGCGCGGCGAAGCCGCGCCGTCGGACGGCACGCGGCGGGAAGGTCGCCGCGGCCGCCGGCCGGGCGTTCGCGCGAGTCCGCGCGCTAGCCGGCGAACGCGAAGGTGCGTCCGCTCGCTAAGAGCCGGCCGCGCTCACTCGTAATCCGGCCCCAGGTTCTGGTTGCGCGGCGGCTGGGCGGCGGTCAGGCGGAGCGCCTCGGCCGAGGCGGCGAGGTAGCCGACCGCGTCGGGGGTGTCGTCCTCGCCCTCGAGCACGCGCTGCATCGAGGCCACCAGCGCCTCCTGCAGCGCGGCCGGCGCGACCCTCTCCTCGGCGATCTCGCGCAGCGCGACGACGGGGTTCTTGTCGCGGTCGCGGTCGAGCAGGATCTCCGCCCCGCTCGAATCTGCCGCGCGCGCGTTCCCGCCAGCAGCACCAGCTCGAAGCGGTTGGGGATCTTGTCGACGCAATCCTCGACGGTGACGCGGGCCATGGAGCAAACTTCCGGGAATGTCGCGGGAAAGCCGGGCTGGTAGCGGCACAGGGGCGGCGAAGTCAAGGAAACTCGCCTTGACCGTGCGGCGCCTTTCGCCTAACGGCCCCGCTTCGCAATTGGCCCCGCACGCCCGGTGAAGCGGTGGCCGCGTCCGACAGTCTAGGTCGGGCGGTGCGGTTCCGGGCCGTCGCTGGTCTCCAGCACGTCACAGCAAATTGGACTTTAGATGACCAAGCGCACCAACGCCAAGTACAAGCTCGACCGCCGCATGGGCGAGAACATCTGGGGCCGGCCGAAGTCGCCGGTCAACAAGCGCGAATACGGCCCCGGCCAGCACGGCCAGCGCCGCAAGGGCAAGGTGTCGGACTTCGGCATCCAGCTGCGCGCCAAGCAGAAGCTCAAGGGCTATTACGGCGACGTCACCGAGCGCCAGTTCCGCGCGACCTATGCCGAGGCCGTGCGCATGAAGGGCGACACCAGCCAGAACCTGATCGGCCTGCTCGAGCAGCGGCTCGACATGGTCATCTTCCGCGCCAAGTTCGCGCCGACGATCTTCGCCGCGCGGCAGATCGTCAACCACGGCCACATCCTGGTCAACGGCCGCCGCTGCAACATCGCCAGCGCCAAGGTCTAGCCCGGCGACGTCGTCGAGCTCGGCAACAAGGCCAAGGACATGGCGCTGGTGCTCGAGGCGATGGGCCTGGCCGAGCGCGACATCCCCGAGTTCCTCGCGGTCGACGGCGCCAAGGCGACCTACGTCCGCGTGCCGACCCTCGACGAGGTGCCCTACGCGGTGAAGATGGAGCCGAACCTGGTCGTCGAGTTCTACAGCCGGTAAGCCGCCGCGCGGCCGGGCGGAGCGAGCACGCCGCAGGCGCGCGGAGCACTGCCCGGAACTCGCGCCAGGCCGGCCGGCGGGTCGGCGGGCCTTCCCCGCCGAACCCGTCCGACGGCGCGGCTTTGCCGCGGCGGCCCTCCGCCCCCCAGACGGCGCGGCCGACCTCAGCGCCGCGCTACCCCTCCATCAGCCCGCGGAACACCACCGCCGGCACCACCGCGCCCACTCCCCACGCCAGCAGGTCGAACAGCGCGAGCAGCCACAGCCCCGGGCTCGCCAGCGTCATGGCCGCATTGATCGCGGCGACCTGCGCCAGGCTCGCCCCCGCGCCGTAGACCGCGGCGGCGAGCACCGTCCGCGCCGGCACGATCGCCAGCGCGACGACCGCCAGTACCGCCGCGATGCCGCCGCGCCGCCCGCGCGTCAGAACGCCGGCGCGGATGATGGCCGCGACCGGCGTCAGGCGCACGGTCAGCGCCAGCGCGACCGCCGGCACCGTCGTCACCGCCGCGGCGAAGGCCAGCACCACGATCGCCGCGCGCAGCGGCAGCGCGGCGTCGCCCGTGTACCGGGCCAGCAGCAGCGCGACGAGCACCAGCACCGCGCCCGCGCCCTGGAGCAGCGCCGTGCCGAGCGCCGGCGGCGAGGCGCCGAGGCCGGCGCGCGCGAACCAGCCGGCGGCGAGCGGCCGTCCCCGCAGCCGCGCCAGCGCGCCGTTGCTGACGATGACGACGTAGAGCGCCTTCAACAGCCCGCCGAAGGTGGCGATGACGGTCGAGCCGCCGTCGCTGCCGGCCAGCCCCAGCGCGACCTCGGGGATCACGACCATGCCGCCGCCGAGCACGACGATCGGCGCGAAATCGAGCCAGAAGGCCTGGCCGATCCGCCGCAGCGCCAGCGCGACGTCGAACGGCGGCGTCATCCGCGGGCGGCGGGACTTGCGCGCCGCCGCCACGGCCTCGGCGAGCTTGTCGTAGCCGACCGCGCCCGACAGGATGCGGTCGCCGACGACGAAGCTCGGCGTGCCGGTCAGCCCGAGCGCGCGGCCGAGGTCGATGTTGCGGCGCACCTCGGCCTTCAGTTTGGGGTCGGCGAGGTCGGCCGCGGTCCGTCGCTCGTCCAAGTCCGGCGGCGCGGACGAGGGCGACGGTCCGCTCGTGCTCGATCCGCCCCGGCGCCTCGAACTGGCGGTCGTGGAAGGCGGCGTAGCGCCCCTGCCGCGCCGCCGACAGCGCGGCCAGCGCCGCCTCGCCCGACGCTTCGCTCAGGACCGGGAACTCGCGGTAGACGACGCGCACCTTGGGGTCGCTGGCGATCAGCCGCTTCACGTCGGCGTGCGCCGCGCGGCAATAGGGGCAGGCATAGTCGAAGAACTCGACGAGCGTGACGTCGCCCTGCGGGTTGCCGGCGACCGCGCCGGGGAAGGGCGCCTCGACCTCGGCCCGGTTGTCGCGCAGCAGCTTGCGGACGTCGCGCGTCTGCATCGCCGTCATCGCCTCGGGGATGATCTCGGGGTGGGCCATGATATAGTCGTGGACGATGCGCTCGATCGCCGCCTTGTCGGGCGGCGGCGGCTGGCTGCACCCGGCGAGCAGCAGCACGGCAGCGAAAGCGGCGCGCCTCACTTGTGCTTCTTCTTGGCGAGGTCGTTCTGCTCGACCTGGGCGATGTCGTCGGCGCGCAGCCAGTCGCGGCTGCCGGTCGGCAGACCGGCGAGCGCGACCTTGGCGCTCATCGCCGCGCGCTTGGGATCGCCCATCAGGTCGTAGCGCTCGGCCGTCGCCAGCGCCGCGCGCGCCGTGTCGCCCTCGCGGTCGTAGACGACGCCCAGTTCGTACCACGCGTCGGGGTTCTCGCGGTCGGTGATGACGGCCCGGCGGAGCAGCGGCTTGGCCTCGGCGAGGTCGGCGGGGTCGTCGGTGCTGACCAGTGCGTGGCCGAGCAGCGTCGCGATCAGCGGCTCCTTGGGCGCGGCGGCGACGGCGGCGCGGAGCACCGGCAGCGAGGCCTTGGCGTCGCCGCTCTCGAGCAGGATCTGGCCCTTCAGCTCGAGATAATAGGGATCGTGCGGGTGCGCCGCGAGCAGGGCGTCGGCCTCGCGCAGCGCCGCGTCGGGATAGGCCGACTTGTGATAGGCATAGGCGTGGGCATAGCGCGCCGGCTCGGTCGTCATCCCCTCGGGGTAGAGCTGGAAGGTGCGCGGCGGCTCGTCGACGAAGCCGATCAGCTTGGCCTTGACCCGCTGGAAGCGCGCCTCGAGCGCCGGGTCGGGCGGCGTGTTCCAGGCGGGCGACGCCTTGTACACGTTCTCCAGCGCGCCGATGCGCTCGCCGTCGAGCGGGTGGGTGCGGCCGAAGCTGTTGGTCTGGGGCACGCCGGCGCGATACTCCATGCCGAGCAGCTTGTTGAAGAAGCCGATGCTGCCCTTGCCCGACAGGCCGGCCGTGCGCAGGAACCCGGCCCCGGCCTGGTCGGCGCGGCTCTCCTGGTCGCGGCTGTAGGCAAGCACGTCGGCCTCGGCGGTCGCCGTGCCGAGGCCGAGCGCGGCCATGCCCGCCTCGGGCGCCCCGGCCGCCGCCAGCCCGACCGCGGCGATCAGCGACAGGATCGAGATGTGCGTCGCCGGCCGCAGCGCCTCGCCGGCGCGGACGTTGTGCCCCCCGGCGACGTGGCCGAGCTCGTGCGCGAGGACGCCCTGCAGCCAGTTCACGTTGTCGGCATTCTCGATCAGCCCCGAATTGATGAACACGTTCTGCCCGCCGCCGGCAAAGGCGTTGATCTCGGGGTCGTTGACCAGGACGATCTCGACCGACGCCGGGTTGAGGCCGGCGGCGAGGATCAGCGGCCGGGCGACGTCCTTGAACAGCGCCTCGGTCTCGGCGTCGCGCAGCACGGAGAGCGACTCGGCCTGCGCCGGCGCGGCGACGGCCAGCACCGCGGCGAGGGCGCAGGCGGCGAGGCGACGGAACGGCGACGGCATCGGCAGCGGCATCTCGGCCCGTTAGGCTGAACGGTCGCTGAAGGCGAGGGGGTGCCGGCCGGGGCGGTTGCCGCAGGCGCGCCGGTCAGCCCTCGGCACACGCCGCCGCCATCGCCGCCTCGTGCGCGGCCGGCATGTCGGGCACCGGCGCGGCGGCGTCGTGGACCGTCGTCACCTCGGCGCCCGCGGTCAGCGTGCGGTGGACGGGGCAGCGGTCGGCGATCTCGAGCAGGCGCGCGCGCTGCTCGGCGTCGAGCGCGCCGTCGACCCGGATGCGGCGGGTGAACAGGTCGCGGCTCGTCGCCGTCCGCGCGCTGTGCCCGACCTCGACCGTGACCCGCCCGAGCGGCCAGTCCTTGCGCGTGGCGTACAGGCGCAGCGTCATCGCCGTGCACGCGCCGAGCGCCGCCGACAGCAGGTCGTAGGGCGTCGGCCCGGCCCCGCCGCCGCCGACCGCGGCCGGCTCGTCGGCGAGGAAGCTGCCGCTGGCGGTGGTCACGCGCACCTCGAACGGGCCGCGGCCGGTCTCGGCGACCTCGACCCCGCTGGTGCGCGCGGGGGCGGCGGCATCGTGGGCAGGGGCGGCGTCGAGGTAGCGGCTGGCCCAGGCGGCGATGACCGCGGCGGCATAGTCGGCGTCGGCGCGCACCCGCAGCAGGTGGTCGGCGCCGTCGAGCGCGACGAAGCTCTTGGGGTGCCTGGCCGCGCCGTAGATCGCCGCGGCATTGTCGATGCCGACGACGGTGTCGGTCGGCGCGTGGAGGACGAGCAGCGCCCGCCGGAGCCCGGCGATGCGCGCGGCCTGGTTCGCCGCGCGGATGTCGTCAACGAAGCCGCGCCCCAGCGTGAACGGCCGCCCGCCGATCGTCACCGGCACCGGGCCGTCGCCGGGCACCGCCAGCGCAGCGCGCGCGTCGGGGCTCAGCTGGTCGAGGACGTGCTCGGCGGCGAACGGCGCGGCGATGGTCGCGACCGCGGTGACGCTGGGGATCGCGGCCGCCGCGGCGAGCACCGCGGCGCCGCCGAAGCTGTGCCCGACGAGCAGGCGCGGCGCCATGCCCGCGCGCGGTCAGCGCCGCCGCCGCGGCGACGAGGTCGGCGACGTCGCTCGACAGGCCGGAGATCTCGCCGCCGCTGCCGCCCAGCCCGGTGAAGTCGAAGCGCAGCACGGCGATGCCGGCGCGGGCGAGCGCGCGGCTGACGTGCGTCGCGGCAAGCGAGGTGCGGTCGCAGGTGAAGCAGTGGGCGAAGATCGCGACGGCGCGGACCTCCGCCCCGGTCTCGAGCGTGCCGGCGAGCTGCCGCCCGGCGGCATTGACGAAGTCGAATCGCGTCGCGGCCATGCCCGATCGTGGCGCGCGGACCGCGGCGAGTCGAGGTGCGCGGGTGGACGGCGGCGCGGCGGGCGATTGCGCCGGGACGCCTGCCGGGACCGGCCTGTCGGAGTGCGGTCAGCAGGCGCTACGCGGGGAGGGGCGGCCGGCCGCCGGCTCGCGGAGGGCGTTCCGGCTTCGGAGGGCCAGGCGATCCCTGCCTGCGCGAGGGGTGGAGAGCGTTACCGCACTCTGCGCAGAAGGCGCGGCGTTCCCTGCCCCCGCGGGGAGGGCAGGGCGTTACCGGCCGCCGCGCGGAGGGCAGGGCGTCACCCCGCCTCCGCGCGGTCTGGGCTTCAGCCGCCGAACGTTCGCTGCCACCAGCCGGCCTTGCGCGGGGGCGCGGGCGGCGTGTCGGCGGCGTCGTTGGCCGGGGTGGCGACCGGCGGCGTGACCGCCGCCGGGGTGTCCGCCGCCGGAGCCGCCGCGTCCGCCGCGGCGGCGTCCGCGATTGGCGCTACCGGTTCGACCGCAGCCGTCGGCGCGACCGGGGCATCCGCGGCCGCCGCGGCCTTGGGTGCGGAGGCGTCGCTGGCCGTCGCCGGGGCGGCGCCGTCGCTCGCCGCTGCCTCGGCGACGGGCTCGGCCTTGCGGCGCGTGCGGCGCGGCTTGGCCGGGGCCTCGCTGGCCTCGACCGGCGCGGGCGCGGCTTCCGGCGCGGGAGCGGCGGCCTTCGCGCGCGACCGCCGCGGCTTCTTGACCGGTTCGGCGGCGGCGTCGACGGGAGCGGTGTCGGCAGCAGCGGCGTCGGCCGGAGCGGCGTCGGCGGTCGCGACCGGGTCGATCGCGGCGGCCTCGGCCACGTCCGGCGCCGTCTCGGCGGCCACGCCGGCCGGCTCGGCCAGCGGGGTCGCGTCGTCGGCACCGGCCGTCTCGCCCGCACCCGTCCCGCCGTCGCGGCGGCGGCCCCGGCCGCGGCGGCGGCGGCGGCGCGCGTCGCCCTCGTCGGCCACGGCTTCGGGCGTCGTCAGCGGCGCGACGCCGTCGCCGGCCACCGCCTCGGCCGGCTCGATGCCGGCAGCGACCTCGGCATCGTCGCCGTGCACGAGGATGTCGGCGTTGGCGGCGATGTCGCTCAGCGGCTCGGCGTTGCTCCCCGCCGGACGGCGGTCGCGCCCGCCGCGGCGCCGGCGGCGGCGGCCGCGGCGCTCGCCCTCGCGCGGCTCGCGCGCCTCGCGGGGTTCACGCGCCTCCCGGGGTTCACGCGGTTCGCGCGCCTCGGGCTCGCGCTCGGCGTCGTCGCCGTCGTCGTCGGCGCGCTCGGTCTCGTCGTCGCGCCCGCGGCGGCCCCGGCGGCCGCGGCGGCCCTCCTCGCGCGGCTCGTCCTCGTCCTCGTCGTCGGCGATCTCGTCGGCGCTCGGCAGCTCGTCGTCGTCGGCGACCGCGACCACCGGCGGCAGCGGCGCGAGCACGACCGGGTTGGCCGGCGGCGGACCGGCGGCGTCGAGGACGAAGCTCGGCCCCATCAGCGTCTCGTCGGGCACGGTCTCGATGTCGACGCCGTAGCGCTCCTCGAGCTCGACCATGTCGGCGCGCTTCCGATTGAGGATGTACATCGCGACCTCGAGGCCCGCGCGCAGCTGGAACGACGAATTCTTGCCCTTGAGCGCCTCCGCCTCGAGCGCGCGCAGCGCGGCGAGCGCCGCCGAGCCGACCGAGCGGACATAGCCCGAGCCGTCGCACATCGGGCAGACGTGGGTCGACGCCTCGAGGACGCCGGTGCGCAGCCGCTGGCGGCTCATCTCCATCAGCCCGAAGCTCGAGATCCGCCCGAGCTGGATGCGCGCGCGGTCGGTCTTCATCGCCTCCTTCATCGCCTTCTCGACGCGGCGGTTGTTGCCGCCGATGTCCATGTCGATGAAGTCGACGACGACGAGGCCCGCCATGTCGCGCAGGCGCAGCTGCCGCCCGATCTCCTCGGCGGCTTCAAGGTTGGTCTTGTATGCCGTCTCCTCGATGCCGTGCTCGCGCGTCGAGCGGCCGGAGTTGACGTCGATCGAGACGAGCGCCTCGGTCGGGTTGATGACGATATAGCCGCCGCTCTTCAGCTGGACGACCGGGTGGTACATGCCGGCGAGCGCGGTCTCGACGCCGAAGCGCTGGAACAGCGGCACGGCGTCGGTGTACTGGACGACCTTGGCGGCGTGGCTCGGCATCAGCAGCGCCATGAAGTCGCGCGCGGCGGCATAGCCCGCCTCGCCGTCGACCAGCACCTGCTCGATGTCGCGGCTGTAGATGTCGCGGATGGCGCGCTTGATGAGGTCCGAATCCTGGTGGACCAGGCACGGCGCGACCGACGCCAGCGTCGTCTCGCGGATCTCGTCCCACAGGCGGGTGAGGTAATCGAAGTCGCGCTTGATCTCGGTGCGGCTGCGCTTGAGGCCCGCGGTGCGGACGATCGCGCCCATGCCGGCGGGCAGCTGCATCTCGGCCATGACCGCCTTCAGCCGCTTACGGTCGGCGAGGTTGCTGATCTTGCGGCTGATCCCGCCGCCGTGGGCGGTGTTGGGCATCAGCACGCAGAAGCGCCCGGCGAGGCTGAGATAGGTGGTCAGCGCCGCGCCCTTGTTGCCGCGCTCCTCCTTGACGACCTGGACGAGGATCACCTGCCGCCGGCGGATGACCTCCTGGATCTTGTACTTGCGGCGGAGCGCCTGGCGCTGGCGGCGGAGCACGTCGGAGCCGGCGTCGTCGCCGCCGCCGGTGGTGTGGATCTCCTCGCCGTTCTCGTCGACCTCGTGCTCGTCGTGATGCTCCTCGGCCGCGAGCGCCGCTTCCTCGCGGAGCAGCGCCTCGCGGTCCTCGCGCGGGATCTGGTAATAGTCGGGGTGGATTTCGGAGAAGGCGAGGAAGCCGTGGCGGTTGCCGCCATAGTCGATGAAGGCGGCCTGCAGCGACGGCTCGACGCGCGTGACCTTGGCGAGATAGATGTTGCCCTTGAGCTGCTTGCGCTCGGCGGACTCGAAATCAAATTCCTCGATGCGGGTTCCGTTGACGACGGCGACCCGGGTCTCCTCCGGGTGGCGGGCGTCGATCAGCATGCGCTGGGACATTCAGATGCTCCATGGCGCGCGGCGGGCAGGCGGTCAGGCCGCGGGGCGCGCGCGAAAAAATGGCCGTCGCGGACAATCGTCGCGAGCGGCCGGGGATGTGCGGAAACGGGGTCGTGGCGGCTGAGCGGATCGGGCGCAGGGCCGGGGCGACCATGCGGTCCTCTCCGGCTGAACGCTGCTCTCTCGACGTCATGCGACCCTTGGACTTCAGTGAACGGCGCGGCGCAGGGAGACCCCGGCGTCGCAGGCCCGTTACGACCATGAGGTAGCACCGGACGCGCCCGGGAACAATGGCCGCGCGGTCGCCGCTGTGCGGGGCGCCGCACAGGCCGCCGGCGCGGGTGGGCGATTGCCACTGTGCGGGCTGGGCTTTAGCCGCCGGCGCCGGTGGGCGATTGCCGCTGTGCGGGCGGGCCGGTATCGCTGCCGCCGATGCGCCGCGCCGCCCTTCTCCTGCTGTTCCTCGCCGCGCCCGCCGCCGCGACGCAGGTGACGGCGCTCCGCATCGACGGGCAGGTGGTCACGGCGACGCTCGACGGCCCGGTCGAGACGGTCCGCGCGCTGAGCCTCGACCATCCGCGGCGGGTCGTCGTCGACCTGGGCGGGGTCGACGCCGTGCGCCGGACGGCGACCGGCGGCGGCGACGTCGCCGCGGCGCGCGTCGGGCCGTTCGAGCCGGGGACGGCGCGGGTCGTCATCGACTTGCGGTCGCCGATGACGCTCGCCGGCGCCGCCGTCGACGGCACCGCGCTGACGCTGCGCCTGGCGCCGGCCGACGCCGCCGCCTTCGCCCGAGCCGTCGCGCGCGGCCGGCGGCCGGTGGCGACGACGGCGCGGCTGATCGCCGACTTCGACCTGGGCGACGAGGTCTTCGCCGGGGACGGCACCGTCCTGCCGCCGCCGCCGCCCCTCCGCCGCGGCGGCGCACGGCCGCTCGTCGTCCTCGACCCCGGGCACGGCGGCAAGGATTCGGGCACGATCGCGGTTGCCTCCTGTTGCGGCGCAAGCGCCGCGGGCGGCGGCTATGAGAAGACCGTCGTCCTCGCCATCGCCCGCGCCGCGGCGGCCGAGCTGCGCAAGGACGGCGAGGTCCGGGTCAGGCTGACCCGCGACGACGACACCTTCATCCCCCTGAACGAGCGCGTCGCCATCGCCCGCCGCGACAAGGCCGACCTGCTCGTCTCGGTCCACGCCGACTCGGCACCCAACCCGGGCGCGCGGGGGGCGAGCGTCTATACGCTGTCGGAGACCGCTTCCGACGCGGTGGCGGCGCGGCTGGCGGCGCGCGAGAACGCCGGCGGCGGCGTACCGGGTATCGACACCAGCGCCGCGCCCGACGTCGGCGACGTGCTGATCGGCATGACGCAGCGCGCGACGATGAACGTCTCGGCGACGTTTGCCGAGACGCTGTCGAAGTCGCTCGCCGACGCCATCGGCTTCCGCAGCGAGTTCCACCACTTCGCCGGTTTCCTCGTGCTGAAGGCCGCCGACGTGCCTGCCGTGCTGATCGAGACCGGCTATCTGTCGAACCCCGACGACGCCGCGCTGCTCCAGTCGGAAGAGGGCGAGAAGCGCATTGGCCGCGCCATCGCCCACGCCATCGAGACGCACTTCCGCCGCACCCGTAACGCCGCGCGCGCCACCGGCGAACGGGGGGGATGACGCCCCGGCGGCGGCCGCCCATATCGACACCCGAGGAGAACGACCATGACCGAGACCGCAACCCTTGCCGGCGGCTGCTTCTGGTGCACCGAGGCGGTGTTCGACGCGCTGAAGGGCGTCACCCACGTCGAGTTGGGCTACATCGGCGGCCACGTCACGGCGCCCACCTACGAGCAGGTGTGCTCCGGCCGCACCGGCCACGCCGAGGCGGTGCGGATCACGTTCGATCCGGCGCAGGTGACCTATGCCGACCTGCTCGACATCTTCTTCCATACCCACGACCCGACGACGCTCAACCGCCAGGGCGCCGACACGGGGACGCAGTACCGCAGCGCGATCTTCCCCCACTCGCCCGAGCAGCGCGCCGAGGCAGAGGCCGCGATTGCCCGCAACCAGGCCGACTGGGACAATCCCGATCGTCACCAGCATCGAGGACGACGCGCCGTGGTACAAGGCGGAAGCCTACCACCAGCGCTACTTCGAGAAGAACCCCAACGCCGGCTACTGCGCCGCGGTCGTCGGGCCGAAGGTCGCGAAGTTCCGCAAGGGCTATGCCGCGCGGCTGAAGGCGGCGTAACCTCGGCTTCCCGTCGTCGCCGCGGCGGCGGGGATGACGAAAGCGGGCGAGGGGGCGGCGCATGACGATGTTCGACGAGTGGCGGGCGCGCTCGCCCTTCTACGACGCCAGCCACGAGGCGGTGGCGCAGTCGGTCCGCGCCTTCGTCGCGCGCGAGGTCGCGCCCAACATCGACGCGTGGGAGGATGCCCGCCAGCTCCCGCGCGAGCTGCACCGCAAGGCCGCCGCCGCCGGCATCCTTGGCCTCGGCTACCCCGAGGCCTATGGCGGGCACAGCGACGGCTTCGACATCTTCCACTCGCTGACCCAGTCGGAGGAGCTGGCGAGCGTCGGCGCGGGCGGACTGACCGCCTCGCTGATGACGCACGGGATCGGCCTGCCGCCGGTCCTCGCGATGGGATCGGAGGAGCTCAAGGCGCGCGTCGCGCCGGCCGTGCTGGCGGGCGAGAAGATCATCGCATTGGGCATCACCGAGGCCGGCGGCGGCTCCGACGTCGCGGCGCTGACGACGCGCGCCGAGCGACGTGGCGACGCTTATGTCGTCAACGGCGGCAAGATGTTCATCACCAGCGGCATGCGCGCCGACTATGTGACGACCGCGGTGCGCACCGGCGGGCCGGGCACGGGGGGCATCTCGCTGCTGCTGATCGAGGCCGGGATGCCCGGCTTCACGCGCACGCCGCTCGAGAAGATGGGCTGGCACTGTTCCGACACCGCCGCGCTCTACTTCGACGACGTGGTCGTGCCGGCGGAAAACCTGATCGGGCCGGAGAACGCGGGCTTCGCCGGCATCATGCGCAACTTCAACGGCGAGCGGCTCGGCATGGCGCACGGCTGCTGCGCCTATGCGCGGGTGTGCCTGGCGGAAGCCGCCGACTGGGCGCGGACGCGCACGACCTTCGGCAAGCGGCTGGCCGAACACCAGTCGATCCGCATCAAGCTCGCCGACATGGCGCGGCAGATCGCCGCGACCCAGGCGTGGGTCGACCTCTGCGCGTGGCAGGTCAAGCACGGGCAGGGCCAGCCGGCCGACTTCGCCATGCTCAAGGTCCAGGCGACGCGGATGCTCGAGGCGGTCGCGCGCGAGGCGGCGCAGGTCTTGGGCGGCGCGAGCTACCTCAAGGGATCGAAGGTCGAGCGCATCTACCGCGAGGTCCGCGTCAACGCCATCGGCGGCGGCTCGGAGGAGATCATGCTCGACCTCGCCGGGCGGCAGCTCGGGTACCGGTGAAGGCGCTTCCAGGAGCAGGCAAATGGCGACCTATGTTCTTGTCTCCGGCGCGTGGCACGCCGCCTGGTGCTGGGAGCGCGTCGCCCCGCTGCTGCAGGCCGCCGGCCACACCGTCGTCGCCCCCGATCTGATCGGCATGACCGACGACGGGGCCGCGCCGGCCACGGTGACGCTGGCGACCTGGGCCGACCAGGTCGCCGCCCTCGTCGCGGCTGCGGCCGAACCGGTGATCCTGGTCGGCCACAGTCGCGGCGGCATCATCATCAGCGAAGTGGCCGAGCGCGTGCCCGGACGTCTCGCCCGGCTGGTCTACCTCGCCGCGTTCCTGCTGACCGAAGGCGAGACGCTCGCCGCCGCTTCGGCGAGCGTGCCGCGCGACATCCCCGACGATACCATCGTGCCGTCGGCCGACGGCGTTACCTCGACGATCCGCGGCGACCTCGTCGGCCCCGTGTTCTATTCGACGACGCCGGAGGATTGGGTGGCGCGGGCCCGGGCGAAGCTGCGGCCCGAGCCGATGGCCGCGATGACGACGCCGCTGGCGCTTACCGCGGCGCGCTTCGGCAGCGTCCCGCGCGCGTACATCGAATGCAGCCGCGACCGCGCGGTGCCGCTCGCGCTGCAGAGGGCGATGCAGGCGAAGCTGCCGTGCGCGCCGGTCGTCACCCTGGATACCGACCATTCGCCGTTCTTCTCGGCACCGGAGGCGCTGGCGGCGGCGCTCGTGAAGCTCGGGTAGCCGTGCGGCCGCGGCGTCGGGGCGCGCAGGCGCGCAAAAGCCGGCTTTTGGGCTTAAGTGGCGCAAATGGTTCGCAATAGCATATAGTCGTGAAAGATGAATACGATCAACGCCTTAGCGCGTAGCGGCGCGGCGCAGCCGGTCGTTGATCGCCGCGCCGAGGCCGGTCCCAGGAATGGGCGCGACGGCTATCCCCTTGCAATTGCTCGCCTGCGCCGTGTGCAGCGCGGCGAAGAGAGCCGCAGCCGCCTCCTGTAGGTCGCCCGCCGCCGACAGCGTGATATCGCCTGCGACCGGGCCGAAGCCGATCAGATATTCGCCCGCCCCGCGCTCGGTCGCGTCGAGGCGCAGCGGCTGGCGCGGCGCATAGTGGCTGGCGAGCTGGCCCGGCGCGACGATGCCCGGCCCGGCCGCCGCCGTCGGCCCGAGCGCGTCGGCCGGGACGCCGCCGGGGCGGAGCAGGCTCACGCGGTCGCCGTCGACGCGGACGATCGTGCTCTCCAGCCCGCCCGGACAGGCGCCGCCGTCGAGGATCAGCGGCACGGCGTCGCCCAGGCTGGCCGCGACATGCGCCGCGGTCGTCGGGCTGATCGTCCCGCTGGCGTTGGCCGACGGCGCGGCGAGCGGCCGGCCGAGCCCGCGCAGCACCGCCTGCATCACCGGGTGCGCCGGCACGCGGATCGCGAGCGTCGGCAGGCCCGCCGTCACGCTCGCGGCGATGCCGTTCCCCGGGCGTGCCGGCAACACCAGCGTCAGCGGCCCCGGCCAGAAGCGCGCCGCCAGCGCCCGCGCCGCCGCGCCGACCTCGACCAGCCGCTCGGCGGCGGCGAGGTCGGGGACGTGGACGATCAGCGGGTTGAACCCCGGCCGGCCCTTGGCGGCGTAGATCCGCGCGACGGCGTTCACGTCGGTCGCATCGCCGGCGAGGCCATAGACCGTCTCGGTCGGCACGGCGACGATGCCGCCGCCGGCCAGTGCTGCCACGGCGCGCGCGATGCCCGCGGCGTCGGCGGCGACGATCGCCGCCGCCGCGCCGTCCGTCACCGCCGCCGGCGGCTGTCGCGCCACGCCACCAGCCCGGCGCCGATCAGCCCGACGACCAGGCCGATGACGATGCCGGCCGACCCCTGCCCGTAATGGACGCCGATGCCCGCGCCCGCGAGCAGGGTGATGACCAGGATGAAGCCGCCGCCGATCTGCATGGCGCGCGTCATCGCGGCAAAGCGCGCGCGGCACAAGCCGTGCGGTGTCGCGGGCCGCGCGGCGGCGCTTGGCGCGGGCGCCGCCGCCGGGCTAAGGTCGCGCGCATGAAGCCGTGTTCCGTCGGCGCCGGCCTCGTCCTCGCCGCCGGAGTGAGCCATGCGTCGGCCGCGCAGACGGCGCTGCCGCCGCTCGATCCGCGCCCGGGGCTGTCGGTCCCCTGGCCCGACGCCGCCGCGCCCGGCGATGCGCCGGTGGCGGCCGCGACCGGCGACATCCGCTATTCGGTCGACGTCGCCGGCCTCGACGACCTCCGCCTCGACAAGCCGTTCCGCGCCGCCTCGGCGCTGCTCAAGGGCCGCGGCGCGCCGGCCAACCTCGCCCAGATCAACCGCCGCATCGCCGAGGACCGCGACCTGATCGACGTGCTGCTGCGCGCCCAGGGCTATTACGGCGGGCACACGACGGTGACGATCGCGCCGGGGCCGCCGGCGACGGTGACGCTCGCGGTCGATCCGGGCCCGCTCTACCACGTCGCCGCGGTCGACGTCGTCGTGCCGCCCGGCCGGCCGGCGGCGGTCGTTGCGGCGGGGCTGGGGATCAAGGCCGGCGACCCGCTCGTCGCAGCGACGGTGCAGGCGGGGCAGGACGGGCTGAAGCTCTACCTCGCCGCCCACGGCCACCCCTTCGCCACGATCGAGCCGCCCGAGATCGTCGTCGACCACGCCGCGCGCACGGCGACGCTGACGCAGAAGGTCGATCCCGGCCCGGCGAGCGTGTTCGGCCGGGTCCGCGCGGCCGGCGGCTCGATCGTGCCGCCGCGCGAGCTCGAGCGGCTGCCGCGCTTCCGGCCCGGGCAGCCGTACGACGCGACGCAGCTCGACGACCTGCGCCGGGCGCTGATCGCCACCGGGCTCGTCGGCAGCGTCACCCTGACGCCGGTCGCCGCCGGCCCCGCGCCGGGCGGCGGCGAGGCGGTCGACATCGTCGTCCGCACCGAGACCGCGCCGCTCCGCACCGTCGCGGCGACGCTCGGCTATTCGACCTCGCAGGGCATCCGGGCGGAGGCGAGCTGGCAGCACCGCGACCTGCTGCCGCCGAACGGCGCCGTCACCTATCCGCGCGGTCGGGGCCGAGCGCGAGCAGCTGCTCGGCGTCGAACTGCGGCGGCTGAACTGGCGGCAGCGCGACCTGACGCTGACGCTCGGCGCGACGTTCGACACGGCGACGCAGGACGCCTTCAACGCCCGCACGCTGACCTTCGCCGCCTCGGTCGCGCGCGAGACCAACCTGATCTGGCAGAAGAAATGGTACTTCTCCGCCGGCGTCGAGACCGACATCTCCGAGGAGCGCGACAAGAGCGCGGCCGGCGAGCCGCAGCGCGTCTATTACATCGCCGCCGTGCCGATCAGCCTGACCTACGACGGGTCGGACAACCTGCTCGACCCCCACCGCGGCTTCCGCCTGACCGGGCGCGCTTCCCCCGAGCTGTCGTTCAACGGCGACATCTTCGGCTACATGAAGCTGCAGGCGGAGGCGAGCGCCTACCTGCCGCTCGGCGACCGCGTGACGCTCGCCGGGCGGGGCCATGTCGGCACCATCGCCGGCGCGGCGCAGCGCGACATCGCCCCGACGCGGCGCTTCTACGCCGGCGGCGGCGGCTCGGTCCGCGGCTACGGCTTCCAGGCGGTCGGGCCGCAGGCGGCCGACGGCACGCCGACGGGGGGCGATTCGATCGTCGAGGCCTCGGCCGAGGTCCGCGTCCGCTTCGGCGACTTCGGCGTCGTCCCCTTCTTCGACGCCGGCGAGGTCGATACCAGCCTCGTGCCGCGCTTCCGCAACGTCCGCTACGGCGCCGGCCTCGGCTTCCGCTACTACACCGGCTTCGGCCCGGTCCGCATCGACGTGGCGACCCCGGCCAACCCGCGGCCGGGCGACGCGCGCGTGCAGTTCTACGTCTCGATCGGGCAGGCCTTCTGATGCCGCCGGGCGGCCTCTCGTGACCGCGGATGAGCCGCAGGCGCATGCCGCCGGCCCCGCGCGGCGGCGGCCGCCTGGCGCGCCACGGCCGCCTGCTGTCGGCGATCGTCGCCATCGTCGGTCTGCTCGCCCTCGCCGTTCTCGGCGCCCAGGCGTTCCTGCGGAGCGACCGCGGCCGGGCGCTCGTCGTCCGCGCCCTGCCGCTGTACGCGCCGAAGTCGGGACTGCGCCTCGCTGCCGGGCGCATCGAGGGCGACATCTTCGGCGGCTGGCGGGTCCACGACCTGACGCTCGCCGACCCGCGCGGGGTGTTCGCCCGCGTGCCCGTGCTCGACCTCGACTGGCGGCCGTGGACGCTGCTCGAGAACCGGCTGACGGTGCGCTCGGCGAGCGCCGCCGAGGCGGTCGTCCTGCGCCGCCCGCACCTGCGGCCGAGCGCCGACGAGCGCATCCTCCCCGACATCGACATCGTCGTCGGCCGGCTGGGCATCGCCCGGCTCGACCTCGCCGCGCCCGTCACCGGGATGGCGGAGGCACTGCGCCTCGACGGCGGCGGGGAGGCGGTGCGCGGCCGGGCGCGGGTGCGGCTCGTGGCGACCGCCAGCGGCGGCGACGTCGTCCGGCTCCGGCTCGCGGCCGAGCCCGATGCCGACCGCTTCGATCTCGCCGCGACCGTCGCCGCGCCGGCGCGGGGCACGCTGGCGCGGCTGCTGGCGCTGCCCGCGGCGCTCGACGCGCGGATCGGGGGCGAGGGGACCTACCGCGCGTGGCACGGCACGGCCGTGGCGCACCTCGGCGCGCGCCCGCTCGCCGACCTCGTGCTGACCGAGACGCAGGGGCGGCTGCTCGTCGCCGGCACGGTCGCCCCGGCGCCGCTGCTCGACGGCATGGCGGCGCGGGCGAGCGCCGGGGGGGTCCGGGTGCACGCCGACGGGCGGCTCAGCGGGCGGGTGCTGACGGCGCACGTCGACGCCGCCTCGGCCGCCGTCCGCGCGAGCGCCAGCGGCACCGCCGACTTCGGCCGCGAGGTGCTGAGCGGCGTCCGCGTCACCGCGCAGGCGCTGCAGCCGGGCACGCTGCTGGCGCGCCTCAGCGGGCGCGACATCGTCCTCGACGCGCGCGTCGCCGGCACCTTCGCGACGCCGGTGGTCGACTATGTCCTGACCAGCCCCGCCTTCGCCTGGGGACATACGGCGTTCACCGGCTTCCGCGCCGCCGGCCATGTCGTCGCCCGCGCGCCGCTGGTGGTGCCGGTGGCGGCGAGCGCGGCGACGGTCGGCGGCGTCGGGGCGGACGCCGCGGCGGTCCTCGCGCGCCTGCGCCTGAGCGGGCCGATCACGGTCGCGCACCGCACCTTCACCTCGCCCGCGCTCGCCGTGACCAGCGCCGGGGCGGCCGGCACGGCGTCGCTGCGCCTGACGTTCGACGGCGACTATGCGCTCGGCTTCACCGGCACGCTGCCGCGCTACGCGCTCGGCGACCTCGGGCAGGCGGACATCGGCCTCACGCTGCTGGCGACGCCGGCGCCGGGGGGTACGCGCGTCACCGGCGCGGTCAGGGCGGTGGCGACGCGACTCGACTCGGCCTTGTTCCGCACGATCTTCGCCGGGCTGCCGGTGGTGACGACGGCGATCGACGTCGCGCCCGACCTGTCGATGCGCTTCACCGACCTGCGGCTGGTCGCGCCGGGCCTGACCGAGACGGGAGCGGGAACGCGCGACCCGGCCGGGCTGGTCCGCCTCGTCGCCCAGGGCCGGTCGCGCGACTACGGCCCGGCGGCGGTGACGCTCGCCGGGCCGGTGGACGCTCCCACCGCCGACGTCACGCTCGCCGCGCCGCTGGCCGGCCTTACCGCGGTCAGCGCCCATGTCGCGCCGTCGCCTGCGGGCTGGACCGTCGCCGCGCGCGGGACGACCGAACTCGGCCCGGCCGGGCTCGACGCGCGCGTCGCGCCGGGCGGCACCGCGGCGGAGGTCGCCGCCTCGCTCGCCGGGGTGACGGCGCGCGGCGGCCTCGCGCTCGATGCCGCGAACCACGCCGCCGGGCGGCTGACGGTCGCCGGCAGCGGCCTCGGCGGCGCGATCGTCCTCGCGCCCGCGGCCGGCGCGCAGCGCATCGACGTCAGCCTGGCGGCGACGGCGGCCGAGCTCGGCGCGGTGCGGATCGGCCACGGCACGCTGACCGGGCACGCCGTCCTCGGCAGCGGGCCGCCGGTCGTCGAGGCGCGCGCCAGCCTCGGCGACGTCCACCGCGGCAGCCTCGTCGTGACCACCGCCGCCGCGACCCTCGCCGACGGCCCCGGCGGCGGCAGCGCGAGCCTGACCGCGGCCGGCACCGCGGGCGTGCCGTTCACCGTCGCGCTCGATGCGCGCGGCACGGCCGAGCGGATCGACCTCGGCGGTACGGCGAGCGTCGACGGCCGGCCGCTGCGCCTCGACCACCGCGCCGTCGTCGAGCGGTCGGGGCGGGTGTGGCGGCTGGCGCCGGTGCGCCTCGTCACCCCCGACGGGCAGGTCGAGCTCGCCGGCAGCGTCGGCGACGGCGTCCAGGCGAGCGTGCGCGCCGACAACCTCGGCCTGTCGCTGCTGACGCTGGCCGACCCGGCGTTCAATTTCGGCGGGCGGGCGTCGGGCACGCTGACCTTCGCCGCGCCGGATGCGGGGCCGCCGACCGGCGCGGTGTCGATGCGCATCGCCGGGCTGAACCGCGCCGGCCTTGCCGCCTCGTCGCTGCCGGTCGACCTTGCCGTCAACGCCGCCCTGACGCCGGCGACGGCGGCACTGCGCGCGGTGCTGGTCGAGGGCGGCGGCACCGTCGGCCGCGCCCAGGCGGAGCTGCGCCTCGGCCCCGGCGAGGGCTTGCGCGCGCGCCTCCTCGCCGCGCCGCTGTTCGGCCAGCTGCGCTTCGACGGGCCGGCGCAGGCGCTGTGGGCGCTGAGCGGGGTCGAGGCGATCGACGTGCGCGGGCCGGTCAGCGTCGCGATCGACGCCGGCGGCCGCCTCGGCGACCCGCGCCTGACCGGCACCGTCACCGCGCGGGGCGCGCGGGTCGAGAATACGACGCTCGGCACCGTCGTCGAGGGCGTCGAGCTCGACGGGCGCTTCGCCGGCTCGCGCCTCGATCTCGCCAGCTTTTCCGGCACCGTCGGCAAGGACGGGCGGATCAGCGGCAGCGGCCAGGTCGACCTGTCGGCCGAGCGCGGCTTCCCGCTCGACGTGTCGGCGACGATCGACCGGGCGCAGGTGATCCGCCGCGACGACCTGCAGGCGACGGCGACGGGAACGCTCAAGCTGCACAGCGACGGCGGCGGCGGGCGGATCAGCGGCGCGCTCGAGGTCGTCCGCGCCCGCTACCGGCTCGGCCGCGCGGCGACGACGGCCGACGTGCCGGTGCTCGCGGTCGCCGAGCGCCACCCCGAGGTGCTCGGTCGCGCCGCGCCGCGCCCGGTCCGGCCGACGCTGTGGACGCTCGACGTCGCGCTGACCGCGCGCGACAACTTCGCCGTCGACGGCCTCGGCCTCACGTCCTTCTGGCGCGGCGCGCTCAAGGTCAGCGGCCGGGCCAACGCCCCCGATCTCGCCGGCCGGGTCGAGCTCGTCCGCGGCGACTACGACTTTTCCGGCAAGCGCTTCACGCTGACCCGCGGCGACGTCCGCTTCGCCGGCGGCAACCCGCCCGATCCCGTCATCGACATCGCCGCCGACAACACGAGCTCGGGCTTCACCGCCAACCTCAGCCTGACCGGCACGGCGCTCCACCCCGACATCCGCTTCAGCTCGACCCCGGCGCTGCCCGAGGACGAGGTGCTGGCCCGCGTCCTGTTCGGCAGCTCGATCACCACCCTGTCGGCGCCCGAGGCGATCCAGCTCGCCGGCGCGCTCGCCAGCCTGAGGAGCAACGGGCGCGGCGTCGGCGCGGCGCTCGACCCGTTCAACGCGGTCCGCCGGGGCCTGCGCATCGACCGGCTGCGCGCGCTGCCCGCCGACACGACGACCGGCCGCAAGACCTCGATCGCGGCGGGCAAGTACATCGGCCGGCGGCTGTACGTGGAGCTGGCGACCGATGCCCAGGGCTATTCGGCGACGTCGATCGAGGTCGCCCTGTCGCGGTCGTTCTCCGTCCTGTCGACGGTGGCGACGCTCGGCGGCACCAGCGCCAACCTGCGGCTCAAGCGGGACTATTGAACCGCGCGCCGTTCGTAAGCACTTACGCGGCAAGGAGTTCGCCCGATGCTGACCCGCCTCGTCACCCTCATCGCCGGGCGCAGCCTGGCCAAGACCGCCGGCGGCTTCGGCGGGACGGCGGCGACGGCAGCGGGGCTGGTCCTGCCGCTCGTGCTGCGCCGCCTCGGGCCCGGCGGCATGGTCGCGGCCGCGGTCGCCGGGCACGTCGTCCGCCGGGCGCAGCGGCGCGCCGGTCGGCGTTGAACCCCGGCTGCGGCAACGCGTTCAGCGTCAGGTCAGAAAGTTTTGACTATGGCTCAGTTTAGAGCCATAGCGGACCGAACGACCTTGGGAGAAGGATGACCGTGGCGACCCGTGCCGTCGACAGCCGCAGCCGCCGTTACGACCCGGCCGAAACGCGCCAGCGCGTGCTCGAGGCCGCGAACCTGCTGTTCTCGACCAAGGGCTATGCCGCGACCGGCACCGCCGACATCGCCCGCGCCGCCGACGTGTCCGAAGGCTCGATCTTCTATCACTTCGGGTCGAAGAAGAACCTGCTGATCGACATCGGCCGGATGTACGGCGAGCGCATGATCGCCGTCATGCAGGGCGACGACGCGCTCGAGGACCTCGAGCCGGGCATCATGATCAACCGCTGCCTCGATTTCTGCATCGAGCACCGCGAGTGGGAATCGCTGACCGGCGAGGTCTGCAGCGAGGGCAAGCCGCGGGCGATGATGAGCGCCGACGCCGAGCCCTTCTACCGCGCCAGCCGCGAGGTGACGTGCGACTGGGTGGCGAAGCAGATGACGGCCTCGATGGCCAAGCGCGGGGTCGAGGGCGTCAACATCCCCTTCGCCGCACAGCTGACCTACGCCGTCGTCGGCGAGGCGATCGACGCGGTCATCGCTACCGCCGACGACGCGCGCCGCGCCGAGGTCCGCGCCGAGACGATCCGCTTCGTCCGCGCCGCCTGCGGCTATCAGCCGGGGCTGTTCCCGGCGTGATCTTCCACGGCGAGGCGGCCATCACCGCCCTCGGTCCGGAGTTCTACGATCCCGTCCGCCCCGCCGACTTTCCGCAGGCGATCCTCCGCTTCAGGAACGACCGCGCCGCGGCGACGATCGGCCTCGAGGGCCTGAGCGATGCCGACTGGGTCGCGCATTTCGCCCGCTTCGCGCCGCTGCCCGGCAGCCTGCCGCAGCCGCTCGCGCTCCGCTATCACGGCCACCAGTTCCGCACCTACAACCCCGACCTCGGCGACGGGCGGGGCTTCCTCTTCGCGCAGTGCCGCGACGACCGCGGGCGGCTCATGGACCTCGGCACCAAGGGCAGCGGGCAGACGCCGTGGAGCCGCGCGGGCGACGGCCGGCTGACGCTGAAGGGCGCGGTGCGCGAGGTGCTGGCGACCGAGATGCTCGAGGCGCTCGGGCGTCGACACGTCGCGCACGCTGTCGGTCGTCGAGACCGGCGAGGCGCTCGACCGCAGCGACGAGCCGTCGCCGACGCGCAGCGCCGTCCTCGTGCGGCTGAGCCACAGCCACATCCGCTACGGCACCTTCCAGCGCTTAGCCGCGCTGGAGTTGCCCGATGCGATGGCGCGGCTGACGACCTATGTGCTCGACCGGTATTTCGGCGGGGCGGGCGACGACCCTTATGTCACCCTGCTCGACCATGCCGTGACCAACGCCGCGCGCCAGGCGGCGGCGATGATGGCGGCCGGGTTCGTCCACGGCGTGCTCAACACCGACAACATCAACATCACCGGCGAGATGTTCGACTACGGCCCCTACCGCTTCGCGGCGACCTGGGACCCGGACTTCACCGCCGCCTATTTCGATCACCATGGCCTCTACAGCTTCGGGCGACAGGCGGAGGCGCTGCAATGGAACGTCTTCCAGCTCGCCGGGGCGCTGCGCCTCGTGGCGCCGGTCGAGGCGCTGCGGCCGCCGCTGGCGACGTTCGGCGACCGCTACACGGCGGCGCTGACGGCGGCCCTGCTCGAGCGGCTGGGGGTCGTTCCGTTCAGCGACGGCCGCGACCGGGTATTGGCCGAGGCGCTCGTCGCGGCGCTGGTCGCCGGCCAGGCGAACCTGCCGCGCTTCTGGTTCGACTGGCGCGGCGGGCGGCTGCGCGCGGGTGGCGGCGACTTCTACGACGGCCCCGAGTTCGCGCCGTTCGTCGCCGCCGTGCAGGCCTTCGCGCCGGCGGCCACGACGACCCACGCCTATTGGTCCGACCCCGCGCCGTGCAGCCTCGCCATCGCCGAGATCGAGGCGATCTGGGCGCGGATCGCGGCGGCCGACGACTGGAGCCTGTTCGACGCCAAGCTTGCCGCGATCCGGCGCATGGGCGCGGCGATGCGTAGCCCCTGAACGACGAAACGCCGGGCAGGCGGGCCTGCCCGGCGTTCCGGTGTCGTGTCGTCGGCGCTTAGGCGGCGACGGCAGCGGCGCGGCGGCGGGCGGCGACGCCGACCAGGCCGAAGCCGGCGATCATCAGGCCCCACATCGCCGGCTCGGGAACCGCGGTCACCGACACGCCGTCGAGAACGGCGACCGGCGGCAGGCCCGACGGCGTCCCGTGCGACAGGAACGACAGCACGGGGTTCGTGCTGTCGGCGGTGAAGCGGAACTTCTCGGTGAACCAGCCCTGGAAGCCCTGCGTCGGGTTGGTGACGGTCGGCGTCGTCGCGGACTGCGAGCCGAAGTCGACCTCGACGCGCTCGGTCGTCTGGCCGGTCCGGTTCTGCAGCTGCGAGGCACCCCAGTAGAACTGAACGTCGTAGGCGTGGCCGGCGGTCAGGCCGCTGAGCGTCTGGCTGAGCTTGCCGTTGACCGTCTCGTCACCGTCGATGATGACGAACTTGCCGCCATCCGGGCTCGCGCCGGGGAAGCTCGTCGCCAGCTTCTGGCCCAGCTCGGAATACTCGGTGACCGTCTCGACGGTCGTGACGGTCGCCGGGTCGACATACAGGTTGAAAGCGTGGGCACCGTTCGACGTCCAGCCCGTCGGACCCTTCGTCGTGTTGAACGAGGTGTTGAACTCGGTCGAGAAGGTGTAGCCGTCCTCGAACCCGCCGTTGGTGACGAGGTTCGGACCGGCGGCGTTGGCAGCACCCGCGGCGGCGAGCGCGGCAAGGGCGAAAATGACGTTCGTGGTCTTCACGGATGACTCCTGCATCGGCTTCGCGAACAGGAGCCCTCTCCTGTTCGGCTGCCACCAACAATGCAAACGCCATGCCACTTTGTTAGCAAAGGGTAACGATCATAAATTTCAAGTCATTATGATTTGGCACCCGATCGGCGCCCGGCAAAAGTGTCGGAATCGTTTACAACCGGGGCCGCGCGACGTCAGCCGCGTCGGCGGCGGCGGTTCGTGGTCATCGGATCGGGGCGGGGCGGAGGCGTCCAGCCGGGTGGCGGCTCGACCGCCTGACGGCTGCTGCCCAGCCCCATCGCGCCCGGCTGCTGGCGGTGGAGCTCGCCGGCGGCGGTCGCGGCGTCGGCCGCGGCCAGCGCCTTCAGCTCGTCCCGGTAGCGGGCAGCGAGCTCGAACTCGCCAGCGGCGGCGGCCGCCTGCATCTGGCGTTCAAGCGCGGTGCGGGTCGTCGCCATCGCGGGGGAACGCCCGAGCGGCTGCCCGGCTCCCACTGCCCGGTTAATGGATTGCCCTGCCATGCGGAGGAGCCGGCGCGGCCGGGGCTAGTCGCCGGCGAAGCGCGGGCGCGTGACGTGCCCCATCTTGCGTCCCGGCTTGACCTCGCTCTTGCCGTAGAGATGGAGGTGCGCCCGCGGATCGGCGAGCAGCGCCGCCCAGTCGTGGACGGCGTCGCCGAGCAGGTTGGTCATCGCCACCTCGGGCGCGGTCAACGTCGTCGGGCCGAGCGGCAGGCCGCAGACGGCGCGAATGTGGTTCTCGAACTGGCTGACGCGCGCACCCTCGATCGTCCAATGGCCGCTGTTGTGGACCCGCGGTGCCATCTCGTTGAACACCGGGCCGGCGGCGGTGGCGAAGAACTCGAGCGTCAGCACCCCGACATAGTCGAGGGCGTCGGCGGCCCGTCGCGCGAGGTCGACCGCGAGCGGGGCATGGCGGGCGATCGCCGCCGGTGCGGGCACGTGGCTGGTGTCGAGGATGCCGCCGACGTGCAGGTTGTGCGGCACATCGTAGACCACTGCCGCGCCGTCCGCGCCGCGCGCGAGAAGCACGGAGAACTCGCCGTCGAAGTCGACCTGCGCCTCGACGATGGCGGGCGCGCCGCCGGTCGCCGCCCAGGCCGCGGCGGCGTCTCCCGGCGCGGCGATGCGCGCCTGGCCCTTGCCGTCATAGCCGAAGCGTCGCGTCTTGAGGATCGCCGGCGTGCCGATGGCGCCGAGGGCAGCGGTCAGCTCGGCGAGGCTGTCGACCGCGCGGAACGGCGCCGTCGTGCCGCCCAGCGCGGCGACGAAGCGCTTCTCCGCCAGCCGGTCCTGCGCCACCTCGAGCGCCTGCGCGCCGGGCCGGACCGGGCACCTGCGCCGCGACGCGGGCGACGGCGGCGAGCGGCACGTTCTCGAACTCGTAGGTGACGACGTCGACCGCCGCGGCGAAGGCGTCGAGCGCGGCCGTGTCGTCATAGGCGGCGCGGGTGGCGAAGGCGGCGACGTCGGCCGCCGGCTGCTCGGCCTCGGGGGCGAAGACGTGGACGCGGTAGCCCATCGCCGCCGCCGACAAGGCCAGCATCCGCCCGAGCTGCCCGCCGCCCAGGATGCCGATGGTCGCGCCCGGAGCGATCATTCAGGCGCTTCGGCGACCTTGGCCGTCTGCGCCGCGCGCCATTCGTCGAGCCGCGCGGCCAGCTCCTCGTCCGCCGTCGCCAGCATCGCGGTGGCGAGCAGCGCGGCGTTGACGGCACCGGCATGACCGATGGCGAGGGTGCCGACAGGAACGCCCGCGGGCATCTGGACGATCGACAGCAGGCTGTCGAGCCCCGACAGCGCCTTGCTCTCGACCGGCACGCCGAGCACCGGCAGGCGCGTGCAGGCGGCGACCATGCCCGGCAGATGGGCCGCCCCGCCGGCCCCGGCGATGATTGCCTTCAGCCCCCGGGCGGCGGCAGCCTCGGCATAGGCGATCATCCGCTGCGGGGTGCGATGGGCCGAGACGATCCGGACCTCGTGCGCTACGCCCAGAGCGTCCAGCGTCTCGGCGGCGGCGCGCATCGTCGCCCAGTCCGACTGGCTGCCCATGATGATGCCGACGATGGCCATTCGCGCCTCGCTTTTGCGAAGCGCCGCACCCTAGGGACGGCGGGCGCGCGGCGCTACCCTAATCGCGCGACCACGGATCGAGGATCGTGTCGCGCGGCACCGGATCGGTCGCCGGATAGTCGAGGCTGAAGTGCAGCCCGCGGCTCTCGTGCCGCCGCCGCGCCGAGCGGACGATGAGGTCGGCGACCTGGACGAGGTTGCGAAGCTCGATCAGGTCGGGCGTGACGCGGAAGTCGCTGTAATAGTCGTGAACCTCCTTCCGCAGCGTCTTGACCCGGTGGGCGGCGCGCTCGAGGCGCTTGTTGGTCCGGACGATGCCGACATAGTCCCACATGAAGCGGCGGAGTTCGGCCCAGTTGTGGCTGACGACGACCTCCTCGTCGGAGTCGGTGACGCGGCTCTCGTCCCAGGCTCGCGTCGGCGGTGGCGGGGATAGCGACTCCCAGCGTGCGGCGATGTCGTCGGCGACCGCCACGCCGAAGACCAGGCATTCGAGCAGCGAGTTCGACGCCAGCCGGTTGGCGCCGTGCAGGCCGGACTGCGACACCTCGCCGACCGCGTACAGCCCCGGCAGGTCGGTCCGCCCGTGCAGGTCGACGAGCACGCCGCCACAGGTATAGTGCGCCGCCGGCACGACCGGGATCGACTGCCGGGTGCAGTCGATCCCGAGCTCGAGCAGGCGCGCGTGGATCGTCGGGAAATGGTGGACGATGAAGTCCGCGCCGAGATGCGTCATGTCGAGCCGGACGTGGCTCAGCCCCAGCCGCTTGATCTCGGCGTCGATGGCGCGGGCGACGACGTCGCGCGGCGCGAGCTCCATGCGCTCGTCGTAGCGCGCCATGAAGCGTTCGCCGTTCGGCAGCAGCAGGTGCCCGCCCTCGCCGCGCATGGCCTCGGTGATGAGGAAGTTCTTGACCTTGGGATGGAACAGGCAGGTCGGGTGGAACTGGTTGAACTCCATGTTCGACACGCGGCAGCCGGCGCGCCAGGCCATGGCGATGCCGTCGCCGGTCGAACCGTCGGGGTTGGTCGAGAACAGATAGACCCGGCTCGCGCCGCCGGTCGCCAGCACCACCGCGCGACCGGTAAAGCGCTCCACCCGCCGCGCGGCGATGTCGAGCGCGTAGACGCCGTGGCAGGCGCGATTGACGAAGCGCGGCGTCTCGACGTGCCGCTCGGTGATCAGGTCGACGACGGCGTGGCCGGGCGCGAGCGTGATGTTCGGGTGCGCCGCCGCCGCCTTGGCCAAGGCGTCCTGCACCGCCCAGCCGGTCGCGTCGTCGACATGCGCGATGCGGCGGTGGCTGTGGCCGCCCTCGCGGGTCAGGTGGAAGCGGCCATCGGCACTGGCGCCGCCATCGGTGGCGCCGACCGCCTCGCCGACGTTGAACGGCACGCCGATCGCCGCCAGCCGGTCGATCGCGGCGGCAGCGTTCTCGGCGACGAAAGTCACCGTCGCCCGGTCGTTCAAGCCGCCGCCGGCGATCATCGTGTCCTCGACGTGGCTCTCGACCGTATCGCCCGGCTCGAGCACCGCGGCGATCCCGCCCTGCGCCCAGGCGGTCGAGCCGTCGCCCACCCCGCCCTTGGCGAGCACGACGACGCGGAAGCGGTCGGCCAGGCCGAGTGCAGTCGTCAGACCGGCCGCGCCGGAGCCGACGATGACGACGTCGTAATCGTGCGGTTCGCTCACGCCGGCCGGCTCGTCAGCTTGAGGAACACGTCCTCGAGGTCCGCCTCGCGCGTCGATACGTCGACGACGCCGATCCCGGCCGCGGTCAGGCGGTGGAGGATGTCGCCAGCCTGCGCCTCGCGCTTGTCATAGGTAATGCTGAGCGTCCGCGGATTCCTGACTTCGACCGCGCCGCCCAGTCCGGGCGGGGCCGCCTCGAGGTCGCGGTCGACCGTGACGACGAGGATCTTGTCCTGTGCGGTGGCCAGCAGCGTCGCCGTCTCGTCGTTGGCGACGATCTGCCCGCCGTCGACGATGGCGATGCGGTCGCACAGCGCCTGCGCCTCCTCGAGATAGTGCGTCGTCAGTACGACCGTCGTGCCCCCGGCGTGGAGTTCGCGGACATACTCCCACAGCTGCGCGCGCAGCTCGATGTCGACGCCTGCCGTCGGCTCGTCGAGGACGAGGACCGGCGGCGTGTGAACCAGCGCCTTCGCCACCAGCAACCGCCGCTTCATGCCGCCCGACAGCGTGCGGCTGTAGGCGTGCGCCTTGTCGTCGAGGCGGACCGCCTTCAGCAGCTCCATCGTCCGCCGCTTCGCCTTCGGCACCCCGTACAGCCCGGCCTGCAGCTCGAGCGTCTCGAACGGCGTGAAGAAGGCGTCGAACAGGATCTCCTGCGGCACGATGCCGATCGAGGCGCGGGCGTTCCGCGGATGCTCGTCGATGTCGAAGCCCCAGATGCGCGCGCTGCCGCTGGTCTTCCGGACAAGGCCGGCGAGGATGTTGATCATCGTCGACTTGCCGGCACCATTGGGGCCGAGCAGCCCGAAGATGCTGCCGCGCGGCACGTCGAGGCTGACCCCGGCGAGCGCGCGCTTGCCGCCGGCATAGGTCTTCTCGAGCTCGCGAATGGCGATCGCCGATTGGGTCATGGCGCGGGGATAGGCCCCCGGGGCAGGGGCGGCAAGGGCGGCGGCGGCGCGCGGAAGGTCACACGGGCGCACTCCACCCGGGCGACGCGATGCACCTTCGCCCCGCTTGCCGCCCGCGCCGCCGGACACGCTGCGAAAACCGCCGCCGGACGACGCTTTCGCCGCAGGCCGGGCTTTGCTAGAGCGACGACCGCGATGGACACGATCCCCCCTCCCGAAGTCTTCTACGTCACCGCCACGCGCGTCGCGTGCGACGGCGACGAGGAAGGCGGGCCGAACGGCCATCCGCGCGTCTACCTGCAGATGGGAGCGAACGGCTATGCCGACTGCGGCTACTGCGATCGCCGCTTCATCCTGACCGGCGGCCCGGCCGATCGTCGCTAGACGCCTCATCGCCGCGGCGTGGCTGGCCGCCGCCGGCAGCGCCGCCGCAGCGCCGGTTGCCGACCGCTTCGAGGCGGTCGCGGCGCCGCAGCCGATGGTGCGGCTGGTGGTCAAGAACACCGAGATGAACGTCCGCATCGCGCTCGGCTTCGACAAGGCGCTGCTGCTCAACATGACGCCGGCGACGCGCGCTCACCTCAGGGCCTTTCCGATCTTCGGCAAGCTGCCGTTCAAGTCGACCCTGATGCCCGGCGGCGAGGCTCTGATCCGCTTCAACCTCTACGACGTCGCCTTCGCCGGACTGAAGGCCGACAACCTGCCGACGGTCTGGTTCGACAAGGCGCTGGCCGACGACAGCGACGGCGTCGTCTCGGCATTGGCGATCCCCGCGGAGCACGTCGCCATCCTCCAGCCGCAGGCACCCAAAGGCGGGCTGGTGTACGGCATCGGCCGGGCCGGGCGCGGTGACGCGCTGATGAAGGCGGCGATCGGCGGCGAGAGCGTCCATGTCATCCTCGACGTGCACTCGCCCGAGACGCTGTTCAACGGCCGCGCGGCGCAGCTGCTGGAGAAAGCGGGCATGATCCGGCGGACCGGCAAGGTCGGCCTGTGGCGGCCGTTCCCCGGCACCGCGCTGCCGTTCGAGCGGGTCCTGCCGGTGAGCGGTGCCACCATCCTCGGCCTGCCGCTGATAAGCCCCGCGGCGCGCGTCACCGAGGCGCGGGCGAAGGAGCTGGACGCCCGCGCCCATGCCGGGACCAGTTCCGCCGAACAGGACGAGGACGCGATCACCGTTACCGCCACACGCAAGAAATCGCAGCCGCCGTGGATCCTGATCGGCCGCGACGTGCTCGACTATTGCAGCCGCATCGAGCTCGACCGTCCGGGCGTGCGCTGGGCGCTGACGTGCAACTTCCCGCACGCCTGACGGTGCCGCGGTCGGGGAGGATCGGTTGGCGCGCCCCGCCGCCTCGCCTATATCGGCTCGCATGAGCCATGATCCCGCGACGATCTTCTACCGCGACACCGGCCTCGATCCCGGCCGGACCGAGCGGCTGGTGGCCGACGCGCTCGCGGGCTGCGACGACGGCGAGCTGTACCTCCAATATGCGACAAGCGAGTCGTTCAGCTTCGACGACGGCCGGCTGAAGGCGGCGACCTTCGACACGTCGCAGGGCTTCGGGCTGCGCGGGGTCAAGGGCGAGACGACGGGTTTCGCCCATGCCAACGAACTCTCCGAGGCGGCGATCGCGCGCGCGGCCGACACGGTGAAGGTCGTGGCCAGCGGCCACGGCGGAACCGCGGCGCTCGATCTGCCGCGAACCAACCGCCAGCTTTACACCGACGCCGATCCGCTGTCGGCGATCCCGTTCGCCGCCAAGGTCGAGCTGATGCAGGCGATCGACGCCGCCGCGCGTGCCCGCGACCCGCGCGTCGTCCAGGTTTCCGCCTCGCTGCTCGGCAGTTGGTCGGTTGTCGAGATCGTCCGCGCCGATGGGCAGCGCGCGCGCGATGTCCGCCCGCTGGTCCGGCTGAACGTCCAGGTCGTCGTCGCCAACGGCGACCGCCGCGAGACCGGCTTCCACGGGCTCGGCGGCCGCTACCTCTACGACGAGCTGATGCGGCCCGAGACGTGGCAGGCGGCGATCGACGTCGCGCTGGCGCAGGCCCTGGTCAATCTCGAGGCGGTCGATGCGCCGGCGGGCGAGATGACGGTCGTGCTCGGCCCCGGCTGGCCGGGCATCCTGCTGCACGAGGCGATCGGCCACGGGCTGGAGGGCGACTTCAACCGCAAGGGCACGTCCGCTTTCGCCGGGCTGATCGGGCAGCGCGTCGCCGCGCCGGGCGTGACCGTCGTCGACGACGGCGCGATCGACGCGCGCCGCGGCTCGCTGACGATCGACGACGAGGGCACGCCGACCGAGCGGACCGTGCTGATCGAGGACGGCATCCTGAAGGGCTATATGCAGGACCGGCTCAACGCCCGGCTGATGGGCGTCGCGCCGACCGGCAACGGCCGGCGCGAGAGCTTCGCCCATGCGCCGATGCCGCGGATGACCAATACCTTCATGCTCGGCGGCCACGAGGATCCGGGCGAGATCCTGCGCTCGGCGAGGTCGGGTATCTACGCCAAGAGCTTCGGCGGCGGCCAGGTCGACATCACCAGCGGCAAGTTCGTCTTCACCTGCACCGAGGCCTACCGCATCGAGAACGGGCGGCTGGGCGCGCCGATCAAGGGGGCGACACTCATCGGCAACGGCCCCGACGTGCTGACCCGCGTCCGCGCCATCGGCAACGACCTCGCGCTCGACGAGGGCGTCGGCACCTGCGGCAAGGCCGGGCAGAGCGTGCCGGCCGGCGTCGGCCAGCCGACGCTGCTGATCGAGGGGCTGACCGTCGGCGGCACGGCGGCGTGACGCGGTGACCGCCGCCACGCTGGCCGATGCCGTGGTCGGCTTCCACGCCGCCTTCATCCTGTTCGCGCTGCTCGGCGCCGCGTTGCTGGTCCGCTGGCCGGGGCTGGTCTGGCTGCACCTGCCCGCGCTCGCCTGGGGCGGCTTCGTCGAGTTCACCGGCCGCATCTGCCCGCTGACCGCGATCGAGGACCATTTCCGCGAGGCGGCGGGGCAGGCCGGCTACAGCGGCGGCTTCATCGACCATTATCTGACGCCGGTGATCTATCCCGAGGGCCTGACGCGCGGCACGCAGGCGATCTACGGCACCGTGCTGATCGGCCTGAACCTGCTCCTCTACGTCCGCTTCGTCCGGTCGCGGCGATGACGCTGGCGCTGGTCGAGACGCTGTTCGACCGCACCGTCGCCGAGATCGCGCGGGCGCGGCTCGAAACGGCGGGGATCGACGCCGTGCTGTTCGACGCCGGCATCGCCTCGGTGATCGGCTCCGGGTTGTCGGGCGTCCGCCTGATGGTCGACGCGGACGACGTCGACGCGGCGCGGGCGCTGCTCGCCGCCTTGGCCGACGACGCCGCCTAGATAACGGGCAGGGCGCCCGCCCGCCGCCTCAATTTTGATCAGCCCGGTCGCGCTCTTGCTGCACCGCAGCAGCCGGGCGCGCTTGGCACGGAGCTTGCGAGGCACCGGGCTCGACCGGAGGGGCCGCGCAGCATGAAACTCGTCATCGCCATCATCAAGCCGTTCAAGCTCGACGAGGTGCGCGAGGCGCTGACCGTCGCCGGTGTCCAGGGGATGACGGTCAGCGAGGTCAAGGGATTCGGCCGGCAGAAGGGCCAGACCGAGATCTATCGCGGGGCCGAGTACACGACCAACATGGTGCCCAAGATCAAGATCGAGGTCGTCGTCGCCGACGATGTCGCGGCGCAGGTCGTCGAGACGATCCAGACGGCGGCACACACCGGCAGCATCGGCGACGGCAAGATCTTCGTCGCCGACATTGCCAGCGCGGTCCGCATCCGCACCGGCGAAACCAATGAAACCGCGCTGTAAGGGGGCTCGACCGACGATGAAACTCTGGTGGAAATCGCTGGCTGCGGCCGGAGCGGCCGCGGCGCTGAGCGCGCCGGCCTGGGCCGCACCGGCGCTGATCAAGGCACCGACCGCGGTTCAGCAGGCCGACATGGCGAACAAGGGCGACACCGCCTGGATGCTGGTCTCGACCCTGCTCGTGCTGATGATGTCGGTGCCGGGCCTCGCGCTGTTCTACGGCGGCCTGGTGCGGACGAAGAACATGCTCAGCGTGCTGATGCAGGTGTTCATGATCGTGTCGGTCGTCGCGGTCGTCTGGTGCTGCTGGGGCTATTCGGAGGCGTTCACCTCCGGGCCGACGCAGTTCTTCGGCGGGCTGTCCAAGGCCATGCTGATGGGCGTGTCGTCGTCGACCTACGCCGCGACCTTCTCGAACAACGTCTACATTCCCGAATACGCCTATGTCGTCTTCCAGATGACCTTCGCCTGCATCACGCCGGCGCTGATCGTCGGGGCGTTCGCCGAGCGGATCAAGTTCAGCGCGCTGATCGTCTTCGTCGTGCTGTGGATGACGGTCGTCTATTTCCCGATCGCGCACATGGTCTGGTACTTCGCCGGGCCGGATTTCCTGCCCGATGCGAAGACCGACGCCGGCTTCCTGTTCAACATGGGAGCGCTCGACTTCGCCGGCGGCACGGTGGTCCACATCAACGCCGGCATCGCCGGGCTGGTCGGCTGCCTGATGATCGGCAAGCGGCTCGGCTTCGGCAAGCGAGGCGACGCCGCCGCACTCGCTGACCATGACGATGATCGGCGCCTCGCTGCTGTGGGTCGGCTGGTTCGGCTTCAACGCCGGCTCCAACCTCGAGTCGAACGGCGTGACGGCGACCGCGTTCATCAACACCTTCGTCGCCACCGCCGCCGCGGCCGTCAGCTGGGCGCTGGTCGACCAGATCGTCCACGGCCGGCCGACGATGCTCGGTGCCGCGTCGGGGGCGGTCGCCGGCCTCGTCGCGATCACGCCGGCAAGCGGCTATGCCGCGCCGATGACCTCGATCGTCCTCGGCTTCGTCGTCTCGCCGATCTGCTTCCTGTTCGTGACCAAGGTGAAGTCCGCGTTCAAGTACGACGACACGCTCGACGTCTTCGGGGTCCACTGCATCGGCGGCATCGTCGGCGCGCTCGGCACGGCGATCGTCGCCGCGCCCTCGCTCGGCGGGCAGGGAACGATCGACTACACGGTCTTCCCCGGCGCGGCGATCAAGCCGGAGGCGTATGACATGGCCGGCCAGCTGTTCATCCAGCTGAAGGCGGTGCTGCTGACGCTGGCCTGGTCGGGCATCGGCTCGGCGATCCTATACTTCATCATCGACAAGACCATGGGCCTCCGCGTCAGCGAGGATGCCGAGCGCGAAGGCCTCGACATCACCTCGCACGAGGAGCGCGCCTACAACTATTGACCGGTTCCTCCCAAGGAAAGCCGACTGGGCCGGGTGGGCGACCACCCGGCCCTTTTTTGTCCGGGCCCCCTCGCGTAGAGAACCTGCGCTTTCCCCGCGCAGCCGACAGGACACCGATGAGCCAGACCGAACAGGAGCGCACGCGGCGCCGCTGGATCACCCTCGGCGAGATCGTCGGCATCGGCGCGCTGGGCGTCTCCGTGCTGAGCTACTGGGACGCCCACCAGGAGCGGAAGGCGACGGCGGTCCAGGCACCGGGCGCCCGCGCGGCGCCGCTCGTCCTGACCGGCAAGATCGAGCACAACGGCGAGCGCATCGTCCTCAAGCCCGCCGCGGCCGACCAGGTCATCGGCACGCAGACGATCCACTTCCCGACGGCGGTCAAGCCCGATCCGGTCGAAACGACCGGCAACCCGCGGATCGAGGCGGCGTGGTTCGACGCCGGGCTGCGCGACGCGCTCAAAGGCGCCAAGCTCCATGCCGGCCGCCACCGCTTGCCGGTCGTCGTCGAGACGACCTATGTCGCGGGCGCGGCGACGATGACCGACCGGGCGCTGTACGACCTCGGCTACTCGCTTCACAGCCGGCTGCTGCGTCCGGACGTGGTGACGCTGGAGGGCATCTCGCTCGTCCGCCGCGGCGGCGGCGACCTGCAGGCGGCTGCCGACGCGCATTTCGTCAAGAGCCTGCCCAAACCGGAATAGGGCTTCGCAGCCTCATGGCGGGGGCGTAAAAGCGCCGCACCCAAGGGGAGAACGAACCATGCGCCGCCTGACCTTGTGCCTGCTTGCCGCCAGCGCCGTCGCCGGCGGAGCGATCGCCCAGCCGATGCTCGCCGCCGACCCTAACCGCCCGGCCGAAGACGTCGCCCGCGACGCCGCGCGCCACCCGGCCGAGATGCTCGCCTTCGCCCACGTCGGGCCGGGCGCCAAGGTCGTCGACTTCATTCCGGGTCACGGCTATTTCACGCGCCTGTTCGCCGTCGCCGTCAAGCCGGGCGGGCAGGTCATCGCCGACGTGCCCTCGGTCGCGGCCGAGCACGACCCGGCCGGCCTCGCCGCGATCAAGGGGATGGCCGCGACCTATGGCAACGTGGTCGTCACCTCGAGCCTGCTCGATCCGGCGATCAAGAACGTCGATGTTATCTGGACGGCGCAGAACTACCACGACCTGCACAACGTCCCGCGCGAGATCCTGGAGGGCACCAACCGCGCCGCGTTCGCGGCGCTGAAGCCTGGCGGCTATTACGTCATCGTCGACCACGTCGCCGCGCCGGGGGCAGACGTCACCAACACGCTCCATCGCATCGATCCCGCCGTGGTCAAGGCCGAGGTGACGGCCGCGGGCTTCGTCTTCGACGGCGAGAGCAAGGTGTTGGCGAACCCTGCCGACGACCACAGCAAGGCCGTCTTCGACCCGAGCGTCCGCGGCCACACCGACCAGTTCGCATACCGGTTCCGCAAGCCGATGTAGGCTACCGCCAGGTTCCTCGGGGCCGCGGCCCCGAGGAGCGTGCGGATGCCGGGAAGGCGCTACTCCGCTGCCGTGGTCCGTGCCGCCCACGCCGCGCGGATCGCTTCCGCCGTGCTTGCGTCGCCGTCCTCACGCCAGCCGGGCGGTCCGAACAGCGCCATCCACCGCCCGCGCCACGTCCGGGCCGCCCACAGGTCGCGGGCGATCGCCATCCACTCGTGCGTGGCGGTCACCAGCGGGTTGAAGCTCGCGACGTTGTGGACCAGCCCGTAGCGCACCGGCTCGTCCTCGGGCTCGAAGGTGCCGAACAGCCGGTCCCAGACGATGAAGACGCCGCCGTAGTTGCGGTCGAGATAGCGCGGGTTGCTGCCGTGATGGACGCGGTGGTGCGATGGTGTGTTGAGGAGCCACTCGAGCGGCGCGGGCAGCCGGCGGACGGTCTCGGTATGGATCCAGAACTGGTAGATCAGGTTGATGCCGGCGACGAACAGCACCAGCCGAACGTCGAAACCGAGAAGCAGCAGCGGCAGGCGGAAAGCGAACGACAGCGACCAGAAGCCGGTCCACGTCTGCCGCAGCGCCGTCGTCAGATTATAGTGCTGGCTCGAATGGTGGATGACGTGGCTCGCCCAGAACCAGCGGACGCGGTGGGCGCTGCGGTGGAACGCATAGTAGGCGAGGTCGTCCGCGACGAAGCACAGCACGCCCGACCACCAGGTAATCGGGATGGCGAACAGGTGGAAGCGCGCCGCCGCGGCATAGGTCGCGACGATCGTCCCGCCGAACAGGATCGCGGCGATCGTCGAACCGAAGCCCATCGTTAGCGAGGTGAAGGCGTCGCGCCAGTCATAGTCGCCGCGCGCGCCGAGGCGAACGGCGACCATCTCGATCAGGACGAGGGCGATGAACGCCGGGGTCGCCAGCGTGACCGGATCGGGCAGGGTCATGCGGCGGGTCCCGGAGCGGTCATGCGCGCACCACCCACCGGTCGCCGTGCGGCTGGACCGTAGCGACGCGCCCATCGCGGCCGACGACGCGCGCCGTCCGGGCGGCCTGATCGACCTCGGCGCGCGCGGCGACGAAGCCGGGCAGCGCCGCCTCCACCTGCTCGCGCGCGGTCGCCTCGTCGAGCGCCGGGTTGCGGCCAAAGCCCAAGGCGCGCGCGAGCAGGACGAGGGTGACGATGCCGGCGATCGAGGTGAAGATCATGCTGCCGCCGTCCGTCCGGCCGCCGCCAGCCGCTGGAGCACCGGGCGAAGCCCCGACACGTCGTAGCGGCCACGCGCGCAGGCGGCGATGATCGCGTCGGCCTCGCCGCCGCGCCGCGCCTCGGCCAGCGCCCAGAGATTGGCCGAGCGCGTGCCCGAGCGGCAAAAAGCGAGCACCGGCCCCGTAGCGCTATCGAGGACGCCGGCCATCGCCTCGACCTGCTCGTGCCCGAGGCCATGATGATCGACCGGAATGTCCGCGTATCCGAGCCCCGCCGCAGACGCTGCCGCGCGCATCGCCTCGGCAGGCGGTTGCCCGGGCTCCTCGCCGTCGGGGCGGTTGTTGACGATCATGGCGAAGCCGCTCGCCGCCGCGGCAGCCAAATCGGCGGGCGCGAGCTGCCCCGCGACGGCGACGGTGTCGGTCAGGCGGATGAACATCGCGCCGTTCTAGCGCGGACGCCGCCGCCCCGCTACCCGCGGCCGCGGGCGTGGTCAGGCCGTGCCCGCCGATCGATCACCTCGCGGTGGACGGCGCGCGCGTCGAAGCGCGCCAGCACCGCGCGGGCGGAATCGGGAACATGGGCCACCGTCACGTCATCGCCGACGAAGCGGCGGATCGCCGCCTCGCTGTCGAACAGCATCAGGGTCGTGAACTCGACCTCGTCCCCGACGTCGCGGCGCAGGACGTCGATGTTGAGCAGGCCGGCGATGTCACGCGCCTCGATATCCGGCAGGATCGTGCCGAGCAGCAGCGTGCGGTACGCCTCGGCGTTCGCCGGCGTTGTCCAGCCGTGCCAGGTACGCACGATCATCGCCGTTTCTCCTCAGCTCGTGGGCGTCCCTTCCGCCACTGCCGCCGGGCTGCCGGGCAGCGGGATGAACTCGTGCTCTCCGGGCACGCGCGGAAAGCGGCCGGCGACCCAGTCGGCCTTGGCCGCCTCGATCCGCTCGCGCGAGCGGTGCACGAAGTTCCACTCGATGTAGCGCGGGCCGACGCTGGCGCCGCCGAGCAGCATGGCACGGGTCGGCTCGGCGGTGGTGAAGGCAACCTCCCCGCCGGGGGCGACGACGACCATCGTGCCGGCCGTGTAGCGCGTGCCGTCGAGATCGATCGCCCCGCTGACGACGTACACCGCGCGTTCCTCGTGCTCGCCTGGCAGCGCGACCGAGGCGCCGGCCTCCGCATCGACGTCGATGTAGAACATCGGGCTGAGCGCGTTGACCGGCGACGCCGCATGGAAGGCGTGGCCGGCGATCAGCGTCCGCCGCGCGCCGCCGAACGCGATGCTCGGCAGCGTCTCTGCGGGATGGTGAGCGAAGGCGGGCGCGGTCTCGGCATGGTCGTCGGGCAGTGCCACCCACGACTGGATGCCGTGCATCCGCTGCCCGGCGGCGCGCGCGGCCGGCGGCGTACGCTCGGAATGGACGATGCCGCGCCCGGCGGTCATCCAGTTGACCGCGCCGGGCGCGATGTCGACGACGGTGCCGAGGCTGTCGCGGTGACCGAGCGAGCCCACGAACAGGTACGTCACCGTCGCCAGCCCGATGTGCGGATGCGGCCGCACGTCGATGCCCTGACCCGGCGCGAACTCGGCCGGGCCGAGGTGATCGAAGAAGACGAACGGCCCGACGTGGCGCAGCGCGGCCTGCGGCAGGACGCGGGCGACCGAGAAGCCGCCGAGGTCGCGGACGTGGCCGGTCAGGGTCTGGAGGACGGGCATGGTGCGATCTCCTCGTCAGCAAGTCGTCGCGCTGCGGTAGCCCGGGCGCTACTCCGCCGCCTCGTCGAGCCCCTCCGGCGGCAGGTTGTGCCCGAGCAGGCGGAGCAGGTCGGCGGCGGCGGCGACGAGGTTGGTGCCGGGGCCATAGATGCCGGCAACCCCGGCGGCGCGGAGGAAATCATAATCCTGCGCCGGGATGACGCCGCCGGCGACGACGCGGATGTCGGAGCGACCCCGCTCCTTCAGCGCCGCGATGAGCTCGGGGACCAGAGACTTGTGCCCTGCCGCCAGGCTCGAGGCGCCGACGATGTCGACGTCCTCGGCCACCGCGAGTGCCGCGGCTTCGGCCGGTGTCTGGAACAGGGGGCCGACCGTCACGTCGAAGCCGAGGTCGGCATAGGCGCTGCCGACGACCTTGGCCCCGCGGTCGTGGCCGTCCTGGCCCATCTTGGCGACCAGCACGCGTGGCCGGCGGCCCTTGCGCGTCTGGAAGGCGGCGATGCCGGCCTGTACCCGGGCGTAGCCGGGGTCGCCGCCATAGGCCGCGCCGTAGACGCCGCTGACCATGCGGACGACCGCTGCGTGGCGGCCGAAGACGTCCTCGAGGGCGCTTGAAATCTCGCCGAGGGTGCATCGTGCCCGCGCCGCCTCGACGGCGAGGGCGAGCAGGTTGGCGTCGCCGGCCGCGCCGTCGCGCAACGCGTCGAGCGCGGCGGCGGCGGTGGCGGGGTCGCGCGTCGCGCGCACTTTCGCCAGCAACGCGATCTGGCCATCGCGGACCGCCTCGGAATCGACGTCCAGGATGTCGATGCTGTCCTCGGCGGCGGGTTGATACTTGTTCACGCCGACGACGACAGTCTCGCCGCGGTCGACCGCGGCCTGCTTGGCGGCGGCGGCTTCCTCGATCTGCAGCTTCGGATAGCCGGTCGCGACGGCCGCGGTCATGCCGCCGCGCGCCTCGATGTCCTCGATCATCGCCCAGGCCTTGTCGACGAGCTCGGCGGTCAACGCCTCGACGTAGTAGCTGCCGCCCAAGGGATCGACGACGCGGGTGACGCCGGTCTCCTCGGCCAGCACCAGCTGCGTGTTACGGGCGATTCGCGCCGAGAAGTCGGTCGGCAGGGCAATCGCCTCGTCGAGCGCGTTGGTGTGGAGCGACTGCGTGCCACCGAGCACGGCCGCCAGCGCCTCGACGGTGGTGCGGACGACGTTGTTATACGGGTCGCGCTCCTGCAGCGACACGCCGCTGGTCTGGCAGTGGGTGCGCAGCATCAGCGACTTCGGGTCTTTCGCGCCGAAGCCGGCCATGATCCGGCCCACAGCGTCCGTGCGGCGCGGAGCTTCGCCACCTCCATGAAGAAGTTCATGCCGATGGCGAAGAAGAACGACAGGCGCGGGGCGAAGGCGTCGACGTCCAACCCGCGGGCCTGCGCCGCGCGGACATACTCCATGCCGTCGGCGAGCGTGAAGGCGAGCTCCTGCAGCTGCGTCGCGCCTGCTTCCTGCATGTGGTAGCCGCTGATCGAGATCGAGTTGAACTTCGGCATGTGCTCGGCGGTGAAGGCGATGATGTCGGCGACGATCCGCATGGAGGGCTCGGGCGGGTAGACGTAGGTGTTGCGGACCATGAACTCCTTCAGGATGTCGTTCTGGATCGTCCCCTCGAGCTTGTCGGGCGACACACCCTGCTCCTCGGCGGCGACGATGAAGAAGGCCAGCGTCGGGATCACTGCGCCGTTCATCGTCATGCTGACCGACATCTGGTCGAGCGGGATGCCGTCGAACAAGATCTTCATGTCTTCGACCGAATCGATCGCGACGCCGGCCTTGCCGACGTCGCCGGTCACGCGCGGGTGGTCGCTGTCGTAGCCGCGGTGGGTGGCGAGGTCGAAGGCGACCGACAGCCCCTTCTGCCCCGCGGCGAGGTTGCGGCGGTAGAAGGCGTTCGATTCCCTGGCGGTTGAGAAGCCCGCATATTGACGAATGGTCCACGGCCGCCCGGCGTACATCGTCGCCTTGACCCCGCGGGTGAACGGCGCGAACCCGGGCATACCGGGGTCGACCCCGGCGACGTCGTCAGCGGTATAGAGCGGCTTGACCGTGATACCCTCGGGCGTGTGCCAGTCGAGGTCGCGCCCCTTGACCTCCTTCGCCGCCAGCTTCGCCCAGTCGTCGGTGGTGGTCATGCCGCCTGCTCTCCTCGAGCATCTCTATAGCCCGCGGCAAGGAGCGGAGCGAGGGGCCGTACCGCGCGTCGGGGCTAAGCCGTCGGGCGGTTTCAGGCACCCTCGCGCCGAGTGGTGGCGTGTTGGCGGCAAGGCAGAAGTTCAGGCGCGGAGCCCGGCCTGCGCCTATAGTCGCTCAGGCCAATCCGCGTGGACGAGAGCGGCGAGCACGGGTTCCGTCAGCCAAGTGCCCCGGCCGCGGTGACGGACCGCGGCCAGGGCGAAGGATGTCCCCGCGGGATGGCTCCCGCGGGCACGAGCCTCAGGCGGCGAGGACGGCGCGGCGGCCACGCAGCGCGGAGCCGACGAGCCCGAAGCCTGCAATCATCAGCGCCCAAGCCGCCGGTTCCGGCACGGTGTTGCCATTGTAGGTGACGTTGTCGATGAAGATGTAGTCGCCCGGCTGCCCGACGAGCGTCGCCGACTTGATGGGACCGCTCAGCGAATAGAAGAAGTCGCCGGCGTTCGAGCCGTGCGTCGGACCGATCGACGCCGTATCGATCAGCGTGCCACCCGGACCAAAGGTGCTGAGCGTCCACGCCACGTCGGACGCGCCGAAGAAGAAGCCGAAGTGAGCGGTCGGCACCGCAAAGGTGAAGGTCAGCGCTCCAAACGAGTCGCCGCAATAACAATTATGCGCTGAGATATTGCCGAAGTTGTTGTAAGTGCCAGCATAAGCGTTATCGGCGAAGATATGCCCGTTGTCCGAGGTGACGGTCAGTCCGCCCGTCGTCAGCGACGAATATTCGCCGGGTGCGAACGATTCGAAGTCGGCGACGGTGGCGCCGGCGCCGATCAGCGCGACGGCGCCGGCCGGAGACGTCTGCGTCGACATGATCGCTGCACCGGCGGCAGTGGATCCGGCGGCGGCGACGGCTGCGGCGACGAGCACTTTGATCGACTTCATCGTACTTCTCCTCTGTTTGCGACAGCGCAAATAGATCGAAGCAATATCTATGCCATAATATTAACCATAGCGATTTTGTGAGATGACAACAACTTGCGCCGAGTCAAAGTCCAAGGCTTATCTACGAGTGTAAAGTTTTCCGACAGTTTTCGCCGTCGTTTGCCTTGGGAAAGTCTGTCTTCCTCTGTCTGCTCACCTGCAAGGGGCGCGACGGAGACCGTCGCTCACGCGACCGGTGTCGAACCGCTCCCGGCCGGTGCCCACCTCACTCCGCCGCCAGCATCTCCGGGCGGTGGCTCGTCGCCAGGTCGAGCAGGCGCTTCTCGATGCTCTTCAGCCGCGCCGCATCCTCGACCTTCGCGCCCGTCAGGTCGGTCAGGTAGAAAACGTCCACCGCCCGCTCGCCGTAGGTAGCGATGTGCGCCGAATGGATTGCCAGGCGCGCGGCGAACAGGGCGTGGGTCAGCGACCACAGCAGCGCCGGGCGGTCGAGGGCGTTGACCTCGATCACCGTGTAGCGGTTCGATGCCTTGTTATCGATCAGCACGTTGGGCTCGACGCGGAACGCCTCGGCGCGGCGGCGGGCCAGCGGACGGGCGGCGAGGCGGTCGGCGAGGCGCACCCGGCCGGTCAGCACGTCCTCGATCATGCGCTTCAGCCGCGCCAGCTGCTCGGGCTCGGCAAAAGGGCGGCCGAGGGGATCGCTGACGACGAAATTGTCGAGCGCCTGGCCGTCGCGCGTGGTGTGGATGCGAGCGTCGACGATGCTCGCACCGCCCAAGGAGATCGCGCCGGCGATGCGGTAGAACAGGCCGGGGTGGTCGGCGGCATAGACAGTGACGAGCGTCGTGCCGCTCGCCGCGTCGACCTCGAGGCCGATGGCGAGCGGGACCTTCGCCGCGTCGGCGCGCTCGACCTGCACCGCGTTCTTGAACAGCACGTCGGGCTGCTCGGCGATCCAGTAGGCGTCGGTGTGGCGGCGCGCGTAGGCGGCGAACTCGTCCGTCGGCCACTCCAGCTCCTTCGCCAGCGTCGCCTGCTTGGCGGCGATCCGCTCCTGCCGTCCGGTCTGCTTGTGGCCGAGACGCAGCACCTCCTCGGCGGCGTCGTAGAGGTCGCGGAGCAGCTGGCCCTTCCAGTTGTTCCAGACATTCGGTCCGACGGCGCGGATATCGACGACGGTCAGTATCAAGAGCAGGCGCAGGCGCTCGGGCGAGGCAACAACCTCGGTGAAGTCGAGGATGGTCTTGAAGTCGGCGAGGTCGCGCTTGAACGCGGTCGACGACATCAGCAGGTGGTAACGGACCAGCCAGGCGACGGTCTCGGTTTCAGCAGGAGTCAGGCCGAGACGCGGGCACAGCCGCTCCGCGACTTCGGCACCAAGCTCGCTGTGGTCGCCGCCGCGTCCCTTGGCGATGTCGTGGAGCATGACCGCGACGTACAGCACGCGGCGCGAGACGATCTGCTTGACGACCGCGCTCGACAGCGGGTGGTCGGCTTTCAGGTCGCCGGCCTCGATGCGGGCAAGCAGGCCAATGGCGCGGATGGTGTGCTCGTCGACCGTGTAATGGTGGTACATGTCGTACTGCATCTGCGCGACGACACGGCCGAAGTCGGGGATGAAGCGGCCGAAGACGCCGGCCTCGCTCATCCAGCGCAGCACCGCCTCGCAGCGCGGGCTGGTCAGCACGTCCATGAACAATGCGTTGGCGCGCGCATCGCGGCGGACCTTCTCGCCGATCAGGTGGGCGTCACGCCCTGCCTGGCGCATGGCAAGCGGATGGACCTCCAGCCCCTCGCGTGCGGCGAGCGCGAACATCTCGACCAGCCGCACGGGGTCGGCGGCGAAGAAGTCGTCGGCCGGGACGCCGATTCGCTGCCCGCGGACGGTGAAGCCGTGCAGCCGCCGCGGCCGCCGCGTCAGCCGCGGCAGCCACGCCGGCTTGCCGAAGCTGTCGTCCAGATGGGCGAGGAACAGCCCGGTTAGGTCGCCGACCTGGCGCGCCATCAGGAAATAGTGACGCATAAAGCGCTCGACAGCGCTCATGCCGGCGCGCTCGGTATAGCGCAGGCGCTGGGCGAGTTCGCGCTGGACGTCAAAGGTCAGCCGCTCCTCCGCGCGTCCGGCCATGTCGTGGAGGTTGCAGCGGACCGCCCACAGGAAGTTCTCGGCGCGGACGAACTGGCGCAGCTCCTGCGCGGTCAGCAGCCCCTTGTCGACGAGTTCGGCAACCGACTGCACCTGGTACGCGTACTTGCCGATCCAGAACAAAGTGTGGAGGTCGCGCAGACCGCCCTTGCCCTCCTTGAGGTTCGGTTCGACGACGTAGCGGCTGTCGCCCATCTTGCGGTGACGCGCGTCGCGCTCGGCGAGCTTCTCGGCGATGTACGTGCGGGCGGTGCCGGCGACGACCTCGCGGCGGAAGCGCGCGCCGGCTTCGTCATAGAGCGGCTGGTCGCCCCACACGAAGCGCGCCTCGAGCAGCGCCGTGCGGACGGTGAGGTCGGCCTTCGCCTGCCGCACCATGTCGTCGAGGCTGCGCGTCGAATGGCCGACTTTCAGCCCCAGGTCCCACAGGAAATGGAGGATGGTCTCGATCACCTGCTCGCCCCAGGCGGTCTGCTTCCAGGGCGTGAGGAACATGATGTCGACGTCGCTGAACGGCGCCATCTCGCCGCGGCCGTAGCCGCCGACGGCGAGCAGTGCGATGCGCTCGGCTGCGGTCGGGTTGGGGCAGGGATAGAGGCGGGTCGTCGTGAAGTCGAAGATCAGCCGCAGCAGCTGGTCGGTGACGAAGGCGTGGCTCGCCGCCATCTCCAGCCCCCGCGAGGCGTGGTCGTGGAGCCGCCGGCGGAGCTCGGCGCGGGCGTCGGCCAGCCCGGCACGCAGGATCTCGGTCGCCGCGCTCCGCGCTCCCGCTCCCGGCGCGATCGCGGCGAGCGTGTCGGCCAGCGCCCGGCGGTCGATCAGCTGCCGCCGGTTGGGGACGGTGTCGAAGCGTGACATGGCCGCCAGATAGAGGCAAAGCGCCCCTCGCGCCATAGCCGCGCCTCGGGAGTCGTAAACGATGCGTTACAATCCGCTCGGCCGCACCGGCCTGTTTGTCTCCGAACTATGTCTCGGCACGATGACCTTCGGTGGCACCAGCGGCATGTGGGCGGCGATGGGCGGGCTCGGCGACGACGACGCGACGGCGCTGGTCAAGGGCGCGCTCGACGCCGGGGTCAACTTCATCGACACCGCCGACGTCTACAGCGGGGGCCGGTCGGAGGAGATCACCGGCGCGGCGTTGAAGACGCTCGGGGTCGGGCGCGGGGAGGTGGTCGTCGCGACCAAGGCCTTCGGCGAAATGGGCAAAGGACCGAACGGCCGCGGCACCTCGCGCTACCACCTGCTGAACGCAGTCGACGCCAGCCTGAAGCGGCTCGGGCTCGACCACATCGATCTCTACCAGATCCACGGCTTCGACGTCGCCACGCCGATCGAGGAGCAGCTGCGAACCCTCGACGCGATCGTCGCCTCGGGGCGGGTGCGCTATGTCGGCGTGTCGAACTGGGCCGCGTGGCAGGTGATGAAGGCGCTGGGCCTCGCCGAGCGCCACGGCCTCGCCCCGCCGGTCAGCGTCCAGGCCTATTACAGCCTCGCCGGGCGCGACCTCGAGCGCGAGCTCATCCCGATGATGCAGGCCGAAGGCGTCGGGCTCATGGTCTGGTCGCCGCTCGCCGGCGGCTATCTGTCGGGCAAGTACCAGGGCAGCGACGCCGAGGGCCGGCGCAAGACCTTCGACTTTCCGCCCGTCGAGCCCGCGCGCGGCGACGCCGTCATCGCCGCCATGCGCCCCGTCGCCGAGGCGCACGGTGTCAGCGTCGCCCGCATCGCGCTCGCCTGGCTGCTCCACCAGCCGGCGGTGACGAGCGTCATTGTCGGTGCCAAGCGGCCCGACCAGCTCGCCGACAACCTCGCTGCGACCGAGGTCGTGCTGACGGCGGAGCAGCTGGCGGCGCTCGACGCGGCGAGCGCCCTGCCGCGCGAGTACCCGGGCTGGATGCTCGCCTTCCAGGGCGCCCACCGCGCCGGCATGCTGAGCCCGCCGCCGCGGGGACAGGCATGACGCGCGACCAGCTTCTGCGGACGGCCGACGACGGCATCAAGGCGCTCCAGCGCGGCGACGCGGGATCGGCCCGGCGCGCCTTCGAAGCGGTCGTCGGCTCGCCCGACGCCGCGCCCCAGGCGTGGCTGTTTCTGGCGCAGGCGTGCTTCCTGCAGGACGACCGGCCGCGGGCGCACGAGGCGCTCGACCGCGTGCTCGCCGCCGACCGCGCCAACCTCGACGCCATCGTCATGAAGGGCGAGCTGATCGCCCGAGCCGGCGACGAGCGGGCGGCTGCCAGCTGGTTCGAAGCCGCGCTGCGGACGGCGCCGGCCGGCGTCGAGCAGCCGCCGGCGACGGCGCAGGCGCTGGCCCATGCCCGTGCCGCGCTCGACGCCTCGGCGGCGCGGTTCGAGGCGCACCTGACGGCGGCGCTTGCGGGGAAGGGCGTCGACGCCGCGACGGTCCACCCGCGTTTCGCCGAGGCGCTCGGCATCGCCAGCGGGCGGACACAGCCGTACCCGCAGGCGCCGACCAACTTCTTCTACCCCCGGCTCCCGGCGATCCCCTTCTTCGACCCCGCCGACTTCCCGTGGCTGCTCGCCATCGCGGCGCAGACCGACGCCATTCGCGCCGAGGTCGAAGGCGTCATCGCCGCCGAGACCGGCATCGCGCCCTACGTCGAGCGGCCGGAGAACCGCCCATCGAAGGAGCACAGCCTCCTGGGCGATGCCCGCTGGAGTGCCTACCACCTGTGGAAGGCGGGCGAGCCGGTCGCCGCTGCCCACGCCGCCTGCCCGGTGACGGTCGCCGCGGTCGAGAGCGCGCCGATCCCGCGGACGAGGGGGCGCAGCCCGATGGCGCTGTTCTCGATCCTGGCCGGCGGCACCCACATCCCGCCGCACAACGGGATGCTCAACACCCGGCTGATCGTCCACATCCCCCTGATCGTGCCGCCCGGCTGCCGGCTGCGTGTCGGCAACGAGACGCGCACCGTCGCGGCCGGGGTGCCGCTGATCTTCGACGATTCGATCGAGCACGAAGCGTGGAACGACAGCGACCAGCCGCGCGCCATCCTGCTGTTCGAGGTCTGGCGCCCCGAGCTGACGACAGGCGAGCGCGCGGCGCTGACGGCGACGTTCGACGCGGTCGGGAGCTACTGAACCGGCTCAGTGCCGCTCGCGGTCGAGGACCGGCGGCAGCACCGCCGCGCTCCTCAAGCCAGCGACCTGGCGCTCGATGACGATTCCAGCTAGCGGCGCGCCCCCGGGGTCGAAGACTGCCAGCAGGACGCGCCGGCTCGTCCGCCAGCCGACACCTTCGTGGCCGATCAGGGCGAGCGTGCTGCGACCGCCGACGACGAGCGCGAACGGGACAGGGCCGTCGCCGCCGAACGAGAAGGTCTGCGCCGCGTCTCGCCCGAACTGCGGGAAGTCGGGGCGGCCGACGGCTGTCCCGCGCGCGGCCGCCTGCTGTGCGGCGGCCTGCGCCGCGCGCGACGCCGCCGGGCCGAACGCGAAGGGCGGTCCGTCCGACGAGTGGGCGTCGAACGCCCGGGCGACCGCCCCGGCCATCGCGGCCGCCGCCGCGCAGACCCGCGTGTCGCCGCAGAAGCGCGCCGCCACCGGGTAGGCACTGGCGAAGCGCAGCGCGACGCGGCACGCCGGCCCCCAGCCGCTGCCGGTCCACGGCGTCAGCTGGATGTCCTGGTCGAGCCCCGTCGCCTCGGTTGGTCCGTGGTCGACGATGACCGGCAGGCTGTCGACCGTGCCGAGGTCCTCCGAGGTCGTCCATTCGCCGCCGCGGGCCGACGGCGGGGATGGGAGGAGGCGCGCGGGCTCGCCGGCGGCGGCGCGGACGAAGGCGTCGCTCTCGACGAGCAGCGTGCCCTGCGTCGTCGACGCCTGGTACAGGTCGGTGCCCGCCACGTGCTCGAGGAAGGTTGTCGTGACGCCGGACGCGCCGATCGCGGCGGCGACCGCCGGCAGCGCGGCGATCTCGCGGGCAAGCGGAAACGGCGGCGTGGCGGCTGGCCCCGGGTCATACCAGCCGCGTTCGATCCGCAGCGTCGGCGCGAGGGCCGCCTCCGCGCGCTGCCACGCGGCGGGCGTCAGGCGCCGCGCCGCGCGGGCGACCGCCACGCACGGCGCCGCCGCCGGTCCGGCGAGCGGCACGTCGGGCACGGCTGCGGCCGCGACGAGCAGCGGCATGCACGCCGCGACGGCCCCGACGAGGACCCGGCGGTGGCGGCGGCGCGTCCCGGCCGCGGCGGGCGGCAGCGCGGCCGTCACGGCGCGGCGAACAGCCGGCGCGCGGCGTAGATGCCGAGCGCGATGACGACCGCGGCGGCGAGGCCGAACAGTTCCTGCGGCTTGGCCTGGACGGCGATCGCGGCCATTGCCGCGATGCCGACGCCGGCGGCAAGGCCGATCGGCCACGACCGTTCGCCGCTCGCCCGCGCCAGCCGCCACGCCGCGGCGCTGCTCAGCGAGTAGAGGAGCGTGCTCGCCAGCCCGGACAGGATCGCCAGCGCCTCGAACGTGCCGCTGACCGCCAGCACGGCGACGAGGCCGGTGTGCACGAGGATGGCGGTGCGCGGCACCTTGAAGCGCTCGTCGACCGTGCCGAGCCAGGCCGGCAGCAGCCGGTCGCGGGCGAAGGCGAACAGCACGCGCGGCGCGCCGAGCAGGTCCGAGCCGATCCAGATCAGCCGCGACAGCGTCGCACCCGCGGCCAGTACCACGGCGAGCGCCGGGCTGACAGTGCGAATGGCTTCGGCCAGCGGCGCGTCCTTGGCCGCCGCGAGCCCCGCACCGAGCAGGCCCTGCGCCACCAGCTGCACGGCGACGTAGAGGGCGAGCACGAAGACCATCGACAGCAGGATCGCCCGCGGCACGGTGCGCTTCGGGTCCGCCGCCTCGCCGCTCGCCGACAGCGGCGTCTCCATGCCCGAGAAGGCGAACAGCGCGAAGATCACCGCCCGGCCGAAGCCGTCGCCGCCGCTCGCCACGCCGGCATGGAGGTTGGCGCTGCTGACGAACCACGCGCCCACGCCGACGAACAGGCCCAGCGGCACCAGCTTGACCAGCGTCGCCACGGTCAGGAAACGCGCGGCGAAGCCGACGCCGCGCAGGTTGACGAGCATGAGCGCGCCGAGCACGCCGACGATCAGCGCGGCGCGCGGCAGCCCCGCGGCGACGGCAGGGATCGCCGCGCCGACCCCGTCGGCGAAGGCTGCGGCGATGCCGCCGCACGACAGCACGCTCGACAGCCAGATGCCGACGAAGCCGGTGACGAAGCCCGCGCGCGGACCCAGCCCCGCGGTCACCGTGCCGTAGATGCCTCCGCTCGTCGGCACCCGCCGCCCGGCGTCGGCGGCGCAGGCGACGACCGCCCCCATCGCGACCGCGCAAACGAGGAAGGCGAGCGGCGCCTGCGGCCCGACGTTCAGCGCCATGACCGCGGGCAGGGTGAAGACGCCCGCGCCGACGACGCCGTTGACGATCGCCGCGGTGAACGCCGCCAGCCCGACGCCGCGGACGAGGCCGCGGTCGCGCGACTCGAGTGTCATGCCGCCTGTTCCCGCCACCCGCCGCCCTCCGTCGCTGGCGGCCAAGGTGCGGGATGCCGCGACCCGGCGCAAGCCGCCGCACGCGGACAAAGGTTAACGCCCGGTAATGCTAAGTTGACGAAGGTAGCGCTACGTCGGGCCGGAAATCATTTCCCGCGGCACGACCGTCGCGGCCTTGGCGCGGGTCGCCCGGGCCGCGGCGGCGGGTGGCGGCGTCGGGGGCAGGAGGAGGCTGGCAGCGCATCGTCGCAAGCTATCTCGGCCACGCCCGCGTAGGACAGCGGTTTCGCTCGCGCGGCTCAGGCCAGCCGCTTCAGCTCGTACATCAGGTCGAGCGCCTCGCGCGGGCTGAGCGCGTCGGCGTCGACCGCCGCCAGCCGGTCGCGCAGGGCATCGCTCGGCGGCGGCGGCGGCGCGGCGGCGAACAGCGGCAGGTCGGCCAGGTCGGCGGCGAGCCCCCCCGTGCGCGCCTTGCCCGTCTCCAGCCGCGCCAGCACCGCCTTCGCCCGCGCGATCACCGCCGGCGGCAGCCCGGCGAGCTTGGCGACGGCGAGGCCATAGCTGCGGTCGGCCGCACCCGGCACGACCTCGTGGAGGAAGACCAGCTCCCCGTTCCATTCGCGCACCCGGACCGTGACCAGCGCCAGCGCCTCGAGCCGTGGCTTGAGGAGCGTCAGCTCGTGATAGTGCGTCGCGAACAGGCAACGCGCGCGGACCTGGTCGTGGACCGCCTCGAGCACCGCCCAGGCGATCGCCAGCCCGTCGTAGGTCGAGGTGCCGCGCCCGACCTCGTCGAGGATGACGAGGCTCCTGGCCGTCGCCGTCGACAGGATCGCCGCGGTCTCGACCATCTCGACCATGAATGTCGAACGCCCCTGCGCGAGGTTGTCCGACGCGCCGACGCGGCTGAACAGGCGGTCGACGACGCCGATGTGCGCAGCCGCCGCCGGCACGAACGACCCCGCCTGCGCGAGGACCGCGAGCAGCGCGTTCTGGCGGAGGAAGGTCGACTTGCCCGCCATGTTCGGGCCGGTGACGAGCCACAGCCGCTGCCCGGGCGACAGGTCGGCGTCGTTGGCGACGAACGGCTGGCGCGCGGCGCGCACGGCGGCCTCGACCACCGGGTGCCGGCCGGCGGTGACGGCGAAGGCGCACGTCTCGTCGACGGTCGGCCGGGTCCAGTTGTCGCGGCCGGCGCGCTCGGCGAGCGCGCTGGCGACGTCGAGCCGCGCGAGTGCCTGTGCGGTCGCGGCGATGGTCCGCCCCGCGGCGAGCACCGCCTCGCGCAGCTCCTCGAAGTGCGCCGCTTCGGCCGACAGTGCCTGGTCGCCCGCCGTGGCGATGCGCGCGGCGAGCGCCTGCAGTTCGGCCGAGCCGAAGCGGACGACGCCGGCCAGGGTCTGGCGGTGGACGAAGCCCGGGGCGGCGAGCAGCGGGTCGGCGAAGCGCGCGGCGACCTCGATGTGGTAGCCGAGCACGTTGTTGTGGCGGATCTTGAGCGCGGCGATGCCGGTCTCGCCGCGAAGCCGCGTCTCGAGCGCGGCGACCAGCCGGCGGCCGTCGTGGGCGGCGGCGCGCAGTTCGTCGAGCGCGGCGTCGTGGCCGGGGGCGATGAAGCCGCCGTGCGCGACCTCGACCGGCGGCTCGGCGACGAGCGCGGCGCGGAGCGCGTCGACCAGCGCCCCGTGCGCGCCGATCTGCCCCAGCGTCGCCGCGAGGAGCGGCGGCCGGTCGAGCGCGGCGGCCTGCCCGAGCGCCGTCTTCAGCGCCAGCGCCGCCGCCAGCCCGTCGCGGATCGCCGCCAGGTCGCGCGGGCCGCCGCGGCCCAGTCCGAGGCGCGACAGGGCGCGCTCGAGGTCGGGGGCGGCGCGGAGCGCGTCGCGGGTGCGGTCGCGGACCGGCCCGCCCGCGCAGAACCACGCGACGAGGTCGAGCCGTTCGCCGATCGCCGCGGCGTCGGTCAGCGGCCCGGCGAGGTCGTCGGCGAGCAGCCGCGCCCCCGCGCCTGTGACCGTCAGGTCGACCGCGTCGAGCAGGCTCCCGGCGCGCCCGCCGGCGGCCGCGCGGGTGATCTCCAGGCTTGCCCGCGTCGCCGCGTCGATCGCCATGACGCCGGCCGGTGGCGACGGCACCGGCGGCAGCAGGACGGGGAGGGTGCCCGCCCCGGTCGCCGCGAGATAGGCGAGCAGTCCCGCCGCCGCGGCGATCTCGGCGGGGGCGAAGGCACCGAAGCCCGCGAGCGTCGCCACGGCGAAATGGTCGCACAGCCGCCGCTCGCCGGTGCGCAGGTCGAACTCGGCCGCCGGCCGCGGCGTCGCCTCGCCCGTCCAGCCCGCGGGCGCGATCGTCTCGGCGGGCGCCAGCCGGGCGAGCTCGGCGTCGAGCGCGGCCGGGGTCGTCGCCAGCGTCCGGAAGCTGCCGGTCGAGACGTCGCACCACGCCAGCCCGATCGCGCCCGCCACCGGCGCGACGGCGGCGAGATAGTTGCTCGTCCGCGCGTCGAGCAGCGCGTCCTCGGTCAGCGTGCCGGGCGTGACGACGCGGACGATGCGCCGGGCGACGACGCTCTTCGATCCCCGCTTCTTCGCCTCGGCGGGGCTCTCGACCTGCTCGGCGATGGCGACGCGGTGGCCGGCGCGGATCAGCCGCTGGAGATAGACTTCGTGGGAATGGACCGGCACGCCGCACATCGGGATCGGCGCGCCGGCGTGCTCGCCGCGCTTGGTCAGCGCGATGTCGAGGGTCGCCGCCGCCTTGGCCGCGTCGTCGAAGAACAGCTCGTAGAAGTCGCCCATGCGGTAGAACAGCAGGCAGCCGGCGGCCTGCGCCTTGATGCTCAGATACTGCGCCATCATCGGGGAAGGGTCGGTCACGCGCCCCGGTTAGCCGATGATCGCTTGCCCGTCACGGAGCGCCGCCTATAGGCTCGCGGACGCGCGGAGGGACGAGCCAATGACCGAGGAAACCAGCGGCGAGGCGTTCGATCGCGAGGCGCTGCGCTTCCACGCCGGCGGCCGGCCGGGCAAGATCGAGATCATCGCCTCGAAGCCGATGGCGACGCAGCGCGATCTCAGCCTCGCCTATTCCCCCGGCGTCGCCGTGCCGGTCGAGGCGATCGCCGCCGATCCCGACACGGCCTACGACTATACGATCAAGGGCAACCTCGTCGCCGTCATCTCGAACGGCACCGCCATCCTCGGCCTCGGCAACCTCGGCGCGCTGGCGTCGAAGCCGGTGATGGAGGGCAAGGCGGTGCTGTTCAAGCGCTTCGCCGATATCGATTCGATCGATATCGAGCTGAAGACCGAGGACGTCGACCGCCTGATCGACGCCATCGAGCTGATGGAGCCGAGCTTCGGCGGCATCAACCTCGAGGACATCAAGGCGCCCGAATGCTTCATCGTCGAGACGACGCTGAAGGAGCGGATGAACATCCCCGTCTTCCACGACGACCAGCACGGCACCGCGATCATCGCTGCCGCCGGCCTGATCAACGCGCTCCATCTGACCGGGCGCAGGCCCGAGGACATTCGCATGGTGGTCAACGGCGCCGGAGCGTCGGCCATCGCCTGCACCGAGCTGATCAAGCTGCTCGGCGTGCGCGACGTGATCATGTGCGACACCAAGGGGGTCATCTACCAGGGCCGCACCGAGGGCATGAACCAGTGGAAGTCGGCCCATGCCGCGGTCACCGACGCGCGCACGCTCGAAGAGGCGATGGCGGGCGCCGATCTCGCGCTCGGCCTCAGCCAGAAGGGCGCGTTCAGCCGGGCGATGGTCGCGTCGATGGCCCCGAACCCGATCATCTTCGCCATGGCCAACCCCGACCCCGAGATCACGCCCGAGGAGGTCGCCGCCGTCCGTTCCGACGCCATCGTCGCCACCGGGCGCAGCGACTATCCGAACCAGGTCAACAACGTGCTGTGTTTCCCCTACCTGTTCCGGGGAGCGCTCGACGTGCGCGCGACCTCGATCAACGAGGAGATGAAGCTCGCCGCCGCCCATGCGCTCGCCGACCTTGCGCGCCAGCAGGTGCCCGACGAGGTAGCGGCGGCGTACGGCGGCAAGGCCAAGACCTTCGGCCGCGACTATATCATCCCGGCACCGTTCGACCCGCGCCTCATCGAGAACATCCCCGTCGCCGTCGCCAAGGCGGCGATGGCCAGCGGCGTCGCCAAGAAGCCGTTCTTCGACGAGGCGGCGTACCGGCTGCAGCTCCGCAGCCGCCTCAATCCGACCAACGCCGTGCTCGCCGGCAGCTTCGAGGCGGCGCGCGCCCGGCCCAGGCGCGTCGTCTTCGCCGAGGGCGAGCAGGAGGTGGTGCTGCGCGCCGCGGTCAGCTTCCACGCCAACGGCTACGGCGAGCCGGTCCTGATCGGCCGCGAGGAGCCGGTGCGCGCCGGCCTCGCCCGCATCGGTGCCGACCCGGATGCCTTCCGCATCTACAACAGCGCCAACAGCGACCTTGTCCCCGCGATGGTCGAGTCGCTGTACCGCCGCCTCCAGCGCCGCGGCCACCTGCTCCGCGACGTCGAGCGCATGGTCAACCACGAACGCAACATCTTCGGCGCGCTGATGCTCGAGATGGGCGAGGCCGACGCGATGGTCACCGGCATCACGCGCAACTTCGCCACGACCTTCCGCCAGATCCGCCACGTCCTCGACCCCGAGCCCGGCCACACGCCGTTCGGGATCCACATGTACGTCGGGCGCTCCGAGACGATCTTCATCGCCGACACCACCGTCCACGAGCGGCCGACCGCCGAGGAGGTCGCCGACATCGCGTGCCAGACCGCCGCCGTCGCCCGGCGGCTGGGGCAGGAGCCGCGCGTCGCCTTCCTGTCCTATTCGAACTTCGGCAACCCGCCGGGCGAGTTCCTGCAGCACACGCGCGACGCGATCCGGCTGCTCGACGAGCGCCAGGTCGGTTTCGAGTATGAAGGCGAGATGTCGCCCGATGTCGCGCTCAATCCGCGCATGGCCAGCCGCTATCCGTTCTCGCGCCTGTCGGCTCCCGCCAACGTCCTCGTCATGCCGGGGCTGCAGTCGGCCAACATCTCGGCCAAGCTACTGAAGGAGATGGGCGACGGGCGAATGATCGGGCCGCTGCTCGTCGGCATGGGCCGCGCGGTGCAGATCGCGCCGATGACGAGCGGGGCGAGCGAGCTCGTGACCATGGCCGTGCTCGCCGCCTCGGGCGTGGTGCGGTGACGCCGCCGCCCGCGGCACCGGCATCGGCGCCCGCAACCCTGGCGCCGATGCCGCCGCCGATCGTCCTGGTCCACGGCATGTGGTCGACCCCCGCGGCGTTCGCCGGGCTGCGGCGGCGGCTGGAGGCGGCGGGCTACACGACCCACGCGCCGGCGCTGCCCTACCACGACCGCGCGCCCGACGCGCCGCCGCCGCCGGAGTTGGGCGCGCTTGCCCTGGAAGATTACATCGCCTTTCTCGCCGCCGAGATCGCGCGCCTGCCGGGGCCGGTGATCGTCGCCGGGCACAGCATGGGCGGCTTTCTCGCGCAGGCGGTGGCGGCGCGGGTCGGTGCGGCGGGGCTGATGCTGTTCGCGCCCGCGGCGACGGCGGCGACGACGGTGCCGGCGCTCGATCCGGTACGGACCATGTTCGGAGTCGTGACGAAGAACCGCTGGTGGCGCTCGCCGACGAAGATCGACGCGGGGCGCGCGCGTTGGGGGATCTACAACGAGGTCCCTGCCGACATCGCCGACGCGGAGATCGCCGCGCTGGTCTGGGATTCGGGCCGCGCCCTCTACGAGATGGCGCTGCCCTTCGCCGCCAAGGCACCTGCGTTCCGCGTCGACTATGCGCAGCTGACGATGCCGGCGCTGGTCGTCGTCGGCGGCCGCGACCGGATCACGCCCGCCGCCATCGCGCGGGCGACGGCGCGGCGGCTGGCTGACGTCGACTATGAGGAGCTGCCCCGCGCCGGCCACTGGCTGTGGTGGGGCGAGGTCGAGGAGCACGTCGCCGACGTCGCCGTCGCCTGGCTCGCGCGGCACTTCCCGCCGACGGTGTGGGACGCCGCCGGGTAGCGGACGCGTCAGAGCGGCGGCGCGAACTTCGCCAGCGTGTTCGCGGCAATCGCCCGGCCCATCTTCTCGCTGACCTCGGCGGTCGAGCGGAAGTGGACGCCGCCGGCAATGCGGCTGTACGAGTCCTGCCGGACGTATTCGGCCGGGGTAGCGATGGTGACGACGACCCCCGGCATCTTGCTGCTGGTGAACGGCAGGCCGGCTTTCGGCGCGCCCTCGGCCTCGATGACGGTCGCGACCGTCGCCGCGAAGGCGCAGTGGCCGCAGGGATATTCGGGATGGAGCGGCGTCTTCAGCAGCGGCTCCCACATCGGGTCGGCGGTCACCGCGGGGTTGCCGCCGCCGGCGCGGATAGCGGCGATCGGCCGCCAGAAACCGTAGTGGAGCTTGGCCGAGGTCAGCGCCACGCCCATTTCGTCGCCCGCCAGCGCCATCATCGCATAGAAGCGAGCGTTGCGGACGAGGCTTCGCCCCGGCTGGCTGGCGACGGCGCGGATCGCCGCGGTCGGCTCGGCCTGCGCCCAGAAGCGGGCGAGGACGGTGTCGGCCTCCGACCGCTCGCGGCTGGCCTTGGCGCCGACGCGCCGCACTTCGTCGAGGTCCTTCAGCCAGCGCGGGCTGTCGAGCGCGACCGGGGGGCCGGGCCGGAACTGGGCGGCGGAGGTCATGAACCACGGCTTCATGGCAGTGTAGTGAATGTCGATCGACGTCGTCGCCGTCGGCACCCACTGGCCAACCCTCCCCGCCGGGAAATACGGAACGAGGCTTGCGGCCGGGTCGAGCCCCCCGCCTTCAGCGCCGCCGCCGCGGCGGCATGCCCGGCAGCGATGCCCGCCGCCTTGGACGGGCCGTCGCGCTCCTCTGCCAAGGCCAAGCAGTAGCGGTCCTCGATCATTGCCTTCTGCGCCGGGAACGCGCTCAGGAGGACGTCGCGTGCCGCGGTCGCGACGGCAATCGGTCCCGAGGCGCCGGCCGCGGCCGTGGGCACGTGAAGGAAGGAGGCGTAGCGGCGGTCGACGCTGTCGGCGGCCTCGAACATGGCGAGTTCGGTGCGCGTGCCGGCGAGATAAGTATCGACCGCGAACGGCGCGTCCTTGTCGGTCCCGGCCTCCTCAACCGCCTGATCGAACTCGAACCAGTCGCTGACCGTGTCGGCGCGCGCAGTGGTGCCGGCAACCAGCAGAACGGCCACGGCGGCTGTCTGCACCAAATGAAACCGCGACATGATTGCACCCCTGCTGCCCGGCTCGAGTATAGCCGAAATCGTCCCCGAGGTTAAGCCGCCGCCTCGAGCAGCTTCGCCCGGCGGCGGGCGACGCTCGACCCCAGTCCCAGCGCCTCGCGATACTTGGTCACCGTCCGCCGCGCGATGTCGAAGCCCTCGGCGCGGAGCAGGTCGACGAGCTTGTCGTCGGACAGCGGCGCGGCGGGGGGCTCGGCGGCGATCAGCCGGGCGATCCGGTCCTTGACGGTCAGCGCCGACGCCGCCTCGCCGCCGTCGTTGGACGCGATGCCGCTGGTGAAGAAATACTTGAGCTCGAACAGCCCGCGTTCGCACTGCAGGTACTTGTTCGACGTCACGCGGCTCACCGTCAATTCGTGCATGCCGATGGCTTCGGCAATGGCGCGGAGCGTCAGCGGCTTCAGCTCCTCGACACCGTGCTCGAAGAACGCCTGCTGCTGGCGGACGAGTTCGGTTGCGACCTTGACGATCGTCCGGGCGCGCTGGTCGAGCGCCCGCACCAGCCAGTTGGCGTTGGCCAGCGCGTCCGACAGGAACGCCTTCGCCGCCTTCGCCGCGTCCTTGCCGCCGGCGGCCGGACACGCGGCGAGGCTCGCGTGATAGCGCCGGTCGACGAGCACGCGCGGCAGGGTTGCGGCGTTCAGCTCGACGGTCCAGCCGCCGCCGCGCACCCGCTGCACGAAGACGTCGGCGATGACCGTCTGCGCCGTGCTGCGGCCGTACTTGAGCCCCGGCTTGGGGTTGTAGCCGCGCAGTTCGTGGATCATGTCCGTCAGGTCGTCGTGGTCGACGCCGCAGAGACGCCGCAGCGTGGCCAGGTCGCCGCGCGCCAGGATGTCGAGATGGGCGAACAGCGCCATCATCGCCGGATCGCAGCGGTCGGCCTCGCGCGCCTGGGCGACCAGGCACTCGGCGAGCGTCCGCGCCCCGCAGCCGACGGGTTCGAAGCGCTGAATGACCGCGAGCACCGCCTCGACCCGGGCGACCGGCGTGTCGAGCCGCTCCGCGACGTCGGCGACCGCGTCGGCGACGAGATAGCCGGCATCGTCGATCTGGTCGATCAGATGCCGGGCGATCAGCCGCTCGACCGGATCGGCGAAGGCAGCGGCGGCCTGTTCGTCGAGCACCTCGGCGAGGCTCGCCTCCGCGTCCGCGACCGCGTCGAAATTGATCCCTTCGCCGCTGCCGCTGCTCGCGCCGCCGGCGCTGCCGTCGAACGACGGACCCTCGCCCGCGGCGTCGGTCGGACCGTCGTGATGGAACGTCTCGGCCGCATAGTCGACGTCGAGCGGCGCGTCGGCCTGCCCGTCGCCGCTGGCGATCAGCTCGTCGGTCCCGACCAACTCGGCGGCCCCTGCCGGCGCGCTGGCGACGACCTCGTCGGTGCCGCCGTCGAGCAGCGGGTTCTTCTCCATCTCGGCGTTGATGAAGGCCTCTAGCTCGACATTGGTCAGCGCCAGCAGCTTGATTGCCTGCTGCAACTGGACCGTCATCACCAGCGACTGGGACTGGCGAAGGTCGAGGCGGGGGCCGAGGCTCATGCCACGCTCAGTTCCGCATAAGCGGTGGCGGTGCTGTGATCTGCGTCACAGCGAGAAACTTTCGCCGAGATAGACGCGCCGCACCGTCTCGTCGGCCACCAGCGCTTCCGGCGTGCCTTCGAACAGGACGCGGCCGTCGTAGATGATGCAGGCGCGGTCGACGATTTCCAGCGTCTCGCGGACGTTGTGATCGGTGATGAGGACGCCGATGCCGCGCGCGCGGAGGTCGACGACCAGCCCGCGGATGTCGGCGATCGAGATCGGGTCGATGCCGGCGAACGGTTCGTCGAGCAGCATGATCGACGGTTTGGCCGCCAGCGCGCGGGCGATCTCGCAACGCCGCCGCTCGCCGCCCGACAGCGCCATCGCCGGGGCATCGCGCAGCCGGCCGATATGGAACTCGTCGAGCAGCTGCTCGAGTCGTTCCGCTCGCGTCGTGCGGTCCGGCTCGACCACCTCGAGCGCGGCGCTGATGTTCTGGGCCACCGTCATGCCGCGGAAGATCGACGTCTCCTGCGGCAGGTAGCCGAGGCCCAGCGCGGCGCGGCGGTACATCGGCAGGCCGGTAATGTCGTTGCCGTCGAGGAGGATGCGGCCCTGGTCGGGCAGGGCCAGCCCCATGATCGAATAGAAGCACGTCGTCTTGCCGGCACCGTTGGGGCCGAGCAGGCCGACGACCTCGCCGCGGCCGACGCTGAGCGAGACGTCGCGCAGCACGACGCGCTTGTCGTAGCGCTTGCCGATCGCGACGACCGCGAGCCCCTCGCAACTCATCGCCGCGGAATCGACGGGCTCACGCTCGATGGTCGCGACTTCAGGCACGGCTGGACAACCCCCTTGACGCATGTTGGCGTGGAACGTGCATAGCACATCCCGGCCGCAGGCGGAGAGGAGATATGCCTGCGGCGGTTAATTACTACCGGAACGTTGCGGGACGACGAAATGCCCCGTGACGCGGCCGCCGTCGCCGGGCGTCGTGCTGGGCGCCGCGGGTCCGGTGGCGGCGCCGTCGAGCCGCGCCCGGCCCGAGTCGAGGTCGATCGACAGCCGCTGGCCGTGCAGGTCGGAGCCGCCGTTCTGGGTCAGCGTCACGCCGCCGACGAGCGTGATCGTCTTCCGCACGACGTCGTAGATGCCGTACCGCCCGCTCGCCGTTTCCGTCGGCGTCACCAGGCGCACGTTGTTCTGGGCGTCGATGCGCTCGATCTCCGGGCTGCCGCCCTTCTTGCCGCGGCTGTAGAAGGCGGTGACCGTGTCGGCGTTGAGCTTCATGTCGCCCTGGGTGACGCGGACGTCCCCCGTGAACACCGCCTTGCCGTTGGCATCGAGCACGTCGATCGCCTTGGCGTCGACATCGAGCGGCGCATTGCTGTTGTGGTGGCGCAGCGCGCTCTGCGCGGCGAGCGGCGCGGCGGCGGCGAGCAGCGTCAGAAGAAGCAGGCGCTTCATGCCGGACTCCTGTGCGAACCGGGGATGATGTGCAAGTGCGTCCCGCCGCCGAGCATCACGCGCTTGCCGTCGATGTCGGCGCGCAGGGTGTTGGCGCGGAAGGTACCGAGCGGCAACGTGCCGCTCACCGGTCGGTCGGTCGCGACGCTGTGGTCGAGCAGGCTGACGCGGACCTCGTCGCCGTCGAGCGAATAGCCGTTGGCGCCGCGCATCCGCACCGGACCGGCGACGACCAGCAGGTCGTGGTCGATCTCGTAGCGGCCACCTGGCGCGGTCACCTCGGCCGGGCCGTCGGTCATCTGGACCTGCGCGGTGAGCGCGTTGAGTTCGATGACGGGCACCGCCGACGACCGCTGCACCGCGCCGGCGGCGTGGATCGTGAAGGGTTCGCCCGCGGCGGTGCGGCCGCGGTAGACGGCCGTGTCGGTGCGCAGCCGCTCCTTCGACATCATCACCTTGTCCTTGGCGAGCAGGAACGAGAACTCGCGCGCCGAGGTCAGCGGCCAGACGAGAATGGCGACGAGGAGGAGGGCGGCGGCTGCCGGCAGGGCGATCTTGATCACCGCCACGAAGCGGTCCCAGGCTCCGCCGGGCAACGCCGCCCGCGCCCGCGCGTCGAGTGCCGCCGTCCCGGCGCGGCTGGCGGCGATCTCGCTCATGCGTGCGCGAAGATGTCGGTCTCGTCCCAGCCGGCGAGGTCCAGCTCGGCGCGCCACGGCAGGAAGTCGAAGCACGCCTGCGCGATTTCCATCCGCCCCTCGCGCGCCAGCCGCTCGCTCAGCACCTCGACGGCGCGGTGGAGGAAGCGGACGTCGCTGGCGGCATAGTCCTTCTGCGCGTCCGACAGGACGGGCGCGCCCCAGTCGGACGATTGCTGCGCCTTGGAGACATCGACGCCGATGGTCTCCTTCAGCACGTCCTTCAGGCCGTGACGGTCGGTATACGTGCGGACCAGCTTCGAGGCGATCTTGGTGCAGAACACCGGCCCGGCGGTGATGCCGAGATAGGCCTTCAGCACCGCCAGGTCGAAGCGGGCGAAGTGATAGAGCTTGGTCCGCGCGGGATCGGTCAGCACGGCCTTCAGCACGGGCGCCGAATAGTCACGGTCGAAGCGGACGAGGTGCTCGTCGCCGCGCCCGTCGGCCAGCTGGACCAGGCAGAGCCGGTCGCGGGCGGGGAGCAGCCCCATCGTCTCGGTGTCGACGGCGATCGGGCCGGGAGCGAAGACGTCGGCGGGCAGGTCGTGTTCGTGCAGGAAAACCGTCATGGCGCCGGGGCGTAGCAGCGCCGCCGGCGCAAGTCACGCCGTCGTCAGCCGGTCACCTTGCCGCCCCGCCGCCGCGTCTGACGCTCGTGGTAGCGGCCGAAGCCCCAGGCCATCGCGCTGCTCGCGGTGATGACCGTCACCCCCAGCAGGGCCGCGAAGGCCGCCGCGTGGTCGATGGCGAAGTCGAGAAGCTGGTCGATCATGGCATCGTTTCTCGATCAATTCGGTACATCCGCTTGCTACGCGTTAAGGATGAAAAAAGAGCCAATGACGGCGAAGCTGTCGGAACTGCCGGGCGGTATAAAGCGCTCGCGGCAGGTCCCGATCTGGTATAAGGATGGTAATCGGAGCAGCTTGGCTTTCCTGTACCCGGACAACCCCGGGCGCGGCCGGCGGGACGCCCATGATGACGACGGAACAGCGAAAGACTTTTTGACGATGAGCTTTGAAAAACGCGGGCGCGGACCCGGCCGTGGCGGCTTCGACAAGCGTGAGCGCGGATTCGACCAGTTCGAGGGTGGCGGCGACCGGTTCGGTGGCGGTGCAGGTGGCGACCGCTTCGGCGGTGGTGGCGGCGGCGGTGATCGGTTCGGCGGCGGCGGCGGTGCCCCGCGCTTCGGTGGCGGCGGCGGCTTTGGCGGACGTCCGGCCGGCGGCGGCTTCGGCGGCCCGCGCCCGCCGCGCAACTCGAGCCCCGGCATAAACCTCGGCACGGCCAAGGGTACGGTCAAGTTCTTCAACGGGCAGAAGGGCTTCGGCTTCATCGTCCGCGAGGACGGCGGCGAGGACGTGTTCGTCCACATCTCCGCGGTCGAGCAGGCCGGCCTGACCGGCCTGGCCGATGGGCAGCCGCTCGAGTTCACCCTGACCGAGCGTAACGGCCGCGTCTCGGCGACCGACCTCGTCATCGAGGGCGAGCCGCTGCCGGTGACCGACCGGGCGCCGCCGCGCGAGCCGCGCAGCGGTGGCTTCGGCGGGCGCGACGACGGTCCTCGCGGCGGCGGCTATGGCGGTGCCAGCCGCGAGTTCGGCGGCCCGGCGCCGACACCCGGCCAGCGCGTCGACGGCACGGTCAAGTTCTTCAACGGCACCAAGGGCTTCGGCTTCATCCAGCGCGAGGATGGCGGCCCGGACGCGTTTGTCCACATCTCGGCGGTCGAGCGTGCCGGCATGTCGGGCCTCGACGAGGGCCAGCGCGTGTCGTTCGAGCTCGAGCTCGACCGGCGCGGCAAGCAGGCGGCGGTGAACCTCACGCCGCTGTGAGCGGAAGCGCCTGACAGCGACAGCGGGGCCGCGGCGACGCGGCCCCGTTTTCGTTTGTGCGGCTTGCGCGGGGGCGGCTAGCCTTGCCCGTATGACTGCCGTGACCTCGCTGCTGACCGCCGTCGTCGTCGCCGTGGAGGTTGCGCCCGGCACGGCCGTGCACGCCGGCGATGCCCTCGTCATCCTCGAGTCGATGAAGATCGAACATGTGGTCGCCGCGCCCTGCGACGGCACCGTCGCCGCCATCGCCGTGCAGGTCGGCGACGTCGTCGAAACGGGTCAGCGGCTGCTCACTCTGACCCCGGGCACCGGCGGGGCAGCCGGGCGGGTTGCGGCTCCCGAAGCGGCCCGGACCGACCTTGCCGAGCTGCAGGCGCGCATCGCCCGCACGCTCGACGCTGCCCGCCCGGACGCGGTGGTCAGGCACCACGCGCGCGGGCGCCGGACGGCGCGCGAGAACCTCGCCGACCTCGTCGATCCCGGCAGCTTCACCGAATATGGCGCGCTGGCGCTCCCGGCGCAGCGGCGGCGGCATGGGGTCGAGCACCTGCGCGACATCGGCCCCGCCGACGGGCTGGTCGCGGGCACGGCGACGGTCGCGGGTACGCCGATGCTGGCGATGGCCTACGATTACACGGTCATGGCCGGCACGCAGGGGCACGCCAACCACAAGAAGACCGACCGCATGCTGGCGCTGGCGCACCGGGCGCGGCTGCCATTGGTCTGGTTCTGCGAAGGCGGTGGCGGCCGGCCGGGCGACACCGACGCCTGGGGCGCGACCGGGCTCGACGTGCCGAGCTTCCGGGGCCTCGCCGCGCTGTCGGGGCGCTGCCCGCGGATCGGCATCGCCGCGGGGCCGTGCTTTGCCGGCAACGCGGTCATGTTCGGCCTGTGCGACGTGACCATCGCTACCGCGGATTCGTCGATCGGACTGGCCGGGCCGGCGATGATCGAGGGCGGCGGTCTCGGCCGCGTCGCCGCCGCCGACGTCGGGCCGATCGCGGTGATGCGGGCGAACGGCGTCGTCGACCTCGTCGCCGCCGACGAGGCGGAGGCGACGGCGCAGGCGAAGGCCGTGCTCGGCTATCTGACCCGCCGGGTAGAGCGCGAATGGACCGCCGCCGACCCCGCCGGGTTGCGCGAGGCGGTGCCGGCGAACCGCGTCCGCGCCTATGATATCCGCGCCGTGATTAACCTTCTCGCCGACTCCGGCAGCGTCGTCGAGCTGCGCCGCGACTGGGGCGCGGGAATGGTGACCGCCTTCGTCCGTGTCGGCGGCCAGCCGTTCGCGCTGATCGCCAACGTGCCCGCGCATCTCGGCGGCGCGATCGACGCCGACGCCGCGACCAAGGCGGCGCGGCACCTCGCGCTCGCCGACAGCTTCGGGCTGCCGGTCCTCAGCCTGTGCGACACGCCGGGCTTCATGGTCGGGCCGGAGGCGGAGAAGGCCGCCGGCGTCCGCCACGGCGCGCGGCTGTTCACCATCGGCGCGGCACTCGGCGTGCCGGTGTTCACCGTCGTGCTGAGGAAAGGCTACGGTCTCGGCGCGATGGCGATGGCGGCCGGCGGGTTCGCCGCGACCAATGCCACCGTATCGTGGCCGACGGGCGAGTTCGGCGGCATGGGTCTCGAGGGCGCGGTCCGGCTCGGCTACGCCAAGGAACTCGCCGCCGAGCCCGAGGCGACGCGCGAGGCGCTGTTCGACCGGCTCGTCGGCCGGCTGTACGAGGCGGGCAAGGCGATCTCGGTCGCCGAGTGGCTCGAGATCGACGCCGTCATCGACCCGGCCGAGACGCGCGACTGGCTGCTCCGCGCGCGCGCCGCCGCCGGCGAGATCACCCCGAGCGGGCGGATGGTCGACAACTGGTGAGCTAACGCCCGGCCACGGCGCAGGCGGCGAAGACGAGCAGGCCGGCGACACGGTTGCTGCGGAACAGTCGCCAGCGCCCGCGCCGGCGAGCGGTCGTGCAAGGCGGCCGCCTGCCAGGCGAAATGGGCGGCGGCGGGGAGCAGCGCGGCCAGCGTCAGCGCTTCCGGCCGCACCCGCCACAGCGCTGCGCCGAGCAGGACGACCGTCGCCGCATAGAAGACCGCGACCCCCGCCTGCGCCCGCTGCCCGAGCGCGCGCGCGCTCGACTTGATCCCGGCGAGCGCGTCGTCCTCGATATCCTGCAGTGCGTAGATCGTGTCGTAGCCGAGCGTCCAGGCGACGCCGCCGGCGTAGAGCAGGAGCATCGCCGCCGACGGCGCGGCGACCGCGCTCCACGCGACGGGAACGCCCCAGTTGAAGGTCAGGCCGAGCCATGCCTGCGGCCACCAGGTGATCCGCTTCATGAACGGATAGGCGGCAACCAGCGCGAGGCTTGCCAGCGCGATCCCCGCCGCCAGCGGCCGCAGTGCCAGCAGGACGGGCAGGGCGGCGAGCGCCAGCACCACGAGCCAGACGGCGGCGGCGCGCACGGAGACGGCCCCGCTTGCCACCGGCCGGTCGCGGGTGCGCGCGACCTGCGCGTCGAGGTCACGGTCGACGATGTCGTTATAGACGCACCCCGCGCCGCGCATCGCCGCCGCGCCGAGCGCGAACAGCGGCAGCAGCCACCAGCGCGTCGCGAGCCCGCCCGCTGCGGCAAGTCCCCAGGCGCACGGCCAGAACAGCAGCCACGTCCCCGCCGGCCGGTCGAAGCGCGCGAGCCGGGCGTAGGGCCGGGCGGCTGCCGGCAGCCGGTCGACCCATCCCGACGACGCGCGCTCGGCGTCGGGCGTCGCGCGGTCGGCGGCTTCGGTTTGCATGGGGTCGGCGGCCTCGCTAGTCGCCGCCCATGAGCGAAGGCGCGCCCTACCTGTCAACCGCCGAGCCGCCAGGCGCCGGCCCGCTGCCGGTCGGCCTGTCGACAACCCCGCGCCTGTTCGTCGACGCCGACCTGTCCGTGGGTGGCGAGATCACCCTGCCCACGCCCGCCAGCCACTATCTGGCGCAGGTCATGCGCCGCGCACCCGGCGACGTCGTCCGCCTGTTCGACGATCGCTCAGGCGAATGGGCGGCGACGGTACTCACCCCGCATCGCAAAGCGACGGTCGTTCGCCTCGACCGCCGCCTTGCGCCGCGCGAGGCGGTGCCCGACCTGTGGCTGTGTGCCGCGCCGCTGAAGCGCGGGCGGATCGACTGGCTGGCGGAGAAGGCGTGCGAGCTCGGCGTCGCGCGGTTCGTGCCGGTGGTGACGGCGCGGACGGTCGTCGACCGGCTCAACCTCGAACGACTCCGCGCGCACATGGTCGAGGCGGCCGAGCAATGCGGGCGGACGGCGCTGCCGGCACTCGTCGACGCGGTGCCGCTGGCGGCGCTGCTTGGCGCGTGGGAGCCCGGGCGCACGCTCGTCTTCGCCGACGAGACCGGCGGCGCGCCGCTTGCCTCGGCGTTGGCTTCGGTCCGCGCACCAGTGGCGATCCTGATCGGCCCCGAAGGCGGTTTCACCCCCGACGAGCGCGCCGTCGTCCGCGCGTTGCCGCAGGCGGTCGCCGTCAGCCTGGGTCCGCGCATCCTCCGCGCCGACACCGCCGCTGTCGCCGCGATCGCGGTGTGGCAGGCACTGGTCGGCGACGTAACGATCCGGTAGGTTTGTCGCTCGGGGGGAGGCGGATGCACGGACGGCGAGCGGCACTGGTTCTGGCGGCGGTGGCGATCGGCGCGGCCGCCCCGTTCGCCGTGAGCCCGGCGACGCGAGGCTGGGCGTTCATCGCGCCGGCGACCCTCGAGCGACCGGTCCGCGATGCGCGCCTGCTGCGATCGCGGCCCGGTTCGCCGATCACCTTCAGCGACGCAGCGATCGGCGACATGGGGCACGCCGTCGACTGGTTCCCCGCCGCGCACGCGGCGCCGCCGCCCGCGGTCGCGGGTCGCGGCGGCGGCATCTATGCCTGCGGCTACTGCCATCTCGCCGCCGGGGACGGGCGGGTCGAGAACGCGTCGCTGGCCGGGCTGCCGGCCGATTACATCCGGGAGCAGGTCGCCGCCTTCGCCACGGGCAGCCGGCGCAGCGCCGTCGCGGACTATCCGCCCTCGCGCTACATGGCCGAGGTGGCGAAGGCGGTCGCGCCGGCAGACCTCGCTGCGGCCGCCGATTACTTCGCGGCCGCGCGCTTCACTTCGCACGTCCGGGTCGTCGAGGCGGCGGAGGTGCCGGCGACGGTGCCGGGCCGCTTCGTGCTTGACCGCGCCGGCAGCGGGACGGAGCCGATTGACGGGCGCATCGTCGAGCTGCCCGACGACGTCGAGGCCTTCGAGCTGCGCGATCCGCGCGTCACCTATACCGCCTACGTGCCCCCCGGCAGCCTCGCGCGCGGCGCGGCCTTGACCCGGCGCATCGGCTGCCCGGCCTGTCACGGCGCGGGCATGAAGGTCTGGGGGGCCGGGCGCTCGCCGACCTATATCGTCCGCCAACTGATCGGCTTCCGTACCGGAGCGCGGCATGATCCGGGATCGGCGCCGATGCGCGCGGTGGCGGCGAAGCTGACGCAGGACGACATGGTCGCCGTCGCCGCTTATTGGGGGTCGTTGAAGCCGTAGCTCGTCGCGTCGACGGCGGTCGGTGCCGGGATCGCCGGAGGAGGAGCAGGGGGCAACGGCATGGCGACGGCGGCGGCAGGAGCGGGGGTACCGAAGCGGCTGATCCTCGTCGTCATGTGCTTCGTGGCGACGGCGATCTGCTATGTCGACCGGGTCAACATCTCGGTCGCGGTGATCCCGATGGCCGAGCGCTTCCACTGGTCGGCGACGACCCGAGGCGCTGTCCTGACCTCGTTCTTCGTCGGCTACATGGGCGCGATGCTGCCGTGCGGCTGGCTGACGGCGCGCCTCGGCGGGCGGTGGGTGCTCGGGGGCGCGCTGATCGGCTGGTCGCTGGCGACGCTCGCCACGCCGGCGGCCGCCTTCGCCGGGCTGCCGGCGCTGTTCGCCGTCCGCGTGCTGATGGGCATGGCCGAGTCGGCGACCTTCCCGGCGGCGATCGGCCTGTTCGCGCGCTGGCTGCCGGCGGCCGAGCGGTCGCGGGCGGTGGCGCTGAACCTCGGCGGCATCCCGGTCGGCACCGTGGTCGGGCTGTCGGCGGCGGGCGGGCTGATCGCCGCCTATGGCTGGCCGGCGATGTTCGGGGTGTTCGGCGTGGCTGGGCTGGCCTTCGCCGTTCTGTGGCTCGCCGTCGTCCGCGATACGCCCGGAGGCCACCCGCGGATCGGCGCGGCGGAGGCGGCGCTGCTCGCGGCACGCGAGGCGGAGACCGCGCCCGGGCCGGTGCCGTGGGCGGCGCTGCTGCGCGCGCCGGCGTGCCGGGCGATCATCGTCAACCACTTCGCCAGCAACTGGGTGCTCTACCTGATGCTGACCTGGCTGCCGTCGTACCTCCATGACGTGCAGCACCTGAACGTCGCCAAGGCGGGGCTGACGGCGGTGCTGCCGTGGCTCAGCCTGTTCGTCGCCGGCAACGCTTCCGGCCACATCGCCGATGCGCTCGTCACGCGCGGCGTGCCGCTGCTGACGGTGCGCAAGGCGATGCAGGTGACGGCACTCACCGGCAGCGCCGCGGGGCTGATCCTGGCGGCGCGGGCGACGGGTGCCACGGAAGCGGTGGCGATGCTGTGCCTGTCCCTCGGTGCGCTCGGGCTGGTGTCGGCGGGCTATGCCTCGAACCACCTCGACATCGCGCCGCGCCACGCCGCGCCGCTGTACGCGCTGACCAACACCTTCGGCACGCTGCCGGGGATCATCGGCGTCTATGTCACCGGGGCGCTGGTCGATGCCACGGGCGGTTACACCGCGACGTTCGCCCTCGCCGCGGCGGTCAATCTCGTCGGCGCGCTGGTCTGGCTGATCTGGGCACGCGCCGATTGCGTCATCGACTGACTATTCCGCCGCCTCCTATTCCGCCGCCTCGGCGAAGACCGCCGGTGCCGGCTGCGGACCGCGCACCAGCCGCCCCGGCCGGGCGCCGGTCGGCTGGCCGTCGCGGAAGGTCGCCACCCCCGACTTGATCGTCCAGGCATAGCCGCTCGCCCGCTGCAGCAGCCGCTTGCCACCCGCGGGCAGGTCGAAGGCGATGAAGGGCTTGGCGAGCTTCAGCCGCGCGAAGTCGATCACGTTGACGTCGGCGAGCATGCCCGGTGCCAGCAGTCCGCGGTCGCCGAGCCCGTACATCGCCGCGGTGTCGGCGGTCTGCAGCTTGACCGCCGTCCCGATCGGCAGCTTGCCCGGCCGCTTGCGGTCGCGCGCCCAGTGGGTCAGCATGAACGTCGGCGAGGCGGCGTCGCAGATCACGCCGCAGTGCGCGCCGCCGTCCGACAGGCTGACCACCGTCGCCGGGTGCTGGAGCAGCTCGAGCACGTGGTCGAGGTGCCCGTCGGCGTAGTTCAGGATCGGCAGATAGATGAACCCGCGCCCGTCGTCGGCGAGCATGACGTCGTAGGCGACCTCCTGCGGATCGCGGCCCTCGCGGAGGGCGATGGCGGCAATGCTCATGTCGGGCGTCGGCTCGTAGTCCGGCTCGTCGCCTAGCGGAAACTGCAGCGTCCAGCCGTGGAGCAGCAGGTCGACAAGGCCGTTGTCGATCGGCGGTCGCTCGGCCGGGTCGGCGAGCAGCTGCGCGCGGAAGCCGGGGTCCTGCAGGTGCGCCAGCTGTTCATCCCACGGCAGGCCGGCGATCCGCTGCCAGCTCGCCCGCGTGACGAACGGGTGCGCCGTGCCGCGCCAGTTGAGGAGCACGCCGGTACCGCGTAGCGCGACCTGCGCCGTCACCCGCGCCCCTTCCGCATTGGCAGCGTCGGTGCGGGCCAGCTGGTCGCGCCAGCCTTCGTCGTCGAGCGGCGACTGGAGCAGCGCGAAGCTGACCGGCATGCCCGTCGCGATCGACAGGTCCTTCATCCAGGCGAACTCCTCGCCGCACGGATTGAGGTCGCTCGCCATCTCGAACACGCCGTGGCCGGCGCGGGCGATGCCCTCGCCGATGCCGAGCAGCTCGGCACGGTCGGCATAGGTGCCGGGAACGACGTTGCCGTCGACCGCGCGGTGAAGGACGGTGCGGCTGGTGGTGAAGCCGAGCGCGCCGGCGCGTAGGCCTTCCTCCACGATCTTTGCCATGGCCGCGATGTCGTCCGCCGTCGCCGGCTCGTTCGCCGCGCCGCGCTCGCCCATGACGTACGCCCGCACGGCGCCGTGCGGCACCTGCGTCGCGATGTCGACGGTGCGCGGCAGCTGCTCGAGCGCGTCGAGATATTCGGGAAAGCTCTCCCAGCCCCAGGTCATGCCCTCGGCGAGCGCGGTGCCGGGGATGTCCTCGACGCCCTCCATCAGGCCGATCAGCCAGTCGTGCTTGTCGGGCTTGGCCGGCGCGAAGCCGACCCCGCAGTTGCCCATCACGATCGAGGTGACGCCGTGCCACGCCGACGGCCCAAGCTCCGGGTCCCACGTCGCCTGGCCGTCGTAGTGGGTGTGGATGTCGACGAAACCCGGCGTCACCAGCATGCCGGTGGCGTCGATCTCCTCGCGGCCGCGCGCCGGCACGGTCCCGACCGCCGTGATCCGCCCGCCGTCGATCGCCACGTCGCCGGTGAAAGGCTCGCCGCCGCTGCCGTCGACGATGGTGCCGCCGCGGATGACCATGTCGTGCATGACCGACTCTCCCAAGGATTTTGCAGCAGCCTATCATGCCGCTTGACGTTTGCGTCGTGGAAAACGAAGTTGAACAAATGTGGTACAGGACGTTTGCGGCGGCGCTGATGCTGGCGGCCGGTCAGGCGGAGGCGACGATGCACCAGGCGACGGGCAGCTTCACGGTGACGATGACGCCGGCAGCCGCCGACCCGGCGTGGCTGTCGCGCATGACCATGGCCAAGACCTATGCAGGACCGCTGACTGCGACGTCGAGCGGAGCCTTCTGGTCAGCGGGCGATCCGGCTGCGGGGTCGGCCGGCTATGTTGCCGCCGAGCGGGTCGAGGGCACGCTCGACGGGCGGCAGGGCAGCTTCGTCCTGATGCAGAGCGCGACGATGGATCGCGGCAAGCCCGACATGCGCGTCTTCGTCGTGCCCGGATCGGGCACAGGGGCGCTCGCCGAAATCACCGGCACGCTCGCCATCCGCGTCGAGGGCGGGCAGCATTTCTACACCCTGGACTACGACCTGCCGTGAGGCGCGGTCCGCAAGGCTGAACCGCAGGTGACTGGCGCACCGCCACCTGCGCGGCTAGAGGCGGGACCATGAGCAATCACCTGACCGCGCTCGGCGACGACGCCCGGATCGAGACCCGCGACCAGCTCGTGGGCGTGTTCGAGCGCGGCAGCAAGCCCGCCGCCGACTGGCGCATCGGCACCGAGCACGAGAAATTCGTCTATCGTACCGCCGACCACCGCGCGCCGGCCTATGAAGAGCCGGGCGGCATCCGCGACCTGCTGAAGGGCATGGAGACGTTCGGCTGGGAGCCGGTCGAGGAGATGGGTCCCGACGGCACGCCGAACGTCATCGCGCTGAAAGGGGCCGACGGCGCGATCAGCCTCGAGCCCGCCGGGCAGTTCGAGCTGTCGGGCGCGCCGCTCGAGACGATCCACGCGACCTGCGCCGAATCGAACCGCCACCTGAAGCAGTGCCGCGAGATCGGCGACCGCCTCGGCCTCGGCTTTCTCGGCTTGGGCTTCTGGCCCGACAAGCGCCGCGACGAGCTGCCGGTGATGCCCAAGGGGCGCTACGCGATCATGCTGCGCCACATGCCGCGGGTCGGGAGCCTCGGCCTCGACATGATGAAGCGGACCTGCACCATCCAGACCAACCTCGACTATGCGAGCGAGGCGGACATGGTGAAGAAGTTCCGCGTTTCTCTGGCCCTGCAGCCGTTGGCGACCGCGCTGTTCGCCAACTCGCCGTTCACCGAAGGCAAGCCGAACGGCTTCAAGAGCTTCCGCAGCCACATCTGGACCGACACCGATCCGCACCGCACGGGCACGCTGCCGTTCGTGTTCGAGGACGGCTTCGGCTTCGAGCGCTACGTCGACTATGCGCTCGATGTGCCGATGTACTTCGTCTATCGCGACGGCAGCTACATCGACGCTGCGGGCCTCAGCTTCCGCGACTTCCTCGCCGGACGTCTGGCGCCGCTCTACGGCGAGACGCCGACGGTCGCCGACTGGAAGGACCACCTGTCGACCGCCTTCCCCGAGGTGCGGCTGAAAGGCTATCTCGAGATGCGTGGGGCAGACGGCGGGCGCTGGGACCGGATCTGCGCGCTGCCGGCGCTATGGGTCGGCTTGCTGTACGACGGCACCGCGCTCGATGCGGCGTGGGACCTGTGCAAGGGCTGGAGCCATGCCGACCACGCGCGGCTGCGCGACGAGGTGCCGGCGATGGCGCTGGCGGCGGCGAGCCCCAACGGCGGCACGCTGCAGGACCTGGCGAAGGAAGTGCTGAAGATCGCCGACGCCGGCCTCGCCGCCCGGGCGCGCCTCAACGGGGCGGGCGACAGCGAGCAGGGCTTCCTAGGCCCGCTCCACGAGATCGCGGCGTCGGGCAAGACCAACGCCGATCGCATGCTCGACGCCTATCACGGCCGCTGGAACGGCGACGTGGCGGCGGTGTATGCTGAGGAAAGCTTCTGAGACCGGGTTCCGGCGCGCGGACGCCGCTCAGCCCCGCCGCGCCGCTGCATAGAGGGCGATCGCCGCGGCGTTCGAGACGTTCAGGCTCTCCATCGCGCCGGTCATCGGCAGGCGGGCGCGCTCGTCGCAGTGCTCGGCAGTGTTCGCGCGCAGGCCCTCGCCCTCGGCCCCGAGCACGAGCGCCGGCCGGGTCGCGCCGAGCGCCGCCTCGAGCGTCGTCGCTGCCGTGCCGTCGAGGCCGATGCGCCAGAAACCCGCCTCGCCGATCTCGTCCAAGGCCCGCGCGAGGTTCACCACTCGCGTCCACGGCACCGTCTCCAGCGCCCCCGACGCGGCCTTTGCCAGCGCGCCCGACTCCGGTGGCGCATGGCGGTCCTGCGTCACGATGGCCAGCGCGCCGAACGCGGCGGCCGAGCGCAGGATCGCACCGACGTTGTGCGGGTCGGTGACCTGGTCGAGGACGACGAGCGGCCGCCGGTTGCCTTCGCCGGCGGCGAGCAGATCGCCGAGATAGGGGTTCTCCAGCGGCTCGACCTCCAGCACGAAGCCCTGGTGCGGCGCGTCGGCCGGGATCAGCCGGCCGAGGTCGGCGGCGTCGCCGTACTGCACCGCCAGCCCCTTGGGGATGACGATCTCCTTCGCCGCCTCGTGCGTGACGTGGAGCTTGCGGAACACCCGCTCCGGATTGTCGAGCGCGGCGAACACCGCGTGGCGGCCGTACAGGCGCGGATAGCTGCTCTTCTGCCCGGCGGCGTTTCTCGGATGCGGTCGGCGGCCCATGCGGCTCCTTCGCCGACGTTCGAGGTGGAGCGGGTAACGGGGATCGAACCCGTATCACAAGCTTGGAAGGCTAGTGCTCTACCATTGAGCTATACCCGCGCGCGACCCGCGACTAGCACGATCCCGCGGGTTGGTGGAGAGGGTTGGATTTGAACCAACGTAGGGTTGCCCCGGCAGATTTACAGTCTGCTGCCATTGACCGCTCGGCCACCTCTCCACACGTCGCGACCCGCGGGAAGCGCGGGTTAGTGGCGAAACCGTGCCAGCCTGTCAACGCCGCGATATTGGCCTTGCTCCCGCGGGCTTCGGCCCGTATATCCGCCGCTCTCGGCACTCGCAGGAGTGTAGCTCAGTTGGTAGAGCATCGGTCTCCAAAACCGAGGGCCGGGGGTTCGAGCCCCTCCACTCCTGCCAGCCGGGGCCGGGATTTGCGACCAGCCGCGGGCCCGAGGACACGGGTTTGGGCTGGTCGTTGTTGTTGGTGAAAAGGCGTCAGACGGTTCCATGGCCAAGACTACCCCTGCCGAGTTCGTGCGCCAGGTGCAGGTCGAGACGGGCAAGATCGCCTGGCCGACGCGCGCCGAGACGCTGCGCATGACGATCATGGTCCTGATCATGACGACCGTGCTGTCGCTGTTCTTCCTGGGCGTCGATCAGATCCTCGGCCGCGTGGTCAAGACACTCCTGAGCCTGGCGAGCTAGCCATGTCGAACCGCTGGTACATCATCCACGCCTATTCCGGCTTCGAGAACAAGGTTCGCGACGCGATCGTCACCGAGGCGGCGCGCAAGGGCCTCGACGCCTTCATCGAATCGGTCGAGGTGCCGGTCGAGAAGGTGACCGAGGTCCGTCGCGGCAAGAAGGTGACGAGCGACCGCAAGTTCTTCCCCGGCTACGTGCTGGCGAAGATGGCGATGAACGACGACATCTATCACCTGGTCAAGAACACGCCCAAGGTCACGGGCTTCCTCGGCCAGCAGAACAAGCCGCAGCCGATCAGCGAGGCCGAGGCCGCGCGCATCCTCAACACCAAGGCCGAGGAAGCCGTCGCCGCCGCCAAGCCCAAGCACAAGGTCAATTACGAGATCGGCGACCAGGTCAAGGTGCTCGACGGGCCGTTCGCCAGCTTCAACGGGCTGGTCGAGGAGCTCGATTTCGACCACGGCCGGGTCAAGGTGTCGGTGTCGATCTTCGGCCGCGCGACGCCGGTCGAGCTCGGTTTCGACCAGGTCGAGAAGCCCAAGTAAGACGTTCAGTTCAACCACGACTGCGGGAGGCGGGGCGTTCTTCCTGCCGCACGGACCGCATTAGGAGAGAGCCGTTATGGCGAAGAAGATTACCGGATACATCAAGCTGCAGGTGAAAGCCGGCAGTGCCACGCCCAGCCCGCCGATCGGACCGGCGCTCGGCCAGCGCGGCGTCAACATCATGGAGTTCTGCAAGGCGTTCAACGCCAAGACTGCCGAGCTCGAGAAGGGCACGCCGATCCCGACCGTCATCACGGTGTTCGCCGACCGCAGCTTCACCTTCACGACGAAGACGCCGCCGGCGTCGTTCCTGATCAAGCAGGCCGCGGGCCTGAAGTCGGGCGGCACCACGCCGGGCAAGGGCGCGAGCGCGGGCAAGATCACCTCGGCCCAAATCCGCGCGATTGCCGAGACCGAAGATGCCCGACCTGAACGCGAACACGATCGAAATGGCGATGAAGACGATCGAGGGCAGCGCGCGCTCGATGGGTCTCGACGTGGTGGAGGGCTGATCATGGCCGCGACGAAGAAGCAGAAGGCGCAGGCCTCGACCATCGACCGTGAGAAGCTGTATCCGCTCGATACCGCGCTCGGCATCGTCAAGGCCAACGCCACCGCCAAGTTCGACGAGACGATCGAGGTCGCCATCGGGCTGAACGTCGACCCGCGCCACGCCGACCAGATGGTCCGCGGCGTCGTCACCCTGCCCAAGGGTACCGGCAAGACGGTCCGTGTCGGCGTCTTCGCCCGCGGCGCGAAGGCCGAGGAAGCGCTGAAGGCCGGGGCCGATGTCGTCGGCGCCGAGGACCTGCTCGAGATCGTCCAGGGCGGCAAGATCGACTTCGATCGCTGCATCGCGACGCCCGACATGATGGGTCTGGTCGGTCGCCTGGGTAAGGTGCTCGGGCCGAAGGGCCTGATGCCGAACCCGAAGCTCGGCACGGTGACGATGAACGTCGCTGCCGCGGTCGAGGCGGCCAAGGGCGGCCAGGTCGAGTACCGGGTCGAGAAGGCCGGCATCATCCACGGCCGGCTCGGCAAGGCGAGCTTCCCGGCCGAGGACCTGCGCGCCAATTTCGACGCGCTGATGGACGCGGTCACCAAGGCCAAGCCGTCGGGTGCCAAGGGCAAGTACCTGCAGAAGGTCGCGCTCAGCTCGTCGATGGGGCCGGGCGTGAAGGTTGACACGGCGACGGTTCCGGGCCACGGCCCCGTCGCATAAGTTCCGGGCGGCTGCGGCCGTCCGTTTTATCCGTCCGAGATTGCCGGTGTCCGAGAGGACCTAAGCCTGACCAGGGCCGGCATGAGACGGGGAGAGTTTTTCCGGGTTCGCCGTGCGGTGGCGTGCCCGGCGCTGCGCCTACTCGCGCAGACGACGATCCCTCGGGCGGGCCTGACGATGGCCCCCGAACAGCGGCCATCCTTGGGCTCTACCCGTGCCGGCAATGATGCCGGTGCGGCAACGGCTAAGGAGAGAGCATGGATCGGCAGGAAAAATCCGACCAGATTTCGGCGCTCGCCAAGACTTTGTCCGAGACCAGCGTTGTCGTCGTCGCGCGCAACCATGGTCTGACGGTGGCCCAGGTCACCGATTTGCGGACGAAGATGCGAGCGGCCGGGGCCACCTTCAAGGTGACCAAGAACCGCCTTGCCCGGATCGCGCTGGAGGGCACGCCTTACCAGCCCCTGGGCGAGATGCTGACCGGCCCGGTCGGCTTCGCCACCTCGACCGATCCGGTCGCGGCGGCCAAGGTCGCGGTCGACTTCGCCAAGACCACCGACAAGTTCGAGCTGGTCGGCGGAGCGATGGGCGCGCAGGTGCTCAGCGTCGACGGCGTCAAGGCGCTGGCCGAGCTGCCCTCGCTCGACGAACTGCGCGCGAAGATCGTCGGTCTGGTCCAGGCCCCGGCGACCAAGCTCGCGCAGCTGGTCAACGCGCCCGCGGGCAAGCTGGCGCGGGTGTTCGGCGCCTATGCGACCCGCGACGGCGACCAGGCGGAAGCCGCGTAACTTCATTCAACCATTTGATCAGATTAGGAGAATACCATGGCTGACCTGCAGAAGATCGTCGACGAGCTGTCGACCCTGACCGTCCTCGAGGCCGCTGACCTCGCCAAGATGCTCGAAGAGAAGTGGGGCGTCTCGGCCGCCGCGGCCGTCGCCGTCGCCGGCCCGGCCGCCGGTGGCGGTGCCGCCGCCGCTCCGGTCGAGGAGAAGACCGAGTTCGACGTCATCCTGACCGGCGACGGCGGCAAGAAGATCAACGTCATCAAGGAAGTCCGCGCCCTGACTGGGCTCGGCCTGACCGAAGCCAAGACGCTGGTCGAGAGCGCCCCGAAGGCGATCAAGGAAGGCGTCAACAAGGCCGAGGCCGACAAGATCAAGGCGCAGATCGAGGCCGCGGGCGGCACCGTCGAGCTTAAGTAAGGTCACGCGTCTCGGCGCGAACGGAGGGCGGCGCCGCAAGGTGCCGCCCTTTGCCTTTGGGGCTTCCCAAAGCCTACACTGCTCGCTATATCGCGTGCTCCACGACATTCCGGCACACCCTCTCGACAACGGGTGCGCCGCCTTCCCCGTCCCCGGGTGATCCGCCGCCTTGCTCACGGTCGGATCGAGAATAGGGGGCAGCGGCAGGTTTCAACGAGGCTGCGGTGCGGTTTCCATCCGGAAACGCGCACTTTTCGGCGTTGGGGCCTGCCCCTTCGCCCGGCATAGAGGACGGACATGGCGACCCAGGCATTTCCCCCCGTGACTCCCGAGCGCGGGACCAGCTTCACCACCAAGAAGCGCGTGCGCAAGACCTTCGGCAAGATTGCCGAGGTCGTGCAGATGCCGAACCTGATCGAGGTCCAGCGCGAATCGTACGAGCAGTTCCTCCGCTCGCGACCGGCCGACAACTATGTCTCGGGGCTCGAGAAGACGCTGCGCAGCGTGTTTCCGATCAAGGACTTCGCCGGCACCGCCGAGCTCGATTTCGTCAACTACGAGCTTGAAGATCCGAAGTACGATACCGACGAATGCCGCCAGCGGGGCATGACCTATGCCGCACCGATGCGCGTCACGCTGCGCCTGATCGTCTTCGAGGTCGATGCCGACACCGAGGCGCGCAGCGTTCTCGATATCAAGGAGCAGGACGTCTACATGGGCGACATGCCGCTCATGACGTCGAACGGCACGTTCATCATCAACGGCACCGAGCGGGTCATCGTGTCGCAGATGCACCGCTCGCCCGGTGTCTTCTTCGATCACGACCGCGGCAAGACGCATGCGAGCGGCAAGTTCCTGTTTGCCGCCCGCGTCATCCCGTACCGCGGCAGCTGGCTCGACTTCGAGTTCGATGCCAAGGACATCGTCAACGTCCGCATCGACCGCAAGCGCAAGCTGCCGGTGACGACGCTCCTCTACGCGCTGAACTACAGCAGCGAGGAGATCCTCAACGAGTTCTACAACCGCGTGACCTGGGTCCGTGGCACGGGCGCGCACGGTGAGCACGGCTGGGTCGTGCCGTTCGAGGCCGAGCAGTGGCGCGGCACGAAGCCGAGCTTCGACGTCGTCAACGCCGAGACCGGCGAGGTCGCCTTTCCGCTCGGCACCAAGATCACGCCGCGCCTCGCGCGCAAGGCGCAGACCGACGGCCTCAAGTCGCTGCTGATCCCGACCGAGGAGATCTTCGGGCGCTACAGCGCGTTCGACCTCATCAACGAGCAGACCGGCGAGATCTATATCGAGGCCGGCGACGAGCTGACCGCCGAAAACCTCGCCAAGATCGACCAGTCGGGCCAGGCGACGATCGATCTGCTCGACATCGATCACGTCAACGTTGGGCCGTGGATGCGCAACACGCTCATGGCCGACAAGGTCGAGGACCGCGACCATGCGTTGTCCGAGATCTACCGTGTCATGCGCCCCGGCGAGCCGCCGACGCGCGAGACGGCGGAGTCGATGTTCTACGGCTTGTTCTTCGACCCCGACCGCTACGACCTAAGTGCCGTCGGCCGTGTCAAGATGAACATGCGCATGGCGCTCGACGTGCCCGACGACATGACGGTGCTGCGCCGCGAGGACATCCTCGAGGTGGTCAAGACGCTGGTCGGTCTGAAGGACGGCAAGGGCGAGATCGACGACATCGACAATCTCGGCAACCGCCGGGTGCGCTCGGTCGGCGAGCTGCTCGAGAACCAGTACCGTGTCGGACTGCTGCGCATGGAGCGCGCGGTCAAGGAGCGCATGAGCTCGGTCGACATCGATACCGTCATGCCGAACGACCTGATCAACGCCAAGCCGGCGGTCGCTGCCGTGCGCGAGTTCTTCGGCTCGTCGCAGCTCAGTCAGTTCATGGACCAGACCAATCCGCTGTCGGAAGTGACGCACAAGCGCCGCGTTTCGGCGCTCGGGCCGGGCGGTCTGACGCGCGAGCGCGCCGGCTTCGAGGTCCGCGACGTCCACCCGACGCACTACGGCCGCATTTGCCCGATCGAGACGCCGGAAGGGCCGAACATCGGCCTGATCAACAGCCTCGCGACCTTCAGCCGGGTCAACAAGTACGGCTTCATCGAGACGCCGTACCGCCGCATCGTCGACAACAAGGTGACCGACGAGGTCGTCTATCTGTCGGCGATGGAGGAGGCCAAGCACACCATCGCGCAGGCCAATGCGGGCACGAGCGCGGACGGAACGTTTGTCGAGGACCTCATCTCCAGCCGCGAGGCCGGCGAGTTCCTGATGGCGCCGAAGAACCAGATCACGCTGATGGACGTCAGTCCGAAGCAGCTGGTCTCGGTCGCCGCCAGCCTCATCCCGTTTCTCGAGAACGACGACGCCAACCGCGCGCTGATGGGCTCGAACATGCAGCGCCAGGCGGTGCCGCTGGTCAAGGCCGAGGCGCCCTTCGTCGGCACCGGCATGGAGGGCACCGTCGCCCGCGATTCCGGCGCCGCGATCGCCGCGCGCCGGACCGGCATCGTCGACCAGGTCGATGCGATGCGTATCGTCATCCGCGCGACCGAGGACGTGCAGGCGGGCAAGTCGGGCGTCGACATCTACACGCTGATGAAGTTCCAGCGGTCGAACCAGAACACCTGCATCAACCAGCGGCCGCTGGTGAAGGTCGGCGACATCGTCACCAAGGGCGACATCATCGCCGATGGGCCGTCGACCGAGCTCGGCGAGCTGGCGCTGGGGCGCAACGCGCTCGTCGCCTTCATGCCGTGGAACGGGTACAACTACGAGGACTTCGATCCTGATCAACGAGAAGATCGTCAAGGAGGACGTCTTCACCTCGATCCACATCGAGGAGTTCGAGGTCATGGCCCGTGACACCAAGCTCGGGCCGGAGGACATCACCCGCGACATTCCCAACGTCGGCGAGGAGGCGCTCCGCAACCTCGACGAGGCGGGCATCGTCTACATCGGCGCCGAGGTCGAGCCGGGCGACATCCTGTGCGGCAAGATCACGCCCAAGGGCGAATCGCCGATGACGCCGGAGGAGAAGCTCCTCCGCGCTATCTTCGGCGAGAAGGCGTCCGACGTCCGCGACACCTCTCTCAAGCTGCCGCCGGGCGTTGCCGGGACGGTCGTCGAGGTCCGCGTCTTCAACCGCCACGGCATCGACAAGGACGAGCGCGCGCTGCAGATCGAGCGCGAGGAGATCGAGCGGCTCGACAAGGACGCCGCCGACGAGCGCGCGATCCTCGACCGCTCGACCTATTCGCGACTGAAGACGATGCTCGTGGGGCAGACTTCGGCAGCGACGCCCAAGGGCCTGAAGAAGGGCAGCGTCATCGACGAAGAGACGCTTAGCAGCCAGCCGCGTCGCGAGTGGTGGAAGTTCGGCGTCACCGACGACGCCGTCCAGGCTGACGTTGAGGCGCTGAAGGCGCAGTGGGAGGAGGCATCGAAGTCGATCGACGCCCGGCTCGAGGACAAGAAGACCAAGCTGCAGGCTGGCGACGAGCTGCCGCCGGGCGTGCTCAAGATGGTCAAGGTGTTCGTCGCGGTGAAGCGCAAGCTGCAGCCCGGTGACAAGATGGCCGGCCGCCACGGCAACAAGGGCGTCATCAGTCGCATCCTGCCGCAGGAGGACATGCCCTTCCTGGAGGACGGAACGCCGGTCGACATCGTCCTCAATCCGCTCGGTGTGCCGAGCCGGATGAACGTCGGGCAGATCTTCGAGACGCACCTCGGCTGGGCCGCGCGCGGCCTTGGCAAGCAGATCGGGGCGCTGCTCGAGGATATGTACGCGCGCGGCAAGGATCTGGCTGGCGGCGACTCGACGGCGATGCGCGCGAAGCTGAAGGACATCTACGGCCACCAGTACGACAGCGAAATCGCCGACATGAACGACGATGCGCTGCGCGAGCTGGCGCAGAACCTGTCGCTCGGCGTGCCGATGGCAACGCCGGTATTCGACGGCGCGCGCGAGGCCGACGTGTCGGGGATGCTCGAGCTGGCGGGTCTCGACTCGTCGGGCCAGGTCGAGCTGTTCGACGGGCGTTCGGGCGAGATGTTCGACCGCAAGGTGACGGTCGGCTACATCTATATGCTGAAGCTCCACCATCTCGTCGACGACAAGATCCACGCACGTTCGATCGGACCGTACAGCCTCGTCACCCAGCAGCCGCTGGGCGGCAAGGCGCAGTTCGGTGGTCAGCGCTTCGGCGAGATGGAGGTGTGGGCCTTGCAGGCGTACGGCGCCGCCTACACCTTGCAGGAGATGCTCACCGTCAAGTCCGACGACGTCATCGGCCGGACCAAGGTCTACGAGGCGATCGTCAAGGGCGACGATACGTTCGAGGCCGGCATCCCCGAGAGCTTCAACGTGCTGGTCAAGGAAATGCGGTCGCTGGGGCTCAACGTCGAGCTGCAGAACCACGAGGTCGTCGAATAGCAGCCGCGGCCCGTCCTCCGCGCGGAGGACGGGTCCGCTGCGCCGCCGCGGCTGATGCCGCGCGGTTCTGCCCGATGCCGCGGCGCCGGGCCAAGAGATAGAGGATCGGCTTATGAACACCGAACTGATGAACTTCTTCAATCCGGCGGCGAAGCCGGAGACGTTCGACCAGATCCAGATCAGCCTGGCGAGCCCGGAGCGTATCCGTTCGTGGTCGTTCGGCGAGATCAAGAAGCCCGAGACGATCAACTACCGGACGTTCAAGCCCGAGCGCGACGGCCTGTTCTGCGCGCGCATCTTCGGTCCGATCAAGGACTACGAGTGCCTGTGCGGCAAGTATAAGCGCATGAAGTACAAGGGGATCGTCTGCGAGAAGTGCGGCGTCGAGGTCACCGTCTCGAAGGTCCGCCGCGAGCGCATGGGCCATATCGAACTCGCCGCCCCGGTCGCCCACATCTGGTTCCTGAAGTCGCTGCCGAGCCGCATCGGCACGCTGCTCGACATGCCGCTCAAGAACCTCGAGCGCGTCCTCTACTTCGAGCAGTATGTCGTTCTCGAGCCGGGCGTCATTGACGGCGACGAGGTCAGGAAGCTGCTCGGCTGGGGCACGCCCGACAAGAAGTGGAACAAGTTCGCCCTGCTGACCGAGGACGAGTACGTCCAGCTGCAGGACGAGTTCGGCGAGGACGCCTTCATCGCCGGCATCGGCGCCGAGGCGATCCGCAAGCTGCTCGAGGACATCGACGCACCGGCCGAATACGCGGCGCTCGAGGAAGAGCTGCGCACGACGAAGTCGGAGCTGAAGCCCAAGAAGATCATCAAGCGGATGAAGGTGCTTGAGCACTTCATCCCGCAGGTGGGCGCCGACGGCGCGCCCGATACCGCGCCGATCAACCGTCCCGAGTGGATGGTGTTGAACGTCGTCCCCGTGATCCCGCCCGAGCTGCGCCCGCTGGTGCCGCTGGACGGCGGCCGTTTCGCGACGTCAGACCTCAACGACCTCTATCGCCGCGTCATCAACCGCAACAACCGCCTGAAGCGGCTGATCGAGCTGCGCGCCCCCGACATCATCGTCCGCAACGAGAAGCGGATGCTGCAGGAGGCGGTCGACGCCCTGTTCGACAACGGCCGCCGCGGCCGGACAATCACGGGCGCCAACAAGCGGCCGCTCAAGTCGCTGTCCGACATGCTCAAGGGCAAGCAGGGCCGCTTCCGCCAGAACCTGCTCGGCAAGCGCGTCGACTATTCGGGCCGCTCGGTCATCGTCACCGGGCCTGAATTGAAGCTCCACCAGTGCGGCCTGCCGAAGAAGATGGCGCTCGAGCTGTTCAAGCCGTTCATCTACTCGCGCCTCGACGCCAAGGGTCTGTCGATGACCCTGAAGCAGGCGAAAAAGTGGGTCGAGAAGGAGCGCAAGGAAGTCTGGGACATCCTCGACGAGGTCATCCGCGAGCATCCGGTGCTGCTCAACCGCGCGCCGACGCTCCACCGCCTCGGCATCCAGGCGTTCGAGCCGGTGCTGATCGAGGGCAAGGCGATCCAGCTGCACCCGCTGGTCTGCTCGGCGTTCAACGCCGACTTCGACGGCGACCAGATGGCCGTGCACGTTCCCCTGAGCCTCGAGGCCCAGCTGGAGGCGCGCGTGCTGATGATGAGCACCAACAACATCCTGTCGCCGGCCAACGGCAAGCCGATCATCGTCCCGTCGCAGGACATGGTGCTGGGGCTCTATTACCTGTCGATGGACCGCGAGGGCGAGCCCGGTGCCGGCATGGCGTTCGCCAACATGGCCGAGGTGCACCAGGCGCTTCACGCCAAGGCGGTGACGCTGCATTCGAAGATCATCGCGCGCGTCGAGACGACCGACGAGGCGGGCAACATGGTCCTGCGCCGCGTCAGACGACGCCGGGCCGCATGCTGCTCGGCGAGACGCTGCCGAAGAGCCACAAGGTGCCGTTCGAGGTCATCAACCGCCTGCTGACCAAGAAGGAGATCGCCGACGTCATCGACACCGTCTACCGCCACTGCGGGCAGAAGGAGACGGTGCTCTTCGCCGACGCGATCATGACGCTCGGCTTCCAGAACGCGTTCAAGGCCGGCATCAGCTTCGGCAAGGACGACATGGTCATCCCGCCCGAGAAGACGAAGATGGTCGGCGACACGCGCAACATGGTCAAGGACTTCGAGCAGCAGTATCAGGACGGCCTGATCACGCAGGGCGAGAAGTACAACAAGGTGGTCGACGCCTGGGCGCGCTGCGGCGACCGGGTGGCTGACGCGATGATGCGGGAGATTTCGGCGCGTCCGATCGACGAGAACGGCCGCGAGAAGCCGATCAACTCGATCTACATGATGGCGCACTCGGGTGCGCGTGGTTCGCAGGCGCAGATGAAGCAGCTCGCCGGCATGCGCGGCCTTATGGCCAAGCCGTCGGGCGAGATCATCGAGACGCCGATCATCTCCAACTTCAAGGAGGGGCTGACCGTTCTTGAGTACTTCAACTCGACCCACGGCGCGCGCAAGGGGCTTGCCGACACCGCGCTCGAAGACGGCCAACTCGGGTTACCTGACGCGGCGTCTGGTCGACGTCAGCCAGGACTGCGTCGTCGTCGAGGACGACTGCAAGACCGAGCGCGGCATGACGATGAAGGCGATCGTCGAGGGCGGCAACACCATCGTGTCGCTGTCGGAGCGCATCCTCGGCCGGACCGTGCTCGACGACATCGTTGACGCCAAGACGGGCGAGGTGCTGGCCCCGGCCGGCATGCTGCTGAGCGAGGTCGACGTTGCGAAAATCGAGAAGGCGGCGGTCGCCGAGGTCAAGATCCGCTCGCCGCTGCTCTGCGAGACGAAGAGCGGCGTCTGCGGCAAGTGCTATGGCCGTGATCTCGCCCGAGGTACCCCGGTCAACATCGGCGAGGCGGTCGGCGTCATCGCCGCCCAGTCGATCGGTGAACCGGGCACCCAGCTGACGATGCGGACCTTCCACATCGGCGGTGCGGCGCAGGTCAGCGAGCAGTCGACCCTCGATGCGCTCGTTGATGGTACTGTCCAGCTGCGGAACATGTCGACGATCCGCGACAGCCGCGGGCGCAACATCTCGATGGCGCGCAACGGCGAGCTCGTGCTGCTCGACTCCGACGGGCGCGAGCGGTCGATCCACCGCATCGCCTACGGGACGTCGCCTGATGCACCTCGACGGGGCGATCGTCAGCAAGGGCGACCGGCTGGCCGAGTGGGACCCGTACACGCTGCCGGTCATCACCGAGAAGTCGGGCCGGGTGAAGTACCAGGACCTGATCGAGGGCCTGTCGATGTCGGAGAACGTCGACGACGCGACCGGCATCGCCAACAAGGTGGTCACCGACTGGCGCGGCGCCAAGCAGAAGGAGGAGTTGCGTCCGCGCATCACCCTCCTCGACGAGGCGAGCGGCGAGAGCGCGCGCTATCTGCTCGCGGTCGGCGCGATCCTCTCGGTCGCTGACGGTCAGGACGTCGAGGCCGGCGACGTGCTCGCCCGCATCCCGAAGGACGCCGCCAAGACGCGCGACATTACCGGCGGTCTGCCGCGGGTGGCCGAGCTGTTCGAGGCGCGCATCCCGAAGGACAATGCGGTGATCGCCCGGATCAATGGCCGGGTGGAGTTCGGCAAGGACTATAAGACCAAGCGCCGGATCAACATCCGCGCCGAGGACGGCGATGTCGCCGAGTACATGATCCCGAAGGGGAAGCATGTCTCGGTCCAGGAGGGCGACTATGTCCGCCGCGGCGATTACCTGATCGACGGAAACCCGAACCCGCATGACATCCTGGATGTCCTGGGGATCGAGCCGCTGGCCGAGTATCTCTGCGCCGAGATCCAGGAGGTCTATCGCCTCCAGGGCGTACGGATCAACGACAAGCACATCGAGACGATCGTTCGCCAGATGCTGCAGAAGGTCGAGATCACGCGCTCGGGCGACACGACGATGCTCGTCGGCGAGCAGGTCGACCGGCTGGAAATGGAGGAGCAGAACGCCAAGCTGCCGAAGGGAGCGACGCCCGCCGAAGGCAAGCCGGTGCTGCTCGGCATCACCAAGGCGTCGCTGCAGACCAAGTCGTTCATCTCGGCCGCGTCCTTCCAGGAGACGACGCGCGTGCTGACCGAGGCCGCGGTCCAGGGCAAGATCGACACGCTGACGGGGCTGAAGGAGAACGTCATCGTCGGGCGCCTGATCCCGGCGGGTACGGGTGCGGCCATGGCGCGAATGCGGGTCACGGCGACAAGCCGCGATGCGGCGCTGCGCGCGGCGCAGGCGGCGAGGGTCGTGCCGCTGCCGGCGGAAGCCGACACGCTGGCATCGCCGCTCGGTGAGGTGGTCGGCGGTTAGGCGCTGCGTACCCGTCCGCGGCACGGCCGCGGCGGGGTGCCATCCGGTGTGTAGAGGAACCCCGTCGGCGGCGCCGGCGGGGTTTCTCGTTGGGGTAACGTTCGGCGTGCGTACGGGCGAGGCGGGATGCCGCTCGGGCACCACAGATGTCGGAATTCTTCAAACCCACAACACGCCTTGTGCTGATACAGAACTTCTGTAACGGCGGCAGGAGCAGCATCGGCACGAGTGGCACGAACTACGGGTGTCGTTCAGCAATAACGTTTTGCTGATCTGCCTCAACAGCCTGTCCGTCGGCTGCTAGAATACGTCGCGCAGTGGCCTCGCGCCGACCTCCGCGCAAGGTGGCCTTTTCTTTTTCAGCGGCTCGTCGACTACGCTGAACTATGCCGCCGGCTTCACCACCGGCTTCTCGTTGAACTATGCCGAGCCGAATACCAACAGCGGCGGTGTCGCCGCGTACGACGCCAACTCTTGAGTTGCGCAAGGACCCCCGTCGGAGCGATCCGGCGGGGCTTTACGCACCGGCGCGGTGTGCGCCTGCCGCTTCTAACCCGCAGGCGCGGCCCGACCAAAGCCTTGGCAGCTGCATTTAGGCGGTCTTCAACAACGATAGTCTGGTGAAAGACTCGGTCAAGGCTTAGCCAATGCGCCAGACGCGCCGATAAACTACCTGGCAATTCATCTTACGAAGTATCTTCAGCCTGTGGTACAAGTCCAAGGCTTGCTGGGGTGCAAGCTTGACCGGCGCGGGGGAGCTGAATGGCCGATCGTGCGTATGGCGCCGCCTTTACCACACCTACCGCGCGCTCGGCGTCCGCCAGAGCCGTGCCTAGGATCCAAACGATGTGGCGGCGCGCATTGCTGGCTGTTCTCGGCATCGGGGTCATCTGCGCGGCAGCGGCGGCCGCGCTGCCTGACAACGAGTATCAACGGTGGCAACTGCTGGCGCACACCAGCCAGCGGCGTGTGCTGTGGCTCTATCAACGACTGCACTATGATCCGACCCCGGTCGACGTCGCCCTGATCGGCACGTCGCGGATGGGCGCGGCGGTCGACGTGCCACGCCTGGCGCGCGAGCTTGCCGGTGCTGGACGACCGGCAACGGTCCTCGACCTCTCGCTCCCCGAAAGCGGCCGCGACCTCCACTGGGTGCTGGCCCAGCAGCTGTTCGCCACGAAGCGACCGAAGTTGCTGATCCTGGGCGTGATCGAGCAGCCGGCACGTACGGGTCACCCTGGCTTCAAGTATCTGGCCGCCGGCGCGCGACGTCGTCGAACCGGCCTATTTCGGCAACGTCAACTATCTACCCAACCTGATTTATCTGCCCTATCGCCAGCTGGTGCTGGCCTCGGCGTCGCTGCTGCCGGCCTTGTTCGATCTTGCCCCGGCCTACGATCCTAGGCGCCCGGCCGTCGACGACGCGGCCCAACTGTGGAAGTCGAGTGCCGTTCGCTCCCGCGCGTGGTTGGCCAACCGGACGCGGCTGTACGAACGCGGCGTCACGCCTCCACAGCTTGGTCGCCGCTTCGCCGATGAAGAGTTCGGTAACGAGCGCGCCTATATTGCCCGCATCGCCGAAACTGCGCACGCCCACGGCGCGCGTGTCGCGTTCCTGTTCCTGCCCTATTACGCGGGGCCGACATCGCTGCAGGAGCGCGCCTTCTATCGGCAGTTCGGCCCCGTTCTGGACGCCTCATTCGCGGCGCCACACGACGATTGGTACTATAATCAGGCCCATCTCAACGACCGCGGTGCCGCCGCCGTCACGCACTGGCTCGCTCCGCGTCTCGCCGCTTTGCTTCCCGGCTGATGATCAGTCCGGCAGGGCGCGGGCAACGTCGGAGGGCACCATGGGGTGGCCGCCATGGTTCGGAAAGTCGGCGATGGCGACATAGCGGTCGTGGTGCGCCTTGGCGAAGTCGATGATGATTGCCGCCACATTCGGGCCGACCGGCGCCACCCAGGCGAACCGCGCGTCGCGGTAGCGAGCGCGCACGGTCGCGAGGTTGTGCGGCAGGTTGCGTATCGAATGATCGTTGCCGCCCATCGAAACGATCACGAGCCGGTAGCCGCGGTCGGGCGGAGCCATGGCGACGATGGCGTTTGAATCGATGTGGTTGACGCTGACATTCTCGCACTGCGGTTTGTATGGCGCGAGTTTCAGAGCGTTCGAATCGCCCAGCAGCAGGCAGAGCGCTTCACCGATCATTGTCCAGCTCCCACGTCCCACCATGCCGCTCGCGGCCGGATCGGGAGTGTGGCAGCCCGTTGTCACGGCGGCAACCGCACCTTCCTCTTAGCGAGCGCCCGGAGATCATGCAGCCGAATGCAACTTTCGCGCGTTGCCCAACCAAGGTCATAATGGCTGCGTATCTTACAGCGCAGGCCACAAGAGGAAGCCGCCCCGTGCGTCAGAACCCGCTTCGCGTCGCCCTCTTCTCCGGCAACTATAATTACCAGCGCGATGGAGCGAACAAGGCGCTCAACCGGCTCGTCGGCTTCCTCGAGCGGCAGGGGGTTGCCGTCCGGGTCTACTCGCCGACGAGCGACACGCCGGCATTCGAGCCGACCGGCACGCTGATTTCGGTTCCTTCAGTCAAGATTCCTGGGCGCAGCGACTATCGCCTGGCGCTCGGCCTCGGCCGCGAAACTCGGCGTGATCTCGAGGCTTTCGCGCCGACCCTGATCCATCTGTCGGCACCCGATCGGCTGGCCTTCACCGTCAAGCGTTGGGGCCGGGCGCATGGCGTGCCCGTCGTCGCTTCGGTGCACACCCGCTTCGACACGTACCTGACCTATTACGGGCTGAAGTGGGTCAACCGCGTCACGGCCGAGATCATGCGCCGCTTCCACCACGACCTGATCGAGGTTTATGCGCCGTCGGAGTCGATGGCCGAGCAGCTGCGCGCCGACGGCATGGCAGAGAACGTCCGCATCTGGAGCCGGGGCGTCGACGCCCATGTCTTCACGCCACGGGCGCGCTCGCTCGAGTGGCGTCGGGCCCACGGCATTGGCGACGGTGAGCGGGTGATCGCGTTCGTAGGGCGTCTCGTCATGGAGAAGGGGCTCGATGTCTTCGCCGATACTGTCGATGCGCTGAACGCCGCCGGGGTCGCTCACCGCGTGCTGATCGTCGGCGAAGGGCTGGCGCGGCCGTGGGCGGAGGCGCGGATGCCGCAGGCGATCTTTGCCGGTCATCTCGCGGACGAGGCGCTGGCGACCGCCTATGCTTCGGCCGACATGCTGTTCAATCCTTCGACCACCGAGACCTTCGGCAACGTCACACTCGAGGCGATGGCGTGCGGCCTGCCGGTCGTCGGCGCGCGGGCGACCGGCACGTCGAGCCTCGTCCATCACGGCATCTCCGGACAGCTCGTGACTCCGGGCGACATCGCCGGCTATGCGGCGGCGCTGACGACCTACCTGACCGACGACCGTGCCGCGGCCATGGCCGGGGAGGCGGGCCTGGCGCTCAGCCGCCGCTATACGTGGGACGAGATCAACCAGGCGCTGCTCGACCGCTACCTCGCCATCGCCGATGCGCCGCAGGTCGTGCCGGCGTCGGTGTTCCAGCCGATCGTCGACAGGGTTGTGACCGCGCTCCGCGCCGCCTGACCCGGCGGGGCTGGAACCTCGCGACCGTTCGCGCTATATCCACTTCGTCACCCGGCAACGGGTAACTACGGCGATAAATCGTATCGTTGCATAGGCACAGCGGACCCGGGGGCGGTACCCGGCGGCTCCACCATTCGTCTCCCGGTTGTCGCGGGGAGTGTATGGGGCCGAAACAGGATCGACGTGTGTTGAAAGACGAATGCCTTCGCCCGGCCTGAATGCGCCGTTAAACCGTTCAAACCAGAGAAATGCCAACGACAACGAGGCATTCGCAATCGCAGCGTAACCCGGTCCTAACGGACTAAGTTACACTGGCCGAAAGCGCGGTTTGGGCCGCACCGGGCAACAGAAGCGGACACCGGCGGTACGGGGAGCACCGAGCAACAGAAGCTCCCCACTATTTGGCTGCCGCTGCGGGCGTCGTATCGACGACCGTGCCGCCTGCAACCGGCGCCCCGGCGGGGCCGCCGCCGACAAGCGTGATCGGATAGACGTAGATCACGAACACGGCGAAGAAGACGAGGCTGAACCCCAGGATCGTGACGCCGACGATCGATGATCGAACGACGAGTCGGTCCTTCGAGATCTGCGTTTCGCTGTCGCCCGGCATGGTCCCCTTGCCCGCCGCAGCCAGACCGATAGGTCCAGAGCAGCTGCACCCCCGCAAGCCCGGTTCCGGCAAGCGTGATCAGCACGACCATTGCCAGTAGGATATTGGTGTTGAACCGCTGGTTGTTGAGCACGGCGTTCGCCGCGATCTCGGCATAGTTGGCGTTCTCGCGCCGGAGCAGGTCGCCGCATACCTGGGCATAGCGATCCAGCAGGTCGGCAGTCACTGCCGGTGGACTCACCCGCGAAATCGTACGATCGATGCAGGCCGCGACAGGGGGCAAAGTCTCGGCAACGGCGGGCAGCCCGAGCAGCAGCACGGCGAGCGTTACCGCGATACGCCGCAGCCGCACGATCAGTAGCCGATCGAGCCGGCGAGCACAGTGTTATTTGGCCCCTTGCACGTGCACGGCGTGTTCAGCGGAGCGCGCTCGTCGACATAGCAGAAGCGTTTCGAATCGATGCGGCACAGACGGCTGGACGGGCTCGCCTGTGCCTGCGCACTCAACAACAGGAACCGTGGAAAGGCTGGCGGCACAGTCGAGGACGCCGTGGCCGCAATTTGAGCCCCCGATCGCCTCCTGTGTTCCTGCGCTGCGACCGACCCCGCGAAAACGAGTGCGACCGCTCCGGCGATCGTTATCACATTCATGATTTACCCTCGGTCGCTATCCAAGATTATTAAATCGAAGGCGTAACGTAAAGTCGTCGCATGCGCCGGGCGATCGCGGCAGTCCCTTGACCCCTGTGCCGTGCCGCGCCACCTATGCCGAAGCCCGGAGAACCCCGTGAACGACACGACCGTCGAAAGCCTGATTCCGTACGACGAGATCGTCCAGGCGGCGCTGCGCTCGGTCGTGCAGCGCGTTCTCGAGCGGATCGATGCCGAGGGCGGGCTGCCCGGCGCGCATCATTTCTACATCGCCTTCCGCACGCGCTTCCCCGGCGTCGAAATGCCGAAGCACCTGCTCGAGCGCTATCCCGAGGAAATGACGATCGTCATCCAGCATCGCTACTGGGACCTGACGATCACCGACGAGCGCTTCACCATCGGCCTGTCGTTCAACCAGGTGCCGGCGAAGCTGTCGATCCCGTTCGCCGCAGTGACCGGCTTCGTCGATCCGGCGGTCAATTTCGCCCTGCAGTTCCAGCCGGGCGAGGCGACCGCGCCCGAGCCGGAGCCCGAGCCCACGCCCGCGCCGCCCCCGGTCGAGGACGGGTCGAACGTCGTCACCCTCGATCGCTTCCGCAAGAAGTAGGGCGCTTCCCCGCGCGGCGGGTTGCGGTTAAGCGGGCCCACGTGACCGCCCGGAGCCGCCGATGACCACCCGCACCGAAACCGACAGCTTCGGCCCCGTCGAGGTCGATGCCGGCGTCTACTGGGGCGCACAGACGCAGCGGTCGATCGGCAACTTCCCCATCGGCACTGATCCCGCCGCCGTCCGGCCCGAGACCGCCGAGCGGATGCCGCTGCCGCTTATCCACGCCCTCGGCCTCGTCAAGCAGGCCGCTGCCCGAGTCAACGCCCGCCTCGGCGTCCTCGACGACAACCTCGCCCCGTGCATCGAGCAGGCGGCGGGCGAGGTAGCGAGCGGCAAGTGGGACGACCAGTTCCCGCTGGTCATCTGGCAGACCGGCAGCGGCACGCAATCGAACATGAACGCGAACGAGGTCATCGCCGGCCGCGCCAACGAGCTGCTGACGGGCACCCGCGGCGGCAAGTCGCCCGTCCACCCCAACGACCACGTCAACGCCGGTGCCTCGTCGAACGACACCTATCCGACGGCGATGCATGTCGCTGCCGCCCGCGAGATCAACGCCCGCCTGCTGCCCGCGCTCCGCCATCTCCACGCGGCGCTCGCCGCCAAGGCAGAGTCGTGGGCCGACATCGTCAAGATCGGCCGCACGCACATGCAGGACGCCACGCCGGTCAGCCTCGGGCAGGAGGTCGGCGGCTATGCCGCACAGGTCGCCGCCGGTATCGCCCGGGTCGAGGCAACGCTGCCCCATCTGCATCAGCTCGCGCAGGGCGGGACCGCGGTCGGTACCGGGCTCAACACCAAGGAAGGGTTCGCGGAAGCCATCGCCGCCGAGCTCGCCACGCTGACCGGCCTGCCCTTCGTCACCGCGCCGAACAAGTTCGAGGCGCTGGCGACCCACGACACGATGGTCGAGGTGTCGGGGGCGCTCAACGTCCTCGCCGTCAGCCTGACCAAGATCGCCAACGACTTCCGCCTGCTCGGCTCCGGCCCGCGCTCGGGGCTCGGCGAGCTCAGCCTGCCCGAGAACGAGCCGGGTAGTTCGATCATGCCGGGCAAGGTCAACCCGACGCAGGCCGAGGCGCTGACCATGGTCGCCGCCCGCGTTATGGGTAACCACGTCACCGTGACGATCGGCGGCCTGCAGGGTCACATGGAGCTCAACGTCTTCAAGCCGGTCATTGCGGCGGCCGTGCTGCAGTCGATCCGCCTGCTCGCCGATGCCTGCGTCAGCTTCGCCGACCGCTGCGTCGCCGGTACCGAGCCCAACCGCGAGCGCATCGCCGAACTGGTCGACCGCTCGCTGATGCTGGTGACTGCGCTCGCCCCCGAGATCGGCTACGACAATGCCGCCAAGATCGCCAAGCACGCGCACAAGACCGGCGGCACGCTGCTCGAGAGCGCGCTGGCGCTCGACCTGATCGACGAGGAGCGCTTCCGGCGCATCGTTCGTGCCGAGGCGATGCTGGGGCCGGACCCGGCGTAGCGGCCCCTGCCGCGGCCCGGCGCAGGGGGAGCTTCCGCCGCGCCGCCGCGCCCGTTATGAACGTCCATGCCCGCGCCGCCGCACCTGACCCTCCACCGCCGCGGGCTGATGTTCGTGCTGTCGTCCCCCAGCGGTGCGGGCAAGACGACGATGTCTCGCCGCCTGCTCGTCGACGACCCCGAAATCGTCATGTCGGTCAGCGTGACGACGCGTCCGCCGCGCCCGGGCGAAATTGAGGGGCGCGATTATTTCTTCGTCTCCGACGCCGAGTTCGACCGGCTGCGCGATACCGACGCCTTGCTCGAATGGGCGGTCGTCTTCGGTCACCGCTACGGCACGCCGCGTAAACCCGTCGAGGATACGCTGCACGCGGGCCGCGACGTCCTGTTCGACATCGACTGGCAGGGGACACAGCAGCTGCAGCAGACCGACGCCGCGTCCGACCTCGTCCGCGTCTTCATCCTGCCGCCGACCATGGCCGAGCTCGAGCGGCGGCTGCGCGGACGCGGCACCGACAGCGAGGAGGTCATCGCCAAGCGGATGCAGCGCGCGGCGACCGAAATCAGTCACTGGGGCGAGTACAACTACATCCTGATCAACGACGACCCCGACCGCTGCCTCGGTGAGATCCGCGCCATCCTCAAGGCCGAGCGGCTGCGGCGCAAGCGCCAGCTCGGGCTCGCCAGCTTCGTCCGCGATATGTTGTCGTAAGCGTCAACTTCGCCCGCGACACGGGGAGCCGCGGCGGGCTAGAACAGGCCAAACCAGAAACGAGGAGTTCTTGGGATGCGCGACTACACGAAGTTCTACATCGATGGCGCGTGGGTCGAGCCGGCGGGATCGCAGCGTCTCGACGTCATCAACCCGGCGACCGAAGGGGTTGCCGGCGTCATTGCCATGGGCACGGAAGCCGACGTCGACCGCGCCGTGGCCGCGGCCAAGAAGGCCTTTCCCGCCTTCGCCGCGACGACGCGCGAGGAACGCCTCGAGCTGATGCAGAACGTCGTCGCGGAGTATCAGAAGCGCTATGCCGACATTGCCGCCGCGGTGACCGAGGAGATGGGTGCGCCCGGCTGGCTGGCGACGCAGGCGCACGCCGCGATCGGCCTTGGCCACCTGATGACCGGCATCGAGGTGCTGAAGTCGTATCGCTTCGAGGAGCAGCGCGGCACGACGATGCTGGCCAAGGAGCCGATCGGCGTCTGCGCCTTCATCACGCCGTGGAACTGGCCGATCAACCAGATCGCCTGCAAGGTCGTGCCCGCGCTCGCGGTCGGCTGCACGATGGTCCTGAAGCCGAGCGAGATCGCGCCGTTCAGCGCCCAGCTGTGGACCGAGGTGATGCACGCCGCGGGCGTACCGGCCGGCGTGTTCAACCTCGTCAACGGCGATGGCCCGACCGTCGGCGCGGCCCTGTCCCGTCACCCCGATGTCGATATGGTCAGCTTCACCGGCTCGACGCGGGCGGGGATCGAGGTCGCCAAGAACGCGGCGCCGACCGTCAAGCGCGTGGCGCAGGAGCTGGGCGGCAAGTCGCCGAATATCATCCTCGACGACGCCGACCTCGAGGCAGCGGTGACGCGGGGTGTCGTGCAGATGATGAACAACAGCGGCCAATCGTGCAACGCGCCGTCGCGGATGCTGGTGCCCGCCGCCAAGATGAGCCAGGCGAAGACCATCGCTGCGGCCGCGGCCGAGAGCGTGACGGTGGGACCGCCGGACGGTAACGCCAAGATCGGCCCTGTCGTCAGCGAGACGCAGTGGAACAAGATCCAGGGCCTGATCCAGAAGGGCATCGACGAGGGTGCGACGCTGGTCGCCGGCGGCCCGGGCAAGCCGGAGGGACTGGAGACCGGTTACTACGTAAAGCCGACCGTCTTCGCCGATGTGACCAACGACATGACCATCGCGCGGGAGGAGATCTTCGGCCCGGTGCTGACCATGCTCGCCTATGACGGCGAGGAGCAGGCGATCGCGATCGGCAACGACACGGTCTACGGCCTCGCCGCCTACGTCCAGGGAGAGCTTGGCCACGCGCACGAAGTCGCTCGCAAGCTCCGCGCCGGGCAGGTGTTCATCAACGGCGCCGGTGGCGACCTGATGGCACCCTTCGGCGGCTACAAGCAGTCAGGCAATGGCCGCGAATGGGGAGACCACGCCTTCGCCGAGTTCCTCGAGGTCAAGTCGATGCTCGGCTACACGGTGGCGGAAGCGGCGGAGTGACCCTGCGCACGGCGATCACCACCCTCCTCGGCGTCGAACACCCGGTCCTTCTCGCCGGCATGGGCGGCGTGTCCTATGCCGAAGTTTGTGCCGCGGTCAGCGCCGCGGGCGGGTTCGGCTCGCTCGGCATGGCCGGGCTGCCGCCGGCGATGATCAGGGACCAGATGCGGCGCGTGCGCGACTTGACCGACAAACCCTTCGGTGTCGACCTGCTCACCGCACAGCCCGAGACGCTGACGGCCAGCGTTGACGTCATCATTGCCGAAGGGGCAAAGGCGTTCATCGCCGGGCTTGGCGTGCCGGTCGCGATTCTTACCGAGTTGAAGGCGGCGGGCGTCATCGTCATGTGCATGGCCGGGAACGTCCGCCATGCGGTCAAGGCGGCGGAGGCCGGCTGCGACGTCGTGATCGCGCAAGGGACCGAGGCTGGCGGGCATACCGGCTCGGTTGCCTCCGTCGCCCTGTGGCCGCAGGTGGTGGACGCCGTACCGGTGCCGGTGGTTGCGGCCGGCGGGCTGTTTGACGGGCGCGGACTGGCGGCGGCGCTGGCGATGGGCTGCCAGGGCGTGTGGATGGGCACGCGCTTCATCGCCTCGGTCGAGGCGCACGCAGGGCAAGCGTACAAGGACGCAATCCTCGCCATGAGCGAGAGCGATACGGTGATCAGTCGAGCATTCACCGGCAAGACGCTGCGCGCCATCGCCAACGATACGACGCGCGAGTGGGCAGGGCGAGAGCCGTTGCCCTTCATGGCGCAGGTGGCGAACTCGGCGAAGAACAACCTGCTCGGGCCGATCGCCGGCGTCGTGGACGGTGTCGATCCCGCAAGGCAGTGCCTAGCGGCAGGGCAGGGCGGCGGTGCGATCACCGAGATCCTGCCCTGCGCCGAGATCGTCCGGCGCACCGTCGCCGAGGCCGAGGCGGTGATCGCCCGCCTCGCCGCCTGACGCGCGGCATGGCGCACTTCGAGGACCAGTATCTCGATCTCGTCCGCCGTGTCTGGAGCCACGGCGACGAGCGCGTCGACCGGACCGGCGTCGGCACGAAGAGCCTGTTCGGCGAGCAGATGCGCTTCGACCTGTCCGGCGACCAGGTGCCGCTGCTGACGACCAAGCGCGTGTTCTGGAAGACGGCGGCGCGCGAGCTGCTGTGGTTCCTGTCCGGCGAGACGAACATCCGGCCGTTGGTCGCGCAGGGCGTCCACATCTGGACCGACTGGCCGCTGGCGCGTTTCAACCGTGAGCGCGGCGAGACGCTGGACCGCGCAGCCTTCGAGGCGCGGATCATCGCCGACGACGCTTTCGCCGCGCAGTGGGGCGATCTCGGCCCCGTGTACGGCAAGCAGTGGGTCGACTGGCCGACCTATGTCGCCGACGGCGACGGCTTTCCGGCGCGGTCCTGGCGTCAACCAGATTGCCGCGCTGGTCGACAGCCTGCGCCACAATCCCGGCTCGCGGCGGCACATCTTCACCGGCTGGAACGTCGCGGAGCTCGACCGCATGGCGCTGCCGCCGTGCCACATGACCTATCAGTTCCACGTCGCCGCAGGAAAGTTGTCGGGAATGCTGTGGCAGCGGTCGTGCGACCTCGGGCTCGGCTTTGCCTTCAACGTCTTCGAGGCGGCGTTGCTGGTGCGGATGCTCGCGCAGCAGTGCGACCTGGAGCCGGGCGAGCTGGTCTGGTCGGGCGGCGACTGCCACCTCTACCTGAACCACGCGGCACTGGTCGAGGAACAGCTCGGCCGGACGCCGTCGGGCGCACCGAAGCTACGCCTGACGCGGCGACCGGTGAGCATCTTCGACTACGCCATCGACGATTTCGAGGTGTACGACTACGCTCCGCAACCGCACATCGCCGCGCCCGTCGCGGTCTGAAAGGGGTTTATGGTCCGCATCGCCGCTGCCGTTATCCTGCTCGCGTCTGCCGCCTACACCGCGTCCGCGGCAGCATCGCCCGCCGACGATCGGCTCAAGGCTCTGGAGACGCGCTGGCTCGACGGCGAGATGCGCTTCCAGCCGGAAAACGCCACAGGTGTCGGCGATCACCGCTTCGATGCGCTGATCGGCGATCGCTCGGCAGCGGGTCGCGCCGCGCAGGACAAGGCCGAGGCGGGCTGGCTGGCCGATCTCGACGCGATCCCCGCAGCGCAGCTGGCGCGGGCGAACCAGGTCGACGCGGCGATGCTCCGCAACAGCCTGCGATACAGCCGCTGGTCCAGCCAAGTCCTGCAGGACTGGGCGTGGGACCCGCAGATCTACAACGACGCTGCCGGCGGTGCGCTCTACAGCCTCGCCGCGCGCGACTTCGCGCCGTGGAGCGTGCGGCTGAAGGCGGCCACGTCGCGGATGAACCTGCTGCCCGCGATGCTGGCGCAGGCGCGGGCGAACCTCGATCCCGCGCGCGTGCCGCTGATCCACGCGCAGACGGTCGCCAAGCAGAACAGCGGCATCATGGACATCGTCGACGGCATGCTCGCGCCCCACGAGGGCGAACTGTCGCCGGGCGACCGCGCCGCCTTCGACGCCGCGCGCGAGCGGCTCAAGAGTGCCGTCGCTGCCCATCAGCATTGGCTCGACACCGTTCTCGTACCCAATGCCAAGGGCGATTTCCGCCTGGGGCCGAAGCTCTATGACGCCAAGCTCGCGTTCGCGTTGCAGTCACCGCTCGACCGCGCCGAAATCAAGGCCCGCGCGACAAAGGCGCTTGCCGCAACGACCGCCGAGATGGCGAAGCTGGCCCGCTCGGTGGTCAAGGACAGCGCTGCGATGAGCGACCACGACGTCATCGCCGCCGCGCTCGCCATCACCTATGGCAAGCGCCCACCACGCGACGGGGTCATCCCGGAGACGACGAAAGCGCTGGGCGAGGCGACGGACTTCGTCCGCGCGCACGACCTCATCACGCTTCCGACCGCGCCCGTGACGATCATCGAAATGCCCAAGTTCCAGCAGGGCAGCGCCGTCGCCTACTGCGACGCGCCGGGGCCGCTCGACAAAAATCTCGGCACCTTCTTCGCCGTGTCGCCGATCCCGGCCGACTGGTCGGAAGCCCAGGCGACGTCCTTCCTGTCCGAATACAACGATTACATGATCCGCGACCTCGCCGTGCACGAGGCGATGCCGGGGCATTTCGTCCAGCTGGCGCACCAGAACGCGTACCCCTCGACCCTGCGCGCGGTGCTCGGCAGCGGACCGTTCGTCGAGGGCTGGGCGGTCTATGCCGAGGGGCAGATGGCCGACGCCGGCTTCATGAGCGGCGACCCGCTGTACAAGCTGACCGTGCTCAAGATGCGCCTGCGCTCGATCTCCAACACCCTGCTCGACATCGGCATCCAGACGGAAGGCATGACCGAGGCGCAGGCGATGCGCCTGATGATGGACGGCGCCTTCCAGCAGGAGCGCGAAGCGGCGGGCAAGTGGACGCGCGCGCGGCTGTCGTCGACGCAGCTGCTCAGCTATTTCGTCGGCTATAGCGAACACAGCGACCTGCGCGCGGCGGCGGAGAAGCGGCCGGGGTTCAACCTCAAGCACTACCACGACCAGGTTCTGTCCTATGGCTCGCCGCCGGTCCGCTATGTCCGCGCGCTGATGCTCGACGAGCCGATCACGCAGTGACCGGCGCTTGATCCTGTCGCTGGTCGTCGCGCGCGCTGCGAATGGCGTCATCGGGCGGGACGGCGGCCTGCCTTGGCACCTGCCGGCCGACTTGCGGCACTTCAAGCGTCTGACGGTCGGCAAGCCGATCGTCATGGGCCGGCGGACCTTCGAGTCGATCGGGCGGCCGCTGCCGGGCCGGCACAACATCGTCCTGACGCGCGATCCGAACTGGGCGGCGGACGGCGTCACGGTGGTGCCGAACCTGGCCGAGGCCATCGCCGCCGCCGGGCTGCAGCAGGGCGTGCGGCCCGAAGAGATCATGATCATCGGCGGGTCGGCCGTCTATGCCGAGGCACTGCCTTCGGCGCGGCGGGTGTACCTGACCGAGGTTCATGCCGAGCCCGATGGGGACACGCGGCTGGCGGAGTTCGATCCGCAGGTCTGGCACGAGCGTGCGCGCGAGGACCATGCCGCCGAGGGCGCGGCGCCGGCGTTCAGTTTCGTCACGCTGGAGCGCGGCTGATCTCCCGCCGCCATCCGCCACGCGCGGACAAGATGGGCGAGCCGACCGTCAGGGATGACGCCGCGCGGGCTGGCGGCTAGAGACCGGCAATGGAGCGGATTTCGGATGGCGGCGTGGTTCCGCCGAATTTGCGCGGCGGCGTCGTCGCGCTCGGCAACTTCGATGGCTTCCATCGCGGTCATCAGGTCGTCGTCGGGGCGGCGCTCCACCGTGCCCGCGCCGAGAGACGGCCGGCGCTCGTCGCCACCTTCGATCCGCACCCGGCGCGCTTCTTCCGCCCCGAGGCGGCTCCGTTTTCCCTGACGACCACGGCGCAGAAGCTCGATCTGCTCGCGGCATTCGGGATAGACGGTGCCGTCGTCCTGCCCTTCGACGCCGAATTTGCGGCCCAGTCCGGCGAAGCGTTCGTCGCCGACTGGCTCGGGCAGCGGATCGGCGCAGCGGCCGCGTTCAGCGGCGCCGATTTCACCTTCGGCGCCAAGCGGGCGTGCGGCACTGCCGACCTCGCGCGGCTCGGTAAGGCGCACGGCATCGCGGCTGAAGTCGTGCCCGCCGTCACGGATGCTGCGGGGGTAATCTCGTCAAGCCGGGTTCGCACCCTGTTGCACGCGGCCGACCCGCGCGGCGCCGAAGCGCTGCTGAGCCGCCCGTTCACCATCCGGGGCACGGTCGCCCACGGCGCCAAGCTCGGGCGGACGCTCGGGTTCCCGACCGCCAACATCGCGCTCGGCGACTATCTGCGCCCGACCTATGGCGTCTATGCCGTGCGGGCCTGCGTCGACGGGAAGTGGGTCGACGGCGTTGCCAATCTCGGCATCCGGCCGATGATCGAGCCACCGCTCGAATTGCTCGAGGTCCATCTGTTCGACTTCGCGGGCGATCTCTATGGCCGCACCGTCGACGTTGCGCTCGTCGACTATCTGCGGCCGGAGTGGAAGCTCGACGGGCTCGACACCCTGATGCGCCAGATCGACGCCGATTGCGCCGAGGCCAAGCGCCGGTTAGACGCGGACGCTCATGTCCGACCAGCCGACTAGAGATTACAGCAACACCGTCTTCCTGCCGAAGACCGACTTCCCGATGCGTGCCGGGCTGGCCGATGCCGAGCCGAAGTGGCTGGCGCGGTGGCGGGCCGAGGATGTCTACGGGACGCTGCGGCACCAGCGTGCGGGCCGCGAGCGTTTCATCCTCCACGACGGCCCGCCGTATGCCAACGGCGACCTCCACGTCGGCCACGCGATGAACAAGATCCTGAAGGACCTGATCGTCCGCAGCCATTCGGCGCTGGGCTACGACGCGCCTTACATCCCCGGCTGGGACTGCCACGGCCTGCCGATCGAGTGGAAGGTCGAGGAGCAGTACCGGGCGAAGAAGCTCAACAAGGACGACGTCCCCGCGCGCGAGTTCCGCGCCGAGTGCCGCGCCTATGCCGCCCACTGGGTCGAGCGGCAGTCGGCGCAGTTCCAGCGGCTGGGCGTCATGGGCGACTGGGCCGACCCGTACCTGACGATGGACTTCAAGGCGGAAGCGACGATCGTCGCTGAGCTGCTCAAGTTCGCCGCGTCCGGCCAGCTGTACCGCGGCGCCAAGCCGGTGATGTGGTCGCCGGTCGAGAAGACCGCGCTGGCCGAGGCCGAGGTCGAGTATGCCGACATCGTCTAGCACCCAGATCGATGTGGCGTTCGAGATCGTTGAGGCGCCGAATGCGCCCGAGCTGGTCGGGGCGCACGCCGTCATCTGGACGACGACGCCGTGGACGATCCCGGTCAACCAGGCGATCGCGTATGGGGCGGAGGTTGAGTACGAGCTTAGTCGACGTTGTGTCGCGCCGATCGACGTCCATTAGCGCTGATCGTGAGGTGCTATAGTCGTGCTGTGGGTTGACGCTGGCACTTATGTCGATTGCAGTCTGCACTCTCGACGATGGTGTTCGCAACGCTCGTGATGGAGCCAGACGCTCGGTGGTTCGGTGGCTCTCCGCTCGGACGCCGATTTCGATGGCTCGACCTTGGCCGGTGCCGTCGCCCGCCACCCGATGCACGCCCTCGGCGGGTTCTTCGCCCGCCCGCGCCCGTTCCTCGCCGGCGACTTCGTCACGACCGAGCAGGGGACCGGCCTCGTCCACATGGCCCCCGACCACGGCGAGGACGACTTCCTGCTGTGCCGGGCGAACGGCATCGACCCCGTCTTCGCCGTCGAGGGCGACGGCCGTTACCGCGCCGACTGGGCCTGGCTCGGCGGGCAGGGGAGCGTTATCGACAAGAAGCTCAACGCCGCCGGCCGCGGCGGCAAAGGCCAGCTCGCCGAAGGCCCGATCTGCCGCGACCTGCGCGAGGCCGGGGCGCTTCTCGCGGCGTCGGACGACTACGAGCACAGCTACCCGCACAGCTGGCGTTCCCACGCCAAGCTGATCTTCCGCGCGACGCCGCAGTGGTTCATCCCGATGGACGCGCCCAATCCGACGCTGGATGAAGAGGCCAACGTGCGGGAACGAAACGGTCTCGCAGTTGTGAGGAGTATCTTTCCGTCAACACTCCGAGAATCCGCCCTCGCCGCGATCGCCGACACGCGCTGGGTGCCCGAGCGCAGCCGCAACCGGATCACGTCCATGGTCGCCGGGCGCCCCGACTGGGTCATCAGCCGCCAGCGCGCGTGGGGGGTGCCGATCACCCTGTTCGTCGCCCGGCGGACCGGCGAGTATCTCCGCGACGCCGCCGTCGACGCGCGCATCGTCGCCGCCGTCGAAGCGGGGGGCGCCGACGCCTGGTGGGCGACCGACCCGGCGTACTTCCTGGGCGAAGGCCGCGACCCGGCCGACTACGAGCGGATCGATGACATCCTCGACGTCTGGTTCGACAGCGGCTCGACCCACGCCTTCGTCGTCGAGCGTCGCTATGGCCCGGGCGTACGCGCCGACATCTATGTCGAAGGGTCGGACCAGCACCGCGGCTGGTTCCAGTCGTCGCTGCTCGAAAGCGTCGGCACGCGCGGGGTCGCGCCATACAGGAACGTCCTGACCTACGGCATGGCGCTCGACGCACAGGGTCTGAAGATGTCGAAGTCGGTCGGGAACGTCGCCGATCCGATCGTCATCGCCGATACGCAAGGGGCCGACATCCTGCGCCTGTGGGTCGCGAGCATCGACTATTTCGACGACGTCAAGTTCGGCAAGGAGGTGCTGGCCGGGCAGGCCGACGCCTACCGCAAGCTCCGGAATACCTTCCGCTACCTGCTTGGCTCGCTCGCCGGCTGGGACGAGGCCGAGCGGCTGCCGGTGGCGGAGATGCCCGAGCTCGAACGCTGGGTGCTCCACCGGCTGGCCGAGCTCGACGCCGCATTCCGCGCCCATGTCCGTGACTTCGACTTCGCGCCGATGATGGCGGCGGTGAACGCCTTCGTGAACCAGGACCTGTCGGCTTTCTACTTCGACATCCGGAAGGACAGCCTGTACTGCGACGCGCCCGACAGCCCGAAACGCCGCGCCTGCCGGACGGTGCTCGACGAGGTCTTTCACGCCCTCGTACGGTGGCTGTCGCCGGTGCTGGTCTTCACCGCCGACGAGGTCTGGCGGACGCGCTTTCACGACGCCGCGAGCGTGCACCTCGAGGAATGGCGCGACTACACCGGCTGGCGTGACGACGCGCTCGGCGCGCGCTGGGAACAGCTGCGGGCGCTCCGCGGCCTTGCGACGCTGGCCATCGAGCCCGAGCGAAAGGCGAAGGCGATCGGCTCGAGCCTGGAAGCGGACTTGCTCGTTACCGCCCCGCCCGAGGCGGCGGCGCTGATCGCCTCGACCGACTTTGCCGAGCTCGCCATCGTCGCCGGCGTCACGCTGGCGACCGACCCTGCGGCGCCCGCGGCGATGGTGACCGCGACCCCGACTACGCTCCCGCGCTGCGACCGCTGCCGCCGCCACCTGCCCGACGTCGTCGCCGAGACCGGCCTGTGCGGGCGGTGCACCGAGGTGCTGGCATGAAGCGCGGCTATGCCATCGCCGCCGCAGTCTTCGTGCTCGACCAGGCGGTCAAGTACTGGGTGACGGCAGTGCTCGATCTGCGCGAGCGCGCCGTCTTCCCCGTGCTCGCCGGGTTCGACCTTACGTGGGTCGAGAATACGGGCGTGTCGATGAACCTGCTGCGCGCTGACGGGGTCGTCGGCAAGTGGCTGCTGGTCGCCGCCACGCTCGCCATCGCCGTCGGGGTGGCGGTGTGGATCGCGCGCGAGACCAACCGCGTCGACATCTTTGCGCTCGGCCTCGTGCTCGGCGGCGCCCTTGGCAACATCGTCGACCGGGTGCGATTCGGCTATGTCGTCGACTTCCTCCACGTCTGGTGGCGCGACCATCATTTTTACGTCTTCAACGTCGCCGATGCGGCTATAACCGTCGGCGTCGCCCTGTTGCTGCTGCGGAGCCTGCTCGCGCCCGCGGTCAAGTCGGTTTAGGAGTCCAACGCCGTGAAGTCGTGGCCGATCATCGCCGTCGCTGCCGCCGCCCTGCTAGTCGGCTGCGCGCACCACAAGAACCGTCTGTCGAACCGCAATGCGCCCGACGAGTTCGCCATCAGCCGCAATGCACCGCTGGTCGTGCCGCCCGACTTCGCCCTCACGCCGCCCAAGCCGGGAGCTCCGCGCGCGCTTGCCGACGACGCACAGCAGAACGCCGCCGAGGCGCTGTTCGGTCCCGGCGTCAAGATCACGCCGAAGTCGCCGGCGGAATCGAACCTGCTCGACAAGGCGGGCGCGTCGAAGCCCGAGCCGAACATCCGCTCGAGCGCCGCCGACCCTGACACACCGACCGTCAACAAGGGGGCGTTCCTGCGCGAGTTGATGGCCGCGCCGGCGAAGACGATGGATGCGAAAAAGGCCGAAGTGACGCTCGGCGGCTGACGCCTACTTGAACAGGCTCCCCAGCACGCTCCTGAGCACGCTGCCGCCGACCGTCGCCGCGACCTGACCGACGCCCGCGCCGCCGAGCGACTTGCCCAGCGCCCCGCCGGCGCGGCGGCCGAGCTGGGTCGCCATCGAGCGCGCAGCAGACAGGGCGATCTTCTCGGCCATGGCCATGCCCGGCGAAGTCGCCGTCTTGGCCGCGGCGTTGGCCCGGGCGAGGTCGGCGTCCGACTTCGCCTGCGCCGCTGCCCTGACCGCGGCTGCCCTTTCCTCCGCCGTCTGCGCCGCCGCCGCATCGGCCGCCGCCTGTGCCGCCGCCGACTTGGCGGTCAGAATCTCGTAGGCGCTCTCGCGGTCGACCAGCGTCTCGTACTTTCCGGCGACCGGCGAGGTGTCGACCATCACCTTGCGCTCGGCCGGCGTGACCGGTCCTACCCGCGATCGTGGCGGCGCGATCAACGTGCGCTCGACCGGCGACGGCGCGCCGTCGTCCTGGAGCAGCGAGACCAGCGCCTCGCCGACCTTGAGCTCGGTGATGACCGTCGCGACGTCGACCTTGGAGTTGGCGCGGAAGGTCGTCGCCGCTGCCCTGACCGCCGCCTGGTCGCGCGGGGTGTAGGCGCGCAGGCCGTGCTGGACCCGGTTGCCCAGCTGGCCGGCGACGGTGTCGGGGACGTCGATCGGGTTTTGCGTAATGAAATAGACGCCGACGCCCTTGGAGCGGATCAGGCGCACAACCTGTTCGATCTTGTCGAGCAGCGCCTTGGGCGCATCGTCGAACAGCAGGTGCGCCTCGTCGAAGAAGAAGACGAGTACCGGCTTAGCCGGATCGCCGACCTCGGGCAGGACCGTGAACAGCTCGCTCAGCAGCCACAAAAGGAAGGTCGCGTAGAGCTGCGGCGACTGCATCAGCTTGTCGGCGGCGAGGATGTTTACCTGCCCGCGGCCGCTGTCATCGATGCGGATCAGGTCGTGGATGTCGAGCGCCGGCTCGCCGAAGAAGTGGCTGCCGCCTTGCGCGTCGAGTTGCAGCAGCGCGCGTTGGATCGCACCGACGCTTGCGCGGCTGACGTTGCCGTACTTCGCCGCGATCGCCTGCGCGTTGTCGGCGCAATATTGCAGGATCGCCGTCAGGTCCTTGAAGTCGAGCAAGGCGAGCCCGTTGTCGTCGGCGACCTTGAAGGCGACGCCCAGCACGCCCGCTTGGACGTCGTTCAGCGCCAGCAAGCGGCCGAGCAGCAGCGGCCCCATCTCGGTAACGGTGGTGCGGACCGGGTGCCCCTGCTGCCCGAACAGGTCCCAGAAGACGACGGGGCTCGCCTCGAAACGGTAGCCGTCGAGGCCGATCTCCCTTGCCCGCGCCACCGTCCAGGCGGCGTCAGCGGTGCCGGTCATCGCCATCCCGGCGAGGTCACCCTTGACGTCGGCGAGGAACACCGGCGTGCCCTCGCGGCTGAAGCCTTCGGCAAGGCCCTGGAGCGTCACCGTCTTGCCCGTGCCGGTCGCGCCGGCGATCAGCCCGTGACGGTTGGCGCGGCGGAGGACGAGCTCCTGGCCAGCGCCGTCGTCACTCCGGCCGATGAAGATGCTGTCCGCCATGCCGCCTCTCAATTTCCGCCAGATCGGTCGTAACGCCTTTCGCTCGCGCCTTGAAGCGCCGCGACGGACCGCTAAGCTGCATTCGACGAGACTAGGGGAGCGGAGATGAAGAGTTTGCTTGTCGGGCTGGCATTGGGGTTGGCCACCGCCGCGCAGGCACAGGGGCCCTGCGGCGCTGACCAGATGGTGACGATGCGCGTATCGAAGCTATCCGCCGCGGGAACACCGGCGGGCTTCCTTGATGCCGTCAAGGAGCACAAGGCGTGGTATGCCTCGCACGGCTTCAAGGACGACGTCTTCATTACCGGCCCGGTGCTGGTCTCGGAGAAGGGCGGTGCCAAGCCCTCGGCGAGCGAGTTCGTCACCATCCATGTCTATGGCGACAAGCAGCCGACCCACGATGCGGCGTGGAATGCCTATGTTGCCAAGTACAAGGCCAACTCGACGATCGACAGCGAGACGCGCTTCTGCCTGCCAAAGGGTGCGACGATCGGCCATTGACGGCGGGCGACGCCGACGATCGGGATATAAGGAAAGCTTTATGCTTGCTCCAAGGGGCGGCTGACGGTAGGGGCTGACATCCCTTTCGGAGCACTTCCTCATGGCCACGCAGCTGCGCGATCCCTCCCACGCAACCACAGGCGACCATGTCGTCGCCGATCTCGGCCTCGCCGACTACGGCCGGCGCGAGATCGACATTGCCGAGACCGAGATGCCCGGCCTGATGGCGCTTCGGGCTGAGTTCGGACCGTCGCAGCCGCTGAAGGGCGCGCGCATCACCGGCTCGCTGCACATGACGATCCAGACCGCCGTGCTGATCGAGACGTTGACCGCGCTGGGTGCCGAGGTGCGTTGGGCGACGTGCAACATCTTCTCGACGCAGGACCATGCCGCCGCCGCCATCGCCGCGACCGGCGTGCCGGTGTTCGCGATCAAGGGCGAGAGCCTCGCCGACTACTGGGATTATGTCGGGCGCATTTTCGACTGGGGTGACACGACCGCCAACCTGATCCTCGACGACGGCGGCGACGCGACGATGTTCGCGCTGTGGGGGGCCAAGCTCGAGGCCGGGCAGACGATGCCGGAGCCGGAGAACGAGGAAGAGGTCGAGATGCAGCGCGCGCTGAAGGCCTTCGTCGCGCGCCGCCCCGGCTACCTCACCGAGACCGTCCGGAACATCAAGGGCGTTAGCGAGGAGACGACGACCGGCGTCCACCGCCTCTACGCCATCGCCAAGAAGGGCGAGTTGCCGTTCCCGGCGATCAACGTCAATGACAGCGTCACCAAGTCGAAGTTCGACAATCTCTACGGCTGCAAGGAGAGCCTGGTCGACGCCATCCGCCGCGGCACCGACGTCATGCTCGCCGGCAAGGTCGCGGTCGTCGCCGGCTTTGGCGACGTCGGCAAAGGCTCGGCGCAGTCGCTCAGGAATGGCGGTGCGCGCGTGCTGGTGACCGAGGTCGACCCGATCTGCGCGCTGCAGGCGGCGATGGAGGGTTTTGAGGTCGTGACGATGGAGGAGGCGGTGACCCGCGCCGACATCTTCGTGACCGCCACCGGCAACGCCGACGTCATCACCGCCGAGCACATGGCCGGCATGAAGAACATGGCCATCGTCTGCAACATCGGCCACTTCGACAGCGAGATCCAGATCAGCGCGCTGTCGAACTACAAGTGGACCGAGGTCAAGCCGCAGGTCGACCTCGTCGAATTCCCCGACGGCAAGCAGATCATCGTCCTGTCGAAGGGCCGGCTGGTGAACCTCGGTAACGCCACCGGCCACCCGAGCTTCGTGATGAGCGCGAGCTTCACCAACCAGACGCTGGCGCAGATCGAGCTCTTCACGAAGGCCGAGCAGTACAAGAACGAGGTCTACGTCCTGCCCAAGCACCTCGACGAGAAGGTCGCGGCACTCCACCTCGATAAGCTGGGCGTCAAGCTGACCAAGCTCAGCCCGAAGCAGGCAGCGTATATCGGCGTGCCGGAGCAGGGCCCGTTCAAGCCGGATCATTACCGCTACTGACGCCGCACCCGGCCGCCAGCACCTCGGCAGGGCGCTGGCGGCACGGCCTACGTCCTTGTAGCATCGCAGGGTCATGGCTGCCTTCGCTCCGAACCGCACAGTGCGCGGATGCTCGCCGACTATGCTGCCGCGTTCTGGCAGGTCGCATCCGGCGCCGAGCGGCTGGGGATGATCGAGGACCTCTACATCAAGGCGCGCAGCAACGCGCTGATCAACAAGACCGCCTTCTTCTTCGCGCTCGGCTTCGGCCTGGCGGTGCTGGTCTGGCCGTCGAATGCGGTCATCACCGCCGACTCGCCATACGCCAAGGCGCTGTTCCAGTCGGCGATCGTCCAGACGACGATCACCGGCGTCGCCGCACTCGCCTACGCGGTCTATAGCCATTACAAGCGGCAGCAGCTCGCCGTCGAAAACCTCATGCGCTACGTCCTGTTCTCGGGCGATCCCGTGCCGGCGATGGTCGACCGGACTACGCGCGCGCTGGTCGGCGTCGACGGCTTCGACTTTGGCGAGGGGATCGGCCACCGGAAGCTCGCCACGCCGGGCGCCCGATGATTGCGAGGCTCGACGAGGCTGCGCTGGGCCGGCTGGCCCGGGATCTCGCCGCCGCCGTCCGGCCCGGTGACGTGATCGCGCTATCAGGCGACCTCGGCGCCGGCAAGACAAGCTTCGCGCGCGCGCTGTTGCGCGGCCTGGGCTGGACCGGCGAGGTGCCGAGCCCGACCTTCACCCTGGTCCAGACGTACCCCACGGAACCGTCGCTGTGGCACGTCGATCTTTACCGGCTCGATAGCGCGGCAGAAGCGGATGCGCTCGGCCTCGATGACGCAAGCGACGCCGTGCTGGTCATCGAGTGGCCCGAGCGCCTCGGGGACCGGTTGCCGGCCGACGCGCTTCGCCTCCACCTCGCTGGCAGCGGCGCGACGCGGACCTTGACTTGGAGCCTGCCGCCGTCATGGGAGGGGCGATGGCCCCCAGCATGATTCCGCCGGCCACGGCGCCCGCGTTCCTCGCCCGGCACGGCTGGGCAGGCGCTCGGATCGAACCGCTCGCCGGCGACGCTTCGTTCCGCCGCTATTTTCGCGTGATCGACGGCGACCGCTCGGCCGTGCTGATGGACGCGCCGCCCGAGCATGAGGACAGCCGGCCGTTCCTGCAGGTCGGCGAGGCGCTGGCCGGCATGGCCTTCAGCGTGCCGCAGCCGCTCGGCGTCGATCTCGACGACGGGTTGATCCTGCTCGAGGACTTCGGCGATTCACGCGTCACGCCCGTTCTTGCTGCCAATCCCGAGCGCGAGGAATCGGTCTATGCCGCCGCCATCGACCTGCTCGCCGACCTTCATCGCCATCCGGCCCCGCCGCTGCGGCCCTATTTGGAGCCCGAGCTGCTGCGCGAGGTGCGGCTTCTGCCCGAATGGTACCTGCCGGCCGTCGGACTGGCCGAGGCGCCCGGCTATGACGCGGCATGGCGCAGCGTTTGGGGCGACGTCGTCGCGGCGACGGCGACGGCGCCGGTGCTGACCCTCCGGGACTACCACGCCGACAACCTGATGCTGCTCGACCGGCCAGGCGTGCGCGGCCTCGGGCTGCTCGACTTCCAGGACGCGCTCGCCGGCCACCCCGCCTATGACCTCGTCTCGCTGCTGCAGGACGCCCGCCGCGAGGTGCCGCGCGACCTCGAGGAGGCGATGATCGAACGCTACGTCGCGGCGCGCGACATTCCCGACGCCGCGGGCTTCCGAGCCGCCTATCAGGTGCTCGGCGCGCAGCGCAACGCCAAGATCATCGGCATCTTCACCCGGTTGCGCGACCGCGACGGGCGTCAGGGGTATGTCGAGCGGCTCCCGCGACTCTGGCGGCTGTTCGAGGGCAACCTGCGCCATCCCGCGCTCGGACCTGTCGCCGAGTGGTTCGATGCTTACGTGCCGGCGGCAGCGCGGCGGGTGCCGGCATGACCCGCTTTGCAGTCCCGCTGGCGCTGCGGCCCGAACTCGCCGCCGACGTGCCGCAGGCGGCGATGGTGCTGGCCGCCGGGCTCGGCAAGCGGATGCGGCCGCTGACCGCAACCCGACCGAAGCCGCTGGTCAGCGTCGCCGGCATCACCTTGCTCGACCGGGCACTCGACCATCTCGCTGCCGCCGGCGTCGCCAAGGCCGTGGTCAACGTCCATTATTTCGCCGAGCAGGTCGAGGCGCACCTTGCCGGCCGTACGGCTCCTGCAGTCCGCATCTCCGATGAGCGCGATGAACTGCTCGAAACCGGCGGCGGCGTCGCCAAGGCCCTGCCGTTGCTCGACGCCGACCCGTTCTATGTTGTGAACAGCGATAACCTGTGGGTCGACGGCTCGATCGACACGCTGCGGCTGCTAGCCCAGCGCTGGGATGCCGCGACGATGGACGCGTTGCTGCTGATGGTGCCGCTCGCCCGCGCCAGCGGCTATGACGGACGTGGCGACTTCACGATGAACCCGGTCGGGCGGCTCGGGCGGCGCATCGAGGGGCGGGTCGCGCCATATGTCTTTTCCGGCGTCCAGCTGCTCAGCCACCGCCTGTTCCACGGCGAGCCGGTCGCGCCGTTCTCGCTCAACCGCGTCTATGACAAGGCGCTCGCCACGGGCCGCCTGTTCGGCGTGGTTCATGGCGGACTCTGGTTCCATGTCGGCACACCGGCGGCGGTCGGCGCGACCGAGACGCTGCTGGCCGCCGGGTGACCCCGACCGTCTTCACTATTCCCGCGCACGTCGCCTTCGTCGATGCCCTCGCCGCCGGCCTACTCGACCGGACGGCGGGCGAGCCGCTCGCGCTCGCGCGCACGACCGTCCTGCTGCCTAACCGCCGTGCCGTCCGCGCGCTGACCGAGGCCTTCGTCCGCGCTTCGGGCAGTGGCCTGCTCCTGCCCCGTCTGCTGCCGGTCGCCGAGGCGGATGCGGCGCTCGGCGGCCTCACCGGGCTCGACGAGGCGGCGCCGCCGATGGATCCGACGAAGCGCCGCTTGCTGCTGGCGCAGCTCGTCCGGCGCTGGCGCGACCTGCCGGCGATCGAGGCGCTGCGGCTGGCGGACCAGCTCGCCGCCGCCCTCGACACAATGATTGTGGAGGAGGTCGCGCCCGGCCGGGTCGGCGACTTCGTGCCCGTCGAACTCGCCCGCCACTGGGAGAAGACCCTCGCCTTCCTGAAGGTGGTGATCGAGGTGTGGCCGCCGGTGCTCGCCGCGCACGGGGAGGCCGACGCCGGCGCGGCCCGGCGCGATCGGCTCGACGCGCTCGGTCGCCGCTGGGCGGCGTCGCCGCCGGCAGGATTGGTGGTCGCCGCGGGTATCGCCGCCGCGACCCCGCCCGTGGCTCGCCTGCTCCATACCGTGGCGCGGCTGGAGCGGGGCGTCATCGTCTTGCCGGGGCTCGACACTGCCATGTCGGAGCCCGCCTGGGCGGCGATCCGCTGCCGCCGCACGGAGCCCGAGCTGACCGCGAGCGAGAGCGAGGAGCATCCGCAGTTCACGCTCAAGTGCCTGCTCGACGCGATTGGCGTTGCTCGCGGCGAGGTGCGGGAATGGCCGTATGCCGGCCGCGCCGACGGTCCGGCGCAGCGCCATGCGGTCGTCGCCGAGGCGATGGCGCCGGCGGCGTTCACGGGCGACTGGCGGCACGCGCCGGTCGCTCCGGTGCCGTTCGCCGGCGTCCGCACGCTTGTCGCCGCCAATCCTGAGGAGGAGGCGCAGGCGGTGGCGCTGGCGCTGCGCCGCGCCCTCGAGACGCCGGGAGCGACGGCGGCGCTGATCACGCCCGACCGCGCTCTGGCGCGCCGGGTCGCGGCGCATTGCCGGCGCTGGCAGATCGCGCTGGACGACAGCGCCGGCACGCCGCTCGGCGTGACCCCGCCCGGCGCGCTGTTGCTCGCGCTCGTCGAGGCGGGCGCGCGCGGGTTCGGCGTGGCGCCGCTGCTGGGATTGCTGAAGCACCCGCTGGTGCGCGCCGGCGACGAGCGGGCAGGCTGGTTGCGGGCGGTGCGGCGGCTCGACCTCGCCGCGCGCGGGGTGCGGCCGGCTCCCGGACTTGACGGCATCGGCGCGCGCCTCGACGAGAAGGCCCCCGACCTGCTGCCATGGTGGCGCGAGGTCGCCGGCACGCTCGACTCGCTCGAGCGCAGCTTCGCCCGACCGCTGGTCGCGTTCGAAGCACTGGTTGGCGGCCTGGCCGCCGCGGCGCAGGCTCTGTGTGGCGAGGCGATCTGGGCCGGGCCGGCGGGACGCGCGCTGGCGGATGTGGTCGCCGCGCTCGAGGCGCACGGCCATCATCTCGATCCGTTCGTCCCAGCCGATGCGCCGGCGCTCGTCGCCGCCTTTCTCAGCGAGACGGCGGTCCGCGCGCCGTACGGCGGCCACCCGCGACTAGCGATCTACGGCCTGCTCGAGGCACGGCTGCAGCGCGCCGATTTCACCGTGCTCGGGGGGCTAAACGAGGGGGTCTGGCCCGGGCGTCCGGTGCCCGATCCGTGGCTCGCACCCAAGCTGCGCCGCGAGCTTGCCCTGCCTTCGCTCGAACGGCGGATCGGACTGGCTGCGCACGATTTCGTGTCGGCCATGGGCGGTCCCCAGGTGCTGCTGACCCGGGCCCGGCGCGATGATGCGGGGCCCGCCGTGCCGTCGCGCTTCTGGCTCCGCCTGCACGCGCGGGCGGGGGACGTGCTCAAGGCGGATGATGAGCTGCTCGCCGCCGCCCGCGGGCTCGACGCGGCGGCGAATGTGGTCCCCGCCGCGCGGCCGGCCCCAGCCCCGCCCGCGGCGCAGCGCCCGCGCACGATCAGCGTCACCGCGGCCGAACGGCTGAAAACCGACCCCTACGCCTTCTACGCCGCGACGATGCTGCGGCTGAAGCCCCTCCAGCCGCTCGACGAGGATCCCGGCGCGGCGGACCGCGGATCAGCAGTCCATGCGATCCTCGAGGCATGGATCAAGGACGGCGATCCGGCGACGCTGCCCGCCTATACCGAGGCCGAGCTGCTGCGCTGGGCCGGGCAGCCGCTGATGCGCGCCCTATGGGCCCCCCGCGTCCGCCGCGCGATGGACTGGGTCGCCGCGACGATGGCCGCTTGGGAGGCGGAGGGCTGGACCCCGCTCGCTGCCGAAGCCGGCGGCACGCTGACGCTGGCGAATGGCATCCATCTAACGGGCAAGGCGGACCGCGTCGACCGCCGGCGCGATGGGAGCCTCGCTGTCATCGATTACAAGACCGGCGTCGTGCCCAGCCACGATCAGGTCGCGGGGGGCTTCGCGCTGCAACTCGGTCTGCTCGCCTGGCTCGCGGAGCAAGGGCAGCTCGCCGGTGTCGCCCCCGGGCCCGTCGCGGCGCTGCGCTACTGGAAAGTTGGCGGTGGCAAGGTCGCGGGGCTGGTCAAGGATCCGCTCAAACACCGCGAGCAGGTGACGCCGCCGGCCGACCACCTCGCAGCGACCCGGGCGCACTTCCTCCGGCTGTGCGAGGTGATGCTGCTTGGCGACGCGCCCTTCACGGCCAAGCTCCACCCGGAATACGCCCGCGGCACCGATTACGATCAGCTGGCTCGTGTTCGGGAATGGCAGGGGCGGGCGTGAAGCCGCTTCAGCCCCTGCTGCCCGTCCAGGCCGACGGCACGCTGCCCGAGAGCAACGCCTGGATGTCGGCGTCGGCGGGGACGGGCAAGACGCAGGTGCTGACCGCGCGCGTGCTGCGGCTCCTTCTGTCGGGCGCGCCGCCCGAGCGTATCCTGGCGCTGACCTTCACCAAGGCCGGGGCGGCCGAGATGCAGGAGCGCGTCTTCACGCGCCTGGCAGCCTGGGTGGCGGCCGGCGACAATGCGCTGAAGTCCGACCTCGCCGCGATCAACGCCGCTACCGACCCCGAAACGGTCGGCCGCGCCCGCCGGCTGTTCGCCCGCACGCTCGACGCGCCGGGGGGGCTGCAGGTGCAGACGATCCACGGCTTCGCCCAGTCGCTGCTGGCCAGTTTCCCCGTCGAGGCAGGCATCGCGCCAGGCTTCCAGGCGCTCGACGATCGGTCGGCGCTCGCGTTGCGCGGTCGGGTGCTGGCCGAGACGATCGAGGCGGCCGGCGACGACTTCGGGCTTCGTCGCCGACATCGGTGCGCTCGCCGTCGCGAGCGGCGAGACGCGCCTCGCGCAGAGCGCGGCGACGCTGATCGCCCATTATCCGGCGATCCGGGCGCTGGGCGCGGAGGCGGGGTTCGTGCCCAAGCTGCGCCGGGCGTTCGGCGTACCCGGGGAGGGCAGCGCCGCCGAGGTGCTGGCGGCCGCCGTCGCCGGGCTCGACGAGGCGGGGCTGCGCCGGCTCGCGGCGGCCCACCTGCGCAGCGGCGTGGCGACGGCGGCGACGCTGGCCGATCACATTCTCGGCTGGCTTGGGTGCTCGCCGCCGCTTCGGGTCGAGCACTTCCCCGATCTGTGCCGCGCCTTCCACACGGCCAAGGGAGAGCCGCTGAAAACTCTGCTGTACGGCGGCAAGAAGGCCGATCCGGGGGACCTCGCTCTCGCGCAGACGCTGTGCGAGGCAGTAACCGGCGTCGCCCGCCTGCGCGACGCGCTCGAGGTGGTCGAAGTCGCCGCCCGCCACCTGCGGGTCGGCGCGCGGCTCGGCGCGGCCTATGCCGAGCACAAGGCGCGCGCCGGCGTCATCGACTACGACGACATGATCGCCCGTGCCGCCGCGCTGCTGAAGGGCGACGCGGGAGCGGCCGCCTGGGTCCGCTACAAGCTCGACCAGCGCATCGATCACCTGCTCGTCGACGAGGCGCAGGACACGAACGAGGCGCAGTGGGACATCGTCGGAGCGCTGACCGACGAGTTCTTCGCCGGCGAGGGCGCACGCGAAGCCGTGCGGACGCTGTTCGTCGTCGGCGACTTCAAGCAGGCGATCTTCAGCTTCCAGGGGTCGGACCCGCGCATCTTCGCCGGACGGCACGGACATTTCCGCGATCTCGCCGCGGACGCCCAGCGCGACTGGCGCGACCTGCCGATGACGGTGTCGTTCCGCTCCGTGCCGGCGGTGCTGGAGGTGGTCGATGCCGTCGTCGACGACCTCGGCCCGGCGGCGTTCGGCATGACCGAGCCGATCCCACCGCACGAGGCGCATCGCCAGGATGTGATCGGGCGGGTGACGCTGTGGCCGCCGCTGATCCCCGAGGACGGCGCGGCCGACGACGGCGACGAAGACGCGCCGTGGCTGCCGGCGGCGCAGGTGCAGATGGCGCAGAAGCTCGCCCGGCAGATCGCCGCCTGGCTCGACCTCGCGACGCCGCTCGACCTGCCGGCGCGGGGTCGCGCCTGCCGCCCCGAGGATATTCTCGTTCTCGTCCGCAGCCGCGGCGAGTTCGTCGGTGCGCTCGTCGCCGCGCTCCACGACCGGCGAGTGCCGGTCGCGGGCGTCGACCGCCTGCGCCTGACCGCGCCGCTCGCCGTGCAGGATTGCCTTGCCCTGGTCCGCTTCGCCCTCCAGCCCGACGACGACCTGACCTGCGCGGCGCTGCTGACGTCGCCGTTCATCGGCCTCGACCAGGAGGCGCTGTTCGCGCTCGCTTTCGAGCGGCGGGGGACGCTGTGGTCGGCCGTGCGCGACGCCGGCGGACCGGTACGCGAGTTCCTCGACGCGGTGCTGGCGCTGGCGGATTTCTCGGCACCCTACGAGTTCCTCGAGCAGATCCTGTCGGGGCCGCTGCAGGGCCGGGCCAAGCTCTTGGCTCGGCTCGGCGAGGAGGCGCGCGACCAGGTGGCGGCGCTGCTCGGCGAGGCGCTGGCATTCGAGCGCGCGAATGCGCCGTCGCTGCAGGGCTTCCTCGCCTGGGTCGAGACCGACGACATCGACCTGAAGCGCGATCCCGACGCGCCGGTCGACGCGGTCCGCATCATGACCGTCCACGGGGCCAAGGGATTGCAGGCCCCGGTCGTGATCCTGGCCGATGCCACTCGGCCGCCGGCGCGCGACGCGTCGGGACAGGTCATGCTTCGCCTCGATCCGCTCGACGAGCCGGTGCCGATATTCCACGGCGGCAAGGGCGCGCGGATCGAACGGATCGCGCGCGAGGTCGAGACCGCGGCTAAGGAAGCGCGCGAGGAGCATTGGCGGCTGCTCTACGTCGCGATGACGCGGGCCGAGGACCTGTTGTTCGTCGGCGGTGCGCTCGGCGTCCGGGATAAGGGTGTCGTCCCGCCCGACAGCTGGTACGCGGCGATCGCGCGCGCCATGACCGCAACCTGGGACTACCCGGCCGAAGAGGTGCCGCTGTGGGGGAGCGCCACCGTCCACCGCGCCGGCACGATCGGCCTGCCCGAAGCCGCGCCCGCGCCGCCGCCCGCAGCGCGCCGCTGTTCCCGCGTGGGCGCGGACGGATGCACCCGTGGAGGCGCGGCCACCGCGACCGCTGAGCCCGTCGGCGCTTGCCGCGGACGACGTCGCGCAGCCCCCGCCCGTGCCAGCTGCGCAGGCCGCGGCCCGCCGTGGCCAGCTGCTCCACACCCTGTTCGAGCGGCTGCCCGAGGTCGCGCCTGCCGAGCGGCCAGAATCAGCCGCCATGTGGCTCTCGCGAGCCGCTCCGGAACTCGAGCCCGCCCAGTGTGCGGCGCTGGCGACGTGCGCGCTCGACATCATCGCCGACCCCCGCTTCGCCGAGGTGTTCGGCCCGGCCGCGCTGGCCGAGGCACCGATCGCCGCTACCGTCGGCAGCGTCGTCGTCACCGGAACCGTCGACCGGCTGCTGATCACGCCAGAGGCGGTCCGCGTCGTCGACTTCAAGACCGGTGCCGCCGTGCCGAAGACCGCGGCAGCGGTCGCGCCGTATCACCTGCGGCAGATGGCGGCCTACGCGTCGGCGCTGGCGGTGATCTTCCCGGGACGGCGAGTCGAGGCGGCCCTGCTCTACACGCACGACGCCACGCTGATCGAGCTGCCCGCCGACCTGCTCGCCGCCCATGCTCCGGGTTAACCGTCACCAAGAAAGCCTTGGCGGGAAGGGCGTTGCCGCAGCGGCGAGGGCGCATTAGCTTGAAACTTCAGCGGTCGGGCCGACGAACCCGGACGCAGGCAGCAAGGATCCCGCCATGGCCACGAAGCACATCACCGACGACAGTTTCACCAGCGACGTGCTGCAGTCGAGCCGCCCGGTGCTGGTCGACTTTTGGGCGGAATGGTGCGGGCCATGCCGACAGATCGGGCCGGCGCTGGAAGAGATCAACGACGAGCTCGCCGGTGTGGACATCGTCAAGCTGAACATCGACGAGAACCCTGATGCGCCGACGCGTTACGGCGTGCGCGGCATCCCGACGATGATCCTGTTCAAGGACGGCAAGCCGGCGGCGACCAAGGTCGGTGCCGCGCCCAAGTCGCACCTGAAGAGCTGGCTCGAGGGCGAGCTCGGCGACGCCGGGACCAAAGTGGCCTGACGCGATCGGCGAGGGCTATGACCGGTAGTCGGCGTTGATGCTGATGTAGCCGTGGGTCAGGTCGCAGGTCCACACCCGCGCCCGGCCCGAACCGAAGTGCAGGTCGACGCCGATTTCGATCTCGTCGCCGGAGAGATACCGCGCGACCGGTGCCTCATCGTAGTCGGGGACGACCGCGCCGTCTCGAGCCACCGTTGTACCCCCGAAGCGGATCTCCAGTCGATCGCGGTCGGCCGTCTCGCCCGCCTTGCCGACGGCCATGACGACCCGACCCCAGTTGGCGTCGCCGCCAGCGACGGCGGTCTTGACTAGCGGCGAGTTGGCGATGCTGAGCGCGATCCGCCTCGCCGCCGGGTCGCTCTCGGCGCCCGCGACCTCGACGGTGATGAACTTCGACGCGCCCTCGCCGTCGCGCACGACGAGCTGGGCGAGCGTGGTGCAGACCTCGTTCAGCGCGGCCGCAAAGGCATCGGCACCGGCCGAGTTCGAACGATTCCAGCCGAGCGTTGCCGGCTGCGCCCGTGGCGAAAGCGAGCACCGTATCCGAGGTTGACGTGTCGCTGTCGACCGTGATCGCGTTGAAGCTGCGCTCGGTGGCGTCGCTTAGAATGGTCTGCAGCAGCGGCGCGGCGACGGCGCAATCGGTGAAGACGAAGCCGAGCATCGTCGCCAGACTTGGCGCGATCATGCCCGATCCCTTGACGATGCCATGGATGGTCACGCGCACCCCGTCGACGATCGCGCTTGCGGTCGCTCCTTTGGCGAAAGTGTCGGTTGTGCCGATCGCCGCCGTGGCCGCGGCGAAGCCGGCGTTGCCAAGCGCGGCGTGGGCCGCGGCAACGACTCCCGTCGCCTTGTCGAGAGGCAAGGGCACGCCGATGACTCCGGTCGAGGCGACGAACACCTCGTCCGCGCGGCAGCCGATCGCCGCCGCGACCGTCTCGACCTGGGCCCGGCTGGCTTCCCGCCCGGCCGAGCCGGTGAAGGCGTTCGAGTTGCCGGCGTTGACCATCAGAGCCCGAGAGGTACCCCCAGGCAGTGCCGCGCGGCACCACTCGACCTCGGGCGAGGGGCATTTGGACCGCGTCAGCACGCCCGCGACCGTCGTGCCGACGGCGAACTCGGCGAGCAAAACGTCGGCGCGCGTCCAGTTCTTGTAGCCCGCGGTCGCTGTGCCAAGCCTTACGCCGGCGATCGCCGGCATGTCGGGGAAGGGGCGGGCGAGAGGGCTGCTTCTTGACATGGCTCCAGCGCTTTGGTGACGTGGCTGCGGGGAGGCAAGTCTCATGTTGCTGATTGCGCTGGCACTCGCGACGATGCCTAAATTGATTGGGCAACCTTTGCCGGGCGATCTCGGCATGATGCCGTCGCTGATGGACGAGCAGCGCCCCTCGGCGACCCGGATCGAAGTTACGGTCGATCCGACTGGCGTGCCGGTCCGCTGCGAGGTGACCGTCTCCGGGTTGCGCTCACTCGATCGCTCGGCGTGCGAGATGATGATCCGCCGCGCTCGCTTCGCCCCGGCGCGCGAGGGCGACGGCACGCCGATGTTTGCGGTGGTGCGGCAGGATTTCACCGTCAATTCGATTCCGGCGCTGCGGCGCAGCAACGGGCCTGCCGAGACAGCGCGGCGGGTCGATTTCGCCGTCCCGGTCGCGGCGCTTCCGGGGACCGAGCGCATGGTCGTCGTGGATCTGCTACTGACGACCGACGCGGCAGGCCGGGTCGGCCGCTGCGATGTCGCGGCGACGAGCGGTCAGCCGACGGTCGACGGGGTCGCCTGCCGGCAGATCGCGTCCGCCACCTTTGCTCCCGCGCGCGACCGGGCCGGCAATCCGGTTCCCGCGCTGCGGCAGGTGAGCGTTGCCTTTGCTGCGGGCCAAGTGCCGCAATAGTCCACCCCGCCGCCGTACCGCAGCCTACGCCGCTTCGCGCCCGAATTGACTAAGCGGGGGGGGCTGCCTATGTCCCGCCGGTCGCGGGGCGCGGGATCGGCGCCGGCGGTTTTCGGTTAGGACGTTCATGTTTGCAGGCATCGCGAAGCGCATCTTCGGCTCGTCCAACGAGCGCTATGTGCGGTCGCTTGCGCCCCTGATCGCCCGGATCAACGGCCACGAGGCGGCGATCTCGGCGATGTCCGACGCGCAGCTGCAGGGCCAGACGGCGACCTTTCGCGCGCGTCTGGCGGCCGGCGAGACCCTCGACGATCTGCTGCCGGAGGCGTTCGCCACCGTACGCGAGGCGGCCAAGCGCACGCTCGGCCAGCGCCACTACGACGTCCAGCTGATCGGCGGCATCGTCCTCCACCGCGGCGAGATCGCCGAGATGCGCACCGGCGAGGGCAAGACGCTGGTGGCGACGCTGGCGGTCTATCTGAACGCGCTCGAGGGCAAGGGCGTCCACGTCGTCACGGTCAACGACTATCTCGCCAGCCGCGACGCCGAGTGGATGGGCCGCGTCTACCGCTTCCTCGGCATGGAAGTCGGCGTCATCGTGCCGAACCTTGACGACGACACCCGCCGCGCGGCTTATGCCGCCGACATCACCTACGGCACCAATAACGAATTCGGCTTCGATTACCTGCGCGACAACATGAAGTACGCGCGCGAGCACATGGTGCAGCGGCCGTTCAATTTCGCCGTCACCGACGAGGTCGACTCCGTCCTGATCGACGAGGCGCGGACGCCGCTGATCATCTCCGGCCCAACCGACGACAAGAGCGAGCTCTACATCGCCGTCGACCGCATGGTGAAGACGCTGGTCCCCGCCGACGTCGAGATCGACGAGAAGCAGAAGCAGGTCATCCTGACCGAGGACGGCACCGAGAAGGCCGAGCGTGCGCTCGAAGCCGCCGGGCTGCTCGAGGGCGAGAACCTGTACGATTTCGAGAACACCCAGGTCGTCCACCACCTTAACCAGGCGCTGCGGGCGAACATGCTCTACCGCGCGGATACCGATTACATCGTGCGCGACGGCAAGGTCATCATCATCGACGAGTTCACCGGGCGCATGATGGACGGGCGGCGCTGGGCGGACGGGCTTCATCAGGCGGTCGAGGCCAAGGAGGGCGTCGACATCATGCCGGAGAACCAGACGCTCGCGTCGATCACCTTCCAGAACTATTTCCGCCTCTATCCCAAGCTCGCCGGCATGACCGGCACGGCGGCGACCGAGGCGGCCGAGTTCTTCGACATCTACAAGCTGAACGTCGTCGAGATCCCGACCAACCTGCCGGTCCGGCGCAAGGACGTCGACGACGAGTTCTACAAGTCGGCCGAGGACAAGTTCAAAGCCATCGTCAAGACGATCCGCGAGACGCAGAAGACGACCGGCCAGCCGATCCTCGTCGGCACCGTGTCGATCGAGAAGAGCGAGCTCTTGAGTGAATACCTCAAGAAGGAGGGCGTCGAGCACGTTGTCCTCAACGCCCGCTACCACGAGCAGGAAGCGCATATCGTCGAGCAGGCCGGGCGGTTGGGCGCGGTGACGATCGCGACGAACATGGCCGGGCGCGGCACCGATATCCAGCTGGGCGGCAATGCCGACGCGCGTATCGCCCGCGAGATCGAGGGGCTCGCCGAGGGGCCGGAGCGCGACGCCGCCATCGCCCGCATCAAGGCCGAGGTCGCGGAAGAGCGCGAGAAGGTGCGCGAGGCCGGCGGCCTGTTCGTCCTCGGCACCGAACGGCACGAGAGCCGGCGCATCGACAACCAGCTGCGCGGCCGCTCGGGCCGGCAGGGCGACCCCGGTCTCAGCCGCTTCTACCTGAGCCTCGACGACGACCTCCTGCGTATCTTCGGCCAGCAGAATATCCTGACGCGCATGATGAACAACGGGCTCGAGGAGGGCGAGGCGATCGTCCACCCGTGGATCAGCAAGGCGATCGAGACGGCGCAGAAGAAGGTCGAGGCGCGCAACTACGACATGCGCAAGAACGTCGTGCAGTACGACGACGTGATGAACGACCAGCGCAAGGTCGTCTACGAGCAGCGCAGCGACATCATGGATTCAGACGCCGTCGGCGACGTTGTCACCGACATGCGTCACGAGACGGTCAATGCCATCGTCGGCCTGCACTGCCCGCCCAACACTTACCCCGAGCAATGGGACATCGACGCGCTCGACTCAGCCGTCCGCGACACGCTGGGCCTCGACGTCGACGTCCGTGCTTGGGTAGGCGAAGAGGCGGTCGACCAGGAGATGTTCGTGGAGCGGCTGATCGCCGCCTCGGACACGATGATGGCCGAAAAGGCGGCTGCCCTTCCCACCGAGTCGTGGATCCAGATTGAGAAGAACTTCCTGCTTCAGGCGCTCGACCATCACTGGAAGGAGCATCTGGCGACGTTGGACGCGCTCCGCCAGGTGATCCACCTGCGCGCCTACGCGCAAAAGACGCCCTTGAACGAATACAAGAGCGAGGCCTTTGCTCTGTTCGAGCGGATGCTGACGACGGTGCGCGAGGACGTGACCCGGATGCTCGCGGGCGCGCGCTTCGAGATGCAGCCCGAGGCTTATGCGCCGCCGCTGCCGCCTTTCGTGACCACACACATCGATCCGCTGACCGGCTTCAACGACGCCTTCGGCCCGATCGGCAACCTGCCGGCAAGTGCGCTCGACGTTGCCCGGACGGCGACGGCGGCCTTTACCGACGTGGACGCCGAGACCACTGCAGAGTGGCTGCGGACGACGTCGCGCAATGCCGCCTGCCCGTGCGGATCGGGCAAGAAATTCAAGCACTGCCACGGGGTCATTTAAGGCACGCGCGTCAGCCGCGTCTGGTTGCGGAACTGCCACAGGCCGTCTGTACTGCCGGAAGGCACGACTTCCTTCACCGTCAGCAGCTTGTCGCCGTCGCGCGTCTCGGTGCTGCGCAGGCGCGCCTTGGCGCCGCCGTCTTCGCCATCGCGTTCGTAGACGACCGTCCAGTGCGTCACGTCGGCGAAGCGGGTGACGTTGACCCTGTCCGTCGCCAGCTCGACTGCGCGGCCGGCGCGCAACGTCGCCGCCGCCGCCTCGCCGCCGGAAAACAGGGTCGCGGTGGTAATGAAGGCCGCCGCTTTCCCCGGCCCCTCGTCGAAGCGCGAGACGCGGATCACCGTCACCGCGTCGGGTAGCGCACGGATGTCGGTGTCGACGGCCAGTTCGAACAGCTCGTTCGTCTGATAGTCGCGATAGCCGAGCGCGCCGAGCCAACGGCCGGCGAGACCGGCCTCCAGCGCGGCCGCTGGCGGTGTCTCTGCGGCAAGAGCAGGGGACGCGACGAGCAGCAGCATGGCGATCCAACGGACAGGCATCGGGTTCTCCGGGTTCGGGCGCGACGACCCTGCACCGCCGACCGGGCTGAGGAAAGCCGTTGACCCCGCGCCGCCCCGCGCGTATGGGCGTCACTCGCTCATCGGCCGGGTCCACCGCCGCCGGGCGGGGAAACGACAGGATGCGCCGCGCGCGGGAAGCTCTTCAAGGGCCGACCGCGCTTATGCCGTAAGGGCGGTTCAGGCCTGGAGTAGGCGGTTACCCGCCGAACAGCAGGATGACACGCAAACGATGCCAACGATTAATCAGTTGATCCGCAAGGGGCGTACGCCCCAGCGCGTGCGCGAAACCGCGCCGGCGATGGAAGAGTGCCCGCAGAAGCGCGGCGTCTGCACGCGCGTCTACACCACGACGCCGAAGAAGCCGAACTCGGCGCTCCGCAAGGTCGCCAAGATCCGCCTGACCAATGGCTTCGAGGTCATCGGCTACATTCCCGGCGAGCGGCACAACCTGCAGGAGCACTCGGTCGTCCTGATCCGTGGCGGCCGCGTTAAGGACCTGCCCGGCGTCCGCTACCACATCCTGCGCGGCGTTCTCGATACGCAGGGCGTCAAGGACCGCAAGCAGAGCCGGTCGAAGTACGGCGCGAAGCGGCCGAAGTAAGGACACAGGACATGGCCCGTCGTCGTCGCCCCGAGAAGCGCGAAATTCTCCCCGATCCCCGCTTCGGGGATCTCATCCTATCGAAGTTCATGAACCTCGTTATGTACGAGGGCAAGAAGTCGGTCGCCGAGTTGATCGTCTACAACGCCCTCGATGCCGTCGAGGCGAAGACCCGCCGCGATCCCATCGGCGTGTTCCACGATGCGCTGGCGAACGTGAAGCCGGGCATCGAGGTGCGCAGCCGCCGCGTCGGCGGTGCCACCTATCAGGTGCCCGTCGAGGTCCGGCCCGAGCGCAGCCAGGCGCTCGCCATCCGCTGGCTGATCGGCGCGGCGCGCAACCGCTCCGAGCACACGATGGCCGCCCGGCTGTCGGGTGAGCTGGTCGATGCCGCCAACAACCGTGGTACTGCGGTCAAGAAGCGCGAAGACTCGCACCGCATGGCCGAAGCCAACCGCGCCTTCTCGCACTACCGCTGGTAGCCGCGCCCCTTCCTGCTGACAGAGTAATCGCCATGCCGCGCACGACCCCGCTCGACCGCTACCGCAACATCGGCATCATGGCGCATATCGACGCCGGCAAGACGACGACGACCGAGCGCATCCTCTATTACACCGGCAAGTCCTATAAGATCGGCGAGGTCCACGAGGGCACCGCGACGATGGACTGGATGGAGCAGGAGCAGGAGCGCGGCATCACCATCACGTCGGCCGCGACGACCTGCTTCTGGAAGGCGGAGGAGGGCAAGGGCCCCGAGCACCGCATCAACATCATCGACACGCCCGGCCACGTCGACTTCACCATCGAGGTCGAGCGCTCGCTTCGCGTCCTCGACGGCGCGGTCGCGTGCTTCGACGGCGTCGCCGGCGTCGAGCCGCAGTCGGAGACGGTGTGGCGCCAGGCCGACAAGTACAAAGTGCCGCGGATGTGCTTCGTCAACAAGCTCGACCGCACGGGCGCGAACTTCGACCGCTGCGTGCAGATGATCAAGGATCGCCTCGGCGCGCGTCCGGCGGTGCTGTACCTGCCGATCGGGCTGGAGGGTGACTTCGTCGGCCTGGTCGACCTGGTCGAGAACCGCGCGATCGTCTGGCTCGAGGAGAGCCTCGGCGCAAAGTTCGAGTACAAGGACATTCCGGAGAACCTGAAGGACGCCGCCGCGCAGGCACGGTCCGAGCTGATCGAGATGGCTGTCGAGCAGGACGACGCTCTGATGGAGGCCTATCTCGAGGGCACCGAGCCGACGGTGGCGCAGCTCAAGGGCCTGATCCGCAAGGGCACGCTCAGCTTCTCGTTCGTTCCCGTGCTGTGCGGGTCGGCGTTCAAGAACAAGGGCGTGCAGCCGCTGCTCGATGCGGTGGTCGATTATCTGCCGTCGCCGCTCGACATCCCGCCGATGCACGGCGTCAACCTGAAGGACGAGGACGAGATCCGCGAGGCATCGGACGACGCCCCGTTCAGCGCGCTCGCCTTCAAGATCATGACCGACACCTTCGTCGGCACGCTGACCTTTGCCCGCATCTATTCGGGCAAGCTCGAGGCGGCGTCGATGGTCTTGAACTCGGTCAAGGACAAGCGCGAGAAGATCGGCCGCATGCTCCTCATGCACGCCAACAACCGCGAGGACATCAAGGAGGCCTATGCCGGCGACATCGTCGCGCTGGTCGGCCTCAAGGACGTCACCACCGGCGACACGCTCTGCGCGCCGCTTAAGCCGATCGTGCTCGAGCGCATGGAGTTCCCCGAGCCGGTCATCGAGGTCGCCGTCGAGCCCAAGACCAAGGCCGACCAGGAGAAGATGGGCATCGCCCTCAACCGCCTGGCGCAGGAGGACCCGTCCTTCCGCGTGTCGTCGGACAACGAGAGCGGCCAGACGATCATCAAGGGGATGGGCGAGCTCCACCTCGAGATCCTCGTCGACCGCATGCGCCGCGAGTTCAAGGTCGAGGCCAACGTCGGCGCGCCGCAGGTGGCGTACCGCGAGAGCCTCGCGAAGAAGGTCGACGTCGACTACACCCACAAGAAGCAGTCGGGCGGCTCGGGCCAGTTCGGCCGCATCAAGTTCTCGGTCGAACCCGGCGAGCGCGGCTCGGGCGTCGTCTTCGTCGACGAGGTCAAGGGCGGCAACATTCCGAAGGAATATATCCCGTCGGTCGAGAAGGGCATCCGCGAGGTCGCCGCGAGCGGCAGCCTGATCGGCTTCCCGATCATCGACTTCACCGCAACGCTGTACGACGGCGCTTACCACGACGTTGATTCGAGCGCCCTGGCGTTCGAGATCACCGGGCGCGGCGGCATGCGCGAGGCGGCGACGAAGGCCGGCATCAAGCTCTTGGAGCCGGTCATGAAGGTCGAGGTGGTGACGCCCGAGGACTTCATGGGCGACGTCATCGGCGACCTGAACTCCCGCCGCGGGCAGATCCAGGGCACCGACAGCCGGGGCAACGCCCAGGTCATCGAGGCGCAGGTGCCGCTCGCCAACATGTTCGGCTACGTCAACACGCTGCGCTCGATGAGCCAGGGGCGGGCGCAGTATACGATGCAGTTCAGCCACTACGACGAAGTGCCGTCGAACGTGGCCGAGGAGATCAAGGCGAAGATGGCCTAACGCCGTCCGAGCTTTACTTTTTCAGACGCAGACACTAGACGCCGCGCCTTCCGCGCGCGGTAACACACTCGACGAAGGATGAGGGATCATGGGTAAGGCGAAATTCGAGCGGAACAAGCCGCACTGCAACATCGGCACCATCGGTCACGTCGACCATGGCAAGACGTCGCTGACGGCGGCCATCACCAAGATCCTTGCCGAGACCGGCGGCGCGACCTTCACCGCCTACGACCAGATCGACAAGGCTCCCGAGGAGCGCGAGCGCGGCATCACGATCTCGACCGCCCACGTCGAGTATGAGACGCAGAAGCGCCACTATGCGCACGTCGACTGCCCGGGCCACGCCGACTACGTCAAGAACATGATCACCGGAGCCGCCCAGATGGACGGCGCGATCCTCGTCGTCTCGGCGACCGACGGCCCGATGCCGCAGACCCGCGAGCACATCCTGCTGGCAAAGCAGGTCGGCGTGCCGGCGATGGTCGTGTTCATGAACAAGGTCGATCTGGTCGACGATCCTGAGATCCTCGAGCTTGTCGAGATGGAGATCCGCGAGCTTCTCTCGAAGTACGATTTCCCGGGCGACGACATCCCCATCACGCAGGGGTCGGCGGTGTGCGCCCTCGACGGCAAGCGCGACGACATCGGCCGCGAGGCGGTGCTGAAGCTGATGCAGACCGTCGACGACTACATCCCGCAGCCCGAGCGTCCGCTCGACCGTCCGTTCCTGATGCCGATCGAGGATGTCTTCTCGATCTCGGGTCGCGGTACCGTCGTCACCGGTCGTGTCGAGAGCGGCGTCGTCAAGGTCGGCGAGGAAGTCGAGATCGTCGGCATCAAGGACACGCGCAAGTCGGTCTGCACCGGTGTCGAGATGTTCCGCAAGCTGCTCGATCAGGGCCAGGCGGGCGACAACATCGGCGCGCTGCTGCGCGGCGTCGGCCGTGACGACGTCGAGCGCGGCCAGGTGCTCTGCAAGCCCGGCTCGATCAAGCCGCACAGCGAGTTCCGCGCCACGGTCTACGTCCTGTCGAAGGACGAGGGCGGCCGTCACACGCCGTTCTTCGCCAACTACCGGCCGCAGTTCTACTTCCGCACGACCGACGTCACGGGCACCGTCGAGCTGCCCGAGGGCACCGAGATGGTCATGCCGGGCGACAACGTCGAGCTGGGCGTCAAGCTGATCGCGCCGATCGCCATGGATCCGGGCCTTCGCTTCGCCATCCGCGAGGGTGGCCGCACGGTCGGCTCGGGCGTGGTTGCATCGATCAGCAAGTAAGCGTATAGGGCCGCTCTCCCGTTGATTCGGTGAAAACCCAAACGGGAAGCGGCCCGGTTCGCCCGGGCCTCTTTTTTTGAATATTTGATTGGTTGACATGGATACGCAGAACATCCGCATCCGGCTGAAGGCCTTCGATCACCGCGTGCTCGACATGGCCACCAGCGAGATCGCCGACACGGCGAAGCGGACGGGTGCGGCCATCCGCGGCCCGATCCCGCTGCCGACGCGGTTCGAGCGCTTCACCGTCAACCGCAGCCCGCACGTCGACAAGAAGAGCCGCGAGCAGTTCGAGGTTCGCACCTACAAGCGTCTGCTCGACATCGTCGACCCGACGCCGCAGACCGTGGACGCGCTGATGAAGCTCGACCTCGCCGCCGGCGTCGACGTGGAGATCAAGCTGCAGGGCTGATTCGGACGGACAGACGCGGAGCGAACTTTTTTAGGGATCATGCCCCCGCGGGGGCCTCTGACAGGAAAGGAATTGATCATGCGCAGTGGCGTGATCGCGAAGAAGATGGGGATGACCCGCCTGTTCAAGGACGACGGCCGGCATGTTCCCGTGACGGTGCTGAGCCTCGAGGATTGCCAGGTCGTCGCTCAGAAGACGGCCGAGCGCGACGGTTATGCCGCGGTTCAGCTCGGGGCCGGCGTGAAGAAGGCGAAGAATACGGCGAAGCCCGAGCGCGGCCACTTCGCCGCTGCCGAGGTCGAGCCCAAGGCGCATGTCGCCGAGTTCCGTGTTGCCGATGATGCGCTGCTCGCGCCCGGCGCTTCGTTGTCGGCCGACCATTTCGTTGCCGGCCAGCTTGTCGACATCACCGGCGACACCGTCGGTAAGGGCTTCCAGGGCGGCATGAAGCGCTGGAATTTCGGCGGTCTGCGCGCGACGCACGGCGTCTCGGTTTCGCACCGCTCGCTCGGCTCGACCGGCCAGCGCCAGGACCCCGGCAAGGTGTTCAAGAACAAGAAGATGGCGGGCCATATGGGCGACCGCCAGCGCACGCAGCAGAACCTCGAGGTCGTCTCGACCGACGTCGAGCGCGGCCTGATCTTCGTCAAGGGCTCGGTACCCGGCCACAAGGGCGGCTGGCTGCTGGTCAAGGACGCGGTCAAGGGCCCGCGCCCCGCGGCGGCGCCGTATCCGGCGTCGCTGAAGTCGGCGGCCAACGATGCAGCTCCCCAGGTCGACGCTCCGGCGGCGGCTGAAACCGAAATGCAGGGCTGAGCCATGAAGCTTGCAGTCAAGACCCTCGATGCGGCCGACGCCGGCGAGATCGACGTCAGCGACGCCGTGTTCGCGCTGCCGCCGCGCGTCGACATCCTCCACCGCGTCGTCACCTGGCAGCTCGAGAAGCGGCGTGGCACCGCCCGCGGTGCCCGTGAGCGCGCCGATGTCGCGCGCACCGGCAAGAAGCTCGGCAACCAGAAGGGCGGCGGTACCGCCCGCCACGGCAACCGCGGCGCGCCGCAGTTCACCGGCGGCGGCAAGGCGCATGGCCCGCGCGTCCGCGACTTCGACCCGGGCCTGAACAAGAAGATCCGCCGTCTCGGTTTGGCGACCGCGCTGTCGGTCAAGGCAGCCGAGGGCAAGCTGCTCGTCGTCGAGGATTTCGCGCTCGGCGAGGCCAAGACCAAGACGCTGCTCAGCCGTCTTGCCGGTCTCGGCGTGACCAACGGCCTGTTCGTCGACGGTGCTACCGCCGATCAGCACTTCGGCCGCGCCTGCGCCAACCTCGAGAAGATCGACATCCTCCCGGCGATCGGCGCGAACGTCTACGATATCCTCAACCACGACATGCTGGTGCTGACCCGCGCCGCCGTCGCTGCCCTGGAGGCGCGCGTCAATGGCTAAGCCGCAACCCGCCGCGATCGACCTCAAGCATTACGACGTCGTCGTGAAGCCGGTCATCACCGAGAAGTCGACGCTGGTCAGCGAGTTCAACCAGGTCGTGTTCAAGGTGGCCAAGGACTCGTCCAAGCCAGAGATCAAGGCGGCGGTCGAGGCGCTGTTCGGCGTTCGCGTACTGTCGGTCAACACGCTGATCCAGAAGGGCAAGAACAAGCGCTTCAAGGGCAAGCCCTATACGCGCACCGACGAGAAGAAGGCGATCGTGACGCTCGCCGAAGGCGACCGCATCGACGTGACGACGGGGATCTGAGATGGCGCTCAAGCAATATAATCCGACCAGCCCCGGTCGCCGCGGCCTGATCCTGGTCGACCGTTCGGGCCTGTTCAAGGGCCGCCCGGTCAAGGCGCTGACCGAGGGTCTGCGCAAGTCGGGCGGCCGCAACAACATGGGCCACGCGACCGCGCGCGGTATCGCTGGCGGCCACAAGCAGCTGTACCGCATCGTCGACTTCAAGCGGCGTGAGTGGGACGTCGCCGGTACGGTCGAGCGGATCGAGTACGATCCCAACCGGTCGGCGTTCATCGCACTGGTCAAGTACCCGGACGGCAAGCAGGCCTATATCCTGGCACCGCAGCGGCTCGCGGTCGGCGACACCGTGACGGCGGGCAAGAAGGTCGACGTGAAGCCGGGCAACGCGATGGAGATCGGCCAGATGCCGGTCGGCACCATCGTCCACAACGTCGAGCTCAAGCCCGGCAAGGGTGGACAGATGGCGCGCGCCGCCGGCACCTTCGTCCAGGTGGTTGGCCGTGACCGCGGTATGGTCATCATCCGCTTAAACTCGGGCGAGCAGCGCTATGTCCATGCCAACTGCATGGCGACGGTCGGCGCCGTGTCGAATCCCGACAATTCGAACACCAACCATGCCAAGGCCGGGCGCACGCGCTGGCTCGGCCACCGCCCGCTGACGCGCGGTGTCGCCAAGAACCCGGTCGACCACCCGCATGGCGGCGGCGAAGGCCGTACCTCCGGTGGCCGCCATCCGGTGACGCCGTGGGGCAAGCCGACCAAGGGCGCCAAGACTCGGTCGAACAAGGGCACCGACAAGATGATCATCCGCTCGCGTCACGCGAAGAAGAAGGGCTAACCGATGAGCCGCTCCGTCTGGAAGGGTCCGTTCGTCGACCTGCACCTGCTCAAGAAGGCCGAAACCGCGCAGGGCGGCCGGGCCGCGCCGATCAAGACCTGGTCGCGCCGCTCGACGATCCTGCCGCAGTTCGTCGGCCTGGTGTTCAGCGTCTACAACGGCCGCAAGTTCATCCCCGTCTCGGTCAACGAGGACATGGTCGGCATGAAGCTCGGCGAGTTCGCGCCGACGCGGACCTTCACCGGTCACGCCGCCGACAAGAAGGGCAAGCGCTGATGGGCAAGTCATCTGCTCCCCGCAAGGTCGGCGAGAAGGAAGCGCTGGCGGTCGCCACGACGCTGCGCGGCTCGCCGTACAAGCTGAACCTTGTCGCCGGCCTGATCCGCGGTCGCAAGGCGTCCGAGGCGATGAACCTGCTGCAATTCTCGACCAAGGGCTTCGCGCCCGACGTCCGCAAGGTGCTGGCGTCGGCCATCGCCAATGCCGAGAACAACCACAACCTCGATGTCGATGCGCTCGTCGTCAAGGAAGCGAGCGTCGGTAAGGCGATCGTGATGAAGCGTTTCACCCCGCGCGCGCGCGGCCGGGCGGCGGCGATCCAGAAGCCGTTCAGCCGGATCCGCATCGTCGTTCGCGAGCTCGGCGACGCCGACTACAGCCAGCCGGAGCAGGCATAATGGGTCACAAGACCAATCCGATCGGGCTTCGCCTGCAGATCAACCGGACGTGGGACAGCCGCTGGTTCGCCCATGGCGACGATTATGGCCGGCTGCTGATCGAAGACATCAAGATCCGCAACTTCATCATGAAGACGCAGCCGCAGGCCGCGATCTCTAAGGTGGTGATCGAGCGCCCGGCTAAGCTGTGCCGCGTTTCGATCTATGCCGCGCGTCCCGGCGTCATCATCGGCAAGAAGGGCGCCGACATCGAGAAGCTGCGCCAGCAGATCGCGACGATGACCAAGTCGGACGTGTCGCTCAACATCGTCGAGATCCGCAAGCCGGAAGTCGACAGCCGCCTCGTCGCGCAGGGTGTCGCCGACCAGCTCGAGCGCCGCATCGCCTTCCGCCGCGCGATGAAGCGTGCGGTCCAGTCGGCGCTGCGTCTCGGCGCCGAGGGCATCCGCATCACCTGCTCGGGCCGTCTCGGCGGGGCGGAGATCGCGCGCGTCGAGTGGTACCGCGAGGGCCGCGTGCCGCTGCACACGCTGCGCGCCAACGTCGACTATGCCGAGGCGCAGGCGCACACCGCCTATGGTGTCTGCGGCGTCAAGGTGTGGATCTTCAAGGGCGAGATTCTCGGCCACGATCCGATGTCGCAGGACCGCCTGATGATGGAGGCCCAGACGTCGGGCGTCCGTCCGGCGCGTGAAGGCCGCTAAGCTATGTTGCAACCGAAAAAGACCAAGTTCCGCAAGCAGTTCAAGGGTCGCATTCATGGCGACGCGAAGGGCGGCACGGCGCTCAACTTCGGCGCCTTCGGGCTGAAGGCGATGGAGCCCGACCGCCTGACCGCGCGCCAGATCGAGGCCGCCCGCCGCGCGATCAGCCGCCACATCAAGCGTGCCGGCCGCTTGTGGATCCGCGTGTTCCCTGACGTGCCGGTCACGTCGAAGCCGGCCGAGGTCCGCATGGGCAAGGGCAAGGGCGCGCCCGAGTTCTGGGCCGCCCGGGTCAAGCCTGGCCGCATCCTGTTCGAGCTGGACGGTGTGCCGCACGATGTCGCGCAGGGCGCCTTCGAGCGTGCCGCGGCGAAGCTGCCGATCAAGGTCAAGACGGTCGTCCGCCTGGGCGAGCCGATTGGCGAGGTGACGAAGTGATCAAGACCAAGGACCTGCGTCCGCAGACGGACGACCAGATCGCGACCGCGCTCGGCGAGCTGAAGCGCGAGCAGTTCAACCTGCGCTTCCAGGCCGCGACCGGCCAGATGGAGAAGCCGAGCCGCGTTCGTGAAGTGCGGCGCACGATCGCGCGGATCAAGACGCTGCAGAACCAGCGCGCTGCCTGAGACGGGAGCCAAGTAATGCCGAAGCGTATCCTCCAGGGCACCGTTGTGTCCGACAAGGGCGACAAGACGTGCATCGTGCTCGTCGAGCGCAAGATCACGCACCCCGTGTACGGCAAGATCATGCGCCGCTCGAAGCGGTACCACGCCCATGACGAGGCCAACGTGGCCAAGGTCGGTGAAACCGTGCGTATCGAAGAGTGCGCGCCGATCTCGAAGCTCAAGACGTTCAGGCTCGTCGGCAAGGCCGGGGCCAACACCGAAGGATCGCCCGCATGATCCAGATGCAGACCAACCTCGACGTCGCCGACAACTCGGGCGCCAAGCGCGTGATGTGCATCAAGGTGCTCGGCGGCTCGAAGCGTCGCTTCGCCAGCGTCGGCGACACCATCGTCGTGTCGATCAAGGAAGCGGCGCCGAAGGGCAAGGTCAAGAAGGGCGACGTCCACCGCGCCGTCGTCGTCCGCACGGCCAAGGACATCCGCCGCGCCGACGGCAGCGTGATCCGCTTCGACGGCAATGCCGCGGTGCTGATCAACAAGAACGAGGAGCCGATCGGCACCCGCATCTTCGGGCCGGTTGTCCGCGAGCTTCGCGCAGTCGGGCCACATGAAGATCATCAGCCTCGCGCCGGAGGTGCTGTAATGAGCGCCGCGAAGATCAAGAAGGGCGACCACGTCGTCGTCCTGTCCGGCAAGGACAAGGGCAAGCACGGCGTCGTCACGCAGGCGATGCCGAAGGAAGGCAAGGTCGTCGTCGGCGGCGTCAACATGATGACGCGCCACACGAAGCCGAGCCAGGCCAATCCGCAGGGCGGTCTGATCAAGTCCGAGGCGCCGATGTTCGTGTCCAAGGTCGCGGTCGAGGACCCGAAGACGGGCAAGCCGACGCGCGTCGGGTTCAAGATTTTGGAAGACGGTCGCAAGGTGCGGGTCGCCAAGCGCTCGGGAGCACAGATCGATGGCTGACATGGCCAACCTCACCCGGATGCAGCAGCTGTACGTGGACAAGATCCGCGGCCAGATGACCGAGCAGTTCGGCTACAAGAACCTGATGCAGGTGCCCAAGATCGAGAAGATCGTCATCAACATGGGTGTCGGCGACGCGACGCAGGACAAGAAGCTGGTCGACGCCGCCGCCGCCGAGATGGCGCTGATCGCCGGGCAGAAGCCGGTCATCACGAAGGCCAAGAAGTCGGTCGCCGTGTTCAAGCTGCGCGAAGGCATGCCGATCGGCTGCAAGGTGACGTTGCGCCGCGAGCGGATGTACGAGTTCCTCGACCGCCTGGTCACGATCGCTCTGCCGCGCGTCCGCGATTTCCGCGGGCTGAACCCGAAGTCGTTCGATGGCCGCGGCAACTATGCCATGGGCCTTAAGGAACAGATCGTGTTCCCCGAGATCAACTACGACCGCATCGGCAAGGTCCGCGGCATGGACATCATCATCACCACGACCGCCAAGACGGACGACGAGGCGCGGGCGCTGCTGCTCGCCTTCGGCCTGCCGTTCACCGGCCTCGTCGGCGATCAGAAGAAGGCGGCTTGAGCCATGGCCAAGAAGAGTTCGGTCAACAAGAACGAGCACCGCAAGGCGCTGGTCAAGAAGTACGCGCCGAAGTTCGCCGCCCTGAAGGCGATTGCCGCCGACGAGACGCAAGGACGACGGCGAGCGGCTGATGGCGCGCCTCAAGATGAGCGAGCTGCCGCGCAACGCGACGCCGGGCCGCGTGCGCAACCGCTGCGAGCTGACCGGGCGCAGCCGCGCTGTATTACCGCAAGTTCAAACTGTCGCGCATCATGCTGCGGGAACTGGGCAACAAGGGCCTGATCCCCGGCCTGACCAAGTCGAGCTGGTAACCGCATATGTCGATGACCGATCCCATCGGTGACATGCTCACCCGCATCCGCAACGGCCAGCAGGCGCGCAAGGACAGCGTCCTGACGCCGGCGTCGAAGCTGCGGGCCCGCGTGCTCGACGTGCTGCAGCGCGAGGGCTATATCCGCGGCTACAGCGACCAGGCCGACGCCGGCCCGGCGCGCGAGCCTGCGGATCGACCTCAAGTATTTCGAGGGCCAGCCGGCGATCCAGCACGTCGCCCGCGTGTCGAAGCCCGGCCGCCGCGTCTATTCGGGCGCCCAGGACCTGCCGCGCGTCCGCAACGGCCTCGGCATCGTCATCGTCTCGACGCCCAAGGGTGTTCTGTCCGACGCGGAAGCGCGCGAGCAGAACGTCGGCGGCGAAGTCCTCTGTCAGGTGTTCTGATGACTTCCCCGAGATCAACTACGACCGGATCGGCAAGGTCCGCGGGATGGACATCATTATCACGACGACCGCGAAGACGGACGACGAGGCGCGGGCACTGCTGCTCGCCTTCGGCCTGCCCTTCACCGGCCTCGTCGGCGATCAGAAGAAGGCGGCTTAAGCCATGGCCAAGAAGAGTTCGGTCAACAAGAACGAGCACCGCAAGGCGCTGGTCAAGAAGTACGCCGGCAAGTTCGCCGCGCTGAAGGCGATCGCCGCTGACGAGAGCAAGGACGATGGCGAGCGGTTGATGGCGCGGCTCAAGATGAGCGAGCTGCCGCGCAACGCGACCCCGGGCCGCGTTCGCAACCGCTGTGAGCTGACCGGCCGCAGTCGTGCTTATTATCGCAAGTTCAAACTGTCGCGCGTCATGCTTCGGGAACTAGGCAATAAGGGCCTGATTCCTGGCCTGACCAAGTCGAGCTGGTAACCGCATATGTCGATGACCGATCCCATCGGGGACATGCTCACCCGCATCCGCAACGGCCAGCAGGCGCGCAAGGACAGCGTCCTGACGCCGGCCTCCAAGCTGCGCGCCCGCGTCCTCGACGTGCTGCAGCGCGAGGGCTACATCCGCGGCTACAGCGACCTGCCCGAGGCGACCCCGGCGGCGACGCTGCGGATCGACCTCAAGTATTTCGAAGGCCAGCCCGCAATTCAGCATGTCGCCCGCGTATCGAAGCCGGGTCGTCGCGTCTATTCGGGTGCCCAGGACCTGCCGCGCGTGCGCAACGGCCTCGGCATTGTCATCGTCTCGACGCCCAAGGGCGTTCTGTCCGACGCGGAAGCGCGCGAGCAGAACGTGGGCGGCGAAGTCCTCTGCCAGGTATTCTGATCATGTCGCGCATCGGCAAGAAAGCAGTTCCGGTTCCGGCCGGAGTCACGGCGACGATCGATGGCGGCACGCTGTCGGTCAAGGGACCGAAGGGCACGCTCGCCATGCCGCTCGTCCCGGATATCGCCTATGCGGTCGAGGCTGGCGCGATCAGCGTTCAGCCCGCGAACGACAGCAAGACGGCGCGCGCCTTCTGGGGCATGCAGCGGACGCTCGTCGCCAACCTCGTCACCGGCGTTACCGACGGCTTCACCAAGACGCTCGAGATTTCGGGCGTGGGCTACCGTGCCGCGGTTCAGGGCAAGAACCTGAAGCTGCAGCTCGGCTACAGCCACGACGTCGACTATCCGATCCCGGACGGCATCACGATCAAGGCGCCCGACGCGACGACGGTCGAGATCAGCGGCGCCGACAAGCAGCAGGTCGGCCAGGTCGCCGCCGAGATCCGCCGCTGGCGCAAGCCCGAGCCGTACAAGGGCAAGGGCATCAAGTATCGCGGCGAGTACATCTTCCGCAAGGAAGGGAAGAAGAAGTAATGACCAAAGGTCTCTCCCTGTTCGAGAAGCGGCGGCGGCGCGTCCGCACGACGCTCCGCGCCAAGGCCGGCTTGCGTCCGCGCCTGTCGGTGCATCGCTCGTCGCAGCATATCTACGCCCAGGTCATCGACGACAACGCCGGCGTGACCATCGCCAGTGCTTCGACGCTGGAAAAGGACGTCCGCGAGGCGAGCGGCGCGACCGTGGCTGCGGCGACCGATGTCGGCAAGCGTCTTGCCGAGCGCGCCAAGGCGGCGGGTGTCAGCGCGGTCGTGTTCGACCGGGGCGGTTTTCTGTTTCACGGCCGCGTCCGTGCGCTCGCCGAGGGCGCCCGCGAAGCCGGACTGGAGTTTTAAGGCATGGCACAGGAACCACGTAGCGGCGGTCCCGGCGGCGGCGCGGGGCGCGGCCCCGGCGGCAACCGCAGCGGTCCCGGCGGCGATCGCCGTGGCGGCCCCGGCGGCAACCGCGGCGGCGACCGCGACCGCAACAACCGGGGCGGGCGCGGCGGCAACAGCGACGGCGGCGAGGAGCTGATCGAGAAGCTGGTCCACATCAACCGCGTATCGAAGACGGTCAAGGGCGGTAAGCGCTTCGGCTTCGCCGCACTCGTCGTGGTCGGCGACGGCAAGGGCCGCGTCGGCTTCGGCCATGGCAAGGCGCGCGAAGTCCCCGAGGCGATCGCTAAGGGAACCGCGGCCGCCAAGAAGGCCATGATCCGCGTGCCTCTGCGCGACGGCCGCACGCTGCACCACGACGGTTACGGCCACTTCGGCGCGGGCAAGACCTACGTCCGTTCGGCGACGCAGGGCACAGGCATCATCGCCGGCGGTCCCATGCGTGCCGTGTTCGAGGCGCTCGGCGTCGCCGATGTCGTCACCAAGTCGGTCGGCACCAACAACCCGTACAACATGATCCGCGCGACCTTCGCTGCGCTTGGCGAGCAGACCAGTCCGAAGTCGGTGGCGCAGCGTCGCGGCAAGAAGATCGCCGATCTGATGGCGCGCCGCGGCGACGCCGGCGCCCGTACGGCCGACGTCGATGCCGAAGCGGCGGTTGCCTGAGGACAATGACGATGGCCACCATCAAGATCACGCAGATCGGTTCGCACATCCGCCGCCAGCCCGACCAGCAGGCGACGCTGATCGGCCTCGGTCTCAACAAGATGCACCGCACGCGCGAGCTCGAGGACACGCCCAGTGTCCGCGGCATGATCCGCAAGGTCCAGCATCTGGTGAAGGTCGAGGGCGAGTAAGCCTACCCCGTCAACCGCGCGACCCTAGCGAAAGCGAGTGCACCCCATGAAACTGAACGACCTCCACGATAATCCCGGCGCCCGTAAGTCGCGCGTCCGCGTTGGCCGCGGCATCGGCTCGGGCGTCGGCAAGACCAGCGGCCGCGGGCAAAAAGGCCAGAAGAGCCGCTCGGGCGTCGCCATCAAGGGCTTCGAGGGCGGCCAGATGCCGCTCCACATGCGCATCCCGAAGCGCGGCTTCAACAATGTGTTCCGCATCGAGTACGCCGAGGTCAACCTCGGCACGCTGCAGAAGGCGGTCGAAGCCGGCAAGATCGCAGCCGGCGCGACACTCGACGGCGCGGGCCTCGTTGCCGCCGGTGTCATCAGCCACGCGCGCGAGGGCGTTCGCGTTCTCGGTAAGGGCGCCCTGACGACCGCGCTCCACCTCCACGTCGCCGGCGCCAGTGCCAGCGCGAAGGCGGCGGTCGAAGCGGCGGGCGGCAGCTTGACCGTTCCCGAAGCGAAGCCCGTGGTCGATGCCGACGCCGCGAAGGCTGCGCGCGCGGCGGCTCGGGCGGCGAAGAAGGGCTGACGCGGCTCCCTGTCGTCTGCCCGGCGGCGATGGCGTCGATGCTGCCACGGGATGTAGTGGCGGCGTGGGTCCAGCGTTCCGCCGGGCTGACGGTTTAGCATTGGTACGGCGCTCTCCCCGTCCTATCTAGGCAGTGCATCGGTGCCAGGTCCGCGGGGGGCCGGCCGACAGTCAGGATCGTTCATGGCGTCATCCGCGCAACAGCAGCAACTCGCCGCCAGCCTCAGTCTGGCGAACTTCGGCAAGGCGACCGAGCTCAAGAAGCGGCTTTGGTTCACCCTAGGCGCGCTGATCGTCTTCCGCCTCGTGTCGTTCGTGCCGCTTCCCGGCATCGACCCCGAAGCGCTGAGCTCGCTGTTCGCGCGGACGCAGGGCGGCGTTCTTGACTTCTTCAACATGTTCTCGGGCGGCGCGCTCCAGCGCATGAGCCTGATCGCGCTGGGCGTCACGCCGTACATCACGGCCTCGATCATCATCCAGCTGTGCACCAGCCTGGTGCCGTCGCTGATGACGCTGAAGAAGGAAGGCGAGAGCGGTCGCAAGAAGCTCAACCAGTACACGCGCTACGGCACCGTCGTGCTGACCGCCGTCCAAGGCTTCGGCATCGCCCGGGGCCTTGAGGGCTGGGGTGCCGGCAGCGGTATCCAGGCGGTGATCGAGCCCGGCCTGTTCTTCGAGGTGTCGACCGTCATCACGCTGATCGGGGGGACGATGTTCCTGATGTGGCTCGGCGAGCAGATTACCAGTCGAGGTATCGGCAACGGCATTTCGCTGATCATCATGGCCGGCATCGTCAGCCGCCTGCCGGTGTCCGTTGGCCAGTTGTTCGAGCAGGCGCGGACCGGGGCGATCTCGGTGCCGTTCATCCTGATGGTCGCCGTCCTCGGCCTCGCCACGATCGCCGGCATCTGCCTGATGGAGCGGGCGCAGCGTAAAATCCTGATCCAGTATCCGAAGCGCCAGGTCGGCACCCGCCAATATCAGGGTGACAGCTCGTTCCTGCCGCTGAAGATCAACACCAGCGGCGTCATCCCGCCGATCTTCGCCTCGTCGCTGCTGCTGATGCCGCTGACCGTGGCGCAGTTCCTCGGCAAGGGCGGCAACGGCCCCGACTGGCTGCTGACGATCACGACGCAGCTGCAGCGCGGCGCGCCGGTCTACATGGCGTTGTACGCGGCGGGCATCATCTTCTTCAGCTTCTTCTACACCGCCGTGGTCTTCAACCCCGAGGAGACGGCCGAGAACCTGAAGAAGTACGGCGGCTTCATCCCCGGCATCCGTCCGGGCGCGCGGACGGCCGAGTATTTCGACTATGTGCTGACCCGCATCACCGTGCTCGGCGCGGCCTATCTGACCGTCATCTGCCTGCTGCCCGAGTTCCTGACCTCGAAAGTCGGCATCGCGGCAAGCTTCGGCGGCACGTCGCTGCTCATCATCGTCAACGTGACGATGGATACGGTTGCGCAGATCCAGTCGCACCTGCTAGCCCATCAGTACGAAGGACTGATCAAGAAGTCCAAACTGAGGGGAAATCGCCGTTGACCTGCCCGTCCGGACGGCTGTCTTGAACATCATCCTGCTCGGGCCGCCGGGCGCCGGCAAGGGAACCCAGGCGAGCCGGCTGGAGCGCGAGCACGGCATGGTCCAGCTGTCGACCGGCGACATGCTGCGCGCGGCTGTCGCTGCCGGAACGCCCGTGGGGCTCAGGGCCAAGGCGGTGATGGACGCCGGTGAACTGGTTTCGGACGAGATCGTCAACGGCATCCTGTCCGACCGGCTGGATGCCGACGATGCCCGCGCCGGCTTCACTCTCGACGGTTATCCGCGCACGCAGGTCCAGGCCGAGGCGCTCGACGCGATGCTCGCCGCCAAGGGGCTGAAGCTCGACCGCGTCGTCGAGCTCGAGGTCGACGAAGAGGCGCTGGTCGACCGCATCACCGGCCGCTTCACCTGTGCTGTCTGCGGCGAAGGCTATCACGACCGCTACAAGCTGCCAAAGGTCGCCGGCACCTGCGATGTCTGCGGCAGCCACGACTTCAAGCGCCGCCCGGACGACAACGCCGAGACGGTGCGGACGCGCATGGCCGAATACCGTGCCAAGACCGCGCCGATCCTCCCGTATTACGAAGCGCGCGGCCTCGTCGCCCGCGTCGACGGCATGGCGGCGATGGCCGACGTCAATGCCGCAATCGAGGCCGTGCTCGGAACAAAATGAGCCGACGCGATTCGCCGCTTGACAGGCGGGAGATCGCTGCCTAGCTACCCGGCTTCCGATTAACCGGAACTCAGGCCGGAACGCTCATTGGCGTGCCGCGCCTTTGCTTTATGGCCGCAAGCGCGGTCGCTGCTTTGAGATGGAGCCGCCGCCCAGCGGTTCCGTGGAGCGTGGGAGACTAATCTGTGGCACGTATCGCGGGCGTCAACATCCCGACCAACAAGCGCGTCGAGATCGCGCTCACCTATATCCACGGCATCGGCCGGACCAAGGCGCTCGGCATCGTCGAGTTGCTCGACCTGCCGCGTGACCGCCGCGTCCAGGACCTGACCGACGCCGAGGTCCTGCAGATCCGCGAGATGATCGACAAGGAGATCACCGTCGAGGGCGACCTGCGCCGCCAGACGGCGATGAACATCAAGCGGCTGATGGACCTCGCCTGCTATCGTGGCCTACGTCACCGCCGCGGGCTCCCGGTGCGCGGCCAGCGCACGCACACCAACGCGCGCACCCGCAAGGGCAAGCCCAAGCCGATCGCCGGCAAGAAGAAGTAAGCGCGAGTCGCCGCTTCCTCTCCCCCGACCGCTTTATTCAGGATAGTCCGATGGCCCGCGAACCCGCCCGCATCAAGCGCCGTGAGCGCAAGAACATCACCTCTGGCGTTGCCCACGTGAACGCCAGCTTCAACAACACCATGATCACCATCACCGATGCGCAGGGCAACGCGATTGCCTGGTCGTCGGCCGGTACGATGGGCTTCAAGGGCAGCCGCAAGTCGACGCCCTATGCCGCGCAGATGGCGGCCGAGGATGCGGGCAAGAAGGCCGCCGAGCACGGCGTCCGCACCCTCGAGGTCGAGGTTCGCGGTCCGGGCTCGGGCCGCGAGTCGGCGCTCCGTGCGCTGCAGGCCGTCGGCTTCAACATCACCGCGATCCGCGACGTGACACCCATCCCGCACAACGGTGTCCGTCCGCCCAAGCGCCGCCGCGTCTGACGCGCCGCTTGCCCGCCGGATGCCCGGCGGGACCCCATTCCGAGGCTTGCGTGACGACGCGCCTCCCAGCCCCGAGGTGAAGCAGTGGCCGTAATTACGAAAAATTGGACCGAGCTCAAGAAGCCGAACAAGCTCGAGGTTCGCCAGACCGCCGATCACCGCCGCAAGGGAACCTTCGTCGCCGAGCCGCTCGAGCGCGGTTTCGGCCTGACGCTCGGCAACGCGCTGCGGCGCGTCCTGCTGTCGTCGCTCCAGGGCGCGGCCGTCACCGCGATCAAGATGGACGGCGTGCTGCACGAGTTCTCGTCGCTCGCCGGCGTGCGCGAGGATGTGACCGATATCGTCCTCAACATCAAGCAGGTCGCGATCCGCATGCAGGGGGATTCGGCCAAGCGCCTGACCCTGTCGGCGAACGGTCCGGGGCCGGTCACGGCCGGCCAGATCGCCGTCACGGGCGACATGGAGATCATGAACCCCGAGCTCGTCGTCTGCACGCTGGACGAGGGTGCGACGCTCAACATGGAACTGACGGTCGATGCCGGGAAGGGCTATGTTCCGGCGTCGATGAACCGCCCGGCCGACGCGCCGATCGGGCTGATTCCGGTCGATGCGCTCTACTCGCCCGTGCGGCAGGTGTCGTACAAGGTTGAGAACACGCGCGTCGGGCAGGAGCTCGATTACGACAAGTTGACGATCTCGGTCGAGACCGACGGCACGCTGACGCCCGAGGATGCGCTCGCCTATGCGGCGAAGATCCTGCAGGACCAGCTCGCGCTGTTCGTCAACTTCGAGGAGCCGGCGCAGGGCTATTCCGCGCCGCAGCAGGTCGGCGCCATGCCACTCGGCCCGGTCGAGATCGACGATACGGCGGCGCTGAACCGCTACCTGCTCAAGAAGGTCGACGAGCTCGAGCTGTCGGTGCGCAGCGCCAACTGCCTGAAGAACGACAACATCATCTACATCGGCGACCTCGTCCAGAAGAGCGAGAGCGAGATGCTGCGGACGCCGAACTTCGGTCGCAAGTCCTTGAACGAGATCAAGGAAGTCCTGCAAGCAATGGGCCTTCACCTCGGCATGCAGATCCCCGGCTGGCCGCCGGAGAACATCGAGGAGATGGCCAAGAAGCTCGAGCAGGAGTACTAGCGCCGGGCGGCTGCGCCTAAGACGCAAATCGCTCTTGCGATTTGCGGCTTGGAAGCAGAACTCGCCCAAGCGCGGCGGCGGGCCATTGGCCCGTCCGACGACGCGGCTCCGCCGCGGCGCCGCCTGCAACCACGGTGACCGGCACTCCCGCCGGCACCAGTCCCGGCGTACCTGACACGGCGCCGCCACGAACAGGAAGAAGACCATGCGTCACGGCAATGCCCACCGGAAGCTCGGCCGCACCACGAGCCACCGCCTCGCCATGTTCCGGAACATGGCCGCCTCGCTCATCAAGCACGAGCAGATCACGACGACGCTGCCCAAGGCGCGCGAGATTCGTCCCTATGTCGAGAAGCTGGTGACGCTCGCCAAGCACGGCGGCCTGTCGAACCGCCGCCTGGCCCACGCCCGGCTGCAGGACGACGCCCAGCTGGCGAAGCTGTTCGAGACGCTCGCCCCGCGCTACGCCGACCGTCCCGGCGGCTATGTCCGCATCGTCAAGGCCGGCATCCGCCGCTCCGACGCGACGCCAATGGCGATCGTCGAGTTCGTCGATCGCGATGTCGATGCCAAGGGTCAGGACAGTGGCCCGGCCGAGAACAACATGGCGGCCGCCGAGGAGTAGCCGGATGCCGCAGCGCGACCCGTTCCGGCCGCGTGGCGTCTACCGCAACTTCCGCGCCATCGCGACGCGGTGGATGGACAACGACGTCTACGGCCACGTCAACAACACGGTCTATTACAGCTGGTTCGACACGGCGGTGAACGCGTACTTGGTCGACGCCGGTGTTCTCGACCTGGTGAACGGGCAGCAAATCGCCCTCGTCGTCGAGACCGGCTGCCGCTACGCCCGGCCCGTCTCCTTCCCGCAATCGGTCGAGGCCGGCATCCGCACAGCGCGGGTCGGCACGTCGAGCGTGTGCTACGAGGTCGGCCTGTTCCTCGCCGGTGAGCGCGAGCCGGCGGCCGAGGGTTTCTTCATCCACGTCCTCGTCGATCGGAACACGCGCCGCCCAACCCCGTTTCCCGAGAGTTGGCGCACGGCGCTGAACGCAATCGCGGCCTAGCCGCCCGGTTCATCGCCCGTACAATCGCGGTCCGGCATGGTGCGCCGCGATGATCAGGAGACCGACGATGCGGACGAGCTTGCGGATGATGGCGCGGGCGGCGCTGACCCTGGCGCTGGCGGGCGGCACGGCGCTGGCGACAGCGCCGGCGAGCGCCGCGGGCTTTCACGGTGGCTTCGGCGGTGGCGGCGGTTTTCATGGTGGCGGCGGCTTCGGCGGCTACCACAGCGGCTTTGGTGGTTATCACGGCGGGTACCACGGTGGCTTCGGCGGCTATGGCTATCGTGGGTGCTGCTATGGTGGCTATTACGGCGGCTTCGGGTTCGGCGAGGCATTGCTCGGCGCGGCCATCATCGGCAGCACGGCGGCGATCATTGCCGACCAGCCGACCTATTACGAGACCTATCCCGCGCCGGTTTACGCGTACCCTCCGCCCGTCGCCGTGGCGCCCCCGCCGCCGCCCGCAGCCTATGGATATGCCCCGCCACCCCCGCCGCAGCAGCAGCAGGCCTACCAGTCGGCCGATCCGGTCGACCAGTGCAGCCGGGCCGCGGTCGACGAGGCCGCTTCGCACGGCGACAGCGGGCGCGTCGCGCGCATCGACCGCGTCGACCCGTTCCAGAACGGCGCGCACGTCACCGGTACGCTCGAGGTGCGGCGCAGCGACCGGAACGGCGCGGTCGAGAACGCGCGCTTCACGTGCACCGCCAGCTACGGCCAGGTGACGGCGTTCCGCTTCGGTTGACCGACTTCAGCGGCCGGTGAAGCTCGCCGGCCGCTTCTGCAGGAAGGCGGCGACGCCCTCGGCGAAGTCGCTCGAGCGCCCCGCCGACCGCTGGTTCCGCCGCTCCACTGCCAGCGCCTCGGTCAGCGACGCGTCGAGGCATTCGCGGATTCCCTGTCGGATCAGCGCATAGGTCCGTGTCGGCCCCGTCGCCAGCCGCTGGGCCATTCGCCTGCGCGGTCGCGGCCAGCTCGGCGTCCGGCACCATCTGCCAGATCAGCCCCCAGTCGAGCGCCTGCGCCGCCGGAATGCGCTCGCCGAGCATCATCATCGCCTGCGCCCGCGCGCGCCCGGCGAGGCGCGGCAGCAGCCAGGTCGAGCCGACGTCGGGGACCAGGCCGATGTTGACGAACGCCTGCAGGAAATAGGCGGACCTCGCCCGCGAGCACGATGTCGCCGGCCAGCGCGAACGAGCAGCCGGCTCCCGCCGCCGGGCCGTTGACCGCGGTGATGAATGGCACCGGCAGGGCGAACAGGCGCTCGAGCAACGGATTGAAGTGGCTCTCCAGCCGCGCGCCGGCGTCGGGCGGGCCGGCCCTGCCGCTTCCTGTCGCGCCGCCCACGGCGAGGTCCGCCCCGCTGCAGAAGGCGCGCCCGGCGCCTGTCAGCAGGAGGCAGCGCGCCGTGCCTTCATCGCGGATGCGGTCCACCGCGTCGATCATCTCCTCGATCAGTTCGGTGGTCAGGGCGTTCAGCGCCGCTGGCCGGTTGAGCGTCAGCGTGGCGACGCCGTCGGCCTCCTCGAACAGGATGTTGGCATAGCTCATGGCACGCGCTCCCGATGGTTGACGTTACCGTAAAGCGCGCCGCCGTGGCCGGCAATCACTCGGTCGGCAGGAACTCGGGCACCGACAGGTAGCGCTCGCCGGTATCGTAGTTGTAGCCGAGGACGCGGGCGTCGGGCGCGAGGTCGGGCAGCTTTTGGTGGATCGCCGCCAGCGTCGCGCCGCTCGAGATGCCGACCAGCATGCCTTCCTCGCGCGCCGCGCGCAGCGCCCACGCCTTGGCATCCTCGGGTGAGACCTGGATGACGCCGTCGAGCAGCTGCGTATGCAGGTTGCCGGGGATGAAGCCCGCGCCGATCCCCTGAATCGCGTGCGGGCCGGGCTGCGCCGCCCGAGATCACCGGCGACAGGGTCGGCTCGACGGCGAAGACCTTCATCTTCGGCCAGATGGGCTTGAGCGCCTCGGCGACCCCGGTGATGTGTCCGCCGGTGCCGACGCCGGTGATCAGCGCGTCGATCGGCGTGTCGTCGAAGTCGTCGAGGATCTCGCGGGCACTAGTCTTGACGTGGATTGCGACGTTGGCCGGGTTGTCGAACTGGCTCGGCATCCAGCTGCCCGGTGTCGAGGCGACGATCTCGTGCGCGCGCTCGATCGCGGCCTTGACCCCGCCGGCGCGCGGAGTGAGGTCGAACGTCGCGCCATAAGCCAGCATCAGCCGACGCCGCTCGATCGACATCGAGTTCGGCATGACGAGGATCACCTTGTAGCCCTTGATCGCGCCGACGAGCGCGAGGCCGATGCCGGTGTTGCCGCTGGTCGGTTCGACGATGGTGCCGCCGGGCTGGAGGCTGCCGTCGGCCTCGGCCGCTTCGACCATGGCGAGCGCAATGCGGTCTTTGATCGAGCCGCCGGGGTTCGTCCGCTCAGACTTGATCCACACCTCGTGGTCGGGGAACAGGCGGCTCACCCGGATGTGCGGGGTGTTGCCGATGGTGGCGAGGATCGAGTTCGGCCTTCATGCGCGGGTCTCCTGCTGCTCGATCGATATAGCGGCTTCGCTCGCGGCGGGCGAGCCGGGTTCGGGGGCGACGAAGCGGTCGGCGCGGCGCAGCACGGGAAAGCGCCAGGCCCAGACGAGCGTGACGACGACCGCGCCGATGCCGCCGGCGACGACCGCCTCGACCGGGCCGAGCCAGGCCGCAGTCAGCCCGCTCTCGAACTCGCCCAACTCGTTCGACGCCGAGATGAACACGCTCGACACCGCCGAGACGCGGCCGCGCATGGCATCGGGGGTGTGCAGCTGGATCAGCGACGAACGGATGTAGACCGAGATCATGTCGGCCGCGCCGAGCACGGCCAGCGCTGCCAGCGACAGCGGCACCCAGGTCGACAGGCCGAAGACGATCGTCGCCACACCGAACACGCCGACGCAGGCGAACATCGTCACGCCGACGCGGCGCTGGATCTGCCAGCGGGTCAGCACCAGCGCGGTCACCGCCGCTCCGGCCGCCGGTGCCGCGCGCAGCGGCCCCAGCCCGGCGACCCCAACGTGGAGGACGTCGCGGGCATAGACCGGCAGCATCGCCGTCGCGCCGCCGAGCAAGACCGCAAACAGGTCGAGGCTGATCGCGCCGAGGACGACCTGATTGCGCCGCACGTAGCCGAGGCCCTCGAGCGTCGCCCGCCACGGGCTGAGACCCGAGCGCTCGGGGCGGGGAACGCGGCCGATCATGAACAGGCCGGCGAGGCCGATGCCGAACAGCGCCGCCGACAGCAGATAGGGTGCCGACGGGTGGCTGGCGTAGAGGAAGGCTCCCAGCGGGGGGCCGAGGACCGAGCCGACCTGCCAGCTGATCGAGTTCCACGCGATCGCCTTGGGCAGAAGGTCGCGCGGCACGAGGTTCGGCGCAAGGGCCGACAGCGCCGGCCCCATGAACGCCCGGCCGACGCCGAGCAGCACGGCGACGACGAACAGCGCCGTCAGCGTCACCGCGTGAGCGAGCGCGAGCCCGCCGAGCACAGCGGCGCTGGCCAGCTCGAGCGCCACCGCGGCGCGGCCGATGAAGCGCCGGTCGATGCGGTCGGCGACGTAGCCGACGACGAGCGTCAGGGCGAACAGCGGCAGGAACTGCGCCAGCCCGATCATGCCCAGGAGGAAGGCGGCGTCGCGCGTCGACATCGTCGCCCGGGCAAGGTCGTACACCTGCCAGCCGATGACGATGACGAGCATCGCGCTGGCAATGTTGGACGCAAGGCGCGCGGCGAAGAAGGCGCGGAAGTTGGGGATGGCAAAGGGCGACACCCGGCAGCGGTTAGGCGAGGGGAGCGCCGTCGTCACCCCCGATCTGCGGCTGTCGGCAGGCGAGCAAGTCGGTTAAGCCGCCGCCATGACCCCTCGCTTCGCCTTCACTGTCGCCGCAACGGACGGCGCGGCGCGCACCGGTACGCTGGCGCTGCGCCGCGGCACGATCCGCACGCCGGCGTTCATGCCGGTCGGCACTGCGGCCACGGTCAAGGCGATGCGTGCGCGCGAAGTCGCCGCGGCCGGCGCCGACATCATCCTCGGCAACACCTATCACCTGATGCTGCGCCCAACGGCCGAGCGCATCGCCCGGCTCGGCGGGCTCCACCGCTTCATGGGGTGGGAAAAGCCGATCCTGACCGACAGCGGCGGCTATCAGGTGATGAGCCTCGGCGCATTGACCAAGGTCACCGAAGAAGGCGTGACCTTCGCCAGCCACCGCGACGGCAGCCGCCATGCCGTCACGCCCGAACGCTCGATCGAGATCCAGCGGCTGCTCGGCAGCGACATCGTCATGGCTTTCGATGAGTTGGTCGCGCTCCCGGCGAGCCGCGACGCGGTGGCGGCGGCGATGCAGCGGTCGATGCGCTGGGCGGCACGCAGCCGGACGGCGTTCGACGGCGGCGGCGAGCACGCGGCGAACAGCGCCATCTTCGGCATCCAGCAGGGGGGGCTCGACGAGGCGCTGCGCGCGGAATTGGCGGCGGCGCTGCGTGCGATCGGCTTCGACGGCTACGCCATCGGCGGGCTGGCGGTGGGGGAGGGGCAGGCGGCGATGCTCGGCGTGCTCGACTACGCCACAGGCCAGCTGCCGGCTGACGCGCCGCGCTACCTGATGGGCGTCGGCAAGCCGGACGACATCGTCGGCGCGGTGCTGCGCGGCGTCGACATGTTCGACTGCGTGCTGCCGACGCGCTCCGGGCGGACGGGGCAGGCGTTCACCCGTGACGGGCCGATCAACCTGCGAAACGCCAGGTACGTCGAGGATGAAGCGCCGCTCGACGCCGAGTGCCCGTGTCCGGTGTGCGCGTCGGCCAGCCGCGCCTACCTCAGCCACCTGGTCCGCTCCGACGAGATCCTCGGCGCGATGCTGATGACCGAGCATAATGTCTGGTTCTACGAGGTGTTGATGGCAGACCTGCGCGCCGCGATCGCCGAGGGTCGCGTGGCGGCGTTCGCCGCGGCCTTCCTGGCCGGCTATCGGCGCGCGCCGGCGGCGTAACCGGCCCAGAACCTGTCCTACAGGCCCCCCGACGTGCTAGGCCGGGGGCATGGCACGGGACCGCACAGGCCCGCGAGGGACACGAGAGGCAAGGCAGCAAGAGCGACTTTCGCCCGCCATTCCCCTTCGACCGCGTGGGACCAATGCGACGTTACGGCCAAGACCCGGCGGCAACCGGCGGCGGTCCGATCCCGGTCTGGACATGCGGCGGCGTGCGGAGTACCCGCGCCCATGATCGACCCCGTTCCCGACACGACGTCTGCCGTTACGCCGCTCGAAACCATTCTCATCCTCGACTTCGGCAGCCAGGTCACCCAGCTCATCGCCCGCCGTGTCCGCGAAGCCGGCGTCTATTGCGAAGTCGTTCCCTTTCAGTCCGGCGCGGCGGCCATCGAGCGCCTCGCCCCGCGCGGCATCATCCTGTCGGGCGGCCCGGCGTCCATCGGTGACCTCGGCAGCCCGCGCGCGCCCGCCGAGGTGTTCGCGGCCGACGTCCCCGTCCTCGGCATCTGCTACGGCGACCAGACGATGTGCGCCCAACTCGGCGGCTCGGTCGCCACCGCCGCCGACCGCGAGTTCGGCCGCGCCTTCGTCGAGGTGGTCGCCCCCTGCGCTTTGTTCGACGGCGTCTGGTCGCCCGGCGAGCGCCACCAAGTGTGGATGAGCCACGGCGACCGCATCGATGCCATTCCTGCGGGCTTCCGCGTCGTCGCCCGCTCCGACATGGCGCCCTTCGCGGCCATCGCCGACGACGATCGCCGCTACTACGGCCTGCTGTTCCATCCCGAGGTCATCCACACGCCCGACGGCGCCAAGCTGATCGCCCGCTTTGTTCGCGACATCGCCGGCTGCGCGGCGACGTGGAGCATGGCCGGTTTCCGCGCCGCCAAGGTGGCCGCGATCCGCGAACAGGTCGGCGATGGCAAGGTGATTTGCGGCCTGTCGGGAGGAGTCGATTCGTCGGTCGCTGCGGTCCTCATCCACGAGGCGATCGGCGCGCAGCTGACCTGCGTCTTCGTGGACACCGGGCTTTTGCGGGCAGGCGAGGCCGAGCAGGTCGTCGGCCTGTTCCGCGAACACTACCACATCCCGCTCGTCCACGTGGACGCCGCCGACCGCTTCCTGGGCGCGCTGGCCGGCGTCAGCGATCCCGAGACCAAGCGCAAGATCATCGGCAAGACCTTCATCGACGTCTTCGACGCCGAGGCGGCGAAGATCGACGGCGCGCGCTTCCTCGCGCAGGGTACGCTTTACCCGGACGTCATCGAGAGCGTCAGCTATTCGGGCGGACCGTCGGTGACGATCAAGAGCCACCACAATGTCGGCGGCCTGCCCGAGCGGATGAACCTGGCGCTCGTCGAGCCGCTCCGCGAGCTGTTCAAGGACGAGGTCAGGGTGCTGGGCCGTGAGCTTGGCCTGAGCAACGCCTTTGTCGGGCGCCACCCGTTCCCCGGCCCCGGCCTCGCCATCCGCATTCCGGGCGAGGTCACGCGCGAAGCGTGCGACACGCTGCGCTTGGCCGACACCATCTTCCTCGACGAGATCCGCGCCGCCGGCCTGTACGACGCGATCTGGCAGGCCTTCGCCGTCCTGCTACCGGTCCGCACAGTCGGCGTCATGGGCGACGGCCGCACGTACGAACGCGTCTGCGCGCTCCGCGCCGTGACCAGCGTCGACGGCATGACCGCCGACGTCTACCCGTTCGACAGCAGCTTCCTGTCCCGGGTGGCGACGCGCATCGTCAACGAGGTCAGCGGAATCAGCCGGGTGGTCTACGACTATACGTCGAAGCCGCCGGGTACGATCGAGTGGGAATGAGGGGTAGTGTAATCGGCGGCGATCGGCGGCTGTAGCGGGCAAAAGCGTAGACTACGTCTTCGATCGTTGGCGATAGGTTCCCAAGGCCGTGTTCGAACTTCGCTCGAGCCTAATGGCGTTTTAAGGGGGAAGCGGAACGGCAGCTTTGGAACGGCAGCGTCACCGTTCGGGCCAATCAGTCATCGGCGCGAGGCGGGGCTAAGACGCCTGGCAGTGGTGGGTACCGGCGTGGTCCATGAGCGACGATGTCGCAAGCAAAGCATTATTGAGGTTGATCTCGTCGAGACCTTCGCACCGACCGGGAGCGGCACCTGGTAGCCCCCAACGACACGCCTAGAAAGTCATTTTCACGCCTCCGAAGACGCCGAGAGGCGCGGCGGGACTATAGGCGCGTGGGTTGCTGGCCCCTGGAGCCTGGGCGAGGAACACGGCCGCGGTCGGCGAAAAGGTGCCGAAGGTATAATAGCGTGCGTCGGTGGCATTCGCGACGCGGGCGAACAGCTCAAGGTGCGGCGTGATCTGGTACTTAGTGTCGAGATCGAGGCGGAAGAATGCAGGCAGCCGCGGCGTCTGGTTCGATGGGTCGCCCGACAACACCGCCCCGTCCTGCGCCAAGCCGACCGCCCCGATCGTCCACTTCGGAGTGGGGCTGAAGCAGGCGCCGAACTTGAGGATGTTGCGCGGAACGCCGGGCAGGCGATCACCTGGCATGACCCTCAGGAGCCCTTGGGTGTCGCCTGCCGGGTTGTTGCCCGCGGCTTCGGTGAAGCGGACCTGGTAGGTCGCGTCGATGTGGCTGAATTCGGCATAGACAAGCCAGCGCGCGTTCTGGAGCTTGAAGCTGGCATCCAAGCCCTGCCGGCGCGTCTGCCCGACGTTCTGGAAGAAGGCGCGACCGAGGGTAGCGACGTTTTCGAAGGCGATGTCGTCGTCCAGTGTGGTTCGGTAGAGGCTGAGGCTGTAGGTGAACGTCGTCACGCCGCGTGTGGTCGTTCTCCCGCGGATCCCTGCTTCGACCGAGTGCGCGACCACCTGCTTCAAGGACGGATCGCCGCTGAAGAAGTTGGCGAGGCTGCAGGCGTCGGTCGGACTGGCACACGACAGTTCGGCAGGCGTCGGCGTGCGGTTCGCCTCCGCGTAGCCGGCATAGGCGGTCAGCCGTGGCAGCACCCGCCAGCTCGCACCTATGGCCGGGTTGAAGCGGTCGTAGCGGTGATTGCCCGACAGGTCGCCGCCGCTCTCGTCGCGCAGATCGATCCGGGCGAGGTTGAAACGGCCCGACGTCGTTAGGGTCAACCGGCTCGTGAGATCGAGAGTGTCCGACACGAACGCGCCGTAATAGACGTCAAGCACCCTCAACCGCGATGGCACGTTTTGGCCGGGCTCGTCGATGACCACGCCGGGACCGGCGAACACGCGGCTGCCAGTCAATTCGCCGACCGTGCCGCTGACGGCGAACTTCGTGCTGGCCCCGTCGAAATCCAGTCCCGCGACGAGATGGTTCGGTAAACCAAAAACCGCAGCCGTATCGGCTACCTGCATGGCGACACCGTAGCTTCGGCTATCCGTCTCCTGGCGGTCGAGCTCGCCATAAGGTCCGCCGTTCAGGAAGTCGGGAATGGTCGCGCCGTTCACCGTCCGGCTGGGATTGCCCTCGTTGTCGCAGAGCAGCCTCGCTCCGTCGGCGCACGGCGTGTCGTTGGGCGCGTTGCCGTTGAGCACGCGCTGGTGGAAATCGCCGTAATGAGCGATCCCCTGAAGTGAGATCCTCCCTCCGGCATTGTAGTCGGCTGACAGTGCCGCCTGGATCTGGCGGTTCGCAATTCGGTTGGGCGCGGTGAATTGCGCGCGTGGGTCCGCCGCGAGCAGTTCGACGGGCGAGGTGCCGGGACCGTTCAGCACGGCGTTCGCGAGCGTCAGCGTGGAATGAACCTCGATGCGATCACCGCGCCAGCCGAGGTCGCCGAAGAAATTTTGCGTGTCCGAGGTCTGCAGGTCGCGCCAGCCGTCGCGGTGAATGACACCTGCGGCGACATAGGCGGAGATGTCGCCTCGCTGGCCGCCAAACTGACCGTTGGCGACGACCTCGCCGAACGATCCGCCGGACAGGTCCGCCTCGCCGCCGTGGTACACAAAGCCGTTCTGGAGTTGGACGGTGAGCGACCCGCCGAGCGCGTTCAACCCGAAGACCGGGTTCGCCCCCTCGATGGTCAGCTTGCGGATCGCCGGGATGGGAAGAAGGTCCCAGTTGACCGTGTCGCCGAACGCCTGGTTTGCGCGCACGCCGTTGACGTAGACCGCGAGGCCTTGCTCGGTACCCTGCAGCGGCGAAGCGGCGAAGCCGTGATAGAATAACGTCGGCTGGTCGGGGTTTCCCGAGCTGTCGTCGAGATGCAGCCCCGGCACTTGGTCCCGCAGCGCGCCGAGCACGTCCGGCGCGCCCTGCCGCGCGAGATCGTCGGCGTCGAGAACGTGCGTTTCAGCAGGGACCTTGTCGACGTCGGTCTCTGGGCCAAGCAGGGGCGTGCGCCCGATCACCACGATCTCAGAGAGTGCGGATTTGGCCGCTGCCGTTCCAGGCAACATCGTAGTCGCCACGCTAGCGAACATTGCGATGAAGCCTGGCATCCTGGAGGTCACGCCGGGCATTGCCAGACCCATGTGGCACGACCGGGGTGGCTAAGGTAGCTCGCGTCGATCAGCTTCGACCGTGTCGTGGCGCACTATGTGCTCGATGCTCTCGGTAGCAAGGCTTCGAAGTGGCCACATTGGGACCAGTGCGAGGGGCGATCACTGGATCGAGCGGATCGATCTGCGCCGTCGGGGCGCTTGACCGAAGCTACGGCCAAAGCGACTTACCGAGCGGCCCTCGAGGCCGGGGTGCACTGCAAGTGGTTCAAGGACAACGGCTTGTCGCGAAACGGGCGAGCACCGTCTTGATCTCGCCGTCCTCGACGGAAGCGATCGCCTCGGTCAGCAGCATCCAGCGACGCTCGCGCTGGCCGTCTTCTGCCCAGTGTTCGAATTCGCGGCGGACGGCAAGAGGGAAGGCGCTGACGCGGATCGGGCGCAGCCTGCCATCAGGCGATTGCTTTACCTGGGCGTATTCCGCCACCGGCGTAAGAGCCACACGGCCGGTCACGCCCGCCTCCTCGAGTGCCTCCTTGGCGGCCGAGCGCGCCGGGGCCATGCCCTTGGTGACCTTGCCTTTGGGGAGGATCCAACGCCGCCGCGTTCGGGAGGTGACCAGGAGGACTTCGAGCAGGCCGGCGCTAAGTCGGTATGGGATGGCAGCTGCTTGCATGGCGACACTGTTGACCAGCTATGCGATGATCGCAGTGACACTGATCACAGTTCGGCAACCCTCTTGCAGAAAGCAGGGTTGCATCATCTCTACACCTATTTCAGTGAGTTCCTGCACCCTGACGATGAAGCCTCCAGCCGGAACGCGTTTCAGACGTTGCTCGGCGATAGCCCGCCATCGACTTCGAGACCGCTATAGCACCTCTGGCGGTCGCTATCGCCGGGTGGACGGCCTCGCCCTGGCGCGCCCAATCCATAAACAATGCCCCGACCTGCCCGTCGTCCTGACCAGTGGGTACAGCGATGTTCTGGTCGACGAAGGCCTGCAGGGCTTTGCCCTGATCCAGAAGCTTTATTAGTTAGAGGCTTTGTCTCGCGTAATTCAGGCGGAAATCGCTTCCGGCAAGTCGATCACATGAGAATCGGAGGCTGTTGTACTGGCGCCGCGAATTCGCCAGCTCGTCAAACCAAGCTTGCAGCATGGCTCGTGTGACACAAGCCGTAGGGCTTTATCGCGGTTGATCTCCAGCGGAACGCGGGCGGCGAGCGATCGGTTCGCGTCGAGCCCCGGGGTACGCCGCTTCCGCACTCACCGCCACCACACTCGCGTGGTGGGGCGCCGCGCATGGTATCCTTTGATCAGCTTGCGGGTTGTGATTGCCATGGACAAGCGCGGCCCGCCTTCGCATGACCGGTTCCGGGCAACCGGTGACGGAGCCTGGCGAGCGAGTATGTGACGGGCGTGCGTACGGATCGAACCGCAATGCAGTGGCGGACGCGCAGGCCAGTGGTGGCACTGGCGGTTGCGCTTATGCTGCTGGTCGCTGTCGCGCTTGACTTGACGCGAACACTTCGCAGCATGGACCGGACGCTCGCCGCGCTGGAGCACAGCCAGCGCGTCATCGACCAGTCAGACGCGCTGCTCTCGACCATGAAGGATGCAGAAACCGGCCAGCGCGGCTTCCTGCTGACGGCGCGCGCCCGCTATCTTGAACCCTACGAGGCGGCGCTAAGCCGGGTCTCGGCCGATCTTGCCGCCCTCCGCGCGCTCGTCGCCGGGGATCCCGCGCAGGCCGCTCGGCTGCCCGCAATTGCCGCGTTGGTGACAGCCAAACGCGACGAGCTGGCGCGCACCATCGCGCTCGCGGAGGCCGGGAAGCGCGACGCAGCGCTGGCCACGGTCGCTACCGATGAGGGCCAAAACGCGATGGATCGTCTGCGCGCCGGGCTCGGCGCGCTAGCGGATGCCGAGCGGCACGGCCTCGCGGTGCGACGAGCGGCCTTTGCCGACGCTCGCCGCCAGACTACTATCCGCGCCATCATCGCTGTCTTGGCCGCGCTCGCCGCGGCCGGTGCCGCCTTCGCTCTTCTGCTGCGCCGCGGCCGCCGCGCCGAGGGTCAGCTGGCCGCGACCGAGGCGGAGCTCTCGAACCGCATCGCGCAGCTCGGGGCGATCTACGACGCCGCCCCGGTCGGCCTGTCGTTCACCGACGCCGCACTGCGCTACGTCGCCGTCAACGCCCGCATGGCGGCAATCAACGGCACTCCGGTCGAGAGCCATCGCGGGCGAACAGTTGCCGAGGCGGCGCCGGCGCTGGCACCGACGCTCGAGCCCCTCGTTCGGCAGGTTCTGGCGAGCGGCGAGCCGGTGTTCGACATCGACCTGCGGACCGCCGCTGCAAGCGACGCCGCGCAGGACTTCGTCGCCAGCTTCTGGCCGGTTCGCGACGCTGCCGGCACCGTCATCGGCGTCAACCTGGTCCTCCTCGACGTGACCGCGCGCAAGGCCGCCGAAGCCGCGCTCGCCGCTTCAGAAGCGCAGCTGCGGGCGATCTACGACGCGGTGCCGGTCGGCATCGTCACCGCCGAACTGCCCTCGGGCCGGATCACCGGCGGCAATGCCCAGGTCGCGGCGGTGACCGGGCACCCGATCCTGCTGTCGCCCGACATCGCCGCCCATGCCGACTGGGTCAGCTACCATCCCGACGGGCGGCGGGTGGCGGCGGCCGACTATCCGATCGCACGCATGGCGCTTGCCGGCGAAGAACAGCCCGAGCTCGAGGTGCTCTACGAGCGCGCCGGGACGCTGCGGTGGACGCGCATCATGGGCCGCGTAATCCGCGACGCGACCGGCACGGCGACTGGCGCGGTTGTTGTCCTCGTCGACGTCGACGAGCTGCGCCGTGCCCGCGAGACGCTCGAGCGTGAGGTTCGCGAGCGGACTGCCGACCTCGCCGCCGCCAACGCCCAGCTCGAGGCCTTCGCCTATACCGTTTCGCACGACCTGCGCGCGCCGCTACGCGGAATGGAGGGCTTCGCGCGCATCCTGCTCGACGATTTCGCCGAGGCGCTCGGGGTTCAAGGACGCCGCTACGCCGAACGCATTGCGGCGGCGGCCGAGCGGATGGAGCAGCTGATCACCGACCTCTTGACCTATTCGCGGCTGCAGCGTGCGAAGGTTTCGCTGCGCGTGATCGATCCGACCGGCATCGTCACCGCCGCGGCCGAGGACGCTCGCAGCCTTGCCGGGCCGGAGGCGGTCATCGACGTCGCCGCGCCGCTGCCGCCGGTCCTCGCCGAACCGGTTATGTTGGGGCACGTCATCGCCAACCTGCTGACCAACGCCGTTAAGTTCCACCGGCCCGGACAGCCGCCGAACGTCCGCGTTTGGGGACAGCGCGTTGGCGACCGCGTCGAGCTGTGGGTCGAGGATGACGGCATCGGCATCGCGCCCGAACACCGCGACCGGATCTTCGGCGCGTTCGAACGCCTTCACGGCCAGGAAGGCTATGCCGGCACCGGCATCGGACTGGCCATCGTCAAGACCGGCGCCGAGCGCATGGGCGGCAGTGTCGAGGTCGCGCCTGCCGACGGGCCAGGAGCGCGCTTCCGCCTCGTCCTCGCCGCCCCGGTGACAGCACGGGCTGCAGCGTGATGACAGGGAGGTCCGCATGCATGAGCTGAGTACCGTGCTCCTCGTCGAGGACACCGATGACGATGCCGACCTGATCGCCTATGCCTTTGCCAAGACCGGTATCGGCAACCCGCTCGTGCGCCTCGCCGACGGCGACGCGGCAGTCGCCTATGTTGAAGGGATCGAGCCGTTCTCCGACCGCACGCGCCACCCGGTTCCGGCCCTCATCCTTCTTGACCTCAAGCTGCCGCGCCGCTCGGGGTTCGAGGTGCTGCATGCCATCCGCGCCAGCGCCGAGACCCGGCACACGCCAGTAGTCGTCCTGACGTCGTCTGGCCAGCAGGCCGATATCGAACGTGCGTATCAACTCTGCGCCAATTCGTACCTCATCAAGCCGGTCAACCGCGAGCAACTGCTGGCGATGGTAGCAAGCCTCAACGCCTATTGGATCAAGTTCAACAGGACGGCGAACGCGTGATGGACAGCCTGCGCATCCTGTCAGTGGATGACACGCCCGACGATCGTCTCCTCGTCCGGCGCGAGGCGGAAGCCGTATTCCCGGCGGCCGACATCGTCGAGGCCGGCACGCGCGACGCCTTCGAAGCTGCGATGTCGACGTTCGACTTCGACCTCGTCGTCACCGACCTCGCCCTGGGATGGGGCGATGGTCGGGAAGTACTGGCGCGGGTCCGCGACGAACATCCAGACTGTCCCGTCATCATGTTTACCGGTTCAGGCGACGAGACCGTCGCAGTCGATTTGATGAAGGCGGGCCTTGACGACTATGTCGTCAAGTCAGCTCGGCAACTGCCGCGGCTGCGCGCCTCGCTGAAGATCGCGGTCGAGAACGCCCGCCACCGCTCGGCGCTGACCGACCGAGAGCGCCAGCTCGCGGCGGCGGTGGCTCACGAGCGGACGCTGGTGCGTGAGCTCCACCACCGTGTTAAGAACAACCTCCAGACCATAATCAGCCTGCTCGAGATCCGGGCGCGCACTCTGAGAGGCGATACCGCGCGCCACCTCGACGAGCTCGCCGGGCGGATGCGCGCGCTGGGCGCGGTACAGGCCCGACTTTACGACACCGAGACCTTCGATCGAGTCGACTTCGCCGCCGCGCTAGGCGACATGGCTGGCGATCTCACGGCGATCTATGAGAACATCACGCTCGAACGACGCATCGAGGCGCCGCTTGACCTCGATGTCGCCCGGGCCATGCCCCTCGGTCTTTTGATTTACGAGATCATGATCAATGCACTCAAGCACGCGTGGTCCGGCGGTGTCTCAGGCACGCTCCGCCTTCTGCTCCATCGCGTCGACGGCGCCGCCGAGATAGTCGTTGTCGACGATGGTGTCGGCTTCATCCCAGGTGACGTCGCACCCGGACTCGGCACCCGGCTGACGCGCGCCTTGGCCAAAGAAGCTGGCGTCGAGCTGCAAACGTCGACTACGCCAGGCAAGGGGACGCGGGTTGTGGTGCGGATTACATGACAGCATCTGGGCTGCCAGCGATCCTTGTGGTCGAAGACGAGGCGCTCATCCGTGAGATGTTGGCCTTTGCCTTTGAGGACGCGGACTTCTCTGTGTACCAGGCGGCCAACGCTGATGAAGCGCTCGACATCTTGGCCAGCGACATCACCTTCGCTGCCGTGGTCACCGACCTGCGCATGCCGGGACGCCTGGACGGACATCATCTCGTCGGCTGGCTGCACGTGCATCGAGCGGCGCTACCGGTAATCGTTACATCAGGCTACGCAAACGCAGGTCTCGGCGCGGCCCATGTCGTGGGCAAGCCGTACCTACCGGGCGATGTCGTCGAGCTCGCTACTCGCCTAATCGACGCCTGACGGCGCAGTCGCAACACATTCGCCCTGTCCTTGCCATGCAGTAAACCATTCCGATCGGCTTAGGGACCCGGACCGGTCGTGCCGCTCACATCGTTGGCGGCGGCAGTGCTTCCCTACATCGATTGGCATACCAACGCCGAGGTGCCAGCCATGCCGGCGCTACTTACGGCGGCAGGCATGCTGGATCTTAATCGTCCGTCCAGGTCCGCATGGGCGGGATCGGGGTGCCCGCTGCGCAATGCAAAAGTGCGGACCCGGATTAATTCACGTGCGTTATGATCACCTCTTAGAGGGGGTCCCGTTGCGCGTAGTCTACGCAGTTTGTTCCCTGTGCCTGGCCACGAGCGAAACTGCGGCATGGTCCGCATCTTCGGTCGACCAGCTTCGCGACCTGTCGATCGAGGATCTGGCGAACGTCGAGGTCACGTCGGTCACGAAATCGCCCGTCGCGCTGAGCGAAGCTCCGTCGGCGGTGTACGTGATCACCCACGACGCGATTGTGCGATCCGGCTTTCAGACGGTGCCGGAGATCCTTCGGCTGGCGCCGAACCTGTTCGTGGCGCAGGTGTCCCCGTCGCGGTACATCGTGACGGCGCGTGGGCTCAGCGGCAGCGACGCCGCGCAGAACTTCACCAACAAGCTTCTCGTCCTGATCGATGGGCGCAGCGTCTATACGCCCATCTTTTCGGGCGTTTACTGGGACCAACAGGACGTCTCGATTACGGACATCGACCGGATCGAAGTCATCAGCGGCACGGGATCGACCCTCTGGGGGGCCAATGCCGTCAATGGCGTCATCAATATCATCACGCGCAACTCGGCCGATACGCAGGGCTTGTCGGCGCAGGTGTCGGCAGGCACGCAGGAGCGATCGGCCGCGGCGCGCTATGGCGGCAAGATCGGCGAGGCGCTCAGCTACCGCGCGTATGTCCAGGCCTATGATGCGACCGAGCTTCGTACCCTCGCCAACCGGCGCGGAAGTGACGGCCTGACGCGTGTTCAAGGCGGCTTCCGCTTAGACTGGGACCGCGGCGGTGCCGACCGGCTCACCTTTCAAGGCGATGCCTATGATGGGAACACCGACCAAGTGGCCGCCCCAAGCGAAGATTTGTCGGGCCGGAATGTGCTCGCGCGCTGGACCCACGATGCGAGCAACGGCAATCGCCTCGAGCTCCAGGCCTACTACGATCACGCGCACCGCGGGGCGACGCCGACGGGTCTCGCGTCGACCATCGACACCTACGACCTCGCGCTGCAGCAGAACTTCGACGTCGGACGTTTTCAGGCGATCTCGGCGGGTGGCGGCGCGCGCGTCATCGGCTACGCAATTCAGAGCAAGCCGAACTTCTACTTCGATCCGGCGCACCGTACGCAGCTGATCGGCAACGCCTTCGTCCAGGACAGCATAACGCTGGCCGATCCGCTGAAGCTGATCGTCGGCCTCAAGCTCGAGCATAATTATTTCTCGGGCCTCGACCTCTTGCCGAGTGCGCGGCTTGCCTACACGCCGAACTCGGCAACCCTGCTGTGGGCGGCGGTATCCCGCGCGATCCGTTCCCCGACGCCATTCGATCACGACGTCGTCGAGATCGCGGGGCCGATCAAATTGGTCGGCAATCCGAACTTCCTGACCGAACGCCTCGTGACCTACGAGGGCGGCTGGCGCGCCTCGATCGGCGCGGCGACCTCGGTATCGGTATCGGCATTCTACAACGACTATGATCGGCTGCGGAACGTCGAGATCACTCCGGGCACGGTCTTCCCGATCTTCTGGGGCAACGGGCTGCAGGCGAATACCTATGGCGTCGACCTATGGGGCGACGTCGCCGTGACCGCCTGGTGGCGGCTGACCGGCTCGTTCGACTGGCTGGAGACCGAAGGCCATTTCCGCCCCAAGGCAACGACGCTGCTCGGCGAGGCGCAGCTGGGCGACGATCCCGAATTCCGCGCCTCGATCGGCTCGGACCTGACGCTCGGCCACCGGGTCGCGGCGAACGCGACGTTGCGGTACGTCGACAAGCTGCCCGCCCCCCGTGTGCCGCCGTACGTCGAACTCGACGCCCGCCTCGCGTGGCAAGTGAGCGCCCGGCTGGAGATTGCCGTCGTCGGCCGCAATCTGCTGCATGATCGCCATCTCGAATACACGGTGCCGTCGGAGCCCGCCCAGCGCGCCGTGCTCGGTCAGTTGCGCTGGCGCTACTAGGGCGCGTCGTGCGGCTCCGTTCACCTCCGACCGGCGCGACGTTCCCGCGGCTCATGGCGGCGGCGCTGCTGGCTTTGCTGGCGGGAGCGAGCCCGATGCCCCCCACGGCGTCCGAGCCGAGCGTCAAGGCCGCTTATCTAAGCAAGTTTCCCGCCTACGTGGACTGGCCCGGCGACGCGGCGCAGCCGATGACGCTCTGCCTTGTCGGGCACGACAGCCTCGGGCGGTTGGTGGAGGAGGCAACGGCGGGAGTAACCGTCGCCGGACAGCCGATCGTCGTTCGGCACCTGGCTCGCATCGACGCCAGCAGCGGCTGTCGGATGGCGTATCTCGCCGGCTCGGCAGCGCAGTCGGTGACCGCCGCACTCGACGCCCTCGCGGGGAGCGCGCGTATTGACCGTGACCGACGCCGATATGGGACGCGCGCAGGGCATGATCCACTTCGAAGTCGCTGACCGCCGCGTCCGGTTCCGCGTCGACGCGGTGCAGGCGGGTACCGCCCGGCTGGTCATCTCATCCAAGCTTTTGGCGTTGGCGCTGTCGGTGCGCACGAAAGCGGGGTCATGATCCGCCCTTCCAAGCTTCGCTCGGCCACAACGCCTACCATCGCGGCGCTGTTCGCCCTGCTGCTGCTGGTGCTCGGCATTTTCGTCACCGCCCGGCTCGACGCGGATTATCGCGACCAGCAGCGGAACGTCGCCCAGTCGCGTGCCGAGGTGCTGTCCAAGATTGTAACCGCCGCGGTCGACTTCGGCGACAGGCAGGCGGCCGGCGAGACGATCACCGCACTGCGCGTCGCGCGCGAAGTACGGATGGCCGGTGTCTACGATTCCAGAGGGCGCCTGTTCGTCGGCTTCTCGCGTCCGGGCGAAGAGCTCCCGCAAATTCTGCCGGCGCACCCGCCCGTGGACCGCTACGCGATTGGCCGCGCCGCCATCACGCTGCGCGGGAAGCACATCGGAACCGTCGCGATCCGGTCGGAGCTCGAGCCGGCGCTGCGGCGGGCCGGTCGCTACGCCCTGGTTGGGCTACTCGTTGTCGTCGCGTCGCTGATCATCGCGGTGCTCGCGCGCGTGCAGCAGCAACTCCGCCGCGCGAACACCGATCTTGCCGCGACGAACTCGGAACTCGTGCGGCAGATCGCCGAGCGCGAGAAGGCCGAGGCGGATCTGCGTCAGGTCCAGAGGATGGAGTCGATCGGGCAGCTGACCGGGGGCATCGCCCACGATTTCAACAATATGCTCGCGATCGTAATCGGGAGCCTGGAAATGGCGGCGCGCCGGTTCGACACCCACCCCGACCGCGCCCGCGCGGCCATCGGCCATGCCCTCGAAGGTGCCGGACGCGCCGCGAAGCTGACGCAGCGACTGCTCGCCTTCGCCCGCCGGCAGCCGCTTCAGCCCCAACCCGTCGACAGCAACCAACTTGTCCAGGGGATGTCGGAGCTTCTACGCCGGACGCTCGGCGAGGGCGTCATCATCGAGACGGTGCTCGGCGGCGGACTTTGGCGGACCCTCGCTGACCCGAGCGAACTCGAGAACGCGATTCTCAACCTCTGCGTCAACGCGCGCGACGCGATGCAGAACACCGGGCGGCTGACCATCGAGACCGCCAACGCGCACCTCGACGACGCCTATGCCGCGCAGAACGACGTCAAGGCGGGTCAGTATGTTGCCGTCATCGTCACCGATAATGGTCCGGGAATGCCACCGGACGTGGTCGCGCGCGCCTTCGAACCCTTCTTTACGACCAAAGGCGTCGGCAAGGGAACGGGGCTGGGGCTGAGCCAGGTCTATGGTTTTTGCCGCCAGTCGGGTGGCCATGTGAAGATCTATTCCGAGCTGAACGTTGGAACGACGGTCCGGATCTACTTGCCGCGCTACCTCGGCGCTGGGGCGACGGAGCGGCAGACCAGCGGTCAGAATCAATTGCTGGGAGCGCGTGCCGGCGAGCTCGTGCTTGTAGTCGAGGACGAGGATCAGGTTAGACGAGTCTCGGCGGATGCTCTTCACGAGCTGGGCTACAGCGTTCTCGAAGCACCGAACCCGGAGGCTGCGCTCGCAATTTTGGCGGAGCGCACAGATGTTCAACTGTTGTTCACAGATATCGTCATGCCCGGAATGAATGGCCGCGAGCTTGCCGACCGCGCGCGGCGATTTAGGCCCGACTTGAGGGTCGTTTATACCACCGGCTATTCACGCAACGCGATTATCCACAATGGTGTTGTCGATGCCGACGTGAACTTTTTGCAAAAGCCATTCACGCTTGCGCAACTTGCCCGAAAGATCCGCGATGCTCTCGACAGCAATGCTTAAGTGACTTTATCATTGCACGGCCAGGAGCCGGTTTCTGCTGCAGCGTGAATGGTTCGGAGCGCAGCGGACGATAGACCGCGCGCTTTCAATCTTTTCCCCATGCGGGCTCCCCGACAGAGGGACTTGCTGACGCCCGGCTGCTGGAAAGCAGCCGGGCGTTTTCCCGTCGTGACTAGTGGATCACGGAACAGCCGCTTGCGCCTGCCGATAGTGGAAGCGGACGCTTGGTCGCCCGATTGTCATCGCGGCCCTGAGCCGATGCCCGGCTGTCATGCGTAGGCGTCGTCCTAAGCTGGAAACAAAGCGGCGGTCGTGCGTCGGTAACAGGCCGATGACCGACTTGCCGATCCCGACGGACCGTCCCGTACCAGCGCCGATCATGGCCCTGGCGAATGCGGTCGCTGCTTTCGGTCTCTACCTGCTCTTTGCCGGACAGGTGTCGCGAAGCGAAGTATGGACGGGTGCGGTGCTCGCGCTTGCGATGGTCGGCTGGCGTCTTGTCCTCCACGCCGGCGACACGCGGCGGCTGGCGGCCGGGCGTGACCACCTCGCGCCGTGGGGTCGGGCGCTTGCCAGCCTTCCTTGGGCGACGATGCGCACCGGTGGCGCCTTAATTGCAGCACTGTTCGGCCATTCGCCGCAGCCGAGCACGACGACCGCCTTTGTCCACGGCCCCGCCGACGCGCCTGCGGACAACGGCCGGCGCGCCACCGCCGTGCTGGCGGCGAGCCTCGCGCCCGACAGCTTCGTCGTCCGCACGCCCGAGGGCGAAGACCGCGCCCTGATCCACAGCATCGTACCCGCCCGACGCAAGCCCGATCCGCGGTGGCTGGCGTGACCGGCTGGGAGATTGCCGCGCTCGCCCTGCTGCCGCCGCTGGCCGTCGCGGTGATCGCCGCCGGTCGGGCGAGCGTGCCGACCCGCCTCGTTGCGGTGCAGCTGGCGACGTCAATCGCGGTCCAGATGCTCGTCGTCCTCAGCTTCGTCGCCGATCAGCCTTCTTCGATCGACTTGGCGCTGACGCTCGCGCTGCTTGCCTTGCCGGGAACGCTGGTAATGGCGCTGTTCGTCGAGCGATGGCTGTAGACCTATTCCTCACCGTGGCCGTCGCCGCCGCTTGGCTCGGCGCGGCGGCGTTCGTCCGCCTGCGCGACGCCCTGTCGCGAATCCACGCCGTCGCCCTCGTCAACGTCGCCGCTGGTGCGGCGCTGGTCGCGGCTACGGCGGCCGCTGACGGCGCGACTTCGCGGACCTTCAAGGTCGCCGGACTCTGGCTGATCCTGCTCCTGACGAGTGCCTTGACGAGCCATGTCACGGCGCGGGCGCTGCATCTGCGCGGCGGAGCGAAATGACGCCGCTGATTGCTACCGTGCTGCTGCTCGCGGCGTTGGCCGGCACCTTGGTCGTCCTCGCCCGCGAGCCGCTCGGGCAGGTCTTCGCCTTGGCTGCCAACGGGCTGGTGCTCGCGTTGCTGTTCGCGGTCCTCCAGGCGCCCGACGTTGCGCTCTCGGAAATAGCCGTCGGTACGGCAATCCTGCCGCTGCTGTTCCTGGTCGCGCTCGCCGCGATCGCTGTCGAGCGGGCGAGGAAGTGAGCGAGCGCGTCCGCTACGGGGTGCTCGCCGTTGCGATGGCCGTGCTGACCCTGACGGCCTGGTGCGTCGCCATTGCCCTGCCGCGCTTCGGCGCGCCGACGAGCGCCTATGGCCAGATGGTCAACGCCCTGGTCCCGAACGCGCGCGGCGTCAGCAACATGGTCGCCGCGGTCAATTTCGACGTGCGCGGCATCGACACGGTTGGCGAGGAGGCGATGCTCGTGGCCGCCGTCGTCGGCGCCGTGATTCTGCTGCGCGGCAGCCGCGGAGAAGGCACGACAGACCGCGCGGCCGAGGTCCCTGGCCGCGCCCGCGAACGCCGGGCCGACGCGACCACCGCGGTCGCGCGCGTGGGTGGCACCGTCGTCCTGCTGTTCGGCCTGTACATGGCGCTCCACGGCACGGTGACGCCGGGCGGCGGCTTCCAGGGAGGCGCGGTGTTCGCCTCGGGCCTGCTTCTGGTCTATCTCGGCGAAGGCTATGCCGCGTGGCGGCGGCTAGTTGTCGGGCCGCTATTTGTTGCCGTCGAAGGCGGCGGCGCGCTCGCTTTCGTCGGCACGGCGTTATGGCCGCTCGCGCACGGCGATGCCGCCCTCGCCAACCGCCTGTCGCCCGGAGTTTGGAAGGACCTGTTTTCGGGCGGGCTGATGGTCGTATCCAACCTCGCCGTCGCCGCTGCGGTCGCCGGTAGCTTCGCCTTGCTGCTGCTTGAGGTCATGGAGGAAACTCGCGCCGTCCGGCGGGGCGAGGACGATGCCGCCCAGGAGAGGTCGTGAGCCTGCTGCCCTGGCTCGTCGCCGCCTGGCTGTTCGGCGTTGGTGTTGTCGGCCTCGCCACTTCGCGCAACATCATCCACATGGTCGGCTGCCTGTCGGTCTGCCAGTCGGCGACCTACGTCCTCTTGCTCGGTATCGGCTTTCGTGCGCACGCTGGGCCGCCCATCTTCTACGACCACCCGCCCGGGACGCCGGCGGTCGATCCGGTGATGCAGGCGCTGGTCCTCACCGACATTGTCGTCGGTGCGGCGGTTTCGGCTCTCCTGCTGGTCATCGCGCTGCAGGTGTTCAAGCGCCGCCACACGCTTGATCCTCGCCACCTGCGTCCGCTGCGCCCAGACCGATGAGCCTCGCTGCGACCCTGCTGCCGTTGCCCGTGCTGGTGCCGCTGGCCGTCGCCTTCACCCTGCTGATCGTTGCCCACTGGCTGACACCGCGCATCGCCGACGTGGTAAGCATCCTCACATCACTGGGCCTGTGCGGCCTCTGCCTGTGGCTGGCGCAGGCGGCGCTGACCGGGCCGGTGGTTCACTGGTTCGGCGGCTGGACTCCGGCGAGCGCGCACCGGGCGGGCGTCGTCCTCGGCATCGGCTTCGCCGCCGATGCCGCGAGCGCCAGCGTCGCTGCGTTCGTCTGCCTGATCTTCGCTGCCAGCTTCGTCTTCGCTTGGGGCTATTTCGACAAGGTCCATTCGCACTTCCACGTCCTGATGCTGCTGTTTCTGGCCGGTATGACCGGCTTCTGCCTGACGCGCGATCTGTTCGACCTGTTCGTCTGGTTCGAATTGATGAGCGTCGCCGCTTATGCCCTGACCGCCTATCCGGTCGGGCCGAGTTCGCTCGAAGGTGCGTTCAATTTCGTTATCGTCAACTCGCTGGCGAGTTTCGCCATGCTGACAGGGGTCGGCCTAATCTATGCGCGTGCCGGCAGCTTCGACTTCGCCGCCGTCGCGGCCGTCGCCGCTGCGCTCCACCACGACACGGTGCTGACGGCGGGCTTGGTCCTCGTTGCCGTCGGCCTTCTGACCAAGGGCGCGGTGCTGCCCTTCCACTTTTGGCTGCCCGACGCCCATGCCGTGGCGCCCAGCCCGGTTTCGGTGATCTTCTCAGGGGTCATGGTCAGCCTCGGCCTGTTTGGTCTCGCCAAGCTGGTCAATCGGGTCGCGGTCGGCGACGACGACATCATGGCGCTGGTACACGCCGCCCTGACCGGCCTCGGCGTCGCCACGGCGCTGGTCGGTGCCGTCCTAGCCTGGGCGCAGCGCCACCTGAAGCGCCTGCTCGCCTTCTCCACCATCGCCCACATGGGCATCGTGTTGATGGCGCTGGCGGCCACGCGCGATCGCTCGACGGCCGGGCTTCTCCTCTACCTCGTGGCGCACGGGCTGGTGAAAGGCAGCCTGTTCATGATCGCCGGCATTTTACTCGCCAAGTGCGCCTCGGCGGACGAGATCGCCCTGTACGGGCAGGGGCGGAAGGTGTGGCCGGCCGGGATCGCGATGGGGCTGGCGGGGCTCCTCCTTGGCGGGGCGCCTGTGGGTCTTCTCTACAAGGCGACCGAACTCGCGACCGCCCGCCCGGAAGGGCTGAAGGCGGTCGCTATCGTCAGCACGGCGCTGACCGGAGCCGCGGTGCTGCGCGCGGCGCTGCGCATCTTCGCCCGGGCCAGCGGCGTGCCTGGCCTAGAAGGCCAAGCACCGACCGAACGCGATCAGGAGGTGTCGTCGCGCTCGACCGGCCTGATGCTGGCGCCGGTCGTGGTCCTGCTGGCACTGGCGCTGGGGCCGGGCGAGACGATGCGGCCGTGGCTGGCGGCAGCTACCGGCAGCTTCCTTGGGCGAGGGACCGTCGTGCTGCCATCTCCCCGTCTAGACGCGGCGGCCTTCGTGCCGCTGACGCTAACGCTCTTGATCGTCGCCGGCTCGCTAGTTCGCCAGCGTCCGGTGCAGGCCTGGGCGCGCGCCGCCACGACGATCGTCACCGCTCCCGCGCGCGGGCTGCAGGCGCTGCACAGCGGATTGGCAACCGACTATGTCGCCTGGTGGCTGCTCGGGCTTGCGGGGTTGGCGGCGTTGATCGGCGGCACGGGATGATCGTCGGCGATCTCGCCACGGGAACCTTTATCCACGGCGGCTCGACTAGATTATGCTCAAGTCGATCGACATATATCTTCCATAAGCTGCCGATGGTGAAGATGGATCGGCGGTATCATGCCGCTGCGCCGGTGACTTCCCAACCGCTTAACCGCAGCCCCGGTGCCCACTCATCTATGCCGCTGACGATCGAGTGCACCGAAAACGGAGTCTGTCTTAACGGGAGTCGAGCCGGCGCTGGCGCGTCGACATTTCGTCAGTCGCGAAAAATACCCTGGGTCACCGGTTTTTGCCATTAGCGGAGCCTCGGGCGAACCTAAGGCAGCAATGCTTGCGATGTGAACGGGCGTCCAGAATCGTGAAGCTTAACAGAGCCATTGAATGTCCGACTGTGGGTCTAATCGACGCCCTTAGCTGAACCAGTCGATATACCTGAATTTTTGTCAAAGCTATTCGGGCACCTCCGGAAGCTGTTGGACCAATTAAAGACTCTGCTACTGCGGCGTGTTCTGGCCAAGCGGCTGGCTGGACAGGCCTCCAACGTCGAGACAGACCGTACCGGGGCTGTGCGAACCATATGTATTCGAGGGGAAAGCCCTGGCTGTGCCGACCGTCTCGGCCAGCGCGGTTTTGAAGGCAGCGTAGCCGGGAGGTGCGTTGACGCCTTTCGTGGTCTAGTTTGGCGCTTGACCCGCCATGGGGTCGCGAGTCTGCAAACTGCAGCTGTGTGCGCTTAGAAACCAGTAAGCCTCCCCTACCGGAGAATAACCCGGTGTCAGTTCCCAGAAGCTCGGGGCGTCGAAATCTCCCTTGGAAATTATCCCCTTGGGGCAGGTAGCGCCTTTGTTCTAGATAGCTCGTTTCAGAGCCAGGCGACGATGTTCGCGCTTTGAGCGCAAAACGAAAAGCGGCCCCTGCGAACGGAGTGCACAGGCCTTCGCCTTCTTGTGAAAAGGCGGTACTGCTCACCGGCGCGACCCGCGGCATCGGCCGGGCTATGGCCAACGCCTTTGCCGACGCGGGGGCGCGGCTTGCCGTCGCCAGCAACGAAGCCGACGCCTGTCACGCGCTGGCGGCCGACTTGCGCGGTCGCGGCAGCGAGGCGATCGGCGTCCCCACCGAGGTCGGCGACACCGCGCAGCTCGACCGGCTGCTTGACACGACCACGGGCACCTTCGGCGCGGTCGACGTGCTCGTGTGTAACGCCGGCATCCCCGGACCGGTCGGATCGATGGGCGACGCGACTGCGGCCGAGCGCGAGGCCCTGTTCGCGGTCAATTTCGTTCACCCGCTTCACCTCGCGACGCGGACCGCCCCGCACATGGCGGCCAATGGCGGGGGTAGCATCATCGTCACGGCGAGCATCGCCGGACTACGCGGCAATGCCCGGATCGGCCTCTACGGCTTGACCAAGGCCACGCTGGCGCAGCTCGCGCGCAACCTTGCCGTCGAATGGGTTCGGCCGGTGTCCGCGCCAATGCCTTAGCACCGGGGCTGATCGCCACGACGTGGGCGGACGCGATCCTCCACAACCCAGAGGCCACTGCGACGCGTCTGCGGCAGACGCCGCTGCGCCGTATTGGCCAGCCGTGGGAGGTGGCCGCGGCGGCATTGTTCCTTGCCGGCCCGGGCAGCGCCTTCATCACCGGTCAGACACTCGTGATCGATGGCGGCACCGTGATTTCCGATGGCAGTTGAGGACCGGCGATGAAGCTTGCGACCGAACGTACGACGCACCCCGATGGCCGGCTCGTGCTCGTCTCGCGGGACCTGACGCGGACGGTTGCCGCTTATGACCTCGCGGCGACTTTGCAGGATGCGCTCGAGCGCTGGGGTGATGTGCGTCCGGCGCCCGAGGCGCGTTACGCAGCGCTCAATAGCGGTGCGATCGGCGGCACGGCATTCCATGCCGAGGCGATGGCCGCTCCGCTACCGCGCGCCTGGCAGTGGCTCGACGGCTCAGCTTTCGCGTCGCACGGCGCGCTGATGCAGCGTGCGTACAACCTGCCGCCGATCGAGACCGATTTGCCGCTGATGTATCAGGGCATGTCGCACCAGTTCCTCGGGGCGACCGAAGACGTCCCGTTTCCGGATGAGGCCGACGGGATCGACTGCGAGGGTGAGCTTGCGGTCATCACCGGCATGATCCCAATGGGCGCATCGGCAACCGTGGCGCTAAGCGGGATCCGCCTTGCCATTCAGGTCAACGACTGGTCGCTACGGACGATCGCTCCGGTCGAGATGAAAACCGGCTTCGGCTGGATACAGGCCAAGCCAGCCTGCAGCATGGCCCCGGTCGCAGTTACGCTCGATGAGTTTGGAGCAGCTTGGTGTGACGGCCGCATCGCTGCCACGCTCGAGGTGTCGGTCGATGGGGTTGTAGTCGGCGAAGTGCCCGCGACCGAAATGGCTTTTGGTTTTCATGATCTCATCGCCCACGCGACGCGGACGCGCGCCCTCTGTGCGGGAACGATCATCGGATCTGGCACGGTATCGTCGCCCGACTATGCGCACACGGGATCGTGCTGCATCGCCGAACGCCGCGCGATCGAAATGATCGAGCGCGGCACTCCCGTTACCGAGTTCCTGCGTTACGGCGATCGCGTAGCAATGACAGCTCGACTGGACGGCGACCTGCCGCCGCCATTTGGAGCCATCAACCAGCGTGTTGTTAGTCCGCGATGATTGAGCGCCTGCTTTCGAGGAGAACCACTACCGACCGCTGGTCGAGCTGCTCGGACACAACGGGTCCGACCTGCCTGCCGGAGCCGCACACCGCTAATCGGACCAGTATAGCCGTGTCGGATTGTCGATCAGCATCGCACGTTGCAGCGCTGCGCTCGGTGCAATGCGCGGGATCACATTGACCAGAGAGCCGTCGTCGGGAATATTCAACTCCATGTTCGGGTGCGGCCAATCGCTGCCCCATAAAACTCGGTCAGGGAAGCGTTCGACCACTGGGCGGACGACGTCGACAAAATCGTCGTAGGGGGCGCCGGTCAGCGATAGCCGGTCCGCTCCCGACACCTTGGTCCACAGGTGCGGTTGGGCGTCGAGGAGCGCGACGAAGGCCGAGATGTTGGCCCCGCCCTTGCCCTGACCGATGTCGGGCCGCCCGAGGTGGTCGACGACAACGATGGTCGGAATCGCCGCTAGGAACGGGGTCAGTTCGACGAGCAGGTTGGCCTCGAAATAGACGACGACGTGCCAGCCCAGTGGCGCGATCCGCTGGGCCAGCGCGAGAAAGGCGTCCTTCGGTGCGTGGTCGACAAGCCGCTTGAGAAAGTTGAATTGGACGCCGCGGATGCCGCCAGCGTGGAGCTTCGCCAGCTCGGTGTCGTCGAGCGCAGGATCGACGACGGCGACCCCGCGCGCGGTCCCACCCGACTTGTCGATCCCGTTGAGCGTCGCCGAGTTGTCGGTGCCGTGGCAGCTTGCCTGAACGATGACAT
>CAWJWB010000001.1:52500-492634 GCA_963846485.1 uncultured Alphaproteobacteria bacterium | reverse complement strand
GTCGAAGGCACCGTCGGTCGTCCCGCAGCGCGCGCCGCGTCGATCGCCACGACGCGCTCGAGAAGGGCGGCGTTGTCGGGCTCGACCGTGACGGCGAAGCGCGCGTTCGCTTGCGTGTATTCGTGGGCGCAGTAGACCGCCGTGTCGTCGGGCAGGCTCATCAGCTTCATCAGGCTCGCGTGCATCTCCGCGGGCGTGCCCTCGAACAGCCGGCCGCAGCCCAATGCGAACAGCGTGTCGCCGCAGAACAGGACGCCCGCGTCGGCGAAGTGATAGGCGTTGTGCCCCGCGGTGTGCCCGGGAACGTCGATCACCCGCCCCGGCATCGCCCCGACGTGAACCGAATTGCCCTGCGCCACGGCCCGGTCGATGCCGGGGATCTTCGCCGCTTCGCCCGCAGGGCCGGTGATGCGCGCGCCGGTCGCAGCCTTGATCGCCAGGTTCGCCCCGACGTGGTCGGGGTGCCAGTGGGTGTTGAGGATGTGGCCGATCGTCCAGCCCCTTGCCGCCGCCGCCGCCAGCACCGGCTCGGCGACGGCCGGGTCGATCACCGCCGTCTCGCCGCGGTCATGGGCGAGATAGACGTAGTTGTCGGCAAGCACCGGGACCTGGACGACCTCCATGTCACCAGACGCCCGTGTTCGGCATCGACGCCCACGGCTCGGCCGGCTCCTTGCGCCCGCCCGCCTGGAGCAGCTCGACCGAAATGCCGTCGGGCGAGCGGACGAAGGCCATGTGCCCGTCGCGCGGCGGCCGGTTGATCGTGACACCGCCCTCCTGGAGGCGGGCGCAGGTGTCGTAGATGTCGTCGACGGCATAGGCGAGATGGCCGAAGTTGCGCCCGCCGGTATAGGCCTCGGGGTCCCAGTTGTGCGTCAGCTCGACCTGCGCCGCCGAGTTGCCGGGGGCGGCGAGGAAGACGAGGGTGAAGCGTCCCTTGTCGTTATCGATGCGCCGGAGCTCCTCGAGCCCGAGCAGCTTGTAGAAGCGCAGGCTGGCGTCGAGATCGCTGACCCGGACCATGGTGTGCAGATATTTCATGTGTGCAAGGCTCCCGGTGAGGTCGCCCATATAGGACGGACCCGCGCCGAGGTCAGCACCCGGCTCGCCGCAGCGTGCGGCGCTAGTTGAGCAGGACCGACGCCTTGACGACTGCGGTGTAGACGCCCCAGGCGATCGGCAGGCCGACCGCCGCCCAGGCGAGGACGACCGTGACGCTGACCCCGCCGGTATGCCCCTCGACTGCCGCCGCTTTGGCTACAGGCGTGTCGCCGCCCACCATGTGCCACTTCGCGGCGACCGGGCGGACGAGGAGGTTGGTGACGAAGGCGACCGCCAGCATGGCCGCGAGCAGCAGGAAGATCGGCGTATAGACCTCCGGCCGCGGCACGCCGGCGGCGATCCGCGCGTCGCGCCAGTTGGCGACGAGCAGCGGCCCGACCACGCCCGCGAGCGACCAGGCGGTCAGCAGCCGGCCGTGGATGGCGCCAACGAAGCGCGTGCCGAAGGTGTCGGCGAGATACGCCGGCACGGTCGCGAAGCCGCCGCCGTACATCGAGGCGATGACGGCGAAGACGACGATGAACAGGCCGAGGCTGGTCCCCGCCACCGCCGGCGCGGCGACGCCGTAGAGCGCGGCACCGAGCGCGGTGATGACGGCGAACAGCGGCTTGCGCCCGATCCGGTCCGACAGCGACGCCCAGAAGAAGCGCCCGCCGATGTTGAACAGGCTGATGATGCCGACGAAGCCCGCCCCGACCGTCGCCGCCGCCTTCTTCTGCGCCTCGTCGAAGGCGACGAAGGCGACGCCGGGGGCATGGAACAGGCGGCCGCCGAACAGCTCCTGCAGCATCGGCGAGGCGACGCCGATGATGCCGATCGAGGCCGAGACGTTGAGCAGCAGCGTCGCCCAGATCAGCCAGAACTGCGGCGTCCGGTGGGCGTCGCCCAGCGCGACGTTGAACCGGCTCGCCGCCGCCGCCGGCGGGGTCCAGCCGGCCGGGACATAGCCCTCGGGCGGCACGCGGTAGCCGCTCGCGCCGGCCATCATGTAGACGAAATAGCCGGCGGCGAGCACGAGGAAGGTCTGCCACACGCCGACGCCCGCCGGCCCGGCGAAGTGCTTCATCAGGAGGTCGGCGAGCGGCGAGCCGATCAGCGCGCCGCCGCCGAAGCCCATGATCGCCATGCCGGTCGCCAACCCGCGCCGGTCGGGAAACCACTTGATCAGCGTCGAGACGGGCGAGATGTAGCCGAGCCCCAGCCCGATCCCGCCGATCACGCCCGAGCCGAGCCAGATCAGCCACAGCTGGTGGAGCGAGACGCCGATCGCGGCGATGCCCATGCCGCCGCACCAGCAGAAGGCGGCAACGACGCCGGCCTTGCGCGGCCCGACGCGCTCGAGCCAGCCGCCCCACACCGCCGCCGCGGCACCGAGGACGACGAAGAACAGCGTGTAGGTCCAGACGAGGTCGCTGACCCGCCAGTCGCAGGTCGTCGTCGTCAGCGCCGTGACCAGCGTCATGCCCTCGCACTTGACCGGGTCCTTGATGCCGATGGCGTGGGCGAGCGGCAGCCAGAAGACGCTGAAGCCGTACGCCATGCCGATGCACAGGTGGATCGCCAGCGCGCAGGGCGGCACCAGCCAGCGGTTGAACCCCGGACCCGCCACCGTCCGGCTCCGGTCGAGCCAGCTGCTCCCGTCTGCCATCGTTCCTCCCCCGACGTCGCCCATCGAGCGCGGGCGGCTATGCGGCAAGGTAACGGCAGACGAGCCTGCTTCACAAGGACGCCGGAGGTGCGGCATCGACGCGCCCAGTCCGGCCGCGCCAGGCGCGCGGGATCAGGAGGGTGGGTTCAGCGCCAGCGCCTTCGCCGCCACTGCCGCCGCGTCGCTGCCGGGGGCCTGGTCGACGACCTTCTTCCATTCCGTCCGGGCGAGGTCGAGGCGGCCTTCGGCACCGGCGATGTTGCCCGCCTCGAGCGCGATGTCGGGATCGGTCGGCTCGCGGCGCGCCGCCTCGAGGATCGCGCGCTCGGCCGCGGGCAGGTCGCCGAGCCGCCGGTCGAGCGTCGCCAGCAGCAACCAGCCGTCGGCCGACGACGGGTCGAGCGCGGTGGCGCGGGTCAGGTCGGCCTTCGCCTCCGTCGTGCGATTGGCCTCAACCAGCGCGCGGGCGCGGTCGGTCAGCAGCGCCGCCAGCCGCACCGGCTCGGTGCCGGCAACCGTGATGCCGCTGGTGAAGTCGGCGATCGCCACCGGACCCTGCTTCGCCAGCAGCGCGGCGTTGCCCGCTTGACCCCACAGGTCGGCGGCGTGGGCGTCGTGCGCGGCCTCGGCGGCGCGGGCGGCGGCGGCGAGCTCGGCCGCGGCGGCGGCGTCGTCGCCCTTGGTCGCGTAGGCGAGCGCGAGACAGTGGCGGGCGGGAACGCCGCCGCCCGCGGCGCGCCACGCGGTCGCCTGCTCGATCGCTTGCGCCGGGTTGTCGTGCGCCAGCGTCAGACACTGGCGGTACCGCTCGGCGTCATCGGGGGCGGCCGCGAGCGCCGGTGCGGCGGCGACAGCCAGGGCGAGGGGCAGGAGCAAGGCGCGCATCAGCACTCCAGTCGGTCGAGCGTCGCCGTCAGCAGCGCGAGGTCCGCGGGCCGCGACAGGCGGTGGTCCCCGTCCTTGACCAGCGTCACCTGAACGTCGGCCGAACGCAGCGCCGCGGCGACATCGAGACTGAGCTGCCACGGCACGTCGGGGTCGGCCTGGCCGTGGAGCAGGCGCACGGGGCAGTCGACCGCAATCGGGCCGGGCAGCAGGCGGCTCGCCTCGCCGTCGGCGATCAGCCCGGCGTGATAGCGGTAGGGCGCGCCGTAGAGACTCGGCCGTTCGATCCAGCCGTCGTGCGCCGCGCGCGTTCGCTCCGCGTCGGTGAAGCTCCACGCGGTGAAGTCGGGCGCGCCCGCTAGCGTCACCACCGCCGCCTGCGGACTGCGCCGGGCAAGCGTCAGCGCGATCCACGCGCCCATCGACGAGCCGACCAGCACCGCCGGCCCCGGAAAGGCGGCCGCGATCACCGCCGCCGCATCGTCGCTCCAGCGCGAGATGGTGCCCGCCGCGAAATCGCCGCCGCTCGCCCCGCAGCCCGAATAATCGAGGCGGAGGAACGCGCGCCCCCTCGCCGCCGCCCAGCCGTCGAGCGCTTCGGCCTTGGTGCCGCCCATGTCCGACATATACCCCGGCAGGAACACGACTGCTGGCCCGCGCCCGTCGCGGAAGCGGTAGGCGAGCGCCACGCCGTCGCGGATGGTCGTGCTTGGCTCGGTCACCAGCCCGCCCTAGCCGGTCCGCCGCCGACGTGCCACGGCGAAGCGGCACCCATCCCGGCGCTGTACCGTTGTCACGGCATGGACCTGCGCCTCGGCACCGCCGGCTGGACGATTCCGCGCGCCGATGCGGCGGCCTTCCCGGGCACCGGCAGCCACCTGTCGCGCTACGCACACGTGTTCGGCGCGGTCGAGATCAACTCGTCGTTCCACCGCTCGCATCGGCCGGCGACCTACGCCCGCTGGGCGGCGAGCGTGCCGGCGGGGTTCGCCTTCGCCGTCAAGCTGCCGCGGGCGATCACCCACGAGGCGCGGCTGGTCGGGTGCGCGGCGCTGCTCGACGCCTTCGCCGCCGAGGTCGCGGGGCTTGGCGCGGCGCTCGGCGTCCTGCTGGTCCAGCTGCCGCCGAGCCTCGCCTTCGACGCCGCCGTCACCGACCCATTCTTCGCCGCGCTGGCCGACCGCGTCGGGGGCGCCGTCGCCTGCGAGCCGCGCCACCCGAGCTGGTTCGAGCCCGCCGCCGACGCGCTGCTCGCGGGCCGCCGCGTCGCGCGTGTCGCCGCCGATCCGGCGCGGGTGCCGGCGGCCGCTGTGCCGGGCGGCTGGGGCGGGCTCGCCTACTGGCGCCTGCACGGCTCGCCGGCGATGTACCGGACCAGCTACCGCGACGGGCGGCTGGAGCCGCTGGCCGCGGCGCTGGCGGCATCGGGGGCGGTGCGGCCGACGTGGTGCATCTTCGACAATACGGCGGCGCAGGCCGCCACGGGCGACGCCCTCGCGCTGCAGGCGCTGCTCCGCGGTTGACTTAGCCGCGCGCTTTGCCCAACCCGACGGGCATTATGACGGACACGATCCACCTGACGCTGCCTGACGGTTCCGTGCGCGATGTGCCGCGCGGGACCACGCCGGCCGACGTCGCCGCGGCCATCGGCCCGGGGCTGGCGAAGGCCGCGCTCGCCGCGCGCGTCGACGGCGACCTCGTCGACCTGTCCCGGCCGCTGGAGCGCGACGCGGCGCTGGCACTGGTGACGGCGAAGGACGAGGCGGTCGCGCTCGACCTCGCCCGCCACGACTATGCGCACGTCCTTGCCGAGGCGGTACAGCACCTGTTCCCGGGGACGCAGATCACCTTCGGCCCGGCGACCGACGACGGCTTCTATTACGATTTCGCACCCGCCGGGCGTCCGTTCACCGAGGACGATCTGCCGGCCATCGAGGACGAGATGCGCCGCATCATCGCCCGCGACGCGCCGCTGCTCCGCGAGGAGTGGCCGCGCGACCGGCTGATCGCGCACTTCGCCGCGCACGGCGAGACGTTCAAGGCGGAGTGGGCGGCCGAGCTGCCCGACGGCGAGCCGCTGACGGTGTACAAGGCGGGGCGCGGCCCCGACGCCTGGCTCGACCTCTGCCGCGGCCCGCACCTGCCGTCGACGGGCAAGCTCGATCCCAACGCCTTCAAGCTGACGCGCGTCTCGGGGGCCTATTGGCGCGGCGACCAGAACAACGCGATGCTCAGCCGCATCTACGGCACCGGCTGGCTCAACAAGAAGCAGCTCGACGCGCATCTGGTGCGGCTCGAGGAGGCGGCCAAGCGCGACCATCGCCGGATCGGGCAGGAGATGGACCTGTTCCACCTCCAGTCCGAGGCGCATGGGTCGGTTTTCTGGCACCCCAACGGCTACATGATCTGGCGCCAGCTCGAGGCGTACATGCGCCGCCGGATCGACGCCGGTGGCTACCTCGAGGTCAAGACGCCGCAGCTGATGGACGCGCGCCAGTGGGAGGCGAGCGGCCACTGGGGCAAGTACCGCGAGAACATGTTCATCGTCCCCGACGAGATCCCGGGGACCGACGACGACGCGCCGATCCTCAGCGGCAAGAGCGACCTGATGGCGCTGAAGCCGATGAACTGCCCGGCGCACGTCCTCATCTTCCGCCAAGGCATCAAGAGCTACCGCGACCTGCCCCTCCGGATGGCCGAGCAGGGCTGCTGTCACAGGAACGAGCCGCACGGCGCGCTGCACGGGCTGATGCGCGTTCGCCAGATGACGCAGGACGACGGCCACATCTTCTGCCGCGAGGACCAGATCGTCGACGAGGTGCGGCGCTTCTGCGACCTGACCGACCGCGTCTACAAGGACCTCGGCTTCGAGGGTTATGCGGTCAAGCTGGCGCTGCGCCCGGAGAAGCGCTTTGGCACCGACGAAATGTGGGACCGTGCCGAGGGCGACCTGCGCGAGGCGGTGCGGCTCGCCGGGCGTGCCGGACCCGAGTACGGCTGGGAGGAGCTGCCGGGCGAGGGTGCCTTTTACTCGCCCAAGCTCGAATGGCACCTGACCGACGCGATCGGCCGGACGTGGCAGGTCGGCACGATCCAGCTCGACTATGTCCTGCCCGAGCGTCTCGACGCGAGCTACGTCGGCGAGGATGGCGCGCGGCACCGGCCGGTCATGCTCCACCGCGCGATCTTCGGCAGCTACGAGCGGTTCATCGGCATCCTGATCGAGCACTACGCCGGACGCTTCCCGCTGTGGCTCGCCCCGGTACAGGCGGTGGTGGCCACGATCGTGTCCGACGCCGACAGCTATGCCGCCGAGGTGGCGGCGAAGCTGACGGCCGCGGGTCTGCGCGTCGACAGCGACCTCCGCAACGAGAAGATCAACTACAAGGTCCGCGAGCACAGCCTCGCGCACGTGCCGTATCTGGTCGTCGTCGGCCGGCGCGAGGCGGAGGAGGGCACCGTCGCCCTGCGGCCGCTGGGCGGCGGCGAGCAGCGCGTGCTGCCGCTGGCCGAGGCGATAGCGCTGCTCGCCGCCGAGGCGACCCCGCCCGACCTGAGGGAGGCCGCATGAGCCGCACCGCCACCGTCAGCCGCGACACGACCGAGACGAAGGTCTCGGTCACGCTCGACCTCGACGGGACGGGCACTTACCGCGTATCCACCGGCATCGGCTTCCTCGATCACATGCTCGAGCAGTTGTCGCGCCACTCGCTGATCGACCTCGACGTCCAGATCCAGGGCGACCTCCACATCGACGCCCACCACACGACCGAGGACAGCGGCATCGCCATCGGCGAGGCGGTGAAGAAGGCGCTCGGCGACCGCCGCGGCATCACCCGCTACGGCGACGCGCTGATCCCGATGGACGAGACGCTGACCCGCGTCGCGCTCGACATCTCGGGGCGGCCGTACCTCGTGTGGAAGACGGCGTTCAGCCAGCCGCGGCTGGGCGAGATGGACACCGAGCTGTTCAAGGAATGGTTCGCCGCCTTCGCGGGGAGCGCCGGCATCACGCTCCACATCGAGACGCTGTACGGCGTCAACAACCACCACATCGTCGAGAGCTGCTTCAAGGGCCTGGCGCGGGCGCTGCGGGCCGCGGTCGCGCGCGACCCGCGCAAGTCGGACAGCGTGCCGTCGACCAAGGGGACGCTCGGCGGTGTCGACGGGGAGCGCGCCGACGGGCTGCCGCCGGTGAGCGACGCCGAGCAGCCGTGACGCGCCAGGTCGTCGTCATCGACTATGGCGCCGGCAACCTGTGCTCGGTCGACAATGCGCTGCGGGTCGCCGCCGACGGCGAGGCGACGATCACCGTCTCGTCGAGCCCCACCGCGATCGCACGCGCCGACGGCATCGTCCTGCCCGGCGTCGGCGCCTTCGCCCAGTGCATCGGCGCGCTGCGGGCGGCACCCGGCGTGCTCCCGGCGCTGGCCACGGCGGTACGCGAGCGCGGGGTGCCCTTTCTCGGCATCTGCGTCGGCATGCAGCTGATGGCCGATGAAGGCCGCGAGCACGGCGTCCATCCGGGGCTCGGCTGGATCGGCGGCGCGGTCGAGCGGCTGGCCCCATCGGACCCCGCGCTCAAGGTGCCGCACATGGGGTGGAACACGGTCGTTTTCCGCGGCGACCACCCGGCGCTGCCGACCGTGCCGCGCGACGACCGCGCCTATTTCGTGCACAGCTACCGCTTCGCCGTCGCCGACCCGGGCGATGTCGTCGCGGCGACCGATCACGGCGGCGAGATCGCCGCGGTCGTCGGGCGCGACAACCTGCTCGGCGTCCAGTTCCATCCCGAAAAGAGCCAGGCGTTCGGCCTGTCCTTTCTGCGCGGCTTCCTGGCGTGGCGGCCGTGAGCAGCGCGCGCACCTTCACCGTCTGGCCGGCGATCGATCTCAAGGGTGGCGAGGTCGTGCGCCTCGCCGAAGGCGACATGGCGCGCGCAACCGTCTACGGGACCGACCCGGCCGCGCAGGCGCGCGCCTTCGCGCGTGACGGGGCGACCGCGCTCCACGTCGTCGACCTCGACGGGGCCTTCGCCGGCAGCAGCGTCAACGCCGCCGCGGTCGAGCGCGTCGTCGCCAGCTTCCCCGGCGCGGTCCAGGTCGGTGGGGGGATCCGCACGCAGGCCGCGATCGATCGCTGGCTGGCGCTCGGCGTCGCCCGGGTCGTGCTCGGCACGGCCGCGCTCGAGAACCCCGATTTGGTCCGCGCGGCAGCGGTAGCCGCGCCGGGGCGGATCGTGGTCGCCGTCGACGCCCGCGGGGGCTTCGTCGCCACGCGCGGCTGGGCGAGCGTGTCGGACGTTTCCGTCGCCGACCTCGCCCGCCGCTTCGAGGACGCCGGCGTCGCCGCCGTGCTGTTCACCGACGTCGGCCGCGACGGGCTGCTGAAGGGCGTCAACGTCGCGGCGACGGCGGCGCTCAGCGAAGCGACGAGCCTGCCGGTCATTGCCAGCGGCGGCGTCGCGGGGCCGGCCGACATCAGCGCCCTGCGCGCGCACGCGAACATCGCCGGCGTCATCGTCGGCCGGGCGATCTACGACGGGCGGATCACGCTTGCCGAAGCCCTGCGGTGCGCGGGCGACGAGCCATGACCCTCGCCGTGCGCGTCATTCCCTGCCTCGACGTCGCCGGCGGGCGCGTCGTCAAGGGGGTCAACTTCACCCGGCTGACCGACGCCGGCGATCCGGTCGAGGCGGCGCGCGCCTATGATGCGGCGGGTGCCGACGAACTGGTCTTCCTCGACATCACCGCGACGCACGAGGACCGCGGCATCATCCTCGACATCGTCCGCAAGACGGCGAGCGTCTGCTTCATGCCGCTGACCGTCGGCGGCGGCGTGCGGACGGTCGACGACGTCCGGGCGTTGCTGCTGTCGGGGGCGGACAAGGTCGGGATCAACTCGGCCGCCGTCGCCCGGCCGGCGCTTGTCGGCGAGCTGTCGCGCCATTTCGGCGAGCAGTGCATCACCGTCGCCGTCGACGCCAAGGCGGTCTCGCCCGGGCGGTGGGAGGTGTTCACCCACGGCGGCCGGCGCGCGACCGGCATCGACGCGGTGCAGTACTGCATCGACGCGGCGAGGGCAGGCGCGGGCGAGATCCTGCTGACCAGCATGGACCGCGACGGTACCAAGTGCGGCTACGACCTCGAGCTGACGCGCGCCGTCGCCGACGCCGTGCCGGTGCCGGTGATCGCCAGCGGCGGCGTCGGCGTCGTCGCCGACCTCGCGCCCGGTGTCGTCGAGGGCCACGCGAGCGCCGTTCTGGCTGCCTCGATCTTCCATTTCGGCGAGGCGACGATCGGAGAGGCCAAGGCAGCTTTGGCGGGCGCCGGATTGGTGGTGCGGCAGTGAGCGCGGAGGACAGCGCCGACGCCTTCGACCGGCTGCTCGCGACTGTCGCCGCCCGCCGCGGCGGCGATCCGGCGGAGTCGTACGTCGCCCGGCTGACGGCCAAGGGCCGCGCCAAGATCGCGCAGAAGCTGGGCGAGGAGGCAGTCGAGACGGTCATCGCCGCGATGGGCGCCGACCGCGCCGCGCTCGTCGGCGAAGCGACCGACCTGATCTTCCACCTCGCCGTGCTGCTGGCCGATGCCGGCCTCAGCTTCGACGACCTCCGCGCCGAACTCACCCGCCGCGAGGGCGTGTCGGGGCTGGCGGAGAAGGCTTCACGAAGGGTGTGACCTATGCCTGTCCCCGCCATTGCCCCTTATGACGACACGAACGTCTTCGCCCGCATCCTGCGCGACGAGATCCCGTCGCGGCGGGTGTACGAGGACGACTACGCCATCGCCTTCCACGACCTCCACCCGCTGACCCCGCACCACGTCCTCGTCATCCCGCGAGGGGCCTATGTGTCGTGGGCGGACTTCAGCGCGCGGGCTTCGGACGCGGAGATCGCCGGCTTCGTCCGCGCCGTCGGGGCGGTCGGGCGGCAGCTGGGGCTGGAGGAGACGGGCTACCGACTGCTCGCCAACGTCGGATTGGACGCGCATCAGGAGGTGCCGCACCTCCACGTCCACCTGTTCGGCGGCCGCCCGCTGGGGCCGATGCTAGCGCGATAGGGTCGTGCATGAAATTACCGTGACGGCACTTGCGTGCGGTCGGGATACGCCCATATGGCGCGCGTCAGGCCCGCATCCGATGCTGTCCCTCCACCGCGCCGCCGTCCTCTTCGTCGCTCTTGCAGCGTCGGCGGCGGGGCTGTGGCTGCTCGGCGTCGCCGTGCCGGAGCTGATCGACCGCCACCGCGACGGTGCGCTGGCGGCCGCCGTGTTCCTGCTTGCCGCCGTTCCTGCCGGGGCCGTCTGGGGCGCCGCCCGGCTCGTCCATGCGCTCCGGGACACCCAAGATGACTGACACCGTGGCGACCTACGACAGCGGCGCGATCGCCGGCTATCGCGGATCGCGACTGCCGCTGCGCCTGGCGACGATCGTCGCCGTAATCGTGTTTCTGGTGATCGGCGTCAGCCTCGCCAAGAGCGCCTTCTTCCGCGTGCTGCCCGGCTATGTCGGCATCCGCGTCAACAATATCGGCTCCGACGCCGGCGTCGTCAGCCGCCCGCTGCCGGTCGGCTGGTACTTCGCGCCGCCGGGCGTCAACTTCTACGAATATCCGGTCTTCACCCGCACCTACAGCTGGACCAGCAGCCGGACCGAGCAGAACACCACCGACGAAAGCTTCGGCTTCCAGGACAAGAACGGGCTCGGCCTGCGCGCCGACATCGCCGTGGCCTACCACGTCGATCCGCTGCGCGCGCCGATCCTGTTCCAGCGCTACCGCGCCGACATGGACGCGATCATCGCCGGACCGCTCAGGAACGCGATCCGCAACGCCATCGTCGAGCGCGCGAGCCAGCTCGGCGTCGAGCAGATCTACGGGCCGATGAAGGCGCAGCTGGTCAACGATGCGCTGAAGGATGTCCAGGCGTACTTCACGCCCGTCGGCCTGCAGGTCGAGCAGCTCTACTGGGCCGGCAACATCATCGTCCCCGACGCCGTGCTGGCGCAGATCAACGCCAAGATCGCCAACGAGCAGGCCGCGCTCGCCGCGCAGGCGAACGTCGCCACCGCGACCGCCGACGCGATGGCGCGCGTCGCCAAGGCCAAGGGCGATGCGGAAGCGATCCGCGTCGAGGCGGAGGCGATCCGCACCAACCCCGAGATCGTCCAGCTGCGTGCGGTCGAGAAGTGGGACGGCCGCCTCCCGACCTATACCGGCAGCAGCGCCCCGCTGCCGTTCGTCGGGGTCAAGTGAGGCGCGGCCTCGGCCTTGCGCTGCTCGTGGTCGCCCTGTTCGGCGACGCCGCCGCCGCCGCCGCCCCCTGCCCACCGCGGCGCGGCGGCTTCCGCGTGTACCAGGCCCTGCTCTACGAGCACATGCCCGACCTGCGCAGCCGGGGTATCGCGCGGCTCCACGTCGTCGACCGCGGCTTCTGGCGCGACGGCAACGGGCCGGGCAGCGCCGCGGATCCTGCGCGCGTCGCCGCCGTCATCGCGGCGCTGCCCCACGACGGTGCCCCGATCGCGATCGACATCGAATGGCCCGGGCTTCATGCCCGCGACGCTGCGACGGCGGGGCAGATCCGCGCGCTGGCTTCGATCGCGGCACAGTTCAAAACGGCGGCGGCGGGGCACCCAATCGGCTATTACGGGGTGTTCCCGCTGGACGATTATTGGCGAGCGATCGATATCCCGGCCGGGAGCGTTGCCGAATGGCAGCGCGACGACGACGGCGCGGCCCCGATCAACGCGCATGTCGACGTCACCTTTCCCTCGCTGTACACCTATTACCGCGACCGCGCCGGGTGGGTCCGGCAGGCGCATGCCCTCGTGTGCGAAGCGCGCCGCATCTCGGGCGGCAAGCCGGTCTACGCGTTCGTGTGGCCGGAATATCACGAGTTCCAGCCGGGATGCGGGAACGGCGATCCCTCCGGACTATTGGCAGCTTCAGCTCGCCACGCTGCACGACATCGCCGATGGGATCGTCATCTGGGGCGGGGTCGACCTGCAGGCGAACGACCGGCGGCGCGAATGGGACGAGCGCGCCCCGTGGTGGCAGGTCACGCAGGCGATGATGGCGAGATGGGGGCTCGCGCATCCGCTCGCGCCAGCGCCGAAGGCCCGCCAGCCGGCGCCTTAGCGCTTGACCCCGCCCCCTGCGCCGCGCCACGTTGCGCGCCATCATCGCAGACGCCGCGCGGCGAGCCGGAAGGCCGGCGGGCGCGGCCGCAAGGGGAAGTTCATGGATTGGCGCATTAAGTCGCTCGACGGTATTCTTGCCACCGCCGAGCGCAAGCCGCTGCAGCGATCGCTTGGGCCCTTCCAGCTGACCATGCTCGGCATCGGCGGCACAATCGGCACCGGCATCTTCGTTCTGACGGCGACCGCGGCGACGAAGGCGGGACCCGCGATGATGATCAGCTTCGCGGTCGCCGGGCTGGTCTGCTTCCTGACCGCGCTCGCCTATTCGGAGCTGGCGGCGATGGTGCCGGTGTCGGGCTCGGCCTATACCTTCAGCTACGCGACCTTCGGGGAGGTCGCGGCGTGGATCGTCGGCTGGGCGCTGGTGCTCGAATACGCCATCGCCTGCTCGGCGGTCGCCGTCGGCTGGTCGGGGTACATGGTCGGGCTGGCCAACCGCTTCTTCGGCGTCACCATCGCCAACACCTGGGTCCACGGGCCGTTCGACAAGGCGCCCGGCATCATCAACCTGCCGGCGATGTTCATCGGCCTGGCGGTCGCGGCGCTGCTGTTCGTCGGCACCAAGGAGAGCGCGCGCTTCAATGCGGTGCTGGTGATGATCAAGATCATCACGCTGTGCATGTTCCTGGTCCTCGCCCTGCCGCACATCCAGCTGGCGAACTTCCACCCGTTCATGCCGAACGGCTTCTTCGCCCACGAGGTGCCGAACCCGTTCAAGTCGAGCGAGATGATCTCGGTCGGCGTTTCGGCGGCGGCGGCGACGATCTTCTTCGCCTTCGTCGGCTTCGACAGCGTCTCGACGGCCGCCGAGGAGACGATCAACCCCAACCGCAACGTGCCGATCGGGCTGATGGGCGCGCTCGGCGTCTCGACCGTCCTCTACATGCTCGTCGCCGCCGCCGCGACCGGCTCGGCGGGCGCGCAGCCGACCGGGCTCCTGGCGCAGTCGGACGAGGCGCTGGCCTATGTCCTGCGCTACATCGGCTTCCCCGGCGCGGCCAACCTGCTGGCGATCGCCGCCGGCATCGCCCTGCCCTCGGTCATCCTGGCGCTGATGTACGGACAGACGCGCATCTTCTTCGTCATGTCGCGCGACGGCCTGCTGCCGCCGGTCCTGTCGCGCATCCATCCGCGCTTCCAGACGCCGTATGTCATCACGTTCGTCACCGGCATCTTCGTCGCGGTCTTCGCCTCGATCTTCCCGGTCGAGAGCCTGGCCGACATCTCCAACTCGGGCACGCTGCTCGCCTTCCTGGCGGTGGCGATTGGAGTTCTGGTCCTGCGCGTCCGCGATCCGAACCGGCGGCGGCCCTTCCGCGCCCCGGTCGTCTGGGTGACGGCGCCGCTGGCCGCGGCCGGCTGCGCCTTCCTGTTCTTCTCGCTGTCGAACTATACGCTCGAGCTGTTCGTCGGCTGGGCGGCGATCGGTCTGGTGTTCTACTTCATCTACGGCCGGACGCGGTCGAACGTCGCCCGCGGCATCGTCGACAGCGGCGACGTCGCGCCCGACTTCGTCGCTTAGCCCTCCGGCACCTCGTCCTCGATGCGGTCGAGCACCGCCTCGGGGGCGATGTCGCGCTTCAGCTCGTCGAGCTCCGGGTCGTCGGCGATCTTCAGCCCGAGGTGGGCGGCGATCTCGGCGGTGATCTTGATCAGCCGCGTCACCTCGTGTTCGGTCAGCAGCCCGACCTGGAGGTCGAGGTCGGCGCGGCGGTCGGCGAGTGCAGCGGCGCGATTCTGGCTGATGAGGATGAAGGTCGACAGGAAGATCGCTTCGACCGAGGCCACCGTTGCCAGCGCGACGAAGGTGGGATCGAACTTCGGCAGGCCGGGGACGACGTTCGATGCCACCCACAGCCCGAACAGGACGAGGTGGGCATAGACGAACTTGAGGCTGCCGGCGAAGCGGCTGACCGCCTCGGCGATCCGTTCCTCGGTGCTCGCCGACGCTTCGTGCTCCGCCCGCCGCCGCGTCAGCGCAGCGATGTTGCGGTCGAGAGCCGAGTTCATGCCCTCGGGCGCCGGCGGCGGGACGGTCGGGCTCGGCTCCATCGCGGCACAACGAAGCATGCGGCCGTTATGGTCCGCTACACGCGGGCCGCGACCAGCGCCTGCAAGTCGGCTTCGCTCCGCGCGCCATAGTGGCTGATGATCTCGGCCGCGGCGATGCCGCCGATGCGCGCGCAGTCGGCGAGCGGCCGCCCAGCGACGAAGCCGTGGAGGAAACCGCCGGCGAACAGGTCGCCGGCACCGGTCGTGTCGACGACGCGCGCCACCGGCTCGGCCGGCACCTCGATCGTCTCGCCGCCGGCGACGACGACCGCGCCCTTCTCCGACCGGGTGACGACGGTGATCGTCGCGTGGCGCGCGAGCTCGGTCATGGCGGCACTCAGGTCGTCGGTGCGGTACAGCGCGCGCACCTCGTTCTCGTTGCCGAACAGGATGTCGACATGGCCGTCGAGCAGCGACCGGAAGTCGTCGCGGTGGCCCTCCACGCAGAACACGTCCGACAGGGTGAAGGCAACCTTCCGCCCGGCGGCACGGGCGACGCGAATCGCCTCGCGCATCGCCGCGCGCGGGGCGGCCGGGTCCCAGAGATAACCTTCGAGATAGAGGACGGCGCTCGCCCGGACCATATCGGCGTCGATGTCGGCCGCGCTCAGCTCCTGGCACGCGCCGAGATAGGTCGACATGGTGCGGTCACCGTCGGGCGTGACGACGATCAGGCAGCGCCCGGTCGGCGGCCCGTCGGCCATCGCCGGCGTGGCATAGGTGACGCCCGCCGCGCGAATGTCGTGGGCGAAAACCTGCCCCAGCTGGTCGGCCGCGACCCGCCCGACGAACGCCGGCCGCCCGCCGAGCGCCGCGATCCCGGCGACGGTATTCGCCGCCGACCCGCCCGATACCTCGCGGCCGGCGCCCATCAGCGCGTAGAGCCGCTCGGCCTCGTCGGCGGCGATCAGGCGCATCGTGCCCTTGGGGATGGCGTGCTGCTCGAGGAAGCCGGCGTCGTTGGTCGTGATGACGTCGACGAGCGCGTTGCCGATGGCGAGGACGTCGAAGGTGGCGGACATGGCGGCTCCTGTGTGGTGCGCCCGCCTAGCCGCCGCGGCGCGCCTTGGCTAGAAGCAGCCTGACGATGCGCCTCGCTCCCCTGCTCCCCCTGCTGGCCCTCGCCGCCTGCGCGACGCCGGCGCCGCCGCCGGCGAAGCCCGTCAGCGCGCGGCCGGTGGCGCTGACCCCGGTGCCGGGGCTCGAGCGCATCCTCGGCCGTCCGGCCGACGCCGCGCTCGCGGTGCTCGGGGCCGCCAGCCTCGACCGCCGCGAGGGTCCGGCGCGCGCTCTGCAGTTCGCGCAAGGGGGCTGCGTGCTCGACGTCTATTATTACCCCGATCCCGCTGCCGGCCAGCCGACGGCGCGGCTGGCCGAGGCGCGCCTCCCGACGGGGGCGGCGGACGATCCGCTGCGCTGCTTCACGGCGCAACTTGCGGCGCGCGGTCACGGCTAGTTGCCGCCGCGGGCAGCCGCGGCTAACGTCCACGTAAACCAGCCTCGGGAGCCGTCGCCATGGATCTCAACTTCTCGGCCGAAGACCTCGCCTTCCGCGACGAGGTCCGCAGCTTCATCGCCGACAACTATCCGCACCACCTGAAGGCCAAGGCCGAGGAGGGCGAGGAGCTGTCGAAGGAGGACTTCCTCAGCTGGCACAAAGTGCTCGCCGCCAAGGGCTGGGCCGGCATCGCCTGGCCGAAGGAATATGGCGGCACCGGCTGGACCAGCGTCCAGCGATACATCTTCGCCGAGGAGAGCGCGCGCGGCGACGCCATGCGCCTGCTGCCCTTCGGCCTCAACATGGTCGGGCCGGTGATCTACACGTTCGGCACGCCCGAGCAGAAGGCGAAGTTCCTGCCGCGCATCCTGTCGGGCGAGGACTGGTGGTGCCAGGGCTATAGCGAGCCGGGCGCGGGCAGCGACCTTGCCAACCTGCGGACCAAGGCCGAGCGCTTCACCGGCGACGACGGCAAGGAGTACTACCGCGTCAACGGCCAGAAGACTTGGACGACCCTCGCCCAGCACGCCGACTGGATCTTCGCCCTCGTCCGCACCGACCCGACGGTCAAGCCGCAGGAGGGGATCAGCTTCCTCCTCATCGACATGAAGACGCCGGGCATCACCGTTCGCCCGATCATCACGCTGGGCGGCGAGCACGAGGTCAACGAGGTCTGGTTCGAGGACGTCATCGTGCCGGTCGAGAACCGCGTGTTCCACGAGAACAAGGGCTGGACCTGCGCCAAGTTCCTCCTTGCCCACGAACGCACCGGCATCGCCGGCGTCGCGGCGTCGAAGCGCGGCGTCGAGCGGATCAAGACGATCGCCCGCACCGAGACCGACAGCTTCGGCACCGAGGCGCAGCCGCTGCTCGACAATCCGTTCTTCAAGCGCAAGGTTGCCGAGCTTGAGGTCGACCTGACCGCGCTGGAGTTCACCGAGCTGCGCACGCTCGCAGGCGAATCGCAGGGCAAGGGGCCGGGGCCGGAGTCGAGCCTGCTCAAGATCAAGGGCACCGAGATCCAGCAGCGGATCACCGAGCTCGCGCTGGAGGCGGTCGGCCACTACGGCGCGCCCTACTTCCGCGGCTTCGGCGAGGGCGACAACGAGCACCCGATCGGCCCCGACTACGCCCACCGCGCGGCGCCGACCTACTTCAACATGCGCAAGACGAGCATCTACGGCGGGTCGAACGAGATCCAGCGCAACATCATCGCCAAGATGGTGCTGGGGCTGTAATTTAGAACGGAAGCCATGCTGGCAGGCGCCAGCATCCACGGCGGTGCGCGACGCGAACGGCGTTGACGACATCGCCTTGGGTGCTGGCGTTCGCCGGCATGACCGTTATTGGGAAACAGGGCAGCGCGAACGCGCGCCGGCGGGAGGCACAGGCGATGGACTTCAACTTCACTGACGAACAGACGATGCTCCGCGAGTCGGTGCAGCGCTACCTCGCCGATACCTACGATTTCGACAGCCGGATGAAGACGGTGAACGGCGAGGCTGGCTGGAACCCGGCGGTGTGGAAGGCCTTCGCGGAGGAACTCGGCATTCTCGGCGCCCCGTTCGCCGAAAGTCACGGCGGACTCGGCGGCGGCGCCATCGAGAACATGATCGTCATGGAGGAGATCGGCCGGGCGCTGGTCATCGAGCCGTACCTGTCGACCGTCGTCATCGGCGGCGGCTTCATGAAGGCAGCGGGCGGCGCGATGGCCGACGCGGTCATCCCGCAGATCATCGACGGCAGCGCGATCATCGCCTTCGCCTATGCCGAGCCGCAGGGGCGCTACAATCTCGCCGACCTGCGCACGTCGGTGAAGGCCGACGGTGACGGCTTTGTGCTGAACGGGCACAAGGCGGTGGTGCGCGACGCGCCGTTCGCCACGCACTTCATCGTCACCACGCGCTCGTCGGGCGGCCAGCGCGACCGCGACGGCGTGTCGGTCGTTCTGCTGCCTGCGACCACGCCGGGCATCACGCGGCGCGACTATCCGACGGTCGACGGAGGCCGCGCCTCGGAAGTCTATTTCGAGAACGTGCGCTTCGGTACCGATGCCTTCGTCGGCAACAACGGGTCGGCGCTGGAGATGATCGAACAAGTGGTCGACGAGGCGACATCCGCGGTCTGCGCCGAGGCGAGCGGCGTGCTGCGCAAGCTCCACGAAGGCACGCTCGACTACAGCCGCCAGCGCAAGCAGTTCGGCCGGCCGATCGGCGAGTTCCAGGTCCTTCAGCACCGCATGGTCGACATGTTCATGGAGGTCGAGCAGACCGTCTCGATGACCCTGATGGCGACGCTCCGCCTCGACGAGCCCGACCGTGCCCGCCATGTCTCGGCGGCGAAGAACAAGATCGCCCGCAGCGCGCGCTTCGTCGGCCAGAACGCGGTGCAGATCCACGGCGGTATCGGCATTTCGAACGAACTCGCCATCGGCCATTATTTCAAGCGGGCGACGATGATCGAGGGCCAGTTCGGCGACGCCGACTACCATCTGCGCCGCTACGAGTCGCTGATGGCCTGAGGCCCGGCGTCGCCGCTCGTGCGTTGACCCTTGCGAAGGAGACCCGCCATGCGCCCGCTGCTGCTCGCCCTCGCCGTCATCGCCGCCGCTCCCGCCGCCGCCGCCCCGCCGGGCGAGCGCGAGACCGCGCGCCTGCTGTCGGGCGAGGCGACCGGGCCGGCCGAGCACTGCATCCGCCAGCGCGAGCTGCGGGGCCAGACGATCGTCAACCAGTCGACCATCGTCTTCGAGCGCGGCGGGGGCCGCTATTATCGCAGCGACGTCGGCCAGTGCGCCGCGCTGCGCCCCGACCGGGCCATCGTCACGCGCGAGATCGCCGTGGGCATCTGCGAGGGCGACCCGTTCCAGGTCTTCGATCCGATCAGCCGCATCGGCTACGGCAGCTGCACCTTCGGCCCGTTCGTGCCCTACCAGCGGCCATCGGCGAAATAATCTGCAGCACAGGCTTGTATCGAACTCCAATTTAGATATATCGGCAATATCGATAGATCAAAATGGAGTTTCGATATGCACTACCACCCACACGGCCACCGCGGCTTCGGCCACCGCATGATGATGCATCGCATGGGCCGGCACGGCCACGGCCCGCGCGGCGGCGGCCGGATGTTCCAGCACGGCGACCTCCGCCTGCTGATCCTCGCCCTCATCGCCGAGGCCCCGCGCCACGGCTATGAGATCATCCGCGAGATCGAGAGCCGGCTGGGCGGCGCCTATGCCCCGTCGCCGGGCGTCGTCTACCCGACGCTGACGATGCTCGAGGAGCTCGGCTTCGTCACCTCGGCGACGACCGAGGGCAGCAAGCGGCAGTACACGATCACCGAGGAGGGTACCGCCCACCTCGCTGCCAACCAGGCGGCGGTGGACGCCATCATGGCGCGGATCGACGAGGCCGGCAGCGGCCCCGACACCGGACCGCGCGTGCTCCGCGCCATGGCCAACCTGCGTTTCGCCCTCAAGCTGCGCCTCGGCCGGGGCAGCGTCGACGACGCGGCCGCGACGAAGATCGCCGCGATCCTCGACGCCGCCGCGAGCGAGATCGAGCGGAGCTAACGGTACAGCGCGTCGAGGCGCGCCCCATAGGCCGCCTCGATGACGTGCCGCCGGATCTTCAGCGACGGCGTCATCTCGCCGTTCTCGGTCGAGAAGGGTGCGTCGGCGACGACGATGCGGCGGACCTTCTCGTGCGCGCCGACGCGGGCGTTGACCCGGTCGACCGCGGCCTGGAGCGCGCGGACGAACTCGGGCTGGCCGCGGAGCCTGGCAAGGTCCGCGGGCAGCCCTTGGTCGCGTGCCCAGCACAGCGCCCATTCGGCGTCGGGCACGACCAGTCCGACGAGGTAGGGCCGGCGGTCGCCGTGGACCATCGCCTGCATGATCTCCGGCTGCAGCGTCAGCATGCCCTCGACGCGCGCCGGCGAGATGTTGTCGCCCTTGTCGTTGACCAGGATGTCCTTCTTGCGGTCGGTGATGACGAGGTGGCCGTCGCCGTCGATGCGCCCGATGTCGCCGGTCAGCAGCCAGCCGTCCTGCAGCGCGCGGTGGCTGTCGACATCGTTCTTCCAATAGCCGTCCATGACGAGCTCGCCACGGACGCAGATCTCGCCGTCGGCGGCGATGCGGACCGTCGTGCCGCGCAGCGCCGGGCCGACGCTGTGCATCTTGATCTTGCGCGACGGCCGGTTGCAGCTGATCAGCGGCCCCGCCTCGGTCTGGCCGTAGCCCTGGCACAGCGTCAGGCCGAGCGCGGCAAAGAACAGTCCGACGTCCGGGTTCAACGGCGCGCCGCCCGACACCAGCGTCTTCAGCCGCCCGCCGAAGCGCTGCTGCACCCGGCGCCGGATGGTGCGGTCGAGCAGCGTGTCGAGCGGGCGGTCGGTGAGCGGCAGGGTGCCGCCACGCTCGTAGCGCTTGCGCCCCAGGCGGAGCGCGGCGTTGAACAGGGTGATGGCGGTGCCGCCCTGCTTCTCGATGCCCTTGCCGATCCGCGCGCGCAGCACCTCGAACAGGCGCGGCACGACGACCATGATCGTCGGCGCGACTTCCTCCATGTTGGCCGCGAGCTTGTCCAGCCCCTCCGCATAATGGATCGAGGCGCCGAGACCGATGGCGGTGAACTGGCCGCAGGTATGCTCATAGGCGTGGGACAGCGGCAGGAACGACAGGAAGCTGTCGCGCCCCGGCGTCGGCGGAAAGTCCTGCTCGATGATCTCGCAGGCCGCGGCGACGTTCTGCAGGATCATGCCGTGGTGCTGCTTGACGCCGCGCGGCGTGCCGCCGGTGCCGCTGGTGTAGATCAGGCAGGCGAGGTCGGTGCGGCCGGCGGTGATGCCGCGGCGGGTGCGGGCGAGGTCGGCCGTCTGGCCGTCCAGCAGCGTCGACCAGGCGACGATCTCGGCGCCGGAGACCTGGGCGACGCGCAGCGGCTCGATGGCGACGACCAGCCGGCAGCCCTCGCAGTCCGCGACCGCCGGCAGCAGGGTGGCCGCGAGCTTGGGCCCCGAGACGATCGCCGCGACCGCGCCACTGTCGCTCAGGATGTGGCGGTGGTCGGCCTCGCTGTTGGTCGTGTAGGCCGGGACGGTGATCGCGCCGGCGGCCATGATGCCGAGGTCGGCGATGCACCATTCGGGCCGGTTCTCGCTGACCAGGACGACGCGGTCGCCGCGGCGGATGCCGTGCGCGCAGAGCGCGGCGGCAAGGCGCGAGACCGCCCCGGCGACCTCCCGCCACGACTGCGCGCGCCACTCGCCACCGGCCTTGTGCGACAGGAACGGGTCGTCGCCATAGTGCTCGGCCTGGTCGAGGAAGTGGAGGACGAGGTTCGTCGCCGCGTCGGCGCGGTCGGCGAGCGGCGACGGCGCGGGGGACGCGGCCGCGCTCACAGGCCGAGCGCGACGCCCTCGCTCCGCGGGTCGGCCCCCCCGCGCCAGCCGCCGGGCACGCGCTCGATGCCGTTGGCCTTCAGCGGCAGCGGGTAGACGACGACCGTATGGCCCATCGCCTTCAGCGCCGGGGCCATGGCGGCAAGCGGCGTGCCCTTCTCCAGCACGAGCGTGTCGTCATTGGTGTAGAGCAGGGGCAGGGCGATCGCCTCCTGGATCGGCAGGTGCCAGTCGAGCACCGCGACGATGGCCTTGGCCACCTGCGCCGGGATCGTCGGACCGCCGGCCGCGCCGACGGCGAGCACGACGCGGCCCGACTGGTCGTAGACGATCGCCGGCGACATCGACGAGCGCGGGCGCTTGCCGCCCTGGACGCGGTTGGCGACCTTGGCGCCGGCGATCTCGGGCGCGAAGTCGAAGTCGGTCAGCTCGTTGTTGAGGACGTAGCCGCCCGCGACCAGCGACGAGCCGAACGCGCCCTCGATCGTCGAGGTCAGCGAGGCGACGTTGCCGCTCGCGTCGGCGACCGCCATGTCGCTCGTCGAAGGGATCTCGACCGACTTGGGCGCGGCGCGCGGCGGCGCGCCCTTGGGCCGGCCGGGCTCGGCGTGCGCCATGACCGCGGTCGGCGAGATCAGACTGGCCCGCGTGCGCAGATAGGCCGGGTCGGTCAGGCCGGCGACGGGCACGGTGACGAAGTCGGCGTCGCCGCCATAAGCCGCGCGGTCGGCGAAGGCGAGCCGCTCGCTCTCGGCGAACAGGTGCCAGGCGGTCGGGCTGTCCTTGCCCAGTGCGCCGAGGTCGAAGCCCTGAAGCTGGCCGAGGATGGCGACGACCGCCGTGCCGCCGGCCGACGGCGGCCCCATCGAGCAGACGCGGTACTGGCGATACGCCCCGCAAACCGGCGGCCGCTCCTTGGCCTGGTAGGCGGCGAGGTCGGCGACGGTCATCGTCGACGGGTTGGTCGGCGCATTGTCGACCGCGGCGGTCAGCGCGGCGGCGTTGGCGCCGGTGTAGAAGGCGGCCGGGCCCCTGGCGGCGATCGCCTCGAAGGTCTGCGCCAGCCCCTCGTTGACGATGTGTTCACCGGCGCGCTTGGGCGTGCCGTCGGCATGGAGGAACAACGCCGCTGCGGCCGGCTGCCGCGCGAGCGTCCGCGCGCTGCCGGCGATCGAGTCCGCCAGCCGCGGCGTGATGTCGTAGCCGCCGCGGGCGAGCGCGATCGCCGGCGCGAACAGCTTGGCCCAGGGCAGGCGGCCGTAGCGGTCGTGCGCGAGCTTGAGCATCGCGACGTTGCCGGGCACGCCGACCGACTTGCCGCCGGGGATCGCCTGCCCGCGCGGCTGCGGCGAGCCGTCGGCCTGCAGGAACAGGCGGTCGGTCGCCGCCATCGGCGCCTTCTCGCGCCCGTCGAAGGTCACGGGCGCGCGCCCGCCGGCGACCTGGTAGACGAGGAGCCCGCCGCCGCCGATGCCCGACGACTGCGGCTCGACCACGGTCAGCGCGATCGCGGTCGCCGCCACCGCGTCCATCGCATTGCCGCCGGCCTTGAGCATGGCAAGGCCGGCCGCCGCGGCGCGCGGGTCGGCGGCGGAGACCATCGCCGGGGCGGCCGTCGGGGCCTTGGCCGGCACCGCCGCCGGCATCAGCGCCAGCGCACACGCGATCCACTGCTTCAAGTGCATGTCCTTCTTCTTGCCCCGCCATCGACCATATCGCGGCGGCCCCGGCGATCAAGCGTCGAGGCCGACCGCCTTGCCGACGCTCGCCAACCCGTCCCGACGGAGCGCCGCCGCCAGCTCGCGCTTGATCCGTCCGACCAGGGCCGGGCCGTGGAAAACGAGGCCGGTGTAGAGCTGCACCGCACTGGCCCCGGCGCGGAGCTTGGCATAGGCCTGCGCGCCGCTGGCGACCCCGCCGACGCCGATCAGCGGCAGGCGGCCGGCAGTCGCGCGGGCGAAGGCGCGCAGCACCGCGGTTGAGGGGGCGAACAGCGGCGCGCCGGACAGGCCGCCCGCCTCGGCGCTCGACACGCCGGGGCGGGCGAGGGTCGTGTTCGAGACGATCAGCCCGGCGATGCCGCTATCCATCGCGACCCGGGCGATGCCGTCGATCGCGGCCACGTCGAGGTCGGGCGCGACCTTGACGAACACCGGTGTCGTCCCCGCCCCGGCAAGGACCGCGGCGATCAGCGCCGTCAGCTCGCCGGGATCCTGCAGCCCGCGCAGCCCCGGCGTGTTCGGCGACGAGATGTTGACCGTCAGATAGTCGGCGATCGGTGCCGCTGCCGCCGCGCCGAAGGCATAATCGGCGACGCGGTCCTGCGCGTCCTTGTTGGCGCCGATGTTGACCCCGACGATGCCCGCCGGCCGGTCGGCGCGCAGGCGGGCCAGCGCCGCCACGACCCCGCCGTTGTTGAAGCCGAGGCGGTTGATGACGGCGGCTTCGGCGACGAAGCGGAAGACCCGGGGCCGCGGGTTTCCCGCCTGCGGCTTCGGCGTCACCGTGCCGACCTCGACGAAACCGAAGCCCAGCCGCAGCATCGCCCCGGGCACGCGCGCGTCCTTGTCGAAGCCAGCCGCCAGCCCGACCGGGTTCGGCAGGTCGAGCCCGGCCAGCCGCGTCGCCAGGACGGGATCGTCCGCCCGCCCGCGCGGGCCGAGCCCCGCCTCGAGCGCGCGCAGCGTCAGGTCGTGCGCCCGCTCGGGGTCGAGGCGGAACAGCAGTGGGCGGATCGCCGCGAACATCAGACCAGCTCCGCCAGGACCGCGTTGAGCAGCGGCCGCCCGCGCGGGGTCAGGCGCAGTCCCCCGGCGTCCGCGGCGACGAAGCCGAGGTCGACGAGCCGCGCCAGCCGCGCCGGATCGGTCGCCGCCGCGAGCGTCGTGCCGGTCCGCGTCGCGAAGGTCGCCGCATCGATCCCGTCCGCCAGCCGCAGCCCCATCATCAGCGCCTCGCGCCCGCGCGTCGCAGGGTCGAGCGGCTCGGTCGCGGCGAGGCCGTGGCCGTGCGCGGCGACGGCCGCTCAGCCAGTTCTCCGGCTTCTTGTGCCGCACGGTCGCCTCGCCCGCGCGCCGCCCGTGTGCGCCGGGACCGACGCCGACATAGTCGCCATAGGTCCAGTAGCTGAGGTTGTGTCGGCTCTCCGCTCCCGTCCGCGCATGGTTCGACACCTCGTACGTCGGCCGCCCCGCCGCCGCGGTCATGGCCGCGGTCAGCTCGAACAGGTCGGCGGCGGCGTCTTCGCCGGGCACGACCAGCTCGCCCCGCGCGTGCAGCGTCGCGAAGCGGGTGCCCGGCTCGATCGTCAGGCCGTACAGCGACAGATGCTCGGTGCCGAAGGCGAGGGCGCGCGCCAGTTCGGCCTCCCAGCTCGCGAGCGTCTGCCCCGGCCGCTGGTAGATCAGGTCGAGCGAGACGCGCGGGAACGTCGCCTGCGCCACGTCGAGCGCGGCGAGTCCCTGCCGCACGTCGTGCGGGCGGCCGAGCGCCCTCAGGTCATCGTCTTCGAGCGCCTGCAGCCCCAGGCTGACGCGATTGACGCCGGCCGCCGCGAAGCCGGCAAAGCGCGCCGCCTCGACACTCGACGGGTTGGCCTCGAGCGTAATTTCGATGCCGTCCGCCAGCCGCCAGTGCCGCGCCACCGCGGCGATCACCGCCGCGACCGTCGCCGGCGCCATCAGCGACGGCGTGCCGCCGCCGAAGAAAATGCTGCCGACCGTCCGCCCCGGCGTCAGCGTCGCCTCGAAGGCGAGATCGGCGAGCAGGGCGCCCTGCCACGCCGCCTCGTCGATCTCGGCGCGGACGTGGCTGTTGAAGTCACAGTACGGGCACTTCGAGACGCAGAACGGCCAGTGGATATAGACCGCGAGCGGGTCGGCCTCGCTCACCGGGGCGGCGGTGCCGCGGCGGCGGCGGTGGGGTCGATGGCAACGTTGTGGAACGCCGCCACCTGCCAGCGGCCGTCGTTCCGGACCATGACCTGCTCGAGCCGTGTCCGGACCTTGCCGTCGGCGACGTGCTTGGCGATTGGCGGCGGCAGGTCGCCGAAGCCGCTGCCCTCGGATATCGTGTCGACGATCGCCACGTCGGGGCGGACGAAGGCGATGTTGGCAACCGTCTGGCGCATCGTCGAGCCGCGGTAGAAGGTGCCGAAGATGTGCGCGTGCTGGTCGACGAACGGGGCGCGGCCGACCGAGAACCGCCCGACGATGTTGGTGAAGACGACGTCGTCGGTCACCGCGGCGGCGAAAGCTTCGGCGTCGCCCGCGGCCCAGGCGGCCTCCTGCGAGTCGAGGACGGCGCGGATCTCGGAATGGGCGGCATCGGTCGTCATGGTCGGTCCTCCAGGCAGGCGGCGGTGAGCTTGGCGAAGGCGGCGGCGCGATGGCTGATGCGGTGCTTGAGAGCGGGATCGATCTCGGCGAAGGTTTCGCTCATCCCCTCCTTAACAAAGACGGGATCGTAGCCGAAGCCCCGCTGCCCCCGCGGCGGCCAGACGAGCGCGCCTTCGCACTGCCCCTCGAACACTGCGGTGTCGCCGTCGGGCCAGGCGAGCGCCAGCGTGCAGACGAACCGCGCCGCCCGCGACACGGCCGGCCCCTGCGCGGCCAGCAGGTCCTCGACCTTGCGCATCGCCAGCGACCAGTCCCGCCCGGCAGGCGTCTCGGCCCAGTCGGCGGTATAGACCCCAGGCGCGCCGCCGAGCGCATCGACGCACAGCCCCGAATCGTCGGCCAGCGCTACCAGCCCCGACCCCTGCGCCGCGCTCCGCGCCTTGATCAGCGCATTGCCGGCAAAGCTGTCCTCGGTCTCGGCCGGCTCGGGCAGGCCGAGGTCGCCTGCCGCGACGACCTCCATGCCGTAGGGCGTCAGCAGCGCCGCCATCTCGCGGACCTTGCCGGCGTTGTGCGTCGCCAGCACCAGCCGGCCGGGCGCGAGGCGGCGCATCAACGCCCGACCGCTGCCCGCTGCGCGGCGAAGATGTTGGCACAGCCCAGCCGGGCGAGGCGGAGCATGCGGAGCAGCGCCTCGTCGTCGTAGGTCGCGCCCTCGGCCGTCGCCTGGACCTCGACCAGGCCGCCGCTCGCGGTCAGCACGAAGTTGCCGTCCGTGCCGGCGGCCGAGTCCTCGACATAGTCGAGATCGAGGACGACCTGCCCGTCGTGGATGCCGCAGCTGACGGCGGCGACCTGGTCGGTCAGCGGGTCGAGCGACAGGCCGCCCTTCGCCATGATGCCGTCGACCGCCAGCCGCAGCGCGACCCAGGCGCCGCTGATCGACGCCGTGCGCGTGCCGCCGTCCGCCTGGAGCACGTCGCAGTCGAGCGTGATCTGCCGCTCGCCGAGCAGCTTCAGGTCGGTGATGGCGCGCAGGGACCGCCCGATCAGGCGCTGGATCTCCTGCGTCCGGCCCGACTGCTTGCCCTTGGCCGCCTCACGCTGGCCGCGCGTGTGGGTGGCGCGGGGCAGCATGCCGTATTCGGCCGTGACCCAGCCCTCGCCCTTGCCGCGCAGCCACGGCGGCAGCCGCTCCTCGACGCTGGCGGTGACGAGGACGTGGGTGTCGCCGAACTTGACCAGGCACGAGCCTTCGGCGTGGGCGGTGAAGTGGGGGATGATCTCGACCCGGCGCATGGCGTCGGGGGCGCGGCCGGACGGTCGCATGGGGCAGGTCCTCGCTTGCTGGAGGCCCGCTCTAGCCGCTCCCCCGGTTGAGCGGAACCCCGCCTGCGCTTACATGGCGGCCATGCCGTCGCCGCCGATCACCGAGCTCACCGACCGCGCCCGCGACGTATTCCGCCAGATCGTCGAGTCGTACATCGAGCACGGCGGGCCGGTCGGCTCGCGCACCCTGTCGAAGCTGCCGTCGCTCGGCCTGTCGCCGGCGTCGATTCGCAACGTCATGCAGGACCTCGAGGAACTCGGCCTGCTCGCCGCGCCGCACACGTCGGCGGGGCGGGTGCCGACGGAGCTCGGCCTGCGCCTGTTCGTCGACGGCATGATGCAGACGACCGCGCCGACCGAGGCCGAGCGCGGCGCGATCGAGAGCCCGCTCGGCGCGCCGGCGTCGCTCGAGGAGATCCTGGCGCGGACGACCTCGGTCCTCGCCGGCCTCAGCGCCTGCGCCGGCATCGTCCTCGTCCCCCGGCACGAGATGGTCGTCCGCCAGGTCAGCTTCGTGCCCCTGTCGCCCGCCCGCGCGCTCGCGGTGCTCGTGGGCGCCGACGGCGAGGTCGAGAACCGGGTCCTCGAGCTGCCGCCCGACCTGCCGGCGACGGCGCTGATCGAGGCGGCGAACTTCATCAACGCGCGCCTGACCGGCGTCACGCTGGCCGAAGCCGCGCGGCGGCTGCGCGCGGAGGTCACGGCCGACCGCGCGCAGCTCGACGCGCTGACGCGGAGCCTGGTCGAGACGGGGCTGGCCAGCTGGTCGTCGGACGGGGCGGCGCGGCCGATCCTGATCGTCCGCGGCAGCGCCCACCTGATCGCCGACGCCGCCGACCTCGACCGCGTCCGCACGCTGCTCGACGACCTCGAGGGCAAGGAGGAACTCGTCCGCCTGCTCGATTCGGCGACGAGCGGCGAAGCGTGCAAGATCTTCATCGGCGCGGAGAACAAGCTGTTCTCGCTGTCCGGCTCGAGCGTCATCGCCGCGCCCTATCGTGCCGGCAGCGGGCGGGTGGTCGGCGTCGTCGGCGTGATCGGCCCGACCCGCTTGAATTACGCCCGCGTCGTTCCGATGGTGGACTACACCGCCCGTACCCTAAGCAGGTTGATCGCATGACCGACGAGATGAACACCGACACGATGGCCGAGCCGGTGCCCGGCACCAGCGAAGCCGAGAGCGGCCCGCCGGACCTGTCCAGCGAGGTCGTCCGGCTGACCGACGAGGTCGCAGGCCTGAAGGACCGGCTGCTCCGCGCCGCTGCCGAAACCGAGAACGTCCGCCGCCGGCTCGAGCGCGAGAAGACCGACGCCTCGACCTATGCGATGACCAGCTTCGCCCGCGACCTGCTCGGCGTCGCCGACAATCTCGCCCGCGCCGTCGCCGCGCTGCCGGCCGACGCGCCGGGGTTCGAGGCGGTCAAGACCGGCATCGCCGCGACCGAGCGGGAACTGACCGCCGTCCTTGCGCGCCACGGCATCACCCGCGTCGAGGCCGGCGGCAAGCTCGACCCCAACCGCCACCAGGCGATGATCGAGGTCGAGTCGGACGCGCACGAGCCGGGTGCGATCGTCGCCGAGCTGCAGGCCGGCTACACGATCAAGGACCGGCTGCTGCGCCCGGCGCTGGTCAGCGTCGCCAAGGCGCCCGCCGCTGCCGAGCCATCCGCCGAGCCGGCGGCATGATCATCCTCATCGCCCGCTGCGAGGTCGAGCCGTCGGCGCTGCCGGCGCTGAAGCCGCTGCTCGAGCGGACGATGCGGCAGACCTGGGACGAATCCGACTGCCTCAGCTATTCGATCGCCGTCGAGAGCGAGGCCGAGGGCGTGGTCACGATCGTCGAGCGGTGGCGGAGCGAAGCGGCGCTGACCGACTATCTGGCGACGCCGGCGATGCTCGACTTCCACGACGCGCTGCAGCCGGTGCTGATCAGTCTCGACGCGCGGATCTACGATGTCGCCGGCGAACGGCCGCTCCAGCCGCCGCGCTCGCGCGTCGCGCCGCCGCTGACGCTGGTCAAGGCGTGACAGCCGCCTGAACCGGGCCGCCGCCGGCGGGCGGTCACGCCGCGGCCGACCCTGGATCGAACGGGAGCAGGGCGCGATAGGCGGCGAGCGGCGGCGCGCCGGCAACGTGGCCACCCTCGCTGAGCACATAGGCGTCGGCGACGATGCACGCCTGCTGCTCGATGCCATAGGCGGCGAACGCCTTGCCCGGCGTCAGCGGCAGGTAGGCGTAGCGCGCGAACGGCCGCCGGCGCAGCACGAGGTTGAGGCCCGCCTGCACCTGCCAGACGTGCGTCAGTTCGTGGACGAGGAGCGCGCGCAGCCCTAGCCCCGCTGCAGCAAAGTCGTCGCGCCAGTTGGGCCCCTTGGGGTGGAACCAGACGTGCCCGTCGGGTGCCATGACGACGCCGCGCGGCTGGAACGGGAACCACTTGCCACGCCGCAGCGTGACGGGAGCGGGGTCGAGCGCGGGGCCGAAGACCTCGGCGGCGATGGCCCGCTCGCCGGCGGTCAGCGTGCGGGCGAACTCGGCGCGCGCCACGGCGGCCTACCGCGGCATTCCCGGCATCGTGTCTTCACCGGCGGCATGGACCGCGGCCCGGACCGTGGTCGTCGTGCCGTCCCTGAAGGCGAAGGTCAGCGGCAGCGTGCCGCCGGCGCGGACCGAGGGAGCGAGGGCGAACAGCATCAGGTGCTTGCCGCCCGGCGCGAAACGCACCGGCGCATCGCCGACCTTCACCTCCGGCAGCCTGTCCATTCGCATGACGTCGCCGGCCATGCTCATGCCGTGCAGCTCGACCCGCGCGAGCGGGCTGGTCACGCCGGTCAGCTCGGTGCCGCGCGGCGCCTCGAGCGTGAAATAGGCGGCCGCAGGGCGTCCCGGGACGGCGGGCAGCCGGACCCAGGCATCGGTGACGCGGGCGACCGCCGCGGCCGACGCCGGCACCGTTCCCGTGACCATCGCCACGACCAGCAGGACGACCGAAACGGCGCACGCCAGCCAGCCAAGAACGCGTGTCACGCCAGAACCTCCGCTCAACCCCCGGGCGTCGCATAGCGCGCGCTTGCCGTCGCCGTCGATGTGGCGAGGTGATGCGCCCGCGGCAAGGCCCGTGCGGCCCCGTGCTTGCAGCGACTTATGCGCTCACTATATCGGCCCCATCGCTCCGGGCCGGGTCGCTTCACGCGAGGGCCTGCCCCGGCGCATGGGCGCCAACCGTTTGTGAGACAAAGGACGAAAATGGCCAAAGTCATCGGGATCGACCTGGGAACGACCAACAGCTGCGTTGCCGTGATGGAGGGCAGCTCCCCCAAGGTCATCGAGAATGCCGAGGGCGCGCGGACGACGCCGTCGCAGGTCGCCTTCACCAAGGACAAGGAACGCCTCGTCGGCCAGCCGGCCAAGCGCCAGGCGGTGACGAACCCGGAAAACACCATCTTCGCCGTCAAGCGGCTGATCGGCCGCAGCTTCGCCGATCCGCTGACGCAGAAGGACGCGGGGCTGGTCCCCTACAAGATCGTCAAGGGCGCGAACGGCGACGCCTGGGTCAAGGCCGGCGGCGAAGACTATTCGCCCAGCCAGATCAGCGCCTTCATCCTCCAGAAGATGAAGGAAACGGCCGAGTCGTATCTCGGCGAGAAGGTCACGCAGGCGGTCATTACCGTTCCCGCCTATTTCAACGACGCCCAGCGCCAGGCGACCAAGGACGCCGGCCAGATCGCGGGCCTCGAGGTGCTGCGCATCATCAACGAGCCGACCGCGGCGGCACTCGCCTACGGTCTCGACAAGCAGGGTGCGAAGACGATCGCCGTCTACGACCTCGGCGGCGGCACCTTCGACGTGTCGGTGCTCGAGCTCGGCGAGGGCGTGTTCGAGGTCAAGTCGACCAGCGGCGACACCTTCCTCGGCGGTGAGGACTTTGACGCGAAGGTCGTCACCTTCCTCGCCGACGACTTCAGGAAGGCCGAGGGCATCGACCTGACGAAGGACAAGCTGGCGCTGCAGCGGCTGAAGGAAGCCGCCGAGAAGGCCAAGATCGAGCTGTCGTCGTCGGCCTCGACCGAGGTCAACCTGCCCTTCATCACCGCTGACGCCACGGGGCCGAAGCACCTCGTTAAGACCGTCACCCGTGCCGATCTCGAGCGGCTGGTGCTCGACCTGATCGAGCGCACGCGCAAGCCGTGCCTCGACGCGATCAGCGAGGCGGGCGTCAAGACGAGCGAGATCGACGAGGTCATCCTCGTCGGCGGCATGACCCGCATGCCGCGCGTCCGCGAGTTCGTGAAGCAGCTGTTCGGCAAGGAGCCGAACACCAGCGTCAACCCCGACGAGGTCGTCGCCATGGGCGCCGCGATCCAGGCCGGCGTGCTCCAGGGCGACGTCAAGGACGTGCTGCTCCTCGACGTGACGCCGCTGTCGCTCGGCATCGAGACGCTGGGCGGCGTGTTCACGCGCATGATCGACCGCAACACGACCATCCCGACGAAGAAGACGCAGACCTATTCGACCGCCGACGACAACCAGTCGGCCGTGACGATCCGCGTGTTCCAGGGCGAGCGCGAGATGGCGGCCGACAACAAGCTGCTCGGCCAGTTCGACCTTGTCGGCATTCCGCCGGCGCCGCGCGGCATGCCGCAGATCGAGGTGACGTTCGACATCGACGCCAACGGCCTCGTCAGCGTCAATGCCAAGGACAAGGGCACCGGCAAGGAGCAGCAGATCCGCATCCAGCCCTCGGGCGGTCTGTCCAAGGACGACATCGAGGCGATGGTCCGCGACGCCGAGCGCTTCGCCGAGGAGGACAAGAAGCGCCGCGCCGTCGCCGAGGCCCGAAACCAGGCCGACAGCCTCGTCCACTCGACCGAGCGCCAGCTGAGCGAGCACGGCGACAAGGTCACGCCCGAGGTCAAGGCCGAGATCGAGACGGCGGTCGCCGACCTCAAGGGCGTGCTCGACAGCGGCGATGCCGACGCGCTGACCGCCAAGACGACGGCGCTGTCGATGGTGGCGATGAAGCTTGGCGAGGCGATCTACAAGGCCGAGGCCGAAGCTCCGGCTCCGGATGCGACCGCGAAGAAGGACGACGACGTCGTCGACGCCGAGTTCTCCGAGGTCGACGACAAGTAAGGGACGCCCTCCCCTCCCGCGCGCGGGAGGGGGCGAGGGTGGGGCGGGCGGTGGACGCGAGGACGGCCGGTTGACACGGCGCTTCCCACCCCCGACCCCTCCCGCAAGCGGGAGGGGAGCAGATGAGCACCGATATCGACTATTACGAGCTGCTCGAGTGCGAGCGCGGCGCGGACGATTCGACGCTGAAGTCGGCGTATCGCCGGCTCGCGATCAAGTGGCACCCCGACAAGAATCCGGGCGACGCCGCCGCCGAGGCCCGCTTCAAGGCGATCAGCGAGGCGTACGACTGCCTCAAGGACCCGCAGAAGCGCGCGGCCTACGACCGCTACGGCAAGGCCGCCTTCCAGGGTGGCGGCGCGGCCGCGGGGCCGGGCTTCGCGGGCTTCTCCGATATCTTCGACGACATCTTCGGCCAGTTCACCGGGCGCGGGCGGCAGCCGTCGGGCCGCGGCCAGGACCTGCGCTACGACCTCGAGCTGAGCTTCGAGGAGGCGTTCGCCGGCAAGACTGCCAGCCTGACGATGGAGGTCGCCGCCACGTGCACGACCTGCGACGGGCGCGGGGCCAAGCCCGGCACGTCGGCCCGGACCTGCACCACCTGCCGCGGCCAGGGCAAGGTCGGCATGCGCCAGGGCATGTTCATGGTCGAGCGGACCTGCCCGCAGTGCCACGGCAGCGGCCAGATCATCGCCGATCCCTGCGAAACCTGCCATGGCGCCGGCCGCGTCGAGCGCGAGAAGACGCTCGAGGTCAAGATCCCTGCAGGCGTCGACGACGGCACGCGCATCCGCGTCGCGGGCGAGGGTGAAGCCGGGCAGCGGGGCGCAGGTCCGGGCGACCTCTACATCTTCATCGCGCTGAAACCCCACGCGATCTTCAAGCGCGAAGGCACGACGCTGTTCGCCCAGGTGCCGGTGTCGATCACGACCGCGGCGCTCGGCGGGGAGATCGAGGTGCCGGGCCTCGACAAGCAGCCGGCGACGATCAAGGTGCCGGCCGGCACGCAGTCGGGCAAGCAGCTACGCGTCCGCGGCCGCGGCATGCCGGCCCTGACAAGCAGCGGCCGCAGCACCGGTTTCGGCGACCTCGTCGTCCAGATCGACGTCGAGACGCCGGTCAAGCTGTCGCGGCGCCAGCGCGAACTGCTCGAGGAGTTTCAGGCGCTCGAAGCGGGCGAGGGCAATTTCCCGGCGCAGTCGGGCTTCTTCGCCAAGATCAAGGGGATGTGGAGCGAGCTGACCGAATAGGCCAGCCGCTCCGCATCGCCGCCTAGCAGTTGCGCTCGACCGTATCGCCGACCGCGGCCCCGACGCCGGCTCCCGCGACGGTCGACAGGCCCCGGTCGTAGCGGCCTCCGGCGGCGTTGCCGATCAACCCGCCGGCGATCGCCCCGAGCAGCGCACCGCCGCCCGAATCGTGGCAACGGTAGCGATAGACCGGTGCCGGCGCATAGGCGGGGTAGCCGCCATAGCCATAATAGGTCGGCGCGACGTACACCGGCGGCGGTGCATAATAGACCGGCGGCGGCGCGTAGTAATACGGCCGATAGACCGGGTACGGCCGGTAGTAGCCGTAGCCGTAATAGGGACGGACGTAATAGCCGGCGTGCCACCAGGCCGCCGCCGGGGTCGCTGCCGTCGTGGCGACCGTGGCAGCCAGTACCGCGCCGAGAAGAAACCGCTTCATGCGACAACTCCCATGAACGAACTCAACCTGTTACGGGCAAACCCGGGGCGATCCCCCGCGGCTCCCCGTGACGATCTCGATCTTCCATTGCGGCCGTGAACCAGCGCTGAACCCGCCGTTCAGCCGGCTCAGCGCCGGGGGCCGCCGCGGGCGTCGTCGGCTTCGAACAGCTGCGCCAGCTGCTCGATGATCGTGCCGCCCAGCTGCTCGGCGTCCATGATCGTCACCGCCTTGGCGTAATAGCGGGTGACGTCGTGGCCGATGCCGACGGCGATCAGCTCGACGGGCGAGCGCGTCTCGATCATCTGGATGACCTGGCGCAGGTGGCGCTCGAGATAGTTGCCGGTGTTGACCGACAGCGTCGAATCGTCGACCGGCGCGCCGTCGGAAATGACCATCAGGATGCGCCGGTCCTCGCCCCGCCCGAGCATCCGGTTGTGCGCCCAGAGCAGCGCCTCGCCGTCGATGTTCTCCTTCAACAGCCCCTCGCGCATCATCAGGCCGAGGTTCTTGCGCGCCCGGCGCCACGGCGCGTCGGCCGCCTTGTAGACGATGTGGCGGAGATCGTTCAGCCGCCCCGGCTTGCCCGGACGCCCGGCGGCAAGCCACTTCTCGCGCGATTGCCCGCCCTTCCACGCCCGCGTGGTGAAGCCCAGGATCTCGGTCTTGACCGCGCAGCGCTCGAGCGTGCGCGCCAGGATGTCGGCGCAGATCGCCGCGATCGAGATCGGTCGCCCGCGCATCGACCCCGAATTGTCGATCAGCAGCGTGACGACGGTGTCGCGAAACTTGGTGTCGCGCTCGACCTTGTAGCTCATCGCATGGCCGGGCGTCGTCACGATCCGCACCAGCCGCGCGGCGTCGAGAAGGCCCTCCTCCTGGTCGAAGTCCCAGCTGCGGTTCTGCTGCGCCATCAGCCGGCGCTGCAGCCGGTTGGCGAGCTTGGTCACCGCTCCCTGCAGGTGGAGCAGCTGCTGGTCGAGGTAGCCGCGCAGGCGCGTCAGCTCCTCGGGGTCGCACAGGTCCTCGGCCGCCACCACCTCGTCGAACGCGGTCGTGTAGGCGTGGTAGTCGAACCCTGCCGGCAGGTCGTGGAGGGCGGTGTTCGGCCGCCACGGCGTCGTGCCCTCGCGCCCTTCCTCGCCCATCTCGGCCTCGGACACGGCTTCCGTGTCCATCTCGACCTCGCGCGTCTCGCTCTCGGTCGTCTCGGGCGTCTGTTCGGCGCGCGTCTCGACCGATGATTCCTGGCCCGCCGTCTCGCCCTGGTCGTCCTGGCCCTCGTCGCCCGCATCGTCGGCGGGGTCGTCGTCGCTCTCGTCGTCGCTGTCCTCGGGCGTGCGGTCGGGGTCCTCGCCCAGGCCGAGGTCGTTCAGCACGCGCTTCATCACCAGCCCGAAGGCGGCCTGGTCGCCGATGTTCGCGGCGAGATCGTCGAGGTGCCCGCCCGCCTTGGCCTCGATGCCGGCGCGGACGAGCTCGACGCCCGGCTCGGCCAGCCGCGGCGGCTTGCGCCCGGTCAGACGCTCGCGCACGACGAGGCTGAGCGCGGTTGCCAGCGGCACCTCGTCGGGCGTGCGGGCGCGGACGATCGGGTCGGTCTTGATCCGCGCCTCGGTCATGCGGTCGAGGTTCAGCGCGACGCCGGCCATGTCGGCACCGCCGATCGCCTCGATCCGCGCCTGCTCGACGGCGTTGACGATGTCGCGCGCGACCCCCGCCTCGGGCAGGTCGGCGGCATGGGCGCGGGCGTCGTGGTGGCGCTTCCGCAGCGCGAACGAATCGGCCCAGCCGCGCGATTCGGCGACCTGCTCGGGCGCCAGCGCGCGCCCGGGCTGCGGCACGCGCGCCTGGTCGCCGAAGCACGACGGCTTGTCGGCGGTGTAGCTGAGGTCGAAGTCCGGCTCGTGGCCGAGCGCGCGCAACGTGGCGGCGAGCGCGACGCGGAAGTCCTCGAGCGGATTGTCGGGCTGGGGCGGCACGGCGTTACGCGTTGCCCAGGCACCAGGGGTCGGGCTGCATGTCGACCGGCGGCCCGGCCAGCCCGGGCGGCGGAAAGCGCATCTTGAAGGTGAAGGCCTGCGGGCTCGGGCCGAAATTGTCGAGCAGCCACAGCTTGGCCAGCGCCTCCTCGACCGTCGGGCGGTGGCCGGCGGACACCCACCACAGCGCCTGGTGCGCGCCGTCCATGCGCTGGAACCACTGCCGGCGCCCGGCCATCACGCCGACGTGCGCCGTCCGGTAGACATAGGCGAACAGCGCGTCGGCGTCGGTCCACGTCGACATGTTGATCAGGAAGAACGGGTCGGGCGTCGGCCGCAGGTCGGTCGCGTCATTGCCTTCGCCGACCAGCCGCCAGACGAACCCCGGACTGGCGTCGGCGATGGCGTTGATGCGGTCGAGCTCGGCGTAGAAGCCGGCGACCACGGCGTCGCCCCGGGCCCCGAGCATCCGGCCGACGTTGACCTGCGCGAGGTGGAAGGCCGGCGCGCTCACCGCCGGACCTTCGCCGCGACCGATTCCGGCAGCTCGTCGCCGAAGACGCGCTGATAATATTCGGCGACGATCGAGCGCTCCGCCTCGTCGCATTTGTTGAGGAAGGTCAGGCGGAAGGCGAAGCCGAGATTGCCGAAGATGGTCGCGTTCTGCGCCCAGGTGATGACGGTGCGCGGGCTCATGACGGTCGAGATGTCGCCGGCAATGAAGCCCTGGCGCGTCATGTCGGCGACCTTGATCATGCTGGCGATCGTCTTGTCATCGAAGCCGGGGGCCTTGCCGGTGACGATCTTCGCCTCGGCGGCGGCAGGCAGGTAGTTGAGCGCGGTGACGATCGACCAGCGGTCCATCTGGCCCTGATTGATCTGCTGCGTGCCGTGATACAGCCCGCTGGTGTCGCCCAGGCCGACGGTGTTGGCGGTGGCGAACAGGCGGAACCACTTCGACGGCCGGATGACGCGGTTCTGGTCGAGCAGCGTCAGCTTGCCCTCGACCTCGAGCACGCGCTGAATGACGAACATGACGTCGGGCCGGCCGGCGTCGTACTCGTCGAAGACGAGCGCGGTCGGCGTCTGCAGCGCCCACGGCAGCAGGCCCTCGCGGAACTCGGTGACCTGCTGACCGTCGCGCAGGACGATCGCGTCCTTGCCGATCAGGTCGATGCGGCTGATGTGGCTGTCGAGGTTGATGCGCACGCACGGCCAGTTGAGCCGCGCCGCGACCTGCTCGATGTGCGTCGACTTGCCGGTACCGTGATAGCCCTGGATCATCACCCGGCGGTTGAAGGCGAAGCCGGCAAGGATGGCGAGCGTGGTATCGGGGTCGAAGACATAGCCGGGGTCGATGTCGGGCACCCGCTCGTCGGCGGCGGAGAAGGCCGGCACCTTCATGTCGACGTCGACGCCGAACAGCTCGCGCGCGTCGACCTCCATGTCGGGCGCATCGAGGACGGTCTGGTCGTGGGCGATGTCGGATGAGGCAAGCTGCGTGGCCAAGGTGGGCTGCTCCTAGCGGGTCCTGGTCAGGGCTGCGGACTTGAGGTGCGTATAGGCTTGGACCACCGCCTGCAACTTTCCCTCGTGCGCGCGGTCGCCGCCGTTGGCGTCGGGGTGGTAGCGGCGGAGCAGGCCCTTGTAGGCGTGGCGGATGTCGGCCGGGGAGGCGGTCGCGGTCAGCTCGAGCGCCTTCAGCGCGGCGAGGTCGGCGTCGGACAGGATCTGCCCCGAAGGCGCGCGACGGCTGGCGAAGACGTCGGCGCCGTAGCGGTCGCGCAGGATTCCCGACCGGTCGTTGAAGCGCACGGTCGGATCGTGCGCCGCCCGCTCCCACCCGGCGAGCGGCGACTGGGCGGCGGCGATGTCCTCCGGGCTCATGCCGTCGAAGAAGTTGTACCCGGCATTGAACGCGCGGACGTGGTCGAGGCACAGCCACTGCCAGCCGCCGATGGCGCCGGCGACGCGGTTCGATTTGGGCGCGCGGAACTCGGCGGGCTCGGCGCACCCCGGGTGCGCGCAGGGCGTCGGCTCGGGCCGCTCGACGCGGCCGTGGAAGCGGGGGCGCCGCACCCGGGCGTCGGAGCCGGGAGCGTCGGGGCCTGGGTCGGTCAACTGGGCGTTATCCTCGTGGCTGTCCTGGCGATATAGGCACGGGCAGGAACGGCGAGGAGGGTGACATGGGCGCGCGCACGGCGGAAATCGAACGGCGGCTGCGGGCGGCGCTGTCCCCGGCGGCGCTCGAGGTGATCGACGACAGCGACGACCATCTCGGCCACGCCGGCCACACCGGCGCGGGCGAATCGCACTTCACCGTCAGGATCGCGGCGGCGGCCTTCGCCGGCATGTCGCGGGTCGAGCGGCAGCGGCAGGTCTATGCGGCGCTCGGCGACCTGATGAGCCCCGGCGGCATCCACGCGCTCGTCATCGAGGCGAGCGTTCCGGGCGAGGCCTGACTCCGGGGGTGCGGCGAGGCTTGAAAGCCGCCTGCCGCCGCCGCATAGCCGGACGCACGCCGGATTAGCTCAGCGGTAGAGCAGCGGTTTTGTAAACCGAAGGTCGGGGGTTCAATCCCCTCATCCGGCACCGCGCAGCGCGGCGAGAAGATCGCGGAAGAACGCCCTTCGCGTTCCTCCGCAATCTTCCGACTCGCGCAAGCGCGGCCGGCGGGTCGGGCGACTTCTCCGCCCGAGCCCGTCCGACGGCGCGGCTCCGCCGCGACGCCCTCAAGCTTCGGCAAACACCCGCTGAAAAATCGTATCCACGTGCTTCAGGTGATAGCCGAGGTCGAACAGCGGCTCGAGTGCCGCCGCCGGCAGCCAGCGCGTCACCTCGGGGTCGGCCTTGAGCAGGTCGAGCAGCTGCAGCCGTCCGTCCGCCTGCCACACCTGCATCGCGTTCCGCTGCACCAGCGCGTACGCCTCCTCGCGGCTCGCCCCTGCCTGGGTCAACGCCAGCAGCACGCGCTGCGAATGGATGAGGCCGCCCATCTTGTTGAGGTTGGCGAGCATCCGCTCGGGGTAGACGAGCAACTTGTCCATGACGCCCGTCAGCCGGACGAGCGCAAAGTCGAGCGTCACCGTCGCGTCGGGCCCGATCATCCGTTCGACCGACGAATGGCTGATATCGCGCTCGTGCCACAGCGCGACGTTCTCGAGCGCCGGCGTGACCATGCCGCGGACGAGGCGCGCCAGCCCGGTCAGGTTCTCGCTGAGGACCGGGTTGCGCTTGTGCGGCATCGCGCTCGAGCCCTTCTGGCCGGGAGCGAAATACTCTTCCGCCTCGAGCACCTCGGTCCGCTGCAGGTGGCGGACTTCGGTCGCCAGCCGCTCGACGCAGCCGGCGACGACCCCCAATGTCGCGAAGAACATCGCGTGGCGGTCGCGCGGGATGACCTGCGTCGAGACCGGCTCGACCGTCAGGCCCATCTTGTCGGCGACCCATTGCTCGACGAACGGGTCGACGTTGGCGAACGTGCCGACCGCGCCCGAGATGGCGCAGGTCGCGACCTCGGCGCGGGCGGCGACGAGGCGCGCCCGGCAGCGGTCGAACTCGGCATAGGCCTGGGCGAGCTTCAGCCCGAAGGTCGTCGGCTCGGCGTGGATGCCGTGGCTGCGGCCGATCGTCGGCGTGTCCTTGTACTCATGGGCGCGGCGTTTCAGCACGGCGAGGAGCGCGTCGACGTCGGCGATCAGCAGGTCGGCGGCGCGCGCCAGCTGGACCCCGAGGCAGGTGTCGAGCACGTCGGAACTCGTCATGCCCTGATGGACGAAGCGCGCCGGCTCGCCGACGTGCTCGGCGAGGTTGGTCAGGAAGGCGATGACGTCGTGCCGCGTCTCGCGCTCGATCGCGTCGATCCGCTCGACCTCGAAGCGGCCCTTCGCCCACACCGCCGCCGCCGCCTCGCGGGGGACGACGCCGAGTTCGGCGAGCGCGTCCATGGCGTGCGCTTCGATCTCAAACCACACCTGAAAACGCGTTTCGGGCTCCCAGATGGTGACCATTTCGTGGCGGGAATAGCGCGGAATCATGGCAGGGTCCTGGCAGGCGCGGCCGGGCCGCGGTCGAGCGGCAGCGCCTAACATGGGGTGAGGCGACGCGCCAACGCGGCGGTGCGTGCAACTGTTGGCCGGCTCGCGCATTGGACGTCCGGGTCGAAGGAAGACGATAATGATCAGATACTTAGTTGCGGCGGCAGCCGTGATCGCAAGCCCGCTCGCGGCCCAGACAACAGCGCCGGGCGCGGTCGGCAGCGCAACGGTACCCTATGCGCCGGCTGGCGCCGCATCGGCCGCAGGTGCCCGACCGGGCACCGTCGGTCCGGCCGGCGTCGCGACCGTGCCGGCGCTCCCGCAGCCGGCAACCGGCGTCACGCCGCCGGTCGGCACGACGGGCGACGGGCGTGTCGGTACCCTGGCACCGGGCGGCGCGACGACGCCCGCCGTCACCGGTCAGGCGGGCATGCAGACGACGACCGGCGTGTCGCCCACGACCCCGACGACCAACCCCCCGCCCCGCTGAGGGCTTATCGTCAAGGAGACGAACGATGAAGACGATGAACAAGATCATGAGCATGACGGCGGCGGCGGCGCTGCTGGCGACCGGCGCGATGGCGCAGATGTCGTCGGGCGGCACGAGCGGCAGCTCGAGCGGCTCGACCGGATCGATGTCGAGCGGCGCGGGCGGCAGCACCGGCACGGGCGGCACGATGTCGTCGGGCGGCGCCGGCGCGATGGGCAGCTCGTCGGGCGGCGACACTTCGGGCACGATGTCGAGCGGCGGCATGGGCGCGTCGGGCACCAGTTCGGGCACGATGGGTACGAGCACGACCACCAAGAGCCGCACCCGTCATTCGCGGCACAGCGGCTCGTCCTCGACGACCACGCCGCCGAGCAGCGCGGCCACCACGCCCCAGTAAGCGCAGCCGCACCTCGTATCGGCACCGATCCCCGTCCGCCGCGTTGTCGGCGGGCGGGGATCGTCCTGAATGTCGGGGCGGCCACCTGAGGAGGACAATGATGCGCACATTTTTCACAGCCGTTGCGATCGCCGGCCTCGCCACCAGCGCCAACGCGGCGACGACGAAGCACCATCACACGATGCGGCACCACACGATGCACGCGATGAAGTCCGGCCAGTCGGGCAAGGACGGCTCGGGCTCACAGGCGGTCCGCGAGCTCAACGAGCGCTCGCTGCAGCAGGCCTCGGCGGGCGCAGGCTCGTCGGGCGGATCGAGTTCGTCGGGCGCAATGAGTTCGTCGGGCGGCATGGCCGCACAGGGCGGCATGAACTCGTCGAGTACGATGGACTCGCAGGGCGGCACGGTGAGCGGCGGCACCGGCGGCAGCGGCGCCATGGACTCGAGCAACCCGGGCACGGCCGGCAACTCGAATGCGCCCGCGACGGGCACCGGCTCGACACCGCCGCATCAGTAAACACCGGCGACGGCGATCTGGCCGGGCGGCGCGCGCTGCCCGGCCTTTTCGTGTGTTCAGAGCAGGCCCAGCGCGCGGAAGCTCGCATGGCCGCTGCGGCCGATCACGACATGGTCGTGGACCGCAAGGCCGAGGTGCCGGCCCGCCTCGACGATCGCCTTGGTCATGGCGATGTCCTCGCGGCTCGGCTGCGGATCGCCACTCGGATGGTTGTGGACCAGGATCAGCCCCGACGCGGCGAGTTCCAGGGCGCGCTTGACGATCTCGCGCGGGTAGACCGGCGCGGCATTGACCGTACCGCTGCCCATCGCCTCGTCGCGGATCAGGACATTGCGGTTGTTGAGGAAGATGACGCGGAACTCCTCCGTCACCCGGTGCGCCATGGCGGCGTGCAGATAATCGGTCAGCGCCTGCCAGCCGCTGAGCACCGGCCGGTCGAGCGCCGCGGTGCGCAGCGAGCGCAGCGCCGCCGCCTCGACGAACTTCAGCGCCGCCGCGCCACCGGCGGACAGGCCTTCGACGCGCGCCAGCTCGGCCGCGGAGGCGGCGAGCACCGCCGGGAACGAGCCGAACTCGGTCAGCAGGCGCTTGGCCAGCGGCTTGGTGTCGCGCCGCGGGATCGCCAGCGCGAGGACGTATTCGAGCAGTTCGTAGTCGAGGAAGGCGTCGCCGCCGCCCTCGAGCAGCCGTTCGCGCAGACGCTCGCGATGACCGCTGGCGTCCGCCTCAGGCAGCGGGAACGCCGGCGTAGGGGGGGTGGTCGAGCCCGGCCGGACTGGCGGTGAACACCTCGCATCCGGTTTCCGTGATACCGACCGAATGCTCGAACTGCGCCGACAACGAACGGTCGCGCGTCACGGCGGTCCAACCATCGTCCAAGAGCTTCACTTCGGGCCGGCCGAGATTGATCATCGGCTCGATGGTGAAGATCATGCCCGGCCTTAGCACCGGTCCCTTGCCCGGGCGACCGACGTGGACGACGTTCGGCGCGTCGTGGAACACGCGGCCGACGCCGTGGCCGCAGAAATCGCGGACGACCGAGCAGCGCTGCCCCTCGGCAAAGGTCTGAATCGCATGCCCGATGTCGCCGAAGGTATTGCCCGGCTTCGCCGCGCCGATGCCGCGCTGCAGGCACTCCCACGTGATGTCGACCAGCCGCCGCGCCTTCAGCGGCACGTCGCCGACGAGGTACATTCGGCTCGTGTCGCCGTGCCAGCCGTCGACGACGACGGTAACGTCGATGTTGACGATGTCGCCCGCCTTCAGCCGCTTCGGCCCCGGGATACCGTGACAGACGACGTGGTTGACGCTGATGCAGCTCGCATGGGCATAGCCGCGGTAGAAGATTGTCGCCGGCACCGCTCCGGCGGCCATCACGAAGTCGTGGACGCGGGCGTCAAGCTCGGCGGTCAGCGCCTCGGGCACGACGTGGGGCACGAGCATGTCGAGCACGCGCGCGGCCAGCTGCCCGGCAGCGCGCATGCCGGCGAAGGCGACGGCGTCGTGGAGCTTGATCGTCGCCGACGGCTCGTCGAGATAGGCGTCAGTCATCCTCCGGAGATAAGGCGCGACAGCGCTGTTGTCGACACTCGCGCCGCGGTCGGCTAGAGCCCGGCCATGGCTGCCGCCGATCCCGCCGACCCGGAGCGCATCTACACCGCCGCGCTTGTCGTCATCGGCGACGAGATCCTGTCGGGACGGACGCAGGACGCGAACATCGCCTATCTCGCCAAGTGGCTCGGGCTGCAGGGGATCCGCCTGCGCGAGGTCCGCGTCGTCGCCGACGACACCGCGGCGATCGTCGGCGCGGTCAATGCGCTGCGCTCGGTCCACGATTACCTGTTCACCACCGGCGGCATCGGCCCGACGCACGACGACATCACGGTCGATGCGATCGCCGCGGCCTTCGGCGTCGAGGTCGTCCTTCACCCGCAGGCGGTCGCCATCCTGACCGAGCATTACGGCGACCGGATCACCGATGCCCGGCTGCGCATGGCGCGCGTGCCCGCGGGAGCCGAGCTGATCGCCAACCCGCGGACCAAGGCCCCGGGCGTGCGCATCGGCAACGTCTTCATCATGGCCGGCGTGCCCGCGATCACCCAGTCGATGCTCGAATCCCTGGACGGCAAGCTGCCGGGCGGCCGCCCCGTGCTGTCGCGGACCGTCGCCGCCTGGACCGTCGAGAGCCGGGTCGCCGCCACGCTCGCCGCGGTGGAGAAGGCGCACCCGGGGGTGCAGATCGGCTCTTACCCGTTCTGGCGCGAGGGGCGGACGGGGGCCAATTTCGTCATCCGTAGCGTTGACCAGGCGCTGCTCGACACGACCGCTGCCGACCTCGTCGCGGCGCTCGCCGCCGAGGGCATCGCCGCCGTCGAGGGCGAGCTGTGATGAGGACGATGCGATGAGGGCGCTACGACTGATCGGCTTCGGCGTGGTGTTGGCCCTGTTCGCCCTGTTCGCCTTTTCCAACTGGACCCGCGTGCCGCTCGTCCTGCCCGACGGCGCGACCGTGTCGGTGTTCCTGCCGCTGATCGTGCTGGCGGCGCTGCTGGTCGGCTGGCTGCCGATGCTCCTCGTCCACCTGGCGGCGCGGGCGACGTGGCGGCGGCGGACGGCGAAGGTCGAACGCCTGCTCGACGATGCGCTGTCGGCCGGTCCGCGCGTCGCGCCGCCCGTTCCATCTCCGCCGCCGCTCAATCCGCTGCCATGAGCCTGTATGTCGCCATCGACAGCGCCGACCGTGCGCGCGCCGAGGCGCTGGCGCGCACCGTCGCCCCTCACGTCGGCGGGCTGAAGCTCGGGCTCGAGTTCTTCATGGCGAACGGGCCCGACGGCGTGCGGCGGATGGGCGAGTACGGCCTGCCGATCTTCCTCGACGTCAAGCTCCACGACATCGGCAACACCGTCGCGGGCGCGATGCGGGCGCTCGCCCCGCTCGGCGTCGCGGTGGTCAATGTCCACGCGGCGATCGGCGAGGCGGCGCTTCGGGCGGCGCGCGACGCCATGCCGTCGGCGACGGCGATCATCGCCGTGACCGTGCTGACCAGCTTCGACGGCGCCGACCTTCGCGCCATCGGCGTGCCGGTGGCGCTGCCCGACCAGGTGCTGCATCTGGCGGCGATGACGCGGCGGGCGGGTCTGCAGGGCGTCGTCTGCGCCGGCAGCGAGGCGCGCGCGGTCCGCGACCGCGTGGCCCGAGGCGGTGATCGCTGTTCCCGGTCTCCGCGCCGAGGGCGATGCGGTCGGCGACCAGAAGCGGGTGATGACCCCGCGCGCCGCGCGCGACGCCGGCGCATCGATCCTGGTGGTCGGCCGGTCGATCACCGCCGCCGCCGATCCCGCCGCCGCCGCCGCCGCCATCGCCGCGACGCTGTGACCGCCGGCCCGTCGCCCGCTTGCCCGTGACTGACGTCAAGATCTGCGGCCTGTCGACGCGCGCGACCGTGGAGGCGGCGGTCGCCGCGGGGGCGAGTCACATCGGCTTCACCTTCTTCCCGCCGTCGCCGCGCAACGTCGCGCCCGAGGCGGCGCTGGCGCTCGGACGCGACATGGCCGGCCGCGTCGTCCGCGTCGGCGTCTTCGTCGACCCCGACGACGACCTGCTCGACCGCGCGGTGCCCGCCCTCGACGCGGTCCAGCTCCACGGCAGCGAGACGCCGGAGCGGATCGCTGCCGTCCGGGCGCGGTACGGCCTGCCCGTCTGGCGCGCCGTCGGCGTCGCCACGCGCGAGGACATCCGCGCGGCGATCGCGCAAGCGGCCAGCGCCGACCGGTTGCTGTTCGACGCCAAAGCGCCTAGGGGGTCGGCCCTTCCCGGCGGCAACGGTGTGCGCTTCGACTGGCGGCTGCTCGATGGCGTGACGCTGCGGACCGCGTGGGGCTTGTCGGGCGGGCTCGACGCGGCGTCGGTCGGCGAGGCGGTGGCGCAGGCGCGGCCGCCGCTGGTCGATGTGTCGTCGGGCGTGGAGGAGGCACCCGGAGTGAAGTCGGTGGACAAGATCAAGGCCTTCGTCGCCGCCGTGCGGGCCGCCTGATGGCGAGCGCTGCCGAGAACCTCGTGTCGCGAGACGCGTCCGCGAGGCGCCCCAGCCTGCGCTCGGGCCCCGACGCGCGCGGCCACTTCGGTGCGTTCGGCGGGCGTTACGTCGCCGAGACGCTGATGCCGCTGATCCTCGACCTCGAGCGCGAGTATCGCGCCGCCCAGGCCGACCCCGCCTTCGCGAGCGAATTCGATTACCTGCTCAAGCACTATGTCGGCCGGCCGAGCCCGCTCTATTTCGCCGAGCGGTTCACCGCGGCGCTCGGCGGCGCCAAGGTTTACTTCAAGCGCGACGAACTGAATCATACCGGCGCGCACAAGATCAACAATTGCATCGGCCAGATGCTGCTCGCACGGCGCATGGGCAAGACGCGGATCATCGCCGAGACCGGAGCGGGACAGCACGGCGTCGCCACGGCGACGGTCGCGGCGCGGGCGGGCCTGCCGTGCACGATCTACATGGGCGCGCGCGACATCGCCCGTCAGGCGCCGAACGTCTTCCGCATGAAGCTGCTCGGCGCCGAGGTGCGCAGCGTCGAGAGCGGCTCGAAGACCCTCAAGGACGCGATGAACGAGGCCCTGCGCGACTGGGTGACCAACGTCCACGACACCTTCTACATCATCGGCACGGCGGCGGGGCCGCACCCCTATCCGGAGCTGGTCCGCGACTTCCAGTCGGTCATCGGCCGCGAGGCGCGCGAGCAGATCGTCGAGGCGGAGGGCCGCCTGCCCGACGTGCTGGTGGCGGCGATCGGCGGCGGCTCGAACGCCATCGGTCTGTTCCACCCGTTTCTCGACGACGACGTTCGCATGATCGGGGTCGAGGCGTCCGGCCACGGCCTCGACACGACGCAGCACGCCGCGAGCCTTGCCGGCGGCGTTCCCGGCGTGCTCCACGGCAACAAGACGATGCTGCTGCAGGACGCGGACGGGCAGATCACCGAGGCGCACTCGATCTCGGCCGGGCTCGACTATCCGGGCATCGGACCCGAGCACGCGTGGCTGCATTCGATCGGCCGGGTCGAGTATCAGAGCGCGACCGATGTCGAGGCGCTCGCGTCGTTTCAGCGGCTGTGCACGCTCGAGGGCATCATCCCGGCGCTCGAGCCCGCGCATGCGCTCGCTGTCGTCGAGAAGCTCGCGCCGACGCTGCCGGCGGATGCGATCATCGTCGCCAACCTGTGCGGGCGCGGCGACAAGGACATCTTCACGGTGGCCGAGGCGCTGGGGTTCGGGCTGTGACGCGGAGGCACCCTTGCCCGGCGGGCCGCGGACGCGGGCGATGACCGACCGTCTCGCCGCCCGCTTCGCCGCCTGCGCGGCGCAGGACCGCGCGGCGCTCGTCACCTTCGTCACGGCGGGCGATCCCGACATGGACCGGATGCCGCAGGTCCTCGCTGCGCTGGTCGCCGGGGGAGCGGACATCGTCGAGATCGGCATGCCGTTCACCGACCCGATGGCCGACGGACCGGCGATCCAGGCGGGCAACATCCGCAGCCTGGGCGCGGGGACGACGCTGCCGCAGGTGCTCGCCGCCGTCGCCGCCTTCCGGGCAACCGACGACGTCACGCCGCTGATCCTGATGGGCTATTTCAACCCGATCCTCGCCTACGGGCCCGAGCGCTTCGCCGACGCGGCCGCCGCCGCCGGGCTCGACGGGACGATCGTCGTCGACCTGCCGCCCGAGGAGGACGCCGAGCTGACGCCGCACCTCAACGCGCGCGGCCTCCACACCATCCGGCTGGCGACGCCCACGACCGACGCGGCGCGCCTGCCGGCCGTTGTCGGCGGCGCGTCGGGGTTCGTCTACTACGTCGCCGTCGCCGGCATCACCGGCGCGGGGTCGGCCGAGGCGAGCGACATCGCCGCCGCCGTGGCGCGGCTGCGCGCGGCGACGCCGCTGCCGGTGGCGGTCGGCTTCGGGGTCCGGACGCCGGCGCAGGCCGCGGCGATCGCCGTCCACGCCGATGCCGTCGTCGTCGGGTCGGCCATCGTCGAGCGCATCGGCGCCGCCGCGGAGGCTCGCGCCAACGATCTGCCCGAACAGGTCGAGGCCTTCGTCCGCAGCCTCGCCGACGCCGTTCGCGGCGCGCGGCGGGCCACTCCCGGGAGACACGCGGCATGAGCTGGCTGACGCGCATCCGGCCGCGCCTGACGGCGATGCTCAGCCGGCGCGAGACGCCCGACAACCTGTGGCGCAAGTGTGCCAAGTGCGGCACGATGCTGTACGTCAAGGACTTCGAGCAGAACCTCGGTGTCTGCCCGCGCTGCGGCCACCACGAGCGGATCGACCCGGCGACGCGCTTCCACCAGGTCTTCGACGGCGACTACAAGCGGCTCGAGGTACCCAGGGTCCCCGAGGATCCGCTCAAGTTCCGCGACCAGAAGCGCTACGTCGACCGGCTGAAGACGGCCCGCACCGCGACCGGCGAGCCCGAGGCGATGGTCGTCGCGCAAGGGGTGATCGGCGGCGAGCCGGCCGTCGTCGCGGTGCAGAACTTCGCCTTCATGGGCGGCTCGATGGGGCTGGGCGTCGGCGAAGCGTTCCTCGCCGGCGCGCAGGCGGCGGTCCGGGCGCGTGTGCCGTTCGTCGTCTTCACGGCTGCCGGCGGCGCGCGGATGCAGGAAGGCATCCTCAGCCTGATGCAGATGCCGCGCACCACCGTCGCCATCGCCGAGCTGCGCGAGGCTGGCTTGCCGTACATCGTCGTCATGACCGATCCGACGACCGGCGGCGTCACCGCAAGCTATGCCATGCTCGGCGACATCCAGCTCGCCGAGCCGGGCGCGCTGATCGGTTTCGCCGGGCAGCGGGTGATCGAGCAGACCATCCGCGAGAAGCTTCCCGAGGGCTTCCAGCGCGCCGAGTACCTGCTCGCCCACGGCATGCTCGACATGGTCGTCCACCGTCAGGAGCTGAAGGCGACGCTGGCGCGACTGATCGGCCTCCTCATGCGCCCGCGCGAGGCGGCGGCAGCGTGAGGCTGTCCTACACGGGCGGACGGGTCTATGGTGCCGACACTGGCCCGGGGCTCGGTGCGGGGCCGGGCGAGTGCGTTCCGCCTGTCATTCACCAGCGTCGCGCGCGTGACGAATGCGACCTTTCGCGGGCGCGACCGGGGGCGCTAGTGGAGGCGGCGCGGTCGGACAATCCGGTGCTCGACGCGCTGCTCGCGGCCGCCTTCCGCTTGCATCCGGCGACGATCGACCTCGGCCTCGCCCGGCTCGAACGGCTGCTCGTCCGGCTCGGCAACCCGCACCGGAAGCTGCCGCCGGTGTTCCACGTCGCCGGGACCAACGGCAAGGGCTCGACCGTCGCCTTCCTGCGCGCGGGGCTGGAGGCGTCGGGACGGCGGGTCCACGTCTACACCTCGCCGCATCTCGTCCGCTTCAACGAGCGCATCCGCCTGGCGGGGACGCTGATCGACGATGCGACGCTGATCACGACCCTGCGCGACGTGCTCGACGCGAACGGGAGTGCTTCGATCACCTTCTTCGAGCTGACGACGGCGGTCGCGCTGCTGGCGTTCAGCCGGGTGCCGGCGGACGCGGCGGTGATCGAGGTCGGCATGGGCGGGCGGCTCGATGCGACCAACGTCGTCCTGCCGGTGGTGACGGGTATCGCCGCGCTCGGGCTCGACCACCAGCAGTGGCTCGGCCATTCGATCCTCGACATCGCCGCGGAAAAGGCCGGCATCGCCAAGCGCGGCGTGCCGATGATCGTGTCGCGCTATCCGCGCACCGTGACGGCGCGCATTGCCGAGGTCGCGGGGCTGGCGGGCGCGCGGCTGAAGGTGCGCGGCGACGACTGGGACGCGGCGGCGTACGAGGGCGCGCTTCACCTGAAGGACGGCGCGGGCAAGCTCGCGCTGCCGCTGCCGCGGCTGGCCGGGGCGCACCAACTCGACAATGCCGCGCTCGCCGTCGCCATGCTGCGCGCGCAGTCGGCGGTGCCGGTGCCGGAGGCGGCGCAGCGGGCAGCGATGGGCTGGGCCGAGTGGCCGGCGCGGCTGCAGCGGCTCGACGGCGGCCCGCTCGTGGCACGGCTGCCGGCCGGCAGCGAGGTCTGGCTCGACGGCGGCCACAACCCGAACGCTGCGCGCGCCGTCGCCGACGCCTTCCGCGCGCACCCGCTCGCCGAGCGGCCCTTCTACCTCGTCGTCGGCATGCTCGAGACCAAGGACGCGGCGGGCTTCTTCAAGCCCTTCGCCGCGCGCGCGACGGCGGTCTATGCGGTGCCCGTGCCGGGTCACACGGCGCACCCGGGCGAGTTCCTCGTCGCCCGTGCGCGCGAAGGTGGCCTGCCCGGCCAGGCCGCGGGTAGCGTCGCCGAGGCGTTCGCCGCCATCGCCCGCGGGGCCGACCGCGCGCGGCCGCCGGTGGTGCTGGTGACGGGGTCGCTGCATCTGGCCGGTGCGGTCCTCGCGGAGAGTGGTCAGCCGCCGACGTAAGCGACTGCGGCGATGAAGCCGCCGGGTGCGGCGAAATCGACGTGGTGCGGCGGAATGCCGTCGGCGCTGGCCTGGCTCCCGACGAAGCGCCAGCCGAGGGGGTCGCGCGTCAGGTCGCGGCCGGTGGCCTTCAGCACCGCCTCGCGTGCCGCCCACAGCCCGGCTGCTCCGTGCCAGTCGCCGTAGACGGCGAGCACCCCGGCTGAGAAGGGTTCCGTAGCCGCGTCCGCCTCGGCGATGCTCTCGACGTCGATCCCGATCGGTTCAGGGGAGAGGACCGCCGCTGCCCAGCCGTCGCGCTCGGCGACGCTGGCGAACAGCGGCGTATGTGCGAGGTGGCGGACGCTGCCGCCGTCGGCGACGAGCTCGACCGGGCCGCGCACGACGCGTGCGGCGAGTGCCGCTAGTACCCGCCGGCGAGCGACGCTGCGCCAGGGCATGGTCTCGCCGCCCGGCGGCGGCGGCAGGGCGCGGACGGCGCGGGGGGCCAGGATCAGCGCGACCGGGCCGTCGATCTCCGCCGGAACGTCCTCGGCGCGGAACAGCCAGCGCGTCAGCGGCTCGCCTCGCGCGCCGCGCCGGCCGGGCGCGCCGGGGAGCCCTCCCACGCGGTGCCTGCCGCCAACGTCTCGCCCTTCATCAGGACCGACAGGTCGCCCAGCTCGGCGCCGTCCTCGATCGCCGCGTCGTAGAGTACGATCGCCAGCGACCCAACCGTCGCCCGCGCGCCGACCGTGACCGTCGACACCTTCATCACCCGGTCTTCGAACAGGTGCGTCTGCAGGCCGGCCGCGTCGTTCAGCGCCGCGTCGTCGCCGATCGCGACGAGGTCGAACTCGGTCAGGTCGGTCGTGTCGAGATAGACGCGCTTGCCCACCTTCGCCCCCATCAGCCGCAGGTAGACCGACAGCCACGGCGTCCCCCGGAGCGGCTCGAGGAGCAGGTTGACCGCCAGGTTCTCGTAGGTCGCGGTGACGAGCTCGGTGCGCCAGACGAAGAAACTCCACAGCGGCTTCGTGACCGGCCGGTAGCGGCCGACGACGAGCCATTTCAGGACGACGACGCTGAGGCCCGCCGCCGCAACGAAGGCCAGATAAAGCGGTATGAAGGCAAGCGCGATGGTCCGGCCGGGATGCTCGGCATCGGCGAGGTCGCCGACGACGCTGAGGAGCAGGCTCAAAAGCGCGATGAAGATCGACAGCGGCAGGATCGTGCGCAACGTCTCCATGGCCAACCGCGCCGCGACCAGCCGCTTGGGCGGATTGAAGCGCGCGCCCTCGTCGAACATCGTCGCCACCTGCCGCGCCGGCAGTCGGAGCGGCGGCGAGCCGAACCAGGTCGCACCGGACGCCTCCGCACCCTCGCGCGGCGGGCGCGACAGAACGCCGATCAGCGCCTCGTCGCCGATGGTGCTACCGGCCGGGATGACGGCGCTGTTGCCGACGAAGGTGCGCCGGCCGATCACCGTCGGGGCGAGCACGACCGCCCCCGGCGCGGCGCAGGCGGCCCCAAGCACCACACCGTCGGCGATGAAGCTTTCCGGCCCGATCGTCACCAGGTCGTGGACGACCGACGTTGCCGTCGAGATCTCGGCGCGCCGCCCGACCTTTGCACCCATCAGCCGGAACCAGGGGGCGACGAACAGGGTCGCGTAGATCGGGTGGAGCAGCTCGAGCGCCAGCGCCCCGAGCTGCCGCACGATCCAGAAGCGCAAGTAGGCCGTGCTCCAGATCGACAGCCGCGCCGGCTTCGCCTCGCCGACCAGCGTCCATTTGACCGCCGCCAGCAGGATGCACATCAGCACGACGTATGCCGCGGCGAGGAGCGGCGAGAAGGCGATGAAGCTGTAGCCTTCGGTCCGCCAGTCGACCTCGATCATGGCGACGAGGCCAGGCGCGATCGGCAGCAGCGCCGCGATCGGCAGCAGCGCGGCAGCGACCAGCAGGGCGAACGACATGGCGTGGCGGCGGAGCCGCGAGGGCGGCGGCGGCACGTGCGTCGACTGGCCAGCGACCGGCCGCGCCGGCGATCCCGACCAGCGCTCGCCCGCCGGGATGACGCCGCCGGCGGGCAGCGCCGACAGGTCCTCGAGCACCGCGCCGGCGCCGATCCGCGCATCCCGGCCCACCACCGCGGTCGAGCCGACGGTCGCACCGGCGCCGATTTCGACGCGGCCGAGGCGCAGCAGCCCGCCCTCAACCGAGCTCGTCGCCAGGATGGACCCCGCGTCGAGCGCCGCGTCGTCGCCGATGGTCACCAGATCGGCGACGTCGATGAAGTCGCCGAGCAGCAGCACGTCGCGGCCCATCTTCGCTCCCAGCAGGCGGTAGTAGAGCGCATAGGCTGGCGTCCCGGCGAGATACTGCGAAGCGACCGTCTCGAGGACCCGCCGCACCAGCCACCAGCGGAAATAGTAGCTGCCCCACAGCGGGTAGTCGCCGGCCTTCGCTCGCCCGAGCACCAGCCACTTGCAGGCGATCGAGGCGAGCAGCAGCAACGGCGGCAGGGCGACGAACGCCAGCGCCGCCGCTCCGGCCGCCGCCAGCCGCGACAGGCCGTTCGACGCCCAGTACACGTAGGCGAGATAGGGCAGCAGCCACTGCAGGCCGGCGAAGCCGTAGATGAAGGGGAGCGCGACCGTCTGCGCGATCGCACAGGCGACAAAGCGCCGCCGGTCGATCGCGGCGAACGGCTGCGCCGGCGTTGCCGCCGTGCCGCCGCGCTCTGCCAGTCGCGCCGCCAGCGTCCGGATCGACGGCGCGGCGTAGAGGTCGTTGATCGACAGGTCGGCGAGCCCGGGCAGCTGCCGCGCCCGCGATACCGCCCGGGCGGCACGCAGTGAATGGCCGCCGAGGTCCTCGAAAAAGTCGGCGGTCACCGATACAGGCAGCGGCGCGAAGACCTCGCTCCATGCCCGATGAAGCTCGGCTTCGAGCGGGCCCGAAGGAGCGACGATGTCCTCGCGCACCGGCCGAGCGGCCGGCGCGGGCAGCGCCTTGCGGTCGACCTTGCCCGAGACCAGCAGCGGCAGTCGCGGCACGACCTCGAAGAGGGCCGGGCGCATGTACGAAGGCAGCCGCGCCTTCAGCGCCGCCGCGATGCGCGCCTGGTCGATCGCCGCGCCCTCGCGGGGCACGAGATAGGCAACGAGGATGTCGTTGCCGTCGACCGGCACCAGGCTGCACACCGCCTGCGCGACGGCGGGGTCGCCGGCGATCGCCGCCTCGATTTCGCCGAGCTCGACGCGGTAGCCGCGGATCTTGACCTGCGTGTCGATGCGGCCGGAAAAGACGATGTCGCCCGCCTCGTCGACGCTGACCAGGTCACCGGTGCGATAGACGCGCTCCGGTCCGACCTCACGATCGAGAGTTCGCGGTGACGAACTTCGCCGCGGTCAGCTCGTCGCGGCCGAGATAGCCGACGCCGACGCCGGGGCCGCCGATGACCAGCTCGCCCGCCGTCCCCGCGGCGACCGGCACGAGCGCCTCGTCGACGACCCAGGCGCGGTAGCCCGGCAGCGGCGTGCCGATCGTGACCGGCGCGCCGGGCCTCAGCTCGGCCCAGGTCGCCGTCACCGTCGTTTCGGTCGGGCCGTAGGTGTTGAGGAGGCGCAGCCCCGGCCGCGCCCACCGCTCGGCCAGGTCGGGCGGGCACGCCTCGCCGCCGAGGTTGATCAGCCTGAGCGCCGGCGGACGCACCTCGACGACGGCCAGCAGCGAGGGAACGCAGTGCCAGACGGTCACGCCAGCGGCTTGGATCGCCGCGCCGATGTCGGGTCCGCTCCGGGCCAGCGCCTCGCTGGAGACGATCAGCTCGGCCCCGGCGAGGAAGGCCGGCCACGTCTCCTCGAGGCTCATGTCGAAGGCGAGGCTGAAGCCTTGGAACACCCTGTCGTCCGCGCGCAGCCCGAGGATCGCCGCCTCCGCCCGGACGAGATGGGCGATGTTGCGGTGGCGGATGGCGACGCCCTTGGGCTGGCCGGTCGTGCCCGAGGTATAGATGATGTAGGCGAGGTCGTCGGGGGAAGCGCCAGTCACGGCGCGGGTGAAGGGCCATACCTCGCCTGTCGCGATCTCGCCCAACCGGTCGTCGAGCGCTACCACCTGCGCATGGGCGAAGTCCGCGATCCGCTCCTGCGTCGTCAGGATCAGCTTGGCCGTGCTGTCGGTGGCGATGAAGTCGATGCGGTCGGCGGGGAAGCTCCAGTCGACCGGAACATAGGCGGCACCGGTCGCAAGGACGCCCAGGACAGCGACGAACTGGTCGAGGCCTCGCGGCAGGCAGATAACGACTCGGTCCCCGTTGACCACGCCGCGGCCGCGCAGGAAGTGGGCAAGCTGCGACGACCGCTGCGCCAGCTCGCCATAGGTCAGATGCTGACGGCGCCCGCTGGCGGGGTCATGGTCGGCGAGCCGCAGTGCCGTACTGTCGGGGCGGGCAGCCGCGGTCGCGGCGAAGATCTCGTGGAGCAGCTCGTCGCGGGCATACGGGGGATCGGGGAACGGCGGCGCGGCAGGGCGAATGATCATCGATGGCGGCGGCGCTCGCTGCGGACTAGGGGCGAGCCATAGAGGGCGGAGCCTACCCGCGCCAACCAATTCGTTGAATGATGGGCGTCGGCTGCATTTTCGCCTGCGCCCGACAGCCGACCGCCCGAGCGAGGATCGCCCGGGCGGTCTGAGCGGTGATCTTGTTTAGCGCCGATACGGCCGCCAACGACCGTGCGCTCGCTTTAGAGCTGACGCCAGGGCGGGATGTCCCAAGTGTAGGAACCGATCACATGCAGCAGCCAACTCATATTGATTCTCCTTCCGTGGTGTCGTACTCTACTGACGGCTATTCCTACACAGATTTTAGCATGGCACAAGTGTGCCCGTATAATATCCTCGAGCGTTAACCGGCAGAACGTTAGCAGCGCTTTTATCGTGCAAGAGAAGTCTATGATAATATTGAATGCAAGCTATTGTTGGTAAGCGGACCGATCTTCACGATCGTTAATCAAGCCTCGAATACCATGCAAAACTTAGCGCTGTTCGCGGTTGCCGACTCGTATTCTTCCGCGCATTGATCGGATGCAGCCGCAGGGGCTGCAGAGATGGATTGCCGATGACAGAACCACCGGCCTGGTGGCAGCGACTAGCCGCACATCTGCCGCTCCGCGACCCGGAGCGCAGCGAGCGCGAGCGCCTGCAGAAACAGTATCGCCGCCTGCTCGAGGCGGAGCTGCCGCGAGCGCTCACCAACGGCGAGATCTATGTCGTCTACCAACCCAAATTCTGCCTTCGCGACGGCCGCTATGATGGGGTCGAAACGCTTTTGCGATGGCAGCATCCGACGCTGGGCGAGGTCGACCGGGGCAGCGTCATCGAGACCGCCGAACGCAGCCGTCACATCCATGATCTGTCGCTATGGATCCTCGACCGGGCGGTGCGTGACCAGCGCGCCCTGGCCGCGACGTACGGCCCGCTCACCTTCCACGTCAACCTGTCGGGCAAGTCGCTCGGCAACGATGCCTTCATCGACCGAGCGTGCGACCTGGCCGTCGCCGCCGATGGTCCGATCGGCTTCGAGATCACCGAGACGGCCTTCATCGCCAACCCGACCGCGGCGCTCGCCAACCTCAACCGCCTGGTTGCCGCCGGCATCCGCATCTCGATCGACGACTATGGTTCGGGTCACTCCTCGCTCGCCTATCTGAAGGAGCTCCCCGCCGACGAGCTCAAGATCGACAAGCTGTTCGTCAGCGGCATGACGCGGAGCAATCGCGACCCGCTCATCGTTCGCTCGACGATCGACCTCGCCCACGCGCTCGGCATGCGGGTCGTTGCCGAAGGGGTCGAGAGCCGCGCGACGCTGGCGCTGCTGCGCGCGATGGGCTGCGACCTCGCGCAGGGTTTCTTCATCAGCCCGGCGCTGCGCCTGTCCGAGCTGGATCGTTTCCTCGGCAATGCCGACCACCTGCGGCGGTTGAACAACACCGATGTTTCCCTGACCCCGTCGCGCGCGTTCTGGGCGCGCTCCGAACGCGAAGCCGAGGGAGGCGCTCGCGATGGCGAGCAGACCGCGGAGTAGCGGTCTTGCCGCGCGAGTCGCGGCCATGCTGCTTCTCGCTCTGGCGGCGCCGGCGCAGGCGGCGACGCCGGCGCCAGCGGCGGTGGCCCGGATGGCGCAGTTCGAAGGCACCATCGCGGCGGCGAAGGGGGCGATGCTTGGTGATCCCGTGCGCGCGCGACTGCTCGGGCAGCAGGCGCAGATGGAAGCGATGGCCTGGCCGGCCGGCGCCGACCGCGACTATGCCGTCGCGACAGCCCAGTGGATCGAAGGCGAAGGCGCCCTTCGCGCCAACGATGCCGCTGCGGCCATGCCGCTCACGGCATCGGCGCTTGCTCTTGCCAGCCGGGTCGCGCCGCGAAGCTCCCTGAATGCCGACCTGCTGCTGCTACGCGCCCATCTGCGCCGCGGCGGCGGCCAGCCGCAGGAGGCGCTGGCGGACCTTCAGCAGGCGTTCGCCATGTTCGCCGGCATCAACGATCGGCGCGGACAGGCGAAGGCTCTGCAGAGCATCGGCTCGATCTACCAGGACGCGCAGGATTTCGAGCGGACGCTGTACTATTATCGGACGGCCGAAGATCTGTACCCCAGCGATCCGGCGCTGGCCCTGCCGGCGAACAACAACATCGCCAACGCGCTGCTCCACCTCGGACGCCGTCGTGAGGCGCAGGTCGCCTATGACAAGTCGCTGGCCATAGCGCGCAAGATCAACAGCCCGCTGCTGATGGCGCGCATTCTGACGAACATCGGCGATCTCGCGATTGCGCAGCATCAGTATCGCCGCGCCGAAGCCGTGGTCGCCGCCGGACTCAAGCTGTGCGAGGCCCCGGCCGCGGCGAGCTGGCGGCCGATGGTGCTGGGCACCCGCGGTGCGTTGAACCTGGCGGAAGGAAAACTGGCCAGCGCCGAGGCTGACCTCGAAACGGCTTTCTCGCTCAGCCGTCAATCGCGCTCCGACCAGAGCTTCAGTCCGCTCCATCTGACCGCCTACCGCCTCTACAAGGCGCTCGGCGACCCGGTACGCGCGCTCGACCATCTGGAAACCTATCGGCGCATGGAGGACGAGTCGCGAGCGCTCGCCGCATCGACCAACGCTGCGCTGATGACTGCAAAGTTCGATTTCGCCAACCAGAACGCTCGCATCGCAACGCTGAAAGCCGGGCAGCTCAGCCGCGACGTCGCCTTGACGCGGCTGCGCGCGCGCCAGTCGGCGATCGTCTTCAGCGCCCTCCTCGCGGTCCTCATGGGTACCGTCGTTTTCCTGTTCATCTACGTGCGCTCGGTCCGGCGGAGCCGCGCCGAAATCATCGCCGCCAACACGCGGCTCGAGCAAACCAATGCCGAACTGGGTGACGCGCTGCAGGCGAAGTCCCAGTTCCTCGCGACGACCAGCCACGAAATCCGCACGCCGCTCAACGGCATCCTCGGCATGACGCAGGTGATGCTCGCCGACGCCAAGCTTGCCGGCGGCACCCGCGACCGCGTGGCGCTGGTCGATGCGGCCGGCCGGGCCATGCGGACGCTGGTCGACGACATTCTCGACTTCGCGAAAATGGATTCGGGCAATGTCCGCGTCGACACCAGGCCCACCGACCTGACCGCGATGATGAACGATGTCGCGGCATTGTGGCGGGCACAGGCCGAGGACAAGGGGATCGACCTGCGACTGGCAATGACGGGCATCGACGCCCCGCTCCTGACCGATCCGGCGCGTGTCCGGCAGGTGGTGAACAATTTGCTGTCGAACGCCGTCAAGTTCACCGCCGCCGGCACCGTCGCAATCGAGGTCAGCCGCGAGACCGGATCCGACGGCGACTGGGTGGTGATCGCCGTCAGCGACACGGGCGTCGGGATTCCGCCGAGCGCCTTCGAGACAATCTTCGAACCCTTTCGGCAACTGGACACGACGACGACCCGGCAGTTCGGCGGCACGGGCCTCGGCCTCGCCATCTCGCGGCACCTGATCCGCGTTCTGGGCGGCGATATCGTCGTGACCAGCGTGCCGGGGCAGGGGGCAACCTTTACCGTGCGACTGCCTTATCGCACGGTCGACGTCGTCGCCGCGACGGCTGCCGCCCCGGCCGTCCCGCTCCTCATCGTCGCCGACAATCCGATCCGCCGCAGCTTCCTGCGGACCGCGCTCGAAGCCGATTTCGGTCGCGCCGCGGTGTGCGACCCGGCCGAGGTTCGGGAACTTGTGGTGGAAACCCGCGTCGCGGTAGCGCTGCTCGACATCGCCGATACCGCGACTGAGGGCGAGACGACGGCCCTGCTCGCCGCGTTCGCTCGCGCGGCAGGCGATCGTGGCGCCGATCCGGCAATCGTTCTCCTGCTGCCGGAGGCGCTCGCCGAGGGTGCCGAAGGCTGGCGCGCGGCAGGTGCCTTTGCCGTTCTGAAGAAGCCGGTTACGGTCGAGGCGGTGCGCACGGCGCTGCGGCAGGCGGTGAGCGCGACAAACTGTTCGAACGCGGCACCACGCCCTGTGGCGCTTTCGCCCAATCTCTCGTAACGAATGCGCTGCGACCCTATCGTCGTGTACGGAAGGGAGGCCGGTGCGGATCCTGGCCATCGATGACGACGCCCTGAATCGCCGCGTCGTGCGCGACATGCTGTCGGTCGCCGGCGTCGGCATGGATGAGGCGGACAGCGCCGAGGCCGGTCTTCGGGCGATCGATGCCGACGACTTCGACATCGTGCTGATGGACCTGCGGATGCCGGGCATGGACGGGATGGAAGCCATCGGTCACATCCGTGCGCGGCCGGCACCCAAGAACGACCTGCCGATCATCGTCGTCACCGCCGACGCGACCCAGGGCCTGCGCGATCGCTGCCTGAGCGGCGGCGCGGACGAGCTGCTGTTGAAGCCGGTGGCGATGGAGGAGCTGTTCGACGCCATCGGCCGCGTGCTTGCCGCCCGCGGCTCGAATGCCGGCCTGATGTTCTAGGACTGCGACGCCTGGCACCTTAGCCGTGAATGCCGGCGAGCGTCGCCGCGGCCGCCAGGGTCCCGGCGATGCCGAGCAGCAGCGCCCCGCCGACGATCGCGCGCGAGCGGGCGACCAGGGCGATCGACAACAGCACGATCGCGAGCTGCAGCGCCGTCTCGCCGAGCTCGTATCCTTCGACCTCGCTCGCCGCCGCCTCTCCCTTGGCGCGCGCCTGCTTGCCGGCTTTCTCGAGTTGCGGGATGGCATGACCGGCAGCGTCGGGCGTGCGCAGGCGTTTGGCTTCCGCCGCCCACGTCGCGCGGTCGTCGGCGGCGACCGCGGACGACTGCGCGGAGGCCTTGGCGACGCTTTCGCGGACGATCTTGGCCTGCATGTAGTTGAACGTGTCCGACGCCTCGATGCCCTTGAGCAGGCTCTCGCGCGCAGCGCCGGCGGACGCCATGTGGATCACGGCGAGCAGGACCGCGAAGACGCCGACAAGGATCGAGACGCGGTCGCGGAAGCGCTTCTCGGCCGCTCGCGCCGCCGCTGCCGCCTCGTCGCGCTCCTCCTCGGCCCGCTCGATCGCCTCGTCGATCAATTCCTTGGCGTCGGCCGGCTCGACCATGACCCGCTCTCCTGCTCGTTCGGGCGTCGCCGCCTAGCGTGTTTTCAGCATGACAGCGCGACCCGACTTGCGCCACTGTCCACCCGGCAGTGACGGCAAGAGGGTTGCGGGTGAGCGTAGGGTTCGGACGGCTGGTCGCCGCCTTTTCGGCAGTCGCGGCATCGGCGGCGGGAGCCGCCGCGCTCCCGCCGCTGACGCAGTTCAGGGCGCTGGCGATCTCGCCGGACGGGCGGCGGGTCGCCACCGTCGACAGCCTCCAGGCCGCCGACAGCGCGGTGCCCGAGACCCACGGCGCGGTCGTGGTGCGCGAAGCTGCGACCGGCCGCGTCGTCGCGCGTTACGATCCGTGCGCCGCGTGCAGCTATGCCGGCATCGAGTGGTCGCCCGACGGCAAGGCGATCGCCTTCATCGCCAGCAATGGTGCCGCCGGCACTGCCCAGCTCGACGTCGCGGACGGCACGGTGAGGACGATCGCGACCGTCACCGGCGTGGCGCAGAACCCGCGCTGGTCGCCGGACGGCAAGCGGCTCGCCTTCCTCGCCGTCTACGGTGCCCACAAGGCGGTCGGCGCGGTCGAGGCCGGGCGCGCGCAGGTCGGCGAAATCGGCGAGGCCGACGACGAGCAGCGGCTGGTCGTCGTCCCCGCGGCGGGCGGCGCGGCGACGCCGGTGTCGCCGGCCGATACCTGGATCTACGAGTTCGACTGGACGCCGGCGGGCGGCTTCGTCGCTACCGCGGCCAGGGGCAACGGCGACAACAACTGGTGGGTGGCGAAGCTCGTCGCGCTCGACGGCGGCCGGATGCGGACGCTTGCCGCCCCGGCGATGCAGATTGCCGCGCCGCGCGTCGGCCGCGACGGCCGCGTCTGGTTCATCGGCGGCCTGATGAGCGACTTCGGCGCGACGGGCGGCGACCTCTACGCCGTGCCGTTGACCGGCGGGCAGCCGGTCGACCTGACGCCGGGCGCGCGCTTCTCCGTCACCTCGCTGAGTACGCGCGCCGCCGATCCCGTCGTCACGCGCCAGTCCGGTGAGCGCTTCGAGGTCGCCCGCGTCGCCGCCGACGGGCGGATGACGCTGCTGTGGTCGGCGCCCGTGTCGGGAGACGCCGGCGATACCGACTCCGGCGTCGCCGTCTCCGCCGACGGGCACACGCTGGCCAGCATCGTCGCCGACTTCGCCCACCCGGGCGAGATCGCGGTCGGCAGCGGCGACGCCACGATCAGCCTGAAACCGGTCACGACCGTCAACGCCGGCCATCCGGCGTTTGTCAGCGCCCGCAGCCTGACGTGGACAAGCGAGGGCCGGCAGGTCCAGGGCTGGCTGCTGACGCCGCTGGCGCCGCACGCCGGCAAGCGGCCGATGATCGTCGACATCCACGGCGGCCCGTCGTCGTTCGCCTCTCCCCAGTACCTGTGGAACGGGGTCGACAAGACGCTGATCGACCACGGCTACGCCGTGTTCCGCCCGAACCCGCGCGGCAGCTACGGACAGGGCGAGGCCTTCACCCGGGCCAACATCCGCGACTTCGGCGGCGGCGACCTGCGCGACATCCTCGCCGGGGTCGATGCGGTGCTCGCGGGCGGCGGCATCGACGGCGCCCGGCTCGGCGTCTTCGGCCACAGCTACGGCGGCTTCATGACGATGTGGACGGTGACCCACACGACCCGCTTCAAGGCCGCCGTTGCCGGCGCGGGCATCGCCAACTGGATCAGCTATTACGGCGAGAACGGCATCGACCAGTGGATGATCCCGTTCTTCGGGGCGTCGGCCTATGACGACCCGGCGGTCTACGTCGCCGCCTCGCCGCTGACGACGATCAAGGCGGCGAAGACGCCGACGCTGATCTATGTCGGCGAGCGCGACGTCGAGTGCCCGCCGGCGCAGTCGGTCGAGTTCTGGCACGCGCTCAAGGCCGTGAACGTGCCGACCAAGCTCATCATCTACGAAGGCGCCGGCCACCGCCTGCGGAAGCCCGAGCAGATCCACGACCGCGAGGACCAGACGGTCGCCTGGTTCGACCGCTATCTGAACTAGCGCAGCGGCTCCGGATCGAGCGTCTGGTCGCCGCCTAGGGTCTGGTACAGGGTGACCAGACTCTGGGCGCGGAGCAGCTGCGCCTGCGCCAGCGCCTGGCGTGTCGTGTACAGCGTCCGCTGCGTGACGAGTGCGTTGAGGAAGGGGTCGATGCCGCCCCGGAAGCGCGCGTTCTCGAGATCGGCGGCGTCGGCGGCCGCGCGCTCGTTCGCGGTCTGGGCGGCGACCTGCGTCTCGATCGTGCCGCGCCGCGCGAGCGCATCGGCGACCTCGCGGAACGCCGTCTGCACCGCCTTCTGGTATTCGGCGACCGCCAGATCGCGCTGGGCGCGGGCATAGGCGAGATTGCCGCGGTTCGCCCCGCCGTCGAAGATCGGCAGCGAGGCCGACGGCGCGACCGACCAGCTGAAGGCGCCGCCGGTGAACAGGCTGGTGAGCGCCGTCGAGGCGAAGCCCGCCGCCGCCGTCAGACTGATCGTCGGGAAGAAGTTCGCCCGTGCCGCGCCGATCCGGGCGTTGGCCGCGCGCAGCGTATATTCCGCCTGCACGACGTCGGGGCGGCGCAGCAGGATGCGGCTGTCGAGCCCGGCCGGCACGGCGGCGATCGCCTCGCCGATCGTCTCGATGCCCGTGGGCAGGTCGGCGCCGGCGACCGGCGTGCCGACCAGCAGCTGCAGCGCGTTCGCGTCCTGCGCGACGAGCGTCGTCTGGTTGGCCCGGTCGGCGCGCGCCGTGTACAGCGTATTCTCGGCCTGGCGGAGGTCGGTGCGCGGGGCGACCCCGCCGGTCAGGCGCGCCCGCGTCAGGTCGACCGTCTGCTGCGCGCTCTTCTCGGTATCGGTGGCGATGGCAAGCAGGCTGCGGTCGGCGGCGAGCGTCACCCAGGCGTTCGCCACGTCGGCGACGAGCGTCAGCCGGGTGGCGCGCGCCGCGGCTTCCGTGCCGAGGTATTGCTGGAACTGCGCGCGGGCGAGGCTGTGCAGCTTGCCGAACAGGTCGATCTCGAAGGCGGTGACGGCAAGCTGGGCCGAGTAGACGGTGCGCGTGCCGCCGCTGCCGGTCGTGCCGATCGTACCGGTCGTGCCGCTGGTGCCCGTGCCGGCGGTGCCGGTACCCGTGCCGGATCCGGTGCCAGTCCCGACTCCGGTGCCCGTTCCGCCGGAGCCCGTACCCGTTCCGCCGGTGCCCGTACCCGTCGACCCGGTGCCGGTCGTACCGATACCGGTGGTGCCGGTGCCCGTGGTGCCGCTCGAACTCGACAGCAGGCCGTTCGACGTCGTCACCCGCGCCGCCGCGTCGACCTGCGGCAGCAGCTGCGCGCGCTGGACGCGGTAGAGCGCGCGCGCCGATTCGATGTTCGCCGCGGCGATGGCGAGGTCCTGGTTGCTCGCCAGCGCCTGCGCGATGACCCGCTGCAGGCGAGGATCGCGAAAGACGGTGCGCCAGTCGAGCGAGGGCAGCGCCGCCTCGCTCTGCCGCAGATAGCTGTCGCCGACCGGCCAACTCGGCGGGATCGCCGGTTCGGGCCGCCGGTAGTGCGGGTCGAGGCTGCACGCGGCGAGCGCGACGGCGGCGAGCAGGGGAGCGCGGCGGATCATGCGGGCGCTCCCGGCGCGGGCAGCTGCGGCTGCGGCTCGGGCGCGGGCAGCGCCGGGCGGCCGGGCGGCGGCGCACCAGGGTCGGACCCCGGCTCGCTCCCGGCCTCGCCCTCGGGCGTCTCCTTCTTCCGCCGGTTGAACAGGCGGCGGACGAGAACGAAGGCCAGCGGCACATAGAAGATGGCGAGCGCGGTCGCCGTCAGCATGCCGCCGATGACCGCGGTGCCGATGGCGATGCGGCTCTGCGCGCCCGCGCCGGTCGAAATGGCGAGCGGGACGACGCCGAAGATGAAGGCGAGGCTGGTCATGATGATCGGCCGCAGGCGCAGGCGCGCCGCCTCGAGCGCGGCGTCGAGCGGCTTCTTGCCGCCGCGCTCGGCCGCCTCGGCGAACTCGACGATCAGGATCGCGTTCTTGGCCGACAGGCCCATCGTCGTCAGCAGCCCGACCTGGAAATAGACGTCGTTGGTCAGCCCCCGGAGCGTCACCGCCAGCGTCGCCCCGACCAGCCCGAGCGGAATGACGAGCAGCACCGAGAAGGGCACCGACCAGCTCTCGTAGAGGGCGGCCAGGCAGAGGAAGATGACGAGCAGCGACAGCGAGTAAAGGAGCGGCGTCTGCCCGCCCGACAGCCGCTCCTGGTACGACAGTGCGCTCCACTCGACGCCGATGCCCGGCTGCTTCGCCGCGAGGTCGGTCATCGTCTTCATCGCCGCGCCCGTGCTCGAGCCGGGCGCCGGCTCGCCCGCGATCTCGAACGAGGGGTGGGCGTTGTAGCGCTGGAGTGTTGTCGGCGTCCGCTGCCAGCTGGTGTGGGCGAAGGCGGAGAAGGGCGTCATCGACCCCTGGGAATTGCGCACATACCAGTTCGACAGGTCCTCGGGCCGCGCGCGGAAGGGTGCGTCGCCCTGGACATAGACGCGCTTCACGCGGCCGCGGTCGATGAAGTCGTTGACATACTGCCCGCCCCACGCCGCGGCGAGCGTCTGGTCGACCTCCGCCTGCGTGAGGCCGAGCGCCCCGACCTGCTCCTGGTCGACGTCGACGTGGAGGGTCGGCACGTCGTCCAGCCCGTTCAGGCGCACCGCGGTCAGCGAGGGATCGGCCTTGGCGGCAGCGACCACGGCGTCGGCGCGGGCGCGGAACGTCGCCCGGTCGAGGTTGCCGACATTCTCGAGCTCCATGGTGAAGCCCGCCGACTGGCCGAGCCCGCGCACCGGCGGCGGGTTCAAGGCGGTGAACTGCGCGTCGCGGACCCCGGCCAGCTGCTTGTTCGCGCGCTGGACGATGGCAGCGGCGTTCTCGTCCTTGCCCGTGCGCTGGTCCCACGGCTTGAAGCCGATGAAGCCGCGGGCGACGTTCTGCCCGGTGCCGGCACTGTTCTGGCCGATGACGACATAGACGATGTCGATCGTCTTGTCCTCGGCACGGCGGAAGAAGTCCTCGACCTGCTTTGCGACCTCGGTCGACCGCGCCTGCGTCGCACCCGAAGGCAGGATGAACTGGAGCTGGGCGATGCCCTGGTCCTCGTTGGGCAGAAAGCCCGTCGGCAGCCGCAGGAAGCCGATGACGAGTACGGCGACGATGATCCCGTAGGCGATGAGGAACAGAAGCGGCTTGCCGATCACCCGCCCGACCGCGTCGCGGTAGCGGTCGGCGGTGCGGTTGAACCAGCCGTTGAAGCGCTCGCCCAGCCGGCCGACCCGGCCCTTGGGCTTGTCCTTGTCGGGGCGCTTGAGCAGGTTCGAGGCGAGCGCCGGCGACAGGATCAAGGCAACCGCGACCGACAGGACCATCGAGCTGACAATGGTGACCGCGAACTGGCGGTAGATGACGCCGACCGACCCGCCGAAGAAGGCCATCGGCAGGAACACCGCGGACAGGACCATGGCGATACCGATCAGCGCGCCCTGGATCTCGCCCATCGACTTGATCGTCGCATCGCGCGGGGAGATGTCGGGTTCTTCCTCGAGCACGCGCTCGACGTTCTCGACGACGACGATCGCGTCGTCGACGAGCAGGCCGATCGACAGCACGAGGCCGAACAAGGTCAGCGTGTTGATCGAGTAGCCGAACACCGCGAGGATGCCGAAGGTGCCGAGCAGGACGACGGGCACGGCGATCGCCGGGATCAGCGTCGCGCGCCAGCTCTGCAGGAAGACGAACATGACGATGACGACGAGGACGATCGCCTCGCCCAGCGTCTTGACCACCTCCTCGACCGACAGCTTGATGAACGCCGTGCTGTCGAGCGGGAAAGCGTATTTATAGCCCGGCGGGAACGACTTCGCGGCGTCCGCCACCGCCGACTTTACCAGCTCGGCGGTCTTCAGCGCGTCCGATCCCGGCGCCAGCTGGATCGCCATGCCGACCGCCGGGTGCCCGTTCAGCCGGCCGGTGTTGGTGTAGCTCTCCGCGCCGAGCTCGACCCGCGCGACGTCGCTCAGCCGCACGACCGAGCCGTCGCTCTGCGTCTTGACGATGACCTTGCGGAACTCGTCGGCGGTCGTCAGGCGCGAGCGTTCGGTGACGATCGCCGACAGCATCTGCCCGGGCGGACCGGGCTGCGCTCCGAGCTGCCCCGCGGCGATCTGCGTGTTCTGCGCCTGCAGCGCCGTGACGATGTCGCCGGGCGTCAGCGCGAAGCTCGTCAGCTTGAACGGGTCGAGCCAGATGCGCATCGCATATTGCGCGCCGAACACCGTATAGTCGCCGACACCCTGGATGCGGCCGATCTGATCCTGCAGGTTCGAGACGAGATAGTCGGCGACGTCGATCGACGTCGACTTGTCGCTCTCGTCGTACAGCGCCACCACCATCAGGAAGTCGGCGTTCGACTTGGTCACCGTCAGCCCCTGCGCCTGCACCTGCTGCGGCAGGCGGGGCAGCGCCTGCTGCACCTTGTTCTGCACCTGCACCTGGGCGATGTCGGGGTTGGTCCCCTTGTTGAAGGTGACGGTCAGCGTCAGCGCACCAGCCGAGTTCGAGGTCGCCTGGAAGTAGATCAAGCCGTCGATGCCGGTCAGCTGCTGCTCGATGACCTGCGTCACCGAGGATTCGAGCGTCTCGGCCGAGGCGCCGGGATAGGTTGCGCGGATGTTGACCGCGGGCGGGGCGATGTCGGGGTACTGCTCGATCGGCAGCGACAGCACGCCGCCGATGCCCGCCAGCATGACGATGATGGCCAGAACCCACGCGAAGATCGGCCGGTCGATGAAGACTTTCGAGATCATCTAGCGGGTCGAACCGCTACCGCTGCCGCCCGACTGGCCGCTGCCCTGGCTGCCGCCGCCCTGTGCGCTGCCCTCGCGCTGGACCGCGCCGGCGGGCACGGGGCGAACCGGCTGGCCCGGCTTGACCTTGTTCGCGCCCTCGACGACCAGCTGGTCGCCGGAGCCGAGGCCCTTGGTCACCAGCCAGCGGTCGCCGACGGTGCGGTCGACGACGACGTCGCGGCTGGCGACGGTGAAGCCGGTGCGCGGCGGGGGCTTGCTGCCATGCCGGCCGCTGCCGCCGTGATTGCCGCTGCCGCTGCCCCCCGCGCTGCCGCCGTTGCTGGCCGAGCCGCCGCCACTTCCGGCGCTGCTGCTGCCGCCGCCCTTCTTCGCCGCGTTCTCGGCCTCGGGCGTGCCGTCGCGGACGATGACGAGCGCCGTCGCATTGCCGCGCGGGTCGCGGGCGATGCCGGCCTGGGGCGCGAGGATCGCATTCTCGACCGTCTGCTGCGACAGGCGGGCGCGCACGAACATGCCGGGCAGCAGCACGCCGTGCGGGTTGGGGAAGCGCGCGCGCAGCGTCACCGTGCCGGTGTTCTGGTCGACCATCGCTTCCGCGAACTCGACATGACCCGTCGCGCCGTAGTCGCTGCCGTCGGCGAGCTGCAGCGTCACCGTCGCCGACGAAGCGGCGCGGCCGCCGCTCGACAGCGCGCGGCGCAGGGTCAAGAGGTCGGCCGACGACTGCTGGATGTCGACGAAGATCGGGTCGAGCCGCTGGATCGTCGTCAGCGCGGTCGCCTGGCCAACCGTGACGAGGCCGCCGGTCGTCACCAGCGAGCGCCCGACGCGCCCGGTGATCGGCGCGGGTACGTTGGTGAAGCCGAGGTTGATCTGGGCCGCGCGCACCGCCGCCCGGTTCTGCGCCACGGCGGCGGAAGCCTGCCGCGCGGCGGCCTCGGCATCGACATAGTCCTGCTTGGCCACGGCTTCGATCGCCGCCAGCGGGCGGTAACGGTCGGCCTTCTGCCGCGTCGATACGGCGTTCGCCTGCGCGCTCGCCAGGTTCGCCTGCGCCTGGGCGAGCGCGGCGCGGTAGGTCGACGGGTCGATCTTGTAGAGCGTCTGCCCTTTATGAACGATGCTGCCCTCGCGGAAAGTGCGCGCCTCGATCAGGCCGGCGACCTGCGGGCGGACGTCGGAAGTCTCGTACGCCGTCGTCCGCCCGGTGAGTTCCACGTACAGCGGCACGGTTTCGGGGCGCAGCACGACATAGCCGGCCTCGGGCGTCGGCGGCGGGCCCTTGTCGTCCTTCTTGGCGCACGCCGCCAGCGCCAGGACGGCGGCGGCAAGAATGGAGGCAGGGACAGCGCGCCGGGTCATCGGGACACAATCATCGGCGGCGGATCTCTCTCTCCGGGCTTGCGGCCGGCAGGTCACCGCACACGCATCGCGCCACAACGCCAACGGGCGCATTTCTTTCCTGGGGCGTTACGTCGCTAGGTTCAGCGATCCCCCGGCCGACGGCGCTGTCATGGCGCTGTCGCCTGATTGTCATCGACAGGTCACACATACGTGCGAACCGCTGACGCAGGGGCGAGCTATCTCCGGTTCGCCGGAAAACGAGGAATGGCCATGACCATCATGCTTTCGCGGGCAGTGCGGAGCACGCTCGCGCTGCTGGCGACGACGGCGCTTGCCGGCACCGCCTTCGCCGCCGAGATCACCGGTGCGGGGGCGACCTTCCCGGCACCGCTCTACGCCAAGTGGGGCTCGGCCTATAAGGCGGCGACGCAGAACGAGCTGAACTACCAGGCGATCGGCTCGGGTGCCGGGCAGTCGCAGATCAAGGCGCGCACGGTCGACTTCGGCGCCTCGGACGATCCCATGAAGCCCGAGGATCTTAAGGCGAACGGCCTGGTCCAGTTCCCCGCCGTCATCGGCTCGGAGGTCATCATCGTCCACCTGCCGGGCGTCGGCAGCGGCCAGCTGCGCCTGACGCCGGAGATCATCGCCGGCATCTACATGGGCAAGATCACCAAGTGGAACGATCCCGCGATCGTCGCCATCAACAAGGGCGTGCCGCTGCGGCCGATCACCATCACGCCGGTCTATCGTTCGGATTCGAGCGGCACGACGGCGATCTTCACCAACTACTTGTCGAAGACGGCGAAGAACTGGACGCTCGGCGCCGGCAAGACGATCAGCTGGCCGACCGGCTCGGGCGGCAAGGGCAACGACGGCGTCGCCGGCAACGTCAAGAACACCAACGGCGCGATCGGCTATGTCGAGTTCAACTACGCCTTCGCCAACAAGCTGCCGACGACCAAGCTGGCGAACGCCGCGGGCAACTTCATCGATCCCACGCCCGCCGCGTTCGATGCCGCCGCGTCGCAGGCCGACTGGGCGAGCGCGCCGAACGCGGTCGCCAACATGCTGGCGCTGCCCGGTGCCAACACCTGGCCGATCGTCAGCGCGACGTACATCCTCGTGCCCGCCAAGCCGGCCGACCCGGCGCGCACGGGCAACGCGCTCGCCTTCTTCGACTGGAGCCTGAAGAACGGCGCCAAGATCGCGACCCAGCTCGGCTATCTGCCGCTGCCGGCCGCGGCGATCACCCGCGTTCACACCGAGTGGCGCCAGGTGGCCGGCGTCAACCTGCCGAAGTAAGCTGCTTTTCCGGGGGCGCGGCGTACCATGCGCCCCCGGATCATTCCGCCGCCGGAGCAGCCATGAGCCAAGCCGCCCTTCCCGCCGATACGCAGCTCGCCACGGCTCAGCCGGCGCGCGTCTCCGGCCAGTCGCCGGCGACCGAGCGGCTGTTTTCCGGCACCGTCATGGGGATGGGCCTGCTCGTGCTCGCCATCCTCGGCGCGATCATCGTCATGCTCGCGGTCGGCGCCTGGCCGGCGTTCCGCACCTTCGGCATCGGCTTCCTGTGGAACCCGGTCTGGGATTCGGTCAACAATGTCTACGGCGCGGGCATCATGGTCTACGGGACCCTGCTCAGCTCGATCATCGCCCTTGTCATCGCCGTGCCGCTGTCGATCGGCGTCGCCTATTTCCTGACCGAAATCCTGCTCGTGCCCCTCCGGCGGCCGGTCGGCGTGGTCATCCAGCTTCTCGCGGCGATCCCGTCGATCATCTACGGCATGTGGGGCTTCTTCGTCCTCGCGCCGTGGCTGGCCGACCACTTCATCCTCGACGTCGCCGACCTCGCCGCGCCGGTACCGGGGCTGAACAAGGTGCTCGACTACGGCTCGGGCAACAGCGTGTTCACCGCCGGGCTGGTGCTGGCGGTGATGATCCTGCCGCTGATCACGGCGATGTTTGTCGAGATCCTCGGCGCGACGCCGGTCGTCCTCAAGGAATCGGTCTACGGCCTCGGCGCGACGCGCTTCGAGGTCATCCGCCATGTCGCCGTGCCCTATGGTCGGCGGGCGATGATCGGCGCGGTCATGCTCGGCCTCGGCCGCGCGCTGGGCGAGACGATGGCCGTCACCTTCGTCATCGGCAACGCCACGCGCCTGTCGCCGAACCTGTTCGCGCAAGGGTCGACGATCGCCTCGACCATCGCCAACGAGTTCGCGGAAGCCGGCTTCGGCACGATGAAGCTGGCGGCGCTGCTCGGCCTCGGCCTGACGCTGTTCATCATCTCGTTCATCGTGCTGGCGGCGTCGCGCGCGCTGGTCGCGCCGCGGGCGGTCAGCTGATGAGTGCCCAGTCCGCCCGGCGCAAGGCGACCAACGCCGTCGTCGCGACGCTCGCCAGCGCGGCGGCGGTGCTGTCGCTCGCGCTCCTCGCCTCGATCCTCTACACGCTCGTGGCCCGCGGCCTGCCGGCGCTGAAGCTCAGCGTGCTGACGACGTCGATGGCGCCGACCGGCGAGAACGGCGGACTCGCCAATGCAATCGTCGGCAGCCTGATCCAGGTGGCGATCGGCATGCTCATCGCCACGCCGGTCGGCGTGCTCGCCGGCACCTATCTGTCCGAATACGCCAAGGGGTCGCGGATCGGCGATGCGACGCGCTTCGTCAGCGACATCCTGCTGTCGGCCCCGTCGATCCTGGTCGGCCTGTTCGTCTATGTCGTGCTCGTCGCGACGACGAAGACCTATTCGGGCATCGCCGGCGCCGTCGCGCTCGCCGTCATCGCGATCCCCATCATCATCCGCACGACCGAGGACATGCTGAGCCTCGTCCCCGTCGCCCTGCGCGAGGCGGCCGCGGCGCTCGGTGCGCCGAAGTGGAAGGTGGTGACGATGATCGCCTGGCGCTCGGCCGGCGCGGGCATGCTGACGGGCGTGCTGCTGGCGCTCGCGCGCGTCGCCGGCGAGACGGCGCCGCTGCTGTTCACCTCGCTCGGCAACCTCAACTGGTCGACGTCGCTGGCCAAGCCGATGGCGAGCCTGCCCGTCGCGATCTACCAGATGGCGGCGAGCCCGTACGAGGATCTGGTCCAGCTCGCCTGGGCTGGCGCGCTGATCATCACGCTCGGCGTGCTGGCGATCAACATCCTGGCGCAGCTGACCGTCGGCCGCCGGCGCTAGGGGGAACGCATGAACGACACGCCACAGATGGCCTCGCTCGAAGGCGCGGTCGGCCGTCACAACACGCTGGACGGTACGCAGCCGTTCATCCGGACGAAGAACCTCGAGTTCTTCTATGGCGACAACCGCGCGCTGAAGTCGATCAACCTCGATTTCCCGGAAAAGCGGGTGACGGCGCTGATCGGCCCCTCGGGCTGCGGCAAGTCCACGCTGCTGCGTGTCATCAACCGCATGTACAGCCTCTATCCTGGCCAGAAGGCGACGGGCGAGGTGCTGATGCAGGGCGAGAACCTGATCGACAGCAAGGTCGATCCGACCGACCTTCGCGCCCGCATCGGCATGGTCTTCCAGAAGCCGACGCCCTTCCCGATGTCGATCTACGAGAACGTCGCCTTCGGCGTCCGCCTCCACGAGAAACTGTCGAAGCGCCAGATGGACGAGCGCGTCGAGTGGAGCCTGCAGAAGGCGGCGATCTGGGACGAGACCAAGGACCGGCTCACCACCAGCGCGCTCGGCATGTCGGGCGGGCAGCAGCAGCGCCTGTGCATCGCCCGCACCATCGCCGTGCGCCCCGAGGTGCTGCTGTTCGACGAGCCGACCAGCGCGCTCGATCCGATCTCGACGGCCAAGGTCGAGGAGCTGATCGCCGAGTTGCGCGCCGAATTCACCATCGTCATCGTCACCCACTCGATGCAGCAGGCGGCGCGCTGTTCCGACCAGACCGCCTTCATGTATCTGGGCGAGGTCGTCGAGGTGGGGCCGACGGCGCAGATCTTCACCAACCCGCGCGAGCAGCGGACGCGCGAATATGTCACCGGCCGCTTCGGCTGACGGCCACTAAGGGAGACGGACATGGCCGAACTCGGCGCGCACACGGTCAAATCGTTCGACGACGACATCAACCAGCTGCGTTCGCTCGTCACGCAGATGGGCGGACTGTGCGAGTCGCAGATCAACGCCGCGATCGAGGCGCTGGTCGAACGCGATCCCGACGCGGCGATGGCGGTGGTCAATACCGACACGCGCATCGACGCGCTCGAGGCCGAGGCCGAGCGGCTGGCGGTGACGATGATCGCGCTGCGGGCACCGATGGCGAACGACCTGCGCGAGATCATCTCGGCCCTGAAGATCAGCTCCGTCCTCGAACGCATCGGCGACTATGCCAAGAACATCGCCAAGCGCGCCTCGACTCTGACGACGAGCGGACCGATCGAGCCGGTCATCATCATCCCGCAGATGGCGCGCGTCGTCGTCGAGATGATCCGCGACGCGCTCGATGCCTTCGTCGATCGCGACGCCGACAAGGCGGTGGCGGTGTGCCAGCGCGACGCCGCGGTCGACGACTTCTACAACAGCCTGTTCCGCTCGCTGCTGACCTTCATGATGGAGAACCCGCACCACATCACGCCGTCGGCGCACCTGCTGTTCATCGCCAAGAACCTCGAGCGCATCGGCGACCATGCGACCAACGTCGCCGAGATGGTCTACTTCAGCGCCACCGGCGAGCATTTCGCCGGCCGGCCGAAGACCGACGACACCGCCTACGCCGTCTGAGGAAGCGATGAAGCCCAAGATCCTGCTGGTCGAGGACGACGCCAACCTCGTCGAACTCGTCAGCTACAACCTCGAAAAGGAAGGCTTCGACGTCATCCGCACCGGCGACGGCGAGGAGGCGCTGGTGCTCGCCGAGGAGGAGAAGCCCGACCTTGTCATCCTCGACTGGATGATCGCCAACCTGAGCGGCATCGAGGTCTGCCGCCGCCTGCGCCGCGCCCCCGTCACGGCCGGCCTGCCGATCGTCATGCTGACCGCGCGCGCCGAGGAGGCCGACCGCATCCGTGGGCTCGAGACCGGCGCCGACGACTATGTGACCAAGCCCTTCTCCCCGCGCGAGCTCGTCGCGCGCATCCGTGCCGTGCTGCGCCGCCTGCGCCCGGCGCTGTCGGGCGGGAACCTCGATTATGCCGGCATCACCATGGACACCTCGGCGCACCGCGTGACGCGCGACGGGCAGCCGATCGCGCTGGGGCCGACCGAGTTCCGCCTGCTGCGCCACTTCCTCGAGCACCCGGCGCGTGTCTTCAGCCGCGAACAGCTGCTCGACGCGGTCTGGGGCCGGGACGTCTATGTCGAGCAGCGCACCGTCGACGTTCATATCCGGCGGTTGCGGAAGGCGATCAACGGCGCCGACCTGCCCGACGTCATCCGCACCGTGCGGTCCGCCGGCTACGCCCTCGATCTCGAAGGGGTTCCCGCCGCCGCGGAGTGAGGCTTGCACGTGCCCCGGCCCCGGCTAGTGTCGGGAAAACGAACCAAGGGGAACCACGTGCATCGCATCATCGCCGCCGTCCTGCTGCTGGCCGCCACGCCTGGAGCGGCCGAAACCTTCGTCATCCGCGCCGGCCACGTCATCACCGACGCGGCGCTGCCCGCGCGGGGGCCGTCGGCCATCGTCGTGACCGACGGCAGGATCGTCAGCATCGGCGCCGCCGACACGCCCGTGCCGGCCGGGGCGACGGTCGTCGACCTGGGCGGCAAGACGGTCATGCCGGGCCTGATCGACGCGCACGTCCACCTGACGCAGGACAGCGGCCTGCCGTGGTACGCGACGCTCCGGCCGAAATATTCGGAGCCCTATGCCGCCGCCACCGGCCTCAAGAACGCGCTGATCACCGCGCGCGCCGGCTTCACCACGGTGCGGGACGCCGGCGGGCCGACGCTCGCGTCGCTCGCCATGCGCGACGCCGTCGCCGAGGGCAGCTTCCCGGGCCCGCGCATCCTCGTCGCCGGCACGCCGCTGTCGATTTCGGGCGGCCACGCCGACGCGACGGTCGGACTTGCCCCCGAACTCGCCGACGCGCTCAACGCCGCCCACCAGAACGACGGCGTCTGCGACACGCCCGACGCCTGCACCCTCGTCGTCCGCCATACCGCGGCGAAGGGCGTCAACGTCATCAAGTTCATGGCCACCGGCGGCGTCCTCGACGACGGCGCGATCGGGCTCGAGCAGCACTTCAGCGACGCCGAGATGAAGGCGATCGTCGCCACCGCGCACGGGGTCGGGCTGAAGGCGATGGCGCACGCCCACGGCGCGCGCGGCATCGAGGCGGCGGCCAACGCTGGCGTCGATTCGATCGAGCACGGCACCTACCTCGACGACAAGGCGGCCAAGGCGATGAAGGCGCACGGCACCTGGCTGGTGCCGACGCTGATGGCGTACGAGGGGCTGAAGCTCCACGTCGGCAAGAACTTCTACACGCCCAACGTCGAGGCCAAGGCCTTGGAGACGATGAAGATCGTCGGCCGCAACATCGGCGTCGCGCAGCGGAACGGGGTCCGCATCGCGCTCGGCACCGACGCCGCCGTCTATCCCCACGGGCGCAATGCCGAGGAACTGGCGCTGATGGTCGAGCACGGCATGACGCCGAAGGACGCTCTGATCGCCGCGACCAAGGGCGGGGCCGAGCTGCTCGGCGTCGACAAGGTCACCGGCACGCTCGAGCCGGGCAAGGCCGCCGACCTCATCGCCGTCGACGGCGATCCGCAGCGCGACCCGAAGGCGGTGCTGACCGTCAGCTATGTGATGACGCAGGGCCGCGTCGTGCCGATGAAGTAGCCAGGCGCAGGCCGGAAACCCGGGAGGGCGGCCGCACCCCTGGGTGCGGCCCCCTCCCGCCGCCTAGCCGAAGCCGCTACGCGGCGCCGTCCGGCGCTCGCGGCGCGATCACCGCGCCGCCAGCAACGCGTCGAGACTGCTCGGCCCCTTGCCCGTCCGCTCAAGGTGCGGGTAGCGCAGGCCGCCGTTCCAGGCGACGTCGACGGTCCGGTACATGTCGTTCTGCTCGATCAGCAGGGCGATGGGGGCCGTCCCGCCCTTGCCGGCGGTGATGACCTGCTTCAGCTCGTCGTCGCTGTACTTGGCGCCGTCGACCGCGACGATCGTCGCGCCGACGGTGATCCCCGCCTTGTTCGCCGGGCCGTTCCACTGCACCGACTTGACCAGCCCGTTCTTGCCGATGACGAGACCGAGCGAATAGGTCAGGTCGAGCTGCTCGCGGCTCGTCTCGCGCGCCTTCCACAGCTTGCCGGGCTCGGCGGTAAAGACCAGCCGGTAGCCGCCGCGGGCGATGCCGTCGAGCGGGGCCGGCACCCCGGCGAGGTCGACCCGCTGGTGGAGGAAGCCCGCCCAGTCGTAGGGCTCGACCTTGTTCAGCGCGGCGATGACGTCGTCGCGGGTGTAGGTCAGCTCGCCCCAGTCGCGGTCGCGCACGCCGAAGAAGGCGCGGGCGAAATCGTCGAGGCCGCGCCTGCCGTGCGACCGCTCCCGGATCAGGCTGTCCGCATCGAGCCAGATCAGCATGCCCTCGTTGTAATAGTCCTCGTCCCGCTGCCAGCTCGGATACGGCTCCGGCCGGCGGTTCGACAGGATCTCCTCGTTCGTCGTGTCGAGCAGCGGCCGCCACTGCCGCCCGGCCTGGCTGTCGTAGAGGGCGGCGAGCTGGGCGATCCGGTCGCGCATCTCGGGCACCGGGATCAGCCCCGACCGCGCCGACAGGATGTTCCCCCAGAACTGCGTCTGGCCCTCGTAGACCCACAGCAGGCTGTTCTGCATCGGCGTCCGGTAATCGGGCGTCCACAGGTCGGCGGGGCGGCGGAACTTGCCGTTCCAGCTGTGGGTGAACTCGTGGGCGAGCAGGTCGCGGCCGGCGACGCTCGCGTCCCAGTCGAGGAAATAGTCGGGCGAGGCCTCGTCCTCGGACGAACGGTGATGCTCGAGCCCGAAGCCGTCGATCCGGTCCGACAGCGCGAACAGGAAGTCGTAGTGATCATAGTGCTGCGCGCCGAACAGCTTGACCGCCTGGGTGACGAGCGCCCGGTGCGCGGCGCGCTCGGCGTCGGTCGGCTGCAGCTCGTCGGCGCGGTCGGCGAACATGTTGAGCGTGACGTCGGGCGACAGCGGCTCGCGGCGGAAGAAGCGCCCGGCGAAGACCGGCAAATCCGCCAGCGTGTCGAGGGCGACGGGCGCGTAGCGGATGGTGCCGCCGTGGTCGGTGGGATCGCTCGAGCGGAGCGCCGTCGCCGCGGCCCAGCCGGCCGGGAAGGTCGCGCTGGGGGCGACCATGATGTCGCGGACGAAGTAGCCGGCGGGGTAGAGCAGGGTCGAGATCCACTCGAGCGCGACGATGTTCGGCGTCATCACCACCGGGCCCTGATTGGCCGCGGTCGCCGAGGTGAACTGGAAGCGGACGTCGAGGTGCGTGACGCCCGCCGGCACGTCGATGTGGAAGGCGTGTACGTCGACCGTGTCGCGCCGCCACGGCAGGGTCTGCCCGCCGGCGGTGATGGTCAGCCCGGCGACCTTGTCGATCTCGCCCTGCGGCGCATGCGCGCCGGGCAGCCACGCCGGGTAGAGGAGGACCAGCGGGCCGGCGGTAACCGGCAGCTGCTCGTCGATGCGGAAGACGCCGCGCGCGACGTCGGTCGCATCCACCGCAAGGGTGACGGTGCCGGGGTAGGGGATGTCGCGCGCCGGCGGGATCGCGCTGGGCAGCGCGACCGGCTGCGGCTTGCTCGTGCCGGTCGGCGCCGGGCCTTCCTGCGCGGCGACGATGGCGGGCAGGGCGGCGGCGGCGAGGAGGAGCAGGGCACGGGCGGGTCTGGTCATCGCGGGGTCTTGCGCGAGCGCTCGCGCCTTGTCTAGCGGCGCCGCGCTAGGTCCTCAGGGTCGCACCCGCCTTGGCGGCGGCGGCGACCAGCTTGCCCGACAGCGCCTCGATCTCGGCGTCGGTGAAGCTGCGCCCGACCGGCTGCAGCGTCACCGTCACCGCGAGGCTGAGGCGGCCGTCGGCGAGCGCGAAGCGGTCGAACAGGGCGACGTCGGTGACCAGCGCCTTGTCGGCACCGCGCAGCGCGCGGAGCAGGGTTTCGGCGGCCGTGTCCGCGGCGACGACGAAGGCGAAGTCGCGCGTCACGGGCTGCAGCGGCGGCGGCGCGAAGGCCGGGCGCGCCCGCTTCGCCTTCACCGGCGGCAGCGCGTCGAGGAACACCTCGGCGACGACGACCGGCAGGCGCAGGTCGCCCGTCAGCCGCGGGTGGAGCTCGCCGAAGCTGGCGAGCGTCCTGGCACCCAGCGCCAGCCGGCCGGCGCGGCCCGGGTGGAACCAGGGATCGACCGGGGGCAGCACCGCCAGCCGCTCGACCGGGGCGCCGGCGGCGGCGAGCGCCGCGAGCGCCTCGGCCTTGGCGGCGAAGGCGTCGAAGCCCGCCGCAGGTCCGGTCTGCCAGTCGCGGGCGCGGGCCTGGCCGGCGAGCAGGATCGCCGCGGTCGGGTGCTCGCCGTCAGCGAGATAGCGGCGACCGATCTCGAACAGGCGGACCCCGGCCTCGCCGCGGTCGAGGTTGCGCCGCGCCGCCGCAAGCAGGCCGGGGATCAGCGACGGGCGCATCGCCGCGAGGTCGGCGGAGATCGGGTTGGCCAGCGTCCAGGCGGCGCCGCCGAACGGCTCGGCCTGCGCGGGGGCGACGAAGCTCCACGTCACCGCCTCGTTGAGGCCCCGGCCGGCGAGCGCGCGGCGCAGGCGGCGCTCGGTGCGCTGCGCCGGCGTCGCCGTCGGCCGGGCGACGCCCCAAGGATCCTTGGCGGCGCGCGGCAGCGGGGTCGAGGGGACGTGGTCGAGGCCGTGGATGCGCACCACCTCCTCGACGAGGTCGGCGGGGCCGTCGATGTCGCGCCGCCACGTCGGCACGGTCACCTGCCACGGCGTGCCCGGCGCGACCGCGAAGCCGAGCCGCGTCAGGATCGCCGCCTGCTCGTCCGCGGGCACGTCGACCCCGGCGAGCGCCAGCGTCCGCTCGGGCGCGAAAGCGATTGTGCGGGGTTCGGCCGGCGGGTGGCCGGCGCGCGTCACCGCGCTCGCCGTCCCGCCGCACAGCTCGCGCACCAGATGCGTCGCCACCGCCAGCCCCTCGTCGAGGAAGGCGGGATCGACGCCGCGCTCGAAGCGACTGCGCGCGTCGCTGGTCAGCGTCAGCGTCTGCCCCGTACGGGCGATGCCGGCGGGGTCGAAATAGGCGCACTCGATCAGCACGTCGGTGGTCGCCGCCGAGACGCCCGACTCCATGCCGCCCATGATGCCGCCGATGTCGTGGACGCGGGCGTCGTCGGCGATGACGGTCATCGTGCGGTCGAGCGTGTAGGTGCGGCCGTTCAGGGCCTCGACCGTCTCGCCGTCGCGCGCCTTGCGGGCGACGAGCGCGCCGGTCAGCTTGGCCCGGTCGTAGACGTGGAGCGGCCGGCCGAGGTCGAGCATGACGAAGTTGGTGATGTCGACCAGCGCCGAGATCGGCTTCTGCCCGACCGCACGAAGCTTCGCCTGCAGCCACGGATGCGCCGGGCCGTTGGTCACGCCGCCGACCGTGCAGGCGTAGAAGGCCGGGCAGCCGGCGGGGTCGTCGGTGCGGACGTCGGGGCCGGGACCGCTGCGGGGGACGTCGAAGCTGGTCGTGCGGTACGCCTCGGCCAGCGGCTTCAGCGTGCCCAGCCCCGCGGCGGCGAGGTCGCGGGCGATGCCGCGCACGCCCATGCAGTCCTGCCGGTTGGGCGTCACCGCGACCTCGACGACGGGATCGTCGAGCCCGGCCCAGGCGGCGAACGGCGTGCCCACCGGCGCGTCGGCGGGCATCTCGATGATGCCGTCATGCTCGTCGCTGAGCTCGAGCTCGCGCGCCGAGCACATCATGCCGCGGCTCTCGACCCCCCGGATCGTCGCGACCTTCAGCGTCAGGTCGCTGCCCGGCACGTACGCCCCGGGGCCGCCGAACACGCCCTTCATGCCCGCCCGCGCATTGGGCGCGCCGCACACGACCTGCACGGGCTCGCCCGTCGCCGGTGGCGACGGTCAGCACGCGCAGCTTGTCGGCCTGCGGGTGCGGCACGGCGGTCAGCACCTCGGCGATGGTGAAGGGCGCGAGGCGCGCGGCGGGGTCGGTGACGCCCTCGACCTCGAGCCCGATGGCGTTCAGCGTCGCCTGGATACGGTCGAGCGGGGCGTCCGACGCGAGATGCTCGCGCAGCCACGACAGGGTGAACTTCATGGCGTCAGTGCCAATGCTCGGCGAGATGCTGGACGGCAAGGAAGGTCGTCACGGTGAAATAGGGGAGCACCAGGCAGATGTGCCACCAGAAGGCCTTCTCGCTCATGCCCCCACTCCCCCGCTCAGCGTCGGCACGTCGGTCGCCTTGAAGCCGTAGTGCTTGAGCCAGCGCGCGTCGCCGTCGAAGAAGGCGCGCAGGTCGGTCATGCCATACTTGAGCATCGCCAGCCGGTCGATGCCGCAGCCGAAGGCGAAGCCCTGCCACTCCTCCGGATCGAGGCCGCAGGCGGCGATGACGCGCGGGTGGACCATGCCGCTACCAAGGATCTCCAGCCACGATTCGCTGCCGCCGATGCTGAGCGTGCCGCCGCTCCACGAGCAGCCGACGTCGACCTCGACCGACGGTTCGGTGAAGGGGAAGTAGCTCGGGCGCAGGCGCAGGGTGACGTCGTCGACCTCGAAGAACGCCTTGACGAAGGTCTCGAGCGTCCACTTGAGGTGGCCGAGATGGATGCCGCGGTCGATGACCAGCCCCTCGACCTGGTGGAACATCGGCGTGTGCGTCGCGTCGCTGTCGCTGCGGTAGGTGCGGCCGGGCGCGATGATGCGGATCGGCGGCGGGCTCGCCAGCATCGTCCGGATCTGCACCGGCGAGGTGTGGGTGCGCAGCAGGTGGCGCAGCACCGTGCCGGCGGCCGGGTGGCCGGCCGGGGCGGGGGCCTCGCCCTGCGCGACGTAGAAGGTGTCGTGCATCGCCCGCGCCGGGTGGCTCTCGGGGATGTTGAGCGCGGTGAAATTGTGCCAGTCGTCCTCGATCTCCGGCCCGTCGGCGACGGCGAAGCCGAGGTCGGCGAAGATTTCCGCCAGCTCGTCCATGACCTGGCTGACCGGGTGGACCGTGCCCGTGGGCGCGGCGGCGACGGGCAGCGTCAGGTCGAGGCGCTCGGCGGCGAGGCGGGCATCGAGCGCGGCCGCCTCGAGCGCGGCCTTGCGCTCGGCGATGGCGGCGGCGACCGCGTCGCGCAGGGCATTGAGGCGCGGCCCCTCGACCAGCCGCGCTTCCGGCGTCATGCCGCCAAGCGTCTTCATCAGCGCCGTGACGCTCCCCGCCTTGCCGAGTGCTGTGACGCGCACCGCATCCAGCGCCGCGAGATCGGCGGCGGCGGCGGCACGGGCGAGCATGTCGGCCTGGAGGGCGGCGGTGTCGGTCATCCCGGCGGGTGGTAGCGGCGTCGGCACGAAAACGAAAGGGCGCGGGAGACCGGCTCCCGCGCCCTCAAATCCGTCGCTGCTGCCCCGGCTTTACGCCGCGACCGCCGCCGGCTTGGCGTCGAGTGCCGCCTGGACCTGCGCGGCGATGGCGCGGAACGCCTCCGGCTCGTGCATGGCGAGGTCGGCGAGCATCTTGCGGTCGAGCGCGACGTTCGCCAGCTTGCAGCCGTGCATGAAGACGCCGTAGGTCAGTCCGACCTCGCGCACCGCGGCGTTGATGCGCTGGATCCACAGCGCGCGGAAGTTCCGCTTCTTAACCTTGCGGTCGCGATAGGCGTACTGCCCGGCCTTCTCGACCGCCTGGCGGGCGATGCGGATGGTGTTCTTGCGGCGGCCGTAATAGCCCTTGGCCTGCTCCAGAACCCGCTTGTGACGGGCGTGGGAGGTCGTTCCGCGTTTGACGCGTGCCATCTATCCCTCCCTTACCGCAGACCGTAGGGGGCCCAGAGCTTCACCGTCCGGGCATCCGGCTCGGAGATCTCGGTGGCTCCGCGGTTCTGGCGGATGTACTTGGCATTGTGGTGCGTCAGGCGGTGGCGCTTGCCGACCGCGCCGTGCGTCACCTTGCCGGTCGCGGTGATCTTGAAGCGTTTCTTGACACCGCTCTTGGTCTTGAGCTTGGGCATTTCGTCTCCTCATGGACACGCGGTAGCACCGCCTCGGCAGCCCATTCAGCCGGGCGATCCTGTACGTGGAGGCGGGCGGTTAGCAGGAACCGGTGCCGAGCGCAACGGTCGCGGCACGGAAACGCCCGGGCGCGTCGCCGGAACGGTTGCGTCGCGCGGCCCGTTGACCGCTTATGGACAGCATGACCCGCCCCGCCGCCCGGATCGGCCGCCGTCCGCTCGACACGGCCATCGGCAGCGTCGCCGGCGTCGTCGCGAGCCTGCTCGGCCTGGTCGTGCTCGCCTGGGCGATCCTGTTCGTGACCAAGGGCCGCTTCCTGAAGCCCACCTTCGTCCGCTACGCCAGCCACTATGCCGGGCGCGCGGTTGCCGTCGGCGGCGACTTCCAGCTGTACTTCAACCCCTTCCACCTCAAGTTCCTGGCGCAGGACCTGAGCGTCGCCAACCCGGCCTGGGCGCACGACCCGCAGTTCTTCACCGCGCGGCTGATCGACACCGACATCAGCACGTGGGACCTGATCTTCGGCCGCCAGCACGTCCTCGACCTGACGCTCGACGGCGCCAGCGCGGGGCTCGAGGTCGACAGGGCCGGGCGCAACACCTGGACCTTCGCCGGCGACACGCCGTTCAAGGTGCCGCCGATCGACCGCGCCAGCATCACCGGCAGCGTCGCGCATTATCTCGACGCCAAGCACCAGGCCGATGTCCGGCTGAGCTTCGGCGACCTTGCCGGCCAGGTCGGTCGTACGGGCAACGAGCAGGTCAGCGGCCCGCTGACCTTCCGCGGCGGCGGGACGGCGCTCGCCCAGCCGTTCACCATCCGCGGCGCGTTCACCACGCCGAACTCGACGATCACCGGCGGGCGCACCGGCATCCGGCTGCACGCCAACCTCGCCCAGACCGACATCGACATCGCCGGCACGCTGCCCGGGGTGACGCGGATCGAGGGCGCGGACCTCAAGGTTACGGTCGCCGGCCACAACCTGCAGACGATCGCGCGCGCGGCGGGCACGATCCTGCCGGCGACGCGGCCCTACCGCCTGACGGCCGACGTCACCAAGGCCGGCGACGAGTACCGCCTGACGCACCTCACCGGCCGGCTCGGCGGCTCCGACATCGCCGGGCGGCTGACGGTCGAGACCGGCGGCGCGCGGCCGAAGATCCTCGGCGACCTGCACAGCGCGACGCTCGACATCCTCGATCTCGGCCCGCTGCTCGGCTACTCGCCCGACCGGCTTGACGCCAAGGGCGGCAAGGGCGCGGTGACGATGGTCGACGGCCACCCGCGCGTCCTGCCCGACGCGCCGCTCGATCTCGACGCGCTCGACACGATCGACGCGACGGTGACCTATCGCGCGGCGCGGGTGGCCACGGGAACGGTGCCGATCACCAACTTCGCGGTCGACTTCGACCTCGACGACCGGCGGATGTTCCTGAAGCCGATCGCCTTTGACGTCATCGGCGGGCGGCTGACGGCGAACGTCGACGTCAACGCGCGCAAGGCGCCGGTCAGCACCGACTACGACATCCGCATGACCGCCGTGCCGCTCGGCAAGCTCTTGACCAGCTTCAAGGTCGAGGACAACGGCACCACCGCCAACATCGCCGGCCATATCGCGCTCCACGGCGTCGGCGACACCGTCCACCAGTCGCTCAGCACGTCGAGCGGGCGCATCGCCATCGTCGTCAGCCAGGGCACGCTGTGGATCCGCAACATCGAGCTGGCGAAGCTCGACGTGCAGAACTTCGTCGTCGCGCTCCTCGGCAAGGACCTGAAGAAGCCGCGCGACATCCGCTGCGGCGTCGCCGCCTTCACCGTGCGCGACGGCGTCTCGGTCGCCGACCCCGTGCTGTTCGATACGGGCCGCGCGGTCTATTCGATGAAGGGGCAGTTCAGCTTCAAGGACGAGTTGATCGGCCTCGCGCTGCGCGGGCGGTCGAAGGAGTTCAGCCTGTTTTCCGGCCAGTCGCCGATCGGCATCAACGGCTATTTCGGCGCGCCGGGCGTCAACCCGATCTCGAAGGAGCTGCTCGCCCGCGCCGGCAGCAGCGTCCTCCTCGGCGTCGTCGCCACCCCGATCGCCGCGATCCTGCCGTTCGTCGACCTTGGCACGGCCAAGAACTCGAACTGCGCCGCGGTCGAGCACGCCGAGACCGCCGCGCAGGTCAAGGCGGCCGCCCCCGATCCCAAGACCAAGCGGCAGAAGAAGAAGGTGCTCGGCATCTTCTAGCGCGACCGCCGCGCCGCGCCGCCCGCGGGTGGGCCGGTCAGGCCGTTCCCGCCGTCGCCGACAGGAAGCCGACGTCGATCCCCAGCGCCGCGAAGGCGCGCGGCCAGCGGCGGTCGGCGGGCACGTCGAAGACGATCTCGTCGTCGCCCTCCAGGCTGTGCCAGCCGTGGCGCAGCAGCTCGCCGTCGAGCTGGCCGCGGCCCCAGCCGGTGTAGCCGAGCGTCACCAGCCACCGCCGCGGCCCCTTGCCGACCGCGATCGCCCGCAGCACGTCGACCGTCGAGGTCAGGCCCCAGCGCGCCCCGCCCAGCCCGGAGACGGTGATCGTCCCCTGGCCGCCATAGTCGGGCGAGTGCAGGACGAAGCCGCGCCCGGGCTCGACCGGGCCGCCCGACATGACGCGCGCGGTTTCCGGCGTGCGGCCGGGATCGACGTCCATCTGCGCCATCAGCTCGCGTACCGACATCGCCGGGTGCGGCCGGTTGACCATCACGCCGAGCGCGCCGTCGTCGTCGTGCAGGCACATGGCGATGACCGCCCGGTCGAAGCGATCGTCGCCGATGCCGGGCATCGACAGGAGCAGCTGGCCGGAAAGGAATTGCGCGTCGATCACCGTCTCTTCACCCTATGCCGCGCCGCTTTACGGAGGCAATGCGCCCCGCTATCGCAGGGCCGCCAACCCCCGACAGGAGACGACGCCATGACCATCAAGGTAGGCGATGCCGTGCCGAGCGCAACGCTGATCAAGGCGACCGACGCCGGGCCGCAGCCGATCTCGACCGAGGCGTTGTTCGCCGGCCGCACCGTCGCCCTGTTCTCCGTGCCCGGCGCGTTCACGCCGACCTGCTCGGCCCGCCACCTGCCCGGCTATATCGCCAACGCCGACGCGATGAAGGCCGCCGGCGTCGACGAGATCGTCTGCGTCAGCGTCAACGACGCCTTCGTCATGGGCGCCTGGGGCCAGACCTCGGGCGCGGCCGGCAAGGTGACGATGCTCGCCGACGGCAATGCCGAGTTCGTCACCGCGCTCGGCCTGACGATGGACGGGTCGAAGTTCGGCATGGGCACGCGCGGCCAGCGCTTCTCGATGCTGGTCCGGAACGGCATCGTCGAGCAGCTGAACGTCGAGGACCCGGGCGCGTTCAGCGTTTCGTCGGCCGAGCACTTGATGGGCCAGCTGGCTTAGTTTCCTCTCCCGCAAGCGGGAGCGGGCCTAGCGCGCGACCTTCGGCGCCGCCCCGGCCATCAGGTCGAACAGCCGGTCGGGGTCGCTGCCGCGCAGGCCGACGAGCGCCATCTCCGGTCCGTCGCCGACCCTGATCTCGCGCGTGCCGGCGGCGATGCCGGCGAGGATCGTCGCGGCCGCCGCCTCGGGGGTGACGCCGGCTTCGATGTCGGCATCGCTCGAGCCGCGGGCCGAGCCGTCGCCGGTCAGCGCGTTGACCGCGACGCCGGTGCGGACGAACCCCGGGGTGACGACATGGACGGCGACCCCGTACTGCGCGATCTCGGCGCGGAGCGCGTCCGACCAGCCGATCATCGCGTGCTTGGCGGCGCAGTAGCCGGTGCGGAGCGGCGAACCGATCTTGCCGGCGACCGAGGCGATGTTGACGATCGCGCCGCTGCGCGCCGCGACCATCGCCGGCAGGACCAGCTGCGTCAGCCTGAGCGGCGCGAAGAAGTCGACCTCCAGCAGCGTGCGGTAGACGTCGAACGACGTGTCGAGCGCGAGGCTGCGCTGCGACACGCCGGCGTTGTTGACCAGCACGTCGACCGGCCCGGCGGCGGCGACGATGTCCGGCAGGGCGGCGAGGTCGGTCGCCTCGAAGGCGAGCGTGCGGCTGCCCGGGCAGTCGGCGGCGACCGTCGCGAGCGCTTCGGCGCGCCGCCCCGACAGCAGGACCGTGGCGCCCTCCGCGGCGAAGCTCCGCGCCAGCGCCGCGCCGATCCCCGACGAGGCCCCGGTGATCCAGACGCGCTTGCCGACGAAGCTCATGCGAGACCCCACAGGTTCGGCCCGCCGGCGAGCGGGTGGAGATAGGTCGCCGCCGCGAAGACGACGATGCCGCCGATCAGCGCGACCCAGCCGGGCATGGCGAAGCCCCGGCCGAAGGGGACGAAGCTCGTCGCCGCCTCGTGGGTGGCCCAGGCCGCGCCCAGCTGCTGGCGCTTCTTGCCGTCCTGCAGCCGCGCGCCGGCGAGCGCGAGGACGAGGATGCCGGTGCTCAGCGCGACGTCGCGCCCGGTGCCGCCGAGCGTCGCGTGGACCACCGCCCACAGCGCGAAGGCCCACATCATCGGGTGGCGGGTGATGCGCTGGACGCCGCGCTCGGGACCGCCGGCCTTGCCGCCCATCAGCGCCGGGTTGGGCGCGGTCATCGAGCCGACGAACAGGATTGCGGCGAACAGCATGACGACGCCGCACAGCGGCCAGGCCCAGGCGGGCGCGACCCACCAGACGACGACGGGCGCGCGCCGCCATTCATACACCGCCCAGCCGAGCGTGGCGGCGGCGACGAGCGAGTAGACTCCGGCGAACCCGCCCGCGCCGAGTCGCGCCACCAGCGGCGCGCGCAGCGGGTGCGACAGCAGGAAGTGCGTGCCGACGAAGCTGGCGAGGGCGAGGACGAGCAGGATCATCGCCGGTGCCCGGGGACGACAGCCGCGCCGCCCCCGCCCCCCCGGCTCGCGCCGGCGGATTGCAGCGTGACGCTACCGAGCGCGATTTGCCCCTCGCTGCGGGCGCTCAGCTTGACTGGGAGCCGAGTGGCGACGACGAAGCGTGCAAAAAGTACGACGAAAATTGCCCCTAGAAGCACGATCGCGCCCCGATCGCCGACCGCCGCCAGCACGGCGAGGACGGCGGCGATCCCGGCGCCCAGCCCGGCCGCGCGCTCGCGCATCAGGCCCCCCCGCCCGGCGTCACGGTCGGTACTGCAGCGGCAGCGTGTCGTGCTGCAGGCGCAGGTAGCGGTCCCTGAGCTCGGTCTGGCGGTTGGCGAGCGGCTGGGGCACGCCGTCGATCAGCACCGCGACCGGCGCGCTGGTCAGCTCGAGCGGGTCGCCGTCCCACACGACGAGGTCGGCGCGCTTGCCGGCAGCGACCGTGCCGGTGTCGGTCATGCCGAAGATCGCCGCCGGGTTCGCCGTGATCAGCGCCAGCGCCTGGTCGCGCGTCACGCCGACGCCACCGGGCAGGCGGCCCTGCGCGACGAGGTTGCCGGCGAACTGGGTGACGTTCCGCGGCTGGTTGGTCGACTCGCCGCCGCTCGTGCCGATGCCGACGACGACGCCGGCGGCCATCAGCCGGCCGACGTTCGACCGCGTCGAGGCGAGCGTCTCGAACGAATCGGGCAGGTCGTCGATCGCGCTGGTGATGACCGGCACGTGCGCGGCGGCGATCTGGGGCGCGACGGTCCAGCCTTCGCGCGCGCCGAACAGGACGAGGCGCAGGCGCGGGAACTCGGTCCTGAGCGCGAGGACCGACAGGATGTCGCTCGCCCGCTCGACATGGACGACGAGCGGCTGGCGGCCGTCGACGACGGGCACGAGCGCCTCGGTATCGGCGCGCGGGTAGATGTTCTCGCGGTTGCCCTCGCGGCCGCGGCCCGACGCGAAGCGTTGCGCCTCGGCGAGCGCGTTCCTGAACAGGGCGAAGGCGGCGGTGCGGCTGCCGCCGGCGTTCTCCGCGCCCGCCTCGCCCAGCTCGACGAGCTGGAAGGCGCGGCCGCGGGTGACGATGTCGGGACCGTCGGCGAGGCGGATCAGCGCGCCCTGGCCAGCGAAGATGTCGCGCCCGGCGCTCGGCGCGACGACGGCGCGGGTGACGCCGCCGGTGCGGGCGACGGCGATCTGGCTGTCGCGGCCATTGAGCGCCGGCACGACGTCGAGCGAGGCCGAGAAGGGCGACTTGCGCGCCGCCGTGTCGTTGGCCTGGGTCACGCCCTCGACCTCGTCCAGGCCGAGGTCGCTCATGCCGACCACGAGGCCCGGCGTGACGACCCGGCCGCTGCCGTCGATCACCGTCGCGCCCGCCGGGGCCGGGCCGCTCCCGACGCTGCGGATGCGGCCGCCGTCGACGACGACGGTCGCGTGCTCGATCGTCGTGCCGGCGCCGGTCATCACGGTCGCGTTGGTGATGGCGATCGGCGCGGCGGACGCGGTGCCGGCGAGCGGGGCGGTGCCGGCGAGCAGGGCGGCGGCGAGCAGCAGGCGCTTCACTTGACGTCTCCCGCGCCCGGCTGGCCGACCTCGAAATCGGCGCGCGGCCGCCGGTTGGGGTCGGCGGCGTCGTACATCAGCGCGCCGTCGATCCAGACGTCGAGCGGCCGCGAATAGACGCTGAACGGGTCGCCGTTCCACAGCGACGACATCGGCCATCTTGCCGGGCTCGAGCGATCCCGTGACGCCGTCGATGCCGAGGCCGCGGGCGGGGTTGAGCGTCATCCATTCGACCGCGACCTCGGGAGCGACGACGATCCCGGCGCGCGCGCCCGCGGCCATCGCCTTCGCCACCTCCTGGTTCAGGTGCTGGATGCCGTTGGGGTCGTCGCTGTGGATCATGGCGCAGGCGCCGGCATTGTGGACCAGCGGGATGTTCTCGCGGATCCCGTCGTAGCTTTCCATCTTGAAGCCCCACCAGTCGGCCCACATCGCCGCGCAGATGTGGTTGTCGCGCAGCAGGTCGGCGACCTTGTACGCCTCGACCGAGTGGTGGAACGCCGTGACGTGGTAGCCGAACTCCTTCGACATGGCGATGACGTTGGCCATCTCGTCGGCGCGGTAGCAGTGGTTCTGGACGAGGATGTCGCCGTTCAGCACGCCCATCAGCGTGTCGTTGACCAGCTCGCGGCGCGGCGCGTCGCCGGGCTTCGCCGTGCCGGCGCGGGCCTTGCGCGTATAATCGTCCCACTTGCGCTTGTAGATGACCGCGTCCGACCATGCCTGGCGGTCGACGGCGATGTTGCCCATGCGGGTCGCCGGCGACTGGCCCTTGCTGCCGTAGACGCGCTTCGGGTTCTCGCCGCACGCCATCTTCAGGCTTGGCTTGGCGCCGGGGAACTTCATGTCCTGCGCGGTGCGGCCATAGACGTTCTTCAGCGTCACGCCGCGGCCGCCGAACAGGTTGGCCGAGCCGGGCAGGACGAGCATCGTCGTCACGCCGCCGGCGAGCGCCCGGCTGAAGCCCGCGTCCTGCGGCCAGATCGAGTGCTCGGCCCAGACGTCGGCGGTGTTCGGCCGCGTCGCCTCGTTGCCGTCGCTCACCGCCTGCACCTGCGGGCTGGGGTAGTCGCCGAGGTGGCTGTGGATGTCGATGATGCCCGGCGTGACGTACTTGCCGGCGGCCTCGATCACCGTCGCGCCCGCGGGAATCGCGACGGTCGCGCCGATCTCGGCGACCTTGCCGTTCTCCAGCCGGATCATGCCGGGTGCATATTTGCGCCCGGCGCCGTCGTAGATCGTCGCTCCGCGGATCACCGTCGTCACGCCGGGATAGGGGTGGTAGGTCGAGGGGTACGGGTCGGCCGGGATGCTGACGACCTCGACGGGCACCGCGGGCTTGTCGCCGGCGGTGTGGACCGGCGGCTTGCCGGCGCAGGCGGCGAGGGTCGCCAGCAACAACAGGGGCAGACGCCGCATCAATCGACTCCGTGCATCAGGCGCTTCAGGGGGAAGGACAAAGCGAGGAGGACCAGCCCGATCGCCGCCGCGGCGAGGCCGATCGTCTGGAACACGCCGGTATAGGTGTCGAGGCTGAGCTTGAGGTTGGTCACCTCGCCGCCGACGGTCGACACGCTCGCGACCTGGGCGACGATGCCGCCGATATACTGCGCGACCGAGATCGACAGGAACCACACGCCCATCATCATGCCGACGATCCGCGCGATCGACAGCTTGGTGATCATGCTGAGGCCGACCGGCGAGATGCACAGCTCGGCCATCGAGTGGATCAGGTAGAGGCCGGCCAGCCACCAGATCGCGACCTTGAAATCGGGTCCGGCGAAGCGCGCGCCGAAGACGAGGAACAGGAACCCCGCGCCGACGCCGACCAGCGCGATGCCGAACTTGACCGGGATGCCGGGCTCCAGCCCGCGCCGGGCGAGCGCCGCCCACATGGCGGCGAAGATCGGCGCCAGGATGACGATGAAGATGGCGTTGAAGAACTGCGTCTGCCCGGCCGAGATCGAGAACAGGCCGAAGATCGACAGGTCGGTGTTACGGTCGGCGAACAGCGTCAGCGACGATCCCGCCTGTTCGAACAGCGTCCAGAAGGTGACGTTGAAGACGATCAGGACCATCGCCGCCAGCATCATCTCGAACTCGGTGCGGTCGCCCGCCCGCCACGACCAGACGAGGATCGCCGGCACGCCGATGACGAAGGTGGCGAACAGCGCCTTGCCGAGCACCGGCAGCGCGGCGAGGTACGCGACGATGCCGCTCCCCGCCGCCGCCGGCACCGCGCTCAGCGTGTTGGCGAACAGCAGGTAGGGCACGGCGATGGCGACGATCGCGCCGAGGTAGATAAGGAGCGAGCGGTCGCTCCCCGTGCCGCCGACCGGCGCCTCGCCGTAGCCCGACAGCTTGCCGCCGTCGAACTGGATCAGCAGGAAGGCGACGACCATGCCGGCCGCCGCCAGCCCGAAGCCTGCCCACCAGCCGAAGGCGACCGCCAGGAACGGGCACAGCAGCTGCGACCCCAGCGAGCCCAAATTGATGCCCATGTAGAAAATCGTGAAGCCCGCGTCGCGCCGCCGGTCGCCCTTGGCGTAGAGCTCGCCGACCATCGTCGAGATGTTGGGCTTGAAGAAGCCGTTGCCGACGACGATCGCCGACAGCGCCAGCAGCATGACGGCGATGTACAGGGGCGAGCGCACGGCGTCGGCGGCAAAGCCGTCCTTGGGCAGCGTCCTGACCGTCGCGCCGTCGGCCGCCTGCAGCGCCACCGAGCCGTCGTCGTTGCCGTGGATGCGCAGCTTCTGCCCGCGGTCGACGACGAAGCGCGCGTCCTTGCCGTCGACCTGGGTGATGGTGACCGGGTGCGACACCCCGTCGAAGGTCGCCGTCGGCTGCGCGTCCGGCCCGCCGAAGCACAGGATGAGATAGCCCGCGGCCATGACCAGCGCGCCGAACTTGACCGCGCGCTTCGACCCCAGGAAGCGGTCGGCGAGCAGGCCGCCGATGAACGGGGTCAGATAGACCAGGCTCATGTACGCGCCGTACATCCCGCTGCCGACCTGGTCGCCGTAGACGAAGTGCTTGGTCAGGTAGAGGACGAGCAGCGCGCGCATGCCGTAGAAGCCGAACCGCTCCCACAGCTCGGTCGAGAACAGGCGCGCGAGCTGCCGCGGATGGCCGAACCAGGTCGGCCCGGTCGCGGCGTCGGCGGGGATGGTGGCCATGAAGCTCCCTTGGGCGTCGCCGCTCGGGCGGCTGTCGTTGCCGCGTACAGTAGCGGCGGCGGCGGAGGGGGCAAGGGGGCCGGGGGCGGGGGGCGAGGTGGACGGGCGAGACGGGCACGTCGCGCGCCGGCAAGCGGCAGGGCCGCCCAATTATGGACATTGGCCCAGCTTGAGGCTGCTCTCAAGAGCAGCCAGCCCGCTTCGAAGTTTACCTACCCGAGATACGGGCGGACACCGTGCCCGGCAACTGTGAGCTTAAGGCCGGGCTTCCAGAACCATATTGAAGGGTCCTTCGGCGGCTCGGCGCACTCGACTGAAGCCGGCATCCGACAGGATTGCAGCGAGTTTTGCTTCTCCGGCTTGGGCACCCAGCGCTTCGCCGACCTCTTGCGCCAACGAGGTCGGCACGCAGATCATCGTCGATGCGTTATAGTAAAGACGGCTGACCGGGTTTCCGACATTGGCGCTCGGCGTGTCATGGGCGATCGGTTCAACCAGCATCCAGCGTCCGTCGGGCTTGAGAAGGCCGCGAACATGCCTGGCGCAGCCGCGCGGATCTCCCATGTCGTGCAGGCAATCGAACATCGTGACCAGATCGAACGCACCGTCGGCGATGTCCTTGGCAGCAACCGCCTCGAAGCGCACGCGGTCGGCCATTCCGTGCGCGGCCGCATGGGCACTGGCCTGCTCGATCGAGGGGCGGTGGAAATCATAGCCGACAAAATTGCTGTTCGGGAACGCCCGAGCCATCAACAAGGTCGAGAAACCGACACCGCAGCCAATATCGGCAACACGGGCACCGCGTTCGAGCGCCGGAACCATCCCGTCAAGCGCGGGCAGCCACGCTTGGACGATCGCGTTGACATAGCCTGGCCGGAAGAAGGCGCCGACAGCGCAGAAGAGGCAACCGGCGCTGTCTCCCCAGGCAACGCCCTCGCCGGTGCGGAAAGCGGCCTCGACCTTGTCCTGGCCTTCGACCATTGCGGCCGCCAGATCGAATGCCCCGGCAAGGTAGACGGGACTGTCCTCGTTGCCGAACACCATCGCCTGCTCGGGCGACAGGCTGAAGACCTCCGTTGCGGGATCGAGCGTGACATAGCCGTTGGCGGCCTGGGCCATCGACCATTCGCGAACATAGCGCTCGGCTAGTCCAGTTCGGCGGGCCAGATCCGGAACCGTGAGGCCGCCAAACTCAGCGAGTGCGGCGAACAACCCGAGGCGGAAGCCGATCCGAACGGTGGGAACGCTGAACGCGCCGCCAAGGTCGCCAAGCATCTTGCCGACCAGCGCGTTCAGAACGTCGCCATCGAGTTCCGCCATCGCCATTCTCCCCGATCAGTCGACACCCATCGAATTAAAACTAGTCGGCCGGACGTGCGTCTCCCGAAACGCGCCTGTGGGTATCCGCCGGAGCTCGGATCGCTCCGCTCCATCGCGTGAGCATGCCCGAAACAACGGGGGCGTTCAATGTCCGCTGTCCACCCATTCCGATTATTCGCGCCCACCCCCCACCCTAGGAACCCCGCCCGGACTTCGCTACTTGCACGCCCATGTTCAACGACCGCTCGACGCCGCTTTCGCTCCTCCTCACCCGCCGGTCGGGGAAGCCGCGGGACATGGTCGCGCCGGGGCCGACGCCGGGGCAGCTCGCGACGATCCTGCGCGCCGCGGCCCGCGTGCCCGACCACGGCAAGCTCGCACCCTGGCGCTTCGTCACGGTCGCCGCCGACCGCCGCGCGGCCTTCGGCGACGTGCTGGCCGAGGCGTATCTGGCGGAGCGGCCCGAGGCGCGTGAGCGCGAGTTGGACGAGGTCCGCGCCTTCGCCCACCAGGCCCCCGCGCTCGTCGTCGTTCTGTCGCGGGTCGACGCCGCCTCGAAGATCCCGGCGTGGGAGCAGCAGCTGTCGGCGGGGGCGGCGTGCGGCCTGCTCGTCGCGGCGGCGTCGGCGGCGGGGTTCGTCGCCGGCTGGCTGACGGGCTGGGCGGCCTATTCGGACGCCGTCGTCGCCGCGCTTGGGCAGCCGGGCGACCGCATCGCGGGTTTCGTCTTCATCGGCTCGCCGTCGCGCGCGCTCGAGGAGCGGCCGCGGCCGGAGATGGACGCGGTCGTGCGGGCGTGGTGAGGGGCGCCTAGCGGGTTGGGGGCGCCGCGGCGGAGCCGCGTCGTCGGACGGCGCCGGCGGCGAGCCGCCGGGCCGCCGGCCGGCCGGGCGCGAGTCCGCGCGCTGCTGCGCGGGCGCTGCGCGCCTGCTCGCTGCTTGCGGCCGCTTGACCCGGCCCTCACTGTTCTAGCGCGATACCACAGTCATGTGGCAGGGCGACCGACCCATCTACCTCCAGATCCGCGACCTCATCGTCGCCCGGATCATCGACGGCGACGAGCGCGCGGCCGAGCCGCTGCCGTCGGTGCGGGCGCTGGCGAGCGAGCTGGCGGTCAACCCGCTGACCGTCGCCAAGGCTTATCAGGAACTTCGCGCCGCCGGTCTGGTGGCCGCGCGCAAGGGGGTCGGCCTGTACGTCGAGCCCGGCGCGGCGGCGGCGCTGCTCGCCTCGGAGCGCGAGGCGTTCCTGGCGGGCGACTGGCCGCGCATCCGCCGCCGCATCGACCAGCTCGGGCTGACCGCGGCGGACCTGTTCGCCGACGCCTGAGCGTCCGCGCGGCTGGCAGCCGGCATGACGCGGGGGTGACGGCGGCGCTTCGACGCCCTAACCCGGTGCCATGATGTCGCATGCCGCTCTCGTCGATGCCCTCGTTGCCGTGATGCGCGAGGCCGGCGACCTGATCGAGGCGGTGCGCGTCGCCGGCTTCGAGACGCGCGGCAAGACCGACCTGTCGCCGGTGACCGAGGCCGACGAGCGCGCCGAGGCGCTGATCGTCTCGGTCCTGACCGGCATCGATCCCGGCACGCCGATCGTCGCCGAGGAGGCGCACGCCGCCGGCCACCGGCCGCTGGCCTGCGCCCGCTTCTGGCTGATCGACCCGCTCGACGGCACGCGCGACTTCGTCGCCGGGCGCGCGGCCTATTCGGTCAACATCGCGCTGGTCGAGGACGACGTGCCGGTGCTCGGCCTCGTGCTCAGCCCGCGCGACGGCGTGCTGTGGGCGGGGGCCGCCGGCGCGGGGGCGTTCCGCGAGCGCGCCGGGGGCGGGCGCGAGCCGATCCGCACGCGCCGCGCCGCCCTGCCGCCGACGGTGGTCGTCAGCCACAGCCACCTCGACGACGCGACGCGCGAGTATCTCAGCCGCATGGGGCTGGTCGACCTCGAGCCGGCGGGGTCGAGCCTCAAGTTCTGCCGCCTCGCCGAAGGCTCGGCCGACGTCTACCCGCGCTACGGCCCGACGATGGAGTGGGACACCGCCGCCGGCGACGCCGTGCTCCGCGCCGCCGGCGGCGCGATGCTCGGGCCGTCGCGCCGCCCGTTCGCCTATGGCAAGCCGGGCTACCGCAACGGCGCCTTCCTCGCGGTCGGCGATCCCGGGCTGGTCGACAGCCTGCCGCCGCTCTAGGCCCGCGCGACCGGCGCTCAGGCGCAGCTGTCGGCGACGAGCTCGATCTGGATCGTCGCGTGGCCGATGCCGAAGTCGTGTTCGAGCATGTGCGCCGTCTCGCAGAGAAAGGCGTCGCCGGGGTGGCCGCCCGGACACAGCAGGTGCGCGGTCAGCGCCGTCTCGGTCGTGCTCACCGGCCAGATGTGGACGTGATGGGCATGGGCGACGCTCGGGCAGGGCGGCGAGCCGGGCGCGGACGGCGTCGAGCTCGACGCCCGGCGGCACGCCCTGCAGCGCGAGCGTCACCGATTCGCGCAGCAGCCCCCAGGTGCCGGCGACGATGATCGCGGCGATGACGAGGCTGGTCGCCGGGTCGAGCCAGGTCCAGCCGGTCGCGAGGATGACCAGCCCGGCGACGACGACGCCCGCCGACACCACCGCGTCGGACAGCATGTGGGCGAAGGCGGCGCGGACGTTGAGGTCGCCGCCGCGCGCGAACAGCCAGGCGGTGACGCCGTTGACGACGATGCCGGCGGCGGCGACGGCGATGACGGTCAGCCCCGCGACCGGCTGCGGGTCGGCCAGCCGCTGCACCGCCTCCCACGCGACCGCGCCGATGGCGACGAGCAGCAGCACGGCGTTGAACAGCGCCGCCAGGATCGACGAGCCGCGCAGGCCGTAGGTGAAGCGCGTCGACGACGGCCGCCTTGCGAGCAGCGTCGCGCCCCACGCCGCCGCGAGGCCGGCGACGTCCGACAGGTTGTGCCCGGCGTCGGCGAGCAGCGCGACCGAGTTCGCCAGCACGCCGTACACGCCCTCGGCGACGACGAAGCCGAGGTTGAGGACGATGCCGATGACGAACGCCCGCCCGAAATCCGTCGGCGGCGCATGGTGATGATGCCCGAACAGGCCGTGCCCGTGGTCGTGGTCGTGGTCGTGGCCGTGCGCGTGGCCGTGGTCATGGTCGTGGTGACCGCGCGCGGCCGCCGCCGCCGCATGGTCGTGCCCGGCGTGCCCGGCGTGAGCGTGCCCGGCGTCGCCGGCGTGGACGTGGCCGTCGCTCACGCCGCCAGCGCCTCTTCGGGGATGGCGTAGAGCAGCTCGGCACCGCGCGTCACCGGCCCCAGCAGCGCGGTCGCCTGCGGCACGATCTGCTCGGCGAAGAAGCGGGCGGTGGCGATCTTGGCCTTGAGGAATGCCGGGTCGCCCTCCTGCCGCACCAGCCGCTCGTGCGCGGCGACCGCCTGCCGTGTCAGCAGCCAGCCGCCGACGGTGATGCCGAACAGGCGGAGGTAGGGGGTCGCCCCGGCCGCGGTGTCGCTCAACCGCTCGCCGCTGTTGCCGGTCAGCCAGACGGTCGCGCTCTCGAGCGCGGCGAGGGCGTCGTCGAGATAGGGCTTGAGCGTGGCGAGGTCGCCCTTCGGCGGCAGGTCGCGGAGATCCTGGCGGATCTCGGCGAACAGTGCCCGCCAGTGCGCGCCGCCGTCTGCCCCAAGCTTGCGCCCGACGAGGTCGAGCGCCTGGATGCCGTTCGTCCCCTCGTAGATCGGCGCGATGCGGGCATCGCGGAGGTGCTGCGCGGCGCCCGTCTCCTCGACGAAGCCCATGCCGCCGAACACCTGCAGGCAGAGGCTGGCGACCTCGACGCCGCTGTCGGTCGCCCAGGCCTTGGTCACCGGCGTCAGCAGGTCGGCAAGGCCCTGCGCGGCCCACCCGGCGGAGCCGGCGACGGGGCGCTCGCCGGCGGCATGCGCCCGGTCGACCGCGGCGGCGGTGAAATAGGTCAGCGCCCGCGTCGCCTCGGTCGTCGCCCGCGCCGTCATCAGCATGCGGCGGACGTCGGCGTGGTCGATGATCCGGACCGGCGGCCCGCCCTGGCCGAAGCGCGCCGACTGGACGCGGTCGCGGGCGTAGGCGAGGGCACCCTGGTAGGCCCGCTCGGCGATGGCGACGCCCTGCAGGCCGACGTTGATCCGGGCGTGGTTCATCATCGTGAACATCGCCCGCATGCCGCCGCCCTCGGGCCCGACGAGGAAGCCGACGCACTGATTATGCTCGCCAAATGTCATGGTACAGGTCGGCGAGGCGTGGATGCCGAGCTTGTGCTCCAGCCCGATCGCGCGGAGGTCGTTCCGGACGGTGAAGGCCCCGTCGGCGTCGGGGAGGAACTTGGGGCAGAGGAACAGCGAGATGCCCTTGGTCCCCGGCGGCGCGTCGGGCAGGCGGGCCAGCACCAGATGGACGATGTTCGCCGCCGCGTCGTGCTCGCCCCAGGTGATGTAGATCTTGGTGCCGCTGATCCGGTACGTGCCGTCCGCGGCCGGCTCGGCCCGCGTGCGGAGCGCGCCGACGTCGCTGCCCGCCTGCGGCTCGGTCAGGTTCATCGTGCCGGTCCACTCGCCGCTGACGAGCCTGGTCAGATAGGTCGCCTGCAGCTCGGGCGAGGCGTGCGCCTGCAGCGCCTCGATCGCGCCCTTGGCTGAGCATCATGCACAGGCTGAACGCCATGTTGGCGGACGTCAGCTGCTCCTGCACGGCGCAGGCCAGCACGAAGGGCAGCCCCTGGCCGCCGTGCTCCAGCGCCGCGCCGAGCCCGGCCCAGCCGCCCTCGACATAGCGCGCGTAGCCCTGGGTGAAGCCGGCGGGCAGGGTGACGACGCCGTCGGCGAGCCGCGCGCCGGCCTTGTCGCCGGGGGCGTTCAGCGGCGCGAACACGTCCGCCGCCAGCTTCGCCGCCTCGCCGAGGATGGCATCGACGAGGTCGGGCGTCGCGCCGTCGAAGCCGGGCAGCGCGGCGAGGCCGGGCAGGTCGGCGACGGTTTCCAGCACGAAGCGCTGTTCGGCCACGGGGGCGGTATAGGTCATGCGCGGCTTTCCACCTGAGGACTCGTCGCCGATTAGCAAAGTGCTCCGCGCTTGTCGCCGGGGGCCGGTGACGCGACGGTCACGCCAGCCGCCGCCCGACCCAGACGACGCGGCCGATGACCGCCACAGCTCGCGGGATCGCAGTCGTCCCAGCTGGGATAGGCGTCGTTGTCGCTGCGGATCGTCAGCCGGCGGGTGGCCGGATTGACGCTCAGCCGCTTGACCAGCAGCGCGTCGTCGGTGCGGAGTACGTAGATGCCGTCGCGCAGCCGCTCGCGGTCGTCGCTGTCGACCAGGATCTGGTCGCCGTCGGCGAGCGTCGGCAGCATCGAATCGCCCTCGACGTGGATGACCGACAGCGCCTCGGGGCGGCCGCTGGCGACGCTGCGCACCCAGTTCGCCTGGAAGGCGAGCGTGGCGAGCGGGCTCTCCGCGCCGGGCTCGGTGCCGCTGCCCGCCGAGGCGCCGACGTCGAGCTGGGGGATCAGCACGTAATCGCCGCCCGTCGCCGCGCTCGGCCGGATGACGACGGCGTGGCCGACCGCCTCCGGCGGGCCGCCGAGCAGGCGCTCGGCGATGCCGAAGTGCGCCGCCAGCCGCCGCCGGTCGTCCTCGCTCAGCCGGCGCGGGACGCCGCGCTTGACGAACTGCTGGACGTAGGTCGGGTTGCGCCCGAGCAGGCGCGACAGCGAGGCATAGTCGTCGCCCCGCTCGGCGATCAGCGCGTCGAGACGCTGGCGAACGGCCAGGCTGTCCATGGTCGAAACCCCTCCCTATCGATCATTAAAAACCTATAAACGTCGTTTTTAGCCTAGACTAGTAGGAAATCACTTACCAAGCTCCCTTTGTCCAGCGAATCGGAGGGGAGAACACGATGACCAGCCTATTAATCGAGATTGAGCGGTGCTTGCGGAAGCGGAATATCGCCGCGTCGCGGTTCGGCCGCGACGTGGCGCGCGATCCGCGCTTCGTCTTCGACCTGCGCCGCGGCCGCGAACCCCGCCCGCGCACCGCCGCGCGCGTGCTCGCCTTCATCGCCGCCGGCGCACCGGAGGTACGCTCGTGAAGCCGCAGCTCAGCCCGAGCCAGGGGCGGGTCGTCCGGGCGCTTGTCGCGACCTTATCCTTCGACGGTAAACAGATGCTGACGCCCGGCGACGCCGGCGGCTTCGTGCTGGAGGCCATGGTGTCGCAGCCCTGGGCCAGCCTGACGTTCGCCGGCGAACGGCACCACCTCGTCGGCCGGCTTCCGGGGGGAAGCCGGCCGGTGGCGATCGACAGCGACAGGCTGGCGGTGCCGGGGGCGATCGTCGCGGTGGAGGCGGCGGTGTGGGACGAGACCGCCGACGCGACGCGGCTGACGCTCGATCTCCTGACGCTCGGCGGCGACCGCGCGCCGTGATCCGCACCCACCGCGCGCAAAATAGGATTTTAACGATCCAGTGACGAGCGCGGACCCTCGCGGAACGGGGATGCCGGCGTAACGTTTGTCAGCGATGCTTACATACGGCGACGCCGGCGGCCCCGGCATCACGCGACGGCGGCGCGGGCAGCACTGGCACTATTTCGCGCCGGACGGCAGCCGGATCACCGACGCCGACGAGATCGCGCGGCTGAACAAGCTGGCCGTGCCGCCCGCCTATGCCCGCGTCTGGTTCAGCGCCGACCCCGACAGCCACCTGCAGGCGGTCGGCTACGACGCCAAGGGGCGCAAGCAGTACCGCTACCACCCCGACTTCCGCTCGGAGCGGGAGGCGCACAAGTACGACCGCTGCGCCGCCTTCGCGCGCGCCCTGCCGGGCATCCGCAGCGTGGTCGCGGAGGACATCGCCGCGCGCGGGCTCGGCCGCACCAAGGTGCTCGCCGGCATCGTCCGCCTGCTCGACCGCGGGCATATCCGCGTCGGCAACGACTGCTACGCCGAGGCGAACGACAGCTACGGCGCGACGACGCTTCTGACCGAGCACAGCGCGGTCCGCGGCGACCGGGTCAAGCTCGAATACCGCGGCAAGTCGGGCAAGATGCAGAAGCTCGTCATCGCCGACGCCAGCCTGGCCCGGATCGTCCGCCGCTGCCACGACCTGCCGGGGCAGGCGCTGTTCCAGTACGTCGGCGACGACGGCGAGCCGCACCGGATCGGCTCGGGCGACGTCAACGCCTACATCAAGGCGGCGATGGGCGACGACTTCTCGGCCAAGCACTTCCGCACCTGGGGCGCGAGCGTCATCGCGCTGGAGGCGATCCGCGACGGGGCCGAGACGCTGAAGGCGATGCTCGAGCCGGTCGCCGCCGCGCTCGGCAACACGCCGGCGATCAGCCGCAAGAGCTATGTCCACCCGGCGCTGATCGCGGCGATGGGCGACGGCGGGGCGGAGGCGCTGCGCGCCATGACCCTGCCGCGCCCGATGAAGTACCTGACTCCGGTCGAGCGCGGCCTGATCGACTTTCTCGAGACGCGCGACTAGCGCATCGTGATCTTGACCCCGCCGGCGCCGGCGCTCAGCTGCAGGCCCTTGGAGCTGGTGTGGAGTTCGAGGACGACGTCGCGGTCGTTCTTCAGCTTGAGCGCGCCCTCGCCCTTGCCGGCCGTCGCCGAGGCGTCGAGCTTGGAGAAGGTGCCGGGGAAGTCGGCGACCGACTTCAGGTTGTAGACGGTGCCGTAGCCCTTGACCTTCGACCCGCCGATGTCGCCGATCGAGATGCCGCCGATCTTGAACGGGTAGCTCTTGTGGTGGAAGTGGAGCACCCCGCCGCCGGTGCTGCCGCCGATCAGGAAGCCGAACTGTGCCTCGTCGATGGTGACGGTGCCGGTCGGCACCATCGGCCCGGCGACGGCGGGAGCGGCGAGCGCGGCGGTGGCGGCGAGAGCGGCGGCGGCGAGCAGATGGCGCATGGGAGTTCCTCCGGTTGTGCCGAGGCTGAACGCCGCAGCGCTGGCGACGGGTGCATGGGCCGTAACGATTGCCCGCGGCCGACCGGCCGCGGGCGTCAGCCGAGCCGGGCGAGCGCCGCGCGCAGCCGCTCGGCCTCGGCGGCGCGGGCGGCGTGGTCGGCGCGCGCCTTGTCGACCGCCTCCGGCTTGGCGCGCTCGACGAAGCCGGGCGAGGCGAGGCGGGCGGCGAGCGCGTCGCGCTCCTTCTCGGCGGTTGCGGCGTTCTTCTCGAGGCGAGCGCGCTCGGCGGCGAGGTCGATGACGCCTGCGAGCGGGATCGACACGACAGCCTCGCCGCTGACGACCTGCATCCGCGCGCCCTCGGCGGCGTCGGCGGGGACCAGCCGCGCCAGCCGCTCGAGCGCCGCGGCGTTGGCGGCGAAGCGCGCCGTGCTCGCCGGCCCGGCGCCGGTGACAGTGAAGCCCAGCTTCGCGCCCGGCGGGATGTTGAGCTCGTTGCGCGCCGACCGCACCTCGGTGACGAGGTCGATCAGCCAGTCGATGTCGGCCGCCGCCTCGGCGTCGATCAGCGCCGCATCCGTCACCGGCCACGCCGCCACGATCAGGTCGTGGTCGCGCGTGCCGAGCTTGTGCCACAGCTCCTCGGTGATGAACGGCATCACCGGGTGGAGCATGACGAGGATCTGGTCGAGCGCCCAGCCGGCGACGGCGCGCGTCTCGGCCGCCAGCGCGGCGTCCGCCCCCTCGGCGAGCAGCGGCTTGGTCAGCTCGAGATACCAGTCGCAGAAGCGGTTCCAGGCGAAGGCGTAGATCGTCTCGGCATACTGGTCGAAGCGGAAGGCGGCGACCGCGGCGTCGAGGGCGCGGGCGGTCGCCACGACCTCGCCGACGATCCAGCGGTTGACCGGCGCCGTCGCCGCTGGCGGGGCGGCGGAGGTGCTGCCGGCGATGCCGCCCGCGGCGCCTGCGCCGCCGATGCCGCCCGCGGCGCCTGCGCCGCCGACCCCGTTGCTCTGGGCGAAGCGCGCCGCGTTCCACAGCTTGGTGGCGAAGTTGCGGTAGCCCTCGACGCGCTTTTCATCGAGCTTGATGTCGCGGCCCTGGCTCTCCATCGCCGTCAGGGTGAAGCGCAGCGCGTCGGCGCCGTAGCGGTCGATCAGCGCCAGCGGGTCGACGGTGTTGCCGCGCGACTTGGACATCTTCTGCCCCTTCGCGTCGCGGACGAGGCCGTGGCAGTAGACGGTGGCGAACGGCACCTCGCCCATGAAGTGCATGCCCCTGCATCATCATCCGGGCGACCCAGAAGAAGATGATGTCGAAGCCGGTGACGAGCACGTCGCCGGGGTAGTAGCGGGCGAGCTCGGGCGTCTGCTCGGGCCAGCCGAGCGTGGCGAACGGCCACAGGGCGGAGGAGAACCAGGTGTCGAGGACGTCGGGGTCGCGATGCCAGAACTGCCGGTACTCAGAGCACTCGCGAACGATCAGTCGACATGCTCTAGCCGATTGCAGAATGCTTCATCAACCGACAATGTACGTCTGCATCGTAACCGTATTGCTGCGCGAGCTGCGATCTGCCGCTTCTTCGTCCGATGCAACGGCTACAAACGATCGACGAGCGCTCGCGCAAGATCGTGTAGCGCGATTCTAATCAGCGTTGGACAGTCCGACGCTTGGCTTCGGCCCATACCAAGCCGGGATCCGGTGCCCCCACGTGATTTGCCGCGACACGCACCACGGCTGGATGTTCTCCATCCAGTTGAAGTAGGTCTTCTCCCACGTCTCCGGCACGAACCGGGTCGCGCCCGACCGCACCGCCTCGATCGCCGGCTTCGCCAGCGTCGCGGCGTCGACGTACCATTGGTCGGTCAGCAACGGCTCGATGACCACGCCCGAACGGTCGCCGTAGGGCATCTGGATCGTGCTTGGCCTCGATGCGCTCGATCGCGCCCGCCGCCTCGAGGTCGGCGACGACCGCCTTGCGCGCCTCCTCGCGGCTCAGGCCGACGTACTTGTCCGGCACGCCGCCGGCGTGCGACGATCCGCGCCTCGGCGTCGAGCATGTTGATCAGCCGATCTGCCTTGTGCCGCTCGCACACCGCGAAGTCGTTGAAGTCGTGCGCCGGCGTGATCTTGACCGCGCCCGAGCCGAGTTCCGGATCGGCATGCTCGTCGGCGATGATCGGGATAAGCCGCCCGGTCAGCGGCAGAACGACGTGCCCGCCGACCACCCCGGCATAGCGCGCATCGTCGGGATGCACCGCGACCGCGATGTCGCCGAGCATCGTCTCGGGCCGCGTCGTCGCGACGACGATATGCTCGCTGCCGTCTGCAAGCTGCGCCCCGTCCGCGAGCGGATAGCGGATGTGCCAGAAACTGCCCTTCACCTCGCGCTTCTCGACCTCGAGGTCGCTGATCGCGGTCTTCAGCTTGGGGTCCCAGTTGACCAGCCGCTTGTCGCGGTAGAGCAGGCCCTGGTTATAGAGGTCGACGAACACCTTCGTCACCGCCGCCGTGAACCCCGGGTCCATCGTGAAGCGCTCGTTCGCCCAGTCGCAGCTAGCCCCCAGGCGGCGGAGCTGGCGGGTGATGGCGCCGCCGCTCTCGGCCTTCCATTCCCAGACGTGGGCGAGGAACGCGTCGCGGCTCATGTCGGACCGCTTGAGGCCCTGCGACGCGATCGTGCGCTCGACGACCATCTGCGTGGCGATGCCGGCATGGTCGGTGCCGACGACCCACAACGCGTCGCGGCCCTTCAGCCGGTGGTAGCGGATCGAGGACGTCCTGCAGCGTGTTGTCGAGCGCGTGGCCGATGTGCAGGCTGCCGGTGACGTTGGGCGGCGGGATGACGATGGTGAACGGCTCGGCGCCGGGCCGGTCGGGGCGGAAGGCGTTCGTCTGCTCCCAGTGCGCGTAGAGGCGGGGCTCGATCTCGGCGGGCGCGAAGGTCTTGGGCAGGAGGTCCATGCCCCCGGTCATAGCGGGCAGGGGTGGCGATGCAACGGCGGTGCCGCCCGCCGCCGCGACGGCGGGCGCGACGGTCAGCGGGCGCTACGCCGCCTGCAGCACCTTGAGGAACGCCGCGCCGTACGCCTCCAGCTTGCGCGCGCCGACGCCGCTGACCTGGCCGAGGTCGGCGAGCGAGCGCGGGCGTTCGGCCGCCATGGCGCGGAGCGTCGCGTCGTGGAAGACGACGTAGGGCGGGACGCCGCTTGCCGCGGCGAGCTCGCGGCGGACCTGGCGCAGCGCTTCGAACAGCGGGTCGTCGTCGGCCTCGCCGCGCCCCCGCCGCTCGCGGCTGCGCACCGGCGCCGGGGCGACCTCGCGCAGCGCGATGCTCGCCTCGCCCTTGAGGATCGGCCGCGCCGCCGGGCCGAGGACGAGGCCGCCGTTCTCGTCGCGGACCAGCGCCTCGCCGGCCTCGAGCTGCCGCGCCAGCGCCTGCCAGCCCGCCTGCGGCAGGTCGCGGCCGATGCCGAACACCGACAGCTGCTCGTGCCCGAACTTGCGCACCTTCTCGCCGGCGTTGCCGCGCAGCACGTCGACGAGGTGCCCGACGCCGAACCGCTGCCCGGTGCGGTACACCGCCGACAGCAGCTTGCGCGCCGCCTCGGTCGCGTCGGTCAGCACCGGCGGCGCGAGGCAGGTATCGCAGTTGCCGCACGGTGGCGGCGCCGGATCGCCGAAATAGGTGAGCAGCGGCACGCGCCGGCACTGGCTGGTCTCGCAGAAGGCGATCAGCGCGTTCAGCCGCGCCGTCTCGGAGCGCCGGCGCGCCTCGTCGCCCGCCCCTTGCGCGATGAACTGCCGCGCGCGGGCGATGTCGTCGGCGCCGTAGAGCAGGTGCGCGACCGCGGGCTCGCCGTCGCGCCCGGCGCGGCCGGTTTCCTGGTAATAGGCCTCGATCGACTTCGGCAGGCCGAGGTGCGCGACGAAGCGGACGTCGGGCTTGTCGATGCCCATGCCGAAGGCGACGGTCGCGACCATCACCTTGTCCTCGCCCGCGACGAACGCCGCCTGGTTGCGCGCCCGCACGAGCGGGTCGAGCCCGGCGTGATAGGGCAGCGCCGGGATGCCGCTGCGCGCGAGCGTCTCGGCGACGCGGTCGGTGATCGCGCGCGTCGGGGCATAGACGATGCCGCTGTTGCCGCGCTGCGTCGCCAGGAAGGCGGCCAGCTGGCGCGAGCCGTCGGTCTTGGGCGCGACCTCGTAGCGGATGTTCGGGCGGTCGAAGCCGGCGACGACCATGCGGTCGGGGGCGATGCCGAGCTGGTCGAGGATGTCGGCGCGCGTCGCCTTGTCGGCGGTCGCCGTCAGGGCGATGCGCGGGGTGCCGGGCAGGCGGTCGCAGAACGCCCGCAGCTGGCGGTATTCGGGGCGGAAGTCGTGCCCCCACTGGCTGACGCAGTGCGCCTCGTCGATGGCGACCAGCGCGACTTCGACGCTCTGGACCAGCGCCTGGAAGCCCGGCTGGCTCGCACGTTCGGGCGCGACGAACAGCAGGTCGAGCTCGCCGTCGCGCAGCGCCCCGACCGTCGCCTCGGCGTCGTCGGAGGCGCTGTTGAGGGCCGCGGCGCGGACGCCGTAGGCGGTCAGCGCCCGCACCTGGTCGGCCATCAGCGCGATCAGCGGCGAGACGACGATGGCGCACCCCGGCCGGACCAGCGCCGGCACCTGGTAGCACAGGGACTTGCCCGCGCCCGTCGGCATGATCGCGAGCACGTCGCGCCCGGCGCAGACGTCGGCGATAATCGCCCCCTGCAGCCCGCGGAAGGCGGGGAAGCCGAAGACCTGATGGAGAACCTGCTCGGGGGTACGCGTCACGCGACGCGTCTTAGCCCGCCGCGCGCGCGGGCGCCATGTCGGGATCGCGCCACATCGTCCAGAACGTCGGGCCGCCGGGCACGTCGAAGCTGCCGGTGCGGCGGTAGCCGAGCGCCTCGTAGATCGGCAGGTTGACCGGGTTCGCCGTCTCGAGTGCGGTCGCCACGCCGGCCGCATCGGTCTCGCGCAGCCGGCCGCGGATCGCCGCGCCGCCATAGCCGCGCCCCTGCCGGGCGGGATCGCAGCCGGCGAACTCGAGGTACCAGTGCGGCGCGGCCGGGTGATGCTTCTCGAGCAGCGACTGGACGCGGAGCGCGCGCGGCAACGCGGTGCCGAACGTCGTCAGCATCGGCCAGGCGAGGCGCAGCATCGCCGACACCGGCGTCCGCCACGCGCCGGGCTGGCGCCAGACGGTCACGGCGGCCCCGTTACCGGCGATCAGCGTGTCGGCGGGGTCGCTCTCGGCGCGCAGCATCAGCGCGAAGAAGCGGCGCAGCCGCTCGGGCCGCGTCGCGTCGTCGGGAAACAGGTGGCGCATCACCGGGTCGTCGGCGAAGGCGCGGGCGAGGACCGCCTCCACGGCGGAACCGTCGGCGGAGGTCGCCGGCCGGACGGGGATCGGAGGGCGCTGCATGGCGACGCCCGCCGCGACGCGTTACGCCGCGGGCGTCTCGGCAGCCGCGGTGGCCGCGAGCTTCTTCTTGATCTCGCGCTTCAGCTTGGCGGCGCGGTCGGACAGCTTCTCGGCCTTGGTCTTGATCAGCCAGTTGTCGAGGCCGCCGACGTGCTCGACCGAGCGCAGGCCGTTCATCGACACGCGCAGGCGCACCGAGCGGCCGAGGATGTCGCTCATCAGCGTCACGTTCTGCAGGTTGGGCAGGAACAGCCGCTTGGTCTTGTTGTTGGCGTGCGACACGTTGTGCCCGACCATCCGCCCCTTGGCGGTCAGCTCGCAGATGCGCGACATCGTCTCAAGTCCTATTGGTACCGACAGGCTTCGGCAAAGGCGAGGCGCTTAGGCGAAAGCGGCGGCGGCGTCAACCGATCAGCCACGGCCACAGCGGCGGAACGAGCAGCGCGACGAGCACGCCCGCGCCCACCAGCGCCGCCCCGGCGAGGCTGCCGGCAAGCGGATCGCGCCGCCCGACCGCGTCGGCGCCGACGAGGTGCGCGGCAACGCCGGCCGCCGTGCCGACCGCTCCGGACCCGCGCAGGCGCAGCGCGTGGAGCAGCGGCGGCAGGAGGAGCGCGCCGATCACCCCGGTCGCGACCGCGAGCCCCGCGGCGAGCGACACCGGCCCGCCGGCGCGGGTCTGGACGAGGATGGCGAACGGCGTGCTGACGGTCCGCGTCAGCGTCGCGGCGCGCAGCAGCGGCGACAGGCCGAGCGCGCGCGCCAGCAGCACGGCACTCGCCACCCCGGTCAGCGCACCGACGGCGACCGCCAGCGCCAGCGGCCCGGCGGCGCGGCGCAGCGCGGCGCGGTTGGCATGGACCCCGGCGCCCAGCGCGACGATCGCCGGCGCGAGCAGCAGGTGGAGGGGCGCGGTCGCCGCGGCGAAGCTGGCGAGCGGCGTCCCCGTCGCGGCGAGCAGGGCGCCTGCGAGCAGCGCCGTGACGACCACCGGGCTGACCGCGGCGGGCAGGGCGGCGCGGCGGATCGCGGCGGCGACGGCGACATAGGCGAGGACCACGCCCGCCGACACGGCAAGGGCGGCGATCACCGGCTGGCGAGGCGGAAGGTCGCCGCGGTGGCGACGCCGGTGACGGCGACGCCGGCGACCAGCGCCAGTGCCAGCCGCCAGCCGCCCGCCGCCAGCACAGGCGCGAAGGCGGCGATGCCGACCAGCGGCGGCACGATCAGCGCGCCGAGCAGGCCCGCCAGCCACCGTCCCGCCGGTACGCTCCACGCGCCGAGGCCCGACGCCAACAAGATGAGATAGGCGACGAGGCCGAGGACCGCGCCGGGCACCGGCAGCGCCAGCGCCGACGCCACCCGGTCGCCGGCGGCGGCAAGCGCGACAAGAAGGACGGTCCCGGCGATGAATCCGGCTGTTCGGCGCATGAACGAGGCTATAGACCGGCTCGCGCGGCCCCGACCAGCCGGGGGTGCGGAGCGGGGCGTCATGGCTTATTTTGCGATCCACTGCATCGACAAGCCGGGCAGCGCCGACCTGCGCGCCGCGACCCGGGCGACGCATCTCGACTATATCGCCGCGCTCGGCGACCGCGTCCTCGCCGGCGGCCCACTCGTCGGCATCGACGGCGTGCCGATGGGGTCGCTGCTGATCGTCGACTTCGCCGACCGGAAGGAGGCGATCGCCTTCGCCGCCGACGACCCTTACGCGCTCGCCGGCCTGTTCTCGAGCGTCGCCGTGACCGCCTGGCGCAAGGTCTTCCCGGTCGCCGCCTAGCCGATCGCGATCCCGCTGCGCGCCGCCAGCGCGGCGAGGTCGGCGCGGATCGCCGGGTTGGCGACCGCCAGCCAGCGCGTCATCGCCGCCTTGGCCTCGGCCAGCCCGGTCGAGCGGACCATGGCCTTGACCGGGCCGATCGCCGCGGGCGTGATCGACAGCCGCTCGACCCCGATCGCCAGCAGCGCCAGCGCCTCGAGCGGCCGGCCGCCCATCTCGCCGCAGACGGTCAGCGGCTTGCCGTGCGATCCCGCCAGCACGACGATGCGGCGCAGGAAGCGGAGGATCGCCGGCGACAGCCAGTCGTAGCGCTCGGCCAGCGCCGGGTTGGCCCGGTCGGCGGCGAACAGGAACTGGGTGAGGTCATTGGTCCCGATCGACACGAAATCGACGCGCGGCAGCAGCACGTCGAGCGTCTCGGCGATCGCCGGCACCTCGATCATCGCGCCGTAGCGGACCTGCGCCGGCAGGGCGCGTCCCGACCGCGCCAGCCAGTCGCGCTGTTCCTCGACGATCTGCTTCGCGGCATCGAACTCCCACGGCTCGCTGACCATCGGGAACATGATGTCGAGCGTGCGGCCGGCGCCCGCCTCGAGCAGCGCCCGCGCCTGGACCTTCATCAGCCCCGACCGGCCGAGCGCCAGCCGCAGCGCGCGCCAGCCCATCGCCGGGTTCTCGTCGGCGTGCTCGCTGTCGCGCATGTAGGGCACCGCCTTGTCGCCGCCGATGTCGACGGTGCGGAAGACGACCGGCCGCTCGCCCGCGGCCTCGAGCACGCTGCGGTAGAGCGCCGTCTGCCGCTCGCGCCGCGGCAGGGTGGCCGAGACCATGAACTGGAACTCGGTGCGGAACAGCCCGATGCCGTCGGCATTGGTCGCGGCGAGCGCGGCGGCGTCGCCCTGCAGGCCGGCGTTCATCATCAGCGTGATGCGCGTGCCGTCCGCCGTCACCGCCGGCAGGTCGCGGAGCTTGGCGTACTCGGCCTGCCGCTTGGCCTTCAGCGCACTGGTCGCGGCGAACGACTTGACCATCGCCGCCGACGGCCGGACCAGCACCGCCCCGGCGCTGCCGTCGAGCAGCAGCTCGTCGCCCTCGGCGATGGTCGTGCGGAGGTCGCGGACGCGGCCGACGACCGGCACGCCCATCGCGCGGGCGACGATCGTCACGTGCGCGGTCAGCGAGCCCTCTTCCAGCACCACGCCCTTCAGCACCCGCCGGTCGTACTCGAGCAGCTCCGCCGGCCCGAGGTTGCGCGCGAGCACGATCGTGTCGCCGCGCAGGCCCGAGCGCGCGGCGCTCCCCAGCTGGCCGGAGACGATGCGGATCAGGCGGTTGGACAGGTCGTCGAGGTCGGTCAGCCGCTCGCGCAGATAGGGGTCGGCGATCGAGCGCATCCGCGCGCGCGTCCGCTGCTGGACGCGCTCGATGGCCGCCTCGGCGGTCAGGCCGGTGTCGATCGCCTCGTTGATCCGCCGGCTCCAGCCCTCGTCGTAGGCGAACATCTTGTATGTCTCGAGCACTTCGGCGGTATCGCCGCCGGCGAACTCGGCCTGGTTCATCATGCCGTCGATCTGCTCGCGCATGCGGGCGAAGGCGCCGTAGACGCGCGCCCGCTCCACCTCGACGTCGTCGGCGACGGTATGCTCGATGACGACGCGCGGCTGGTGGAACACGGCGGTGCCGCGCGCGAGCCCGTCGACCAGCTTGAGCCCGGTCAGGCGCACCGAGCCGCTCGCCTGCGCCCGCGCCTTGGCGGCGGCGACATCGTCGATCAGCCCGGCGTTGGCGATCAGCTCGGCCAGCACCATGGCGACGGTCTGCAGCACCTCGATCTCGACGTCGTCGTACTGGCGCGGCTCGGCGTGCTGGACGCAGAGCACGCCGACCGAGGCCTCGCGGCGGATGATCGGCACGCCGGCGAAGCTGTGGAAGATCTCCTCGCCCGTCTCGGGCTTGTAGGCGAAGTCGGGATGCTCGCGCGCCTCGGCGAGGTTCAGCGGCTCGCGCGTCGCCGCGATCAGCCCGGTCAGCCCCTCGCCCATCGCCAGCCGGGTGACGTGGACCGCCGCCTGCGCCAGGCCCTTGGTCGCGAACAGCTCGAGCACGCCGTCGCGCAGCAGGTAGATCGACACGACCTCGCTGTGCAGCTGCTCGGCGACGATGGTGACGACGGCGTTCAGCTTGGCCTGCGCCGTCGTCGAGGCGGCCATCACCTCGTGCAGCGCGCGCAGGATGGCGCGGGCCGGCGAGATGGTCATGCCGCCCGCCGCGACAGCGCCGCCTCGGCCTCGGCGACGAGCTCGGCGATGATCGCGGCCACGGGCTGGACCGAACCGACCATGCCGACCGACTGCCCGGCCATGACCGACCCGTTCTCGACGTCGCCGTCGACCACCGCGCGGCGCAGCGCGCCGGCCCAGTAGTGCTCGATCGCCAGCTGGCCCTCGGCGAGCGTCACCGTGCCGGCGTCGACCGCCGCCGCGACCTCGCGCTGCTTGGCGGCGAAGGCCTCGCTGCCGGCGTTCTTCAGCGCGCGGACGGGGATCACCGGCAGGCGCGGGTCGAGCTGCACGCTGGCGACGGCATCGCGCGCCGACGCGCGGACGAAGGCGCGCTTGAAGTTGGCGTGCGCGACCGACTCCTCGGCGGCGGCGAAGCGCGTGCCGAGCTGGACGCCGCTCGCCCCCATCTCGAGATAGGCGGCGATCGCCGAGCCGCGGCCGATGCCGCCGGCGACGAACACCGGCACCTCGGTGACCGCGGGCAGGATCTCCTGCGCCAGCACGCCGGTCGACACCGGGCCGATGTGGCCGCCGGCCTCCGAGCCTTCGATGACGATGGCGTCGACGCCCGAACGCACCAGCTTCTTCGCCAGCGCCGCGGTCGGCGCGAAGCACATCAGCTTGGCGCCCGTGCCCTTGATCCGCGCGATCGCCGCGCCCGACGGCAGGCCGCCGGCCAGCACGACATGGCCGACGCTGTGGCGCCCGCAGATGTCGATCAGATCGTCCATCGCCGGGTGGAGGGTGATGAGGTTGACGCCGAACGGCTGGTCGGTGAGCGCCGTCGTCGCGGCGATCTCGGCGTCGAGCACGGCCGGCGGCATCGAACCGCAGGCGATGACGCCGAAGCCGCCGGCGTTGCTGATCGCGCTGACGAGGTGCCGCTCGCTGACCCAGGTCATGGCCCCGGCCATGATCGCGTGGGTCGAGCCCAGGAACGCGCGCCCGCGGGCGGAGAGGTCGTCGAGCCGGGTCACGCCGCGGCGTCCAGCCCGTAGGCGGTGTGCAGCACGCGCACGGCGAGCTCGGTATATTCCTCGGCGATCAGCACGCTGATCTTGATCTCGCTGGTCGTGATCGCCTGGATGTTGATGCCGCGGTCGGCCAGCGCCTTGAACATCGTCACCGCGACCCCGGCGTGGCTGCGCATGCCGACGCCGACGACCGAGATCTTGGCGACGGCGGCGTCGCTGATGACGTTGGCGTAGCCGATCGCCCCCTGCGCCTTCGCCAGCACGTCCTGCGAGAGCGCGAGTTCGGTCCGCGGCACGGTGAAGGTGACGTCGGTCGTGCCGGCGACATAGGCGATGTTCTGGACGATCATGTCGACGTTGACCTGCGCGTCCGCCAGCGCGCCGAAGATCGCGGCGACGATGCCCGGCTTGTCGGGGACGCCGGCGACGGTGATCTTCGCCTCGTTGCGGTTGTAGGCGACGCCGGCGATCAATTCCTGTTCCACGATCTCATCCTCATCGACGACCAGGGTTCCGGGTGTCGGGTCGTTGCCGGCCGGCGTGAACGACGACAGCACCTGGACCCGGACCTTTTCCTTCATGGCCAGCTCGACCGAGCGGGTCTGCAGCACCTTGGCCCCGACCGACGCCAGTTCGAGCATCTCCTCGTAGGTGATCCGCGCGAGCTTCCGCGCCCGCGGGACGATCCTCGGGTCCGTCGTATAGACGCCGTCGACGTCGGTATAGATATCGCAGCGGTCGGCCTTCAGCGCCGCCGCGAGCGCCACCGCCGAGGTGTCCGAGCCGCCGCGGCCGAGCGTCGTCACGCGGCCGTCGCCGCTGACGCCCTGGAAGCCGGGTACGACGGCGACCTCGTCGGCGAGGGTCGCGGCCAGGTGCGCGGTGGCGATGTCCTCGATCCGCGCGGTGGCATGCGCCGCGGTCGTCGCCACCGGCAGCTGCCAGCCGAGCCACGAGCGCGCGCGCGTGCCGCCCGCCTGGAGGGCGATGGCGAGCAGCCCGGCGGTGACCTGCTCGCCGCTGGCGACGACGACGTCGTACTCGGCGCGGTCGGCGAGCGGCGACGCCTCGCGGCAGAAGCCGACCAGCCGGTCGGTCTCGCCGGCCATCGCCGAGACGACGACGGCGACCTCGTGCCCGGCCGCGCGCTCGCGCGCGACGCGCTCGGCGACGCCGCGGATGCGCTCGATGCCGGCCATCGAGGTGCCGCCGAACTTCATGACGATGCGGGCCACTTCTGCCTCGACCCCTTCCCGTTGCGACGACGGCGGCGCTTGGCCCCCGCGACCGGCGTGATAGAGGGCGAGCGGATTAAGGCAAGGTTGGCCCGTGGCGACGATCGACGGCAGGGAAGCGGATTTCTTCGGCGCGCTCGCCGGCGACTGGTGGGATCCGCGCGGCAGCTCGGCGATGCTTCACCGCATCAACCCGCTGCGCCTGCGCTACATCCGCGACCACGTGCCCGGCCTCGACCCGCGCGCGCGCCGGCCGCTCGCCGGGCGCACCGCGCTCGACGTCGGCTGCGGCGCCGGGCTGCTGACCGAGCCGCTGGCGCGGATGGGCGCGGCGGTGACCGGGATCGACGCGGCGGCGGCGAACATCGCCGCGGCCAGGGAACACGCCGCGGCGGGCGGGCTGGCGATCGACTATCGCTGCGGCGAGGTGGCGGAACTGGCGGCGGAGGGGCGGCGGTTCGACCTCGTCACCTGCCTCGAGGTGGTCGAGCATGTCGCCGACGTGCCGGCGTTCCTCGCCAGCCTGCGGGCGCTGACCGCCGACGGCGGCGTGCTGGTGATGTCGACGCCGAACCGGACGGCGCTCAGCTACGCGACGCTGATCGTCGGCGCTGAGCGGGTCGCGCGGACGATCCCTCGCGGGGCGCACGACTGGCAGAAGTTCCTGACGCCGGAGGAGCTGACGGCGGCGCTGGCGACGGCGGGCTTCCGCGTGACCGACACCCAGGGATTGACGTGGCGGCCGGGGACGGGGTTCGTCCTCGGCCGCGATGTGTCGGTCAACTATTACCTGACGGCGGTGCCAGCCTAGCCGTCGTGACGATCATGGTGGTGCCGATGGCGCATGTGCCGATGGTAGCGATCGTGGCGCATGTCCATGCGGTCGTGCCGCATGTCCATCCGGTCGCGGTGCATGTCCGCCCGGTCGTGGCGCATCTCCACCCCGTCGCGGTGCATGTCGCCGCGGTCGTCGCCGACCGCCTGCGCGCTCGCCGCCCCGGCCGTCAGCGCGAAGCCGGCGGCCAGGATCAAGGTCTTCATCATCATCGTCTCTCCCAAGGAAGGTCGCCTAGTAGAACAGGCCCTGAATGACGCGAACGACCCGGCCGTCATATACCCGGATCAGTAACGCGTCCGGCCCGACCCGTATCCATCGCGTCCCGGTATAGGCCAGCGGCAGGCGGTAGGCGTAGGGATCGACGATGTAGTAGCGGCGGTCGAAATAGACCCGCGGCAGGAACGTGCCGACGCCGTAATAGCGATAGCCGTAGCCGCGCGGATAGAAGTAGCGGTCGCCGCGGAAGCGGGCATAGCCGTCGCCGGCACCGTAGCCGCGGCGATCGTCGCGGAACTGCTGGCGATAGTCCTGCCGGAGGTCGCCGCGGTTGCCGTAGTCGCGCCGGTCATCCTGGTGGTAGCCCTGGCCGTCCCGATAATCGCGCCGGTCGTCCTGCCGGTAGTCGCGGCGGTCGCCGCCCTGGGCCTCGCGGTCCCCGCGCCGGTCGTCCTGGCGCACGCCGCGATCGCCCTCGTTCGGGCGGAAATCGCTGCGGTCGCCGGGCCGGGCGTCACGGAAGTCGCGGTTGTCGGGCTGGCCGCGGTCGGCCGGGCGGGCGTCGCGCTCCCCGTCGCGGTGACCGCGCTCGTCGCGGACCTCCGGCGGCGGAACCTGCGCCAGCGCCGGCGCCGCCGTCACCGCGAGCAGCGCGGCAAGAACTAGACGTCGCATGACTGTCCTTTCGTATCGCAGCCGGAATTGGCCGCTCCTGCGACATATCGTTCAACCGGCGTGAACGATCCCTGAGGACGGGGCTTAGCCCCCGTTCATCGACGTGGCGGACGCGGGCGGGCGGTCGCCCGCCGGCGACGGCTAGAGGAAGCGCGCGACCACGTCGCGGTAGCTGCGGCTGACCTTGATCTGGGTGCCGCTGCCGAGCACGAGGAAGCACTCGCCGTTGGTGTGCGGCTTGACCGACTTGACGTTGTCGAGGTTGACGATCGTCGAGCGGTGGACGCGCTGAAAGCGGCGCGGGTCGAGCCGCTTCTCGAGGTCCTTCATCGTCTCGCTGAGAATGAGCGTCTGCGCCGCGGTGTAGATGCACATATAGTCGCCGGCCGCGTCGATGCGCTCGATGTCGTCGACGTCGACGCGGAAGATCTGGCCGCGGTCCTTGATGTTGATGATCTTCTCGAAGCGGCTGGCGGCCGGATCGGCGGTGCCGGCGAGGTCGTCGGGCAGCGAATCGGGGGCGACGTCGGCGAGGATCTCCTTCAGCCGGCCGCGCTCCTCGCAGCTGCGCTTCTCGGTCAGCCGCGTCCGCACCCGCTCGATCGTCGCGGCCAGCCGGTCCTCGTCGACGGGCTTCATCAGATAGTCGACGGCGTGCGCCTCGAAGGCCTTCAGCGCATGCTCGCCATAGGCGGTGACGAACACGACCAGCGGCGGCTCGACCTCGGCCAGCCCGGCGATCACCGAGAAGCCGTCGAACCCCGGCATCTGGATGTCGAGGAAGACGAGGTCGGGCTTCAGCGTCTTGATCGCGCGGATCGCCTCGCGGCCGTTGACGCAGCGCTCGACGATCTCGATGTCGTCGAAGGCCGCCAGCCGGAGCTCAAGCCCCTGGATCGCGAGGCGCTCGTCGTCGACGAGTATTGTCCGGATCATGCTGCGCTTTCCCTCGCCGGTAGTTGCGCCCCCGCTTTCATATCAATGCGTTCCGTCGCCGCCGGTGCATTGTCGCCCTCGATCCTGCCGTCCGACGTCTGGAACGGAATGTCAATCAACACGATCAGCCCGCATGGCTCGTTCGATACCAGTTCGAAGCGGTGATCGTCGCCATAGGCCTGCGCCAGCCGGTCGCGAATATTGGGCAGTCCGACGCCTGTTCCCGATGTCGTCACCGGCGCCTCGCCCTGCAGCGCGGCGAAGTCGAGCCCCGGCCCGCTGTCGGCGACGGTGATGACCAGCCGCGGGGCGTCGGCGCCGCCGCGCCCCTCGCCGGGCATGACGCGGATGTCGACGGCAATGTCGGCCCCGTCCTCGGCCGGCGTCACCGCATACTTGACCGCATTCTCGATGATCGGCTGGAGGATCAGCGACGGCAGCCGCGCTTCCATCGCCCGCGGCTCGATCTCGAACGTCGCGCGCAGCCGCTCCTCGAAGCGCGTCCGCTCGATGTCGAGGTAGAGCTTGAGCGCCTCGGTTTCCTGCGCGACGGTCGCCAGCCCCTCGCGCTCGCCGACCAGGCTGTAGCGGAGGAACGACGACAGGCGCGACAGCATCGCGTTGGCCCGCTCGGTCTGCTTCAGCAGCACCAGCGTCGAGATGGAGTTGAGCGTGTTGAACAGGAAGTGCGGGTTGAGCTGGTAGCGCAGCATCTCGAGCTGGGCGCTGTTCGCCTGGGCGGCGATATGCTCCATCCGCCGCGTCTGGTCGGCCAGCAGCAGGTAGTAGTTGATGCCGAAATAGAGCCCGCTCCACGCGCCGAGCACGGCGCCGTCGAGCAGGATCGCGCCGAGGAACTCGATGCCGACCGGCTTCCACCCGGGCTCGTAGAAGGTCGCGTGCGCCCACACCTCGAGCAGCGAGAACACCGCCGACGCGGCCGTGACGATGACCAGCGTCAGCGTCCAGACGAAGGCCGGGCGCATGCGGATGACGCGGCGATAGGCGGCCGCCATCAAGAGCGTCAGCGAGAAGCCGGTGGCGGTGACGATGATCGTCGGCAGGAAGAAGGTCAGCCCCATGCGGTTGGCGAGCCCGCCGAGGGTGCGCAGCAGCAGGTACGCGCCCCAGCCGCCCCCCTGGAGCAGCCAGAAGGCGCGGTTCTTGTCGGCGAAGAAGCCCTGGCTGCGGAGTTCGCGGAACGGCATGGAGCGGCAATGTAGTGCTTCGGGCCGGGAAGGGGAACCGGCGCGGTCCGCGCACTGCCTGCCGCAACCGGGGAAGGCGCGGCCGGCTATCGGCCCCGGCGGCTCAATCCTCGGGCGCGATCCGCACCGCCAGCCCGTCGAGGGCCGGCGTGAAGTCGATCTGGCACGACAGGCGCGATGTCGCGGTGCGGTGGTCCGAGCTGTCGAGCAGGTCGGCCTCGTCGCGGTTCGGCGGTCCGACGCGCTCGGCCCACTCGGGGGCGACGATGACGTGGCAGGTTGCGCAGCTGCAGCAGCCGCCGCACAGCGCCAGCAGCTCGTCGAAGCCGTTGTCGCGGATGATCTCCATCACCGAATGGCCGGCACGCGCGGGAACGCTGCGGGTGTCGCCGGCACGGTCGGTGACGCTGATCTGGGGCACGGGCGGTTCCTCATCGACGGGCGGGTTCGGCTGCGCCTATTACCGGTCGCGGGCGGGCAGGCAAGAGAGGCGGCCGATGGGACTAAGCGACGCGCGGCTGCGCGAGGGGCTCGATGCGATCGCCGCGGCGTCGCCGCCGCTCGCCGCGGCGCTCGCCCGCGCCGGCTACCCGCCCGAGCGCATCCGCGAGCGCGGCCCGCTGACGCTGATGCGCGCGATCGTCGGCCAGCAGGTCTCGGTCAAGGCGGCCGACAGCATCTGGGCGAAGCTCGACGCGGCGTGCGGCGGCTTCGCCGACCTGTCGGCCGTGCTCGAGGTGCCCGTCGAGGCGCTGCGGGCGGCGGGCCTCTCGCGGCAGAAGGCGGCCTATATCCACGCCCTCGCCGAGGCCTGCGTCGAGGGCGGCCTCGACTTCGCCGCGCTGCCGCCGGACGACGAGGAGGCGATCGCGCGGCTGGTCGCGGTCAAGGGCATCGGCCGCTGGTCGGCGGAGATCTACCTGCTGTTCGCCGACGGCCGCGGCGACGTCTTCCCCGCCGGCGACCTTGCCGTGCAGCTCGAGCTCGGCCGCATCCTCGGCCTCGATTCGCGCCCGACCGAGAAGCGCACCCGCGAACTCGCCGCGCCCTTCGCCCCCCACCGCGGCGCGCTCGCGGTGTTCCTCTGGCACCATTACAACACGATCAGCACGGCGAAGGCGATGGCCGACGGACCGCTTTGACCGCGGCTCAGATGGGGCTAAGGCGGGGCGACGCTGCGGAGCCCCAGACCATGATCGACCTCTACTTCTGGCCGACGCCCAACGGGCACAAGGTCACGCTGATGCTCGAGGAGATGGGGGCGGACTACACCATCCACCCGGTCAACATCGGCAAGGGCGAGCAGATGGCGCCCGCCTTCATCGCCATCAGCCCCAACAACCGGATGCCGGCGATCGTCGACCACGATCCGGGCGACGCCGACCAGCCGGGCGGCGGCGGGCCGCTGTCGATCTTCGAATTGGGCGCGATCCTCCTCTACCTCGCCAAGAAGGCGAAGGCGTTCGCCGGCGATACCCTGCGCGAGCGCGTCGCGGTGAAGGAGTGGCTGTTCTGGCAGGTCGGCGGCCTCGGGCCGATGGCCGGGCAGATGAGCCATTTCGTCCGCTTCGCGCCCGAACAGGTGCCGTACGGCATCAAGCGCTACACCGACGAGACGATGCGGCTGCTCGGCGTCCTCGACCGGCGTCTGGCGGACAACGCGTTCCTCGCCGGGGACCGCTACAGCGTCGCCGACATGGCGAGCTATCCGTGGGTCCGCGCGATCGCGACGATGGCCGAACCGATGGTGGCCGACTTCGCCCATCTGCGGCGGTGGAAGGAGACGATCGACGCGCGCCCGGCGACCGTCACCGCCTACGCCAAGGGTAACGCGGTCAACCCGCCGCCCGCCGCCTGATGCGGGGCGATCCGCGGCGCCGGGACGCCGCCGCCTATCCGTGGACGACCGAGATCGGCACGCGCTTCGGCGACATGGACCTGAACGCGCACCTCAACAACGTCGCCGTGGCGCAGCTGTACGAGGAGGGGCGGGTGCGCTTCAACTGGCACCTGCGGTCGGCGCACGACCTCGGCCGGCCGCGCTTCCTCGTCGCCCGGGTCGAGATCGATTACCTCGGCGAGGCGCGCTACCCGGCGCCCGTGACGGTGACGGCGGCGGTGAGCGACACCGGCCGCTCGAGCTGGCGGATCGCCCTCGGCCTGTTCCAGGCGCAGGCGTGCGTCGGCCTGTGCGACACGGTCATGGTCTTCCGCGGCGAGGCGGGCCCTGCGCCGCTGCCCGATAACCTCCGCGCGGCGCTTGGCGGATACGCGCTCGGCTCCTAAGTACGCGCCTCCCAAGCCGGAGTAGCCCGATGACCGCCGACACCCTGACGCTGACCCTGGAGGGTGGCGACGTCACCATCAAGCTGCGGAACGACCTCGCTCCCGCGCACGCCGCGCGCATCGCCGAGCTGGCCAACGAGGGCTTCTACGACGGCACGGTCTTCCACCGCGTCATCCCCGGCTTCATGGCGCAGGGCGGCGATCCGACCGGCACGGGCAGCGGCGGCTCGAAGAAGCCCGACCTCAAGGCCGAGTTCAGCCGCGAGCCGCACGTCCGCGGGACGGCGTCGATGGCGCGCACCTCGAACCCCAATTCCGCCAACAGCCAGTTCTTCATCTGCTTCGGCGACACCGGCTTCCTCGATGGGCAGTACACCGTGTGGGGCGAGGTGACGTCGGGCATGGAGCTGATCGACGCGCTGCCCAAGGGCGAGCCGCCGCGCAGCCCCGGCAAGATCCTGAAGGCGCGGGCGGCGTAACTTTCCTCTCCCGCAGGCGGGAGAGGATCGCCTACCAGTCGAACGCGTCGACCTGCGTCCGCTTGCCGAGCATGAAGGCATCGGCGAGCAGCTCGATCGGCCGCTCGTCGAAGTCGACCTCGCGGTTGCCGACCAGCTCGGCGAAGCGGCGGTAGAGTCCCTCGTACTCGGCGTGGCCGTCGTCGGGCAGCGCGACCGTCTGCCCGGCGAGGTCGAGCGCCGCGCCGCCGCCGGTCAGCTTGAGCGTGCCGGCGTCGGTGTCGACGTCGATCTCCCACGTCTGCTCGCCCGTCTGCCGCCAGTCGAAGCGGACGTCCATCGGCACCGCGGCGGCGTCGGTCATCGTCAGGTTCGCCGCGATCGGCGTGTCGCGGTTGGCGGGGAAGAACAGCTCGGCCGACGTGATGAACGGGCTCGCCGGCAGGATCGCGGTCAGCGACGAGAGCGCATTGATGCCGGGGTCGAAGACGCCGAGGCCACCCGGCTGGAACACCCAGTCCTGCCCGGGGTGCCAGCGGCGGACGTCCTCCAGCCAGCGGACGCGCACCGCCTTCACCTGCTTGCCCTCGAGCCAGTCGCGCGCCGGCGCCACGGCGGGGGCGAAGCGCGAGTGGTAGGTCGCGAACAGCGCGACATTCTTGGCCCGCGCGAGGCCCGGCAGGTCGGCGATCTCGCTCAAGGTCGCCCCCGGCGGCTTCTCGAGCATGACGTGGAGCCCGCGGTTCAAGGCGTCGCGGATCAGCACGTGGCGGTCGACCGGCGGCGTGCAGATCGTCACCGCCTCGACCTCGGGGTGGTTGGTGCACATCGTGTCGATGTCGGGCACGGTCGGCACGCCCTCGACCGGCTGGCCCGACTTGCTCGCCGCGGCGACGAGGGCGAAGGCCGGGTTGGCGGCGATGACGGGCAGGTGCTGGTCGCGGGCGATCTTGCCGACGCCGACGATCCCGAGCTTGATGGGCATTGGTCTCTCCCGCAGTGCCCGGGTCAACGGGTCAGGGTCGTTCCGGTGCCCTCCGCCGGTCGCGCGGGCGTCACTCGCCGCCGAGGTCGCGGGCGATCTCGGGCCGGCGGAGGATCGTGTCGATCCGCGCCGCCGCGTCGAAGCTCTCGTCGAGGCGGAAGCTGAGGTCGGGCGTGTACTTGGTCGCCAGCCCCTTCGCCACCTCGCCGCGGAGGTAGCGCGCGTTGGCCTTCAGCGCCGCCAGCACCGCCTCGGCGTTGGCGCCGCCCAGCGGGTGGACGAACACCGTCGCCTGGCGGAGGTCGGGGGTGACGCGGACCTCGCTGACCGAGACGATCGCCGCCTCGAGCACGGGGTCGCGCACCTCGCGCCGGCCGAGTACGCCGGCCAATGCGTGCCGGACCTGTTCGCCGATGCGGAGCAGGCGCACCGACTTGCCCGCGTCCTTGCCGTCTGTCCGTTCAGCCTTCATGCGGTCCATCTAGCAGCCGCGCGCGGCTGCCGCACCCCTTTCCATGCCCTCGCGGTTCGCGGGCGCCGGCGGGCGCCGTGCGGAAATCATGTGACCGCCCGCCGATCAGGCATTACGCCGCCGCCATGGCCACCGCCCGCGCGCATCCCGATCCCGCCGGCACGCCCGCACGCCGCGCGGCGCTGCGGCTGCTGACCGCCGTGCTCGTCCAGGGGCGGGCGCTCGAGGCGGCGCTCGACCCCGCGCTGGCCGGCGTCGACCACCCGGCCGACCGGGCGCTGGCGCGGAACCTCGCGGCGGCCGTGCTGCGCTGGCTGATCGACCTCGACGCCCTGATCGACTCGGCGACGCCGAAACCGCTGCCGCCGGACGCGCGGGCGCGGATGGCGCTGCGGATCGGGCTGGCCGGGCGGCTGCTCCTCGGGACGCCGCCGCACGCGGTGATCGCGACGACGCTGGCGCTGACGGAGGGCGGGCCGCGGCGCCTCGTCCACGCCGTGCTGTCGCGGCTGCTGCGCGAGGGGGCTGCCCTGCCGCCGGTGCCGACGCTGCCCGAGCCGTACCGCAGCCGCTGGCGCGCGAGCTGGGGCGAGGCCGCCGTGCAAGGCGCCGCCGCCGCCTTCGGCCACGAGCCGCCGGTCGACCTGACCCTGCGCGACGCCGGCGAGACGGCGCGGTGGGCGGCCGAGCTCGACGCCGTGTCGCTCGCCCCCGGGCACCTGCGCCTGGCCGGCCGGGCGGCGATCCCCGAGCTGCCGGGCTTCGCCGAGGGGGCGTGGTGGGTGCAGGACCTCGCCGCCAGCCTGCCGGCGCGGCTGCTCGGCGCGACGCCGGGGGAGCCGGTGCTCGACCTTTGCGCGGCGCCGGGCGGCAAGACGCTGCAACTCGCCGCGGCGGGGGCGCAGGTGACCGCGCTCGACGTGTCCGACGCGCGGCTCGACCGGCTGCGCGACAATCTCGCCCGCACCCGGCTCGCAGCGACGATCCTAGCCGCCGACGCGCTCGCGTGGCAGCCGGCGGCGCGGTTCGCCGCGATCCTGCTCGACGCGCCGTGCTCGGCGAGCGGCATCTTCCGCCGCCATCCCGACGTCCTCCACCTGAAGGGCGGCCGCGACCTCGCCCCGCTGCTCGCGCTGCAGGCGGCGCTGCTCGACCGGGCGGCGGCGTGGCTCGCGCCGGGCGGCCGGCTCGTCTTCTCGACGTGCAGCCTCGAGCGCGCCGAGGGCGAGGACCAGCTGGCGGCGGCGCTGCGGCGTCACCCCGAGCTGCGGCTCGATCCCGTGGCGCCGGCCGAACTGCCCGAGGGGATCGCGCCCGTGGACGGGACGGTGCGCGTGCTGCCGGGGATGCTGGCGGCCGCCGGCGGCGTCGACGGCTTCTTCATCGCGCGGCTGGTCCGGGCGGCCGGCGCGGCGCCCTAAGCAGATGACGCGCCCGCGCGGCTGGGGTACGGTGGCGCGATGACCGCGACCTACCACGTCAAGACCTTCGGCTGCCAGATGAACGTCTACGACAGCGAGCGCATCGGCGAGCTGCTCGAGGCGAACGGCCATGTCCCGGCGCCGATCGAGACCGCGGATGTCGTCGTCCTCAACACCTGCCACATCCGCGAGCGCGCGGCGGAGAAGACCTATTCCGACGTCGGCCGGCTGAAGGCGCGGGCGACGAAGCCGCGGATCGTCGTCGCCGGCTGCGTCGCGCAGGCGGAAGGGGCGGAGATCATCGCCCGCGCGCCCGCCGTCGATGTCGTCGTCGGGCCGAACGCCTATCACCGCCTGCCCGCGCTCCTCGCCGGCGGCGGCGTCGACACCGACATGCCGGCGGAATCGAAGTTCGACCGGTTGCCGGCGCGGCGCAGCGCAGTCGGCCACTCGGCCTTTCTGACGGTGCAGGAGGGTTGCGACAAGTTCTGCACCTTCTGCGTCGTCCCCTACACGCGCGGGGCCGAGGTTTCGCGCCCCGCCGACGCGCTGGTCGCCGAGGCGCGGGCGCTGGTCGCTGCGGGCGCGAAGGAGATCACGCTGCTCGGGCAGAACGTCAACGCCTACCGCGACGGGGCCACGACCCTCGCCGGGCTGATCCGCCGCATCGCCGCGCTGCCGGGCCTGGCCCGCCTGCGCTACACGACCTCGCACCCGCGCGACATGGGCGACGACCTGATCGCCGCCCACCGCGAGGTCGAGGTGCTGATGCCCTATCTCCATCTGCCGGTGCAGTCGGGGTCCGACCGCCTGCTCAAGGCGATGAACCGGGCGCATACGCGGGGCAGCTATCTGCGCACGCTCGACCGGCTGCGCGCGGCGCGGGCCGACATCGCCCTGTCGGGCGACTTCATCGTCGGCTTCCCCGGCGAGACCGACGCCGACTTCGCCGCCACGCTGTCGATCGTGCGCGAGGTCGGCTACGCCCAGGCCTACAGCTTCAAATACTCGGCCCGGCCGGGCACGCCGGCGGCGGCGATGGCCGGCCAGGTGCCGGAGCCGGTCAAGGACGCGCGGCTGGCCGAGCTGCAGGCGGCGCTCGCCGACACCGCGCTGGCCTTCAACCGGGCGAGCGTCGGCACCCGCTGCGACGTCCTGCTCGACCGCCCCGGCCGCCGTCCCGGCCAGCTGATCGGCAAGTCGCCGTGGCTGCAGTCGGTCGTCGTCGTCGCGCCGGGCGCGGCGATCGGCGACCTCGTCACCGTCGACCTGACCGCCGCCCACCCCAACAGTCTCGAAGGAGCGCCTGTGCCCCTGACCTCGCTGGCCGCCTGAGTGGCGAAGAAGTCCGCGCCCCGGGGCCCCGCCGCCGGCCTGCGCCCCGCCGGCAACGGCACGCGCGGGGTGCCGGTCGGCCCCAGCGACCGCGTCCGCCTCGAGCTCGAGTTCGACCGGCCGCAGCTCTTGGGGCCGCTGTTCGGCCAGTACGACCAGAACCTGATCGTGCTCGAAAACCGGCTCGGCGTGTACATCGCCGCACGCGGCAACAAGGTGTCGATCGAGGGCGAGGCCGACAGCGCCGCCCGCGCGCGCGACGTGCTCAGCAGCCTCTACAACCGGCTGACGCAGGGGCAGGGGGTCGACACCGGCGACGTCGAGGGGGCGGTCGCGATCACCGCCGATCCCTCGCTCGACGGCATGATCCGCGACGACGGCACGCCCAACCCGGCGGTCGTCATCCGCACGCGGCGCAAGACCATCGTGCCGCGCTCGCCGACGCAGGTCCGCTACATCGAGGCGCTGAGCCGCGACGACGTCATCTTCGCGCTCGGGCCGGCAGGCACGGGCAAGACCTATCTCGCCGTGGCGCAGGCGGTCAGCCAGCTGATCACCGGTTCGGTCGACCGGCTGATCCTGTCGCGCCCGGCGGTCGAGGCGGGCGAGCGGCTGGGCTTCCTGCCCGGCGACATGAAGGACAAGGTCGATCCCTACCTCCGCCCGCTCTACGACGCGCTGTACGACATGCTGCCGTCCGAGCAGGTCGAGCGGCGGCTGGCGAGCGGCGAGATCGAGATCGCGCCTTTGGCCTTCATGCGCGGGCGGACGCTCGCCAACGCCTTCGTCATCCTGGACGAGGCGCAGAACACGACGCCGCTCCAGATGAAGATGTTCCTGACCCGCTTCGGCGAGCGCAGCCGCATGGTCGTCTGCGGCGACCCGAACCAGGTCGACCTGCCCAACCCCGCCGCCTCGGGGCTGGCCGACGCGGTGCGGAAACTCGCCGGCATCCCGGGCATCGCGACGCTGCGCTTCTCCAGCCGCGAGGTCGTCCGCCACCCGATCGTCGGCGCGATCGTCGAGGCGTACGAGGGGCCGCCGCAGGATGGCTGAGCGGCGCGCCGGATGCTGACGGTCGACACCGAGGTCGCCGGCGGCGGCTGGGACCCGGCGACCGACTGGCCGGCGCTGGCCGATGCCGCCGTCGCCGCCGCGCTGGCGCAGTCGCCGCACGCGCACCTCGCCCGCGCGGGCTTTGCCGCCGAGGTCGCCGTGCGCCTCACCACCGACGAGGACGTGCGGTCGCTCAACGCCCAGTACCGCCACCAGGACAAGCCGACCAACGTCCTGTCCTTCCCGATGGTGCAGGCGGACCTGCTCGATGCGCTCGCGAACAGCGACGACGGCGAGGTGCTGCTCGGCGACATCGTGCTGGCGTGGGAGACGGTCGCGGCCGAGGCGGCGGCGAAGGGCCTCGCGCCCGCCGACCACGCCCGGCACCTGATCGTCCACGGCCTGCTGCACCTTATCGGCCTCGACCACGGCGACGACGCGTGCGGCCGAGCACATGGAGCGGCTGGAAACGGCGGCGCTGGCCACGCTCGGGCTTGCCGATCCCTACGCCGCTCCCGAATAAGGCATCATGAGCGACCCTCACCCTAGTAGCGGCTTCGCCATGCGGCTGTGGCGAAGTCTCAGGCGGGCCTTCGGCGGGAGCAGCGCCGAACCGACCCTGCGCGAGAGCCTCGAGGAAGCGATCGACGAGGTGGTCGGCGAGCCGGCCGACCGCGACGACCTGTCGATGGTCGAGCGGACGATGCTGAAGAACCTCCTCCACTTCGGCGAGCGGCTGGTCGACGACGCCGCCGTACCCCGTGCCGACATCGTCGCCTTCGACGTCGACGACAGCTTCGCCGAGCTCGTCGCCCTGTTCCGCGAAGCCGGTCACAGCCGCCTGCCGGTCTATGAGGGCAGTCTCGACCACGTCGTCGGCATGATCCACCTGAAGGACGTCTACACCCGCATCGCGACAACCTTCGACGACGCGGTGTCGTCCAAGCCGTTCGAGAGCCTCGACGTCCGCTCGCTGCTGCGGACGGTGCTGTTCGTGCCGTCGTCGATGCGCGTGCTCGACCTGCTGGCGCGGATGCGCGCGGGGCGGACGCACATGGCGATCGTCGTCGACGAGTTCGGCGGCACCGACGGGCTGGTGACGATCGAGGACTTGGTCGAGCAGATCGTCGGCGACATCGAGGACGAGCACGACGAGGACGAGGCGAAGCTGCTGCAGGCGATCGGCGACGATCTCTACGAGGCCGATGCCCGGCTCGAACTCGCCGAGCTCGAGGCGGTGACCGGCCAGGTCTTCGCCAGCGCCGACATCGGCGTCGACGTCGACACGCTGGGCGGCATGGTCTTCATGCTTGCCGGACGGGTGCCGGCGGTGGGGGAGATGATCGCCCATCCGTCGGGCTGGCGCTTCGAGGTGATCGACGGCGACCCGCGCATGGTCCGCCGCCTGCGCCTCTACGCCCCGCCGGTCGCCGCCCCGGCCGGCTGAGGCCGGCGGCGGCAAGTCGCTGCCGGCGCGCGGAAAAAAAGACTGTCCTACCGGCGTGCGCTTGGCCTAGCCTGCCTCGATGCCGATCCTTCCCGATTCCGCCGCCAGTCACCTCGCCCGCTGCCCTGCCGCCCCCCGACCGACTCGCTCCGGCCCTGTCCGCACCGAGCGCGGGCGTGCGACCAATGCGACCTTAGCCGCGGCGCTGGTGGCTGCGCTCATCGCCCAGCCGCTTGCCGCGCAGGAGCGTCCCGCCGCGCCGCCGCCAGCCGAGCGCGGCCGTCACAGCGGCACCGCCCCCGACCGCGACGAGCCGGGCCGGGCGGACGCGACCAACACCCAGCCGGCGGGCGACCCCCGCGCCGAGCGGGCGCGCGAGAACAAGCTCGGCGACAGCGACGTCGCCACCGCGCCGATCCGCGAGGTGCGTGTGCCCAGCCGCCACACCGCGACGATCGGCGGCCGCAGCATCGCCTACACCGCGACCGCCGGCACGGTGACGATCCGCGACGACGACGGCAAGCCGACCGCGAGCCTGTTCTACGTCGCCTATACCACCGGCGAGCCGAACCGGCCGGTGACTTTCCTCTACAACGGCGGGCCGGGCAGCTCGACGATGTGGCTGCACATGGGCTCGATCGGCCCGCTGCGGGTGCGGACCGACAGCCCGCAGGCGACGGCGGGACCGCCGTTCCAGCTGCAGAACAACCCCGACAGCCTGCTCGACAAGTCCGACCTCGTCTTCGTCGATGCGGTCGGCGCGGGCTTTTCGCGGCCCTTGGGCGACACCAAGCTCGAGAAGCTGTGGGGCACCGACGCGGACATCGACACCTTCGCCCGCGGCATCGAGCGCTGGCTGACGGTCAACGACCGCTGGAACAGCCCCAAGTTCATCTTCGGCGAAGTCGTACGGCACGACGCGCTCGGGCGGCCTCGCCTACCGGCTGGCGCAGGACGGCGTGCAGCTGAACGGCGTCGTCCTCTTGTCCTCGATCATGAACTATGGCCGGCGCGCGCCGGGGCTCGACCAGGACCTGATCAACTACGTGCCGAGCTACGCCGCGACGGCGGCGTACCACCACCGCATCCCCGCGCCGGCGAATCTCGACGCCTTCCTCGCCCAGGCGCGGGCGTTTGCGCGCGGACCGTATGCCCAGGCGCTGGCGCAGGGACAGGAACTGCCGGACGCCGAGCGGCAGCAGATCGCGCAGCAGATGGCGGGCTTCACCGGGCTGTCGACGCGCTTCATCCTCGACTCCGACCTGCGCGTCGGCTTGAGCGCCTTCCGCAAGGAGCTGCTGCGCGACCAGCGGCGGACGCTCGGGCGCTACGACAGCCGCTTCACCGGCATCGACGCCGACGCCGCCGCGGACAGCCCCGAGAGCGACCCGAGCGACACCGGCATCACCGGCGCCTTCGTGTCGAGCTTCCACCATTATCTCGCCCACGACCTCGGCTTCAGCACCAACCTGACGTACCGCCCGACCTATTACTCGCCGGCGCTGAAGTGGGACTTCTCGCACCGCCCGCCGGGCGCGCGGGGCGGCGGCGCATCCCAGGCGCTCGCCGACACCGCGCTCGACCTGTCGGCGGCGATGCGCGAGAACCCGCACCTGCTCGTCTATTCGCTGAACGGCATCTACGACATGGCGACGCCGTTCTTCGGCACCGAATACGACCTCGCCCACCTGCAGATCGACCGCACGCTGCGGCCGAACCTGCGCTTCGCCTATTACCCGTCGGGGCACATGGTCTATCTGAACACCGAGGCGCTGCACGCGATGAAGGCCGACCTCGCCCGCTTCTACGACGACGCGGTCGGGCGCTAGCGGCGCGGCGCCCTAGGGCGTGCCGTGCTCGTCGCCGGGGTCGCTGAGCGTCCTGGCGGCGACCTCGATGTCGGCGGGTACCTTGGGCATCGTGTCCCACGGCAGCTCGCGCTGGAGAGTGAGCGACCAGCGCTCGAGCCACTCGTTGCCGTCGGGCCCGGCATAGGTGTCGGCGGTGGCATAGGCGGGGTCGGCCATCGCCGCGTCGAGCGTCACCGGCGTCAGCCGCGCGTGGCGGATGATCCGCGCCAGCTGCGGTATGGCGTCGGCGTTGAGCTTGCTCGCGTGCAGCAGCCAGATCAGCGCCGGGCGCCGGCCGAACAGCGCGAGCGCGGCCGAGCGGTACCAGGCGACCGCGGCGGCGGAGTAGGCGACATATTCGCGCCGGATCGCGCGCGCGCGGCGGCGGTCCCCGGCCTTCAGGGCCGCGTCGTAGGGGTCGGCGAACTCGTAGTCGGCGTTCTCCAGCGTCACCGGGGCGACGCGGTAATGCGCGGCCGCCAGCCAGTCCTCGAAGCTGTGCCGGACGGCGAGCGTCGCTCCGGTTTCGAGGAACGGATAGCGGAACCACCGCTCCTGCCGCCCGCGCGCGGCGAGCAGGGCCTTGGTCGCCGCCTCGCCCTTGGCGGTGTCCTCGATATACTCGTCGACCGGCGTCGTCGTCAGCGACAGGTGGCTGTAGCCGTGGTTGCCGAGGTCCATCCCCGCGTCGAGCCACGCCGTCAGCAACGCCAGGCGCGCCGGTTGGTCGGCACCCTCGAGATTGACCTCGTTGACGAAGCCGGTGGCGGGCAGGTGGTGGCGGACGAGGCCGTGCAGCAGCTTGTGCGTGATCGCCGCCTGCTCGGCCACGGGCCGCAGCACGCCGAACACCGGCAGGTCGTCGAAGGTCAGCGCCACCGGCTCGGCCCTCGCCGGCTGAGCCGGCACGGTCAGCACGCCGGAAGCGGCGAGGAGCAGCGCGCCGAGCGCGGCGCGGATCATGCGAGCTCGATTTCGAGGAAGGCGGCTACCTCGTCCAGCGCGACGTCGCGGGCGACGAAGGCCTGACCGATGCCGTGCGCAAGGATGAACGGCACGGTGCCGGCGGTCACCTTCTTGTCCTGGCGCATGTGGGCGATCAGCGGCGCCGCCGAGGCGGCGATCCCGCGCGGGCTCGTCGGCAGGCCGGCGGCGGCAAGGTGGGCGGCGACCCGCTCCGCGTCGGCCGCCGGACACAGGCCGCGGCGGGCGGAGAAGCGGAAGGCCAGCGCGCAGCCGATGGCGACCGCCTCGCCGTGGAGCAGCCGGTCGGAGAATCCGGCCTGCGCCTCCAGCGCATGGCCGAAGGTGTGGCCGAGGTTGAGGAGCGCGCGGACGTCGCCCGTCTCGCGCTCGTCGGCGGCGACGATCCGCGCCTTGGCGGCGACGCTGGTGGCGATGGCGTGGACGCGGACGACGGGCTCGCCGGCGAGCAGCGCGGCGCCGTTCGCCTCCAGCCAGGCGAAGAACGCCGCGTCGCCGAGCAGCGCGGTCTTGACCACCTCGGCGTACCCCGCCCGCAGCTCGCGCGGCGGCAGGGTGGCGAGCAGGTCGGGGTCGATGACGACCGCGGCCGGCTGGTGGAACGCGCCGACGAGGTTCTTGCCGGCCGCGGCGTTGATCGCCGTCTTGCCGCCGACCGAGCTGTCGACCTGGGCGAGGAGCGTCGTCGGCACCTGCACGAAGCGGCAGCCGCGCCGCAGGATCGCGCAGGCGAAGCCCGTCAGGTCGCCGATGACCCCGCCGCCGAGCGCGATGACCGCGTCGCCGCGCTCGACGCCGCGGGCGAGCAGCGTCTCGACTACCGTCTCCAGCGTGCGCCAGTTCTTCTGCGCCTCGCCCGGCGGCACGATCAGCGGCTGGGCCGTCAGCCCCGCCGCCGCCAGGGCCGCCGTTGCCGCCGGCAGGTGGAGCCGCGCGACGGTGGTGTCGGTGACGACCGACACCGTACGCGAACGGGTCAGCGGCGCCGCGACCGTGCCGAGCCCGGCCAGCGCGCCGGCGGCGATCGCGACGTCGTAACTGCGCTCGCCCAGCGCGACGCGGACGATCACCGCCGCTGCTCGGCGAGCGCGGACAGGATCGCGCGGACGGTCGCCTCGTGCGGGGTCGGCTTGCTGCTGATGTGGATGTGCGCCTCGGCGTAGAGCGGGTTCCTGACGCGGGCGAGCTCGGCCAGCACCTCGGCGGGGTCGCGGTCCTTGAGCAGCGGCCGGGTGTTCCGCCGCTTGACCCGCTCGGCGAGCGTCGCGATGTCGGCGTCGAGCCAGACGGCGGTGGCGCGCTCGAGGATCAGCGCGCGGGTGTCGGCGGCGACAAAGGCCCCGCCACCGGTCGCCACGACCTTCGGCTCGCCGCCGATCAGCCGGGCGATGACGCGCCGCTCGCCGTCGCGGAAGTGCGGCTCGCCGAAGCGTTCGAAGATCTCCGCGACCGACAGGCCGCTCGCCCGCTCGATCTCGGCGTCGGCGTCGACGAAGGGCAGGCGCAGCCGCGCCGCCAGCCGCCGGCCGACGGTCGACTTGCCGGCCCCCATCAGCCCGACGAGGACGATCGGCCGCGTTAGCGGCGCAGGCTGGCGGGGCGCGGCTCGCTCCTTCGGGTTTTTTGCTTCGCACTCCACGATCGGCTTACGCTATACACCGCGCCGCTTGGCGGCCAAGTCCGCCGCTGTCAGGAATGTCGTTCATGCGTCTGTTGTTCTGGATCGTGCTCGTCCTTGTCGTGCTTCTCGTCGCCGGCGCGGTCTATCTGATGACGGCGAACGTGCCCGCCCCGACGCACCACGTCGAGCAGGTCATTCCGAACGACCGCCTTGGCCGCTAGCCGCCGCCTCGCGCTCCTCGCCGCGGCGGCGGTGCTCGCCGCCGTGCCGTCGACCGGCCAGGTTCCCGACGCGCCGGGCGAGGCGCCGGCACCGTCGGAGGCGCCCGCAGCGCCGCCCAAGTCGCTCCTGCCCGACACGTTCGGAGCGCCGCCGCCGCCGCCGCTGGTCGCGCCCGCTCCCCTGCCGGTCGCCCCGACGGCGGACGCGACCGACGCCGGCCCGGCGGCGGCACCGGTGGACCAGCCGGTTCCGGCCGCCTCCGGCCCCGCGATCGGTTCGGTCGGGCCGCTGACGCCGGCACTTGGCGGCTTCGGGGCTAGCGCGTTTGCCGGCAGCGACGGCCGCTTCGTCGGCGGGCTGCTGCACCGCCTCGCGCTGCCGGTCGCGTCGCGCTGGGCGCACATCGAGCTGCGCCGGGCGCTGGCGTCGCAGGCGGAGGCGCCGGCGGGAGTCAACGCCGCCGACTGGGTCGCCGACCGGGCGTGGGCGCTGCTCGGTATGGGCGAGGTCGACGCTGCCAAGGCCCTGGTCGACAATCTGGCGGTCGACCGGATGACGCCGCGCCTGATCCGCGTCGCCGGCCAGGCGGCACTCGCCGCGGCCGATATTCCCGGCCTGTGCCCGCTGGCCGACGCCGGCGGCGCGGTGTCGGCCGACCCGCTGTGGAAGCTCGCCGAAGGCATGTGCGCGGCGATTGCGGGCGACGACATCGGCAGCGCCAGCGCCTTCGACGCCCTGCGCGGGTCCGGGCGTGGCCAGCCGCTCGTCGACCCCTTCGACATTCAGCTCGGCGAGCGGATCGCGACCGTCAGCCTAGGCGGCGGCCGCGCGGCGAACGTCGACTGGAGCAGCGTCGGCGTCATCACGCCGTACCGCTTCGGCGTCGCGACGGCCGCCGGCGTCGTCGTCCCGCTCGACCGGCTGCAGGAGCTGGCGCGGACGACGGGCGGCGCGAGCTGGGGCTGGGTGCTGCGCGCGCCCGGGCAGTCGGCCGGCGTGCGGGCGGCGGCGCTGCGCCCGGCGGCGGTGCTGGGGATCGCCTCGGCCGAGGACCTCGTCGGCGGCATTGCGGCGGCGAGCGCCGACCTCGACCGCAGTGCGCTCGACGCCAGCCCGGCGGGCACCCTGCGCGACGCCTATGCCGCGCCGACGACGGGCGCGCGCGTCGCGGCGATGCGGACGCTGTGGGGCGGCGAGGGCGACCGCTACGCCGCGCTGATCGCCACCGGCCTCGCCGCAGCGCGCCTGCCGGTGGACCGGAGCGCCGCCGCCGACGCTGCCGACCTGATCGCGGCGATGCTCGCGGTCGGCATCGAGGACCGCGCGCGGGCATGGTGGCCGGTGGTCGCGGCGGGCGACGATGCCGCCGGCGCGCCAGGGCTGGGCGCTGCTCGCGGTCGGGGCCAACGGCGGCATCGCCATCTCGCCCGCCCGCTTCCGCGCCTGGGCCAAGGACGTGCCCGCCCACCGCGCCGCCCTGTTCCTCGCGGCGCTGCAGGGCTTCGGCCAAGCGCGCGGCGGCGACTGGGACGCCGCGGCGCGCGACTTCCACGTGACGCCGCTGGCGAACAGCTGGACCCGCGCGATCGATGCGGCCGGCAGCAGCCGGCGCGTCGGAGAGGTGGCGGTACTCGCCGCGACCGGGTTGCAGACGAGCTGGCGCGGCGTTCCACCCGCGCACCTGGCGCACATCGTCGCCGCCTGGGTCGCGGCGGGGCGGGGGCACGAGGCGCGGATGCTCGCGGCGGAAGCCGTCACGCGTGGCTGACGCTCCCGCGAGCGCGGGCCCCGCCACGCCGCTTGCCGACGCCCGCGCCGGCTCGGCGCTGACCGACGCCCGCGCCATCAGCCTGTTCCTCGACATGTGCGCCGCCGAGCGCGGATCGGCCAAGAACACCATCCTCGCCTATCGCCGCGACCTCGACGGGGCGAGCGCGGCGCTCGGCGGCCGTCTGGCGGCGGCATCGCCCGACGACCTCGTCCGCCTGAGCCACGGCTGGCGCGATCTCGCCCGCGCCTCGCTCCAGCGCAAGCAGTCGGCGCTGCGCGGGTTCTTCGCGTTTCTCCGCCGCGAGGGCCTGCGCAGCGACGATCCGACTGCCGACCTGCCCGCGGCGTCGCGCGCCCGGCCGCTGCCGAAGACACTGGGCGCCGGCGACGTCGACCGGCTGTTCGCCGCCCTCGCCGCCCGCGCCCCGACGCCGGCCACGCTCCGCCTGACGGCGCTCGTCGAGCTGCTCTACGGCTCGGGCCTGCGGGCGACCGAGCTCGTCAGCCTGCCGCGCCACGCCGTCCAGCCGGGGCGCGGCTTCGCCGTGCTGACCGGCAAGGGCGGCAAGGAGCGGCTGGTGCCGATCGGCAGCCGCGCCGCTGCCGCGGTCGCCGCCCACGCCGCAACGGTCCCGCGCGAGGCGCGCTACCTGTTCCCCAGCGGCGACGGCCACCTGTCGCGCGTGCGGCTGTTCCAGCTGGTCAAGGAACTCGCCGCCGACGCCGGCATTCCGCCCGACCGGATCAGCCCGCACGTCCTGCGCCACGCCTTCGCCACCCACCTGCTCGAAGGCGGAGCGGACCTCAGGACGCTGCAGACGCTGCTCGGCCACGCCGACATCGCCACGACCCAGATCTACACGCACGTCGCCAGTGCGGCGCTGGTCGAGCTGGTCAACAGCAAGCATCCGCTCGGCGACCGCTCGCCGGCCCCCGGGCTTGCCGACACGCCCTGACGCGCGCACAACGGGGCAACGCTTTTGGGGAGAGTCGCCGTGGCCACCGTGCTCAAATCCGTCGACAGCCTGCAGGACCGGGTCAGCCCCGAGGAGTGGGCGATCCGCGTCGATCTCGCCGCCGCCTACCGACTGGTCGCGCACTACGGCTGGGACGACCTGATCTTCACCCATCTGTCGGCGCGCGTGCCGGGGCCCGAGCACCACTTCCTGATCAACCCGTACAACCTGATGTTCGACGAGATCACCGCCTCGTCACTGGTCAAGATCGACGTCGAGGGGCGGCCGGTGATGCCGACTGACTACGTCACCAACCCGGCCGGCTTCACCATCCATTCGGCGATCCACATGGCGCGCGACGACGCCCATGCCGTCATGCACCTGCACACGCCGGCCGGTCAGGCGGTGTCGGCGCAGGCGGACGGGCTGATGCCGCTGACGCAGACGGCGATGCTGATCCGCGACGAGATCGCCTATCACGAGTACGAGGGCGTCGCGACCGACCTTGAGGAGCGCGAGCGGCTGGTCGAGGACCTGGGGACGAAGGACGCGATGATCCTGCGGAACCACGGCACGCTGACGGTCGGCAAGAACGTCGCCCAGTGCTTCATCAAGATGTACTTCCTCGAGCGCGCCTGCGAGGCGCAGATCATGGCGCTTTCGGGTGGGGTCGCCAATCTCGCCCACCCGCCGCAGGGGACGCCCGAGAAGGCCGCGGGGCAGGGCAAGGGCGGCCTCGGCATCGTCGCCGACATGCTCGCCTGGCCGGCGCTGCTGCGAAAGCTCGACCGGATCGACCCGAGCTACCGCAACTAGGGCTGCCGCTCGGGCACGAACGGGGCCAGCGCCAGCCACAGCCAGCCCAGCAGCATCGCCGAGCCGCCCGCCGGCGTGATCGCGCCGACCAGCCGCGGCGCGCCGAGCGCCAGGGCATCGAGGCTGAAGGCGAACACCAGGCTGCCGATCAGCAGCGCCCAGGCGCCGCCGCGAACCGCCGGCGTGTCGCGCCAGCCGAGCAGCGAAAAGACGGCGATCGCGTGCGGCAGCTCGAACGCGACGCCGGTTTGGAGGAGCGATTTCGCCAGCGGATCGGTGACGCCGTGGACCGCCGCCGCGCCGACGGCGATGCCGACCACCGCCGACAGCGCCGCCAGGCTCGGCAGGAAGCGGGCGGGTGCCGCGCTCAGTTGCTCGCCCGCATCAGCTCGCGGGCGACCACGACGCGCATGATCTCGTTGGTGCCTTCGAGGATCTGGTGGACGCGCAGGTCGCGGAACAGCCGCTCGACGGGATAGTCCATCAGATAGCCGTAGCCACCGTGGAGCTGGAGCGCGCGGTCGACGACCGCCATGCCGGTGTCGGTCGACAGGCGCTTGGCCATGGCGGCGAACTTGGTCTTGTCGGGCGCGTTCGCTTCGACCTTGGCGGCGGCGGCATAGAGCAGGGTGCGCGCCGCCTGCAGCTCGGTCTCCATATCGGCGAGCTTGAACTGCGTCGCCTGGAAGTCGCTGATCGCGCGGCCAAACTGGCTGCGCCCGCGGGTGTAGGTCAGCGCCTCGTCGAGCGCCCGCTGCGCGCCGCCGAGCGAACACGCGCCGATGTTGAGGCGGCCGCCGTCCAGACCCTGCATGGCGATGGCGAAGCCCTGACCCTCCTCGCCGACCCGGTTCGCCACCGGCACCCGGACGCCGTCGAAGTTGACCTGCGCGGTCGGTTGCGAATGCCACCCCAGCTTGCGCTCGGGCGCGCCGAAGCTGACGCCGGGCATGTCCTTATCGATGACGAGGCAGCTGATGCCCTTCGGACCGTCGATCCCGGTACGGACCATCGTCACATAGACGTCGTTCGCGCCGCCGCCGGAGATGAAGGCCTTGCTGCCGGTGACGACATAATCGTCGCCGTCGCGCACCGCGCGCGTCCGCAGCGCCGCCGCGTCCGACCCCGACCCCGGCTCGGTCAGGCAGTAGGACGCGATCTTGTCCATCGGCACCAGCGTGGGAAGGTAGCGCGCCTTCAGCTCCGCCGAGCCGAAGGCGTCGATCATCCACGCCGCCATGTTGTGGATGCTGATGAAGGCCGAGGTCGAGGGGCAGCCGTAGGCCATCGCCTCCATGATCAGCGCCGCCTCGATCCGTCCGAGGCCGATGCCGCCCGACGCCTCGGAGACGTAGATCGCACCGAAGCCGAGCGCCGCCGCGGCGCGGATCGTGTCGACGGGGAAGACGTGGTGCTCGTCCCAGTGGCCGGCGTGCGGCGTGATCTCGCTGGCGGTGAAGCGGCGCGCGACCTCCTGGATCTCGCGCTGGTCGTCGGTCAGGTCGAATTGCATGGCCGCCGCTTAGCAGGCCGGGCGCGGCGGGTCACGCCCGGACGGCGCGTGCGGCGAAGCATCCCGGCTTTGCGTTGTGCAGATCGATGTGGGCGACGGCCGGGTCGGCGAACGCGGCGGTGAGTGCGGCGGCGACCTCGCTCCCGTCGACGACATCGCACGCGGTCATCATGCCGTCCCCATCGAACGCGCGCCACGAGATCAGGCGGCGGGCGATGACCTCCGGCACCGTGTCGGGCGGCAGGTCGGCGGCGATGGCGTTCTCCCGAACGTAGATCGCGTGCCGGCTGCGATACGGCGAGGCGACCGCCAGGTGCTCGTAGCCGATCAGGATCAGCGTCTCGCCGACCTCGGCGTCGGCCAGGCTGACGCGGCAGGGGAAGCCGGGCTTCGCGGTCGCCGTGCAGCGGACGGCACCGCGTTCGGCGAGCGCCGCGTCCTCTAGCGCAAACAGCGGCGCGAACGGCGCGGGGTCGAGGGCGAGGATGCGGAAGGTCATGGGAGCGGCTCCAGTCGTTGCCGCACCGGTCTAGCCCGCTGCCCCGCCCCGGTCTGGCGACTTCCGGACGTCGCACGCGGGGCGCGTCCCGTCGCACACCCGGCCCCTTGCACGCGCGGCTTGGCCGTACCCACCGCCTGCGGCTATAGGCGCGCATGACTTCCGCCGCCATCGTCGACGCGCTCGCCGCGACCTATGCCGCGTCGGTCGCGGCGCTGCGCGGCGCGCTGGCCGAGTATCTGCGCACCGGTACCCCGCCCGACCCGGCGCTGCGCCGCGCCGGGGCCTTCGCCTATCCCGAGGTGCGGCTGACGTACCGCGGCGGCGGGGCACCGCGGCTGATCCGCGCCTTCGCCCGGGTGACGGTCGCCGGCGACTATGCGGCGACGGTGACGCACCCGGAGCTGTTTCGCGACTATCTGGTCGAGCAGCTCGACCTGCTGATCGCCGACTTCGGCGTCGAGGTCAGCGCCGGGCGCTCGGGCGTCGAGATCCCCTATCCCTACGTCCTCGACGGGGCCGAGGACCTGCGCCTCGACGCCGCCGCGGCGGCCGAGCTCGCGCGCCATTTCCCGACGACCGAGCTCGCCCACATCGGCGACGAGCTGCCCGACGGGCTGTGGCTGCTCGATCCGCACCGGCCGCGGCCGCTGGCGCTGTTCGACGCGCCGCGGACCGACTTCAGCCTCGCCCGGCTGCGCCACTATACCGGCACGCCGGCGGCGCACGTCCAGCGCTACGTGCTGTTCACCAACTACCACCGCTACGTCGACGAGTTCGTCGCCTGGGCGTGCCGGCAGCTGCGCGGCCGACACGTCGTACACCGCGCTGTCGTGCAGCGGCGGCGCGGTGATCGGCCGCGACGCGCCCGAGCCCGAGCGTGCCATCGCCGACGGCGCATGGCGGCGGCACCAGATGCCGGCCTATCACCTGATGGCACCGGGCGGCACCGGCATCACCCTCGTCAACATCGGCGTCGGCCCGTCCAACGCCAAGACGATCACCGACCACCTCGCGGTGCTGCGGCCCGAGGCCTGGCTGATGATCGGCCATTGCGGCGGCCTGCGCCCAGCCAGACCATCGGCGACTATGTGCTCGCCCACGCCTATCTGCGCGACGACCATGTGCTCGACGACGTCCTGCCGCCGGAGATCCCGATCCCGCCGATCGCCGAGGTCCAGCTGGCGCTGAGCGACGCCGCCGAGGCCATCACCGGCGACACCGGCGAGGCGCTGAAGCGGCGCCTGCGCACCGGCACCGTCGTCACCACCGACGACCGCAACTGGGAGCTGCGCTACAGCCGCTCGGCGCTGCGCTTCAACCAGAGCCGGGCGGTCGCGATCGACATGGAGAGCGCCACCATCGCCGCCCAGGGCTACCGCTTCCGCGTCCCCTACGGCACGCTGCTGTGCGTGTCCGACAAGCCGCTGCACGGCGAGATCAAGCTGCCCGGCCAGGCCAACCGCTTCTACGAGGGCGCGATCAGCGAGCACCTGCAGATCGGCATCGCCGCCATCGACCGCCTCCGCGCCGCCGGCGACCGGCTGCACTCGCGTAAGCTGAGAGCCTTCGACGAACCCCCCTTTAGATAGGAGCCGCCATCATGGTCAAAGCTGTCTGGAACGACACCGTTATCGCCGATTCGAACGACACCGTCGTCGTCGAGAACAACCATTATTTCCCTCTCGACGCGGTAACGCCGGGCGTGCTGACGCCGAGCGCGACGACCAGCGTCTGCCCGTGGAAGGGGACGGCAAGCTATTATTCGGTCACTGCCGGCGGGAAAACGAACCCCGATGCGGCGTGGTACTACCCCACGCCGAAAGACGCCGCGGCCCAGATCAAGGGCCGCGTCGCCTTCTGGAAGGGCGTGCGGGTCGGCTGACCCGGGAGTGTCTCCGCGCCGGCCGGGGCCGGCGCGGAGACCGCGCGCCTAGGCCGCGCTCAGCGCCTTGCCGAGGTCGGCGACCTTCTGCTTGCTCTTCTCGTCGGCGCGGACGGCGATCTTCGTCGTCGCTTCGCCGAGCTTGTGGACTATGCTCTTGACCTTCTCCGCATCGGGCTCGTCGGCCTGCAGGGCCTTCTTCAGTCGCTCGAGATCGCCGGCGATGCCCTTGGCCCCGGGGAGGTCGGTGTCCTTCAGCTCCGCCTCCCAATCCTCGATCAGCTTGATCCCTGCGGCGGGCTTGACGGTCTCGACACCCTTCTCGAAGGCGTTGGCGGTGGCGACAAAACGGGCGGACATTGGACGTCTCCTCACGCGACTGAACTCGCCGGCGACAACCGAGCGCGCCGGCAAACGCCGCTGCGACTTTTGCGCGCGCAGCCGTCGGTGCGGGGTGGTACGGGCCGGCGGCAGCGGCGGAATATTACAGTTGACGCACGCGGCGGACGTGCCAAGTCGCAAGGTCACTCCGGGGCATTTCGTCAGGTTAATGAAACGTTTCGCGCTCAGTTCGGTCCTGCTGCTGGCGGCGTGCGGCGGCAGCGCCCCGCCGCCGCACCCCCGGCCGCCGCTGACGGTCGCGGTCGAGCCGGCGGCCATGGCCGACTATGCCCCGAAGCTGACGGTGCTCGGCACGGTCACCCCGTTGCAGTCGGTCGCGGTGCGGCCGCGGGTCGACGGCCAGATCGTCGCGATCCTGTTCCACGAAGGCCAGACGGTCCGCGCCGGCCAGCCGCTGTTCCGCCTCGACGATCGGGCGGTGCGCGCGACGATCGCCCAGAACCACGCGGCGCTGGCGAGCGCGACCGCCGTCCAGGCCCAGGCCGCCGCCGACCTCCGGCGCAGCCAGGCGCTGATCGCCAATGGCTTCGTGTCCAAGGCGACGATCGAGGTCAAGCAGGCGGCCGCCGACACCGGCAAGGCCAACATCGACGCGGCGCGTGCCGCGATCACGGCGGCCGAGACACAGCTGTCGTACCTGACGGTCCGCGCACCGGTGGGCGGGCGGACCGGCGAGATCAACTACAAGATCGGCGCGACGGTGCGCATGGCGGACGCACTGCCGCTGGTCACGGTCAACCAGCTGAGCCCGATCCTCGTCCGCTTCGCCGTGCCGCCCGAGAAGATCCAGCCGCTGCGGCAGGCGATGGCCGGCGGGCCGGTGCCGGTGACGGCACGGGTCCACGGTGCCGCCGATACCATCGCCGCGGGGCGGCTGGTGTTCCTCGACAACAGCGTCGATGCGGCGACGGGCAATCTCGCCGCCAAGGCCGAGTTCGCCAATGCGGGCGACGCGCTGTGGCCGGGCGCGCTGGTCGACCTCGACGTGCCCCTCGGCCGCGCGGCACCGCACATCGCCGTGCCCGAGGCCGCGGTCCAGACCGGGCCCGACTTCACCTTCGTCTGGACGGTCGACGCGGACGGCAAGGCCGTCCTGACGCGCGTCGCCGTCGCCGGTCGCGACGGCGGCCGGGCCTTCCTCGCGCAGGGTGTCGCCCCCGGCATGCTGGTCGTGACCGACGCGCTGGCCAAGCTCCGGCCCGGCGATCCGGTCAAGGTCAGGCGGCCGGCGGGCGCATGAGCGGGCGGCCATGAACTGGGTCCGGGCCTTCGTCGACCGGCCGATCGCGACCATCCTGATGACGGTCGCGATCGTCGCCGCCGGCATCTTCGGCTATGCCCAGCTGCCCGTCGCCGCGCTGCCGCAGGTCGACTTCCCGACCATCCAGATCTGCGCCAGCCTGCCCGGCGCCAACCCGGCGACGATGGCCAGCGCCGTCGCCACGCCGATCGAGCGCCAGCTGTCGACGATCGCCGGCATCGACCAGATCACCTCGTCGTCGTCGACCGGCTCGACCAGCATCACCGTCCAGTTCGCGCTCAGCCGCAACATCGACGCCGCCGCGCTCGACGTGCAGTCGGCGCTGTCGGCGGTCGCGCGCAAGCTGCCGATCGAGATGACGACGCCGCCGTCGTTCCAGAAGGTCAACCCGTCCGACCAGTCGATCCTCGTCATGGCGCTGCGCGACCCGACGATGCCGCTGTCGGACCTGCAGACCATCGCCGACACGCAGATCATCCCGCGGCTGTCGACGCTCGAGGGCGTGGCGCAGGTCGACGTCTTCGGCTCGCGTAAATACGCGGTCCGCGTCCAGTTCGACCCGACCAAGCTCAGCGCCCGCGGCCTGACGCCCGAAGACGTGCGCGCGGCGGTCGCCGCGGCGAACAGCAACACCGCCGTCGGCCTGATCGGCAACGGGCCCAGGAACTACATCCTCGACGCCACCGGTACGCTGAAGCACGCCGCCGACTTCCTGCCCATCGTCGTCGCCTACAAGGACGGGCTGCCCGTGCGCCTCGGCGATATCGCCACCGCGGTCGATTCGGTCGAGAACCTGCGCGGCGCGGCCAAGTTCAACGGCGCGCCGGGCCTCGCCATGGGCATCAAGCGCCAGCCGGGGGCCAACGTCGTCGCCATGGCCGACCGGGTGCAGGCGCTGCTGCCCTCCATCCGCGAAAGCCTGCCGGCGAACACGCATTTTGACGTGATCGTCGATCGCTCGCAGTCGATCCGCCACTCGGTCAAGGACGCGCAGGCGACGCTGATCGGCACCGCCGCGCTCGTCGTCCTCGTCATCTTCCTCGTGCTCGGCGACGCGCGGGCGACGCTGATCCCGGCGATCGTCCTGCCGGTCGCGGCCGTGGGCACCTTCGCCGGCATGTTCCTCGCCGGCTTCAGCCTCGACAATCTGAGCCTGCTCGCGCTGACGCTCGCCACCGGCTTCGTCGTCGACGACGCCATCGTCGTCCTGGAAAACATCGTCCGCCATGTCGAAGGCGGCGAGGAACCGCACGACGCCGCGATCAGCGGGACGCGCGAAATCGCCTTCACCGTCGTCTCGATCTCGGTCAGCCTCGTCGCCGTGTTCATCCCGCTGCTGTTCATGGGCGGCGTCATCGGCCGCCTGTTCCGCGAGTTCGCGGTGACGATGACCATTGCCATCGGCGTCTCGGCGGTCGTCGCCCTCAGCCTCGCGCCGATGATCGCCTCGCGCGTCTTGAAGGGCGAGCACAGCCGGCCCGGCGCGGTCGCCCGCTGGTCGACACGCAACTTCGAGCGCGCGCAGCGCGGCTATGCCCGGGCGCTCGACTGGGTGCTGGCGCGGTCGCGGGCGGTGCTGATCCTGACGGTCGTGTCGATCGCGGTCGCCATCTGGGGCTTCGGCGCGATCCCCAAGGGCTTCTTCCCGACCGAGGACACCGGCAACATGTTCGTCGGCGTCGAGGTCGCGCCCGACGCCGCCTATCCGACGCTGCAGGCGAAGCAGGACGCGATTGCCAAGATCATGCTCGCCGATCCGGCGATCGCGCTGGTCAACTCGTTCACCGGCACGGGCGGCGGTGCGGGGCGCATCTTCGCGCCGATGAAGCCGCGGAGCGAGCGCGACCCCGCCGAGGTCGTCCAGGCGCGCCTGCGCAAGAAGCTTGGCAGCATCCCCGGCGTCCTCGCCTCGCCCAACATCCCGCAGAATCTGACATTGGGCGCGCGCCCGTCGTCGACCAATTTCCAGTACACGCTGCAGTCGGTCGACCAGGCGGCGCTGTTCGACTTCGGCCAGCGCTTCGAGGCGCGGCTGCGCGGCACGAGCGGGTTCGAGGACGTCAACTCCGACCTCCAGCGCGGCGCGCGACAGGCCCGCGTCGTCATCGACCGCGATGCCGCCTCGCGCCTCGGCGTGCCGGTGCAGGCGATCCGCGACACGCTGTATTCGAGCTTCGGCACGCGGCAGATCTCGACGATCTATACCGACGTCGACAGCTATCAGGTGATCCTCGAGATCACCGCCGACCAGCAGCTGACGCCCGACAGCATCAACCTGCTCTACGTCCACGGCGCGAACGGTGCGACGGTGCCGCTGTCGGCGGTCAGCCACGTCGTCATCGAGGGCGCGCCGCTGTCGATCAACCACCAGAGCCAGCTGCCGGCCGTCACCATCAGCTTCAACCTGACGCCCGGCACCGCGCTCAGCCAGGCCAAGGAGAAGATCGACGCGCTCGAATCCGAGCTCAAGATGCCGGCGACGATCGAGGGGTCGTTCCAGGGCAATGCCCAGGCGTTCGAGGCGTCGACCAACGGCATGGGCTGGCTGTTCCTCGCCGCCGTGCTCGTGATCTACATCGTGCTCGGCATCCTCTACGAAAGCTTCGTCCACCCGATCACCATCCTGTCGGGGCTGCCGGCCGCCGGCATCGGCGCGGTCGCGGCGCTGGCGATCTTCCACATGCCGCTTGGACGTCATCGGCATCATCGGCGTCGTCATGCTGATCGGCATCGTCAAGAAGAACGCGATCATGATGATCGACTTCGCGCTTGCCGGGCAGCGCGACAACGGCTGGACGCCGGAGCGCGCGATCCGGGCGGCGGCGACGACGCGCTTCCGCCCCATCATGATGACGACCTTCGCGGCCATCGCCGGCGCGCTGCCCCTCGCGCTCGGCCTCGGCGCGGGCGCGGAACTGCGGCAGCCGCTCGGCATCGCCGTGCTCGGCGGCCTGCTCGTCAGCCAGGTCCTGACGCTGTTCATCACGCCGGTCGTCTATCTCGCGATCGAGGGCGTGGGCGCCCGGCGGCGCGCCAAGCGGGCAGCCCGCACGCGGCCGCGGCCGGCGCCCGTCGCCGAGCCCGAGCGGCTGGCGGCGGAATGACGTTCACCTGCCGGTCAAGCGCGCGGGCGTAGGGACGGGTGCTGCCCGACGGAACCTTGCCCATGTCCCTGCGCCTCGCTCTCGTCCCCCTGCTTCTCCTCGCCGCGGCACCGGCGGTGGCGCAGGACGCCTACGCAGGTGGGTACAGCTATGCCCCCGGCTATGCCGCGGACGGCCAGTCGGTTGAATCGATCGAGGTCTTCTTCGAGCCGCTGTCGCATTACGGTCGCTGGCTCGACACGCGCTACGGCCGCGTGTGGGCGCCGAACGTGCCGCGCGACTGGCGCCCCTACACCGTCGGTCATTGGGAGGACGGGCCCTATGGCCCGACGTGGCGCAGCGACGAGCCGTTCGGCTGGGCGGTGTTCCACTACGGCCGCTGGGCCTTCGATCCCGCCATCGGCTGGGTTTGGCTGCCCGACACCGTCTGGGGTCCGGGCTGGGTCGCCTGGCGCGACGGCGACGACGTTACCGGCTGGGCGCCGCTGCCGCCGCAGGTCAGCATCGGCTTCGCGGTCGGCTCCGGCTTCGCCTTCAACGACTGGGGCTATGACCAGTGGTACCAGCCGGGCTGGGTCTATGTCCCCCGCGGCTACCTCTATGCGCGGTCGCTGCGCAGCGTGTACTTCCCCTACCAGCGCAACCGTGACTTCTGGGAGCGGACGCGCGGCGTCACCCGCTACGACCGGTTCGAAGGCCAGATCGTCAACCGTAGCTTCGGCGACCGGCGCGCCGGCCGCGACGATCGCGGGGGTGGCTTCAGCGGCCGCGACGGGCGGAGCGACGACCGCCGCGACTTCGGCGGCCTTCGCGGGCGCGACCCGCGCGACAACGGCTGGCAGGCCGGACGCGACCGGAACGACGGCGACCGTGGCCGCGACGTGCGCGCGGCTGATCAGGGCCGCGACGTCCACCAGGGCGATCCGCGCGACGGGCGCTACCGGGACAACGCCGGCCTCCGCGCGCAGCAGGGCTATGACGGCGGCGCCCCGTCGCCCGCGCCGTATGCGACGCCGCGCGGCGGGTCCGTCGCTTCGCCCTATGAGCGGCGCGACGGCTTCGTCCCCGGCACGCCGCCGCCGCGGGGCTACGACCGGGGCGTCCCGCCGCCGGCCGGGGCCGCGCGCGCGCCGGCCTTCGCCCCTCCGCCCGGAATGCGCGCGCCCGCGCCCGTCGCGCCGCCCGTCGCGCGTCCGGCACCGGCCCCAGCGCCCCGTCCCGCGCCGCCGCCGCCGCCGCGCCAGGGCCGCGAGCCGGCGAACCCGAACGAACGGCCGCGCTAGCGCCTCCGTGACGACCCTGTGACGACGGGCTTGCGCCCGCGCGCTGCGCTGCACACTATGCCCGCGGGCGGCACGCCGCTGCCCGCGGAGAGGCCGTGCCGGCGACCCCTGCCTTCGACGAGATGTTCGGCACCGCAGGCGGCGCGGTCCGCGAGCAATATGCCGCCGTCGCCGCGTGGCTGGCGGAGTTGCCGCACGAGGTGATGACGACGCGCCGGCGGCAGGCGGAGCTGTTCTTCCGCCGCATCGGCATCACCTTCGCCGTCTACGGCGACCCCGACGCGGCCGAGCGGCTGATCCCGTTCGACATCGTGCCGCGGGTGCTCGGCCGGAGCGAGTGGGCGACGATGGAGGCGGGGCTGGTGCAGCGCGTGGCGGCGCTCAACGCCTTCCTCGCCGACATCTACGGGGCGCAGGAGATCCTCCGCGCCGGCCTGATCCCCGAGGAGCTGGTTCTCAGGAACCCCGGCTACAACCTCGCCATGGTCGGCAAGCGGCCGGTCGGCGACGTCTGGGTCCACATCGCCGGCATCGACCTCGTCCGCACTGACGCCGACGGCTTCTACGTCCTCGAGGACAATGCCCGCACGCCGTCGGGCGTGTCGTACATGCTGGAAAACCGCGAGGTTATGCTGAAGCTCGTGCCCGAGCTGTTCGGCAAGCTGCGCATCCGCCCGGTCGAGACCTACCCCGACCTGCTGCTCGACATGCTCCACTCGGTCGCCCCGGCGGGCGCGCGGGCGACGCCGACGGCCGTGCTGCTGACGCCCGGGCAGCACAACAGCGCTTTCTACGAACACAGCTTCCTCGCCGACAAGCTTGGCATCGAGCTGGTCGAGGGCAGCGACCTGTTCGTCCGCGACGAGCGCGTGTTCATGCGCACGACCGAGGGGCCGCGGCGCGTCGACGTCATCTACCGCCGGCTGGACGACGCGTTCCTCGACCCGCTGGTGTTCCGCCCGGACTCGATGCTCGGCGTGCCGGGGCTGATGAGCGCCTACGACGCCGGCAACGTGTCGATCTGCAACGCGGTCGGCACCGGCGTCGCCGATGACAAGGCGATCTACAGCTACATGCCCGAGATCGTCCGCTTCTACACCGGCGCCGAACCGATCCTGCAGAACGTGCCGACCTGGCGCTGCCGCGAGCCGGACGCGCTCGCCTATGTCCTCGACCACCTGAGCGAACTGGTGGTCAAGGAGGTCGACGGCTCGGGCGGCTACGGCATGCTCGTCGGCCCGCACGCGCCGGCGGCGACGATCGCCGCCTTTGCCGCCAAGCTCCGCGCGCAGCCGGAGAAGTTCATCGCCCAGCCGACGCTGGCGCTGTCGACCTGCCCGACGCTGTGCGACGCCGGCATCGAGGCGCGCCACGTCGACCTCCGCCCGTTCGTCCTGACCGGCACCAGCGGCAGCCGTATCGTGCCCGGCGGCCTGACGCGCGTGGCGCTGACGCCGGGGTCGCTGGTGGTGAACTCGAGCCAGGGCGGGGGAACGAAGGACACCTGGGTGGTCGACGACTGATGCTCTCCCGCACCGCCGGCAACCTCTACTGGGTCGGACGCTACATCGAGCGCGCGGATTTCCTGTCGCGTCTGATCGAGGCGACGTTGCGGCTCGCCTCGCTGCCCTCGTCGTACGGCGGGATGACGAACGCGTGGGAGTTGGCGCTCGAGGCAGCCTGGCAGCACGCGGCGCACGCCGAGCGCGGGCTGCCGGTCGACGAGTTCGGTGTCGGTGAGTTCCTGACCGTCGATCCCGCCAACCCGAGCTCGATCCGTCGCTGCCTCGAGGCGGCGAGAGCCAACGCGCGCGCCGTTCGCACGGCGCTGACGCTCGAGGGCTGGGAAGCGATCAACGGCGCCTGGCTCGACGTCCAGCGCTACGGCACCCGGCTTGAAAGCCGCGAGGGGCTGGTCCGCCTGCTGGAGACGGTCAAGGCGTCGATGCTCGCCTTCGACGGCGCGGCGCACCGGACGATGCTGCGTGGCGACGCCTATTGGTTCATCGCGCTGGGCAGCGCCGTCGAGCGCGCCGACAACACGGCGCGGCTGCTCGACGTCAAGTACCACCTGCTGCTGCCGCGCGGCGAGAAGGTCGGCGGCAGCCTCGACTATTTCCAGTGGACGACGATCCTCAGGACGGTGTCGGCGCTGACCGCGTATCGCTGGGTCTATCGCGACTCGGTCAAGCCGTGGCTGGTCGCCGACCTCCTGATCCTCAACCGCCAGATTCCGCGCAGCCTCGCCTCGTGCTATGAGGAGATCCTCCACCGCCTCGACCAGCTGTCGGCCTCGAGCGCCCGGCGCGGTCCGGCGCATCGTCTCGCGGCAACCGGCTATGCCGCGCTCGATTCGAGCCGCATCGAGGAGATCTATTCGCGCGGGCTGCACGAGTTCCTGCGCGGCTTCATCGCCGACAACAACCGGTTGGGAGCGGCGATCGCCGAGCAGTACCTGTTTTAGCGCCGGGGGGGCGTCATGCGGATCAGGATCGATTACACGACGACCTACGACTACGCCGCCGACGCGCGCGACGTCGTCCAGCTGCTCCGCGTCCAGCCGCGCTCGGGGACCGACCAGATGGTCGGGCGCTGGCGGATCGACGTCGACGCCGACGGCGCGCTGCGGCCGGGGACCGACGCGTTCGGCAACTGCACGCACCTGTTCACCGCCGACGGCCCGCTCCGCCGCCTGACGCTGCGCGTGACGGGCGATGTCGATACGCAGGAGGCGCACGGCGCGGTCCGCGGCTTTACCGAGCCGCTGCCGCCCGCGGCCTTTCTGCGCGCGACGGCGCTGACCGAGCCCGATCCGGCGATCGCCGCCTTCGCCGCCGGGCTGGCGGGGGGCGCGGTGCTCGACACCCTCCACGCGCTCAATACCGCGCTGTTCACGACCATGGTCTTCGATGCCGACGCGACCGGAACCGGCACCGACGCCGCCACCGCCTTCCAGCAGCGGTCGGGCGTTTGCCAGGACTACACCCACGTCTTCTGCACCGCGGCGCGCAGCCTGGGCATCCCCGCGCGCTACGTCTCCGGCCATTATGTCCGCACCGAGGCGCAGCCCGCGGGCCATGCCTGGGCGGAGGCGCTGGTCCCCGACCTCGGCTGGGTCGGCTTCGACCCGACCAACGGCATCTCGACGACGCCGGGTCATGTCCGGGTCGCCGTCGGCCTCGATTATCTCGACGCCGCGCCCGTGCGGGGCGCGCGGCGCGGCGGCGGCAGCGAGACGCTCGTGGTGCGGGTCAGCGCCGTCGACACGGGCCGCGGGCAGAGCCAGTTGCAGGCGCAGGCGTGATTGAATACGGCCAGCTGGCGATCACGGAGGAACCGATGACCTACTGCGTCGGGGTACTGGTCCGCGACGGGCTGGCGATGCTCGCCGATACACGCACGAACGCCGGGCTCGACAACATCTCGAGCTACCGCAAGCTCCGCGTCATGGATGTCGGTCCGGGGCGGACGATGGTCGTCGCCAGCGCCGGTTCGCTGTCGGTGACGCAGGCAGCGCTGACCCGGCTGACCGACGCCATGCTGCTGGCGGAAGAAGCGGGCGAGGCCGCCCCCGAGACGCTGAAGACCGCGCCGACGATGTTCCGCGCCGCGACGCTGGTCGGCCAGGCGCTCCACGCCGCGCGCGCCGCGATCGACGAGGCGGTCGGCGGCGACAAGGTGCAGACTTCGGCGACGCTGCTGTTCGGCGGCTGCATCGCCGGGCGCAAGCCCCGCCTGTTCCTGATCTACGCCAGCGGCAACTTCATCGAGTGCCAGGCCGACACGCCCTATCTCCAGATCGGCGAGCACAAGTACGGCAAGCCGATCCTCGACCGCGTCGTCACGTACGAAACCCCGCTCGGGGAAGCGGTCAAGGTCGCGCTGATCAGCTTCACCTCGACGATGCGCTCGAACCTGGCGGTCGGGCTGCCGATCGACCTGATGCAGCTCCGCGCCGGCGATGCCGAGCCCGAGCTGGTCCACCGCATTACCGACGAGGACGCCTATTACCGCGAGCTGACCGAGCGCTGGTCGGCCGCGATGCGGACGGCGACGATGGCGATCCCCCCGCCGCCCTACGGCGTACCGGCGGCGCAGGGAGTCCTGGTCTAGGCGGCGACCGGTACCGGCGCCGCTGCCCGCGCGCGCAGCATTACCGCGAGCACCAGCCCGAGCGCGGCGACCCCGGTCATCGCGAGATACCCCGGCGCGCCGACGCGGTCGTAGAGCGGCCCCGACACCAGCACCGCGGCGGCGTAGGTCGGGGCGTTGGCCAGCCCCATGTAGATCATCTGCGCCGTCGGCGTCCGCTCGTCGCCGTACATCGCCTGGATGAAGCGCATGCCGCCGAGGAACGTCGCCGCGAAGCTGAGCGCATGGAGCAGCTGGACGCCGACCAGCACCCAAAGCGGCGGCAGGGTGGCGAGCGCCGTCCAGCGCACCACCGCGCCGACGCCGCCGGCGACGATCAGCGTCTCGGGCCGGAAGCGGCTGCTCCACCCGCCGAGCGCCATCAGGAAGAACACCTCCGCGCCGGTGCCGATGTTCCACAGGAGCGAGACGGTGTTGCCCGAGAAGTGCTGGACGTTCGTCCACACCAGCGTGCCGGCGGTGTAGAGAAAGCCGCGGACGCCTGGATCAGGCCGGCGGCGAAGATGAACAGGGTAAAGGCCGGGTTGCGCAGCATGCCGAGGCCGTGCGCCAGCCGCTCGCCGAACGGCTCGCGCGCCTCGGCGCGGGCGGTGACCGGCTCGGGCGGCATCCACGCGCTGGCGGCGATCATCACCGCCGAGATCGCCAGCAGGAAGGCCCAGATCGGCCAGTAGGCATGGGTCGCATCGGTCAGGAAGCCGACCAGCGTCGTCCCTGCGACGAATGCGGCGGACGCGAGGCCGCGGGCGACGCCGTAGGGCGGCCGCGCGCTGCGGGTCAGGCGCAGCAGCGTCGTCTCGACCACCGGCAGCAGCCCCCAGAAGGCGATATCAAGCACGAGGATGAGGCCGAACACTGCGGCGAAGCCCGTCAGCAGCTTCAGCACCGCGAAGCCCCCGGTCAGCAGGATGGTGAACAGGAACAAGGGCGCGCGCCGGTCGCTGCGCCCGTCCGCCCAGGCGGCGGTCAGCGGCCCGGCCAACGCCCGGCTGAAGCCGGCGATCGCCAGCACGACGCCGATCTCGGCTCCGGTAAAGCCGTGCACCTTCTCCAGCCAGAGCGGCAGAAACGGGATCAGGCAGCCGAAGCCGGCGAAGTACAGGCAGGCGAGCACGGTGGCGCGGACGGCGGGGGTCATGGCGCGTACCATGTCGTCAGGGCGGCGGGGCGGCAAGGGCCGCAGCGCTAGGCGGCCGCACCGGCGGCGGCTAGGATGGCGCGCGGGCGAGGGGGGCGATGAGCGACGGCAGCCGGGAAAGGCATCAGCTCGAGCGGCTGATCTTCTTCAGCGACGCGGTGTTCGCCATCGCGATGACGCTGCTCGTCGTCGACGTCCGCGTGCCGCCGCTCGCCGTGGTCAGCGACGCGACGCTGATCCAGGCGCTGGCCGACCTTATCCCGCAGTATATCGGCTTCCTCATCAGCTTCCTCGTCGCCGGACGCTTCTGGGTCGGCCATCACCGCTTCTGCGGCCGGCTGGTGCGCAGCGACGAGCGTCTGGTCGGGTACAACTTGCTGTTCCTGCTGACGATCGCCTTCATGCCCTTTCCGACGACGCTGATCAGCCGCTTCCCGCAGACGCGCGTCGGCGTCGGCGTCTATGCCGCGTGGCTGGTCGTCGCCGGGCTGGCCAACCTGCTCGGCGAGCGGCATGCGTTCCGCGCCGGGCTGATCGCGCCGGCGGAAGCCGCCGAGGTCCACCGCCTGCTCCGTGGCAGCTGGGCACCCGTCGTCATCGGCGTGACCGCCGCCGTCGCAGGGATGGTCGCGCCACTGCTCGCGCTGCTGCCCCTGTCGCTGAGCCCGCTGATCGTGCGCGCGATGGCGGCGCGGCCGAAGCCCTTGCCGCAGCCGTGACCGCTCGCTAAGTTCACCTTCCGTTCTTGGAGGATCGAGTGGCCCGCGCCGCGTTGCGCTATGTCTGCCAGGCGTGCGGGGCGGTGTCGTCGCGCTGGCAGGGGCAGTGCGCCGAGTGCGCCGAGTGGAACACCATCCAGCAGGAGGCCGCCGCCGTCGTCACCGCGTTCAGCGCTAAGCACAGCCTGTCGAGCGGCGGCCGCGGCATCGGGCTTACCGGACTCGACGACGAGGTCGCGATCCCGGTGCGCGGGACGACGGGCATCGCCGAGCTCGACCGTGCGCTCGGCGGCGGGCTCGTCGCCGGCAGCGCAGTCCTGATCGGCGGTGATCCCGGGATCGGAAAGTCGACGCTGCTGCTCCAGGCGGCGGGGCGCATGGCGCTGGCCGGCACGCGCGTCGCCTACATCTCGGGCGAGGAGGCCGCCGACCAGGTCCGGCTGCGCGCCCGCCGGCTAGGGCTGGCCAAGGCCCCGGTCGCGCTCGCCTCGGCGACCTCGGTGCGCGACATCCTGACGACGCTCCACGCCGCCGCGCCGCCGGGTTTGGTCGTGATCGACTTCGATCCAGACGATGCACAGCGACACGCTCGAAGGCGCGCCCGGCACCGTCAGCCAGGTCCGCGCCGCCGCGCAGGAGCTGATCCGCTACGCCAAGACCAGCGGCGCGGCGCTGGTGCTCGTCGGCCACGTCACCAAGGACGGCCAGATTGCCGGACCGCGCGTGCTCGAGCACATGGTCGACACCGTCCTCTATTTCGAGGGCGAACGCAGCCACCAGTACCGCATCCTGCGCGCGGTCAAGAACCGTTTCGGCGGCACCGACGAGATCGGCGTGTTCGCCATGGGCGCGGACGGGCTGGAGGAGGTCGCCAATCCGTCGAGCCTGTTCCTCACCGACCGCGACCAGGCGGTCAGCGGCGCCGTCGTCTTCCCCGCGCTCGAGGGCACGCGGCCGGTGCTGGTCGAGATCCAGGCGCTCGTCGTCCGCCTGCCGTCGGGCGCCACGCCGCGACGCGCGGTCGTCGGCTGGGATGCGGCGCGGCTGGCGATGATTCTCGCCGTGCTCGAAAGCCGCTGCGGTCTCAGCTTCTCGGCGTGCGAGGTTTATCTGAACGTCGCCGGCGGCCTGCGGATCAACGACCCCGCCGCCGACCTCGCCGTCGCAGCGGCGCTGGTCTCGGCGCTCACCGAGATGCCGGTCGGGGCCGATACGGTGGTCTTCGGCGAGATCGCGCTGTCGGGCGAGGTGCGCGGCGTCGGCCACGCGCTGCTGCGATGCAAGGAGGCGGCCAAGCTCGGCTTCGCGAGCGCGTTGGTCCCGGCCGTCACCGAGGCGAGCGGCGGCCTGCGCACGGCCAAGGTCCGGACGGTCGCGGCGCTGGTCGACAAGCTGGCCGGCTGACGCGGTCGGCTGCGGGCCCGGCCCGCGCATCGCGCCGTCTCGCCGGCGGGCGTCGCGCGTGGTAATGGCGAACTGGGTGCAAGCAGGGGTGACGCATGACCGCGATAGCCATGAACCGCCGGCGGAGCGTCGACCGCGAGCATCGCTTCTTTGCCGGCAGCGCGATCCTGATGGCGCTGCTCGTCGTCAGCGGGTTCGCCATGTCGCTGGCGATGGGGCGGTCGAGCTTCGCCGTGCCGTGGTTCCTTCACGTCCATGCCTTTTTCTTCTTCGGCTGGACGCTGCTTTACCTGACGCAGACCCTGCTCGTCGGCACCGGCTCGGTCGCCGTGCACCGCCGGCTCGGCTGGCTGGCGCTCGGCTGGATCCCGGCCATGGTCGCCGCCGGAAGCTATGTGACGATCGAGGCGGCGCGGTTCGAGCGCATCCCCTTCTTTTTCCAGCGTGCCTATTTCGTCGTCCTCGATCCGGTGACGCTGCTGACCTTCGCCGGACTGGCCGCCGCGGCGATCGCGTTACGGCGGCGGAGCGAGTGGCACCGGCGGCTGATGTTCTGCGCCATGGCGCTGCTTACCGGCCCCGCGATCGGCCGCCTGCTGCCGATGCCGCTGCTGATGCCCTTTGCGGGCGAGGTGGTGCTCGCCGCGATCCTGCTGTTCCCGCTGGCCGGGATCGTCCGTGACCTGAGCACCCGCGGGCACGTCCATCCCGCCTGGATGTGGGGCGTGGGCACGCTGGCGGCGATGCAGATCGCGCTCAACCTGGTCACCTTCAGCCCGGCCGGCCCCGCGATCTACCGGGCGATGACCGTCGGCACGCCGGCCGCCGCCGCCGATCCGCTCGCCTTCCCGCCGCCGCCGTGGGCGCGGCCGCACGCCTGACGCGCGGCGCAGGTCCGTGCGGTGCGGCGGCGTGATGCGGTGCCGCCGCCTTCCGCGCCTCCGACAAACCGGCTAAGCCGCGGCGATGGCCGCCACCAATGCCCTGACCGCGCTCGACATCGTCGTCCTGCTGCTGATCGTCCTCGGCGCGATAGCCGGCTTCGCGCGGGGTTTCGTCACCGAGGTGCTGTCGCTCCTCGCCTGGGTCGCGGCCTTCTTCGCCGTGCGGCTGCTCTACCCGGCCGGGCAACGGCTGGCGCTCGCCGTGACGCACACCGATGCCGGCGCGGCGATCCTCGCCTTCGCCGTCATCTTCCTCGTCACCTTCATCGCCTTCCGCATGGTCGCGGCCGAGCTCGGCGACCGCACGCGGGCGTCGATCGTCGGGCCGGTCGACCGCGTGCTCGGCTTCGGCTTCGGCGCGTTCAAGGGGCTGCTGTTCGGCGCGGTGATCTGGTTCGTCCTCGGCCTCGCCTTCGACACGATCGAGAGCGGCCCGCGGCCGGCGTGGCTGATCGCGTCGCGCACCGCACCGCTGCTCGAGGTGACGAGCCGGGCGATGGTCGATTTCGTTGAGAAGAAGCGGCATCCGGCACCTGCCGCCGGCGCCGACGCTGCCGGCACCGACGCCGCCGGTCCGGACGAGCCCGTCCTGCCGCCCGGCCACCCGCCGATCCCGCCCGGCCACGGCTACAGCCGGCGCGACCGCAGCGAGCTCGACAAGCTGCTCGACGCGGGCGGCAAAACTCCGCTCTGATGCCGCTGCGCCTGTACGATACGCTGCGGCGCGAGAAGGTCCTGCTCGAGCCCGCCGACCCCCGCCGCGTGACGATGTACGTCTGCGGTCCGACGGTCTACGGCCGCGCGCACATCGGCAACGCCCGGCCGGCGGTCGTGTTCGACGTGCTGCAGCGGCTGCTCCGTCACGAGTACGGCGCGGAGAACGTCGTCTATGCGCGCAACATCACCGACATCGACGACAAGATCATCGCCGCCGCGGCCGCCGAAGGGGTCGCGCCGAAGGTCATCACCGACCGCTACGAGGCGCACTACCTCGCCGACATGGGGGCGCTCGGCGTGCAGCCGCCCGACCTCGCGCCGCACGCGACCGACAACATCTCGGGCATGGTGGCGATGATCGGCGACCTGGTGGCGAAGGGCGTCGCCTACGCCGCGGAGGGCCACGTCCTGTTCGACGTCACCGCGCCCGGCGACTATGGCCGGCTGTCGCGGCGGCCGCTCGACGAGATGATCGCCGGGGCGCGGGTCGAGGTCGCGCCCTACAAGCGCAACCCGGCCGACTTTGTGCTGTGGAAGCCGTCGACGCCCGCGCAGCCGGGGTGGGACTCGCCCTGGGGCCGCGGCCGGCCGGGGTGGCACATCGAGTGCTCGGCGATGATCGCGGCGCATCTTGGCGAGACGATCGACATCCACGGCGGCGGGCTCGACCTGATCTTCCCCCACCACGAGAACGAGCTGGCGCAGTCCACCTGCGCCCACGGCAAGCCGCTGGCGCAGGTGTGGATGCACAACGGCTTCCTCAGCATGGGCGACACCAAGATGTCGAAGTCGCTGGGGAATGTGGTGGGCGTGGATGAGTTGCTCGCAGCGGGTTGGAGCGGCGAGGTACTGCGGCTGGCGCTGCTCAGTGCGCACTACCGCCAGCCGCTGGTATGGAGCGAGGAACTTCTGGCGCAGAGCAAGGCGACGCTGGACCGATGGCACGGCTTCCTCAGGCGATACTCAGGCGAGCACGTGGCGGGCGGGCAGCCCAACGATACGGTCGTTGACGCATTGAGCGATGACCTGAACACTCCGGCGGCAATAGCGGCTATTGCGCGGCTAACCAAAGATGAGAGGATAGATCAGCTAAGTTCCTCCATGTGGGCGCTTGGACTTGGCACCCCGGTTTACCCCGACGGATCATTGCAACCGAGACTTACCACTACGTCTACACTCTCCGCCACAGTGTCATTTGATGACGAAAATTCTGTCAGCGCCCTAGTCACCGCCCGCACCGCCGCCCGCGCCGCGCGCAACTTTGCCGAGGCCGACCGCATCCGCGACGAGCTCGCCGCCCAGGGCATCGTCCTCGAGGACAGCTCTGCCGGCACGACCTGGCGGCGGGCGTGAAGGCGCGCTCCGGCAAGACGGTCGCCAAGGCCGACCTGCCGACCAAGGTCTGCGCCGCCTGTCAGCGTCCCTTCGCCTGGCGAAAGAAGTGGGCGCGCGACTGGGAGAGCGTCCGGTTCTGCTCCGACCGTTGCCGCGCCGCCGGCGCTACCTAGCCGAACCTGCGACCGGCACCCAGACAAAGCCACCGCCCTTCAGCACGCCGCCAGGCGAGGCGACGGTGCCGACACCCGGATACGGGAAGTGCGGCGCGAAGATCATCTCGTGGAAGGCGGCCATACCGGTCAGCTGGTCGCGACGGCTCGCCTTGCCGACCGCCGGGTCCGTATCGAAGCCCATGATCCAGTCCGGTTTGGCCAGCGACACGATCGAGCTGTGGGCAGTGTCGCCGATGTCGAGCAGGCGCGCCCCGTTCGAGACGATCTGGTACGACATGTGGCCCGGCGTGTGGCCGGGAACGGCGATGGCCTGGATGCCAGGAACGACCATCGCGCCCGGCGCGAAGGTTACCACCTGGGGCTGGATCGCCGCGACGAGCTTCGCGGCGCCGGCATTGCTCTGCATGAAGGCCCACTCGGCCGCCGCCATGCGGACCTTGGCGTTGGCGAAAGCCGGAGCACCGGCCGCGTCGACCAGCCCGCCGACGTGGTCGCCGTGGCTGTGAGTGATCAACACGTCGGTGACATCGCCCGGCTTCACCCCGGCAGCGGCGAGGCTGGGGATCAGCTTGCCGCCCGGCCCGGGACCGTAGCCGGTGTCGATCAGCACGACGTGACCCGGCACCATGACCAGCAGCGCGTCGACGCTGACACGGATGGTGTCGGTCGGTGCCCCCGCCGCCGCGAGGACGGCGGCGACGGCCGGCGCGCCGACGTCGACGCCGAAGGTCTTGCCGTCGTTCGGGATGAGGAACTCGTTGTCGCGCAGCGCGGCGACCCGGACCTGGCCGACGGTGTACCACGTCGCCGCCGGCGCGACCGGCTGCGGCATCGGCGCGGCGAGGACGGGGACGGCAAAGGCGATGGCGGTGACGGCGGCGAACAGGACGGCAGGCTTGGGCATCGTGGTCCTCCGGGCTGGCGGTCTGGTCACGCGCATCGCGGCTCGCCGGCGGAAGGTCAAGCCGCCACCGCCGGCGCCGCGACGCCGAGGTCGCTGACGAGGCCGACGTCGGTGCACATCGTCTCGTACCGCACCTTCAACTCCGCCGCGGTCGATCGCGCGCGGTCCCAGACCTCGTCGGTGCCGGCCTGGATGCCGTCGTAGAGCTTGGTCACGACCGAGCGGTACTGCGCGCAGCGGAGCGTCAGCCGCTGGCCGCGGTAATCGCCGTCGAAATGCTTGAGGAGGAAGCCGAACAGCGGGAGCTCCGAACACAGCACGTTGACCAGCGCCTCGGCCTGGTTCGGCTCGAACTCGATCAGCTCCGTCAGCGCCAGACGGGCGCTCTCGAACATCAGGAACTGCATGTAGATCATCTGGATGAAGACGGTGCGGACGGTCTCCGTCGGGCCGCCGTCGGCAAGCAGGCGCAGCTGGTCCATCATCGTCTTGCGATAGGTGTAGAAGGCGGTGACATGAGTGACGACGTTGACGTCGAGCGGCACCAGGTCGCCGAGCGCGCGGTCGTAAACCTGGGTGTAGTTCTCGGCGCTGCTGAAACGGCGCGGGGCGACGATCGCCTCCGGCACCAGCGGTGCCCGCGCCTGATCGACGCAGTTGCGGGCGTAGTCGACGACCAGTGCGACACGGCAGATCGCGCTGATCTCGCAGGCGAACAGGTCGACCGCGCCGATCCTCCGGCTGCCCGACTGGTAGCACCAGTTGAGCACGGCGATCTCGGCGGCGAAGAACGCCGCCGCCAGCGTCCCGCTCACCCCTCCGGCGAGGTTGAAGATCCAGATGCAGAGCGCGACGACCATCGCCAGCAACATGACGAAGGCGAGCCACTGCAGGTCCTCGAGGTGCTGCGAGGTACACAGGCGGGCGAAGGTCAGCGCCGGCCCCGTCTCGCGCAGCGTCTTCGCGAACGCGCGCAGTCCGATCTGCCGGATCGGGTTCAGCCGCAAGCCGTTCGGACGCGTGCCGACGCCGTCCTGTTGCAAGCCCTGTCGCATGGCCAGGCCCCTGTTGCCCGGCACCGATGATACACCGCTTGCGCCCTTTTCCGCCATTGCTTATATGGCAGCCATCTTCACATCGTCATGACTGCGAAGGTCGGTCCGGAACGCTCCGGTCCGCCGCCGAAGTTGCACAACCGTCAGACCAGGAAACCGTGGCTACGACCGACCTCACCCCGCTGATCGCGCCGATCGCCGCCGCCCAGGGGCTGGCGCTGGTCCGCGTGCAGATGACGGGCACGGCGGCGAAGACGCTCCAGGTCATGGCCGAGGACCCGGCGACCGGGCAGCTGACGCTCGAACAGTGCGAGACGCTCAGCCGGGCGCTGTCGGACGTGCTCGACGAGGCCGATCCGATCGAGCACGAATATGCGCTCGAGGTGTCGTCGCCGGGCATCGACCGGCCGCTGACGCGGCTCGGCGACTTCGCCCGCTGGGCGGGGCACGAGGCGCGGCTCAAGCTGACCGAGCCGGTCGACGGCCGCGCCCGCCTGCACGGCACGCTGGCCGGCGTCACGGGCGAGAACGTCACCGTCGCGCTGCCCAGCGGCGGCGAGGCGAGCGTGCCGTTCGCCCGTATCGACAGCGCCAAGCTGGTGCTGACCAACAAGCTGATCGCCGCGACCCGGCCGCTCGCCTTCGCCGACGCCGAGACGATCGAACTGCCGTCCGACGGCGAAGAGGATGAGGACTGACATGGCCCAGGCTGCCACCAAGACCGCCGGCGTCGCTGCCGTCACCGCCAACCGCGCCGAGCTGATCGCGATCGCCGACGCCGTCGCGCGCGAGAAGTCGATCGACCGCATGATCGTCATCGAGGCGATGGAGGAATCGATCCAGAAGGCGGCGCGCGCCCGCTACGGCGCCGAGAACGACATCCGCGCCAAGATCGATCCCAGGACCGGCGACCTCCGCCTGTGGCGCGTGCTCGAGGTGGTCGAGGCGCCGGAGGACTTCTTCAAGCAGGTCAGCGTCGCCGACGCGCAGAAGCTGCAGGCGGGCGCGGTCATCGGCGACTTCATCGTCGATCCCCTGCCGCCGATCGAGTTCGGCCGCATCGCCGCGCAGGCGGCCAAGCAGGTCATCGTCCAGAAGGTCCGCGACGCCGAGCGCGACCGGCAGTACGAAGAGTATAAGGACCGGGTGAACGAGATCATCACCGGCGTCGTCAAGCGCGCCGAGTTCGGCCACGTCGTCGTCGACCTCGGCAAGGCCGAAGGGGTCATCCGCCGCGACCAGCAGATCCCGCGCGAGGTGCTGCGCGTCGGCGACCGTGTCCGCACGCTGATCCTGTCCGTCCGCCGCGAGATCCGGGGGCCGCAGATCTTCCTCAGCCGCGCGGCGGGCGAGTTCATGAAGAAGCTGTTCGCCCAGGAAGTGCCGGAAATCTACGACGGCATCATCGAGATCAAGGCCGTCGCCCGCGACCCCGGCAGCCGCGCCAAGATCGGCGTCATCAGCCGCGATTCGTCGATCGACCCGGTCGGCGCCTGCGTCGGCATGAAGGGCAGCCGCGTCCAGGCCGTCGTCCAGGAGCTGCAGGGCGAGAAGATCGACATCATCCCCTGGTCGCCCGACGTCGCCACCTTCGTCGTCAACGCGCTGCAGCCGGCCGAGGTCGCCAAGGTCGTCATGGACGAGGAGGACAACCGCATCGACGTCGTCGTTCCCGACGACCAGCTGAGCCTCGCCATCGGCCGCCGCGGGCAGAACGTCCGCCTCGCCAGCCAGCTGACCGGCCGCCAGATCGACATCATGACCGAGGCCGACGAGAGCGAGCGCCGCCAGAAGGAGTTCGTCGAGAAGAGCGAGATGTTCCAGACCGAGCTCGACGTCGACGAGACGCTGGCGCAGCTGCTCGTCGCCGAGGGCTTCAGCGAGCTGGAGGAGGTCGCCTATGTCGACGTTGCCGAGCTGGCGGCGATCGAGGGCTTCGACGACGACCTCGCCGCCGAGCTGCAGAACCGCGCGCAGGAGGCGCTCGACCGCAAGGAAGCCGCCGCCCGCGAGGAGCGCCGCGCGCTCGGTGTCGAGGACGCGCTGGCCGGGATCGAGGGCCTGAGCGAGGCGATGCTGGTCGTGCTCGGCAAGGCCGGGATCAAGACGATCGACGACCTCGGCGACCTCGCGAGCGACGAGCTGGTCGACAAGCGCAGCGGCATCCTCAAGGCATTCGGGCTCGGCGAGGACGACGGCAACCGCATCATTATGGCGGCGCGGGCCCATTGGTTCGCCGACGAGCCGGCCGGGGAGGACGCGCTTGCGGCTACCCCGGAATGACGATCTAGCGGTCGACAGCGGCGACGGGCCGGGCGCGTCGGCGCCCGAGCGGACGTGCATCCTGACGCGGGAGGTAGGCGCGCGCGAGCGGCTGATCCGCTTGGCGCTCGACGGCGACGGGCGGGTGTTCCCCGACCTTGCGGCGCGCGCGCCCGGGCGCGGCGCATGGCTGGCACCCGACCGGGAGCTGATCGCGACCGCGGCGGCCAAGGGCAAGCTGCGCGGCGCGCTCATGCGGGCGTTCAAGACGACGAGCGTCACCGTCCCCGACGACCTTGCTGAGCAGATCGCCAGCGGCCTCGAACGCCGGGCGCTCGACCGGCTGGGGTTGGAAAACAAGGCCGGCCACCTCATTTGGGGAAGCGACCGGATTACCGACGCGCTGGCGGCCGGGCGGGCGCGTTTGCTCCTGCACGCCGCCGACGCCGCTGACGACGGCATGGCCAAGCTCGACGCGCGCGCGCGCGCCGGCGGCGCGGTGGCGGTCGTCTTGCCCGCCGGCCGGACCGAATTGTCCTTGGCGCTGGGACGCGAGAATGTGGTACACGCCGCCGTGTGTGACAGCGGCGCGGCCACGCGGGTGGGCGCGGCGGTCGATCGCTGGCGTGCCTTCAACGGGTTGAATTCACATGGACCGGCGGCGATCAGCGCCGTCGCGACGAGGGTATCAGGGTAGTAATGAGCGACGACAACAAACCTAAGCTCGGCATGCGCGCGCCGCTCGGCCTCAACAAGACGGTCGAGATCGGCAAGGTCAAGCAGAGCTTCAGCCACGGCCGGTCGAAGTCGGTCGTGGTCGAGGTCAAGCGCGCGCGCGTCCTCCATCGCCCGGGCGAGGCCCCGCGCGAGGAGCCGGTCGTCGAGGCCCCGCCGGCGCCGGTCGCCAAGGTCCCGGCACCCGCCGCGCCGACGCCGCCGCGCGCGCCGACGCCCGCGCCTGCCGCCAGCCCGGCTCCCGCGGCCGAAGCACCGGCCCCTGCGCCCGCCGCGCCGGCGCCGGTCGAGCCGGCGCGCCCCCTGCCGCCGCCGGTCATGTTCACACCAGTCGAGCGCGCGGTGCCGCCGCGTCCCGAGCCCGAACCCGCGGTCGCCGCGCCGGCTGCGCCTGCGCCTGCCGCCGAACCGGTTGCCGCTGCGCCGGCACCCGCTCCCGTGGCGCCGACGCCGCCCGTGCGCTCGGCGCAGGCGACGCCGCGCGGTGGCCGTCCCTCCGCGCCGCCTGCCCGCGGCCGCCCCGCGGCACCCGCCCAGCCCGACCGGCTGACGGCGCAGGAGCGCCTCGCCGCGATGCTGCGCGAGGCCGAGGAACAGCGGATGCAGGCGCTCGAAGAAGCGCGCCGCCGCGAGGAGATCGAGAAGGCCGAAGCGGCCGAGATGGAGAAGCTGCGCGCCGAGGAGAAGCGCAAGGCGGAGGAGGAGGCGGCGCTGCGTCCGGTCGAGACCAAGCCCGCGGGCCTGCGTCCGATCGGCGTCATCACTCCGATCGTCGACGACGAGGAGGACCGCAAGCGCGGCCTGCCGGCGCGCCCCTCGCGCGGCCGCCTCGACGACCGGCGCCAGGGCAAGCTGACCGTCACCCGCGCGCTCGACAGCGACGACAGCGTCCGCACGCGGTCGCTCGCCGCGCTCCGCCGGGCGCGGGAGAAGCAGCACCGCGGCCACGGCGGCGGGGCGGGCCAGCGCCGCCAGGTGCGCGACATCACCGTGCCCGAATCGATCACCGTCCAGGAACTCGCCAACCGCCTCGCCGAGCGCGGCAGCGACGTTCTCAAGGTCCTGAACCGCTTGGGCACGCCGATGGCGATGGTCGACGAGATGGACCAGGACCTCGCCGAGCTGATCGTCGCCGAGTTCGGCCATAACATCGTCCGCGTCGCGGCGTCGGACGTCGAGATCGGCGTCATCGGCGCGGTCGACGAGGAAGCCGACCTGCTGCCGCGGCCGCCGGTCGTCACGATCATGGGCCACGTCGACCACGGCAAGACGAGTCTTTTGGACGCGCTGCGCGGGACCGACGTCGTTGCCGGCGAGGCCGGCGGCATCACCCAGCACATCGGTGCCTATCAGGTGACGCTCAAGGACAAGAGCCAGGTCACCTTCCTCGACACGCCCGGCCACGAGGCGTTCACCGACATGCGCAAGCGCGGGGCGAACGTCACCGACATCGTCGTGCTGGTGGTCGCGTGGGACGACGGGATCATGCCGCAGACGGTCGAGGCGATCGCCCACACCAAGGCGGCGGGCGTGCCGATGATCGTCGCCATCAACAAGATGGACAAGCCGGGAGCGGACGCGCAGCGGATCCGCACCGCGCTGCTGCAGTACGACGTCCAGGTCGAGGCGCTGGGCGGCGAGGTCCAGGACGTCGAGGTGTCGGCGACCAAGAAGACCGGGCTCGACGACCTGCTCGAGAAGATCCAGCTGCAGGCCGAGATCCTCGAGCTGAAGGCCAACCCCAACCGTGCCGCCGAGGCGACGGTGATCGAGGCGCGGCTCGACAAGGGCCGCGGGCCGCTGGCGACCGTGCTCGTCAACCGCGGCACGCTCAAGGTCGGCGACGTCTTCGTCGTCGGCGCCGAGTGGGGCAAGGTCCGCGCGCTCTTGAACGACAAGGGCGTGCAGGTGAAGACGGCGCTGCCGTCGACGCCGGTCGAGGTGCTCGGTCTGTCGGGCGTGCCGCGCGCCGGCGACCCGTTCAGCGTCATGGAAACCGAAGCCCGCGCCAAGGAGGTCGCCGCCTATCGCGCCGGTCTCATCGTCGCCGCGCGCACGACGCAGCCGCAGGCCGATCTCGCGACGATGTTCAACGCGCTGCGCGAAGCCAAGGCGCAGGAGTATCCGCTGGTCGTCAAGGGCGACGTCCAGGGCAGCGTCGAGGCGATCGTCAGCGCGCTGAACAAGGTCTCGACCGACCTGATCAAGGTCCGCGTCCTGCACTCGGGCGTCGGGGGCATCACCGAATCCGACGTCACGCTGGCGGCGGCGTCGAAGGCGCCGATCATCGGCTTCAACGTCCGCGCCAACGCCAAGGCGCGCGAGTTCGCCCAGCGGGACGGCGTCGCGCTGAAGTACTACGACGTCATCTATAACCTGATCGACGACGTGAAGGCGGCGATGGCCGGGCAGCTCGGGCCGGAGTTCCTCGAGAACGTCGTCGGCCGGGCGCAGGTGCTGGAGGTGTTCCAGGCGGGCAAGACCGGCAAGGCTGCCGGCGCGCGAGTCGTCGAGGGCGTCATCAAGAAGAACCTGCGCGCCCGCGTCATGCGCGACGACGTCGTCATCTACGTCGCGAACGTCAGCTCGCTGCGCCGCTTCAAGGACGACGTCGCCGAGGTCCGCACCGGCCTCGAATGCGGCATCGGGCTGGAGAACAACACCGACATCAAGCCCGGCGACATCATCGAGACGTTCGAGATCGAGGAGCGCGAGCGGACGCTGTAGCGCGGCGGAGCGGAGCGAGGCGAACATCCCCGGGGCGTTCGCCGAGCACCGTGCCGACTCGCGCAAGCCCGGCGGCCGGGCGCCGGGCCGCACCTGCCGACCCCATTCGAGGACGCGGCTCGGCCGCGGAGGCTCCTTTGGCCCCGCGCACCGGCAGCAGTGATGGTTCTGCGTCTCGCACGCTGTCCTACGCGCGCAATACGCGCTAACAGAACGGTCGGCAGGCCACAGGCTGGGGTGCGCTTTTTCAGCAGGAGCGAGTCGCTCCGTGCCCTCTCACCAAGAGGGGAAGGCTGCGACGAATGCGACCTTAGCGCCGCCCGGCGAGCATCAGATGACGTGGAACAGATACAACAGGATGATGATCGGCAGCGGCACGCCGACGGCCCAGAGAATGCAGCCCTTACCCATCGCGACGTCGCCTTCCGAAAAGATGCTTACACGCCTGAAACGACAGGTTGCCGCACCCGGTTCCGTCAGGCGGCAGCCGCGGTCTCGCCGGCGAACAGCTTCTTCAGTTCGGTCTTCAGGATCTTGCCGTTGGCGTTGCGCGGCAGGGGCCCGTCCCAGAAGCGGACCTCGACCGGTACCTTGAACGCCGCCAGCCGCGCGGCGACGTGGGCGCGGAGATCGTCGGCGGTCGCGGCGGCGCCCGGCTTCAGCGTGACGACGGCGGCCGGCTCCTCGCCGAGGCTGTGGTGCGGGCGGGCGACGATCGCCGCGTCCATGACGGCGGGGTGGTCGTAGAGCGCGTTCTCGACCTCGACGCAGTAGATATTCTCGCCGCCGCGGATCAGCATGTCCTTGGCCCGGTCGATGATGAAGACGAAGCCCTCTTCGTCGACCCGCGCCAGGTCGCCGGTGCGGACCCAGCCGTCGACGAAGGTCTCGGCGGTCGCCTGCGGCTTGTTCCAGTAGCCGCGGACGATGTTCGGCCCGCGTCCCCACAGCTCGCCGACCTCGCCCGGGGCCAGGATGCGCGACGGATCGGCGGGGTCGGTCACCTTGACCTCGCACACCGGCACCGGCGGCCCGGCGCTGTCGGGGCGGTTGGCATAGTCCTCGCCCATGTGGTGGGTGAAGGTGGCGGAGGTCTCGGTCATGCCCCAGCCGTTGCCGGCGGCCGCGCCCTTGAACTGGGTGCGGATCTGGCGGACCAGCTCGGGCGCCGACGGCGCGCCGCCATAGGCGACGCTCTCCAGGCTCGACAGGTCGTACTTGTGCCGGTTGGGGTGCTCGATGATCTGCCACGCGATCGTCGGCACGCCGCCGCAACCGGTCAGCCGCTCGCGCTCGATCAGCGCCATCGCCTGCTCGACATCCCACTTGCGCATGAGGACGAGCTTCATGCCCGCGAACAGCGCCGGCGACAGGATCGCGTGGCAGCCGGTGGCGTGGAAGAAGGGCACCGACAGCAGCGTGCCCTTCTGCGGCGCCGCCGGGTCGGGCACCGGCGGCGTCTCGCCGCGGCGGAGGTAGGTCCGCGCCGCCGACAGCGCGCTCGCCATGATGTTCGAGACGATGTTGCGGTGGGTGCCGAGCGCGCCCTTGGGTTTGCCTGTGGTGCCGCTGGTGTAGAAGATCGTCGCGTCGTCCTCGGGCGCAATGGGAACCTCGGGCAGCGGCGTTTCGGGCAGGCTCGCCCAGGTGTCGGGCGTGCCGATGACGTCCTCGAGCCGGTGGATCAGCGGGCCGAGCGGCTCCTCGGTCGAGCGCGTGACGTAGATGCGTTCGAGCGCCGGGCAGTTCGGCAGGTGCTCGGTCAGCCGCGCCAGCCGCTCGGCGTCGACGAGCAGGACCTTGGTACCGGAATCGCTGAGGCCGTATTCGAGCTCCGCCCCGGTCCACCAGGCGTTCAACGGCGTGACGATCGCGCCCGCCAGCTGCGCGGCGAAGAAGGCGACCGGCCATTCGGGCAGATTGCGCATGACGACGGCGACACGGTCGCCCTTCCGCACGCCGTCGGCCACCAGCTGCGCCGCGAGCCGGGCCGTCGCGCGGGCGAAGGCGGCGAAGGTGACCCGCTCGTCCTCGTGGACGAGGAACACCTTGTCGCCATGCTGGCGGCCGGCGAGGAACACGTCCTTCAACGTCGGGGGCGCGTTCTTCCACGTCCGCGTGGCGATGCCGCGGATGTCGAGCGTATCCATCTCGAACGGCTGCCCCGGCGCGGTCAGCAGCGCGTGCGCCTGGGCAATCGACATCGCCGGCCAGCCGGCGGGCAGGGTAGCTTCGCTCATCATCGTCCCCAGAGAGGTTTGTTCTTTTGCCGCCGATCTATGCCCATCGCCGCCCGCCGCGCCAGCGCTAATCATCGGCCGGGGCGGCACCCAGTTCGCGGCGCAGGACGGGGTGGAACAGGGCATAGCCGGTCAGCGCCAGCTGGACGGCGGCGCCGAGGACATAGGGATAGGCACCGCCCAGCTCGTAGAGGCCGATGCCGATGGTCGGCGCGAGGATGAAGCAGGCGCCGTTGACCGCGGTCACCGCCCCCGCCACCGCGCCCTGCTCGTCCGGCCCGACCATCAGCGACGCGCCGGCGACGAACCCGGGGCGGGCGAAACCGTAGCCGAGGCTGGTCAGGGCAAAGGCGGCGAGCAGGTCGGGAAAGTCGTGGGCAAGCGCAATCCCGCCAAGCCCCGCCGCTGCCAGTGCCGCCCCCCAGCGCATCAGCGCCGACGCGCTGAGGTCGAGCATCCGGATCAGCCCCCACTGCGCCAGCAGCGTCGCGCCGGCGCCGACCATCAGGACGATGCCGACCGACTTCGCCGCCGCCGCCGGGCTGCCGCCGACAAGGTCGATGACGAGGAAGCCGAGCGCCTGGCCGGTCGCCGCCTGGACGCTGCCGGTAGTGAAGCCATAGACCATGAACGGCCACACGCGCGGATCGCGGAAGCGCAGCCGGTCGGCCCGGCCGATCGCGGCGGCACGCGCGCTGCCGCCAGTCGCGCCGGCGGCGATCGACGGCATCGACGCTGGCGCGCCGTGCCCGGTCGAGGCGGTCTCGCGCGCCGGATCGTCGTCGGGAAGCCACCACCACAGGGCAACGCCGACGCCGACGGCGATCGCGGCGAAGGCGAACATCGGCGCCGACAGGCCGAGCGCCGGGATCTCGAAGAACGGCGCGACGCCGGGTCCGAGGATCGTGCCGAGGCCGAAGGCGCTGGTCAGCGTCGCCAGCGCAGCCGTCCGCGCGTGCGCGTCGGTCCGTGCCGCGACATAGGCCTGGGCGGCCGGGTTCGACGCCGAGCCGAACAGGCCGAAAAGGCTGCGCAGCGCGGTGAAGCTCAGGAATACCGCCGTCGCCCCGAGCACGCCGCGCAGCCCGAGCAGGATGGATACCGCGCACCCGGTCATCGACACGGCGAAGCCGGCGATGCCGGTCAGCATCAGCCGCTTGCGCCCGCGGGTGTCCGACTGCCGCGCCCAATACGGGGCGGACACCGTCCACAGCAGCGCCGACAGCGAGAAGATCACGGCGACCAGCGTCGGCCGGATGCCGATGGTGCGCGCGATCGAGGGCAGCACCGACTGCAGCGCGGTGTTGCCCGCCGCGACGACGAGCAGCACGGCGAACAACAGGGCGAAATCGCGACGGGGAACGGCGGTCATCGGCCAGCGGCTTGGCCCAGCCGGCGCGCTTTGCCAACCCTTGCGGCCCCTGCGACTGTGGCGGCCGCACCACGCACGCCATTTCGATTGCGCCGGCTCTTGCACGCCGCCCGCGGTCATGCTGCATTTGCGTGACAGCGTTTTGGACCGGGGGGTTTAGGCGTGATCCAGGTGGACGTGTACCAGCTCGACAGGCGGCTCGAGCGCAGCTTCGCCGTCGATGGCGGCGAACTCTACCAGGCGATGTGCCGGCTCGCGGGCAAGCAGGTCGACAGCCTGACCAACTTCGTGCTCGGCCAGGTGTCGGTGATGCGCGTCGATCTCGGCCGCCACGGCTTCGCTGTCCTCGAACACCTGAGCTAGCGCGTCAGCTCGCGCTGCGTCCCGCCGACGCCGGGCGGGCCGGTGCGGTCGCAGCGTGCGCGTCATGATGCCCATGCGCAGCGTGGGTCGCTGCGGCGTGCGCAGCTCCGGAAGCGGCAGCGTCGTCCGTTGTCGTGCCCTGCGACGGTGCCGGATTGGCCTTAGTCGTGGCCAACCCGATCTGCTTGCCATCAACTCCGCGCTGACGAAGTCCTGCGGGCCCCAGATCGAAAAGCGAATGGCGTAGTAACCGGACCATACCCCGATTTGCGACAGATTGGCGAAGGCCTCAGATCTCGATCAGCCGATTGGGCAGCTCGTCGGGATTGTCGTCCCCCGCCGGGAAGTGTTCGGCCAGCACGGTGCCGGCGAGCTCGATCGCGCGGACGAAGCCCGCCCCCGGCGCACCGGCGCGGATACCGTCGGTCAGCGCCGTCACCGTCGCCGCCCAGTGGTCGGGGCTGACCTTGGCGAAGATCGCGGTGTCGGCGACCACCTCAGCGATCCGGTCGGGCAGCGAGACATAGATCAACACGCCGGTATGCTCGCGCGTCGCCCCGATCCCGCGGGCCCGGAACTGGGTCAGGGCGGCGGCATGGACGTGCTCGCGACGGACCGCGCGGGGCGTGAAGACGGCCCCGAGCGGCGTGCGGACGAGCAGCGCCGCCAGCACGACGAAGATGACGATCTGGATTGCGGCGTAGGCCTCGAGCCCGCGGCGCAGATCGGTCGCGAGGTCACCGCCCGACCAGTCGTTGAAAGCGGCGATTCGGCCGGGATCGAAGCCGGCGACGACCGCCAGTAGCGGCACACCGAAGGCGGCGAGCGCGGCGACAGTCAGGCCGGTCGCAGGATAATGGTCGCGACGGTCGGAGACGATGGCGACGATCTCGCCGCTGGTCCGCGCCTCCGCGGCGGTGATGGCGTCGGCAATTGCGGCGCGGTCGGCGTCGGCGAACATCCTACCAGCTGCCCGACGAGCCGCCGCCGCCGAACGAGCCGCCGCCGCCCGAAAAGCCGCCGCCGTCACCCCCGCCGCCCCAGCTGCCGCCGCCGTCCGAACCACCGCCCCAATCGCCGCCGCGCCGGTTCAGCATGCTCGCCGCCGCACCCCAGAGGATGGCCGAACCGATACCCGAAGGGCGGCCGCCGTAGGCGCCGTAGCCGCCGCCGCGGCGGAACGCCGACGCCGCCAGCCAGACGACGACGATGACCAGCCAGAACAGCGCGCCCGGCCCGGGCGACGAGCGATGGCGCGGCTGCTCCGCCTGCGCCTGCGCGGCCGCGGTCTGCGCCGCCTCGGGCGTCGCGTTCAACTGGGCGATCAGGGCCTCGGTGCCCGCCTCGACGCCGCCGGGGATGTCGCCCTTGCGGAACGCCGGCAGGATCTGCTCCTGGATGATGACCGAGGTCAGCGCGTCGGTCAGCACCGGCTCGAGGCCGTAGCCGACCTCGATCCGCACCTTGCGGTCGGTGGGCGCGACGATCAGGATGGCGCCGGTGTTCTTGCCCTTCTGGCCAATGCCCCAGGCGCGGCCGAGCCGGTAGCCATAGTCCTCGATCGGCTCGTCGCCGAGCGAGGGGACCGTCGCCACGACGACCTGCGTACCGGTCGCAGTCTCCAGCGCGGCGAGCTTCTCGGTAAGCGCGGCGACCGTCGCCGGCGGCAGGACGTGGGCGGCGTCGACGACGCGGCCGGTCAGCGGCGGAAAGGCGATCGTGTTCGCGCGAACGGCCGCTGCCCACGCCGCCAGCAGCGCCAGCAGGACGAGGAGCGGCAGCGCCTTGGGCAGGCGGAGGCTCAGAACTTCACCGTCGGCGCGACTTCGGCATTGGCGGTCGTTGCCTTGAACGGCACGAGCGGCTTTGCGCCGTAAATGACCTTGGCCCCGATCAGCGCCGGGAAGGTGCGGATAGTGGTATTATAGTCCTGCACCGCGGTGTTATAGTCCTGCCGGGCAATCGTGATGCGGTTCTCGGTGCCCTCGAGCTGGCTCTGCAGCGCCATGAAGTTGGCGTTCGACTTCAGGTCGGGGTACGCCTCCTGCAGCGGCCGCAGCTGCGTGAGCGCCGCCGATACATGGTTCTGCGCCTGCTCGTAGGCGGCGACCTTCGCCGGGTCCTTGAGGTCGTCGTCCGACAGGTGGATGGCATTGGCCGAGGCGCGGGCCTGCGTCACGCCGACGAGCACGTCCTTCTCCTGCTTGGCGTAACCCTGGACGGTGGCGACGAGGTTGGGAATCAGGTCGGCGCGGCGCTGGTACTGGTTCTCGACCTGCGCCCAGGCCGCCTTGGCCGCCTCCTCCTTGGTCGGAATGGTGTTGACCCCGCAGCCGCTGGTGGCGAGCGTCAGCGCCAGCGCGAGGGGAACAAGACGGATCGTGCGCGACATCGTGGTCTCCCGCTTCGTTCGTCGCCAGTACCCAAAACCCCGGCGACGCGCTATAGAATAGGGTGTGGTGCAGCAGTATAACAGGGGTGGCCATGCTTCGTGAGTTCCGTGCCTTCATCGCCCGGGGCAATGTCCTCGACCTCGCCGTTGCCGTCATCATCGGCGCGGCCTTCGGCAAGATCGTCACGTCGCTGACTGAGGATCTACTGATGCCGCTGATCGGCTATGTCACCGGCGGCGCGGACTTCTCCAGTCACTTCGTCCTGCTGGGGCCGGTGCCGGCCAAGTACACCGGCAGCATGGAGGACTATGCCGCCTTGAAGAAGGCGGGCGCGGCGCTGTTCGGCTGGGGCGAGTTCGTCACTGTTGTCATCAATTTCCTGATCGTCGCGTTCGTGATCTTCCTGATCGTGCGCGCGGCAAACAAGTATCTCGCGAAGGCGCTCGGCGCGCTTACCGCTGCCGCGCCGCCGCCGCCCGACGTCGTCGTGCTCGAGCAGATCCTTGCCGAGCTGAAGAAGCGGCCGGTCGCTTAGGGCGCGCTGACGCCGGCATCAGGCGGCTTCGCGCCGCTCGACCATGTCGGCCAGCGTCGTCGAATTGAGGATTGCGGCGGTTCCCTCGCGAACCTCGAGCATCACCTTGCGGATCACGCACGTCGCCTCGTCGTAGCAGTCGGCGCAGCGGTGATACTTGGTCACGCTGACGCACGGGACCAGTGCCAGCGGCCCCTCGATCAGGCGGATGATCTCGCCGAAGCTGATCGCGCGCGGCGACTTGGCCAACCGGTAGCCGCCCGACTTACCGCGGTAGCTCGCCACCAGGCCGCCGTTCTTCAGGTCGAGGAGGATGATCTCCAGAAACTTTCGCGGCAGCTGCTGGTCGGCGGCGATGACGCTGATCGGAACCGGGGCGACGCTGCCCGTGCGGGCGAGGAAGATCAAGGCGCGAAGCGCGTAGCGGGAACGCTGTGTTAGCATGACTTGGCCCTTCCATGCACCCGCGGGGGCACGGAAACAAGGCTGTGACGCGCGCGGCACGGAAACGGCGGACGCTCCGGGCGAACCTGCCCTTCATACTTAACGAGCGGAACAGGAATGGAACAGAATCATCGGACCCGTCATATCCGTTGCCAAAGCGTTGCGTTACAAGCCATTGACAGGCGTGAAAGTTTACAGGGAGAACGACATGATCGTGACCGCAGCGCCCCGGGCTCGAGCGGTCCGGCGCTCCCGACACTTACTGACGTTCGCCGTCTTTCCATTCGCCATCAGTGGCGCCGCGCAGGCTCAGTCGGGGCCGGTGACGACCTGTCCGACGACCTCGACCTCGTGCTCGGTCAACAACCAGAACCTTGGCGACACCTCGACACCGTCGGCAGCCACCGGGACCGTCAGCACCAGCAGCCAGAGCGGTACATCCGCGGCCTCGACGGCGTCGGGCCTGACCTATAGCCCCGACAACCGCGCCGAGACGCAGCAGAACTCGACCAACACGACGACCGGCACGATCAGCGGCGGCAACGTCACGGGCGGCAACACGACGAGTTCGGCGACCGGCAACTCCTCGGCCAACCAGTCGTCGGCGACGACCGGCCCGAGCTCGGCGACAACGGGGGCGAGCAGCTCTTCGAGCGGCGGCAACACGCTGGGTGGGGCGAGTGCGACCACGGGCAACAACATGAACTCGTCCGCGGTCGGCAACACGTCGACCGGCGCGAGCACGGCGACGGTGGGCAACCTGTCGACCGGACCGGCCAGCGTCGGCAACACCTCGACCGGGGCGAGCACGTCGACCGTCGGCAACCTCGCGACCGGTGCGAGCACCTCGACCGTGGGCAACCTTGCAACCGGGCCGAGCACGTCGAGTGTCGGCAGCCTCTCCACCGGCCCGGCGAGCGTCGGCAACACGACGACCGGTCCGGCGACGGCAACGGTCGGCAACACGACGACCGGCAGCAACACCAACACCACGGGCGGAAGCAATTCGTCGACCACGGTCGACGCCTCGGACCGCTCGTCGTCGAACTACAGCGCGCGGCTGATCTACATTCCCGCGATCATCCCGCCGACGCCGCCGACGTCGCTCGGCGTCGGCAACATCATCAAGGACACCGGCAGCTGCGGTCCCCTGCAGCGCGTCGTCCGCGAGCCGGTGGAGGGGACGTTCTACGGCTTCTTCGCCAAGACCCGCGTGCCCCAGGGCTTCACCGAGCGACTGGTGCCCTTCGTCGACGAGCATGGTTTCCAGCAGGACTACCGGCAGGTGCCGATGCCCGGCGGCGGCTACCGCCTGTTCGGGCACCAGGTGACCCAGTATACGACGCTCGTCGGGGTCAGCGGGGCCCGCAACTTTGCCATCGGCGGCGGCGGCGGCAGCGGGGCCTGGGGACAGGCGGGCGCCGGCAGCAGCACCACGATGCAGCAGATGGTGACGACGATCCAGCTGCGCGAATGCGAGATCGGCTCGTTCGTTCCGCCGCCGCCGCCGCCACCGCCGCGCGTGATCTACGAAACGCCCAAGCCGATCCGCCAGTAGGCGTCGCCGCAGCCCGTGACCCTGGTCGTCTATCTTGCCTCGGCGCTGTTGTGCACGGCCGGCCAGTGCTATCCGGCGCTGGTCGGGCCGGACACCCCCCTCGGCACGTTCCCGCTGGTCCGCCGCTACGTCCGGACGCCCGGCTACGGCGGCGACGTGCTGCAATATGCCGAGACGGATCGTGGCCTGTTCGCCATTCACCGCGTGTGGCTGGGGAAGCCGGCCGAGCATCGCCTAGCGCGCCTCGCCAGCCCCGACCCGGCGCAACGTCGCCTGGTCACCCACGGCTGCATCAACGTCATGCCCGAGGTCTATGCTACGATCGTCGACGCTGACACCGTGGAGATCCGCGAGTAGGGGCGGGCGAAGCCAACGGCGGCCCGGCTTGACTTGCTGCGCTGCACAAGGCATAGCCTGCCTCGCGTCGATGGGTCCGCCCGTCCGGCGGGGTGCGTGATCGGCCGGTGACCCGGCGCTAGGCCCCGACCTCAGGCGCGAGCCAACCCAAGGCAACCCTTATCACGCGGGTCGTCGAACGAGCCGCGCTCGTTTGCCGATTCCCGGCGGACGGTTTCGTGCGGCGTCGAACCCACGAAAGTACCAGCAATGACCAGTTTCTCCGACTTCGGCCTGGCCGAACCCATCGAGCGGGCGCTCGCGGCCAAGGGCTATACGACGCCGACGCCGATCCAGGCCCAGGCCATCCCGCCGGTTCTCGGCGGCCGCGACCTCTGCGGCATCGCCCAGACCGGCACCGGCAAGACCGCCGCCTTCGCGCTGCCGACGATCCACCGGCTCGCCGAGAAGCCGCGGCATGCCACGCGCGGCTCGGTGCGCACACTCGTCCTCGCGCCGACCCGCGAGCTCGCCAGCCAGATCGCCGAGAGCTTCAGCCAGTACGGCAAGTTCATGCGCCTGTCGGTGACGACCGTCTTCGGCGGCGTGCCGATCGCCCGACAGGAGCGGGTGATGGCGCATGGCGTCGACGTCCTCGTCGCGACCCCCGGCCGGCTGATCGACCTCATTGACCGCGGGGCGATCGACCTCAAGCGCGTCGAGGTGCTGATCCTCGACGAAGCCGACCAGATGCTCGATCTCGGCTTCATCCATGCGCTGAAGCGGATCGTCACCCTGCTGCCGCGTGCCCGCCAGACGCTGTTCTTCTCCGCGACCATGCCGAGGGCGATCGAGGAGCTGGCCGCGCGCTACCTGACCGACCCCGTCAAGGTCGCGGTGCAGCCGGCGGCGACGACTGCCGAGCGCGTCGCGCAGAGCGTCACCTTCGTTAACCAGAGCGAGAAGCCGGCGCTGCTCCAGCTCGTCCTGCGCGGCGAGGGCGTCGACCGCGCACTGGTCTTCACGCGGACCAAGCACGGCGCCGACCGCGTCGTCCGCCAGCTCGGCAACGCCGGCATCCAGGCGGCGGCAATTCACGGCAACAAGAGCCAGGGGCAGCGCGAGCGTGCTCTCGACATGTTCAAGAAGGGGCAGGTCAAGGTGCTGGTGGCAACCGACATCGCCGCGCGCGGAATCGACATCGATGCCGTCAGCCACGTCGTCAACTACGAGTTGCCCAATGTGCCCGAGCAGTACGTCCACCGCATCGGCCGGACGGCGCGCGCCGGGGCCGGCGGCTCGGCGATCGCCTTCTGTGCCGACGACGAGCGGCCGTACCTCAAGGACATCGAGAAGCTGACGCGCATGAAGATCGACGTCGTGCCGCTGCCGGTTGATTTCCGCTCCGCGGTGGCGAAGACGGCGGCGGTCGAGAAGGCTGCACCGCCTGCCGAGCGCCACGTCGACCCGCGCAGCATGGCTGCCCGCCCGCATGGTGGAAATGGCCGCCGCGGCGGCGGCGGCGGACGCGGTGCGGGCGGAGGTGCCGGCGGTGGCAAGGGCAGCGGCGGCTATACCGGCCGCGGCCCGGCGCGCGACCCGCGCGTCGTCGTCAATCCCGTTCGTTCACGCGGGCGCTGAGGGCGACGCGTAAGGGCGCTGGGCTTGCGCGGGCACCGAAGGGGCGGCCCGCCGGCCCGGTGCTGACCGTTAGAGCAGCTCGATGTACTCGATCGTTAGCCCGCGCGTGTAGATCGGGCTGACGAAGTTGCAGCGGAACGGGCCGGCACCCTTGACGTGCTCGGCCTCGAGGAATTTCGCGCCCGTCGCCGCCAGCTCGGCCGCCTTGGCGTCGAGGCTGTCGGTCAGATAGGCGAGGTGGTGGAGACCGCCCATGCCCTTGTTGAACTTGAGCAACGGCCCGCCGTTGGGGACGACGAACTCGACCGGCGACGCACCGTTGCCGTGGGTGAAAACGCACAACGCGTGAAACTCGGGGACATAGCCGCGATAGTCCTCGGCGAGCCCCAGCGTCGCCATCATGGCGATCATCTCATCCTCGTCGGGAACGACGATGCCGACGTGGTGCAGGACCGGAGCGGTCATGGCTGCTTCTCCAGCAAGGGGGCAAGCTGCGCCGCCAGCCAGTCGGTGACGACCAGAGCGCCGGCGTGGTTCAGGTGCGCGACGTCGGAATACCACTCGTCGTGCGTCTTGACGAACGAGGCGTCGAACACCGGGCCGAGGCGGGCGTAAAGGTCGCGCTCCTGCAGGTCCGACGGACCCGTGTAATAAGGCAGGAACAGGAACACGAGTCGGACGCCGTGGGCGCGGGCAAGCGCCGCCATGCGCCGGACATACGTCCGCTCATCGCCGAACTCGACGTCTGCCAGCCGCCGCCCGAGCTTGGGCGGGCGCACGCCGCGCTCGTACCGGACTTTGCCGGCAGCGAGGTCGGCGGGGCTGATGCGGGCATCGCGCTCGACACGCGTGCCGTCGCCAGCGGTGAAGGTGACCGTGGTGTCGTCGTTGCTGCCGGGGTAGCGCGCCGGGTCGAACCGTGCCGGCAGGTCGAAAGCCGCGGGGTCGAGCCTGGCAAGGGCCAGCCGCGCCTGCCGGTACGGCAGATAGATCAGGTTCGCCAGATAGTTGAGGTTGCCGAAATACGCCGGGTCGGCGACCGCCGCAGCCGGCGCAACGTACTTGTATGCCGGATGGCCGTAGCGGCTCGGCTTCTCGAGCACGCCGACGACGACGAGGCGCGGGTGCTTGGTCTTCAGCAGCTCGTTCAGGATCACCCAGTTCAGGTCGCGTCCGTTCTCGGGGAGCGAGAAGTTGACCGTCTGGAGCGCCAGTCCGCGCGCCGCCAAATCAGTCTGCAGGCGGGGCGAGCTGATCCCGGCGCCGCTGCGCGACGGGCCGATGACGGCGACGTCGATCGGTGCGGGATCGAAATGGATGCGCTCGTAGATCCAGCGCACGCGGTTCTGGATCGTGCGGTCGAGCGTCGCGTAGCGCATGTACGGGTCGTCGGGCAGCAGCGCCGCCAGGACGCCGGCTACGACCGCCACCCCGAGGATGGCGGCGAGCAGCAAGAACCAGGGGGCACGCCGCACGGCCGCTCTAGAAGTTGAAGTAGAGGAAGACGGCCTGGCCGCGCTGAATGAACATCACCGCGGCGAACAGCAGGACGCCGGCGAAAACGATGCCGCGCGTGTCCGGCCGCCAGTGCCACATCAGCGGCGGGTGGTTGACGTCGGCCCACTCGCCATAGTTCACCGCCGGCCGGTAAGCGGCCATGATCTGCTGCGAGTTGGGCAGCAGCGCCACCACCGCAATCGTCGCCGCGATCAGGACGACGAGTGCCAGCGGCGGCAGGTAGCCCGTCGCGCCGAGGCCGTTGAAGCCGGCCATGGCCCCCGTGATCGCGCCCGCATCGGCGAGCCCGGTGGCGCGGAACACCACATTGGCGAAGGCGACGCAGACCAGCGTCAGGACGTGGTAGCCCGCGACCTCCCAGCGGCCGATGACGAGCGGCGGCAGCTTCGCCTTGCGCCGCTTGCGGTTGGCCTGCTTGCGCCGCTCGCGCCACGCTTCGTTCACGAGCACGTAGACGGCGTGCATCACGCCGAAGACGACGAACGTCCATCCGGCGCCGTGCCAGACGCCGATGAGGACGAAGGTGATGAACGTCGGTAGGCCGACACCAGCGGCGAACGCCGTCCAGCCGGTGAAGCCCCGCGTCGCCGACCAGCGGTTCAAGGGTAAGGCGATCGGCTGGTAAACATAGGCGAGCAGGAAGCGCTGCAGCGTCATGTGCCAGCGCCGCCAATAATCGATGATGGACGCGGCGCGCAGCGGCGAGTGGAAGTTGAGCGGCAGCTTGACGCCGAACATCCGCCCCAACCCGAGCGCCATGTCGGAATAGCCGGAGAAGTCCATGTACAGCTGCAGCGTGTACGTCACGGCGGCCGTCCAGGCGCGGACAACGTCCCACGGTTGCGCGCTGGCGTCGTGGAACAGCGGGTTGGCGTAGCTCGACAGCGTGTCGGCGACGATCGTCTTCTTGGCGAGGCCGATGGTGAAGATGACGAGCCCGATGACGAGGTTGCGGCTCATCAACCGGGCGAAGGTGGGCGCCCGCAACTGCGGGATGATCTCCGAATAATGGACGATCGGACCGGCGAGCAGCTGCGGGAAGAAGGCGGCAAACAGGCCGAACTCGATCGGGCCGGTACCCTTGACGATCCCGCGCGAGGTATCGACCAGATAGGCGATCTTCTGGAAGGTGAAGAAGCTGATCGCCAGCGGCAGCACGATGTGGTGCAACTCGAAGTTGCTGCCCGTCGCCGCCGCGACGTTCTCGACGACGAAGTTGGCGTACTTGTAGTAGCCGAGCAGGCCGAGGTCGACGACAAGGCCGAAAACGAGCAGCGCTCTTGCCGCCCCCATCCGCTCCCGCGTCCGCGCCCGCTGGATCAGATCGCCGATGATGTAGTTGAAGATGATGGCAAACAGCAGGATCGGCAGGTCGCTCGGCCGCCACCAGGCATAGAACACCAAACTCGCGAGGCTGAGGACGACCGCTGCCGTCTTCTGCCCGAACAGGCGGCCGCTGACGTAGAAGGCGATCAGCGCCGCCGGCAGGAAGCCGAAGATGAAGACGAAGCTGTTGAACAGCATCTAGATGGCCCCCGCCGTTCCGTCCCGCGCCGGCGCGGGAGGCCCCGCCGCCCCGCCCCCCAGCGTCGCCTCGACCGCCGCCGCCACTCGGTCGCTGGCGATCAGCGCACCGCGGTGATTGAGATGAGCGAAGCTCTGGTAGAGTTCGGCCCGCTGCGCAAGGTCGCTGAAGTCGATGATCCGCCCGCGCGCGCCGTAGAAAGCCGCTGTCGCCGAAACGCGCGGCCCCTCGAACGTGGGCAGATAGGCGAACAGGACCGGGATGCCGGCCGCGCGCGCCATGCGCACGATCGCGTCGCTGTAGGCGGGCTCGTCGCGCTCCAGCACGCGCGTGATCGCCTTCGGCAGGTGTGACGGGTGATGCTGGCCGGCGAAGGTCGCCGCCTCCTGCCGCAGGTCCTCGGCCGTGTGCACCGAGTCCATGTCGTAGCGCTTGCCGTCGGCGAGCGTCCGCGACACGGTATAATCGACCGGCTTCGCCGCATAGACCGCCGGGTCGAAGCGCGGGCGCAGCCCGAACGCGTCGGGCACGACGCGCGCCGCGGCAAGCTCCATCTGACGGAAAGGCAGGTAGACCAGATCCTGCAACCAATTATGCAGCAACGGCACGGGCGGCGCGGCAAGGCCGGCGGCGGGCGCGACATAGCGGAACCCGGGATGGCCCCAGGGGTGGAAATCGGGGCCCATGACCATCACGAGCAGCTTCGGGCGCTTGGCCTTGAACAGCTCGCGCGCGACGGCCCACTGGATGTTGCGCCCGTCCTCGATCACCGACAGGTTGGCAACGTGGAGCGGCAGGCCGTCGGCGGCGAGCTTCTCGGCGATGCGCGGGCCGCTCAGGCCGAGGAGCGTGCGCGACGAGCCGATGATGGCGACGTCGATCGGCTCGGGGTCGAAGTGGATGCGCTCATAGTCCCAGGTCGCTTGGCCGTAGAGCGTATTCTCGATGAGCTGCCAGCGCTGGTAGGGGTTGTCGGGCAGCGCCGCCGCAGCGACGGCCGACAGCAGAGCGGCGCCCAGAATCGCCGCCAGCCGGCGCGGCCACGCGACGCGCTTCACTCAGGCGACCGTCGAGTCGATGCGCATCGGCAGGTCGGGTGCGGTATAGCCGGCAAGGTCGAGCCGCCATACCGTCTCACCGCCATCCTCGCCGCCGACCCGCGCGAAACCCAGCTTGGGATAATGATCGGCGACCATCTTGTTCTTGGCTGAGGGAATATAGCGGCCGGTGAGGTGCGTCGCCCCAGCGGCGCGGGCGGCGGCGACGACCTGGCTCAGCACCGCCTCCTCCATTCGCCGGCCGAGCACGCGGCAGCTCATCAGCCAGGTGTCGATCTCCCACGTCGCCGTGTCGATGATGACGACCGAGATCATGCCGTTGTCGCCGAAGCGGTCAGCCAGGCGGATCTGCAGCGTGATCCTCGCCGGATCGGCCTCCATCGCCGCCACCTGCGCCTCGGTGTAGCGCCGGGTCGTCAGGTTGAACTGGTTCGATTTATTGATCAGCTGGGCGATGCGCGCGCGGTTCAGCGCGTCGAAACCGCGGAAATCGGCGACCATGTCGAGGCTGGCGAGATAGCCCGCCATGTCGCTGGTGCCGGCGAATGCCGCGCGCTCGGCATTGGCGCGATACTGGTCGGCGCGCTGGCGGTCCTCGTCGGCGAAGGCGACCGCCTCGAACCAGCCGCCGGCGAGCAGCGCGCGCGGGTAGAGCGCGGGGTCGGCCGGCAGCTCGGGCACGGCAACCATCGGCAGCTCGCGCCGGACCTGCGCGCGTTCGACGGGGTTGTCGTCGAGGAAGACCAGGCTGTCGATGCCGATGTTGAGTGCGGCCGCGATCGCGCGGAGGTTGGTCGCCTTGTCACCCCAATTGGCGACGAACGAGGCGATGTGCGTCTCCTTCAACGGCATGTCGGGGTGGCTGCGGAACGGGCCGCGCGCGACCTCGTCGTCGTTCTTAGAACAAACGGCGAGGATGATGCCGCGCTCCCGCAACGCCAGCGCGGTTTGCTGCACGCTAAGGAACGCCTCGCCCGCCGCCGAGCCTTGGCCGAGCTTGATGCCGTCGACGCCGTCGTCGCCGATGACCCCGCCCCACAGCGTGTTGTCGAGGTCGAGGACGAGGCACTTGCGCGTCGTGCCGCGGATCGCCGCCACGGTGCGGGCGACGACGTCGGCGTAGAGCGGCACGAGGTCGGGATCGAAGGGCAGCTTGGCCGAGTGCCACTGGCCGGCGTCGTGCCAGCGGTCGAGCCCGACCAGCGCCGCCGTGCGCGCGATGTCGACGAGCACGATGCGCTTCGCCCGCGCCCACTCGACCAGCTGGGCGTTGATCGCCGCGACCTGGGCCGCGACCGAGCCCGCCTCGACGGCATCGAGGCTGCCGAACAGCGGCTCCGCTGGCGGCACGACGGTCGCGACCAGCACGCCGCCGGCGGTCGAAGCGCCGAGACCGTCGATCATCGCCGACAACATCGCCGACGCCCCCTCGACCGCCGCCGCGGCGGTGCCCGGCGCGACCTGCGCGCGGTCGAGGCCGAGGGTGCGGTGGTCGAGCGCGATCATCGCCAGGTCGAGCCCGGCGGACCGCACCGCGCTCGCGGGATCCAGCGCCTCCTGAACGGCGCTGCCGTAGTCGCCACCGACGACGGTTGCCAGCACGCGGTGGCGCAGGGCCGTGGCGGCGATCGCCGGCTCGATCATGCCGAGCGTGCCCGAGCCGATGAAGCCCAGGCGGACGCGCGCGAGCGGTCCGGTGCCGGGGTGCGTCGCGAGATAGGCCGCGGTCGCGCTCGACAGCTGCCCCAGCTGGTTGAGGTCGAGGCGGAAGGTCGCGAGCTGGTGCAGGCGCTCCTCGACGGCGGGGCCGCTGCCGAGCTCGGCGCGGACAGCCTTCAGGCGCTGGCGGAAGTCAGCCGGGGCCGGCTCCAGCCACTCGAGATCGGCATACATCGCAGCCTCGGCGCAGCTCAGGCGGGAAGCTTGGTCTGGATAACCCGCGCGAGGTCACCCACATTCTTAAGATCAGCAATTTCTTCGTTAAGAAATTTGATCTTGAACAGCCGCTCCAGTGTAATGATGAAGCGAATATGGCTGAGGCTGTCCCATTCCTCGATGTCATCCGCCGAGGTTGACGGGGTCACATCGACCTCGTCGACATCGAACACGTCCACCATCACGTCGGCGATCTTGCGGATGATCTCGTCAATTGTCATCAACATCACTCTTGTCGGTCGCGTGCAAGATGCTACCGGGACGGCATGGACTACGTTGCAGCGCAATATCAACCCGTCCGGGACGGCGCAACCGGCTTTGCCGCGTGAGGCGGATCGATCTCGGGCTGCTGTGGCACTCCGACCGCTCGGGCAACCTCGGCGTCGGCGCGCTGACGGTCGGCAACATCGCCCTGGTCCGCGAGGTAGCGGCGGAGGTCGGGGTCGAGCCGCGCTTCGTCATCCTCGGCTTCAACGACGCCGGCAGCCCGTACGTCAACGACCCTGACGTCCGTTTCGAACCCTTCTCGACCCGCGGCGCGCCGGCCTTTGCGCGCAGCATCGGTCGCCTCGACGCGGTACTCGACATCGGCGCGGGCGACAGCTTCACCGACCTCTACCCGACCAAGCGCCTTGCCTGGATCGTCCTGTCGAAGGTCGCCGCGATCGTGCAGCGCGTGCCGTTGGTCTTCTCGCCGCAGACGATAGGCCCCTTCACCGGCGGCACGGCGGCGAAGCGCCGGCTGGGCAGCGTCGCCCGCTGGACGATGCGCCGCGCGCGGGCCGTCGTCGTCCGCGACGATCGCTCGCGCGACGCCGTCAGGACGATGGTTCCGGGCGTGGAGCCGGTCTATTCGGTCGATGTCGCTTTCGCGCTGCCGTGGACACCGCCCCCGGCGCAACCGGGCAAGCGCCGCATCGGCCTCAACATCTCCGGCCTGCTATGGCGCGGCGGCTATACCGGGCGGGGCGAGTTCGACCTCGGCTACGACTACCGGTCGCTGATGACCGGCGTCATCGAGGCGCTGCTCACCGATCCGACCATCCAGGTCGAGCTGATCTGCCACGTGCGCGGCGGCCCCGGCTCGCCCGACGATGACGGCAGTCTGGCCGACGAGCTCGTGCAGCGCTGGCCGGCGCTGGTCCGCGTGGCCGACTTCGCCTCGCCGTCCGCGGCCAAGAGCCACATCGCGGGGTTGGACGCGCTGGTCGGCGCGCGGATGCACGCCTGCATCGCCGCCTTCTCGAGTGGTGTTGCCGTCGTGCCGGTATCGTACAGCCGCAAGTTTGAGGGGCTGTTCGGCTCGCTCGGCTATGACCGGCTGGTGCCCCACCGGGGGGTCACGACGGACGAGGCGCTGACGACGGTGTTGGGGGCGCTGGCCATGACTCCCGTGCTCCGCGCCGAGGTCGCGGCGGGGCTCACGCGGGTGGAGGCGCGGCTCGACGCCTACCGGGCCGTGCTGCGCGACCTGCTTACCTCGCTCGACGGCACGCGACGCTAGGCCTTCAGCGCCTGTCCGAGCAGGCGGGCAAAGCGGAAAGCGCGGACGCGGACGAGCATCGCGGCCGCGCCGACGCGCTCGCCGGGACGGCTGAGCGCCTTCGATGCCAAGACCTTGGCGATGCCGAGCGGGGTCGACGCGAGCATCAGCGCGGCGCGCCCTGCGATCCAGCCGGCCGACTTGCCCTGCTCGCGGTCGAGCGCCACGGTTTCGTCGACCAGCCGCCGCCACTTGGTTTCGAGTTCGCGCCAATCGCGCCGCGCTGGGTGGCCCGCGACGGCGTCCGGCACGTAGACCAGTACGATTCCCGCCGCTTGCGCGCGCCAGCACCACTCGACGTCCTCCGAGACGCCGGTGCGGAACGGGCCGACGCGAGCGAAATCCTCGGCCGTGACGAACAAGTTGGCGGTGACGGTGAACCCCTTGGTCTTGACATAGGCTTCGTTGTCGAAGGCGAAGACCGTCTCAAACGCCTCCGCAGCCGACCGCCGTGCGCCGGTCAGCACCGTCATCCGCCCGCCCGCGATCATCCCCGGCGCGATCGCTGATACGCCAGCCGCCAGCCAGCCCGGCTCGGGCACGCAGTCCGAATCGGTGAAGGCGAGCACCCGCCCGTGCGCCGCCGCGACCCCGGCGTTTCGCGCCGGCCCAGCGCCCCTTTCGGGCTGGACGACGACGCGCGCGCGCCCGGCGACGACGCGCTCGACCTCTGCCAACCCCTCCGGGGAGGCATTGTCGGCCACGATGATTTCGCGCGTGCCGGCAAAGGTCTGCGCCGCCAGCGCCGTCAAACAGCGGTCGAGCCGGGCGAAGTCGCGATAGTGCGGCACGACGACGGTGACGTCGGGAGCAGGGGCGTCGGGGGTCATCGCCGCTCCCTATCCCGTGCGAGCGCCGCGTGCCAGCAGCCGGTGGACGTCGCCGCGCCGCCGCCGTACGACACTCGCCATGACCCGCGCCGGCCCGCTCGACGACCTCCTGATCGTCGATCTGTCGCGCGTGCTGGCCGGCCCCTACGCGACGATGGTGCTGGCCGACCTCGGCGCCCGCGTGGTCAAGGTCGAGCGGCCGGAAATCGGCGATGACAGCCGGCACATCGGCCCGTTCAAGGATGGCGACCCGACGCAGTCGGCCTATTTCGCCAGCATCAACCGCGGCAAGGAATCGATCGCCCTCGACCTCGCCGATCCCGGCGACCGCGCCGTGTTCGACGCGCTGCTAGCCCGCGCCGACGTGCTGGTCGAGAACTTCCGCCCCGGCGTCATGGCGCGCCTCGGCTACGGCTGGGCGACGCTGCACGCCAGGCACCCGCGCCTGATCTACGCCGCCACCAGCGGCTTCGGGCACACCGGCCCCGATTCGGCGCGGCCAGCCTATGACATGATTGTCCAGGCGATGGGCGGCATCATGTCGGTGACCGGCTGGCCGGGCGAGCGGCCGGCGCGGGTCGGCACCTCGATCGGTGACATCGCCGCCGGGCTGTTCACCGTCGCCGGCATTCTTGCCGCGCTGAATGACCGCCACCGCACCGGCAAGGGCTGCTTCGTCGACGTCGCCATGCTCGACGGGCAGATCGCCATCCTCGAGAACGCCGTCGCCCGCTATGCCGTCACCGGCGTCGCACCCGGCCCGCTCGGCGCCCGCCATCCCTCGATCACGCCCTTCGCCGCGTATTCCTGCGCCGACGGGCAGATCGTCATCGCCGCCGGGAACGACGCGCTGTTCGCCAAGCTTGTCGAGGCGCTGGCGCTCGACCTCGCCGGAGACGCCCGCTTCGCCACCAACTCGGCGCGCACCACGCATGCCGAGGCGCTCGGCGAACGGATCGAAGCCGCGCTCGCGCCTTCGGGCGTCGTGCACTGGCTGGCACGGCTGGAGGCGGCCGGTGTGCCGTGCGCGCCGCTGCATGATGTCGCCCAGGCGCTGAACCACCGTCAGGTGCGCGCGCGCAACATGGCGATCACCACCGCCTTTCCCGATGGCAGCCCGCTGCTCGCCGCCGGCAATCCGGTCAAAGTCAGCGGCTTCCCCGATCCCGCTGTGCGACCGAAGGCGCCCGCTCTCGACGAGCACCGGGCGATGATCCTGGCGGACCTCGGCCTGTGAGGCGCGACGCCGACCTCGCGCTGGCGGCCGCGCTGGCCGACGCGGCGGGCGCCGCGATCCGTCCGTACTTCCGCGCGCTGGCCGGTGTCGAGGCCAAGGCCGACGCCTCGCCGGTGACAGTCGCGGATCGGGCCGCGGAGGCGGCGATGCGCGCCATCCTCGCGGCCGAACGCCCCGCCGACGGCATCATCGGCGAAGAATATGGCGATGAGCGTGCCGATGCCCCGCGTGTCTGGGTGCTCGACCCGATCGACGGGACGCGGTCGTTCGTTGCCGGGCGGCCCATCTTCGGGACGCTGATTGCGCTCGTCGAGGAGGGCGTCCCCGTGCTTGGCGTCATCGACCAGTGCATCACCGGCGACCGCTGGATCGGGGCTGCAGGGCGACCGACAACGCTCTCCGGGCGCACCGTGTCGACGCGGCACTGCGAAGGTCTTGCCCGGGCACACTTCGCCACGTCGTCGCCGCACTACTTCAGTCCCGCCGACTTCGCCGCCTTCGAGCGAGCCCGCGGCAGGGCGGGCGAGCGAACCGCGTCCGCCGGCGAGACGATCTACGGCGGCGACTGTTACAATTATGGGCTGCTCGCTGCCGGCCATCTCGACGTCGTGATCGAGGCGGGCCTCAAGCTCTACGACTGGGCGGCGCTGGTCCCCATCGTCGTCGGGGCGGGCGGGGCGATGACCGACTGGACGGGAGCGCCGCTGCGGCCGGGCAGCGACGGCCGCGTCGTTGCGGTCGGCGATGCCGCGCTGCTGTCGCAAGTCCTCGCCGCGCTCGCGGGCTGACGGCCTGCGGCACCGCGGCCGCACCCGCGCCAAAATGCCCGTTGCGCTGGCGGAAAGGCTGGCGCTAGAGACGACCACATTCGGCGCGGGGCCTGTTCCGTCGCGCCCGTTCGTGTTGAGGCAAGGATCAGAATGGCGACGCAACCGCGCGACGACCTGACGGAGACCGGCGAGCGCCGCCGGGATTTCATCTACATCGCCACCGGCGCGTTCGCCGCCGCAGGGGCCGCGACCGTGCTCTGGCCGCTGATCAACCAGATGAACCCGTCGGCCGATGTGCTCGCGCTGGCGCAGATCGACGTCGACCTCTCGGCGATCCAGCCGGGGCAGGCGATCAAGGTCAGCTGGCGTGGCAAGCCGGTGTTCGCGCGCAACCTGACCCCGGCGGAGATCGCCGCGGCGAAGGCGGTGCCGATCTCGACCCTGCGCGATCCGCAGACGCTCGCCCAGCGCACCAAGGCGGGCCACGAGAACTGGCTGATCACGCTCGGTGTCTGCACCCATCTCGGCTGCGTGCCGCTGGGCGCGGGTGAGGGCGAGAACCGCGGCGCCTTCGGCGGTTACTTCTGCCCGTGCCACGGTTCGCAGTACGATACGGCGGCGCGGATCCGGTCCGGCCCGGCACCGAAGAACCTCGAAGTGCCGGACTACGCCTTCAAGTCGCCTACCCAAGTCACGATCGGTTGAGGACAAGCGGATGAGCTTCCCCTGGGCCAAGCATTACGAGCCGCAAGGCGCGTTCATGAAGTATCTCGACGAGCGGCTGCCGATCCCGCGGCTCGTCTACAACAGCCTCGGCGGCGGTTATCCCGTGCCGAAGAACCTCAACTATTTCTATAACTTTGGCGTTCTCGCCGGGGTTGCGCTGGTGATCCAGATCATCACCGGCGTCGTGCTCGGCATGCATTATGCGGCCAACACCACCATCGCATTCGACTCCGTCGAGCACATCATGCGCGACGTCAACGGCGGCTGGATGCTGCGCTACATGCACGCGACCGGCGCGTCGTTCTTCTTCGTCGTCGTCTACATCCACATCTTCCGCAACCTGTTCTACGGCAGCTACAAGCCGCCGCGCGACGTGCTGTGGATGCTCGGCCTCGTCATCTTCCTGCTGATGATGGCGACCGCCTTCATGGGTTATGTCCTCGTTTGGGGGCAGATGAGCTTCTGGGGCGCGACGGTCATCACCAACCTGTTCTCGGCGATTCCCGTGGTCGGCGAGACGATCCACACGTGGCTGCTTGGCGGCTTCTCGCCCGACAACGCCACGCTGAACCGGTTCTTCTCGCTTCACTACCTGCTGCCGTTCGTCATCTTCGGCGTCGTCATCTTGCACGTCTGGGCGCTGCACATCCCGGGCTCGAACAACCCGACCGGGATCGACGTCAAGGGGCCGCAGGACACGGTGCCGTTCCACCCCTACTACACGTCGAAGGACTTCTTCGGGCTGGGCGTCTATCTGACGCTGTTCTCGATCGTCGTCTTCTTCCTGCCGAACATGCTGGGTGAGGCCGACAACTACATCCCGGCGAACCCGCTCTCGACGCCGGCGCATATCGTTCCCGAATGGTATTTCTGGCCGTTCTACGCGATCCTGCGCGCCTTTACCCAGGACTTCCTGTTCATCCCCGCCAAGCTGTGGGGCGTGCTGGCGATGTTCTCGGCGATCCTGCTGCTGTTCTTCCTACCGTGGCTCGACACGTCCCCGGTGCGGTCGAACAACTACCGCCCGCTGATGCGCCAGCTGTTCTGGATCTTCCTGATCGACGTCCTCATCCTCGGCATCTGCGGCGGGAAGCCGGCGGGCGAGCCGTGGCTGCGGATCAGCCAGATCGCCAGCGCCTATTACTTCCTCCACTTCCTGATCTTGGTCCCGCTCGTCAGCCGCATCGAGAAGCCGCTGCCGCTGCCGAACTCGATCTCGGAGGCGGTGCTGAAGAAGCATAGCAACACCGGCGCGCCGGTCGCCCTGCAACCCAAGGGAGCCGGCATCGCCGAGCTGCCCGCGTCCGGCCAGCCGGCGGAGTAAGCCCATGGTCAAGATGATTGCCGCGCTCGTCGGCGCCGTCTTCTGCGTCGCCCTACTGTGGGGTGCGGTGGTGCCGCGCGAGGCACCGGCGCCGGACCTGGTCGCCAAGTACCACCTCGCCCCGCGCGACGTGGAGTGGCAGAACGACAACCCGGGCGGGCTCGCCATCTTCGGCACGTTCGACCGGGCGCAGCTGCAGCGCGGCTACCAGGTCTACAAGGAAATCTGCTCGGGTTGCCACTCGCTGCACCGGGTCGCCTTCCGCAACCTGACGGAGATTGGCTTCACCCCAGCTCAGGTGAAGGCGCTGGCCAAGCAGTCGGACGTTGCCTCGATCGACGACAAGACCGGCGAGCCGAATACCCGCAAGGGCATCCCGGCCGACAAGATTCCCGGGCCCTACCCGAACGAGGCGGCGGCGCGCGCGGCGAACAATAACGCCCTGCCGCCCGACCTGTCGCTGATCACCAAGGCTCGCGAGGACGGGCCGCGCTACGTCTATTCGCTGATCACCGGCTTCGGCCACCCGGTCCCGGCCGATTGGAAGGTGCCGGACGGCCTTTACTACAACCCGTACTTCCGTTCGCTCAACATCGCCATGCCGCCGCCGCTGTCGGCCGACGGTCAGGTGACGTACGCCGACGGGACCAAGGCGACGATCCCGCAGATGGCCAAGGACGTCGCGGCGTTCCTGACGTGGACAGCCGAGCCGACGCTCGAGGCGCGGCGGCGGACGGGAGTCGGCGTGGTCGCCTTCCTCATCATCCTGACGATCCTCGCCTATCTGAGCTACAGCCGCGTCTGGGCCGACCTCAAGCGGGCGAAGCCGGAGATGATGCCGGCGGAGTGAGTGATCTCGCGCGCCTGATCCGGACGATCCCCGACTTTCCGCACGCGGGCATCCAGTTCCGTGACATCACCACGCTGCTGCTCGACGGGCCGGGGTTCGCCGCATCCGTCGAGCAGATGGCAGTGGCGGCGGGAAGCAGGTTCGACCTGATCGCCGGCATCGAGGCGCGCGGCTTCGTCTTCGGCGCGGCCCTGGCGGCGCGGCTCGGCAAGGGCCTGATTCTTGTCCGCAAGAAGAACAAGCTTCCGGGCGCGGTGATCGGCGTCAATTATGCGCTCGAATACGGCGAGGATCGCGTCGAGATCCACGCCGACGCCGTGCCGCCCGGCGCCCGCGTGCTCGTCGTCGACGACTTGATCGCCACTGGCGGCACGGCGCTGGCTGCGGTGCAGCTTCTCCGCGCGGCACGCGCCGAGGTGACTGCGGCCGCGTTCGTCATCGACCTGCCTGACCTTGGCGGGGCGGCGCGACTGCGCGCGGCGGGGGTCGAGGTGACGACACTGGTCGCCTTTGCCGGCGAATAGTCTCCCGCCGCCGCTGCTCAGACCGCGATCGGAAGGATGAGAGCAGGCGGTCACGACCGCGCGACGCGAGTCCCTAGACGTTGAAGCGGAAGTTCATCACGTCGCCGTCCTGGACGACGTAGTCCTTGCCTTCGCTGCGCAGCTTCCCGGCGTCGCGCGCGCCGGCCTCGCCGCCAAGCCGGACATAGTCGTCGTAGGCGATCGTCTCGGCGCGGATAAAGCCCCGCTCGAAGTCGCCGTGGATGACGCCGGCCGCCTGCGGCGCCTTGGTGCCGCGCGTGATCGTCCAGGCGCGCGCTTCCTTCGGGCCGGCGGTGAAGTAGGTGATCAGCCCGAGGAGGTCGTAACCGGCGCGGACGACGCGGGCGAGGCCCGTTTCGGTCAGCCCGAGACCGTCGAGGAAATCGGGCCGGTCGGCAGCGTCCATCTGCGCGATTTCGCTCTCGATCGCGGCGGAAATGACGACCGCCGCCGCTCCCGACGCCGCCGCCATCGCCGCGACCGCCGCCGAGCGCGCGTTGCCGGTCGCAGCCGACGCCTCCTCGACGTTGCAGACGTAGAGTACCGGCTTCGCCGTCAGCAGCTGCGCCTGCGCCAGCACGCGCGCCTCCTCGTCGTCCTTCGGCACCGTCAGCCGCGCCGGTTTGCCCTCGCGCAGCAGGTCGAGCGCCGCGCCGAGGACGCTGGCGGCGACCTTCGCGTCCTTGTCGCCCTGGCCCGCCCTCTTGACGAAGGCGGGAACGCGCTTCTCGAGGCTGTCGAGATCGGCCAGCATCAGCTCGGTTTCGACGGTTTCGGCATCCGCGACCGGGTCGATCCGCCCCTCGACATGGGTGACGTCGTCATCCTCGAAGCAGCGCAGGACGTGGACGATGGCGTCGGTCTCGCGGATGTTGCCGAGGAACTGGTTGCCCAGACCCTCGCCCTTCGACGCGCCGCGAACCAGCCCGGCGATGTCGGTGAAGCCCAGCTGCGTCTCGATGATCTTGGCCGAATGGGCGACGCGCGCCAGCTCGTTAAGCCGTGGATCGGGCACGGGCACGTTCCCGACGTTCGGCTCGATCGTGCAGAACGGATAGTTCGCCGCCGCCGCCGCTGCGGTCTGTGTCAGCGCGTTGAACAGGGTCGACTTGCCGACGTTCGGCAGGCCGACGATTCCGCAGCGGAAGCCCATGTCAATCTCCTGCAGTCACGCGGCCGAAAGGCGCAGCGCGACGTCGTTCATGAAGCGCACGTCGTCGCCCTTGACCAGCCACTCGGCCTCGGCCGCGACGGCGCCGAGCATGTCGGCGAGCGGCTCCTGCTCGGCGCGTGCGAAGTTCGCCAGGACATGGCCGAGCACCTTGTCCTTGTGCCCGGGATGGCCGATGCCGAGGCGAACGCGGCGATAGTCGGTGCCGATCGCGTTCAGATGCTGGTCCACCGAGCGGATGCCGTTGTGTCCGGCCGCCCCGCCGCCCCGCTTCGTCTTGACCTTGAACGGCGCGAGGTCGAGCTCGTCATAGAACACGCTGAGCGCATCCGGCCCGAGCTTGTAGAAGCGCATAGCCTCGGCGACCGAACGCCCGCTGTCGTTCATGAAGGTCGCCGGCTTCAACAGCACGACCCTGGCGTCGCCGATCCGCCCGTCGGCCGCGAGGCCCTGGAAGCGCGCCCGCCACGGGTCGAACGACCAGCGCGCGTGGATCGCATCGGCGGCCATGAAGCCGACATTGTGGCGCTGGAGCGCGTGTGCGGCCCCCGGGTTGCCGAGGCCGGCGAAGATCTGCACTTCGCCGGCCCCTGCGCTGCGCTTACGCCTTGGCGGCGGCCGACTCGGCAGCGGCCGCCGCTGCGGTCGCCTCGTCGGCGGCGGCATCGGCCGACTGCAACGCCGACGGCGCGACGACCGAGACGATGGTGAAGTCGCGATCGGTGATCGTCGGCGTCACGCCCTCGGGCAGTGTGACCGCCGAGATGTGGACCGAGTTGCCGATGTCGAGGCCGGCAAGGCTGATGTCGATCTGATCGGGGATCGCGTCCGACGGGCAGGTCAGCTCGATCTCGTGGCGGACGACGTTGAGCGTGCCGCCACGCTTCATGCCGGGCGACTTGTCCTCGTCGACGAAGTGGACCGGAACCGCAACGTCGATCGTCGCGCCTGCGGCCAGCCGCAGGAAATCGACGTGGATCGGCCGGTCGCTGACGGGGTGGAACTGCACGTCGCGCGGCAGGGTGCGCTCGGTGGCACCGCCCTCGACCTCGACCTCGACCACCGAGTTCATGAAGTGGCCGGTGTGGAGCAGGCGCGTCAGCTCCTTCAGCGGCACGTGGATCATGGTAGGCGCGGTCTTGTTGCCGTAGATCACGGCGGGGACGCGTCCGGTCAGGCGCACGGCCCGCGAGGCTCCCTTGCCTCCGCGGTCGCGCACCGCGGCCGCGAGTTTCATCGCTTCGCTCATGGTGCTGACTTCTCCATTGCCCGTGCGCCTCCAGGGATGCGGGCACGGGAGCGGGGCACCTAGGCGAAAACGCCCGAGAAGGCAATGGCCGCGGTTCCAGCAACTTCGCATCGCCGCCGGCCAAGCAAATCTTGCTAAATCCCATGCCGACGATGGGGTATAGGGAAGACATCGCCGCGGGCACCCTTCAGCTCCCCTCTGAACCCGGCGACTTACTGGGCGGGGGCGGCGCCTCGCGGCCGTCTCCGCCCGCTTTCCAGGACTTTTCCGCCGCTACGGCAGCCGCTCGACCGCCAGTCCTTTCGCCTGCAACTTGGCAATGACGCTGCCGGGACCGCCGAGGTGGCCGGCGCCGACCGCCAGGAACACCTTCCCCGGCGTGTTCAGCCGGGCCGCGATCCAGTCGGCCCAGGCGCTGTTGCGATTGGCGAGCAGAGTCCGGTCGAGGGTCGGCGTCGCCTTGAACCCCTTGTCGAAATCGGCCGCCAGCGCCTCTGTCTCGCCGGCCTGCCAATAGGCGAGGAGCGCGTTCGTGTCCTCCCGCGCGGTCGGCACGTCGTCGACGGTCGCGTCGAGCAGCGCGCGGGCGTCGGTCTCGGGCAAGGCGTCGAAGATGCGCAGCTGCGACTCGGGCGTCTCCAGCCCGATCACCGGCTTGTGCGCGGCGCGGAAGCGGGCGGTCAGCGCCGGCTCGACCCCGTCGGTCTGGTGGAAGCCGAGCTGCTCGATGGCCCCGTCACCCAGAGCGATCGCCGCAAGCCACGTCTTCATCCCGTCGAGCTGGCGGGCGTCGAGACCGAGCGCCGAGACGCTGGCGAGCAGCTTCGCCTTCTTCGACGGCGCGACGCGCGTGGCGAGCGGCGGCAGGCCGGCCTTGAAGCCGAGCGCGGTGACCAGCGGCGCGAGGCCGGCGGGATCGTCGGGCAGGACCGTCTCCAGCACCAGCGTGTCGGCGGCGTCGGCCCGGGCGGCGATGCGCGGGCTCAGCCAGCCGGTGCCCGGCGGCAGCGCGTGCATCGTGCCGAACAGGGTGATGTCGGTCGTCGCCGAATGGACGTGCCACATCGCCGGTTCGGCGGCCGCCGCGGTGGCGAAAAGCGTGGCGACGACGGCACACAAAGCAGGGATACGCATCGCCGGCGGTATAGCGGGGCCGCCTGCCCGTTGCGAGTTGTGCGGCGCTTCCCTAGATGCGAAGCGCTAATCCTTCCGACAGCTGCGAGATTCATGGCTTTCAAACTCCCCGACTTCAACGACCGCAAGGCCGCTGCCAACGCCGGCCGCGCCGCGATGCTCGAGAAATTCAAGAACAAGAGCGAGCCGACGCCCGAAGAGCTGGCCGAGCGCGCCGCCGTCGCCGCCCGGGCCGAGGCCAAGCAGCGCGAGAAGGCGCAGGCGCTGAAGGACCGGATCGCCGCCGAGAAGGCCGCCGTCATCGCCGCCCGCGAGGCGAAGGAAGAAGCCGCGCGCAAGGCGGCCGAGGAAGCGCTGATCACCGAGGAGATGCGCGCCGCCGCCAAGAAGGCCGAGCGCGACGCCAAGTACGCCGCGCGCAAGGCGGCGAAGAAGGCGCGCAAGGGCTGATCCGCCGCGCTGCGCACAAGGGCTGATCCGCCGCGCTAGAGGTCGTGGCAGTAAAGCGAGGCCATGCGCATCTCGACGACCGCGTGTTCGCCGGCCCTGAAGTCGGTGGCGACGACGCCCCTGTTGGAGCCGATCGTCAGGCGTGCCGGGCCGACCACGTCGCACAGCACGCCCTTCTTCGTCTGGGTGCAGGTGCCCTTCAGACGCTCGTGTTCAGCCGGCGTGTCGTCGACCGGCTCGATCCTGAACGAGGCCTGCACGGTGCCGCCGAACAGGACGATGCCGAGGCTGGCGAGGCTGACCTTGTAGAGCCGGTCGCTGTCCGGCGCGCCGACGACCGGGCCGGACGACGGGCTCATCTTCAGCGGTATCGCCATTCGCGCGCACGCCGTCTCGCCGCGAGCGGTCGCTGCCGCGAGGACCGCTGCCACCGCCACGATGCACCGCATCACCGCTGCCGTCATCGCTTGCCCCCCGCCGAACTGCTCACCGGAACCCTAGAGAGGCCAGCGTGCCCCGGCAACGGCCCCACCTTGCCCCCCTTCGGCTGCGCCGCTACACCCGCGCGCCGATGCTGCAGCCGCGAAAGCCCCTGACGTTCCAGGACATGATCCTGACGCTCCAGCACTACTGGAGCGAGCGTGGCTGCGTCATCCTGCAGCCCTATGACGTCGAGGTCGGCGCCGGCACTTTCCATCCGGCGACGGTGCTGCGCGCACTGGGGCCGGACCCCTGGCACGCCGCCTATGTCCAGCCGAGCCGCCGCCCATCCGACGGCCGCTACGGCGACAACCCCAACCGCCTCGGCGCCTATTACCAGTTCCAGGTCATCCTGAAGCCGTCGCCGCCCGACATCATCGACCAGTATCTGGGCAGCCTCGCCGCCATCGGCATCGACGGGCGCGAGCACGACATCCGCTTCGTCGAGGATGACTGGGAGAGCCCGACACTGGGTGCCTGGGGGCTCGGCTGGGAGGTCTGGTGCGACGGCATGGAGGTCAGCCAGTTCACCTACTTCCAGCAGGTCGGCGGCATCGACTGCGCGCCGGTCAGCGGCGAGATCACCTACGGCCTCGAGCGGCTGGCGACGTACATCCAGGGCAAGGATTCGGTCTACGACCTCGCCTATAACGACCGTCTGACCTACGGCGACGTATTCCGCGAGAACGAGCGCGAGTTCAGCGCCTACAGCTTCGAGGCGGCCGATACGGCGCTGCTGTTCGACCAGTTCGGCCGCGTTGCCGGCGAGTGCCGCGCGCTCGTCGACCGCGGTCTGCCGCTGCCGGCGTACGACCAGGCGATCAAGGCCAGCCACATCTTCAACCTCTTGAACGCCCGCGGCGTCATCAGCGTCGCCGAGCGCGCGGCCTATATCGGCCGGGTGCGGGACCTGACGAAGGCGGTCGCCGAGGCGTGGGTCGCCAAGAGCGGGTGGGCGGCCGCCGGTGGCTGACTTCGTCCTCGAACTGCTGACCGAGGAAATCCCCGCGCGGATGCAGATGGCGGCGGCCGAGCAGCTGCGGACGCGCTTTGCCGCCGGGGTCGCCGCGTTCGGGCTGGCGACCGGGGCGGTCGAGAGCGCAGTGACGCCGCGGCGGCTGGTGCTGATGGTCCGCGACGTCGCCGCCGCAAGTTCGGGGACGCATGACGAACGTCGCGGCCCGCGCGCCGACGCGCCCGAGGGCGCGGTCGCCGGGTTCCTCAAGTCGACCGGCCTCACGCGCGACCAGCTCGAGGAACGCGACACGCCGAAGGGTCGGTTTCTCTACGCGACCGTCGTCACGGCGGGCCGGCCGGCGGCGGAGGTCCTAGGCGACCTGATCCCGCAGATCGTCCGTGAGTTCGACTGGCCGAAGTCGATGCGCTGGGGCGTGGCGTCCGCCTCGACCGCTTCCCCACGCTGGGTCCGCCCGTTGTCGGGCATCGTCGCCCTGCTGGACGATGCGGTCGTGCCGTTCACCGCCGCCGGCGTGGCGACCGGGCGCACGACCTTCGGCCACCGCTTCCTCTCGGCCGGGCCGATCGAGATCGTCAGCGCCGCGAGCTATGCCGAGCAGCTGCGAGCGGCCCATGTCGTCCTCGACCCCGCCGAGCGGCGCGGCGATCATCGTGCGCGAGGCGGAGGCCGCCGCCGCCGCGGCCGGGCTGACGCTGATCCCCGATGCCGGCCTCGTCGCCGAGAACGCCGGGCTGACCGAGTGGCCGGTGCCGCTGCTCGGGCAGTTCGACTCCGCATTCCTCGAGGTGCCGCGCGAGGTCGTCCAGCTGACGATGCGGACGAACCAGAAATACTTCGCCTGCGCTGACGCCGGCGGGCGGCTGGCCCCGGCGTTCGTCGCGGTGGCGAACCTGCCCGACACGAGCGGCCACATCGTCGCAGGGAACCGCAAGGTGCTCGCCGCACGTCTGAGCGACGCCCGCTTCTTCTGGGACGCCGACCGCGCGGTGACGCTCGAGTCGCGCCTGCCGAAGCTGAAGGACATCGTCTTCCACGAGAAGCTCGGCACCGTCGCCGACAAGGTCGAGCGGGTGGCGAAGCTCGCGCGCTGGCTGGTCGAGAGCGGGGCGGTGCCCGAGCGCCGACGCCGACCTCGCCGAGCAGGCCGCGCGCCTGTGCAAGGCCGACCTCGTCAGCGCGACGGTCGGCGAGTTCCCCGAGGTCCAGGGCATCGCCGGCGGTCACCTCGCGGCGGCGGAAGGCCTGCCGGCGGAAGTCGCCGCCGCGATCCGCGACCACTACAAGCCGGTCGGCCCGAGCGACGAGGTGCCGACCGCGCCGGTGACGGTGGCGGTGGCGCTGGCGGACAAGCTGGATACGCTGGTTGGGTTCTTCTCCGATCAACGAATTGCCGACAGGGTCTAAAGATCCATTTGCGCTACGCCGCGCTGCGTTGGCAGTCTTGGCGATTAATGTTGAGAACCAGCTTCGCTGGCAGGTTCTGCCGGTAGTTGATTATGCCGATGAGCTTCAGCGGCACCACTTGGAGACAAAATCAGAAGAACGTCGGCTGCTCGCGCGACGCTCGTGCAGTCGGTCGGCCCATTTGCTGGACACAATGTAATCGGCATTAGGCTGCTCGACTTCCTCGCCGACCGCCTCAAGGTCCAGCAGCGCGACGCCGGCATCCGCCCCGATGTCATCGACGCGGTATTCAGCCTCGGCGGCGAGGACGACCTCGTCCGGCTTGTTTCACGCGCGAAAGCACTTCAGGCTGTCCTCCAGACCCCCGATGGCGCTAGTCTGCTTGCCGGGTATCGCCGGGGGGCAAATATCGTGCGCATCGAACAGGGGAAGACGCCTGACCTCAATCTTGAGGAGGTCGACAAGACGCTGCTGACCGAACCGGCCGAGAAGGCGCTCGACGCCGCACTCGACGCTGCCGTGCCGGAGGCGGCCGCCGCCGTCGCCCGCGAGGACTTCGGCGGCGCGATGACGGCGCTGGCGCGGCTGCGGCCGATGGTCGACGGCTTCTTCGAGCACGTCACCGTCAACGCGCACGAGCAGGAAATCCGTCGCAACCGGCTGGCGCTGCTGGCGCGGCTGAGGACGGCGGTGCATACGGTCGCGGACTTCTCTAAGCTGGAGGGATGACGTTCGCGCTTCATTTCACCAGCGTGCGGCTGTGACCATTGCGACTTTAGGAGTGCTTGCCCATGGCCACCGCCCCCGCCGCGCCGACCGCTACAGCTGACACCGACGCCGCGGCCGGGCGCTTCGTCTTCCGCTTCGGCGGCGGCACGGCGGACGGCGACGCGGGCATGAAGAACCTGCTCGGCGGCAAGGGCGCGAACCTCGCCGAGATGGCCTCGATCGGCCTGCCGGTGCCGCCGGGTTTCACCATCGCGACGTCGATGTGTCAGGTCTATTACGACAGTGGCGAAGCCTTCCCCGACACCCTGAAGTCGGAGGTCGCGGACGGGATCGGGCACATCGAGGCAGTTATCGGGGGCAGTGCCGGGGGCACCGCGGGCGTCGGCGGCGTCGCCTTCGGCAGCGCGGAGAACCCGCTGCTGGTCTCGGTCCGCTCGGGTGCGCGGGTGTCGATGCCGGGCATGATGGACACGGTCCTCAACCTCGGATTGAACGACACGACCGTCGAGGGACTGGCGAAGGCGAGCGGTGACCCCCGCTTTGCCTGGGACAGCTACCGCCGCTTCATCCAGATGTACGCCGACGTCGTCCTCGGCCTCGACCACTATCTGTTCGAGGAGGCGCTCGAGATCCTGAAGGAGGACCGCGGCGTCACGCTCGACACCGAACTCAGCGCCGACGACCTCAAAGGCCTTGTCGCCGACTATCTCGCCAAGGTCGCGAGCGAGCTCGGCCGGCCGTTCCCGCAGGACGTTCACGCCCAGCTGTGGGGCGCGATCGGCGCGGTGTTCGGCTCGTGGCGGTCGGAGCGGGCGCGCGTCTATCGCCGGATCAACGACATCCCCGAAAGCTGGGGCACCGCCGTCACCGTCCAGGCGATGGTCTTCGGCAACATGGGCGCGACGAGCGCGACGGGCGTCGCCTTCACCCGCGACCCCGGCACCGGCGAGCGCGCGCACTACGGCGAGTTCCTGATCAACGCCCAGGGCGAGGACGTCGTCGCCGGCATCCGAACGCCGCAATACCTGACCCGCGCCGCCCGCGAGGCGGCCGGGGCCAAGGCCGAGTCGATGGAGGAGGCGATGCCGTCGGTCTTCGCCGAGCTGGCGCGCGTCTTCGACCTGCTCGAAGGCCACTACCGCGACATGCAGGACATCGAGTTCACCGTCCAGCAGGGCAAGCTGTGGATGCTGCAGACGCGCAGCGGCAAGCGCACGGCGAAGGCGGCGCTGAAGACCGCGGTCGACATGGCCGACGAGGGGCTGATCACCAGCGAGGAAGCGGTGCTGCGCGTCGACGCCGCCGCGCTCGACCAGCTGCTCCACCCGACACTCGACCCGGCAGCGCCGCGCGACGTGCTGACCAAGGGCCTGCCGGCCTCGCCAGGCGCCGCGTCGGGCGTCGCGGTGTTCGATTCGGAAACCGCCGAACGCCGCGCCGGTCTCGGCGACGATGTCATCCTCGTCCGGACCGAGACCAGCCCGGAGGATATCCACGGCATGGTCGCGGCCAAGGGCATCCTGACCGCGCGCGGCGGCATGACCAGCCACGCCGCCGTCGTCGCCCGCGGCATGGGCCGGCCGTGCGTGTCGGGGGCCGGCGCGCTGTCGGTCGACCTCAAGAGCCGCACGGCGCGCGTCGGCGGTCGCATAATCGCCGAGGGCGACATGCTGACCATCGACGGGTCGACCGGCGAGGTCATGGCCGGCCAGGTGCCGACCGTCGAGCCCGAGCTGCACGGCGACTTCGGCCGGCTGATGGAGTGGGCCGACGCGCATCGCCGGATGAAGGTCCGGACCAACGCCGAGACACCACTCGACTGCCGCACCGCGCGCCAGTTCGGCGCCGAGGGCATCGGCCTGTGCCGCACCGAACACATGTTCTTCGAGGCGTCGCGCATCACCGCCGTCCGCCAGATGATCCTGGCCGAGGACGAGGCTGGGCGGCGCAAGGCGCTGGCCGTCCTACTGCCCGAGCAGCGCGCCGACTTCGCCGCCATCTTCACGATCATGGCCGGGCTGCCGGTGACGATCCGCCTCCTCGACCCGCCGCTGCACGAGTTCCTGCCGCACGCCGAGAGCGAGTTCGCCGACGTCGCCGCCGCGGTCGGCCTGTCGGTCGATGCGCTGAAGCGCCGCGTCGCCGAGCTGCACGAGTTCAACCCGATGCTCGGTCACCGCGGCTGCCGGCTCGGCATTACCTACCCCGAGATCTACGCGATGCAGGCGCGCGCGATCTTCGAGGCGGCGGTCGACGTGGCGCAGGCGAGCGGCGCGGCGGTCGTGCCCGAGGTCATGGTGCCGCTGGTGGCGACGCCGCGCGAGCTGGAGATCACCCGCGCCGCGATCGACGCCGAGGCGAAGGCGGTGTTCGCCGAGAAGGGGCACTGCGCTCGACTACCTCGTCGGGACGATGATCGAGCTGCCCCGCGCCGCCATCCGGGCGAAGGAGATCGCCGCCCACGCCGACTTCTTCTCGTTCGGCACCAACGACCTGACGCAGACCGCCCTCGGCATCAGCCGCGACGACGCGGCGAAGTTCCTCACCGTCTATGTCGAGCAGGGCATCTATGCCCGCGACCCGTTCGTCACGATCGACGTCGAGGGCGTCGGCGAACTGATCGGCCTCGCCGCCGAGCGTGGGCGCGCGGCCAAGCCGGCGCTCAAGCTCGGCATCTGCGGCGAGCACGGCGGCGATCCCGCCAGCATCGCCTTCTGCGAAAGCCTCGGCCTCGATTACGTCAGCTGCTCGCCCTACCGCGTGCCCATCGCGCGCCTGGCGGCGGCGCAGGCGGCGCTGCGGGCGAAGTAGGCCCCGCGGGGGTCCTCGTCAGATCAGCACCGGCCCGCCGATCTTGCCGAAGCGCGCCTCGTACTCGGTCGTCCGGCCCTCATCGAGCAGGATCGACTGCTCGACGAGCTGGTCGCGGGCGATGCGGCCGTTGAAGGCCCCCAGCCGGGTATCGGCCTCGGCGGCTTCCTCGGGGTTGAGCCGCGCCAGCCGGTCGACGCTGTCGAGGCCGAGCGCGGCCAGCGCCGCCGCGAACTTGTCGCCGACGCCCTTCAGCCGGCGGACGTCGGTGACGGCCGGCGCGGCGGCCTCGGTGCTGTCGACCACCAGGGGGCCGGCTCCGGCGACGGCCGGCGTCGGCGCGACGTGCGGGGCTTCGGCGTCGAGCGGCAAGGGGGTCTGTACCGGGCGCTTCGCCCGCGCCAGCTCGCGCTTAAGCCGGTCGACCTCGTCGGCGAGCGGGCGCATCGCCGCCTGGGCGGCGGCGAGTTCGCGGGCCCGGGCGTCGGCGTCGGCGCGGGCCTGCGACGCGGCCGCCGTCAGGGCGGCGGTGTCGGCGACGCTGACGACGCGGCGGCGGCCGCCGAAGGCGAGGCGGCCGATGATCAGGCCGAGGACCAGGCCGGCGACGGCCCAGGCAAAGGCAAGCGGATCGAAGACGAGTTCGGTCACGGGCGGGTCACCTTTCGTGCGCTGCTCCGCCGCGCCGAACGCGCGACCGGAGCGGGTGGTTCGTGCCTGTCTCTACTGCTAATCGACGGCGATGCCAGCCTTGCCCCCTCCTGCGCCGTCGCGCCGCCTGACGCTGGCGGCGGTGCTGATCGTCCTGCTGCTCTCGGCGCTCGACCAGACGATCGTGTCGACGGCGATGCCGCGGATCGTCGCCGAGCTGAGGGGGCTCGAGCGGATCGCGTGGGTCGGCACGGCCTATCTGCTCGCCTCGACAGTGGTCGTGCCGATCTATGGCAAGCTCGGCGACCTGTATGGGCGGCGGCCGATCCTCATCTTCGGCGTGCTGGTCTTCCTCGCCGGGTCGATGCTGTGCGGCCTCGCCGGCGAGTTCGGTCCGCTGTCCGTCGTCGGCGACGGGATGAACCAGCTGATCGTCTGCCGCGCGCTGCAGGGTATCGGCGCCGGCGCGCTGACGACCGGCGCCTTTGCCGCCATCGCCGACATCGTCCCGCCCGCCGAACGCGGGCGCTATGTCGGGTTGTTCGGTGCCATGTTCGGCTTCGCCAGTGTTGCCGGGCCGGTGGTCGGCGGGGCGCTGACCGAGCACGCCACGGTGACGCTCGCCGGGCACATCGTTAGCGGCTGGCGCTTCGTCTTCTACGTCAACCTGCCGCTCGGGGCGGTCGCGCTGTGGATCCTGACGACGCGGCTGGCCAATACCGGTGCGCAGGCGACCGGAGAACGGCGGATCGACTGGAGCGGCGCGGCCCTGATCCTCGCGACCTTCGTGCCGCTGCTGCTCGCGCTGTCGTGGGGCGGGCACCGGTTCGCCTGGGGGTCGGCGACGATCGTCCTGATGCTCGCCGGCGCGGTGCTGGCGCTGGTACTGCTGCTCGTCACCTCGCGCGGCAAGGATTATGCGGTGGTGCCGCTGTCGCTGTTCGCCGTGCCGGTGTTCGCGCGCGGCAACCTCGCGCTGTTCATCGTCAACATCGCCTTCACCGGCCTCGTCATGTTCCTGCCGCTCTACCTTCAGGTAGCGCGCGGCGTAAGCGCGACGGACAGCGGCTTTGCCCTGCTGCCGCTGATGGGCGGCATCGTCGTCGCTTCGATGATCTCGGGGCAGGTGACGAGCCGGACCAAGCAGTACAAGCCGGTGATGCTCGTCGGCGCGGCGGTGACGCTGGTCGCGGTCGCGCTGATGCTCGGGATCGATGCCCGGACGTCCCGCGAGGCCCTGATGCTGCGCCTAGCACTGCTCGGCTTCGGCCTCGGCCCGGCGCAGGGCATGTTCACGCTGGCGATCCAGAGCGCGGTACCGCCGCCGCGGATCGGCGTGGCGACGTCGTCGGCACAGTTCTTCCGCCAGATCGGCTCGACCGTCGGCGTCGCCTTGTTCGGCGCGGTGCTGACCAACTCGCTTGCCGCCGACCTGCCGCGGCGCGCGCCGGCTCTAGCGTCGGGGTCGGCCGCATCCGGCGCGGTCGACATCAGCCGCGCGCAAGCGTTGGCGATGAACCGGCCGGCGCTGGCGGCGGCGCTCGCCGCGCGCGGCGTAACCGATCCCGGACAAGTGGCTGCGACGGGCGCGGGCATCCGCGCGAGCTTCGCCGACGCCATCCTCGGCCTGTTCCCGATCAGCGCGGTGCTGTTCGTGCTGTCGGGCTTCGTGACGCTGTTCGTCCCCGGGCTGCGCCTGCGTGGCCGCGAGGAGGTCGCCCGCGTCGCCGCCACGGCGCCGGCAGCCCCGGCCCCGATGCGGTGAGCCACGCCGTCGCCATCGTCGGCGCGGGAATAGCCGGGGCGAGCTTCGCCTGGGCGCTGACCGAGCACGGGGTTCGCGATATCGTCCTCCTGGAAGGCGAGGATGTCCCGGGCTATCACACCACCGGACGCTCGGCCGCGTTCTGGGAGCCGACCTACGGCGGCGCGGCGGTGGTGCCGCTGTCGGCGGCGAGCCGCGCCTTCTTCGACGCTCCGCCGCCGGGCTTCGGCGACGGTACCCTGCTCCGCCCACGCGGCGCGCTCCACGTCGCCGGGCCAGGGCGCGCGGGGGTGCTCGACGTCCTCGCCGCGGAGTTCGCCGGCTTCGGCGTCGTCACCGAGCACCTTGATGCGGCGGCGATGGCCGCGCGCTTTCCCATTGTCGGCGGCGGCTGGCAGGCGGCCGGACTGTTCGAGCCGGACTGCCATGACATCGACGTCGCCGCATTGCACGCCGGCTTCCTGGCAGCGGCCCGGCGGCGCGGGGCGAAGCTCGTCTGCGGGGCGCGGGTCGAGGCGCTGGTCCGGGAACCGGACGGCTGGCGGCTGACGACCCGCGCCGGCGAGTTCGCCGCGACGGTGGTCGTCAACGCCGCGGGAGCCTGGGCCGACGGGCTGGCCGAGCTCGCCGGCGCCCGGCGGCTGGGGCTGCTGCCGCTACGGCGGACGATGGTCGTGCTCGACGTGTCGCCGTCGCCACCGTCCGACCTGCCGGTCGTGTTCGACGTCGCCGGCAGCTTCTATTTCAAGCCCGACGCCGGGCGGCTGTGGCTGTCGCCGCACGACGAGATCGCCGACGTACCCCGCGACGCCGTGCCCGAGGAGCTCGACGTCGCCATCGCCGTCGACCGCTTCGAGCAGGCCACGACCGCCACCGTCCGCCGCGTCGAGCGCAGCTGGGCGGGCCTCCGCACCTTCAGTCCCGACCGGGCGCCCGTCTATGGCTTCGACGCGCACGCGCCGGGGTTCTTCTGGTGCGCGGGGCAGGGTGGGTTCGGCATTCAGACCGCGCCGGCGGCGGCCGAGCTTGCTGCGCGTCTGCTGCTCGGCCTGCCGCCCGGCGCGGTCGATCCCGCCCTCTACGCCCCCGCGCGATTCGGCTGATCGAGCCGCCCGGCCAGCCACAGGGCGACGTTCCGGACGTAGCGGCGCGTCGCCAAGATGCCGCGCGGATCGTCGAGCATCGCTCGGCCCGGCGGCTCGTCGACGAAGCGCGGGGCACCGTCGCGCGGGTCCCAGTTATAATCGGCGAAGTGGTGGAAGGTGCTCTGCGCGATCGCCGGCCCGCCGTCTTCGCTGGGATCGAACGCGACGGCGAGGTTGAACGGGCGGCCCGTGACCTGGCTGACGCCGGTCGCGATGACCCGCGCCGCGGCCTCGTCGGCGGGCACGCCGACCGCGCCCTCGTGCGGGTGGGCGGGGAGGTAGTCGACGCCGCTCAGCACCGGGTGACGCTCGCCGATGACGGTCACCGGCTGGAAATTGCCGTTGGCCCCGGAATGATAGTTCGGCCACAGGATGTAGCTTGTCGCGGTGTCGTCGATGCAGCGCCGCGACTCGTCGGGGTCGGGGTTCTTCGAGTGGAAAAAGTGCGCCTTGCCGACGCCGCCCAAGGTGCACACCGAGCTGCCGAGATCCATGTGGTCGCGCGTCACGAGCAGGCCGCGCCCGGCGCGGCGGAAGCGGCTGATCGCGGCGCAATCCTCCTCGGTCAGCCCGTCGCCGGTGTCGACGGCGAACAGCCAGGCCTCGTCGAAGTCGCTGGCGTCGAGCGTCGACAGGACGGCGTCAGGGGCGGGGAGGGGGTCGCGGTCGCGGGCCGTCACCTCGAACAGCGGCCGGCCGTCGGCGTCGACCTCGCCGCGCAGGAATTCCGCCAGCCGCGCGAAGCGAGCGATGCCCCAGTCCTCGCCGTCGGGCGGTGTCGCGATGGTCGTTTGCAGCAGGACCTTGATCGGCATGGCGCATGCTCCCCGTTGACCCGCCCGCGACATAGGGCGGCAGCGCGGCGAGTTCTAGGCGGTCAGCGCGGCGATGGCGGCGTTGGCGAGCGCGTCGGCGCGTTCGTTGCCGGGATCGCCCGAGTGGCCCTTGACCCAGCGCCACTCGATCTGGTGCGGTGCGCAGGCCGCGAGCAGGGCCTGCCACAGGTCGACGTTCTTGACCGGGCTGCCGTCGGCGGTGCGCCAGCCCCGCTTCTGCCAGCCGGCGATCCACTTGGTGATGCCGTCGCGGACGTAGTTGCTGTCGGTCGTCAGCGTTACCCGGCACGGTCGCGTCAGCGCCTCCAGCGCCCGGATGGCGGCGGTCAGTTCCATGCGGTTGTTGGTCGTCAGCCGCTCGGCGCCCATCAGCTCCTTCTCGGCGTCGCCGAGGCGCAGGATCGCGCCCCAGCCGCCGCGGCCGGGATTTCCTTTGCAGGCGCCATCGGTGAAGATCGTGACCTCGGGCAGCGTGCGCCCGTTCATGCGGTACCGACCACCTCGGCCACCGTCGCGCTGCGGTACCAGGCGAGGCGCCGGGCGAAGTCCATCGGGTCCTTCTTCGTCACCAGGGCATCCGCCGGCGTCGTGATCCAGTCGTAGGCGCGCGACAGGATGAAGCGCAGCGATGCCCCGCGGCAGAGGATGGGGAGGGAAGCACGCTCGGCATCGGTCAACGGATGGGCGCTCGTGTAGCCGGCGACCAGCGCCGCGGCGAGCGCCGGATCGAAGCGCCGGCCGTCGGTCGAGAAGCACCAGGCGGCGTGCATCACGGCCAGATCGTAGGCGCGGATGTCGGTGCACGCGAAATAGAAGTCGATCAGCCCCGTGACGCGGCCGCCCATCAGCAGGACGTTGTCGGGAAACAGGTCGGCGTGGATCGTTGCCCGCGCGAGATCGCTCGGCCAGCGGGTGGCGAGGGCCCCAAGCTCGTCGTCGACCACGGCCGACAGCCCCGGCGCGACCGCGCCGAAGCTCTCGCCGATCCGCGCCGCCAGCAGCCGCCAGCCCTCGGGCCCGTGCTCGTTCCGCCGTTCGGGCGCGAAGTCGGTCAGCGCGGTGTGCATCGCTCCCATCGCTGCCCCGGCGGCAAAGGCGTCGATGGCGGTCGGCGAGGTCACCGACACGCCGGGCACGAATTCGATCAGGCATGCCGGTCGGCCGCACAGCATCTGCAGGGCATGGCCGCCGCGATCGGTGATCGGCCGGGGAACCGGCAGCCCGCGGTCGGCGAGATGGGTCGTCAGCGCGAGGAAATACGGCAGGTCGTCGGCGTCGACGCGGTCTTCGTACAAAGTCAGGAACAGGCGCTGGCCACGGTCGGTGTCGAGCAGGAAATTGGAATTCTGCACGCCTTCGGCGATGCCCTTGAACGTCACCGCCTCGCCGAGGTCGTAGCGGGTCAGGAAGCTGGCCAGCGCTTCGGCGCTGACCGGCGTGAAAACCGCCATCAGGTCGGCGGCCGCGCCGCGTCAGGCATCGAGCCCCCGCGGCAGCTTGAACACGACTTCCTCGACTGCGCTCGTCACCTCCTCGGTCGCGGTGTCGAACCGCGTCGCCAGCAGCGCCATCAGTTCGCCGACGAGAACCTCGGGGGCCGAGGCCCCGGCGGTGACGCCAACTGTCTCCACGCCATCGAACCAGCGCCAGTCGAGGTCGGCCGCGCTCTGGATCAGATAGGCGCGGGTGCCCGATCGCTCGGCGACCTCACGCAGGCGCTGCGAGTTCGACGAGTTGACCGCGCCGATGACGAGAACGACATCGCACAGCGGGGCGATCGCCTTGACCGCCGCCTGCCGGTTGGAGGTGGCATAACAGATGTCCTCCCCCTTCGGCCCGCTGATCGCCGGGAACCGGCGCTGCAGGCAGGCGACGATGGCCGCCGTGTCGTCGACCGACAGGGTCGTCTGGGTGAGGAAGCCGACATTGTCGGGATCGGCCAGCATGACCGTCTCGGCATCGCCCAAGGTCTCGACCAGGGTCATCGTGCCGGCCGGTACCTGGCCGAAGGTGCCGATGACCTCGGGGTGGCCGGCATGACCGATGAACAGGATGTGGCGGCCCTGCGCGACCAGCCGCTCGGCCTGGCGGTGGACCTTCGACACCAGCGGGCAGGTCGCGTCGAGGTAGTTCAGCCCCCGCGCCGCGGCGGCGACCGGCACCGACTTCGGCACCCCGTGCGCGCTGAACACGACCGGGACCCCGTCGGGTACCTCGTCCAGTTCCTCGACGAAGACCGCGCCCTTGACCTTCAGCGCGTCGACGACGTGCGCGTTGTGGACGATCTCGTGGCGGACATAGACCGGCGGACCGAAGCGCTCGAGCGCCCGCTCGACAATCGTCACGGCGCGGTCGACCCCGGCGCAGAAGCCGCGCGGCGCGGCGACGATGACGCGTAGGCTCGGCAGACGGACAAGCGACGGCGCGGTACTCATGGCTTGCAGCTCTACGACATCGGCTCGCGCCGCACCACAACTTGTGCGGGGGGGACCCGCTTTCTATGGTACGGCCAATCGTCGCGAAAGGTTTAGTCTTGCCCCATCGTTCCCGTGCCGCCGCGCTCGCCGTGGCGAGCCTCGTCGCGCTTGCCGGGTGCCAGCACAACCCGCTCGAGGTGCAGCGGTCGGTGTGCCCGGCGGTGGCCGTGCCGAACTACACCGGCGACACGACCCTGTTCCGCGGCAGCGACACGACCGCGGGCGACATCGACGTCGTCGCCGCGCTGACCAACGTCCGCGGCGTCTGCGCCGATCAGGGCCCGCGGCTGGCGACGAACGTCAGCTTCGACGTCGTTGCTCGGCGCACGTCCACCGCCGGCGCACGAACCGTGACCCTGCCGTTCTTCGCCAGCCTGGTGCAGGGCGGCAACCTGCTCGTCTCCAAGCAGATCGGCGCCGTGACGGTGACCTTCCCCGACGGCCAGGCGCGCGCGGTGGCGAGCGGCCATGCGCATGCGGAGGTCGATCGCGCGGCGACCCAGCTCAACCCGGCGGTGGCGAAGAAGGTCTATCGCCAACGGAAGCCGGGCGACCTCGATGCCGCGACCGACCCGCTCGCCGACCCCGAGGTCAAGGCCGCGATCCGCGCCGCGACCTTCGAGGTGCTGGTCGGCTTCCAGCTGAGCGACGAGGCGTTGGCGTACAACGCGACCAAGTAGCGACCGCTTTTTGGGTTGTGCGGCGCAGCATGTTGCGGCACAACCGAGACGCCGTCGGGCTTCGGTCCGGCGCGCGTGCGGGAGAGTGTGGCGGGTGACCGTCGCCGCCGAAGGAGCAAGCCGCCCCCGGCAAACTCTCAGGCACCAGGGACCGCGCGGGCGCATCAGCGGCGATCTGGAAAGCGGGCACGGCTTCGGCCGCGCTCCACCGAAGGGGTAAGCCGGCGGGTCCGGCGAAAGCTCTCAGGTGCAAGCGACAGACGGGGGCGGGACCGGCGGCGACGCCGGTTGCATGCTGTCGCCGGGATGCCGCTTGACCGACGCCGAAACCTTTGACCGCCGGCTGCCGCTGGACGCGCTCCACCGCCGTCTCGGCGCGCGCATGGTGCCGTTCGCCGGCTATGCCATGCCCGTCCAGTACGAGGGCATCATCGTCGAACACCAGTGGACGCGCAGCCACGCCGGCCTGTTCGACGTCAGCCACATGGGCCAATTCACCCTGCCGTCGGCCGCCGACGTTGCGCTGGAGACCCTGCTCCCGGGCGACATCGTCGGGCTGCGCGAGGGCACGCTGCGCTATTCGCTGCTGCTGAACGAGCGCGGCGGCATTCTCGACGACCTGATGGTGACGCGGCGTGCCGACGACCTCTACCTCGTCGTCAACGGCGCGACCAAGGAGGCCGATCTCGCCCACCTCCGCGCCGCCGGGCTCGAGGTCGCGCACCGCGACGACCTCGCCCTGCTGGCGCTGCAGGGGCCGGAGGCGGTCGCCGCCCTCGACCGGCTTGTGCCGGGCGTCGCCGAGCTGCGCTTCATGCGCGCGGCGGCCTTCACATGGAGCGGCGTCGACCTCTGGATCAGCCGGTCCGGCTATACCGGCGAGGACGGCTTCGAGGTGTCGCTGCCCGCGACGGACGCGGAGGCGTTCGCCGCGGCGCTGCTGGCGTTGCCCGAGGTCCGTCCAGTCGGCCTCGGCGCGCGCGATTCGCTGCGCCTCGAGGCGGGTCTGCCGCTCTATGGCCACGACCTGACGCCCGAGACGACGCCGGTCGAGGCGGGCCTCGCCTTCGCCATCTCCAAGCGGCGCAAGGTCGAAGGCGGCTTCCCCGGCGCGGCGCTGGTGCTGGCGCAGCTGCTCGAAGGGCCGGCGCGCAGGCGGGTCGGGCTGAAGATCGAGGGCCGGCAGCCGGTGCGCGAGGGTGCGGCGGTCATCGTCGCCAACGCGGTCGCCGGGCTCGTCACCAGCGGCGGCTTCGGCCCGGCGCTCGGCTGCCCGATCGCCATGGGCTACGTGCCCGCCGCCGCGAGCGCCGACGGGACGCGTCTGCAGGTCGAGGTCCGCGGCCGGCGGCTCGATGCCACCATCGTGCCGATGCCGTTCTTCCCCAAGTCGTACGTGCGCGAAGGAGTGCCGCAATGACCCTCTATTTCACCAAGGACCATGAGTGGGTCGACGTCGACGGCGATTCCGGCACGGTCGGCATCACCGACTACGCCCAGGGCCAGCTCGGCGACGTCGTCTTCGTCGAGGTGCCGCCGGCGGGAACGGCGGTGACCAAGGGCGGCGCGGCAGCCGTCGTCGAGTCGGTCAAGGCGGCGTCCGATGTCTATTCGCCCGTGTCGGGCACGGTGACCGAGGCCAACGGCGCGCTCGAAGGCGAGCCCGCGCTCGTGAACACCGACCCCGCGGGTGCCGGCTGGCTGTTCCGGCTGACGCTGGCCGACGCCGGTGAGCTGAACGGGCTGATGGACGCGGACGCCTACCAGACCTTCGTCGACGGGCTCTAGGCGATGGCGTGGGACCCGCAGGCCTACGCTACTCATGCCGCCTTCGTGCCGGCGCTGGGCAACGCCGCGTTCGAACTGCTGGGCGCGGTGGCGGGCGAGCGCATCCTCGACCTCGGCTGCGGTGACGGCGTGCTGACCGGGCGGATCGCCGCTGCGGGAGCCGAGGTCGTGGGCGTCGACGCCGATCCGGCGATGGTCGAGGCGGCCCGGGCGCGCGGCCTCGACGTGCGCCTCGGCGACGGCCGGCGGCTGGGCTTTGCGGGCGAGTTCGACGCGGTTTTCTCGAACGCCGCGCTGCACTGGATGGGCGAGCCCGCGCCGGTCGTCGCCGGGGTGTTCCGGGCGCTCAAGCCCGGCGGGCGCTTCGTCGGCGAGTTCGGCGGCCACGGCAATATCGCCGCGATCCGCGTCGCCGTGCGCGCCGTGCTGACGGCGCGCGGTTACCGCGTGCCGGCGATCGAGGAGAACTATTACCCGACCGCGGCCGAGTACCGTGCCGCGCTCGAGGCGGGCGGCTTCGCCGTCGAAGGCTGCTGGATCGTTCCCCGCCCGACGCCGATCACCAGCGGCATGGCGGCGTGGCTGCAGACCTTCCGCGGCGGCTTCATCGACGCCGCCGGCGTGCCGCCCGGCAAGCGCGCGCAGATCATCGAGGACACCCGCGCGATGCTCCGCCCGGTCCTCGCCGATGCGGCGGGGAACTGGACCGCCGACTATGTTCGCCTGCGATTTGCGGCGCGGAAACCGGAGTAAGCCATGCGTTACCTCCCCCTCACCGACGCCGACCGGGTGTCCATGCTCCGAACCGTCGGCGCGCCCGACATCGACGCGCTGTTCGCCGACGTGCCCGAGGCCGCACGCCTTTCCGGCCCGATCGCAGGCCTCCCGAAGCACAGCCCCGAGATGCTCGTCGAGCGGCACCTGGGCCGGCTCGCGGCGAAGAACATGACGGCGGGCGCGGGGCCGTTCTTCCTCGGCTGCGGCGCCTACAAGCACCACGTCCCGGCGAGCGTCGACCACATCATCCAGCGCGGCGAGTTCCTGACCAGCTACACGCCCTATCAGCCCGAAATCGCGCAGGGCACGCTGCAGGTCCTGTTCGAGTTCCAGACGCAGGTCGCCCGCCTGACCGGCATGGAGGTGGCCAACGCCAGTATGTACGACGGCTCGACCGCGATGACCGAGGCCGTGTTCATGGCCCGGCGCGTCACCCGGCGGAAGGTCGCCCGCGTCTCGAGCGGCGTCCATCCGCATTATGTCAACGTCCTAAAGACGCTGACCCGCTTCACCGATGACGAGGTGCTGACGCGCCTGCCGGACCTGACCCCCGATGACGACCTCGCCGAGCTGGCGGCCAAGGTCGACGCCTCGACCAGCTGCGTCGTCGTCCAGAATCCCAACGTCTTCGGCCACGTCGCCGACCTGTCCCCGCTCGCCGCCGCCTGCCACGCCGCCGGCGCGCTGCTGATCGTCGTCGTCACCGAGGTGGTGTCGCTGGGGCTGGTCCGCTCGCCGGGGAGATGGGCGCCGACATCGTCGTCGGCGAGGGCCAGTCGATCGGCAACGGATTGAACTTCGGCGGCCCGTACCTCGGCCTGTTCGCCTGCCGCGAGAAGCACGTTCGCCAGATGCCGGGCCGGCTGTGCGGCGAGACGGTCGACGCCGACGGCAGGCGCGGCTTCGTCCTGACGCTCAGCACCCGCGAACAGCACATCCGCCGCGAGAAGGCGACGTCGAACATCTGCACCAACTCGGGCCTGTGTGCGCTTGCCTTCAGCGTCCACCTGACGCTGCTCGGCGAGGCGGGCCTCAGGAAGCTCGCCGCCTTGAACCACGCCCGCGCCGTCCAGCTCGCCGAGCGGCTGGCGCGCATCCCGAGCGTCGAGCTGGTCACCGAGACCTTCTTCAACGAGTTCACGCTCCGGCTGCCGCAGGAGGCGCGGCCCGTGGTGCGCAAGCTCGCCGACCGCGGCGTGCTCGGCGGCGTCTCGCTCGGGCGGCTGTACCCCGACGTCGCCGCGCTCGACTGCGGGCTGGTCGTGGCGGTGACCGAGACTGCGACCGACGCCGACTTCGACGCTCTGGAAGACGCTCTCGACGAGGTGCTGGCATGACGACGTACACTGGCAACCGCGCCCTGATGCTCGAGGAGCCGCTGCTGTTCGAGAAGGGGGCACCCGACCGCTGCGGCGTCGACCTGCCCGACGCGCCCGCCGTCGCCAGCCGGCTGGGCGGGCTCGAGCGCCGTCGCGGCATCGGCCTCGCCGGCCTCTCCGAGCCCGACACCGTGCGCCACTACACCCGCCTGTCGCGCCAGAACTACGCCATCGACATGGGCATCTTTCCGCTCGGCAGCTGCACGATGAAGCACAACCCGCGCCTGAACGAGAAGATGGCGCGCCTGCCCGGCTTCGCCGACATCCACCCGCTGCAGCCGGTCGAACTCGGTGCAGGGCGCGCTCCAGCTGATCGACGAGCTGGCGACGTGGCTCAAGACGCTCACCGGCATGCCCGAGGTGGCGATGAGCCCCAAGGCCGGGGCCCACGGCGAGCTGTGCGGCATGCTCGCCATCCGCGCCGCGCACGATGCCCGGGGGGACGCCCGCCGCGTCGTGCTGGTGCCCGAGAGCGCCCACGGCACCAACCCGGCGACCGCGGCCTTCTGCGGTTATGCGGTGGAGAACATCCCCGCCGACCCGCGCGGCCGCGTCGACCTTGCCGCGCTGAAGGCACGGCTCGGCCCCGACGTCGCGGCGGTGATGATCACCAACCCCAACACCTGCGGCCTGTTCGAGCCCGACATGATCGCCATCTGCGACGCCGTCCATGCCGCGGGCGGCTTCGTCTACTGCGACGGGGCGAACTTCAACGCCATCGTCGGGCGGGTGCGGCCGGGCGACCTCGGCATCGACGCCATGCACATCAACCTGCACAAGACCTTCTCGACCCCCCACGGCGGCGGCGGTCCGGGCAGCGGGCCGGTGGTGTTCTCCGCCGCTCTCGCGCCTTTCGCACCGCTGCCCTTCGTGCGGCGCGCCGGCGACCGCTACGAGCTGGTCGAGGAGGAGCAGGCGCTCAGCAGCGCCGACCACAAGGACAGCTTCGGCCGCATGGTCGCCTTCCACGGCCAGATGGGCATGTTCGTCCGCGCGCTGTCCTACATCCTCAGCCACGGCGCCGACGGCCTGCGCCAGGTCGCCGAGGACGCGGTGCTCAACGCCAACTACGTGCTCCGCAGCCTGGAGGACGTGTTCACCGCGCCCTTCGCCGCGACCGGCCCGTGCATGCACGAGGCGCTGTTCAGCGACGACTTCCTGGCGGGCACCGGCCTGACCACGCTCGACTTCGCCAAGGCGCTGATCGACGAGGGCTTCCACCCGATGACGATGTACTTCCCGCTCGTCGTCCACGGCGCGATGCTGGTCGAGCCGACCGAGACCGAAGCGAAAGCGAGCCTCGACCAGCTGATCGGCGCGATGCGGTCGGTCGCGCAGCGGATGAAGGCCGACCCGGATGCCTTCCGGACGAGCCCCCATCTCGCCCCCCGTCGCCGGCTCGACGAGACCGCGGCGGCGCGCAAGCCCGTGCTGACCTGGCACGAGCCGGAGGCGCTGGCCGCGGCGGAGTGACCGCGCGGTACGGCGCCGCCGCATCACTTACGCGGGCCTCCGCTGTCACCCCGAGGCCACCGGCTCGGCCTCGCGGCGGGCGCTAAGGTCGCATTGGTCACCCCTCCGTGCTCTTGGCGGAAGCGCGCGGAGCGACTCGCTTGCGTTTCAGGAGCGCCAGCATCAGGCGGTCATTGTGGACGACCCGCTCGCCGACAACGCGGCCGCGGTAATAGACCGTCCGCCGCTCGCCGTTCAGCGCCCGCGCGAGCGCGGTCTGCTCGAGCCGCTCGGCCCCCGCCATCAGCGCCGCGTCCCACGCAAGCGCGAAGTCGGCCGCCCCCGCCTTCTGCCGCAGCCGGTAAGCCGTGCGCGCGGAGAGGCCGACGCTGGCCGCCGCGACCCGCACCGGATGCCCGTCGGCGAGCGCGTCGATGAACGCCGCCTGCCGCGCTGGCGTCCACCCGGCGATGCGGCGGCGCGTGGGGGCGGGATCGAAGGAGGGGGTGAGCGGAGAGGGTGCGGTCATCGCCGAGTCTATGGCGGAATGCGCGCGTGTAGGACAGACCGCCGGGCACCGTGGCGTCCTGTGAGACGCACCCTACACGGTCATCGGAGGGTAGACTGCTGCCCGCCTGCCGGGTGCTGAAGCCTCCCAAGCCGATATCGAGTCATCGAATCCTGAGCGACAACTCGACGTACAATAGTCTTGGCTGCCCCTGCTTCCGCTGCCGCAGCACTGCGGCTGGCAATCGGTCCCGCACTTGGGGAAGGCGGCAGAGATAGAGGCAGAAGTGTCGGATTTTTTTACACTCCGCTTAACCTTAATGAGGTCAACTTTCGCTAAGGCCCTAGAGATGCTTATTAAAGGAGATAGAGTAGAGGCGGCATGATTGTTGCAGGGCCGTTAAGAGCACAGTCTGGTTGTGCTCACAGCAGGGGACACACGATGTCAAAACTCAAGTCTTTGATCGGCGCCGCGGCGCTGCTGTCCGGCATTGGTACCGCAACCGTCGCGAACGCCCTCACGTGGCACGCTTCGGTCATCGAGAATTATACGGGTAACATGGCGTCGGCCGCGGACTTCTCTGCGAACCTCGGAAGTTCTGTCTTCATCGGCGACGTTCCGAGGATCGCGTTCAACAGCAACGGCGGCGCGAACTACACGATCGGCAGCTGGCTGGCGACGGGCGGGTTCACCTATTCGGGACCGCTCGCCAACGACACGCTGGATAACACGCTCTGGCTGTTCTACACTAACCAGTCGTTCGGTCATGCTCCGACGCTGACGATCACGCATGACGATGGCATCGAGGTTCCCTACCAGAACCTGCTGGGGCCGCAGTATTCCGGTTTCACGTCCGGGCTGACTTCTGCGATCACCGAGACCGGCACCTGCACGGGCTGCATGGGGCCGGGCCAGGTCGGTATCGTCTACAATGAAGCCGCAGGCGCACCCGGTGTGCTGCAGGTCAACAGCGTTCCCGAGCCCGCAAGCTGGGCGTTGATGCTCGTCGGCTTCGGCACGATGGGTCTGGCCGCGCGCCGCGCCCGCACGACCAAGGTCGCCCTCGCTTAAAAGCGGAACGTCCTTCGCGCATCGATCCGAGAGGCCGTCCTTTGGGGCGGCCTCTCTTCGTTGAAGATGGGCCGAGCGCGGGCAAGGCAAGCGTTGCGCGCTTCCACAGCGTGTTCCGAGCCGTCTACATAATAGCGGTGACAGCGGGCGCTGTGTCTCGTTAGGCTCAAGAAATGAGTGTTGGCCGCAATAGTCCTTGTGCATGCGGTAGCGGCCGCAAGAGCAAGCATTGCTGTGTGGCGGGCGGCACAGGCACGGTCGAACTCCGTCCGGCAAGTCCTGCCGCGCCGGATGCGCAGCGGCTCCCTGCGCTCAAGCGTGCGGCACTCGACCTCTTCAATGCGGGACAATTCCACGCGGCGAGCGCCGTATTGGCGGACATCGTCCGCCTCCAGCCCGCCAGCGCCGATGCACACCACGATCTCGGGGTCGCGCATATCCGGTCCGGCCACTTCGCTGCGGCGGCGGAAAGCTTTCGCGCTGCCGTGAAGTACCGCCCCAATTTCCGCGCGGCCCTGGAACAGCTTGCCCGCGCACTCGAGTATCAGTCCGCCAATGCCCAGGCCGCCGACGTTTACGACAAGCTCGCCCGGATCGGCGCGACGCCGCAGCAGAAACTGCTTCACGTCGCCAAGGCGCAGCAGCTGCGCGGCGAGCTTGACGCGGCGGAAGCGACGCTGGGCCGGCTTCTACGCATCAAGCCGGACGGGTACACGCGGTCCCTGCTGGGGAATGTCCTCGTCGACCAAGGTAAATTCGCTGAGGCAGCGCAAGAGTTCCGCCTGGCCTTGGCGACGCATCCCGCGGCGTTCCACCGGCTTGCGACCACCCAGCGCATGACCGAAGCCGACCGCCCGTTGCTGGACCATATGCGTGCCGTATCGGCGCAGGCGGAGTGCGACCCGGAAGATCGGACGCTGATCCTGTATGGCCTGGGCAAGGCCTTTGACGATCTTCACGAGCATGAGGCGGCAATCGGCTTTTTCGACGCGGCGAACGCGCTCAGGCGGAGAGGCGCCCGCTTCGACCGGTTGGCGCTTGCCCGGCGGTATGATGCCATCATTGCGCGATACAATGCCGCCAGCTTCGGCGATTTATCGGCACCGGAGCGGCCCGGGCACCGGCGCGATGGCGGACGGCCGATCTTCATTGTCGGGATGCCACGATCAGGAACGACGCTGGTCGAGCAGGTTCTGTCGTCCCATCCGGCGGTCACGGGCGCCGGCGAGTTGCAGTATTGGCGCGTGAAGGCTGTCGAACTGGATCGCATGGCCGATGGCTGGCGTAATGGCGAGGCATTGAGCCGCGCGCGGGACGACTACCTGGCGATACTCGACGCGATCAGCTCTTCGTCACGTCGCGTAACCGACAAGGCCCCGCTAAACTTCGAAACGCTCGGGCTCATCATGTCGGCGCTGCCCGACTGCCGCATCATCCATTGCCGCCGGCAGCCGATCGACACGTGCCTGTCGATCTATTTCACTGAATTCGCCGGCAGCCTCGGCTTCGCCTTCGACCGCAGCGATATCGCGTACTTCTACCGACAGTATCTCCGGCTGATGGCGCACTGGCGCCGCGTCCTGCCGGCGGAGCGGTTCCTCGAGGTCGATTACGAGCATCTGGTCACGACGTCCGAGGCCCAGATCCGCCGGCTTGTCGCCTTTTCCGGGCTGGCGTGGGACGACCGGTGTCTGGCGCCCGAGCAGAACGACCGCGTCGTCAAGACCGCGAGCCTCTGGCAGGCGCGCCAGCCGATTTATACGAGCTCGGTCGAACGCTGGCGGCGCTACATGCCCTGGCTCGGCGAGCTTGCCGATCTTGTGACCGACGCCGTGCACTGACGCCAGCGGCGGTCGACGCCTCGGCCGCTTGCGACCTCTCCTGACTATGTCCTGCCAAGCGCCGGGTTTGGGGCATCCGAGCCGATGAATGGAACGGGGCGGCGGAGCGCGGCGGTATGGCCTCAGAACGGCTGAGGTTCAGCGCCGGCGGCCGTTGCATCGAGCGACGGCATACGATCACCGCCCGCCGGGGCTGACGCCGCCCCGGCACCCCTGCTATACCCCTGCCCGTGACCCGTACCCTCCGCCGCCTCCGCACCGCCGCCATCGTCGTCGGCGTCCTCGTCGTTCTCGTCGTCGCCGGTGGTGCGGGGCTGTTCGCCTGGGCGGCGGACGGCCTGCCCGATGCGTCGAAGCTCGCCGATTATGCCGCGCCGCTGCCCTCGACCGTGCGCGCCAACGACGGGACGGTGCTGACCAGCTTCAGCCGCGAGCGGCGGCTGTACCTCAGCTACGACGAGCTGCCGCCGCGGCTGGTGCAGGCCTATATCTCGGCCGAGGACAAGGACTTCTTCCATCATGGCGGCATCGATCCGTGGGGCATCGTCCGCGCGGCCTGGACCAACCTGTGGACGCGCGGGCGGCCGAAGGGCGCGTCGACGATCACGCAGCAGGTGGCGAAGAACCTGCTGCTGAACGGCGAGGTCAGCTACGTCCGCAAGCTGAAGGAGGCGATCCTCGCCCACCGCATCGAGCAGGCCTTTACCAAGCAGCAGATCCTCGAGCTGTACCTCAACCAGATCTTCCTCGGGCGGAACAGCTACGGCGTCGAGGCGGCGGCGCAGTCGTACTTCGGCAAGTCGGTCGCCGACCTCGACCTGGCGCAGGACGCGTACCTCGCCATCCTGCCCAAGGCGCCCTCGACCTATTCGCCCACCGCGCACCTCGACCGCGCGCTGGCACGGCGCGACTATGTGCTGAAGCAGATGGCGGCGAACGGGTACATCACGGCGAGCGAGGCGGCGGCCGCCTCGGCCGAGCCGCTGGTCGCGGTCGCCAATCGCGCGCCGCCGCCGCGCACCGTCGGCGACTATTTCCTCGAGGACGTGCGCCGCGACCTGATCGCGAAGTTCGGCGAGACGCCGGCGGCGGGGCGCAACAGCGTCTATGGCGGGGGGCTGTGGATCCGCACCTCGCTCGACCCGGCGGTGCAGGCGGCGGCGGAGAAGGCGCTGCGGGACGGCCTCGTCCGCTACGACCATGCCAAGGGCTGGCACGGCGCGCCGGCGCATATCGGCGTCGGTGACGGCTGGCCGCAGCGGCTGATCGCGGTCCACCTCGGCACGGGCTATGCCGACTGGTACCCGGCGGTGATCCTGGGGCGCGAGGGGGAGGACTTCCGCATCGGCTTCACCGACGGCACGACCGGCACGCTGCTGGCGTCGTCGGCGCAGAGTACGCTGAACAACATTCCCGCGGCACGGCTGCTCAAGGCCGGCGACGTCGTGCCCGTGGCGAAGTCGGGCCGCGCCTTCGCGCTGCGCCAGATCCCGGCGATCAGCGGGGGGTTCGTCGCGGAGGACCCGCACTCAGGGCGTGTGCTGGCGATGGTCGGCGGCTTCGACGCGCGCGCGTCGAGCTTCAACCGGGCGACCCAGGCGCTGCGGCAGCCAGGGTCGACGTTCAAGCCGATCGTCTATGCGACCGCCCTCGACAACGGCTTCACGCCCGCCTCGATCGTCGTCGACGCGCCCTACTGCGTGTTCCAGACGAAGAGCCTGGGTACCAAGTGCTTCCGCAACTTCGGCGGCGGCTATGCCGGCGCGCAGACGCTGCGCTGGGGGCTCGAGCAGTCGCGCAACCTGATGACGGTCCGGATCGCCTACAACACCGGCATGGACAAGATCGTCGCGCAGGCGAAGGCGCTGGGGATCAGCGGCGACACGACCTACCCCGCCGTGCTGGCGATCGCGCTCGGGGCCGGCGACACCACGGTCGAGCGGATGGTCAACGCCTACGCGCAGCTGTTCGACCAGGGACGGAAGAAGACGCCGACGCTGATCGACTATGTCCAGGATCGGAACGGCAAGGTCATCTGGCGCGCCGACCCGCGCGAGTGCACCGGCTGCAACACCCCCGACTATGCCGGCGAGCCGATGCCGCGTCCGGGCGGGATCGCGAAACAGGCGATCGATGCGCGCACGGCGAGCCAGATCGTCCACCTGATGGAAGGCGTCGTCACCCGCGGCACGGCGGTCCGCCTGCGCGACTTCGACCGGCCCCTCGCCGGCAAGACCGGGACGACGAGCGGCCCGACCAACGTCTGGTTCGTCGGCGGCACCCCCGACCTCGTCGCCGGGCTGTACCTGGGTTACGACAAGCCGCGCCCCTTGGGCGGCTATGCCCAGGGGTCGACCATCGCCGTGCCGGTCTATCACGAGTTCGGCGAGACGGCGCTCAAGGACCTGCCCAAGCTGCCGTTCCGCATCGCGCCGGGGGTGGAGATGGTGAAGATCGACCGCCGCACCGGCAAGCGCGTCTTCGGCGGCACCCCGCAGGACAACGAGATCAAGGCCGGCGTCATCTGGGAGGCGTTCAAGCCCGAGAGCGAGCCCCGCCGCAGCGGGCACATCACCACCGACCCCGTCGCCGCGCAGGGGCGCAGCCTCGTCCGCTCCGACAGCGATTTCCTGACGAACAGCGGCGGGATCTACTAGACTTCGCTCCGATCCGGAGGACTGCGATGCTGCCGCTGCTCTTGCTTCTCGACCTGACTGCCGCCACGCCCCGCCAGTGCGCCGTGGCCACCGTCAGCCAGGCGGTCGAGGCGGCGGTCGGGCACCTGAAGCAGCACGATGCCGCTGCGGCCAAAGCCGATCTCGCACCCGTCGCGGCGTGCCCGACGACCAGCTACCCGGCCTTTGCCGCCCACGTCTTCCGCGCCGGCCTGGCCGTCGACGAGCAGGACTGGCCCACGGCACAGGCAGCGCTCGCCGGCGTGGGCATCCACCCGGAAGTTCCGCTGAGCGGGCGCGCCGCCTTCCTCCGCCTGCGCGCCGACCAAGGGGTTCAGGACGCGGCTGCCTTCACCCGCGACCGGGAAGCGGTGGTGGCGGCCAACGACGCTCGCCTCGCCGCGGCCGGCAAGCGCCTCGAGACCTTCCGTGCCGGAACCGCGACGGTCACCGCCTATGACGCGCCGGTCACGCAGGGCGCGTTCAGCCGCGTCTTCGAGTTTGTCGCAGTGCCCGACGACCCCGCCGCCTACCCGGCCTCGATCCAGCTGACCGACGATCGCGCCGCCGCCGCCATGAACGCGCAGATGGCGAAGCCGGACCAGCCGAAACCCGTGCATGTCTGGTTCCTGGACCTCTACACCTGCAACCAGCACAGCACCCTGATGTTGCCGGCTGGCACGGTGGCGACCGGGCCGGCCCCGGCCTACGACGCCGTCAAGGCGCAGGTCGTCGCGGTCCTGGCTACCACGCGCCTCGTCGCCGAACCGCCCCCGGCCAAGGGGGCCTGCTTCGCCAGCGCCTGGCTGCTGCCCGGCATCGGCGGTACGCTCGCGCCCTTGCGCTCCGATGCCCCGCACCCCTAAGTGCGGGCCTGACACCGGAACCCGATCCATGCGCGCCGAAGCCCAAGCCTATGCCACGCAGATCCAGCAGGCGCTCGACCTGCTGAGGAGGTTCCTTTGACTGGGACCGTGCCCTCCGCCGCCTCGACGAGCTGAACGCGCGGGTCGAGGACCCGAGCCTGTGGAACGACCCCAAGGCGGCGCAGGCCGTCATGCAGGAACGCCGCCGCCTCGATGAGGCGATCGTCGGCGACGCGGTCGATCGAGAGCGAACTCGCCGACACGAGCGAGCTGATCGAGATGGCCGAGGCCGAGGGCGACGAGGCCATGGCGCAGGACGGCGTCGCCGCGCTGAAGGCGCTGGCGGCCAAGGCCGAGACCGACAAGGTCGCCGCGCTGCTGGCGGGCGAAGCCGACAACAACGACACCTATGTCGAGGTCAACTCCGGCGCCGGCGGCACCGAATCGCAGGACTGGGCCGGGATGCTGCAGCGGATGTACAGCCGCTGGGGCGAGAAGCGCGGCTTCAAGGTCGAGCTGATCGACTATCACAGCGGCGAGCAGGCCGGGATCAAGTCGGCGACGCTGCTCCTGAAGGGCCCGGGCGCCTACGGCTGGGCCAAGACCGAGAGCGGCGTCCACCGCCTCGTCCGCATCAGCCCCTACGACAGCGCGGCGCGGCGGCACACGTCGTTCGCCTCCGTCTGGGTCTATCCGGTGGTCGACGACGACATCGACATCGTCGGTCGAGGACAAGGACCTGAAGATCGACACCTACCGCGCATCCGGCTCGGGCGGGCAGCACGTCAACACCACCGATTCCGCGGTGCGCATCACCCACATGCCGACCGGCGTCGTCGTCGCCTGCCAGAACGAGCGCAGCCAGCACAAGAACCGCGCGACGGCGATGAAGATGCTGAAGGCCCGCCTGTACGAGCGCGAGCTGCAGCGCCGCGAGGCGGTCGCGGCCGACGTCGAGGCGGGCAAGACCGACATCGGCTGGGGCCACCAGATCCGGTCCTACGTCCTCCAGCCCTACCAGCTGGTCAAGGACCTCCGCACCGGCGTCACGTCTACCGCGCCGGGCGACGTGCTCGACGGCGCGCTCGACCCGTTCATGGCCGCGGCGCTGAGCCAGCGGGTGACGGGAGAGACGGTCGCGGTGGAGGACGTGGAGTAGGGGCGGCCCTTCCGCTGGCCGAGTCTCGATCCTAAGGTGCGGCAAAAGGGGACTCCATGATCCGCACCGCACTGCTTGCCGCCGCCGCGCTCCTCGCCACGCCCGCCGCCGCCGACACCGTCGCCGTCACCGCGGCGCACCTGCTCGATCCCGCCTCGGGGCGCATGGTCGACAACCCCGTGGTCGTCGTCACCGACGGGCACGTCACGGCAGCGGGCACGGGGGCCGCCATTCCCGCCGGCGCCAGGCGCATCGACCTTCCCGGCATGACGCTGCTTCCCGGGTTGATTGATGTCCATGTCCACCTGACGAGCGACGCCGCCATCCGCGGCTATCGCCACTACGCGTACACCGACAACTTCTGGACCGTCGTCGGCGTGGCGAACGCGAAGACGACGCTCGAGGCCGGCTTCACCACCGTGCGTAACGTCGGCTCGAACCATTTCGACGACGTCGCGCTGCGGCAGGCGATCGACGCCGGCGAGATCGTCGGGCCGCGCATCGTCACCGCCGCTTACGCCATCGGCGCGACCGGCGGACACTGCGACAACGCCACGCTGCCGCCGAGCTACGACCGCAAGGATGCCTCGATCGTCGACAGCCCCGAGGAGGCGCGGGCCAAGGTCCGCTGGCTGCACAAGTACGGCGCGCAGGTCATCAAGATCTGCGCGACAGGCGGCGTCTTCTCGACCGGCGACGCAGTCGGCGCGCAGCAGCTGACCTATGACGAGATGCACGCCATCGCTGACGAGGCGCACATGCTGGGGATGAAGGTCGCCGCCCACGCCCACGGCGACGAGGGGATCAATGCCGCGATCCGCGCCGGCATCGACACGATCGAGCACGCCAGCCTGGCGTCGGACGCGACGATCGCGCTGGCGAAGGCGCACGGCACCTTCTTCGACATGGATATCTACAACGACGACTACATCCTCGCCACCGGCACGGCGAACGGGACGAGCCAGGAGAGCCTCGACAAAGAAAAGGCGATCGGGCTGGCCCAGCGCCAGACGTTCCAGCGGGCGGTGCGCGCGGGCGTCAAGATGGCCTTCGCCACCGACGCCGGCGTCTATCCGCACGGCACCAACGCGCGCCAGTTCGCGACGATGGTCAAGTGGGGGATGACGCCGCTCCAGGCGATCCAGGCGGCGACGGTCAACGCCAGCGAGGCGCTCGGCCGCCCGGACGTCGGCGGCCTGGCGCCGGGGCAGTGGGGCGACATGATCGCGGTGGCGGGCGATCCCTTGAGCGACGTGACGCTGCTGCAGAGCGTGCCGGTGGTGATCAAGGGCGGAGTGGTGGTGAAGGATGGGCGGCGGTAGCGGTCACGCGTCGGCGGGCTCCGGCCCCCTGAACGCATCCCGCCGCTCCACCCGCGGCAGGTCCACCCGCCGCCCGGTGCGCGCGCTCGCGTAGATCGCCTCCATGACCACATGGTCCTGCACGCCCTCCTCGCCCGGGGTGCGGGGTTGGCGGCCGGTCTTCACGCACTCCGCGAAATGGTCGAGTTCGAGCGCGAACTGGTTCTTGTATGGCAGGCTGACCTCGGCCGTCTGGTTGTGGCCGTCGACCAGCCTCGCCACGCGCAGGCGCTGGCCTTCGTAGGCGAAGGCGTTGTCGATCTCGAGGCGCGCGGTCGAGCCGAGCAGCGCCAGGTAGCGGTGCTCGTGCGTCGAATAGCTGGTCAGGCAGTTCGCCAGCGCGCCGCTCGGGAAGTGGAGGGTGAAGGCGACATTGTCCTCGACCTCCGTGAAGCGCGGGTCGTTCGCCGGGGTCCAGATCGTCGCCGTCACCGCGACCGGCTCCTCGCCCAGGATCGCGCGGCTGGTGTTGAGGCAGTAGAGGCCGACGTCGGGCAGCGAGCCGCCGCCGCTGAGCGCGCGCTTCTGCCGCCACTGCTCGGGGTCGCCCTGGTTCTGGTTGTTGACCATGTCCATCAGCGTCACTGTGCCGAGCGCGCCGGAGCGGGCGAGCCGGATCGCCTCGCGCGCGTGCGGCTGGTACTGCATGCGGTAGGCGATCATCAGCTTGACGTTGGCGCGCGCGCAGGCGGCGACCATGTCGCGGGCTTCGCGGCTGCTGGTCGCCATCGGCTTCTCGCACAGCACGTGCTTGCCGGCGGCAGCCGCGGCGAGGACGTCGCGGTGGTGGAGGGCATTCGGGGTGACGACGTAGACCGCCTGCACTGCGGCCATGTCGCGCAGCCGGCCCATGTCGGCGTAGCCGACGCACGCTTCCGGCGCGATGCCGTACTGCTTGGCGATCAGCGTCATTTTGTCGGGCGAGCCGCTGACCAGCGCCACCGGCTTTGCGTGCTTGGACTGCGCAAAAGCCGGCAGGATGTTCTCGGTGGCGAGCTTGCCCAGGCCGACGATGGCGAAGCCGACGCGCTCGTCCCTCGGCGCCGGATTGGGCGGCTGCTGCGGCTGGACCTCGCTTGCGGCCTCGTTGGGCGGGAAGGTCAGCTTGCCGCCCGAAAGCGTCCCCGTATCAACCGGCGGCGGGCCGCCCGGCGCGGCGGCGGCGGAGGCGGCGAGGCCGACGGCGCCGGCGGCGAACAGGGCGGAGCGGCGGGTCAAGTCGGTCATGGCATTGGCCTCCGGGCGTGGAGGCGGTAACCCGTTGCCGTCGTTCAGTGTTCCGCCGACGCCACCTCGTCGGTCACCACCTTGAACCCGCTCAGCGTCGCCGGGCCGAAGGCGGTCGTCAGCGCGGTGTCGGTCGCGTCGCGCCCGCGCGCCATCAGGACGCGGCCGATGCGCGGGCGGTTGTGGCGGGCGTCGAAGGTGTGCCACTCGCCGCCGAGATAGACGTCGAACCAGGCCGAAAAGTCCATCGCCGCGTCGATCGGCGCGACGCCGATGTCGCCCAGATAGCCGGTGCAGTAGCGCGCCGGGATGTTCATGCAGCGGCACAGCGTGACGGCGAGGTGGGCGAAGTCGCGGCAGACGCCGACCTGCTCCTGGTGCGCGTCCCACGCGGTGCGGGTGCTGCGGGCGTGGGGGTAGCCGAAGGTGATGCGGTCGTGGGCATAGTCGACGATCGCCTGCACTCGCGCCCAGCCCGGGGCGATATGGCCGAACAGGCTCCACGCCGTGTCGGACAGCCGGTCGGTCTCGCAGTAGCGGCTGCCGAGCAGGTAGACGAGGATGTCGTCGGGCAGGTCCTCGACCGGGTGCTGGACCGCGTCGGGCGATTGGCGGTCGGGCTCGCCGCCATCCTCGACGACGAAGTCGCAGGTCAGCGTGATGCCGCCCTCGGGCACGATCAGCCGCGTGCAGGTGTTTCCGAACGCGTCGAGATAGTCGTAGATCGGCACCTCGGGCACGGTCAGCGAGCCGGTGCGGCGTCTTCAGGTCGCGGTGGCGCGACGGGTGGAGGCTGAGCATCGCCATCATCGGCGTCGCGGCCGTGGCGGTGAAGGCGATCTCGTAGCCGCAGCGGATCAGCATGATACGTCCTCGGGGTCGACAGTGACGATGACGGACACGTCCATGCCGGCGTCGCTGCCGGGAAAGCCGGTCCAGGTGCCCGACAGCGGCACCGCCTGGTAGGGGTCGCGGGCGATCGCCGACGCGGATCAGGCCGTGGCTGCCGACGATGCCGTTGGTCGGGTCGTACTCGACCCAGCCCGAGCCGGGCAGGAAGATGCTGACCCAGGCGTGGGTGTTGCCGCCGCCGGTGCGCGCGTCGCTCGCGTGCGGATTGTAGACATAGCCCGAGACGAAGCGCGCGGCGAGGCCGAGCGCGCGCGCCGCCTCGATCATCAGCACGGCGAAGTCGCGGCAGGTGCCCTGGCGCGTGGCCAGCGTCTCCAGCGGCGACTGCGTGCCCGGGGCGGTGCGGCCGACATAGGTGAAGTCGCGATGGATGGTGCGCGTGATCGTCTCGAGCAGCACGGTCGTCTCGATCCGCCCCTCGTCGCCGATGAAGGCGCGGGCCCAGCGGTCGACGATGCGTTCGGGGTCGTGGTACTGCCGCTCGATCGAGCGGATCAGGTCGGGCATGTCCTCGGACGAATAGGTGAACGGATAGCGCCGGGCGTAGCTCTCCAGCGCGAAGGCCGCGATCGCCGCCGGCCGGTGGTCGAGCGTCGCGTGCGCGGCGATGTAGAGGTGGGTCGCCGTCCGGTCGAAGCTGGCGACGGCGACCGCGTTGCCGAAGACGTCGTGGAGCCAGCGCAGCTCGGCTGGCGGGGGGTCGATGTCGATGCGCGCGGCGAGCAGCTGCTGGTCGTAGCTTTCGCGCGGCCGGACCATCAGCCGGTGCTCGCCGAACGACACCGGCTGGCGATAGGCGTAGGTCGTGATATGCGCGATCGACAGAACCGGCATCGGAACTTCCGCAAGTGCTCGATCGAGACGAACCCGAACCGGTTGCCGCCGTCAACCCAGATGGACGCTCGCCGTTCCTGCTGATCGGCGACCATGGCGGGCGACGGGTACCGCGGGCGCTCGCCGGCCTCGGTCTGCCGGACGCCGAGCTGGCGCGCCACATCGGCTGGGACATCGGCGTGACGGCGCTGGGGGAGGCGCTCAGCCGCCGGCTCGATGCGGCCTTCGTGCATCAGCTCTATTCGCGGCTGGTGATCGACTGCAACCGCGCGCCCGACGCCGTCGACGCGATGCCGGCGGTCAGCGACGGCACGGTCGTCCCCGCGAACGCCGACCTCGATGCCGCGGCGCGGGCGGCGCGGGTGGCTGCGGTCCACACCCCCTATCACGCGGCCCTCGCCGCCGCGATCGAGCGTCGCCGGGCGAGCGGCCAGCCGACCGCGCTCGTCGCGCTGCACAGTTTCACGCCGGTCATGCGTGGCGTCGCGCGGCCGTGGCACTGCGGCATCCTGCACAACGGGGCAAACGACGGCCTCGCCCGGGCGCTGCTCGCTTGCCTGCGGGCGGAGGGCGATCTCGTCGTCGGCGACAACGAGCCTTATGCCATGGACCGCATCGACTACACCGTCCCGCGTCACGCCTTCGCCGCCCGGCTACCCTATGCCGAAGTCGAGGTGCGGCAGGACCTGCTCGGCGACGACGCGGGCATCGCCGCCTGGGCCGAGCGCCTTGCGCGGCTGCTGCCGCAGGCGCTTGACTTGGCTGACGCGCGACCCACATAAGCCGGACCAATTCGTTCCGCTTTCAGGAGTTGGTCGTTCGTCATGCTGCGCCTGACCAATCTCGCCGATTATGCGGTGGTCGTGATGACCGCCGCAGCGCGGTGCCCCGAGGGGCCGCTGGCGGCGGGTGTCGTGGCGGTGCGGACCGGCATTCCCGCGCCGACGGTGGCGAAGGTCATGGGCCTGCTCAAGCGCGCGGGCCTGCTCGCCAGCTCGCGCGGCGTCGCCGGCGGCTTCCGCCTTGCCCGCACGCCGTGCGCGATCAGCGTCGCCGACATCGTCGAGGCGGTCGAGGGGCCGATCGCGCTGACCAACTGCCAGCACGGCGAGCTTGCCGCCTGCGCGCTCGAAGGCTCCTGCGCCGTGCGTCCGCACTGGAAGCCGATCAACATTGCCGTCCGCACGGCGCTCGCCGCCGTCACGCTCGCCGACCTCGTCCGCCCGGTGCGCGTTCCCGTCCGCTCGCTCGAGGTAACCGCGTGACCGATCAGCTCGACACCGTCGCTTTCGCCGATGCGGCCGCGGCACCTCGCAACGAGGAAGCGCATGCCGCCGTCGAGGACCTCGCGGCGTACAAATGGGGGTTCGTCTCCGACATCGAGTTGGACATGGCACCCAAGGGGCTGAGCGAGGACACCGTCCGCTACATCTCGGCGAAGAAGGGCGAGCCGGCGTGGCTGCTCGACTGGCGGCTGAAGGCGTACCGCCACTGGCTGACGATGACGCCGCCCGACTGGGCGAAGCTCAACATCGCGCCGATCGATTATCAGGACGCCTATTATTACGCCGCGCCCAAGCCCAAGGCGACGATCGGCAGCCTCGACGAGCTCGACCCCGAGATCCGCCGCACCTACGAGAAGCTCGGCATCCCGATCGCCGAGCAGGAGATGCTGGCCGGCGTCGAGGGCGCGCGGCGGGTCGCGGTCGACGCCGTGTTCGACAGCGTGTCGGTGGCGACGACCTTCCGCGCCGAGCTGGAGAAGGCGGGCGTCATCTTTCGCTCGATCAGCGAGGCGGTGAAGGAGTTTCCCGACCTCGTCCGCAAGCATCTGGGCTCGGTCGTGCCGCCGCGCGACAACTTCTTCGCCTGCCTGAACAGCGCGGTCTTCAGCGACGGCACCTTCGTCTACATCCCCGAGGGCGTCCGCTGCCCGATGGAGCTGTCGACCTATTTCCGCATCAACGCCGCCAACACCGGCCAGTTCGAGCGCACGCTGATCGTCGCCGATGCGCGCAGCCACGTCAGCTACCTCGAGGGCTGCACCGCGCCGATGCGCGACGAGAACCAGCTCCATGCTGCCGTCGTCGAGCTGATTGCGATGGACGACGCCGAGATCAAGTATTCGACGGTGCAGAACTGGTACCCGGGCGACGCCAACGGGGTCGGCGGCATCTACAACTTCGTGACCAAGCGTGCGCTGTGCCGCGGCGCGCGGTCGAAGGTCAGCTGGACCCAGGTCGAGACGGGCAGCGCGATCACCTGGAAATACCCCTCGTGCGTCCTGTCGGGCGAGGGCAGCGTCGGCGAGTTCTACTCGGTGGCGGTCACCAACAACCGCCAGCAGGCCGACACCGGCACCAAGATGATCCACCTCGGGCGGAACACGCGCTCGACGATCGTCAGCAAGGGCATCTCGGCCGGACGCTCGGACAACACCTATCGCGGGCTGGTCCGGGTCGCCGCGTCGGCGGAGAACGTGCGCAACTTCACGCAGTGCGATTCGCTGCTGCTGGGGTCCAGTGCGGGCGCGCACACCGTGCCGTACATCGAGGTGCGCAACCCGACCGCGCAGATCGAGCACGAGGCGACGACGTCGAAGATCAGCGACGACCAGCTGTTCTACGCCATGTCGCGCGGCCTCGACCAGGAGGCGGCGGTCGGCTCTGATCGTCAACGGCTTCTGCAAGGAGGTGCTGCAGCAGCTGCCGATGGAGTTCGCCGTCGAGGCGCAGAAGCTGCTCGGCATCAGCCTCGAAGGGAGTGTCGGATGATCCGGCCCGCGGTCCTTCTCGCCCTGCTCGCGCTCGCCGCCTGCGACGCGACACCGCCGCGGCCGTCGGTTGCCGGCGTCGAAGGGCGCAAGAAGGTCGATGCCGCGACGAAGGCGTGGTCGGACTGCCTCGACACCACGGTCAAGAAGCTGGCGACGCCGTCCACGCAGGCCGCCGACGCCGCCGACGGCGCCTTCAAGGCCTGCGCCCCGCAGCGGGCCGCGCTCGTCGCCGAGGTCAGCAAGTTCCGCCGTCTCGGCGAGCCGAACGAGAGCGCCACCAACAACGCCGCCGTCGCCGAAGCCTCGGTCGCGGCGATCGAGACCGATCTCCGCTCCCAGACCGAAGTCACCGCGGTCAGCTGGAAGCTCGACCACGACAAGGACCTGTAAGTGCTCGACATCACCGACCTTCATGCGACGATCGACGGCAAGGCGATCCTCAACGGCCTGACCCTGTCCGTCGGTGCGGGCGAGGTGCACGCGATCATGGGCCCGAACGGCGCGGGCAAGTCGACGCTCGGCTATGTCCTCGCCGGTCGCCCCGGCTATGAGGCGACCGGCGGCACCGTGACGCTCGACGGCACCGACCTGCTCGACCTGCCGGCGCACGAGCGGGCGGCGGCGGGGCTGTTCCTCGGCCTGCAGTATCCGGTCGAAATCCCCGGCGTGTCGAACCTGACCTTCCTGCGCACCGCGCTCAACGCCCAGCGCCGGGCGCGCGGGCAAGCGGAGGCGTCTGGCGCCGAGTTCATGCGGCTGGTCAAGGCCGAGGCGGAGGGCTTCGGCCTGTCGCTCGACATGCTCAAGCGCCCGGTCAACGTCGGCTTCTCCGGCGGCGAGAAGAAGCGCAACGAGATGGTGCAGATGGCGGTCCTCGCCCCCCGCGTCGCCGTGCTCGACGAAACCGATTCCGGCCTCGACATCGACGCGCTGCGCGTCGTCGCCGACGGCATCAACCGCCTGCGGTCGCCGACAACGGCGACGCTTCTCATCACCCATTACCAGCGGCTGCTCGACTATGTCGTGCCCGACCGCGTCCACGTGCTCGTCGCCGGGCGCATCGTCCGCTCGGGCGGGCCGGAACTGGCGCGCGAGCTCGAGGCGAGCGGCTACGCCCTGGACCAGGCGGCATGAGCGCGCTTCCCACCCGCCGCGACGAGGCCTGGCGCTACAGCGACTTTGCTGCCGTCGAGCGCGCCTGGCCGCTGCCGGCGGCGGCGCGGCTGACGGTCGCCGCGGGCGAGAGCGCGCGCCGGCAGATCGTGCAGGACGGCGGCGACACGGTGATCGACACGCTCGAGGTCGTGCTCGCGGCCGGTGCCCGGCTGACGCTCGACGTGCTGGCGATGGGCGGCGACTACGGCCGGGTCGCAGTCGACGTGACGCTGGGCGAGGGCGCGCATCTGGAGCTGAACGGCGTCCTCCTCGCCCGCGGGAGCGCTACCCGCGAGATCGTCACCACCGTCACCCATGCCGCACCGGGCGGGACGAGCCGGCAGACGATCCGCAGCGTCGTCGACGACCGGGCGACGGCGAGCTTTCTCGGCAAGGTCGCGGTCGCGCGCGACGCGCAGAAGACTGACGCCGTGCAGTCGGTCAAGGCGCTGCTGCTGTCGCGCACCGCGACGGCCAACGCCAAGCCCGAGCTCGAGATCTTCGCCGACGACGTGAAGTGCGCGCACGGCGCGACGGTGGGCGAACTCGACCGCAACGCCCTGTTCTACATGGCCAGCCGCGGCGTGGGCGAGGCCGAGGCACGGGCGCTGCTGACCGAGGCGTTCGTCGCCGATGCGCTCGCCGGCGCACCGGAACTGGCCGAGCGGGCCACGGCCTGGCTGCGGAGGACGGCATGAACGCGCCCGTGCCCTTTGCGGCGACGGCCTCGCATCGCGCCGACTTCCCCGGCCTCGCCGACGGCTGGGCCTACCTCGACTCGGCCGCCACGGCGCAGAAGCCGGCGGCGGTGATCGACGCCATCGCCCGCGCCTACGGCCCGGAATACGCCACCGTCCATCGTGGCGTCTACGCGCGGTCGGCGACGATGACCGAGCGCTACGAGGCGGCGCGGGCGACCGTCGCCCGCTTCATCGGCGCGGCGCCCGACGAGATCGTCTTCACGCGCGGCGCGACCGAGGCGATCAACCTGGTCGCCCACAGCTGGGGCAACCGGCTGCAGGCGGGCGACCGGGTGCTGATCTCCGCGCTCGAGCACCACAGCAACATCGTGCCGTGGCAGCTGCTGCGCGACCGGACCGGGATCGAGATCGACGTCGCGCCACTGACCGCCGACCAGCAGATCGACACCGACGCCCTGATCGCCCTGATCGGCCCGCGCACCCGGCTGGTCGCGGTCACGCATATCTCGAACGTGCTCGGCGGCGTCACCGACGTCGCGCGCATCGCCGCTGCGGCCCATGCCGCGGGCGCGCTGCTGCTCGTCGACGGCTGCCAGGCGGCGCCGCGGCTGGCGGTCGATGTCGCCGCGCTCGGCGCCGATTTCTATACCTTCTCCGGGCACAAGCTGTACGGCCCGACCGGTATCGGCGTGCTGTGGGCGCGCCGCGACATCCTCGCCGACATGCCCCCTTGGCACGGCGGCGGGGCGATGATCGAGACGGTGACGTTCGCGCGCTCGACCTATGCGCCGCCGCCGGGGCGCTTCGAGGCCGGCACGCCGCACATCGTCGGCGCGATCGGGCTGGCGGCGGCGATCGACTATGTCGGCGCGATCGGCATCGACGCGATCGACGCGCACGAGCGGAGCCTCGCCCGGGCCGCGCGCGAGGCGCTGCGCCGGGTCAACAGCCTGACGCTGTTCGGGCCGGAGCAGTCGGCGGGCATCGTCAGCTTCGCGCTCGACGGGGTGCATCCGCACGACGTCGCGACGATCCTGGACGAAGGCGGCGTCGCGATCCGCGCCGGCCATCACTGCTGCCAGCCGCTGATGGGCCTGCTCGGCGTGCCGGCTACGGCGCGGGCGAGCTTTGCGATCTACAACGACATGGACGACGTCGCCCGGCTGGTCGACGGCGTCCGCCGGGTGACGAGGATCTTCGGATGAGCGAGCGCAGCTTCAGCGTCGAGGAGGTGAGCGAAGCCCCCGCCGTGGCCAAGGCGCCGCCGGTGGGCAGCACCGCGAGCCGCGACTATCTCGAAGGATTCCTGACCCAGCCGCCGGCGACCGTCCCGGCCGACGTGCCCGGCGGCGAGGTCTACGAGGCTGTCGTCGCCGCTCTGCGCGATATTTTCGATCCCGAAATCCCGGTCAACATCTACGACCTCGGCCTGATCTACGGCGTCGAGGTCGACGGCGGCCATGTCATCGTCACCATGACGCTGACGACGCCGCACTGCCCGGTCGCCGAGACGATGCCCGGCGAGGTCGAGATGCGGGTGACGAGCGTCCCCGGCGTCGCTACCTGCGAGGTCAACCTCGTCTGGGACCCGGCGTGGGACCCGGGCAAGATGAGCGACGAGGCCAAGCTCGAACTGGGGATGCTGTGATGGACGCCGCCACCGCCGCTCCGCCGCCGCGCGCGCGCCGCGAGCGCCCGCCGCCGATCCAGGTGACCGATGCCGCCGCGGCGCGCATCGCCGACCTGATCGCCAAGGCGCCCGAAGCGGCCGCCGGCGTCCGCCTGACGACGCCCAAGCGCGGCTGCTCGGGGCTCGCTTATTCGCTGACCTATGTTACCGCGGCCAAGCCCGGCGACGAGGCGGTCGCGACGCCCGGCGGCACGCTGTTCATCGACGGCGGCTCGCTGCTGTACCTGATCGGCAGCACGATGGACTGGGCCGAGGACGACTTCGCCGCCGGCTTCGTGTTCAACAACCCCAACGCCAAGGGCCAGTGCGGCTGCGGCGAGAGCTTCACGGTCTGAACCGTCGGGCGATCCTGCTGGCCGTCCCGCTGCTGCTCGGGACGGGCGGCTGCGTCTCGACCGTCGTCGGCGCGGCGGTCGATGTCGCCACCGTGCCGGTGCGCGTCGTCGGCGCAGGCATCAACGCGGTGGCGCCCGGCCAGCGCGAACGTGACCGCCGCCGGGGCAAGCGCGAGCGCAAGGCGGAGGCGAAGGCCCGCAAGGACGAACGGCGGCAGCGTCGCAACGCTGCCGCCGTCGATTGACCGGGTTTAGCCGGCCGGTTTGGCTCAGGCGCGTGCGACCGAGCGGCGCGTGCCCCGCAAGTGCCCCGCCGACGAGGCCGAAGCCAGCGATCATCAGCGCCCAGCTGGCCGGTTCGGGCGTGCCGGTGAAGCCGCCTGCGCTGCCGAGATAGACATTGGGGCCGTGGAAGCCGTCCGTCTCGATCTCGTTATTATTGACGTAGTTGAGGAAATCCGGCGAGTTTCCGCCCGACAGCTGCCAGCGCGTCATCGACAGCGGATAGACGATCGACGGATCGGTATGGAAGCCGATGTCGTTCCACGTGTAGTTGTCGCCGTGGCTAACGCCCGACACCTCGTAGTCGCCGGGGGTCAGCGTGACCGGCGAGATGGTGACATAGCGGAAGTGGCCGTTGAGCGGATAGATGTTCGTCACCGTCGCAGTGGCGAGAAGCGTGGCGGTGGTGAAGCAGCCGGCCGTATCGCACTTGTAGAGCGCGACCTGGTTCGCATCGACCTGGCCGTTGCTCGGATCGGCATAATAGCCGAGGCCCGACGCTGTCACGGTCGAGGTGACGGTGAAGGCGTCGGCGAAGATCCAGTTGTTGTTGTTGATAGCTGTTGCCGGCCGAATCGAATTCCCAAGCGGGACCGGCGAGGGCCGGCGCGGCAATCGCGGATACGAGCGCGGCGGCGAGCACGACTAGACGCATGACTTGGCTCCTTGCAGTAATCGGCCGATCGTCTGGCGCTGGATTGACGGGAAGACTACGCAACGCTTTTCGTTCCTCGCACGAAACGTGCCAATTCGTTAACCATATGATTCATTGCAGGTGCGGCATCATGTCCGGCAACAAAGTGTAAAGCATTCCGACAGTCTGCAAGCAGATTGCGGTCGGTAGCCGCGTCTCGCTATCCTACATACCCAGATGAACCCCGAGGCCGCGGCGGCGTTGTCGTTCCATGATTCGAACCGTTTCGGTGCCGGCCAATAACGCGTGGATCAGCTGTACGCTGCGCTGCGGTCGCCGCACGGCCGCTTGGCGATCCCGACCTCGCGGGATCGTCATCGGGCAGAATGGTCGTGCCCGGTCGCGCACCCCTTCTGCCACCGAAACCGACGGTCGGACGGCATGATCGCCTCGGCACGAACAACGCGATGGTAACGGACAGCTGCGACGCGCTGGTCATCGGCGGGGGCCCGGCCGGACTGACGGCGGCGATCTATCTCGCCCGCTTCCACCTGAAAACCGTGCTGGTCGATGCCGGCCGCAGCCGCGCGAGCACCATCCCGCGCACGCGCAACCACGCCGGCTATCCGGGAGGCGTCGTCGGCGCGGAGCTCGTCGCTGCCATGCGGACGCAGGCGGGCGAGCAGGGCGCCCACCTCGTCGCCGGCCACGTCGATACCCTCACCCGCGACGGTGATGGCTTCTTGGCGAGCTGGGACGGCGGCACGGCGCGGGCGGCGGCGGTGGTGCTGGCGACGGGCGTGGTCAACCGCCGCCCGGTCATGCCCGACGATCTCCACGACGCCGCGCTGGCGGCGGGGCGGCTGCGGTACTGCCCGGTGTGCGACGGGTTCGAAGTGACCGACGCGCGGGTCGGGGTCATCGGCACGGGCGAGCACGGCGTCCGCGAAGCGACCTTCCTCCGCAGCTTCACCGCAGACCTGACGCTGATCGCCCCAGACGGTCCGCACGATCTGACGGCCGCCCAGCGCCGCTGCCTTGCCGACGCCGGCATCGGCGCGGTCGACGGGCCATCCGGCGACTATGCCCTCGACGGCGAGACGATCACCGTGGCCACGCCGAGCGGCCGGCTTGCGTTCGCCAGCATCTACCCGGCGCTCGGCTCGCACATCCGCTCCCGCCTGGCTGGCCTGCTCGGCGCGGCGGAGGCCGACGCGGGCTGCATCGTCGTCGACGACCACCAGCGGACCAGTGTCCCCGGCCTGTACGCCGCCGGCGACGTCGTCATCGGCCTGGACCAGATCAGCCACGCCATGGGCGAGGGCGGGGTCGCGGCGACGACGCTCAGGAACGATCTCGCCGAGCGCCGGCGGCTGTGGCGCTGACCGCCGCCCGCTGGCGCCGGGTTTGCTAGTCGTCGGGGCCGAGGCTCGCGTCGAGGTCACGCGGGCGGACGAACGTCCGCAAGGTGGCCATCCCCGGCTGGACGTCGCGCCATGCGTCGACGCTGAGGTCGAGCACGGCGACGGCCGCGGTCGGGTACTTGATCTCCGCCTCGCCGCGCAGGGGGTCGGCGTCTGGCGTCAGCAGCAGCAGCAGATCCTCGAGCCCCGGATTATGGCCGACGAGGAGCGCGGTGGCAGCGTCGGCCTCGAACCCCTGGACGACGTCGAGCAGCGTCATCGCGCTGGCAAGATAGATGCGCGTGTCGAACATCGCCTTGAGCGGGCGGCGCAGGCCGTCCTCGACGCCCTCGATCGTCTGGCGGACGCGGACCGCGGGGCTGGCGCGGACATGGTCGAAAGCAGCGTCCTCGTCCCGCAGCCACTGCCCCATTCGCGCCGCCGCGCGCCGGCCGCGACCGTTCAGCGGCCGGTCGAAGTCGCGCTCGACGGGATCGTCCCACGTCGACTTGGCGTGGCGGAGCAGGGTGAGTGTCTTCACGCGCGCAAGCCCCCGTCGGCGCGGCGGGCACGGCCGCGCCCGCGCCGCCTAGCCGGACGCGGAGCCGGTGACAACGGCCCTTCGGACTGGATGCGCCGCTCCGGCCCGGACGGCGGCGACCGCCGTGTCGAGGTCGACGCGCTCGACCGGCGTGCCGGGGGGGAAGGCGGTCAGCAGCCGCGACGGGACGGCCGGGCCGACGAGGACGAAGGTGCCACGGTCGTCGGCGCGGCGGATCAGGCGGCCGAACGCCTGCGCCAGTCGGCCGCTCGTCACCAGATCATCATAGGCCGCCCCGCCGAACGCCGCCCGCCGCGCGGCATGGACGACGGTCGGCCGCGGCCACGGCACGCCCTCCATGACCACCAGCCGAAGCGACTCGCCGGGAACGTCGACCCCGTCGCGCAGCGCATCGGTGCCGAGAAGCGACGCGCGCGGCTCGGCGCGGAAGATGTCGACGAGCGTGCCGGTATCGATCGGATCGACGTGCTGCGCCAGGAGCGGCAGCCCGGCTTTCGCCAGCGGATCCGCGATGCGCGCGTGCACCGCCTTCAGCCGGGCAATAGCGGTGAACAGGCCGAGCGTGCCGCCTCCCGCGGCCTCGATCAGACGGCGGTAAGCGGTGGCGAGGCCGGCGAGGTCGCCGCGACGGATGTCGGTGACGATCAGCACGCGGGCGTTGGCGGCATAGTCGAACGGGCTGTCGACGGCGAAGCGCTGCGGCGGCAGCGGCAGGTGATTTGCGCCGGTGCGGACGCTCGCCTGCTCCCATCCCGCGTGCGGGTCGCCGCCGGCGCGGCTGCGGAGCGTCGCCGAGGTGATGACGACGCCGTGCGCCGGCTCGAGCACGGCGCGGGCGAAGGGGCGGGTCGGGTCGAGCCAGCGGCGGTGGACGCCGACGTCGTACTCGCGGCCCTCGACACGGTCGACTGCGAACCAATCGATGAAGTCGGGGTCGGCCGCAGCGCCGAGCCGGGCGAGCAGCCCGCTCCACGCCGCGAGCGTGCTGCCGCGTAGCCGCAGCCCCGCCGCCGCGCCTTCGATCCGCGCCCGACCCGGCGAGTTCGAGCCAGTCGGGCGGGTCATCGAGCACGGCGACCAGCCGCGCCTCGAGCGCCGCCAGTGGCCGGGCGAGCGCGTCGAGCGCGTGCGCCGCGGCATCTGCGGCGTCGACCACCGCCGGCAGGACCTCGGCGACCTCCGTTTCCAGGCCGTAGCCGGCATCGCCCTTGTCAGCGGCGCGGGCGTAGACCTGCGCGCTCACGGCGGCGAGCAACGCCTCGACAGGGCCCTCGGGCGTGCCGGCGACAAGGCGCTGTCCCCACCCGTCGGACGGCAGCACCCGCGCCGCCGCGCTCGCCGCCGCCAGCGCCGCGCCGCCGGCGTCGTCATAGCCGGCGAGGTCGGACAGGCGCGCGGACAGGCCCCGCCGGCGCCCGCGTGCGGTCTTCTCGGGCCCGAGGATCCAGCGGCGGAGCTCGATCGCCTCGGCCCCCGTCAGCGCGACGGCGAAGGTCGAGTTGGCGGCGTCGAACAGGTGGTGGCCCTCGTCGAAGACGATGCGCGTGAGCGCCTGCCCCTCGGCGCGGCCGCGCACGGCGTTGATCATGACTAGCGCGTGGTTAGCGATGACGAGATCGGCGGCGGCGCTCGCCCGGCCGGCGCGCTCGATGAAGCAGGTGCGGTAGTGCGGGCAGCCGGCATAGACGCACTCGCCGCGGCGGTCGCTGAGCGCCGCGACGGGCGCGCGGCCGAACAGCGTCGTCAGCCAGCCGGGCAGGTCGCCGCCGACGAGGTCGCCGTCGCGGCTATACTCGGCCCAGCGCGCCGCCAGCTGCGCGAAGATCGCCGCGCGGCCGCTGAAGCCACCCTGCACCGCGTCCTCGAGGTTCAAGAGGCAGAGGTAGTTCTCGCGCCCCTTGCGGACGACGACCTTCGCCGCCTTGGCGAGCGGATCGGGGAAGGCGCGCGCCGTCTCGTGGTCGAGCTGTCGCTGCAGCGCCTTGGTGTAGGTCGACAGCCAGACCGTGCCGCCCGCGCTCGCCGCCCAGTGTGCTGCGGGCGCAAGGTAGCCGAGCGTCTTGCCGATCCCCGTTCCGGCCTCCAGCAGGGCGACGTTCGGCGCGCCGGCGACGTCCCGCGGGCGGAACGCGTGGGCGGCGGCGCGGGCATAGGCGCGCTGCCCCTCGCGACGTTCGGCGCCGGGCCGCAGCATGGCGTCGAGGCGCGCGTCGACCTCGCCGTCGCCGACCGCGATGTCCCGCGGGCGGGGCCGGGGCGGGGCGTCCTCCCACTTCGGCAGCACGGTGAAAAGGCTGCGCTCGGGCCGCTCGGGCTTCGCGATTCGTCGCCCGACTTCGCCACCCCAGCTCCAGCGCAGGCGCGCGAGCGTCTGGGCGATCTGCCACGCGCCGTGCCGCTCGCGCCAATCGGGCGCTTCGAGCGTCGCCAGCAGCTGCGCCGCCGCCGCGCGCAGCAACCCGCACTCGTCCGCGCCGCCGGCGGGCGCGTCGAGCCCCAGCATACGCGCCAGGCCGCCCACGGTCGGCACGGCGAAGCGCGCGGGGTGGACGAAGGCGAACAGCTCAAGCAGATCCAGCCCTGATAGCTCGGGGATGCCGAGCCGGCTGGCGGTGACGGGCGCGGCGAGCAGCAGGTGCGGCGTGTCGGCGGCGCGCCGGATCGCCTCCGCCCGCGACACGGCCGCGCCGTCGATCCAGATGCCGGCGTGCGTCGCGACGAGGGCGGGATAGCTCACGCCCCGATATAGAACGGGACGGAACGCCGTCACCCTGTCCGCGGCAGGAAATTTACGCCCCTACCAGCCCCCCGCGGCTCTGCTTGCCCCACGTCCTGCGGCCCGTGAGGAAGGTCGCCCACCCGAGCGCGGCGCCGGTGTGGCGGAGAAGCTGGAAGCTGAACGGCTCGACGAGGCTGGCCAGCACGGCGGCCGCGCGGCCCATCGGCGGCCCGCCGGCCCAGGCGCGATATAGACGCAGCGACCACAGGTGAAAGGCCAGGTCGATGACGATCTTCGCGCCGATGACGACCGCCACCGGCAACAGGACGTGGACGCGACCGGCGGCGAGATAGAAGACCAGCAAGGCAAAGGCCGTCAGCCCGAACACCGGCTGCAGCGTGTCGAACGCCTTCACCGGCAGCATCCACGTGCCGAGGTGGCCGTAGCGGCGGTCGCCGACCATGTCGCGGTACCAGTATTGCGTCTGCAGGAAGCCGCCGAACCAGCGCCGCCGCTGGCGCAGGAACGCCGGCAGGCTCGCCGGCGCGGCGGTGCGGGCGCGGGCTCCGCCGACGACGCGCGTTGTCCAGCCCAGCCCGGCGCGCGCGCCGTGGCGGCGCAGGCGGTGGATCAGCTCGTAGTCCTCGACCAGACAGTCGCCGTCGAAGCCGCCGACCGCCAGCACCGCTGCCCGGCGGAAGCCGGCGAAGGCGCCGGAGATCAGCAGCAGGCCGCCGACCCGCTCCCACGCCGCGCGCGACAGGAAGTTGCGGATATACTCATAGCGCTGGAACCACTCGAACAGCCCGCCTGTCAGCGAGCGGTCGCAGACCGGCGTCAGCACACCCGTCGCCGCGACGAGGTTCCGCGTCGGCGACGAAGGCGGCGCGGATCGCTGCGAGCGCGGTCGGCTCGAGCAGCGTGTCGGCGTCGACCGTCAGCACAACCTCGCTGTCGATCGCGGCGAGCGCGGCGTTGAGCGCGGCCGCCTTGCCGCCGTGGGGCAGGCGCAGCCAGACGAGCGGGTGGGTTGCGCTGCGGGCGCTCAGCGTGCCGAGCGGGGGCGGGGTCAGGCCGAAGTCGCGGGCGAGCACCTCGGCCGTGCCGTCGCTCGATCCATCGTCGGCGATGACGACGAGGTCGGCGGGCGCGCTCTGGGCGAACAGCGCCGCCAGCGTCACCGGCAGGACGGCGGCTTCGTTATGCGCCGCGACGATCACCGCAAGCGTCGCCGGCGCGGACGGGATGGCGACCGGCGCGACCCGCCGCAGCGCCCAGGTCTGGACGAAGGTGAAGCCAAGCAGGACGGTGTCGTAGGCGACGTAGATCAGCCCGACGCTCCAGGCAAAGACGCCCGAAAAGACGAAAGCCCCGGCGAACAGCACGACCCAGAGTGCCGCGACGCCGGCGTGGATGAGCAGGCTCGGCCAAGGGGTCGGCTCGGGGGTGTAGCGCGGCGAATTGGCGCGGAGGATGGGATCGACGGTCAAGCAGGCGGTCCCTGGCGCGAGGAGAGGCGGCAAAGCCTATAGCGGCAGGCGGGCCGACCGTGCCATGACCACGTTGCCTCACCCGCAATGAACGGAGCCTGCATGGCGCTGCCCGACCGCTACACCCGCCCGGCGATGGTTTTCCACTGGACCATTGCCGCGCTGATCATCGCCAACGTCATCGGCATCTGGACGATCGATTATTTTCCCGAAAGCGCACAGCGGCCGCTGATCGACATTCACAAGAGTATCGGTCTGACGGTGCTCGGCCTCGCTCTGATGCGCATCCTGTGGCGGGTGACGCATGCGCCGCCGCCCGACCTCGCCGCGCCGAAGTGGCAGCACGCGCTCGCCCATCTCGCCCATTTCGGGCTTTACGTCGTCATCATCGGTCTGCCGCTGACCGGCTACATGCACGACAGCGCCTTCAAGGGTGCGGCCGAGCATCCGCTGACCTGGTTCGGCCTGTTCGAGGTGCCGCGGATCGGCTGGATCCAGGGGATCGCCCAGCCCGACAAGGAGCATCTGCACAAGCTGTTCTTCAGCTGGCACTCGGCTTTCGCGACGGTGCTCTATGGCCTGTTCGCGCTGCACGTCGCGGGCGCGCTCAAGCACCAGTGGCTCGACCGCCAGCGCGAGCTGCAGCGGATGTGGTCCTGAGCGATCACGCGCTCACCTCCGCCCGGCCGAAGGATGCAGCGACGCTGCTCGTAGTTCGCCGCGACGGTCCGCAGCCGCGTGTGCTCATGGGGCGGCGGCACGGCGGCCATGCCTTCATGCCGGACAAATGGGTATTCCCCGGCGGCCGCATCGACCGGGCAGACTTCGCCGTGCCGTGCGCGAGCGAGCTGCGCCCCGACGTCGCCGCCGCGCTCCAGCGCACGGGTCCTTCGCGGCGGGTGCGGGCGCTGGCGTGCGCGGCGATCCGCGAAACGTTCGAGGAGACGGGGCTGCTGCTGGCGCAGGCCGGGCCGCCGCTGCGGCGCGCCGGACCGTGGGGGCCGTTCCTCGCGCAGGGCCGCCCCGATCTCGCCGCGCTGGACTTCGTCGCCCGGGCGATCACGCCGCCGGCCCGCACTCGGCGCTTCGATGCGCGCTTCTTCATGGCCGACGCGCGCGCGCTGCTGTCGCTCGACCCGGGTGCCGGCTCGGGCGAGCTGGACGAGTTGGCGTGGTTCGACTGGGAGGCGGCGGCAGCCCTCGACCTACCCCAGATCACCCGCGCGATCCTGGCCGAGGCGGCGCTGCGGCTGACCGATCCGGCGCGGCCGATCCCGTTCCACCGCTTCATCAGTGGGCACCACCGGCTGGAGACGGTCTAGCTACTGCGGCTCCGGGGGTGGCGGCGGCTCGGGCGGGCTGTCGGGCGGACCGGCGCCGTCGCCGGGGTTATCGCCCTCGCCCGGGCCGCTGCCGTCGATCAGCGCGCCGATCGCGTCACCAACATCGGCGACCGGGGACCGCTCGCGCGGCGGGCGCAGCTGCCCTTCCTGCGTCAGCGCGGCGACCATGAAGCGATGCCACAGCTTCGCCGGTACCGTGCCGCCGACGACCGCCCCGGTCATCGGCGAGTTGTCGTCATTGCCCACCCAGACCCCGACGACCAGATCGCCGGCGAAGCCGATGAACAGCGCATCACGGTGGTTCTGCGTCGTGCCGGTCTTGCCATAGGTCGGGATCGGCAGCGCCGCGGCGACGCCGGTGCCGTGGCGCACGGCCGACTGCAGCAATTCGAGCATCGGCCCGCGCTCCGGCCAGGGGCGGAGGCCGGCAACGGTCGCGCGGACGCGCTCCGCGAGCCCCGGCGCGCGCGGATTGGCCAGTCCGACCGGCTTGACCGGATAGGTGCCGGCGGCGACCGCGGCATAGGCGCTGGTCAGCTCGATCAAGGGAACCGCGGAGGTGCCGAGCGCCAGCCCCTGATAGTTCGACAGCGGCACCGTGATCCCGAGCTGGCGAGCCTGATGCCGGACCGCCTCGACGCCGACCTTCTGCATGATCTTGGCCGCCGCCACGTTCGACGAGGCGGCGAAGGCTGTGGCCAGGCTGATCGTGCCGCGATACTTGCCCTCGTCGTTCTTCGGCGACCAGCCGTCGATCGTCACCGGCTCGTCGACGATCGTGTCCGACGTGCGCATCCCGGCGTGGAGCGCGGCGAGATAAACGAACAGCTTGAACGACGATCCCGGCTGGCGGAGCGCCTGCGTTGCGCGGTTGAACGGCGTCGCGTGGTAGTCGGCACCACCGACCATGGCGACGACGCGCCCGTCGGGGCGCATGGCGACGAGCGCGGCCTGGTGAACGTTCGCCCCGGCAAGCGAGCGCAAAGTCTCGGCGACCGCGCGCTCGGCGGCGCGCTGGAGGGCGGGATCGAGCGTCGTCTGCACGGCGATGTCGCCGTACTGCGCGGTGTCGATGCTGGCGCGCGCCTGTGGCAGCACCCAGTCGGCGAAGTAGGAGCCGCTCGGCAGCGCGTCGCGGCCGCGGACGACTTGGGCGAGGTCGGCGTGCGCGGCGCGGCGCGGGCTGATCGCCCCGTCGGCGACCATGGCGGCCAGCACCACGCGCTCGCGCGCCTGCGCCGCCGCCAGATGACGCGACGGCGCGAGCCGCGACGGGGCCTGCACCAGCCCGGCGAGCATCGCCGCCTGGCCGAGCGTCAACTGCGACGGCTCGCGGTCGAAATAGACGCGCGCGGCGGCGCGCAGGCCGTAGGCGCCCTCGCCGAAATAGACGCTCGACAGGTAGCGCGACAGGATCTGGTCCTTCGTCAGCCGGCTCTCGAGATAGAAGGCGATAATGATTTCCTGCAGCTTGCGCTTGATCGTGCGCTCGCCGGTCAGGAAGCTGGTCTTCGCGAGCTGCTGCGTCAGCGTCGAGCCGCCCTCGGTGACGCCGCCCGCCTCGGCGTTCCTGAACAGCGCGCGGGCGATGCCCTGCGGGTCGACGCCCCAGTGATGGTAGAAGCGATGGTCCTCGATCGCGACGATGGCGGCGGGCACGTATTTCGGCAGTTCGGCGATCGTCACCGGCTGCTCCTTGTAATCGCCCCGCCGCGCGATCGGGTCGCCTGCGGCATCCAGCAGCACCAGGCTGGGGTTCTTCAGCGGCTCGAGCGAGCGGCCGAGCGGTGCCGTGACGACGAGCCAAAGGCCGAGGGCGACGAGGGTCACGACGACCGCCACCACGATCAGCTTCCACCAGCGGCGGAGCCACGCCCGCCGGCGCGGCGGCGGAGTGTCGTAGGCGGCGATCAGCGCGTCGATGCGAGCTCGGCGGGCGGCGTCCTCCTCGGCATAGAGCGAGCTCACGCCCGCTCCCGCGTCGCGGTGAAGCGCACCGCCGTCTCGCGCTGGGCGGTGTAGTTCAGCTCCCACTGGTCGCGGGCCATGAACACGGGCGCCCCGTCGCGATCCTCGGCCATCGCGCTGCGGTGATTGTCGACGAAGGTCTTGAGTGCCGCGGGTTCGTCGGCGGCGATCCAGCGAGCGGTGTCGAACGGCGACGCCTCGAAGCCGGCGGCGACGTTATACTCGGCGCCGAGCCGGCTGATCAGCACCTCGAGCTGGAGCTGGCCGACGACGCCGACGATCCACTGGCTGCCTATCAGCGGTCGGAACAGCTGCGTCACCCCCTCCTCGGCCATGTCGTTCAGCGCCGAGCGCAGCTGCTTCGACTTGGTCGGATCGCCCAGCCGCACCCGCCGCAAAATTTCCGGCGCGAAGTTGGGGATGCCGGTGAAGGTCAGCGCCTCGCCCTCGGTCAGCGTGTCGCCGACGCGCAGGACCCCGTGGTTGGGGATGCCGATGATGTCGCCGGGGAACGCCTCGTCGGCGATCTCGCGGTCCTGGGCGAAGAAGAAGATCGGGCTGTTGATGGCGATGACCTTGCCGGTTGCCACCTGCTTCAGCTTCATGCCGCGGCGGAAGCGGCCCGAGCAGACGCGCAGGAAGGCGATGCGGTCGCGGTGCTGCGGGTTCATGTTCGCCTGCACCTTGAAGACGAAGCCGGTCACCGCCGGCTCGTCGGGCGTCACGTCACGCGGCGTCGCGTGCTGGACGCGCGGCGGCGGCGCATAAGCAGCCAGCGCATCGATCAGGTCGCCGACGCCGAAATCCTTGAGCGCCGAGCCGAACAGCACCGGCGTCAGCGAGCCGGCGCGATACTGGGCGGGATCGAGGTCGGCATAGCCGCCGAGCGCCAATTCGGCCTGTTCGCGGAAGGTCGCCAGCTCGTCGGCCGGAACGTGCTCGGCCAGCGCCGGGTCGTCGATGCCGGTAAAGCGGAGCGTCCGTTCCGGCCAGCCGGCTGTCGCCCTCGGGCACCGTCAGCGTGTTCGCCCGCAGGTCCCAGATGCCGCGGAACTGCCCGCCCATCCCGACCGACCAGGTCAGCGGCACGACGTCGAGCGCCAGCTGGTCGGCGATCTCGTCCAAGAGCGCGAACGGGTCGCGGCCTTCGCGATCGACCTTGTTGACGAAGGTGATGATCGGCACGTCGCGCAGGCGGCAGACCTCGAACAATTTCCGCGTCTGCGCCTCGATGCCGCGCGCCGCGTCGATGACCATGACCGCGCTGTCGACGGCGGTCAGCGTGCGGTAGGTGTCCTCGCTGAAGTCCTCGTGGCCCGGCGTGTCGAGCAGGTTGAAGGTCACGCCGCCGCGTTCGAAGGTCATAACCGAACTGGTGACGCTGATCCCGCGCTGCTGCTCGATCTTCATCCAGTCGGACCGGGCCCGGCGGTTGTTGCCGCGCGCGCGGACCTCGCCGGCGAGATGGATCGCGCCGCCGAACAGCAGCAGCTTCTCGGTCAAGGTCGTCTTGCCCGCGTCGGGGTGCGAGATGATCGCGAAGGTGCGGCGCTCGTTCGGCGCGGAGGCGGACATGGCGCGCTATGTGGCCATTTTCCCGGGGCGCGGCAAGCGACGGCGGCGGCGCGCCGGATCGCCCGATTTGCGCGCCGTTTTTCCTTGGCGCGCGACTCGGACTTTGTTACAAGGATGAGGCAGCGGGAGCGGGGAGTTTCCTGTGCGGAGTCAAGGCGTTCTCATCGGACTCTTAGGCGCCTTGGCAATGGGCGCGCCAGCGGCTGCGTCAAGCCTTTATTCGGTTCCGAAATATGCCGCGATGCTCGTCAACGCCCAGACCGGCGAGGTGCTCTACGCCCGCCAGGCCGACGCGCCGCGCTATCCGGCCTCGATCACCAAGATCCTGACACTTTACCTCGCCTTTGAGCAGCTGGCCAAGGGCAGCATGCGTGGCGACGATCCGATCGTCATCTCGCGCCACGCCGCCGCGCAGGCGCCGTCGAAGCTCGGGCTGCGGCCGGGGCAGACGATCCCGCTGAAGACCGCGATCGACGTGATCGCGACCAAGAGCGCCAACGACATCGCCGTAGCCTTGGCCGAGCACATCGCCGGCAGCGAGCAGGCTTTCGCCGCGCTGATGACGACGACGGCCCACCGCCTCGGCATGATGAACTCGCAATTCGTCAACGCGACCGGCCTGCCCGACGCGCGCCAGCTGACCACCGCGCGCGACATCGCGACGTTGAGCCGGGCAGTTGTCCGCGACTTCCCGCAGTTCTACCGCGTCTTCAGCCAGGTCTCGGTCGATTACGAGGGCCACCAGATCGAAAACCACAACCACCTGCTGACGACGTTGCCCGGCGTCGACGGAATCAAGACCGGCTTCACTTCCGCGGCCGGCTTCACGCTCGCGGCAAGCAAGGCGGAAGGCGGCACGCGGCTTATCGCCGTCGTCTTGGGGGGGCCGAGCCGGCTGGCGCGCGACGGCAACGTCACCAACCTGCTCGACACGGGCTTCGACGTCATCCAGCGGCGCGCGCACGGCGAATATACGACGGTGGCGGCCAACCTCGCCGAGCCCGAGGATCTGAACGACACCACGCTCGAGGGGCTCGCCGAGACGGCGACCGCCGATCAGCCGCAGCTCGCGATGATGTCGCGAACGCCGCCGCTGCTGATGCGGGCGCCGACGGCCGCGCGGGTGCGTTGACGCGGCGCATCGCGAGCGGCTCTGCCTACGAAGACCTGATCGGCTACGCGCGGGCGGTCGTCGACGACGATGGCTTCGTCTTCGTTTCCGGCTGCACGGGAACCGACCCGGCGACGATGACCCTGCCGGCGGGCGTCGAGGCCCAGTGCCGCGCCGCGCTTGCGACCATCGCCGCGGCGCTGGCGGAGGCTGGTGCCTCGTTCGCCGACGTGCGGCGGGTGCGCTACATCCTGCCCGACGCCGCGGACTTCGCGCCGTGCTGGCCGCAGCTGCGCGCCGCGTTCGGCGAGGCTCGTCCCGCCGCGACGATGATCGTCGCCGGACTGCTCGACCCGGCCATGCGGATCGAGATCGAGGTGACGGCGCGGATCGGGGGATGACCCGCCAGGCGGCATTCCCGCCGGTGGTCGACGTGCGCACGCAGGTCCTCATCCTCGGCAGCCTGCCGGGCGTCGCCAGCCTGGCGGCGGGCCGCTATTACGCGCACCCGCAGAACCAGTTCTGGCGGCTCGTCGGCGGAGTGATCGGCGTCGACCTCGCCGCGCTGGACTATGACGCCCGCCTCGCCGCGCTGCTCGAGTCCGGCGTCGGCCTGTGGGACGCGGTCGCCTCGGCCCGGCGGCACGGCAGTCTCGACACGGCGATCCGCGAGGTCGACGCGCGCGACATCGCAGCCTTGGCTGCGACCCTGCCGCAGCTGCGCCTGATCGCCTTTAACGGCCAGGCGGCGGCGCGCATCGGGCGGGCGACTCTGCCGCCGGGAGTGCCGCACCTCGTGCTGCCGTCGAGCAGCCCGGCGCATACCATGCCCCTCGCCGCCAAGGCCGCGGCGTGGGCGGCGCTCGCCGCCGCCCTGCCGCCCGCCTAGGCGAGCGTCGCGTCGAGCGTAATCTCGGCCTTCAGCAGCTTCGACACGGGGCAGCCGGCTTTGGCGGCGGCGACGACCTCGTCGAACTTTGCCTGGTCGACGCCCGGGATGGTCGCAGTCAGCGTCAGGTGGATGGCCGTGATGGTGTAGCCGCCGCCGTCCTGGTCGAGCGAGACCTCGGCCGTCGTCGCCAGCCACTCGGCGGTGAAGCCGGCGTTCCCCAGCATCAGCGATAGCGCCATGGTGAAGCAGCTGGCGTGGGCGGCGGCGATCAGCTCCTCGGGATTGCTGCCGGCGACGCCCTCGAAGCGGCTGGCGAAGCCGTACGGATAATCGTGGAGCGCCCCGCTCGCGGTCGATGATGCTGCCGCGGCCGTCGCGGATGCCGCCGGTCCAGCTGGGCCGAGCCCTTACGCTTGATCGTCATCGTCACTGTCTCCTCTGCGCGTCCAGCCTGCCGTGCCCGCCCCAGGCTGCAATCGCGTGACGCCCCGGACTCTAGCCGATCAGGTCGCGCTCGAGTTCCAGCAGCTTGATCACCAATCCGTCAGGAGTACGCAGCTGCGCCATGCGGCCGAACATCTCGTCGCCGATCCCACGCTCGATAGCGGCGGGAAGGGCGGTTTCGAGATTAGCGACGACGCCCTCCAGCGGCACGTCGCTGACGAATTGCAGCTCCACCGGCTCGGGGTTGAGGTCGCTCGGCGGGTGGGCGAGCAGGCTGATGCAGCTGCCGCCGAAGCGGACGAGCGCCCAGTCGCCGTCGCGGCTGCCGAACACCAGGTGGCCGCCGAGCGCCGAGTAGAAGTCGAGGCTCGCCGCCATATCGGCGACGTGGACCATCGGCTGAACGCGCAGGCCGAAATCGATCGGATCAGTCATCGCTGGGCTCCTCGAGGTAGCGTCGGAGAGCGCGCTCGACGAGCTCGGACAGCGACAGCTGCTGGTCGAGGGCGCGGTACTTGACCGCCCGGATAAGGTCGGGCGGCAGATAGACGTTGAACTGCTGCTTAGCCGGTGCTGTCATGCTATTTTAATAGCATCACAATGCACAGGCGTCGAGTGGCAAATCGCGCCGCCGTCACTTATCTTGCGGCGCAGGAGACCACGCATGCGCCTGAGCATCCTCGACCAGTCGCCGATCGCCGAGGGTTCGACGGCGGCGCAGGCGCTTGCCAACAGCATCGACCTCGCCCGCGCCGGCGAACGGCTCGGCTTCCACCGCTACTGGGCGGCCGAGCATCATGCGTCGCCGGCACTGGCGGGATGCGCGCCCGAGGTTCTGCTGGCCGCTGCCGGCGCCGCGACGTCGCGCATCCGCCTCGGCAGCGGCGGAGTGATGCTGCCGCACTATTCGCCGCTGAAGGTCGCCGAGACGTTCAGCCTGCTGGCGGGGCTGTACCCAGGCCGCATTGATCTCGGGGTCGGCCGTGCGCCGGGCAGCGACCAGCGCACCGCCTACGCGCTGCAGCGCGACCGAAGGCAGCCGAGCCCGAACGACTTCCCGAACCAGCTGGCGGAGCTGCTCGGCTATCTCGAGGACGATCTGCCGGCCGGCCACGCCTTTGCCAACCTCGCGCGGACGCTGCCGGGGCGTCCCGAGGCCCCCGACGTTTGGCTGCTCGGCTCGTCGCCCGACAGCGCGGCGTGGGCGGCCGAGACCGGACTGCCCTACTGCTTCGCCGACTTCATCAATTCCGATGGTGCCGAGATCGCCGCGCAGTATCGCCGCGCCTTCCGGCCCAGCGTGCGCAGCGAGCGGCCCTATACGATGGTCGCGCTATGGACCGTGTGCGCCGCGACCGACGCCGAGGCCGAGCGTCTGGCGACGAGCAGCCGGATGATGCTGGCGCACCTGCTGACGGGCCGGCTGATCCCCGTGCCGTCGCCCGACACGGCGTCCGCCTGGCTGGCGGCCAACCCGCAGGCGGCCCAGCGGCAGGGGCGACGGATGATCGCCGGCTCTCCGGCGACGGTCCGCGCCGGCGTCGAGGCGGCGGTGGCGGAGTACCGTGCCGACGAGGCGATGCTGGTCAACATCGTCTACGACCATGCCGCGCGCGTGCGCAGCTACGAACTGGTCGCCGAAGCGTTCGCCGACCAGCGCCTTGCCGCCTAGCCAGTCGGCGCGGCTCGCGGCTCAGGCGGCGAGCGCACGCCTGGCGTCGGCGGCGCGGACGAGCTCGACGGTATTGCGGATGTTGCCGCGGCTCGACGCGCCGAAAACCATCGACTCGATCTGCGGCTGGTCGGCGACCCACTGGATCGCCTCCGCCGGGGGGATCGCGCCGCTGGCGAAGATCGACATGGCGATGGCGCGGCAGGGGTACTGCTCCATCGCCGCCGCATAGGCGTCCCAGCCACCCGACATGCGGAAACCGATCTTGTTCATGTTGGCGCAGACGATCGGGTTCTCGACGCCCTGCTCGGCCAGCTGGCGGAGGAGCAGCGGCAGGTTCATGGTGATGAACCCCGGCTCGGCGGCGTAGCGCTTGCGGACATGGTCGGCGAAGATGCGGAACGCGTCCTTGAACTTGAGGCCGAGCAGCAGGTCGACGACGACGTTCTGCAGGAAGACGACCGGCGCCTTGACCCCGTCGAACATCTTCATCTCGGCGTCGACCAGCAGCGTGATCAGCCCCTCGACGTCCTTGTTGGCGATCGACATGCCGCCGCGCAGCGCCGCGTCGAACAGCCCCTCGCTCGGCAGGAAGCGCTTCAGCGTGCCGATATAGCCGTCCTCGGTGACGGCGTTGGCGTATTTGTGCGCATAGGGCATGCCCGGATAAAATAGGAACTCGCCGTACTTCACCGGATCGGCGCGGACCACGTCGGCGATTTCGAGGATGCGGTCGTGCGTCGTGCACATGAAGGTCCGCACGCCCTCGGCCAGCGCGATGTCGAGGACGTCGACGATCGCCTGCGTCTTCTGGAAGCGCATCGCGCCGGCACGCGCCTTTTCTTCCGACATGTGGTTGATGCCGAAGAACTGGTTGTCGCCGAACAGCAGGCGATCCATCTGGTGCGTCATCAGCGGCGTCCCATCAGCTTGCCGACAAGCCCCTGCTTCGCGGCCGCCGGCGCGGGTGCGCGGAAGCTGGCCTCGACGGCACCGTCATTGGCGATGAACATGTCGAGCGTGCAGTCGGTCTCGACCGCGCTGGCGAAATCGTTCTCGCGCGGTCCGCCGCCGATGGCGGCGATCCAGCCGTCGATCTGCGCCGAATATTCCTCGCCACGCAGGTAGAAGTCGACCGGATCGCTGAGCTCGGTCGTGTAGCGCGTGTTCCACCCGGCGGTGTAGCCCTCGGGCAGCGTGCCCTGGTCGTCGCGCAGGTACAGCTGGATCTCCTGCCGGTCGGCGTAGAGCCGGCCGCCGGTGCCCCACAGCGTCAGGCGCGTTGTCATCTTGCGCACGCTCGTGTCGGTCCAGTCGACCGAAACCTGCGCCGTCAGCCCGCCGTCCCAGCGCAGCGTGCCGTAGACCTGATCGTCGGTCTCGGCCGAGAATACGGGCACCAGCGCCGCGCCGGTGACCGCTTGCGGTGCCCCGAACAGCCAGGTGACGAGGTTGATCGGGTGCGCGGCGTAATCGTAGAGGCAGCCGCCGCCCTGCGCCCGCTGTGTCCGCCAGGACGAACCCTTGGGCCGGGTGACCACCGCGCCGTAGGCCTCGGCGAGCACGTGGGTCACGCGGCCGATCGCGTTCGCCTCGACCAGCCGCTTGACCTCCTTGAACGCGCCGATGAAGCGGTTGTGGTAGCCGACCTGGCAGACCAGCCCCTTCGCGGTCGCCAGCGCCGCCAGCGCCGCGCCTTCCGACGGATCGAGGCAGAACGGCTTCTCGCAGAAGACATGGAGGCCGCGATCGAGCGCCGCGCGGACCATCGGCCCGTGCAGCGATGAGGGCGTCGCGATCAGCACCGCGTCCATCGGCACGGCCAGCAGCTTCTCGTAATCGGTGAAGGTCGCCAGGCCCGTGTACTTGCCCAGTACGTCGAGCACGTACTTGGCGTTGTCGCAGATGCCGACGACCTCCACGCCCGGATGGGCGTTGATTACCGACAGGTGCGACAGGCCCATCTTGCCCATTCCGACGACGCCGACCCGGATCAACCGCCTACTCCCAAAGCCTCGCGCCGCGTCTGCTAGCCGACGTTCGCACCTGCAACAAGCGAGTTGACACCGCCGGTCGCCCCGCCTTCAAGCGCGGCTGTAAACCGCACGGGGTTGAGGAACGACGAATGGCGGAACGGCGCGTGCGCGTCCTCGCGGTGGCTTCGGGTGGTGGCCACTGGGTGCAGCTGCTGCGCCTGCGGCCGGCGTGGGAGGGCTGCGACGTCGCCTACGCGACCGTCCACCGCGAATTCGGCGGCCGAGGTGCCGGGCGCCCGCTTCTTCAGCTTCAAGGACGCCAGCCGTAAGAACAAGGCGAGCTTCGCCATCGTCGCGCTGCAGCTGTTCCGCGCCGTCGCCACGGTTCGTCCCGACGTCGTCGTCACCACCGGCTCGGCGCCGGCGCTGCTGGCGATCCTCTACGGGCGCATGTTTGGCGCGCGGACGCTGTGGATCGACAGCATCGCTAATTCAGAGGTGATGTCGTCGTCGGGCTTGCGCGCGCGCGCCATCGCCCACCAGTGTCTGACACAGTGGCCGGAGCTCGCCGCCGAGCCGGTGCCGCAATATTGGGGTGCGGTGCTGTGAGCGCGCCAGCGGCAGGCGAGCCGCCCCAGGTCTTCGCGAGCGTCGGGTCGATGTTCGCCTTCGATCGCTTCGTCCGCGCCGTCGACGACTGGGCAGCGGCGCACCCGGCGGTGCCGGTGCTGATCCAGATCGGCAGCGGCACTTACGAGCCGCGGGCCGCCGCCTTCGTCCGCATGATGGGGCCGGCGCTCTATCAACAGCGAATCCGCGAGGCGCGGCTGTTCGTCGCCCATGCCGGCATGGGGTCGATCATCGCGGCGATCCAGGCGGGCAAGCCGCTGCTGATGATGCCGCGCCGGCTCGACCTCGGCGAACATACGACCGACCACCAGTTCGCCACGCTGGCGAAGTTCGGCGGGCGCGCGGGGCTCCACTCCGCCGGCTCCGTCGAGGAACTGCACGCCGCGATCGACGCGCTGCTCGCCGACACCGGCGCGGCGCCGGCGCCGATCGCGCCTTATGCCTCGCCCGAGCTGATCGGCCGCGTCCGCGCCTTCATCCACGGTAGCGATCGCGGATGATCTGTCTCGAGACCACGACCGACCCGCACCGCTTCACGCTGGCGGTGACGCCCCAGCTGAGCGTCGGCCATCCCGACCGGCAGTTCCTGTTCGGCGGCGCCGGCATGGCCGCGGCCATCGCCGCGCTGGAGGCCGCGACCGGCCGGCCGGCGGTATGGGCGACGGCGCAATATCTCTCGTTCGCCCGGCCGCCCGCGACGCTCGACCTCGACGTGGTTGTGCCGGTCACCGGCCGCCATTCGAGCCAGGCGCGCGTCACCGGCCATGTCGGCGATACCGAGATCCTGACGGTCAACGGCGCGCTTGGCCGGCGTCCCGATGGCGTCGCGGCGCAGTGGGTGGCGATGCCCCGGGTGCCGCCGCCCGGCGACTGCCCGCCGATGACGTACGACTGGGTGCGCCGGGACGACGACGCCAACGGGCAGTTCGACCAGCGTGTCGCCCGTGGCCGCTTCGGGCCGGAGCGAAGCCGCGGCGGGCGGAGCCCCGACGGGGTATCATCGATCTGGGTCCGCCCGCGGCAAGGTGCCGTCGACCGGGTGACGCTGGCGCTCATGGCCGACTTCCTGCCATCCGCCGTCGGACACGCTCTCGGAAGCGCCAGCGGCGGCAATAGCCTCGACAACACCATCCGCTTCGCCGACGAGGCGGCGACGGGCTGGGTTCTGTGCGACAGCCGCATCGAAGCCGCGGCGAACGGCTTCGTCCATGGCCGCATGCGCCTGTTCGCCGAGGACGGCACGCTGCTCGCCAGCGCCAGCCAGTCGATGATCCTGCGCCCGCCTGCTGCCGAGTAGCGCACACCGAATGGTCGATGGCGGTCGGCCGTGGTAGACTGCGGCTATCTACGATGGAGGTTGCCGTGCGTTTCCTGCCTTTCTCTCTTCTGCTACTCGCAACCGGCGCCTCGGCTGAGAGCGTCGTGCCGCCCCATGCGCACTGCGCGCGAAACGATGGCGTCAAGCAGGTAGCCACGCCACGAACCGAAGCACCCGGCTTCCACCGGCTCGACCGGCTGCCGCCGGCTGCGGAATATCTCGCCGTCTACCGCCGCGTCGACCGCTGCCCGGCTCCCGTCATCGTTCGCTTCGACATCGGTACCCCGCGACGCTGAGACGGTTCATTTTGCCGCCTCCGCTTGCTAGGACGGTGGTGAAGAGGAGCAAGTGCCGTGACCATTCAGAGCCGCATCGACGTCGCCACTGCTGCGCCTGCGGCTGCGCGCTGGCCGGCGTTTGACTGGGCCGATCCCTTGGCGCTGGAGGCGGCGTTGACCGAGGAGGAGCGGCTGATCCGCGATTCGGCGCGGGCCTTTTGCGAGGCCGAGCTGGTGCCCGCGGTGCGGCAGGCGAATCGCAACGAGAGCTATGACCCCGACCTGATGCGCAAGTTCGGCGCCGCCGGGCTGCTCGGCGTGACGATCGACGGCTACGGCTGCGCCGGCGCGAGCTATGTCGCCTATGGCCTTGTCGCGCGCGAGGTCGAGCGCGTCGACTCGGCCTACCGCTCGGCGATGAGCGTCCAGTCGAGCCTCGTGATGTACCCGATCCACGCCTATGGCACCGAGGCACAGCGCGAGGCGTACCTGCCGAAGCTGGCGACCGGCGAGCTGGATCGGCGCCTTCGGCCTGACCGAGCCCGACGCCGGCTCGGACCCTGGCAGCATGAAGACGCGGGCGGTACGCGATCGACGGCGGTTATGTGCTGAACGGCGCCAAGATGTGGATCACCAGTTCGCCCGTCGCCGACGTCTTCGTCGTCTGGGCCAAGCTTGCCGGCGACGACGGGCAGGACCGCATCCGCGGCTTCATCGTCGAGCGCGGCGACGCTGGCCTGTCGACGCCCAAGATCGAGGGCAAGTTCGCGCTGCGCGCCTGGGTCACGGGCGAGATCGTGCTCGCCGACGTGTTCGTTCCCGCCGACCGGCTGCTGCCCGGCGTCAGCGGGCTGGCCGGACCGTTCGGCTGCCTGAACAACGCGCGCTACGGCATTGCCTGGGGAGCGATGGGGGCGGCCGAGTTCTGCTGGCACGCGGCGCGCCAGTATACGCTCGACCGCAAGCAGTTCGGCCGGCCGCTGGCGCAGACGCAGCTCGTTCAGAAGAAGCTCGCCGACATGCAGACCGAGATCACGCTGGGCCTGCACGCCGCACTTGCCGCCGGGCGGCTGATGGACGCGCACACCCTGGCGCCCGAGGCGATCAGCCTGATCAAGCGCAACAACTGCGGCAAGGCTTTGGACATCGCCCGCGCTGCCCGCGACATGCACGGCGGCAACGGCATCAGCGACGAATACGGCGTCATCCGCCACGTCATGAACCTCGAGGCGGTCAACACTTACGAAGGCACCCACGACGTCCACGCGCTGATCCTCGGGCGCGCTCAGACGGGACTGCAGGCGTTCTTCTAGCGCGCCGCAGCCCGACGGTGCGCCGCAGGAAAGGCTTGCTGTCGCCGGGTGCCGCGGCGAAACGACCGTGATCGGTTGTGGAGAGCGTTCATGCTTCGAATTCGTTGCTGCCGTCGTCTTGGCCGTGCTTGCCGTTCCTGTCGCCGCCTTCACGTCCGATCGCATATCGGTGACCGTTGCGGGCACGGGCAGCGACGTGATTCTGGTGCCCGGCCTCAATTCGTCGCGGCGCGACTGGGACGGCCTGGTCGCCGCCGTGCCGGGCCATCGCTATCACCTCGTGCAGGTGGCGGGCTTCGCCGGGCAGCCGGTCGGCGGTAACGCCAGCGGCGACGTCGCCGCGCCGGTCGCCGAGGAGATCGCCCGCTATATCGCCGAGAACCACCTGCATCCCGCGCTGATCGGCCATTCGATGGGCGGGACGATCGGAATGATGGTCGCGGCGCGGCACCCGGCGGCGCTCAGCCGCCTGATGGTCGTCGACATGCCGCCGTTCCTTGCGACCGTCTTCTTCGGGCCGACGGCGACGCCGGCCAGTGTGGCGCCGGCGGCTGATCGGATGATGGCGCGGATGCGCGGCGGGGACCAGACGACGCGCCTGGCGGCTGCCACCGAGACGATCAATTTGATGGTCAAGACGGTGCCGCTCCGCGCCGCCGCCATTGCCGACACGATGGCGAGCGACCCCGACACCGGCGCGCGCGCCATGCGCGAACTCATGGTGACCGACCTCCGTCCTGAGCTCGACCGCATCACCGTGCCGACCACCGTGCTGTACGTTGTTCCGCTTGGCGCGCCGGTCACCGCCGAACAGATCGACCGCGGTTACCAGTCACTCTACGCCAACCTCAAGGGCGTGCAGCTCAAGCGGATCGACGACAGCGCCCATTTCATCATGTGGGATCAGCCGGAGCGCTTCGCGGCCGAGGTCACCCGCTTTCTCGGCTAGGGCGGATCAATCGCCGCGGGTGGCGGGGCTCAGCCCGAGCGCTCCCGCGACGTCGACGGTGGACGTTCCCGCCGGCACGACATAGACCTTCCCGACGTCACCGCTCGTCGCCACCGCCACGGCGCGGCGCGGGCACAGCTTCATGCAGCCGGTCTCGACGATGCGGACCGGCGAGCGCTTCCACTTCGGCAGCTTGAGGTGCTTGCGGAGCGCCTTCGCCAGCGGCGTTCGGCTCTTCTCGCCGAAGCCGCCGCCGAGCTTCTTGCCGCACTTTCTGCAGACGGCCACCAGCGTCGTGCTCGCCATCGGGACGGTGCGGATCATGGTCATGCCGGCTGAACGACGGGTCGGGGTGCTTCGTTGCTTGACCGCGAGGGGGCGGGGGGCGCACCCACGGTCGGGGCAGGAGGAGGCGACGATGATCATGATGCTGATGGCGGCAGCGGCGATCGCCGCGACGCCGGCGACAGAGGCGCTCGGCCGCGAACTGGCGGGGCAGGGCTTCCTCGCGACGCTGCTCCCCCTCCAGACGGCGAAGGAGGCGGACGAGATGGTCGCCGCTCACCCCGAGCTGACGCCAGCCGAGCAGGCCGACCTTCGCGCGACGGCGCGGACGACGGCGGCGGCGCTGGGCGAGCGGATCTTCGCCGTCGTCGGCCATGCCTATGCGACGTCATTGTCGGAGGACGACCTGCGCGCGCTGGTCGCCTTCGGGCGGACGCCGGCGGCGGCGCATTTCCGCACGGCGCAGCCGCAGGTCATCGGGGCGACGACCGCCGCGCTTGCCGGCGTCGACTTCAAGGGCGCGACGCTGGCCGCGTTCTGCGCCCGGACCGGCAAGGCCTGCGCGAAGTAGCGTGCTGCTCCTCGTTCTCCTGTTTGTCGGCCGGGACCTGGGCGGGGGCGCAGAACGCGCTCGCCGGCGGCGGTTCCTTCGTCACCCTCCCGGCACTGATCCTGACGGGGCTCGATGCCAAGCTCGCCAACATCACCTCGACGGTCGCCCTGTTTCCCGGCCAGGTGACAACGGGGTATGCCGGGCGCAGCCTTGTCGCCGGAACGGAGCGGCTCTCGTTCCGCCTGCTCGCGGCGATCAGCATCGCCGGCGGCGTCGGCGGCGCCTTCCTGCTTCGCGTCACGCCGTCGGCGGTGTTCGGGGCGATGGTGCCGTGGCTGGTGCTCGCCGCGACCGCGCTGTTCGCCTGGTCGAGCTTCGGACCGAAGCCGACAGGTGGCGGGAGCGCACCGCCGGCGTGGGTGTCGGCGCTCATTCAGGGCGGCATCGCCCTCTACAGCGGTTTCTTCGGCGGCGGCGCGGGCATCGTGACGCTCGCCGCGCTGACGCTGGCAAGGATGCCGATCAGAAATGCCGGGGGGACCAAGAACGTCCTCGTCGCTCTGTCGAACATCGCCGCCGCGATCGTCTTCGCCGCGACGACGGCCATTCCGTGGGAGCGTGCGCTGGTTCTCGGCGCGGGCTCGATGGTCGGGGGCTATGCCGGGGCGGCGCTGTTGAAGCGGGTGCCGACGATGGTGCTGCGCATGGCCGTGATCGTCATCGGCGTAGCGCTGACGATCGGCCTGTTCGTCAAGGGTGCCTAGCCGCGGGCGGGACGGCGCGGCTATAGGCAGGGCATGACCGACAACGCGCCTTCGCCCGCCGCTCTTGCCAAGACCGCGACGCTGATCGAGGCGCTGCCCTATCTCCAGCGCTACGCCGGCGAGATCTTCGTCGTGAAGTACGGCGGCCATGCCATGGGCGATCCCGATCTCGCCCGCGACTTCGCCGAGGACATCGTCCTGCTGAAGGCATGCGGCATCAATCCGGTCGTCGTCCACGGCGGCGGCCCGCAGATCGGCGCGATGCTCAAGCGACTGGGCATCGCCTCGAGCTTCGTCGACGGTCTGCGCGTGACCGATGCGGCGACTGCCGAGGTGGCCGAGATGGTCCTCGCCGGCTCGATCAACAAGGAGCTCGTCGGCTGGATCAACGGCGCCGGCGGCTGCGCCGCGGGCATTTCGGGCAAGGACGCGGGGCTCGTGCTGGCGGCGAAGGCGACGCGGACAACGCGCGACGCCGGCAGCAACATCGAGCGCGAGGTCGACCTCGGCTTCGTCGGCGATCCGGTCGCCGTCAACCGCCGGCTGATCGACGTGCTGATCGCCTCGGGCATCGTGCCGGTCATCGCCCCCGTCGCCGCCGGTACCGATGGGACGACCTACAACGTCAACGCCGATACGATGGCCGGGGCGATCGCGGCCGCCATCGGTGCCGCGCGGCTGTTCCTGCTGACCGACGTCGCGGGCGTGCTCGACAAGGACGGCGCCCTGCTGACCGACCTCGACCCCAGGCGGATCGCCGCCCTCGTCGACGACGGCACGATCTCGGGCGGTATGATCCCCAAGATCGAGACTTGCGTCGCCGCGGTTGGTGCGGGCGTCGGCGCGGCGGTGATTCTCGACGGGCGGGTGCCGCACGCGATGCTGCTCGAGATCTTCACCCGCGAAGGCGCCGGCACGCTCGTCCGCGCCTGACCGCGCCGCCCCGATGATTGCGCGCTGCGCTGCAACACCCTAGATGCGGCGGGCCGTCCCGCGCGGCAAGGAGCCCTGCGTGAATACCGTCGTCGCCCTGCTCGACTTCATCGTCTACTATCTGCTCGGGCTGCTGAAGCTGCTGCTGATCGTCTATGCGATCATGTCGTGGCTGGTCGCGTTCAACGTCGTCAACACGTACAACCGCTTCGTGCAGGGAGTGCTGCGGACGCTCGAGCGCATCTTTGATCCGCTGCTGCGCCCGATCCGCCGGATCATCCCCGACATGGGCGGCATCGACCTGTCGCCGATGGTGCTGTTCCTGCTGATCGTGCTCATCCAGAACTATCTCTACCCAGCGATCATGCGTGACCTTGCTCTGGCGTGAAGGCGTGGGAGCCTGTCACCGGCGGGGTCACGATCGCCGTCCGGGTGTCGCCACGGGGCGGCCGTAACGCCGTCGAAGGCCTTGTCGCCGACGCCGAAGGGCGGCCGCAGCTCGGGATTCGGGTCGCCGCCGCGCCCGTCGACGGCGAGGCGAACGACGCGGTCGAGGCGACGCTTGCCCGCTGGCTCGGCGTCTCCGCGCGGGACGTCGAGGTGACGAGCGGGATCACGGCGCGTTCGAAGCTGGTGACGATCGACGGCGATCCCGTCCGGCTGGTGCGCAAGCTGCAGGCCCTGACCGCCGAGCCGACGGCATGAGTGCTGCGATCATCGACGGCAAGGCGCGCGCCGATGCCCTCGTCGCGCAGATCGCCGCCGCGGTCCCCGCTTTCGTCGCTGCCCGCGGCCGTTCGCCCGGTCTGGCGGTCGTGCTCGTCGGCGAGAACCCGGCGAGCCAGGTCTATGTGCGCAACAAGATCGCGCGCACCGCGGCGGCAGGGATGCGCTCGATCGAGCATCGCCTGCCGGCCGACGCCAGCGAGGCCGACCTGCTGTCGCTGGTCGCCGCGCTCAACGCCGACGACACGATCGACGGCATTCTCGTCCAGCTGCCGCTGCCGCCGCACGTCGACGCCGACAAGGTGCTGGTCGCGGTCGATCCCGACAAAGATGTCGACGGCTTCCACCCGGTCAACGCCGGGCGGCTGGCGACCGGGCTGCCGGGTCTGGTGCCCTGCACGCCGGCCGGCTGCCTGATCCTGCTACGGGAGGCGGTCGGCGACCTGATCGGCGCGGAGGCGCTCGTCGTCGGGCGGTCGAACATCGTCGGCAAGCCGATGGCAGCGCTGCTGACGGCGGCGTCGGCGACCGTGACGGTGGCGCACAGCCGAACGCGTGATCTGGCGGGCCACGTCGCCCGCGCTGACATTGTTATTGCAGCGGTCGGCGTGCCCGAACTGATCCGGGGAAGCTGGCTAAAGCCGGGCGCGGTCGTGATCGACGTCGGCATGAACCGCCTGACCGACCCGTCAGGCAAGGGGCGGCTGGTCGGCGATGTCGCTTTTGCCGAGGCGCTCGACGTGGCGGGCGCGATCACGCCGGTGCCGGGCGGGGTAGGGCCGATGACGATCGCCTGCCTGCTCCGCAACACGCTGCTCGCTGCTCACGCTCGCAGCGGCCTGCCGCCGCCGGTGGCGCTGTGACCGACCTGCTCGCCCTGTTCGTCTCGGCGTTCGTCACGTTGTTCGTCGTGCTCGATCCGCCGGGGTGCATTCCGATCTTCGCCTCGCTGGTGCCGGGCTCCAGCGCGGCGCACCGGCGCAGCATGGCGATCCGCTCGACCGCAATCGCCAGCGGCGTGCTGTTTGGCTTCGGCATCTTCGGCGAGCGTTTCCTAAGCGCGCTGGGCATCAGCCTCGCCGCGTTCAAGATCGCCGGGGGCATCATGGTCTTCCTGATCGCCATCGACATGGTCTTCGAGAAGCGCACCGAGCGCCGCGAGGACCGCGCCGAAGAGGTCGTCCGCGGCCGCGAGGTTTGCGAGGAGGACATCAGTGTCTTCCCCATGGCGATCCCGATGATCGCCGGGCCGGGATCGATCGCCGCGGTCATGCTGCTCAGCGCCCAGGCGCGGGGCATCGAGGCGCACCTTGTCGTCTACGCGGCGCTCGCCGCCGTTCTGCTGACGATGCTCGTCGCGCTGCTCGCAGCCGGCCCCCTGATGCGGCTGATGGGCGACAAGATCGAGGCGATGATCACGCGCCTGCTCGGTGTGGTGCTCGCCGCGCTCGCCGCGCAGTTCGTCGTCGACGGGCTGAAGCAGGCCTTCAATCTCGCAGGCGGCTAACGCGGTGCCTGTCGGTTGGAGAGACCTAGGCCGTAGCGCTTCTGCCGAACCCGGTCTTGGCGTTGACGTAGGTATAGCGGGTCCAGCGCTCGACCCAACGATTTGCCGGGCTGCGCTGTGTGCTGGCGCCGCGAGTTGGACCGCGTTCGTCTTGGGATCGGCCGTTACGTTCGTATTCAGCTACTTTCGCTATAGCATAAGATTGAGTTAAGGCCCCCTGTCGGCAAGCTTGAGGACTGGCAATGGACGTTCTGGAACGCGAGCCGGAAGATCGGGACGAGACGCGGGCGCTCGAGCTCTCGATCGTCATGCCGTGCCTCAACGAGGCGGAGACGCTGGCGACCTGCATCGAGAAGGCCAATCGCTTCCTGGCCGACAGCGGCGTCGCCGGCGAGGTCGTCATTGCCGACAACGGCTCGACCGACGGCAGTCAGGCGATCGCGCGCGGGCTCGGCGCGCGGGTCGTCGACGTGCCGGTGCGCGGCTACGGCGCGGCGCTGCAGGCGGGCATCGTCGCCTCGCGGGCGCGCTTCGTCGCCATGGCCGACAGCGACGACAGTTACGATTTTCTGGGGCTGATGCCGTTCGTCGCGAAGCTGCGCGAAGGTTTCGACCTGGTCATGGGCAACCGCTTCAAGGGCGGCATCGCGCCCGGGGCCATGCCGCCGCTCCACCGCTACCTCGGCAACCCGGTGCTGAGCTTCGTCGGCCGGCTGTTCTACCCCTCGGAGATCGGCGACTTCCACTGCGGCCTGCGTGCGTTCCGCCGCGACGCCATCCTCGGCCTTGGGTTGAAGACGACGGGGATGGAGTTCGCCTCCGAGATGGTGGTCAAGGCAAGCCTCGCCCACCTGCGCGTCACCGAGGTGCCAACCACGCTCAGCCCCGACGGCCGTTCGCGCCCGCCGCACCTGCGCTCGTGGCGCGACGGCTGGCGGCACCTGAAGTTCCTGCTGACCTTCGCGCCCAAGTGGCTGTTCTTCTATCCCGGCGCGGCGCTCGCGGGTGTCGGCCTGCTGCTGCTGGCGGCACTGCTTCCCGGCAGCGTTCACCTCGGCAGCGTCACGCTCGGCGTCCATACGCTGCTTTTCGCCGCCGCGGGCGTCATCATCGGCGCGCAGCTGATGAGCTTCGCCGTCGTCGCCCGCCTGTTCGGCGTCCAGCAGCGGCTCTGGCCGACGTCGCCGCGCATCGAGCTCGCGCGGCGCCTGTTCACCATCGACCGCACCTGCGTCGTGGGGGCGATCCTGCTCGTCGCCGGGATCGCCATCGCCATCGGTGCCTTGAGCGGCTGGGCGGGTCGCGGGTTCGGCGACATGGAGGTCGAGGCGACGATGCGGCTGGCGATCCCGTCCGTGCTGCTCTGCGCGCTCGGCGTGCAGGCGCTCGTTACCGGCTTCTTCGCGGCGCTGCTGACGACGGACTAGCTCCGCCCGCCGAGCGCCGCCTCCTCGCCGGCGAGGTCGGTGACGACGAAGTACCATTCGCCGTCGTCGCAGGCGAGGGTGTCAACGGCGGTGAATGCCAGGCGTTCGCTGCCGTCCTTGCCGGCAAGCCGCCAGGTCGTGGTCACCCGCGCTGCCTCGTCGGGCAGCGGCTCGATCGTGTCGACTTCGGCTGTCACCGACACCACGCCAAGCGCTTCCCAGCCGGCAAGCCGCTCCCCGATCCAGCTATCAAGCTCGGCCTCGTCCTCGATGAAGACGGTACCGTCGCTGCGGGCCACCATCTGCGGCAAGCCCATGGCCTCACCGATCGCCTCGACGTCGCCGCCTTCCCAGGCGGCTGCCTGTGTGGCGATCAGGTCGGCAATGGCGGCGGCGATGGTCATCGCCGCCGCTTAGCCTGCTCTACGCGGCGACGGAAGTCCGGCGGCGCGCAGCGACGCCGACCAGTCCGAAGCCGGCGACCATCAGCGCCCAGCTCGCCGGCTCGGGAACCGCGCCGTCGAGCGTGATGCTGGACAGCAGTGGGCCGATGTTGTCCGCGCTCGTCGTGCCGACGAAAGCGGTGAAGCTGCCCGCGTTGCTAGCCGTGAAGCTCAGCGAGTAGGTGCTGAACGGCGCATCTCCAGCGATGCTGCTGGAGGTGGTGATGCCGCTGGCGGTGCCGAAGAAGTTACCAAGGTCGACCGTGCCGTACGTGCCGCCCAAGGCATAGTCGCTCAGCGTCGCCGCCGGCGTGTAGTTGAAGCCGGCTTCGAACTCGTCCGACACGCTGCCGCGCTGGGCACCGCCAAGGACGAAGGTCAGCGTCACCTTCTCGCCAGGATGATAGGCGAAGCTATTGGTCGTCACGCGGCCCGGTCCCGGGGTACCATCGAGATCGACGACTGCTGTGGGCGTCGTGATGCCGTAGGGGTTGGACGGCTCGACCAAGTCGACGTTGCCGGTGACGGTCAGCCCGGACAGGCCGGTATAGTTGAGCGCACCGACGCCGCCGTTGTCGGCCGCGAAGTTGCTCGCATAGAGAGTGCCGGCGGTCGCCGTCGAGGCCATCGCCAGTGCGGCCAGTGGTGCAAGGTATCTGATCATCGTACGCTCCCTGTTTTACAAGGAACCGCGATGCACGATCCGTGCCGATCGTTAACGATCGTTACGAGTCAGCAACTTGTGTTGAAATGGCGAGGCTGGTAATGGACGAAGTGTAAAGGCCGCCGACACTTTATTGCGAGTGACGCCGGCCGAGCAGGCGCAGACGCAGCGCATTCAGCTTGATGAAACCCGCCGCGTCGCGCTGGTCGTAGGCACCGGCGTCGTCCTCGAACGTAACCACCTTGGCCGAGTAGAGCGAATTCGGCGACCGGCGACCGACGACGTCGGCGCGACCCTTGTACAGCTTCAGCCGGACGGTACCGCTGACCTTCGCCTGGCTGTGGTCGATCGCGGCCTGTAGCATCTCTCGCTCGGGCGCGAACCAGAAGCCGTTGTAGATCAGCTCGGCATATTGCGGCATCAGCGCGTCCTTCAGATGCGCAGCGCCGCGGTCGAGCGTGATGGACTCGATGCCGCGATGAGCGGCGTGGAGGATCGTGCCGCCGGGCGTCTCGTACATCCCGCGGCTCTTCATGCCGACGAAGCGGTTCTCGACGAGATCGAGCCGCCCGATGCCGTGCGTCCGCCCGAGGTCGTTCAGCCTCGCGAGCAGCGCCGCCGGGCCCGAGCGCCTCGCCGTCGACCGCCATGGGATCGCCGCGCTCGAAATCGATCGTGATGTACTGCGGCGTGTTGGGCGCGTCCTCGGGATTGCCGGTGCGCGAATAGACATAATCGGGCACCTCCTCCCACGGGTCCTCGAGGACCTTTCCCTCGCTGCTGGTGTGCAGCAGGTTGGCATCGGTCGAGAAGGGGCTCTCACCGCGCTTGTCGCGCGGGATGGGGATCTGGTGCGCCTCGGCGAAGGCGATCAGCGCCTCGCGGCTGGTCAGGTCCCACTCCCGCCACGGCGCGATGACGCGGATGTCGGGCTCGAGCGCGTAATAGCCGAGCTCGAAGCGGACCTGGTCGTTGCCCTTGCCCGTCGCGCCGTGGCTGACCGCGTCGGCCCCGACGGCGCGGGCAATCTCGATCTGCTTCTTGGCGATGAGCGGCCGGGCGATCGAGGTGCCGAGCAGATACTGCCCCTCGTACAGCGCATTGGCGCGCATCATCGGGAAGACATAGTCGCGGACGAACTCGTCGCGCAGGTCTTCGATGAAGATCTCGCGGACGCCGAGCAGTTCCGCCTTGGCGCGGGCCGGTTCGACCTCCTCGCCCTGGCCGAGGTCGGCGGTAAAGGTCACCACCTCGCAGCCGTAGGTCTGCTGCAGCCATTTCAGGATGACGCTGGTGTCGAGACCGCCCGAGAACGCGAGCACGACCTTCTTCGGCGGCTGGTCGAACGTCGGCATCGGCTCCCCCTTCGATGCGGCGCACCATAACGGCCGCACCCTGCGATGCAACGCGGCGGGGAACGGAATCGCCGGACATCGCGTTCGCACCTGCACACTTTTCTGGAGTATTCGATGGAGCCTGATCTCGCCGAGTGCATCGAGGCGTGCAACCGGGCTCATGGGATCGCTCTTGGCATGGCGATGAACCACTGCCTCGAGACCGGCGGCGATCACGTCGCCCCCAAGCACTTCCGGCTGATGGCCGACTGCGCCGCGATGTGCGCGACAGCGGCCGACTTCATGCTCCGCTCGTCGGAGTTCCACGCCGCCAGCTGCCGCCTGTGCGCCGACGTTTGCGAGGCCTGCGCCAACAGTTGCGAGAGCCTCGAGGGCATGGAGGCTTGCGTCACGGCCTGCCGCGACTGTGCGGCGCACTGTCGCGCCATGGCAGTGTAGACAAGTTATTTACCGGGTGCGCTGCCGCTTGCGTCATCATTCTGTAGTCGAACTGTAGCCGAAACGACGCACGCCGCTCCTACGGCCCGCTTCATCGAACGATGGAGCCGGAACCATGCGCCACGCCATTCCTCTCGCCGTCCTGCTGTCGACGGGCGCCAGTGTCGCTTACGCTGCCGACGCGACGTCGTCGGATCCGGTATCCGACACGATCGTCGTGACGGCTCGGCGGGCCACGACGACGGCGCGCGACGAGCAGCGGGTCGCGCCTAACCTGGTCAACATCCAGGCGGCCGAGGACATCGTCAAATATCCCGATTTCAACGCAGCTGAGTCGCTCGGCCGTATCCCCGGCGTCAGCCTGGCGATCGACACCGGTGAGGGGCGCTTCGTCGCCATCCGCGGTCTCGATTCGAACTTCAACGGCACGACGTTCGGTGGCGTGACTCTGCTCAACACCCAGCCCGGCGGCACCTACTTCGGCGGCGGTGGCCGCGCGGTCGAGCTCGACACCATCCCGATCGGCTCGGTCGACCGCATCATCGTCCGCAAAACCGGCCTGCCGACCGAGGAGGCCGAGGGCCTCGGCGGCTCGGTCGAGCTGAGCCCGCGCTCGGCGGCCGGCATCAAGAAGCCGTTCCTCGAGGCGACCCTCGGCGGTGGCTACGAGTCCTTCCGCAAGAACGGCGACGTGTTCAACGGCGAAGGCGCGGTCGGCACGACCTTCGGTCCCGACCGGAGCCTCGCGATCGTTCTGACGGGATCGTACCACACCGACAAGCGCGGCTTCGACGACGTCGAGCCGGGCCCGAACGACTCCGGTTTCCTCGCGGACGGGGTTACGCCCGATCCGAAGTTCACCAACCCGCAGCTCGGCTCGGCCGACCTCCGGCGCTATAATTACAACCGTCGCCGCTTCGGCTTCGGCGGCGAGCTCGACTGGAACCCGGACCCGCAGAGCCACTACTATCTGCGCGCCAACGACGCGGGCTACACCGAGTCGGTCAACCGCTCGGTGCTCCAGTACCGCGGGCTCGACAATTCGGTGGTCGACCCGGCCAACCCCAAGGGCTTCCTCGCGTCGGGCGTCAGCGCGCGCTCGACGCTGCGCGACGAGCAGGAGACGCACATCAACTTTGTCACCGCAGCCGGTGGCCGCAACGATCTCGGCGCCGCGATCATCGATTATCAGGTGTCGTATACCTCGGCGACGTACCATCGCGATTTTGATTACAACAGCCAGTTCCGCGAAGCGTCGCGCTTCCAGGTCGCCTACGACAACCAGACCAACGTCGACATTCCCGTCATCCGGCCGATCGGCTTCGATCCAAACAACGCTTCGCAGTTCCAGCTCTACTCGATCAACAACACCACCGAGCGCGCCTTCGACCGCGAGTATGCCGGTCAGGTCAACGTCAAGGTGCCGACGACCCTGTTCGGCGGTGACGGTGCCTTCCAAATCGGCGGCAAGCTCCGCTTCCGCGACAAGACCGACAGCCCGATCAACTACTCGACGCAGGCGTTCCCGACGACCCTGCTCAGCCAGGTACTGGGCGGCGGGCCGTACACCGACTTCTACGATGGCCGCTATTCGGTCGGCTACCGCCCGAGCGCGGCGGCGATCCGCTCGATCTACAACGCCGCGAACCCGGCGGGCGCGCTGAATATCGGCGGCTTCTTCAACGATACCGAGAACATCTACGCCGGCTATGCCCAGTATGACGGCACGTTCGGCAAGCTGGGCGTCCTCGTCGGTGTCCGCGTCGAGAACACGGACACGACGCTGCGGGGCATCACCCAGATGACCGACGCCGACGGCAACACGACCAACACGCCGACGTCGGTCAAGCAGAACTACACCAACGCCTTCCCGACCGTGCAGCTGCGCTATGAGTTCAGCCCGGACTTCATCGCGCGCGCGACCTACTCGACCGGTATCGGCCGTCCTGGCTTCCTGCAGACGACCGCCGGGGCCAACGTCGATGTCGGCAACCAGTCGGTCAGCGTCGGCAACCCGAAGCTGAAGCCGATCACCGCCAACAGCTTCGACGCCAGCCTGGAATATTATCTCCCCGATGCCGGCATCCTGTCGGTCGGCTTCTTCGACAAGGAGCTCGACAACTACATCCTGCAGCGCATCACGCGTGATCCCAACTATCCCGGCATCAGTGGCATCACGACGATCAGCACCTATTCCAATGTCAACGGGGCCTACGCGCGCGGCGTCGAGGCCAACTACACGCAGAAGTTCTCGAAGCTGCCAGCGCCCTTCGACGGCCTCGGCTTCTCCGGCAACATCACCTATGTCGATTCGAAGGTGCAGATTCGCGACAGCCTGACCAACGGCGGCCTGCCGGCGTCCTATTCGGCGCTGCCCGGCACGTCGAAGTTCACCTACAACATCGCCGGCTTCTACGAGGCGCATAAGGTGCAGCTGCGCCTCGCGCTGCTCCACGTCGACGCGGCCATCTTCCAGGTCGGCGGCGCCGACGGCCTCGACGTGTTCGAGGACGCGCGGACCACGCTCGACCTGACGGCGAGCTATCAGGTGCTGCCGCACATGGCGGTCTATTTCAACGCCAAGAACCTGCTGAACACGCCGCTGCGCTACTACGAGGGCTACAACACCAAGACGATCCAGCGTGAATTTTACGACGTCAGCTACGAAGCCGGGGTGCGCCTGGCCTTCTAGGCCGGCGCGACCAGCTGCCAGCCGCCGGGGCGCCGCGCCAGGACGAATTGGTAGTAGGCGAGTGCCAAACCGATGTCGGCGGCGACAATCAACTCGCCGGTGCGCCCGACCTCGTCCTGCCACGTAAGCACGGCGATCGCGGCGGCGGCGGCGAAACTGAGGACGTTGGTCAGCGGGAACAGCGGCGCGCGAAAGGCGGGCGGCTTGCCGATCAGGCCGCGCCGGCGCCCGGCCAGCCCGGCGGCATTGAGCAGCGTCCAGTTGCCGATCCCATTCGCCGCCGATAGCAGCACCAGTGTCGGCAGGCCGAGCAGGCAGCAGGCCATCGCCGAACCGCCGACCGCCAGCGTCGCCACCCATGGCGAGCCGAAGCGCGGGTGGAGCCGGACCAGCGCGCGGTTGACCGGCTCCGCCCAGATTGCGTCGCGCCCCGAACTCCACAGCCAGCGCCCATAGCAGACGACGCCGGCCATGACCGCGTTGAAGATCGCCCCGGCGATGCCGAGGCCGATTACGGTGGCCAGCGTCGGCGAGGCGTGTTGAGCGATGAAGGCGGCGAACGGAGACTCGGCGGCGAGCGTCGCCCCGGTATCGCGGCTGCCGACCACCAGCGCCACGACCGGCAGGACCATCGTCGCGATCGCCAGCAGGGTAATGCGGATGACAAGGTGGCCGACGCGGCGCGTGTCGCGGATCTCCTCGGCGAAGTAGATCGCCTGGCCCGCCCCGCTCGTCGCCCACGACGCCGCCGACACCGCTCCGGCAGCGACGCCGAGCGTCAGCGGCGCGGCGAGCCCCGTGGGGACGGTGAGTACCGCACCGAGCCCGCGCGCCGGCTCACCGAAGCCGAGCAATGTCACCAGTGTGAGCGCGGCGAGCTCGATGCCGAGGAACACGCCGGTGACGACGGCGCTCGTGCGGACGTTGAGCAGCGCGCCGGCAGTCGCCACAGCGATCGCGCCGATCGCAGCTGGAATGGCCGGCAGGCCAGGCGCGAGCCCGCGCAGGTAGAGGGCGATGCCGCTCGCGCTGACGGCGATGAACACCGGCGTCGACAGCAGGTCGAGCCCGAACTGGACGCAGCCCGAGCGCGGCCCCAGCACCTGCCCGATCATCGCATAGTCGCCGCCGGCGAAGGGATAGCGCCCGCCGAGTTCGGCCTGGGCGACGGTGAAGACCAGGGTCAGCACGCCGCCGACGACGAAGGCGAGCGCCGCGCCGGTCCCGACCTGGTGGACGACGTCCGCCCCGGTGACGAACACCGACGCCGCCGGCGACAGAACGGACAGCGTCAGCAGCGACACCGACACCGGCCCGAGCGTCCGCTTCAGTGATTCCGCCTGCGCCACCTGCCTGTCCCCGCCGACCCGGGGCCGAGATGACCCGCACGGGGGGAGAACGTCAATGCGGCCGCTCGGCCGCAGCCAGCCAGCGGCGGGGTGGCAGGTCCGAATATCGCGTCGCCCGCGCTGCCAACCTCCGCCAGCCGCCGCCGGCCGGTACGCCTCTACAGCCCGCGGCCTCAGCCGCGAGCGGCGGCGATCTTCGTCGTCAGCTCGGGCACGATGGTGAACAGATCGCCGACCAGACCGACGTCGGCGACCTGGAAGATCGGCGCGTCGTCGTCCTTGTTGATGGCGACGATGATCTTGCTGTCCTTCATGCCGGCGAGGTGCTGGATCGCGCCGCTGATGCCGACCGCCATGTACAGCTCTGGCGCGACGATCTTGCCGGTCTGGCCGACCTGATAGTCGTTCGGCACATAACCGGCATCGACCGCGGCGCGGCTCGCGCCGAGCCCGGCGCCAAGCGCGTCGGCCAGGGGCTCCATCAGTTCGTGGAACTTCTCGCTCGACCCCAGCGCGCGGCCGCCCGAGACAATAATCTTGGCCGCGGTCAGCTCGGGCCGCGCGCTGACGGCGAGGTCCGCCGAGACGAAGTTCGACAGGCCGGCATCGCCGCCGCCGCTGACCGGCTCGACGCTCGCGCTGCCGCCCGTCGCCGCCGCCTTGGCAAAGGCGGTGCCGCGGACGGTGATGACCTTCTTGGCGTCGCTGGTGGTGACGGTGGCGATGGCATTGCCGGCATAGATCGGCCGGGTGAAGGTGTCGGGCCCCTCGACCGACAGGATCTCGCTGACCTGCACGACGTCGAGCAGCGCGGCGACGCGAGGGGCGACGTTCTTGCCGCGCGTCGTCGCCGGCGCGACGAAGGCATCGTAGCCGGCCATCAGCTGGGCGACCAAAGGTGCGAGGTTCTCAGCCAGCTGGTGGCCGTAGGCCGCGTCGTCGGCGAGCAGCACCTTGGTGACGCCCGCGACTTGCGCAGCGGCGTCCGCAACTGCGCGGCAGCCTTCGCCGGCGACGAGAATGTGGACCTCGCCGCCAAGCTGACCGGCGGCGGTCACCGTCGCCAGCGTCGCATCTTTCAGCGTCGCATTGTCGTGTTCGGCCAGAACCAGTGCGCTCATCCGAGTGCTCCCACCGTCTTCAGTTTGTCGACCAGTTCGTCGACGGTCTTGACCTTGACGCCCGCCGTCCGCTTCGACGGCTCGACGACCTTGACCACCTTCAGCCGCGGTGCGGGGTCGACGCCGTAGTCGGCCGGTGTCTTGCTGTCGATCTTCTTGGCCTTGGCCTTCATGATGTTGGGCAGGCTGGCGTACCGCGGCTCGTTCAGGCGGAGGTCGGTAGTGACGACCGCCGGCAGCTTCAGCCGGACCGTCTCCGCCCCGCCGTCGACCTCGCGTTCGACGGTGACGTGGTCGCCCTCGACTGTGACCTTCGAGGCGAAGGTGCCCTGCGGCCAGCCGAGCAGGGCCGACAGCATCTGCCCGGTCTGGTTGGCGTCGTCGTCGATCGCCTGCTTGCCCAGGATGATCAGGCCCGGCTGCTCCTCGGCGGCAATCTTGGCCAGCACCTTGGCGACCATCAGCGATTCGGTCGTCTGGTCGGTGACGACGAGGATGCCGCGATCGGCGCCCATGGCGAGCGCGGTCCGCAGCGTCTCCTGGGCCTGTTGCACGCCGATCGAGACGACGACGATCTCGGTGGCGACGCCCTTTTCCTTCAGGCGGATCGCCTCCTCGACGGCGATCTCGTCGAAGGGGTTCATGCTCATCTTGACGTTGGCCAGCTCGACGCCGCTGCCGTCGGTCTTGACGCGCACCTTCACATTATAGTCGACCACCCGCTTCACGGGGACGAGGACCTTCATCGCGCACTCCCAAGGATCGCGACCGTCTGTAGAAAGCGCGAGCCCCGTCCGTCAATCACGGTTCCGCCCGCGCGGCGTCGCGCCGCCACAGGTGGACGGCGAAGAGGCCGGCAGTGTCGGTCCACAACGCCTCGGGCGTCCAGTGCGCGGCGCGAGCGATCAGGCGGGCTTCCTCGCTCGTCCACTTGTAGCTGTTCTCGGTGTGGATCGTCTCGCCGGCGGCGAGGTAAAACGGCTGGCTGAGGACGGTGAAGGCCGTGTCGCGGCGCGCCCGCAGGTGCATCTCGATGCGGCCCAGGTCGGGGTTGAAGAAGGCTTCATGGGCGAAGTCGGCGACGTCGATCGTGCCGTCGAGCTCGCGGTTGATTCGGTGGAGCAGGTTGAGGTTGAACGCCGCCGTGACCCCTGCGGCGTCGTTGTACGCCGCCTCGATGACACCCGAATCCTTGCGCAGGTCGAGGCCGATAACCAGCCGACTGCCGTCGCCGAGCGTGTCGCCGAAGGCGCGGAGCAGGTCGACCGCGGCCGCCGGCCCCATGTTGCCGAGCGTGGAGCCGGGGAAGAAGCCGAGCTTGGGCAGGGAAGCGATCTCGTGCGGCAGGACCAGCGGCCGGGTAAAGTCGGCAGCGAGCGGGTAGACCGGCAGGCCGGGCAGCTTGGCGGCGAGGTCCGCCGCGGCCATCCCCAGGAACTCGGCCGAGATGTCGATCGGCACGTGCGCCGCCGCGCCGACTGCGCGCAGGAACGGCGGGGTCTTGGCGGACGAGCCCGAGCCGAACTCGACCACGGCCCGGCCCCGGCCGACCCGCGCGGCGATGTCCTCGGCAGCGTCGGCAAGGATGCCGATCTCGGTCCGTGTCGGATAATATTCGGGGAGGCGAGTGATCGCCTCGAACAGTTCCGAGCCCGTCGTGTCGTAGAAGAAGCGGGCAGGGATGACCTTCGGCGTCGTCGCCAGTCCGGAAAGGACGGCGGCAGCGAAGGCGGTGTCGGGCTCGGGGACGTCGGCCATCAGGCGTCCTTGGCCAGACGGACGCCGCTGAACTGCCAGCGGGCGGTCGGCGGGAAGAAGTTGCGGGTCGTGATCCGGCTGCTCCCCCGCGGCGTGGCGCACGAGGCGCCGCGCAGCACCATCTGCCCGCTCATGAACTTGCCGTTATACTCGCCGACGGCGCCTTCGGGGGGGCGGAAACGCGGGTAGGGCAGGAACGCGCTTGCCGTCCACGCCCAGACGTCGCCGAACAGGCCGCCGCCGCCGCCGGGAACAATCGCGCCCGCTCCGTCGAGCTGATTGCCGGCGGCTGGATCGTCGTTGGCGGCGGCCGCCTCCCATTCGGCCTCGGTCGGCAGGCGCGCGCCCGCCCAGGCCGCGAAGGCGTCGGCTTCGTAATGGCTGACGTGGGCGACGGGTGCGTCCCGGCGCCGCTCGATCTCGCCTGACAGGGTGAACTCGCGCCCGTCCGCGCGCCAGTAGAGGGGGGCGGCAATGCTCTCCCGCTGCCGCCACGCCCAGCCGTCGGACAACCACAGGCGCGGCTCGTCGTAGCCACCATCAGCGATGAACGCCTCCCACTCGGCGGTGGTGACGGGCGCGTCGGCCACCGCGAAAGGGGCGAGCAGCACCTCGTGCGCCGGCCCCTCGCAGTCGAAGGCGAAGCCCTCGCCGCGATGGCCGATCGTCACGATCCCGCCAGGGTGCCCGGTCCAGCCCGCCGCCGGCGCCGCGGCTGGCGGCGGGAGCGCATCGAACACGGCAGGCGCCAGCGGGTTCGCCGCGAACAGGTGGAGGATGTCGGTCAGCAGCAGCTCCTGGTGCTGCTGCTCGTGCGCCACCGCGAGTTCGATCAAGTCGCGCGCGCCGCCGTCGAGTCGTCCCCAAACGCGGTCGAGCGTCGAATCGACGTGCTCGCGCCAGGCGAGCACCTGTTCGAGTGACGGCCGCGTGAGCAGACCGCGCGCGGCCCGGGGATGACGAGGGCCGACGGCCTCGTAATAGCTGTTGAACAGATAGGCGAAACGCCCGTCGAACGCCGCGACGCCGAGAGGGGCGAGGACAAAAGTCTCGAGGAACCACGTCGTGTGCGCCAGGTGCCACTTCGCCGGCGAGGCGTCGGGCATCGACTGGACGGTCGCGTCGGCGTCGGACAGCGGTGCGGCCAGAGTGGCCGTCATCGCCCGGGTGGCGAAAAAGCGCTCCCTCAGCTCGTCCGTCTGCGCGCGTGCCGCCGTCGCCATGCCGGCTCCTTGCTGGTTACGCCGCCATAACGCTAGCGGCTCGCTCCGGGTACCCAAAGGACGTCGCCGCCCGGATTGGCGACACGCGCGGCGACGAACAGGTGGTCGGACAGCCGGTTCAGATAGTGAACCGCGTTTGGATTGACCGGCTCGGCGCGGGCGGCGGTAATCGTCAGCCGCTCGGCGCGGCGGACGACGGTGCGCGCGAGGTGAAGGGTCGCCGCCAGCGCCGTGCCGCCGGGCAGGATGAACGAGGACAGCGGCGCCAGCCCCTCGTTCATCGCGTCGATCTCCGCCTCCAGCCGCGACTACCTGCGCCGGCGTCGCGCGCAGGCTCTTGGTTTCCGGGCCGAAGTCGTCGCCCGGCGTGGCGAGGTCTGCGCCGACGTCGAACAGGTCGTTCTGAATGCGGGCGAGCATAGTATCCAGCGGGTCACCCGCACTGTGCAGCCGCGCCATGCCGATGATCGAGTTCGCCTCGTCGACCGTGCCGTAAGCGGCCACGCGCGCGTCGTCCTTCACCCGCCGGCCGCCATCGGCGAGCCCGGTCGTGCCGTCGTCGCCGGTCTTGGTGTAGATGCGGTTCAGTCTGACCATCGCGCCCTCGACGTTTCGCCACCGGCTTAGCCGGTGGTCCGCCAGGACGATAGGCCCGCGGCGATCAGTGCCGGTTGAGCAGGAAGATCACCGCGATGATCAGGATGGTGAGCGCCTGGAACGCGACGCGATAGCTCATCATCTTGTTCGACCTGATGCCGCCGACGTCGTTGCCGCGCGCCATGATGATGATCCCGCGCGCGAGCACGCCCAGCGTCGCCAGCGCCGCGGCGATCATCAGGATGATGAGGATGGTCTGTTGCATGATGGTCTCTCCGTTCCGGCAAGATGGGCCTGCCCATGCCGATCGGAAAGGGACAGAGTGGCGCGGGGCGGCACGCGGCGCTTCACGCGTCGCCGCGCGGCAGCCAGCCTTGCAGGATCGCGTTGACCGCCTCCGGCGCCTCCTGCTGGACCCAGTGCGACACGTCCGGCAGTCGCCTGATCGTCAGGTCGGCGACGAAGCGGCCGGTGCCGTCGAGGGTCTCGAGCCCGAGGGCCGTGTCCGCCTCGCCCCAGACGATCAGCGTTGGCACCTCGACGCGCCCGCCGTTCAATAGCTTCGGTGGGTGGCGGACGGCGGCGCGGTACCAGTTGACCATCGCCGTCAGCGCACCGGGTCGCAGCGCCGCGGCGGCATAGACGTCGAGGACGCTGTCGGGAAAGCGCGTCTTGTCCACCGCCATGCCGCGAAACGCCTGCCGGACCCAGGCCGCCCCGTTCGCGGCGAGCAGCCGTTCGGGCAGGATCGGCAGCTGGAAGAAGGCGATGTACCAGCTCCGACGCCGCTGCGGCCAGTGCTTGAGCGCGGCGCGGAAGCACAGGGGGTGAGGCAGGTTCATCACGACGAGCCGATCGAGCGGCACGACGCGGTTGATCGCGGCGACCCAAGCGACCGCGCCGCCCCAGTCGTGCGCGATCAGCGTCAGGCGCTTGGCCCCGCTGGCGGCGAACAGCGCCGCGACGTCGGCGGTCAGGTGATCGACGGCATAGTCGGCGATCCTCCCTGGTCGCGACGATCCGCCGTAGCCCCGCTGGTTCGGCGCCCAGACGCGGTAGCCCATCGCCGCCAGGATGGGCATCTGAAACCGCCAGCTGAAGTTCAGTTCAGGAAAGCCGTGCAGGCAGAGCGCCAAATGATCGCCTGCGCCGGTCTCCGCGACCTCGAAGGTCAGGCCGTTCGCTTCGACCTCGCGCACGGTGATGCCGCTGTCGGGGCCCGGGGTCCAGCTTGCCATTGCGGCAGCTTAGCACAGCGACCACCTTGACGCCTGCTAAATGCAGTGGTGTCATACACACGACACACTTGTTCTGGTAAGGGCATGTCACGGATTTGACGGACGGTCGCGGGTAGGTCTCGCGGCCTTGAGTGCGACGAGGCCCGGGTTGTCCGACGATCGCTCCAGTGAAGGAGCGGGCGAAGCGCATGTACCATCCCGACCTGCTGTCTCCGCCCGAGGCGTGTCCCGCCCTCGTTCTCAATGCCGACTATACGCCGCTGTCCTATTACCCGCTGAGCCTGTGGTCGTGGCAGACGGCGATCAAGGCCGCCTTCCTTGAGCGCGTCGACATCATCGCCGAGTACGACCGCGAGATCCGCTCCCCGAGCTTTACGATGAAGCTCCCCTCGGTCATCGCGCTGCGCCAGTACGTCCGCCCCGCGACCCACCCGGCGTTCACCCGCTTCAATCTGTTCCTGCGCGACAAGTTCGCCTGCCAGTACTGCGGCTCGCGCGAGCGGGAAGACCTGACCTTCGACCACATCGTCCCGCGCGCCTACGGCGGCCGGACGACGTGGGAGAACGTGACCACCGCCTGCGCACCCTGCAACCTCAGAAAGGGCGGGCGAACGCCGGCCGAGGCCCACATGAGCCTCCACCAGAAGGCCTATGCGCCGAACAACCACCAGCTGCAGGAGAACGGCCGGGCCTTCCCGCCGCACTTCCTGCACTCGACGTGGCGGGACTATCTCTACTGGGACAGCGAGCTGGAGGCGTAAGACGGCAGCCACGTGGCGATGGCGGTGCCCAGCTCCGGCTTGGTCACGCTCGACATGTGCGTTCCCGGAACCTCGGCATAGGTCGCGTTCGGCAGCGCGGCGGCAAGCTCGGGCGCGCTGCCGTTGTCGGCATCGTCGGCACCGCACACGACCAGTGTCGGCAGGGTCAGCCGGGCAAGGTCGGCGGCGGTGTTGCCGACCTGCGAGCGCAGCACGTGACCGACGGCGACGCCATCGACCGCGTTCGTCTTCATGAATTGCGCCGCGAGCCAGCCTGGCGAGCCTCGCTCGAAGCTGTCGGGCGCGGCGATCACCTTTAGAAACCAGTCGGTGCGGCGGTGGACCTCGACAAGGCCCGCAAGCCCCATGCCGCCGAGCACGAGACGGCGCGGCGTGACGCCGCGAAGCACGCAGCGCACCGCGGTTCGCGCACCGAGCGAATAGCCGCCGAGGTCGAACTCGCCGAGGCCGAGATGCTCGGCCAGCGCCGCCACGTCCATCGCCAGCACATCGGGCGGATAGGCGGCAGCGTCGTGTGGCTTCGCGCTCGCTCCGTGCCCGCGCAGATCGGGCATGACGACCCGGTACCCGGCCGCGGCGATGCGCTCGGCGGTGCCGAAGCGGACCCAGTTGGTGACGGCGTCGCTGAACAGGCCGTGGAGCAGGACGATCGGCCGACCCCCGCCGATCTCGCGCCAAGCGATCGGCTGGCCATCGAAGGAAGGGAAGGTGCGAACGTCCATCGCGCGAGCCTTAGCGGCGACGCGCGGCGATGCAACCGCCGGCCGGAGGTCCCTCCGGCCGGCAGCGTGCAGGCTAGAAGTGGAAGTTCAGGCCTGCGGTAACGGCGTTACGATGCAGCCGCTCGGAAGCCCCGGCGAGGCCGTAGTCGGCCGCCACCAGGCTCGCGTCACCCCGGCCATAGTCGGAGTAGTCGTACTCAAGCCGAGCCGACACGCGCCGCGAGAGGTTCTGCTCGTAGCCGACGCCGACCGTATAGCCGTCGCGGTCGAAGGCGTGACGTGCCACGGGATCGGTCAGCAGCAGGCGGGTGTTCGAGTAGCCGCCGCGGAAGTAGCCGAGACCGCCATAGGGGCCGAACACCAGCCCGAGACGGCCGGTCGCATCGATCGTGCGGCCATACCGCTCGCTCGTCAGGTTCTCGAACGAATCGACCAGATCGTCGTGACCGGTCTTGCCCGTCACGGCGACCTCGCCACCGAGGACGACGTTGCCGCTGAAGCGGACATCGTAGCCGACCTGGCCGCCGTAGGCGAAGCCGTCCGCGTTCCGGTGACCGTAAGCATAGTTGCCAAGGCCATCGACAGAGGAGAGCGAGAGTCGATCCTGCTGCCAGCCGCCCTGGACGCCGACGAACGGGCCGTTGAACGTGGCCGGGCCGTCCGCCGGCGCGGCGGCCGCGGAGACAGCCGTCAGCACCGCCGCAACCGCGGCGAAAGCGTATCTAATCATGAACTTGTCCTCTTACGCTACACACAGTGACGACGGTACGGACGGGCCTTGGCCGGTCCCTCGCGACGTCCGGCGACATAACGCTGCATTGCGGAATCGTTGCATTCGGCGCGATGGTTCGCGCCGAATGGTGATCCATTCGCTACCGCGTGGGGCCTACGCCGCCTTCTTCAGGTGCCGACGGCCGAGCAATTCGGCGATCTGCACCGCGTTCAGCGCCGCGCCCTTCCGGAGGTTGTCGCTGACGCACCACAGCAGCAGGCCGTGCGGCACGGTCGGGTCGGCGCGGACGCGGCTGACATAGGTCGCGTACTCGCCGACGCTCTCGAGCGGGGTGACGTAGCCGCCGTCCTCGCGCTTGTCGACGAGCATGAGGCCGGGCGCCTCGCGCAGGATCGACTGCGCCTCGGCGACGCTGATCGGTCGCTCGAACTCGACCGCGATCGCCTCCGAGTGCCCGACGAATACGGGAACGCGGACGCAGGTGGCGACGACCCGGACCTCGGGGCCCATGATCTTGACCGTCTCGGCCGCCATCTTCCACTCCTCGCGGGTGAAGCCGTCGGCCATGAACGTGTCGATGTGCGGGATGACGTTGAAGGCGATCTGCTTGGTGAACTTGGAGCTGGTCTTGGCATCGCCGACGAACACCGCGCGGGTCTGCTCGAACAGCTCGTCCATCCCGGCCTTCCCAGCACCGCTGACCGACTGGTAGGTCGCGACGACCACCCGCTTGATCCCGGCTGCGTCGTGCAGGGGCTTCAGCGCGACGACCATCTGCGCCGTCGAGCAGTTGGGATTGGCGATGATATTGCGCTTCTTGTAGCCATCGATCGCCTGCGGGTTCACCTCGGGCACGATCAGCGGCACGTCGGGCTCCATGCGGAACAGCGACGAGTTGTCGATGACGACCGCCCCGGCGGCGGCGGCGATCGGCGCGTATCGCTTGGCAACATCGGAGCCGGCGGCGAACAAGGCGATGTCGGTGCCGGCAAAGTCGAAATGCTCGAGGTTCTGCACCTTGAGCGTATGCCCCTCCTCGCCGAAGTCGATGATGTCGCCCTGGCTGCGCCCGCTCGCGAGGGCATGGACGGTGGCGATCGGAAACTGCCGTTCGGCGAGGATGTTGAGCATCTCCCGCCCGACGCTCCCGGTCGCGCCGACGACGGCGACGGTGTAGGCCATGTCTCTTCCCTTCGTGAACGCGCGGAGATAGCGGCGACGCCGACGCCCGGCAAGCACGCGGCCGGTTTCCGCCAGACGGCGAGGGTCACAGCGGCTAAAGCGGCGGCGGGGAGACCGATGATGACCGATGCCATGTTCAACGCTCTCGACGTCGCCGTGGCCGCAGCCAAGACCTACCTTGCCGGTCTCGACACCGCCGGCGTCGCGCCGACCGCAACGCTGGCCGAGCTGCGTGCGCGGCTCGATACCGGCCTGCCGGCGGAGGGCCTGCCCGCCGGAAAGGTCGTCGCGGAGCTCGTCGCCGGCACCGCCGGGGGCTTCGACGGCAGCGCCGGCGGCCGCTTCTTTGCCTGGGTCATCGGCGGCACGCTGCCGGCCGCGCTCGCCGCCGACTGGCTGACCTCGGCCTGGGACCAGAACGCCGGCCTGACCGCCTGCGCCCCCGCGGCGTCGGTCGTCGAGGAAATCGCCGGCGGGTGGCTGAAGGACATCCTGGGCCTGCCGGCGAGCGCGTCCTTCGCGCTTGTCACCGGCTGCCAGATGGCGCACGCCACCTGCCTCGCCGCCGCCCGCCACCGCGTCCTTGCGAGGCGCGGCTGGGACGTCGCCGCGGACGGGCTGGCGGGCGCGCCTTCGATCGCGGTGCTGGTCAACGACGAGCGCCATGCCTCCGTCGATCGCGCGCTGCGCCTGCTGGGGATCGGCGCGCGGGCGATCGTGCCCGTCGCCAGCGGACCCGACGGCCGGGTCACGGCCGACGCGCTGGCGGCGGCGCTCGAGGCGGTCGGCGACCGGCCGACGATCGTCTGCCTGAATGCCGGCGACCTCAACATCGGTGCCTGCGACGACTTTGCCGCGCTGGTTCCGGTGGCGCACGCGGCCGGTGCCTGGGTCCACGTCGACGGCGCCTTCGGCCTGTGGGCGGCTGCCTCACCGGCGCAGCGTCATCTCGTCGCCGGCCTCGAACTCGCCGACAGCTGGGCGTCGGACGCGCACAAATGGCTGAACACGCCGTATGACTGCGGCCTCGCCTTCGTCGCCGATGCCGAGGCGCATCGCGCGGCGATGACGGTCAGCGCCAGCTATATGCCGGTCGCTTCCGACGCCCGCGAGCCGATCGACTGGACGCCGGAGTGGAGCCGCCGCGCGCGCGGGTTCGCCGTCTATGCAGCGCTGCGCGAGCTGGGGCGCAATGGCGTGGCCGCGATGATCGACCGCTGCTGCACCCACGCGGCGGCGCTGGCGCACGGCATCGCCGCCTTGCCGGGCGCCGAGCTGATCGCAGGACCGGGGCTCAACCAGGCGCTGATCGGCTTCGGCGAGCGGACCGACGCCGTCATCGCTCGGATCAACGCCGGCGGCGAAGCGATGTTCGGCGGCACGACGTGGCGCGGGCGGCGCGCGATGCGGATCAGCGTCGTCAACTGGCGGACGACCGAGGCCGACGTGGCGCGGACGATCGCCGCGGTGAAGGCGGCACTCGGCTAGAGCCGGGCGAGGACCGCGTCGCCCATCGCCGCCGTGCCCAGCGTCCCGCCGAGGTCGCGGGTGCGCGCACCGGCGTCGAGCGCCGCCTCGACCGCCGCCTCGATGCGAGCCGCGAGGTCAGGCTGGGCGAGCGAATGCCTGAGCGCCATGGCGAGGCTGAGGATCGCCGCGCACGGGTTCGCGACGCCCCGTCCCGCAATGTCGGGCGCGGAGCCGTGGATCGGCTCGTACAGGCCCGGCGTTCCCGCCGCGCCCAGCGCCGCCGACGGCAGCATGCCGAGCGACCCGGTCAGCATCGCCGCCTCGTCCGACAGGATGTCGCCGAACAGGTTGTCGGTCAGGATGATGTCGAACTGGCGCGGGTCCTTGACCAGCTGCATCGCCGTATTGTCGGCGAGCATGTGGGTCAGTTGGACGTGCGGGTATTCGGCGTCGCGCAGTCGCTGCACTTCCTCGCGCCACATCAGCCCGGCCTCCATCACGTTCGCCTTGTCGGCCGAGCAGACGCGGCCCGAGCGGCCCTTGGCCAGGTCGAACGCGACGCGCGCCACGCGGCGGATCTCGGCGGCGGTGTAGACGTGGGTGTTGACCCCGCGCCGCGCGTCGCCCTCGCCGCTGACGCCGCGGGGTTCGCCGAAATAGACGCCGCCGGTCAGCTCGCGGACGAACAGGATGTCGAGGCCGCTGACGACCTCGGGCTTGAGCGTCGAGGCGCCGACCAGCGCGGCGAAGGTCCGCGCCGGGCGCAGGTTGGCGAACACGCCCATGCCGGCGCGCAGGCGCAGCAGCCCGGCTTCCGGCCGCTTATCGTACGGCTGCCCGGCCCATTGCGGCCCGCCGACCGCCCCCATCAGCACGGCGTCGGCAACTTTGGCGGCCGCCAGCGTGGCGTCGGCAAGTGGGACGCCGTCGGCATCGATCGCCGCCCCGCCAAAGCGCGCTTCGGCGATGGTGAGGCCGAGACCGCCCTCGTTGAGCCGCTCGGCGACGCGGCGCGCCTGCGCGGTGACTTCAGGACCGATGCCATCGCCGGGGAGGAGAAGGAGGTGCATGGCCCCGCCCTAGCCGCTGCCGACGTATCTGCCCAGCGCCTCAGTCGGCGAACTTCGGTCGCCCGGCGTACCCCGCCGCCGCCCGCAGCGCGTCCGCCTCGAGCAGCTTGCCGTCGAGCATGACCAGCCGCGTGTGGCGGAGGTCGCCGAGGTTCTGCGCCGGGTCGCCGGCGACGAGCGCGAGATCGGCGGTCTTGCCGACCTTGATCGATCCCGTGTGCGCGTCCTGCCCGACCAGCCGCGCCGGCACGATCGTCGCCGCTGCCAGCGCCTCGGCCGGGGTGAAGCCCGCGTCATGGTAGATTTCGAGCTCGCGGACGATCTCGATGCCCGACCCGTCTGTGCCGGCGACGATCGGCACGCCGGCCTTGTGCATGACGCCCAGGAGCGCGATCATCTTCGCCCAGCTCTTGCGGTAATCGGCGCGTGTCAGGTCCTTCGGCACCTGAAAGCCGCCGCTGCGGAAGCCGCGCTCGACGGTCGGCGGCAGCGTCCCCTGGAACGGCGCATAGGCCGGCGAAAGGTCGCCGTTCTCGGGATAATAGAGCCCCTCGAAGGCGACCATCGTCGGGTCGGAATAGATGTGCTTCGCCGCCATCGTCGCGACCAGCTTGCCGATCGGCGAGCCCGGGCCGATGTCGGTGTCCTTCATGTAGCGCCCGGGTGCCTCGAAGCGGCCGATGCCATTGTCGGTCGGCAGCACGCTTTCGGGCACGCCCTCCATGGCGATCCAGTTGATGTGGGTGATCTCGTCATAGCCGTCGGCGACGGCGACCGACGGGCGGATGCCGTGCGGAATGTGCCCGTGGACGTGGAGGCCCTTGTCGTGCGCCTCGTGAATCGCCGCCGGCAGCCAGGCGGGGTCGAAGGTGCCGTAGAACTTGACGCCGGTGAAGCCGTTCGCCTTCGCCCGGTCGACGAGCGCGATCGCCTCCGCCTGGCTCGTCGCGACGTTCGCCACCTGCGCCGTGTACGGCCCCTTGCCGTCGATCAGCGACGATGGATAGACGTGCGGGAACAGCAGGTCCCCCGCCGCCGCGCGCTTACGCCGGTTCATCGTCAGCAGATCGTCGTTGCCGGGATCGCGGACGCTGGTGACGCCGAGCGACAGCTCCTGCGGCCCGGTGTAATCGTCGCCGACGTGCATGTGGCAGTCCCACATGCCGGGGATCAGCGTCATGCCGCTGCCGGCGATGACCTGCGCGTTCGTCGGCACCTTGACCTTTGCGGCCGGGCCGACGGCGACGATCGTGCCGTGGTCGACGACGACGGTCTGGTCGCTGCGGAACGTGACGGCGTCGGCATCGAAGAGCTTGACGTGGGTAAAGGCGACTGGCGTACCCGGGACCTTGACCAGGCTGTGGGCGATCTTGGGCGCTTCCTCGGCCAGCGCCGCCTGCTGCGCCTTCTCCAGCTTCGCCTGCTCGCCGGCATAGGCCTCGGGCAGCCAGCCGATACCGATCGTGATGGCGAAGACCTTGCCGTCGGGCGTCAGCCACACCGGGAGCGGTGCGTTCGACAGGCCGCTGATCGCCCATAGGTCGACCGTCTTCGCCGACTTGCCCTCGCCGACCGTGGTGCTGGTCAGCTTGCGCGCGCGCGCCGTGCCGCCGGGCAGCAGGGTCAGCGTCTTGTCGGGCGCGGCGACCAGAGCCTCGATGAAGGCGGTGTTGGTCGCTGCCGGTCCGCCCTGCGCCGAGTAGAACGACTTGCCGTCGAACCGTGCGGTGCCCTTGTCGATCGGGCTGGCCCAGCGCGCGGTATCGTCCTTGACGGTAAAGGTTTCGCCGGCGTCGCCCTGTGGGGTGAAGCCGCGGATGACCATGCTGACCGGCACGCCGTTCGGGCCGCGCTTGCAGCGCCATGTCGGTCTCGAACACCTGGCCGCGCAGGTTCATGCTCTCCCGGCCCATCAGCGTGCCGTCAGCGGCCGTCCAGATATAGGAGTCGCCGTGCTTGCCGCCGGTCGACTCGATGATGAGGTGCTGCGCGTCGGCCGGCGGCTTGGCCAGCTCGGCGACGGTGGTGGCGTGAGCGGTGCCGGCCAGTAGCGCGGCCAGAGCGACGGTGTAGCGCATGATCCTCCCCCTTCAGTCTGCAGAGAAGTCTAACCCGGGTGTGTTGCTCCCGCAAGGCACCTTGTTCAGGCGCGCGCCGCCCCACCGAGCCACGGCCGCTCCGCCGCCAGCCGCGCCTCATGGGCGGCGATCGTCGGTGCCATCGTCAGCGTCAGCCCGATCTCGTCCTGCCCCGCGAGCAGCGCCGCGCGGCGGAACGGGTCGACGGTGAAGACGAAGCGATCCTGATATTCGGTGGTGACGACCTGGTTCTCGAGATCGACGGTGATGCTGCTGTCGACGGCGATGGCCAGCAGGCGGTCGACCTGCTCCTGCGGGAGGGTGACGAGCAGCATGCCGTTCTTGTACGCATTGCCCGCGAAGATGTCGGCGAACGACGGCGCGATGACGACGCGGAAGCCCATGTCGGCGAGCGCCCAGGGGGCGTGCTCGCGGCTCGAGCCGCAACCAAAATTCGCGCCCGCGATCAGGATCGGCGCGCCGGCGTAGCGCGGCTGGTCGAACAGGTTGCCCCGATCCTCGCGCAGCCCGGCGAAGGCGCCACGCCCCAGACCGGCGCGCTCGATCGTCTTCAGGAAGCGTGCCGGAATGATGACGTCGGTATCGACGTTCGCCGCGCCGAAGGGGACGGCGACGCCGGCGACGGTGGTGAAGGGTTGCATCGCACCCTGCTACCGCGGCACCGGCGTCGCGCCAAGCCGCCGTCTACATCATGTGCCCGTCGTCGCCGACCTTGAGCAGGTCGCTCGACAGCAGCACCGCCCTGGTCGTCCCGGTGTTCTTCCACCAGTGCGAGGTGGTGTGGAGCTCGGGCACCGCCTCGCCGGCGCGAGTGCACGATCGGCACGTCGCAGGTGCTGGCGTACTCGGTGACGGCGCCCTGAACGACATAGATGATCGCCGGCCGGTCGGCGTGGCTGTGCCACGGCACGACACCGCCCGGCGCGATCTCGAGCCGGCGCAGGCGGAAGCTGCGGCCGGCGATGGCGGCGGGCTCGCGGGCGACGTCAATCGTCGTCAGCACGGTATCGGTGACGTCCTTGGCTGGTGTCGTGTCGACCGGGCGGACGTTGACGCCGGCATGGCCCGCCGGACACCCGCCGGCGAAGGCGGCAGCCGGCGCGAGCGCGGCGGCGAGCAGAAGGGCAATTTTCAGCATGTCGGGTTCCCCGTTGGCAGCCCGGCGGAATGGCCGGTCGACGGGAGGTTCGCCACGGTACAGCAAAAGGTGACAGCTTCGCCAATCTGGTGAGAGCGTATCCAAAACGGTCCCGCCGGCGAACGAGGGGCATCAGACAGGGAGCGAACCGATGACCACCGACACGCAAGCCACGGCGTTCGACACGTCCAGCCTGGGGCAGATCGTCCTCGTCCTCCAGGGAGGAGGGGCGCTCGGGGCCTATCAGGCGGGCGTGTTCGAGGCGCTCGACGAGGCCGGCGTCGAACCCGACTGGGTCATCGGCACCTCGATCGGCGCGATCAACGCCGGCATCATCGCCGGCAACCGCCGCGAGAACCGGCTGCCGCGCCTGCGCGAGTTCTGGGCACGGATGGAGCAGGGGCCGGCGGCCACCTGGTTCGGCGGCATGCCCTTCGTCGGCCCGGCGATGGCCAACGCGATGACGATGATGGGCGGGGTCAAAGGCTTCTTCGAGGTCAACCCCTGGGCGCACCTCGGCACCGCGCTCGCGCCTGAGACGGCCGGCTATTACTCGACCGCCCCGCTCGAACGGACGCTCACCGACCTCATCGACATGGACGTGCTCAACCGATGCGAGGTGCGGCTGACCGTCGGCGCAGCCAACGTGCGCACCGCCGAGATGCACTATTTCGACAGCCGCGACGCGCCCCTGTCGGTCAAGCACATCATGGCGAGCGGGGCACTGCCGCCGGCGTTTCCCGCCGTGCGCATCGACGGCGAGCTCTACTGGGACGGCGGCATTCTGTCGAACACCCCGGTGGAGGCGGTGTTCGATGACAACCCGCGCCGCAGCGGGCTCGTCTTCTCGGTCCACATCTGGCACCCGCACGGCGACGAGCCGAATACGATGACCCGTGTCCTCGCCCGGCAGAAGGACCTGCAGTACAGCAGCCGGTCGATGGCGCAGGTCGTCCGTCAGCGGCAGATCCACCGCCTGCGCCACGTCATCGCCGAACTCGCCGCCAGGCTTCCCGCCGAGGTTGCCGGCACGGCCGAGGCGCGCGAGCTCGCCGCCTATGGCTGCCGGACGCGGATGCACGTCGTCCGCCTCGTCGCGCCGCCGGTGCCGGGGGAGGACCACAGCAAGGACATCGACTTCAGCCGCGACGGCATCGCCACGCGCTGGCGGGCTGGCTATGCCGACACCATGGATGTCCTGCGCCAGGCGCCCTGGCGCGCGCCGCACGATCCGCTCGAGGGGTTCATCCTCCACGAGACCGAAGGCAGGCACGCGATGCGCTGACGGCCGATGAGCGTCCTCCTCCTCGTGGCGGCGCTGGCGACCGGCGTCATGGGCTTTGCCATCCAGCGCGGCGCGACGTGCACCGTCGTTGCGATCGGCGACATCGTCCACCGCGGCCACTGGAGCCGGACGATCGCGCTCGCCGAAGCCGCGCTGTGGGTCGCGGCGCTGATGCTCATCGCGCGCCGGGCCGGGGTGACGATGGTGCTGCCGCCGGGTTTCGCGCCGACGCTGGCGACGGTCGCCGGCGGGGTGCTGCTCGGCCTGGGGGCGGTGATCACCGGGGCGTGCGTGTTCGGTGCAGTGGCACGGCTTGGTTCAGGTGACTGGGCGTTCGCAGCGACGCCGGTGGGCTTCTATTTAGGCTGCGTCGTCTTCGGCCGGCTCATGGGTCTCGTCCCGCCGGCGCGCGCGACGATGCCCTCGGCGATCGCCGTCGCGCCGTGCTGGCTCGCGGTGCTGGTCGGCGCCGTCGCCGTGTGGCGGCTGGCGCGCCACGCGAGCGCCCGCGTGGATCCGGAGGAGGCCGTGCGCTGGCACCGGCGCGTCGTCCGTGCCTGGACGCCGTACACGGCGACGCTCGTCATTGGCGTCTGCTTCGTCGTCGTCCTGCTCGCTGAAGGGCCGTGGGCCTACACCGACGCGCTCGCCGAGTTCGCCCGCGGCCATGACGCCGGAGCGGTACGGTTGGGGCTGTTCTTTACGCTGCTGGCCGGAGCGATCGTCGGCGGGTGGAGCGCGGGGTTGCTCGGTCACCGCCCGGTGCGCGCCGTGACGCTCGCGCGCTGCCTCGGCGGCGGCGCGCTGATGGCGCTCGGCAGCCTGCTGATCCCGGGCAGCAACGACGGGCTGATCCTGCTCGGCCTGCCGCTGCTGCAGCCCTATGCCTGGCTGGCGTTCGGCGTCATGGCGGCGACGGTGGCGGTCGCGCTGCGGCTGGTCAGCCCATCAGCTCGCGGACGTCGGTCAGCCGCCCGGTGACCGCCGCCGCCGCCGCCATCGCCGGGCTGAGCAGGTGGGTCCGCGCGCCGGGGCCCTGGCGGCCGACGAAGTTGCGGTTGCTCGTCGAGGCGCAGCGCTCGCCCGCCGGCACCTTGTCGGGGTTCATGCCGAGGCACATCGAACAGCCGGGCTCGCGCCACTCGAAGCCGGCATCGGTGAACACCCGGTCGAGCCCCTCGGCCTCCGCCTGTGCACGGACCAGCCCCGACCCCGGCACGACGAGCGCCTGGCGGACGCCGGCGGCGACCCGCCGGCCGCGGGCGACATTGGCGGCGGCGCGCAGGTCCTCGATGCGGCTGTTGGTGCAGCTGCCGATGAAGACGTTCTCGACGGTCACGTCCTGTAGCCGGGTGCCGGGGGCCAGACCCATGTAGTCGAGGCTCTTCACCGCCGCCGCGCGCTTGTTCGGATCGGCGAAACTCTCGGGGGCGGGGACGACACCGGTGATGGCGACGACGTCCTCGGGGCTGGTTCCCCACGTGACGAGCGGCGCGATGGCCGAGCCGTCGATGACGACCGTCCGGTCGAACGCCGCGCCCGGATCGCTCGGCAGCGTCGACCAATAGGCGACGGCCGCGTCCCAGTCGGCCCCCTGCGGGGCGCGCGGCCGGCCTTTCAGATAGGCGAAGGTCTTGGCGTCGGGCGCGACCAGCCCGGCGCGGGCCCCGGCCTCGATCGCCATATTGCACACCGTCATCCGGCCCTCGATCGACAGGTCGCGGATGACCTCGCCGGTATATTCGATGACATGGCCAGTGCCGCCGCCGCTGCCGAGCGTGCCGACGATCGCCAGCGCGACGTCCTTTGCGGTCACGCCGAAGCCGAGGCCGCCGTCGACCCGCACCGCCATCGCCTGCGATTGCCGCAGCTGCAGCGTCTGCGTGGCGAAGACGTGCTCGACCTCGCTCGTGCCGATGCCGAAGGCGAGCGCGCCGAGCGCCCCGTGCGTCGCGGTATGACTGTCGCCGCAGACCAGCGTCGTGCCGGGAAGGGTGAAGCCCTGCTCTGGGCCGATGACGTGGACAATCCCTTGGGCGGCGGCGTCGATCGCGATCTGCTCGACGCCGAACTCGGCGCAGTTCCGCTCGAGTGTCGCTACCTGCAGTGCCAATTCAGGGTCGGTGATGGCGAGGCGGCTGCCGACCGTGGGGACATTGTGGTCGGGGACGGCGAGCGTCAGGTCGGGGCGGCGCAGACGGCGCCCGGCGAGGCGCAGGCCCTCGAACGCCTGCGGGCTGGTCACCTCGTGGATCAGGTGGCGGTCGATCCAGATCAGCGCCGTGCCGTCGGGCTGCGTCGCGACGACGTGATCGTCCCAGATCTTCTGGTAGAGGGTGCGCGGAGCCATGGCCGGGCGTAGGACCGTAGGCGCGCGCCGGTCAAGCGTCACATCGTGCAACATCCCGCCGCCAAGGAACGTCGATGCGTCTGCTCCTCGCCCTCCTTCTCGCCCTCGCCCCGGCGCCCGCGCTCGCCTGGGGCAAGACCGGCCACCGCGTCATCGGGGCGATCGCGGCGCGATTGGCGAGCCGCCACACGCGCGCCGAGGTCCGCCGCATCCTGGGTGTCGAGGGCATCGCCGAGGCCTCGACCTGGCCGGACTTCGAGCGCTCGAACCCCGATCCCTTCTGGCAGAAGCAGGCGGGGCCGTTCCACTACGTCACCGTGCCGCCCGGCAAGACCTATGCCGAGGTCGGCGCTCCGCCTGAGGGCGACGCGGTGACCGCGCTCGCGCGGTTCGCGAAGACGGTGCGCGATCCGGCCGCCAGCCGCGACGACAAGGCGCTGGCGCTCCGCTTCATCATCCACATCGTCGGCGACCTCCATCAGCCGCTCCACGCCGGCAACGGCAGCGACCATGGCGGCAACGACGTCAAGGTGATCTTCAATCGCGAGCCGACCAACCTCCACGCGGTGTGGGATTCAGGGCTGATCGATCAGGAGCAGCTGTCGTACAGCGAGATGACGGCGTGGCTGTTCCGCCGAATCACGCCCGAGCAGCGCCGCGACTGGCGCGTCACCGACCCGCGCGTGTGGATCGGCGAGTCGGCGAGCTTGCGCGACAAGGTCTACCCCGCGCCGTCGACGGACGGGCAGCCGGTCAAGCTCGGCTTCGACTATGTCTATGCCTGGACGGGCGCGCGCGACCTGCGGCTGGAACAGGGGGGCGTGCGGCTCGCCGCCTATCTCGACGCGCTGTTTTCGGGCAAGCCGCTGGCGTAGATCGCGTCGAGCACCTCGGCGACGCGGACGAAGTCGTCTGCTGCGGGATCGAAGCGCACGCCCGCCGCCAGCCGCCTCACCCAGTCGGCCGCTGCGCGGCCGCCCCAGTCGTCGGGTGGCACGGTGAGCGGCTCGCGCTTGGTGCCGTCGAAGCGATGCGCGGCGAAGTCGTAGAAGGACCCGCCGACGTTGTGCATCGCCGCGCCGCCCTTGCTGCCGTAGAAGGCGGCGGCGATCACCGCGTCCCGGCCGGCATGGAGGTTCCACGAGCAGGCGAGGCGGACGCTCGCCGCCCCGACGCGGAACTGGGCGACGGCGAAGTCCTCGACCTCACCCGGTTCCACGGGGCGCCCCTGCCGGCGCAGGTCGGCGGCAACCGGCCCTGTCACCTCCCCGCCCAGTACCCACAGCGCCAGATCGACGAGGTGGACGCCCAAGTCGACGACGCAACCGCCGCCCGACTGCACACGATCGAAGAACCACGGCTTGTCGGGGCCGTAGGCGTTGTGGAAGGTCAGGTCGACGGCGAACACGTCGCCGAGCTCGCCGGCGCCTATCAGGTCGCGGATCGCACGCATGCCGGCGGTGAAGCGGTACGACAGGTCGACCTCGAGGAGGCGATCGGCGGCGCGGGCGGCGTTAACCACCGCGCGCGCCTCGGCGGCGTCGCGGCCGAGGGGCTTCTGGCAGAAGACGGCAAGGCCGGCGTTGATGGCGGCAGTCGCCTGCGCCGCATGCAGCGCGCTGGGCGTAGCGATGACGACGCCGTCGAGGCCGAGCGCGAGCATGGCTTCGAGCGAGTCTGCAACCGTCGCCCGCGGGGCCAGTGCCAGCGCCGCTGCGACCGCGTCCGGCGATGGGTCAGCGACGGCCACCGCCTCCGCGCCCGCCGCGAGCATCGCCTGCATGCGATGGCGACCGATCCACCCGACACCGACGAACCCGAGGCGCGTCACAGGGTGACCAGCGCCTTGACGAAACCGCCCGGCTTGTCGCGCGTCGCGTTGAGCGCTTCGCCGAGCCGCTCCAGCGGGAACGCGTGGGTGTACAGCCGCGCCGCGTCCAGGCGCCCGGCGGCGACGGCGGCCACCGCCTCCTCGACGCCGCGACGGCAGACAGCCGGGTCGCGCTCGTGGGCGTTGACGACGTCGATGCCCTTCCAGTTCCAGTCCTGCAGGTTGATCTGGCGCGGCCCGTCCTGGTGGTAGCCGGCAATGATCAGCCGTCCGCCGGGCGCGACGAGGGCGCTGGCGAGGTCCAACGGCCACTGCTTGCCGACCGCCTCGATCACGCGCGGGCAGAGTGCGCCGCCGGTGAGCGCCTTGACCTGCTCGATGATCGCCCAGTGATCGTCCATCGGAATGGTCTCGGCCGCGCCGAAGTCGCGGGCGAGCGCCAGCAACTCGGGCCGCCGCGAGATGGCGATCACCCGCGCGCCGGCGTCGCTGGCGAGCTTCGTCAGCACCGCGCCGAGGAAGCCGATACCGATGATCGCCACCGTCTGCCCGCGTCGAAATCTCGCTGCGGCGGAAGATGTTGAAGGCGCAGCCCAGCGGCTCCCCGGGAAATGGCGCCCGTAAATTCGGCGGGCAGGAGAACGACAGCGGCGGCGGGCGCGATGTCGTACTCGGCGAAGCTCGCCGTGCCCAGAAAGGCGACGCGCGTGCCCGGCGCGAGGTCGACCCCCGGCCCGACGGCGTCGATGGTGCCCCAGCCCTCGTGCCCAAGCCCACCGGGCGCACCGGGATAGGTCAGCCACTCCAGTCCCGCCCAGGGCTCGAGGTTCGACGCGCAGACGCCGCAGCCCTCGAGCCGCACGCGCACCTCGCCCGGTCCGGGTTGCGGCACCGGCACATTGGCCATCTCGATCCGTCCCGGCGCGGCGAGGACCGCCGCGCGCATCGTGTCCGCCATCAGGCCGCCCGCGCCGCGTCGGGGCGGAAGGCCACTCCGATTTCCTCCGCGAACCAGCGCGCGGTATGGGCCAAGCCGGTGTCGACCGGAACCCGCGGCGCCCAGCCTAGCAACGCCTTGGCGCGGCTGATATCGGGCCGCCGCCGCCGTGGGTCGTCGACCGGGAGCGGCCGGTGGACAACCGTGAGGTCGCGGCCGACGATCGTCCTCACGCGCTCGACAAGCTCGTTGACGGTGATCTCGACCGGATTGCCGAGGTTGATCGGCTCGCTGCCGTCGATGTCCGCCTCCATCATCCGCATCAGCCCGTCGACCGTGTCGCTGACGTAGCAGAAGCTGCGCGTCTGGCTGCCGTCGCCGTAGATGGTGACCGGCTCCCCGGCCAGCGCCTGGCACAGCAGGTTCGACACGACGCGGCCGTCGTCGGGGTCCATGTTGGGCCCGTAGGTATTGAACAGCCGCGCAACGCGCACCTCGGCGCGGCCGCTGCGCGCATAGTCGAAGGCCAGCGTCTCGGCAGCGCGCTTGCCCTCGTCATAGCAGGCGCGCGGCCCGGTGCAGCTGACGTGGCCACGGTAGCCCTCCGCCTGCGGATGCACCTCGGGGTCGCCGTAGACCTCGCTGGTCGAGGTCAGCAGGAAGCGCGCGCCCGCCGCCTCGGCGAGCCGCAGCAGGTGGTGCGTCCCCACCACATTCGTCAGCAGCGTGTGTTCGGGGTCGGCCTGATAGTGCGGCGGCGAGGCCGGGCAGGCGAGATTATAGACGTGGCTGATCCGTGCCGCCCGCGCGGTCACCGCCGGGGGCAGCGGCTGGACGACATCGGCTCGGACGAAGCTGAACCCCGGTCGCCCTTCGAGCGCGCGCAGGTTCGACGGCCGCGCCGTCTGCAGGTTGTCGAGGCAGATGACCTCGCGGCCGCGGTCGAGCAGCGCCCGGCACAGGTGCGAGCCGATGAAGCCCGCGCCGCCGGCGACGACGGTGATGCCGTCCATGATTGTCTCTCCCGTCATGCCGTCGCCGCCTGGGGAATGCGGGCTTCGGCGAGGTGCTGCTCGAGTTCGGCGGCGCGATGGGCTGCGGTATGTTCGCCCAATACCCGCGTGCGCGCCGCCGCGCCGATGCGCTCGCCGTCGCCCCTCAGCGCGGCGATGACGTCGCCGGAGGAGCGCGCGAGCACGATCTCGCTACCGGGCGCGAACAGCTCGGCGAGGCCGTCCCAGACATCCGAGACGATCGGCGTCCCGCAGGCGGCGGCCTCGAACAGGCGCACCGATGGCGACCAGCCGGCGGCGATCATGTCGGCGCGGGTGACGTTGAGCGTAAAGCGCGACGCCGAATAGAAGCCGGCGTGCTCGGCCGGCGGCAGGTGTTCGATCCGCTCGACATTGGCCGGCCAGGCGATGCTGTCCGGGTACTGCGGCCCGGCGACGACGAAGCGGTGGTCCGGGCACGCGCGGGCGACGTCGGTCAGCAATCGGTCGAGCGTCGGTTGACGGTCGGGACTGTAGGTGCCGAGATACGACAGGTCCCAGCGCTTGGCTGCGCCTGTCGGGGCGTAGAGCGCCGGGTCGACCGAGCAGTAGAGCGGCCGCGCGGCGGGGGAACCGTATTGCCGCTCGATCCGGGCGAGCGTCGGCCCGCCGGTGAACGACAGGTACACGTCGTAGCCGGGGATCAGCTCGGACGACAGATAGGCGCAGTCGCCTCGTGCCAGCGCAGTCAGCGTCACCGGCGTGTCGATGTCGTAGAAGGCGGTGACGCCGCGCGCTGTTGCCTGCACCCAGCGTCCGACCTCGATGCCGTCGGGGACGTAGCTGCCGACCATCACCGCGTCGGCGGCAGCGACCTCACGCCGCCAAGCGTCGAGCCCCTCGACACTTTCGTAAAAGGCCAGCCGGCACCAGTCGGGGTCGGTCAGATCGCGTTTGTCGGCGTACCACGGCACGTCGCGCTCGAGGAACAGAACGTCGTGGCCGCGCGCAGCGAAGGCCTTCAACAGCGCGCGGAAGGTCGTGGCATGACCGTTGCCCCATGATGACGACAGGCTGAGCCCCAGGACGACGAGCCTCATGCCGCCTGCCTCCGCTCGGAGCGGTCGCGCAGCAGCGCATCGACCTGCGCCCCGCGCAAGGCGTAGGTGTGTTCGCGCAAGACCCGGGCCAGCGCCGCCTGGCCGATCGCCCGCGCCCGCTCAGCCGTCAGGGCGCTGAGGTGGTCGGCGACGTCCTGCCCGTCGCGGGCGACGAGCACCTCGCGGCCGGGGGTGAGGAACAGCTCGATCCCCTCCCACGCGTCGGTGATCAGGCACGCCGCCGCGCCTGCCGCCTCGAACACCCGCGTTGCCGGCGAGAAGCCGACGCTCGCCATGCTGTCGCGGGCAACGTTCAAAACGGCGAGCGGCGTCGCGTTGAAGGCGTTGTGCTCGGCGGTATAGACATGGCCGCGGTGGCGGACGTTGGCTGGCATGCCCTTCGTCTCCCAGCCGTTGCCGCCGATCAGGAAGCGGCGGTTGGGAAGCGCCGCGGCGGGGCGCAGGAAGAACTCCTCCACGCGTGCCTCGCGATCGGGCAGACGGTTGCCGAGGAAGGCGAGGTCGGCGGCGAAGCGCGGATCGGGCGGCACCGGGAAGTGCGTCGCCGGGTCGAGCGCGTTGTACACCGGCACGCACTCGGCCGCACCAAAGCCGGTATACGCGTCGACCACCGGCGCACCGCCGCCATAGGTCAGGACGAGGTCGAGGTGGGGCAGCGCGGCCCGCACCGGGTGGCCGGAGATCAGCGCGCATCTCGTCAAGCGTCGCGGCGGCGTCGACGTCCCAGAAGATCCTGAGTGCGCCGGGCCGCGCTCGGGCGACGATGCCCTCCAGCAGCTCGCAATCGAATACGCCGACGCCGTTCGCTTTGACGACCACGTCCGCCGCGCCCGCTTCGGCGAGGACGCCGCCAAGGCCCTCGGCGGTCGCCGGATAGACAACCGAGCGGCACCAGTCGGGCGGGTCGATGTCGCGATGCTGTTGCCGGTCGAAGGCGTCGGGCTCGTAGAAGGTGATCGCATGGCCCCGCCGCGCCAGCTCGCCAAGAATGCCGCGATAGTAGGTAGCCGCTCCGTTCCAGTAGGAGGACACCAGGCTCGATCCGTAGAAGGCGATCCTCACGCGACGTTCCTCGTCTGGGCGCCGACCGGGGCGGCGAGGCCGGCGACGATCGCCAGCAGCTCGTCGGCGCGGTGGTCGCAGGTGTGCCGCGCCAGGATCGTCTCCAGCCCGGCGGCGGCGCTGGCGGCGCGGAGGGTGGGTTCGTCGCGCAGGCGGCTCAGTTGCCGCGTCATCGCCGCGCCGTCGGCCGCGGTCAGGTAGTCGCCGGGGCGGAACAGCCCTTCGGCGTCGTCCCACGGCGCCGATACCAGCGGGATGCCGCAGGCGAGCGCCTCGAAGACGCGGATCGTCGGGATGCCGGGCAGCAGCGTCGTGTAGAAGCGCCGCGGCACGTGCACCGTCGCCAGGTGGCGCGCGAAGACTTCCGGCGCAGCGGCGTTCGCCAGCCACCCGCGGTAGCGCGCGCCATGAGCGGCAACCGTCGCCTGCGCCTCCGCCGGATAGCGGACCCCGTAGATGTCGAGCGGTAGGTCGGCGGCGCGGGCAGGGGCGAGGAGGAACGCCTCCAGCTCCGCCGTGCGTTCACCGTCGCCCCAGTTGCCGATCCAGACAAGGCCTTCGCGCTCGCCCTCCACCATCGGCGGGTGGAAGCGCCGGACGTCGGCCGCCTCGTGCCACGTCCACACTCGTGCGCCCCAGCCCCAGCGGCGGTAGACCTCGGACAGCGCCTCGCCGAACGCGAGCACGCCGTCATAGCCCGACAGGTCGAAGGCGCGGATCGCTTGCGGGTCGCTGACCGCGCGATGATGCGTGTCGTGGAACAGCAGGGTGAAGCGGCCGCCCTTGGCTCGCGCCCGACCCAGCGCGGCGACGAGAGCAGGGTCGTTCCATTCGTGGACGATGACGAGGTCGGCATCTCCGATCAGCGCCGCTGCATCGGCGGCCGGGTCGTACTCGGTCGCGGTGAGCTCGGGATAGGCCGCGCGCCATGCGTCGAGCCCGTCGTCGCCGGCGTCGGCGAGCAGGTTAGCCAGGCTCCAGTTCCCCGCCGGCTCGAGCGCGCGCACGTCATGCCCGCGCCGGGTCAGCGCGCTCAGCACGCCCCGGACGAAATGCGCGTTGCCGTGATTCCAGCACGATCGCAGCGAATGGGTGAAATAGGCGATCCTCATCGCGCGCTCACGCCGCCGCCCGGGCGGCGTCTGCCAGCACGTCGCGGTAGATCCCCGCCATGCCTGCAGCCATCACCGTTACGGTGAACCGCGCCGCCCGCGCCCGCGCCCGCTCGCCCGCCGCCAGCCGCTCTGTCTCGTCGCCGATCAGCCCCATGATGGCCGCCGCAAAGCCCGCCTCGTCGCCGCACGCGACGAAGCTCGCCGCGCCGTCCCACAGCTCGCGGAACCCGGGCGTGTCGGCGAGCACCAGCGCACACCCTGCCTGCGCCGCTTCGAGCACGGCCAGCCCGAACGGCTCGTATCTTGCCGCGCTGGCGAACACCGGCCGCGCCGCCAGCCGGGCCCGCAGCGCCGCCTCGCCGATGCAGCCGAGCGCGTGCAGGTGGGTGGGGGTGAAGGCTTCGCCGTTCGGCCCGGCGAGCGGCCCGGCGGCGATCAACGGCACGGCGATGCGCGCGGCGGCGCGGTCGAGCGTGGCGACGTCCTTGCCAGTATCCCACAGCCGCCCGGCAGTCAGTACCGCATCGGCCATCGGCCGGGGCGTGGGCGCGGCGGCGGCGCGACCGTTGTGGACGACCCGCGGCATCACGCCGTAGCGCGCAGCGACCGCCCGGGCGAAGGCGGCGCTCGGCGCGACAACGGCATCGGCTGCTGCCAGCCCGCGCGCGGTCAGCGCCGCCTGCCAGGCGAGGTCGTGCGGCAGCGGACCCTCGCGGACGGCATCCCACCACGTGCCGACGCAGCTGTGGACGACGACGACGAGCGGCACGCCCGCCATTCCGGCGGCGAGGGCCGGCTGGTTCAGTTGGACGAGGTCGACGCGTTCCGCCCGCGCCAGCCGCAACAGCGCCGCGCCGGTCCGCTGCACCGCAGCGGCGTCGGCGGCGAGCCAGTCGAGTTCGAGGCCGGTGTCGACCAGCCGCACGCCCGCCGACGCTGCTGCGGCGCTCTGGGCGGCGTCGGGGGAGGGACCGATCACCGCTACCACCGCCTCGATGCCGAGCGGTCGCAGCGCGGCGGCGAGATCGAGCGCGTACGTCCATACGCCGCCGACCGCATCGGTGGTCAGGAGCAGCCGCGTCACTCGGCCGCCTCTGCTGAGCGCGGCAGGGGGAGCGCGATCCCGGCTGCTCCAGGCAGTGCCAGGCCGCGCTCGCCCACCAGCCAGTGCGCCAGCCGCGTCACGCCGTGCCGCCAGCCGACGCGAGGGCCGAGGCCGAGCGCTCCCGCCGCCGCGCGCATATCGGCGACGAAGTAGCGCTGGTCGCCAGCGCGCCAGTCGGCGAACTCGAGGTCGACCGGGCGGCCGGTCAGCGCGCCGATATGACCGAGTAGCTGGCGCAGGCTGACCGCGTTGTTCGGGCCGCCGCCGAGATTGAATGCGCGGCCCCTGACCGTGTCGATCCGCTCCCAAGTGGCGCGATAAGCCGCGACCGCGTCCGCGACGTCGAGGATGTCGCGCACCTGGTAGCCGTCGCCGTAGAGCGTGATCGGCTTGCCCTCGAGCGCGCGGATCAGGAAGTGCGCGACCCAGCCCTGGTCCTCGGTCCCCATCTGCCGCTGGCCGTAGATGCAGCTCATCCGCAGCACGGCGGTGCGCAGGCCGAAGCTGCGCGCATAGTCGAGGACATATTGGTCCGCCGCGCCTTTCGAGCAGCCGTAGGGCGTGTGGAAATCGAGCGGCCGGTCCTCGCCGACACCGTTTGCCGCCAGCGCGGCATCGTCGGGAACATAGGCGTCGCCGCGCCGCGTGAAGGCCATGTCGGCGAGATCGCCATAGACCTTGTTGGTCGATGCGAAGATCAGGGGCGTCGCCGGTGCCCGTGTCCGCAATGCCTCGAGCAGGCCGAAGGTCGCCGCGACGTTGATGGTGTAATCCTCGCGCGGCTCGACCATGCTCGTCGTCACGGCCACCTGGGCGGCGAAGTGGAACACGGCCTGCGCCTCCGCGACGCACCCGGCGAGGCGGTCCTCATCGCGGATATCGGCGATGACCGGCTCGATCCGGCCGCCGTGCCGGGATCGCAGCCACGCCAGGTTTCGCTCGACGCCGGGTCGCGCCAGCGCGTCGTAGATGGTCACGCGGTGCCCGGCCGCGGCGAGCGCGTCGGCGAGGTTCGAGCCGATGAACCCCGCGCCGCCAGTGATCAGTACCGGGCGCGGGTCGCTGGCAGCCGCGCTCATGCAACCAGACCGCGCGCTTCGAGCTCAGCGCGCATCCTCGCTACGCCGTCCTCCGCCTTCTGCTCGGCCACCCACTCGGCGAGTTCAGCGAGGCCGTGACCAAAGTCCGCCCGCGCGCGGAAGCCGAGCCGTTCGGCCGCGAGCGTCGTGTCGCAGAAGCAGTGGCGGATATCGCCGGTCCGCGCCTTGCCGACGATCTCCGGCGTCAGGTCGTTCTTGCCCATGGCGCGGGCAAGTTCGGTCGCGACCTCGGTTACCGAGCGATCGTGCCCGGAGCCGATGTTGAACGTGCCGCCGACCGCCTGCGGCAGGACCAGCGCATCGGCGAAGGCGCGGGCGACGTCGGTGACATGGACGAAGTCGCGGCGCTGCTCGCCGTCCTCGAAGATCATCGGCTGCTGCCCGTTCAGAAGCCGGGAGGCGAAGATCGCCAGCACGCCGGTGTACGGGTTCGACAGCGCCTGACCCGGGCCATAGACGTTGAACAGGCGCAGGCAGACCCCCTCGATGCCATAGGGTGCCGCCATGATATGCGTCGTCCGCTCCTGCACGAACTTGTTCAGTGCGTAGATCGACGACAGCGACGGCCGCTTCCATTCGGGCGTCGCGACCGGCGTCAGCGGGCGGCCGCGTGCGTCGAGCGGCTCCCAGTTCGCCTGCCCGTCGCGGAGCGTCGTGCGGGCGGCATCCTCGACGAGCGCACCGTCGGCGTCACGGTACAGCCCCTCGCCGTAGATGCTCATCGACGAGGCGGTGACGACGCGGCGAACGGGCTGGTCGATCAGCGCCTCGAACAGGGTTGCGGCGCCGACGTCATTGGTCGAGGTGTAGCGGACGACCTCGTACATCGACTGGCCGACACCGACCTCGGCCGCCAGATGCACGACGCTGTCGACGCCCTTCAGCGCGGCGGCAACCGCGTCCTTGTCGCGGACGTCGCCGCGGATCAGCTCGGCCTCGGGCGCGAGCATCGCTGCGCCGTTGGTGACGCCGTGCACCTGCTCGATCAGGGAGTTGAGAACGCGGACCTCGTTGCCGCGGCGTAACAGTTCAGCGGCGACAAAGCGGCCGATAAAGCCGGCCCCACCGGTAATCAGTACCTTTTCCACGCACTCTCCCGGTGTTACACAGCCGTTACGAAGGCAAAGCCGTCGTACAACCGCGGGCCGATATTCCGGTTAAAAGCATCTTCATCATCCATGTTCCGCCGTTCCGCCCTTGAAATGTCATTTTTCGGCTGCGAAACGGTCGGCGAGCCGAACAGGTTGCTTTGGTGAGGTCGCAAATGACTGTGCCGCGATGACGGCGGTCCTCCTCGCTCGCCATGCCCATCATGCCGAAGTGGGACGCGTGCTAAGTGGCCGGTCGGAGATCGGGCTCGACGCTGCCGGAATCGAACAGGCTGCGCGTCTCGCTGCCCGCCTTGCCGCTGTGCCGATTGCCGGCGTTGTCAGCAGCCCGCGGCCGCGGGCGATCGAGACGGCCAAAATCGTTGCCTCAGGGCACGGCCTCGCGGTCACTCACGACGACGACCTCGACGAAATCGATTTCGGTCGCTGGGCGGGGCAGGCCTTCACATCGCTGGAACACGACGCGGCCTGGCAGGCGTGGAACGCGACGCGGGCGACGGCGGCGACTCCCGCCGGCGAGACGATGGCCGCGGCAACTGCGCGGGCGTGGCGGGCGATCCGGCGCGGGGGAGGCGGGCCCATCCTGTTCGTCAGCCACGCCGACATCATCCGCGGCGTCGTCGCCGACGTGCTGGGCCTGAGCTATGACCGCATGTTCGCCTTCGACTGCGATCCCGCGTCGCTGACGATGCTGGAGGTGTGGGACGACGGCGCGCGCGTCGTCAGCCTCAACGAGCGGCCGTGACCCCGGCGTAGGACTTCTCCTCGATCAGCGCCGAGCCGAGCACGGCGTTGATCCGGCGCTTGATCGCGGCGCGCTCGTCGTTCCGGGTATACACGGCACGGGCGAAGCGGATGAACTTGCGTCCGAAGCGGCCAGCCGCCTCCTCCTCGCGGATGGCGTCCTCGATGTCCCACAGCGCTGCGTTGACCTTGCGCAGTGCCGTGACCAGCGGCGGCATATCGGGGCCGTCGAGCACGGCGGCGGCGATCGCGTGCAGCTCGCGGTACTCGGCCTCGATGTTGGCCAGCGCCTCCGGACGGGCGATCCGCGCGCGCTTGATCTCGAGGATCGTCACCTTGTCGATCAGTTCGCCCCAGCTGACCGGGACCATCGGTGTGGCAGGTCGGCTCATCGGCGCTCCTCGAGATCACGGGCGACGGCGGCGACCGCGCCTGCCCAGTCGCCGGGAGACGGCTGGTGGTAGAGCCGCATCGCCGGGTACCAGTCGCTGTCCGCGCCCGCCGTCGGCCAGCGCCAGTCGGGCTCGGCCTTGAGCAGCAGCCACGTTGGCACGCCCAGCGCGCCCGCCAGATGCGCGATCATCGTGTCGACGGTGACGACGAGGCTCGCTCCCGCGACGAGCGCCGACGTCGCCGCCATGTCGAACGGGCAGCCGTCGGGGTTGAGCACCGGCAGCGGCGTCGGTTCCGGCATCAGCGTAACGCAGGGCCGTCGGCGGCACAGCGGTGCGAGCAGGTCCGGCGGCAGCGAACGGTCCCCGTCCCAGTCACCCGCGCCGTAGCACAGGGCGACCGTCCCCGCGGGAAGGTCCGCCGGCGCGGCGGCGAGGTAGGGCGGCGGCGCGGCCGATGGCGGCAGGCGCAGCGCGAAGTCGAGCTCGGTGATGCCGACGTCGACCTCGGACGGCGGCAGCGGCCGCGCGACATCGAACGGCACCAGCCGCGCGCCGGCCGCCACGCCGTCGAGTAGGCCGATCAGCCGTGGCTGCACCTCGACCGTGACCGCCGCTGCGACCTCGACCAGCGCCGGCAGGAAGCGCGCGAACATAAGCGTGTCGCCGAGCCCGTGATAACAGCGTACCAGCACGTCGCGCTCGCCGGGCGACCGACCGTCCCAGACCCAGCGGCGGTGGTAATCGACACCCGGGTCGTCGCGCGTCGCCGGATCGCGCCCGGCGAGCGTCTGCGCGGCCAGGTCCCAAGCCTCGGCGTAGCGCCGCGCGCGCATCGCCGCCGTCCATGCCGCCATGCGCCCGCTCCCGGGCACGCCGTTACGGGTTGGAACCATTCCATTCACGCAAGCTTTGTACCCCGCAAGTACCTGGATTCGTCAACGTGTGCTGCTCGGCTGGCCGCCAGGAGCGGCGGATTGCCCGGGAGCAGACGTGGGAAATGTTGCTTGATCGCGCCCGCTGAACGCATCGCCGAACGGAACGGCAGCGACGCGCTCCGCGCCCGCGTCGAAGCGCTCGGGCCGTGGTTCCACAACATCGATCTGGGCGGCGTCGCGACCGCGCCCGACCACTTCCTCGGCGATTACCCCCGCGCCAAGTTCGCCCGCTTCGCCGCCGCGCTGCCCGACGTGAGCGGGATGAGCGTCCTCGACATCGGCTGCAACGCCGGCTTCTACGCGCTGGAGATGAAGCGGCGCGGGGCGGCGCGCGTGCTCGGCATCGACAGCGACGACCGCTACCTCGCCCAGGCGCGGCTGGCGGCCGACGCGCTCGGATTCGGGCAAGTCGAATTCCGCAACTTGTCGGTCTACGACGTGGCGGCGCTCGGCGAGCGCTTCGACCTCGTCGTCTTCATGGGCGTCTTCTATCACCTGCGTCACCCGCTGCTCGCGCTCGACCTGGTCCGCGAGCACGTCGCGCGCGATCTGATGCTGTTCCAGACGATGCAGCAGGGTGCCAAGGGCGAGATCGACGTGCCGCCGGACCACCCGTTCTACGTGCCTGGCACCGTGCAGGCACCGGCCTATTTCGACGACCCCCGCTATCCGCGCCTCCACTTCATCGAGCATTGCTTCGCCGGCGACTGGTCGAACTGGTGGGCGCCCAACCCTGCCGGCACCCGCGCGCTGCTCCGCGCCGCAGGCTTCACCGTCGCCGGCACCGCGGAGGGCGACGTCTACCTCTGCCGGGCCGCGCCGGTGCCCTTCGCCGACTGCGGGCCAGCGGCGGTCTATCCGGCGCGCGGAGGCGAGGCATGATCGAAGCGGCGATGATCTGGAACGAGCCGAACAACAAGAGCCACTGGGACCCGGCGCTCGACCCCGACTGGGCGATCTATGCCGACACCGTGATCCGCGCCGGCAGCGCCATCCGCAGCATCAACCCCGCCGTGACGCGCGTCCTCGGCGGCATGAGCCCGATCGACCCGCACTGGCTGCAGCGGATGGAGAGGCATGGTGCGCTCGACGCCGTCGATGCGGTCGCCGTCCACGGCTTTCCGCTCGACTGGAACCTGTGGCCGATCCACGCCTGGCCCGACAAGATTGCCGAGATCGAGGCGGTGACGGACAAGCCGGTGTGGGTCACCGAGGTCGGCGTCGGCAGCTTCGGCGCCGAGGAGGTGCAGGTCTTCGGCCTCAACCGTACCGCCGAGCTGCTGATCGGCCGCGTGCCGCGCATTTATTGGTACAGCCTGTTCGACCTGCCGATGGCCTGGGGCGCCGAGACGCGCCACCGCGAGGCGGAGGGGTCGAGTTATTACCGCCACTTCTACATGGGGCTGATCCGCGAGGACGGCACACCGAAGCCGGCGCTCGCCGACTATGCCCGCGTCGCCGACCGCATGGGGCTCATGCAGTGGTTCCACTTCGAGGACCCGCGGCTGGACGAGGCGGTGCGGATCATGCGCGACCTCGGCGTGAAGCAGCTCCGCACCGGTCTGTCGTGGGCCGACAGCTTCCGCCCGGGCGCGCTCGACTGGTTCGACCGCCAGATGGAGGCGCTCGCCGAGTTCGACACCACCGTCACCTTCTGCTTCACGCCGCAGCACCTCGGCCTCGCTCCGCATCACACGTCGCCGGCGGTCGAACCGCAGGCGTTCGCCGACTTCTGCGCGTGGATGATCGACCGCTATGCACCCGCGCTGCCGGTCGCGCGGGAGGAGGCGGCATGAGCGAGGTCCGCGTCGCCATCGTCGGGGTCGGCAACTGCGCCTCGAGCTTCGTCCAAGGCCTCCAGCATTACCGCGACGGCGCGAACGACAATGCCGGGCTGCTCCACGCGGAGATCGGCGGCTACCGCCCGCACGACATCCGCGTCGTCGCCGCCTGGGACGTCGACCGCCGCAAGGTCGGGTGCGACGTCGCGCAGGCGATCTTCGCCCGGCCCAACTGCACCGCGGTCTTCGCCCCCGACGTCGAGCCGACCGGCGCGGTGGTGCGGATGGGGGCCGTCCTCGACGGCGTCGCCGAGCACATGGCCGAGGCTCCGCCCGATCGCACCTTCCTCGTCGCCGACGCACCCGAGCCCGATCACGACACCGTCGTCCGCACGCTCCGCGAGACGGGCACCGAGGTGATGATGAACTATCTGCCCGTCGGCAGCCAACGGGCGACGGAGTTCTACGCCGAATGCGCGCTCGCCGCCGGCGTCGCCTTCGTCAACAACATTCCCGTCTTCATCGCCAGCGACCCCGCCTGGGCGGCGCGCTTCGCCCGCGCGCGGGTGCCGATCGTCGGCGACGACATCAAGGCGCAGATCGGCGCCACCATCGTCCACCGCGTGCTGACGGACCTGTTCGCCAAGCGCGGCGCGACGCTCGACCGGACGTACCAGATCAACACCGGCGGCAACACCGACTTTCTCAACATGAGCAACCGCAAGCGGCTGAAATCGAAGAAGATCAGCAAGACCGAGGCCGTCCAGGCGGTCGCCGCGGCGCGGCTCGAGGACGAGAACATCCACATCGGCCCGTCCGACTATGTCGCCTGGCAGAACGACAACAAGGTCGCCTTCATGCGTCTCGAGGGCCGGCTGTTCGGCGGCGTGCCGATGAACCTCGAGGTGCGCCTGTCGGTCGAGGACAGCCCGAACTCGGCGGGCGTCGCCATCGACATGGTCCGCTGCGCCAAGCTCGCCCGCGACCGCGGCATCGGCGGCCCGATCGAGGGGGCGAGCGCCTTCTTCTGTAAGCATCCGCCGCGGCAGATGACCGACGACCTCGCCGCCGCCGCCGTCGAGGCATTCATCGCTGCCGCCTGAGCGACGGAACCGGGCCGCCGCAGCGTAACCGCGGGCGGTCGCGGCGCGAACAGCGCTGCGGACGCGCCATCCCCGGCGCCCGGAGACGATCCATGCGCCTGACCCCCATCGCCGCCGTCATCGCCGCGCTCGCCGCACCCGCGCTCGCCGGCATCAACATCGGGCCGCCGATCGGCGCCAAGGCGATTCCCCTCGCCGCGACCGTCACCGACACGAGCGGCAAGCCGGCGACGCTGGCCTCGATCGCCGGGCGCGAGGGAACGGTCCTCGTCTTCTTCCGCTCGGTGAAGTGGTGCCCCTACTGCCAGCACCAGATGATCGAGCTGAAGGACGCCGTCGCGCCGCTTGCGAAGCGCGGCTACACGCTGGCGGCGATCAGCTACGACGATCCCGCGACGCAGGCTGCGTTCGCGGCGAAGCAAGGCGTGACCTTCACTTTCCTGAGCGACCCGGGATCGAAGACGATCGACGCCTGGGGCCTGCGCGATCCGCAGTACGCGCCCGACAGCTTCGCCTACGGCGTGCCGAGACCGGCGATCTTCGTCATCGACCGTCGCGGCATCGTCCGCGCCAAGCTGGCGGAGGAGGGCTACAAGGTGCGCCCGACCGTCGCCTCGATCGTCGACGCGACCGAAAGCGTCATGGGCTCCAGCCGCTAGACGAGCTCGACCGCGACCGCGGTCGCCTCGCCGCCACCGATGCAGAGTGCGGCGACGCCCTTTCGCCCGCCGGTACGCTGCAAGGCGGCGATCAGCGTCGCCATGATCCGCGCGCCGCTCGCGCCGATCGGATGGCCGAGCGCGGTCGCGCCGCCGTGGATGTTCAATTTCTCGCGCGGGATGCCGAGGTCGCGCATGGCGATCATGGCGACGACGGCGAACGCCTCGTTGACCTCGAACAGGTCGACGTCGGCGACACTCCAGCCGGCGCGGTCGAGGACCTTCCGGATCGCCGGCACGGGGGCGGTGGTGAACTTCGCCGGCTCGTGCGCGTGGGCGGCGTGGGCGACGACACGCGCCACCGGGGTCAGCCCCTTGGCCCGCGCGACCAACTCGCGGGTCAGAACCAGCGCCGCCGCGCCGTCGCTGATCGAGCTGGCGTTCGCCGCGGTGACCGTGCCGTCGTGCGCGAAGGCGGGCTTTAGCGTCGGGATCTTCTCCGGCCGCGCCTTGCCGGGCTGCTCGTCGGTGTCGACCGAAACCGGCGCGCCCTTGCCCGGCACGGCGACCGCGACGATTTCACCGGCGAAGGCGCCGTCGGCGATGGCGGCGCTCGCCCGCTTCAGCGATTCGAGCGCGTATTCGTCCTGCGCTTCCCGCGTGAACTGATAGTCGCGCGCGCTGTCCTCGGCGAAGGCGCCCATCAGCTTGCCGGGGTCGTAGGCGTCCTCGAGCCCGTCCAGGTACATCGAGTCCTTGACGACGTCGTGGCCGATCCGCGCGCCGCCGCGATGCTTGGCCAGCAGGTAGGGAGCGTTCGACATCGACTCCATGCCGCCGGCGACGACGATGTCGGCCGAGCCACCGGCCAGCGCGTCGTGGGCCATGATCGCTGCCTGCATGCCGCTGCCGCACATCTTGTTGACCGTCGTCGCGGTGACGCCGAGCGGCAGCCCGGCCCCGATCGCCGCTTGCCGCGCCGGGGCCTGGCCGAGGCCGGCGGGGAGGACGCAGCCCATCACGATCTGGTCGATCGCATCCGTCGCGACACCCGCGCGCTCGACCGCCGCGCGCACCGCCGTCGCGCCGAGCGCGGTCGCCGAGACGCCGCTCAGCGCCCCCTGAAAGCCGCCCATCGGGGTGCGGGCATAGGACAGGATGACGACGGGGTCGGACATGGGCTAGGGGGCTTTCGTTGATGCAAGGAAGCCGGCACCGGCCCGCTCCCCCGCGCGGCCACGCGCCAGGATCATTCCCTGGGTGGCCGGGCGGGGGAGCGGGCCGGTGCCGATCAGATAGGAGACCGCATGGACCTCGCCAAGATTTCGATCGGCCGCGCGCCGCCGTGGGACATCCACGCGATCATCGAGGTGCCGATGGGCGGGGAGCCGGTCAAGTACGAGATGGACAAGGTCTCGGGCGCGCTGTTCGTCGACCGCTTCCTGCACACGGCGATGTTCTATCCCGGCAACTACGGCTTCGTGCCGCACACGCTGTCGGCCGACGGCGACCCGATCGACGTGCTCGTCGTCGGCCAGACGCCGCTCGTTCCCGGCGCGGTCTGCCGCGTCCGCCCGATCGGCGCGCTGGTCATGGAGGACGAGAGCGGCGGCGACGAGAAGCTGATCGCCGTGCCGGTCGACGCGCTCCACCCGTTCTACGCCAACATCGCCTCGCCCGACGACCTGCCGCCGACGCTGAAGGAGCAGATCGCCCACTTCTTCGAGCACTATAAGGACCTCGAGAAGGGCAAGTGGGTCGCCGTCGGCGCGTGGAAGGACGCGGCCGGTGCGGCGGCGCTGCTCGAGGATGCGATCAACCGCGGGCGGGTGGCTGCGGGGCGGTAGGCTTACACCCCTCCGCACGCGGGAGGGGGGCCGGCCACGCCACCCGCTCGCCGCCGCCGAACACCTCGAACCCGTCCGCCCGCGCTACCGCCACCAGCGTCAGCCCGGCGGCCTCGGCCGTGGCGACGGCGAGGCGCGTCGGGGCGGACACCGCGACGATCACCGGGCAGCCGAGCACGCTCGCCTTCTGCACCATCTCGACCGAGACCCGGCTGGTCAGGAGCAGCATGGCGCCGGCGGTGTCGATCCCAGCACGCGCCGCGGCACCGACGAGCTTGTCGAGCGCGTTGTGCCGCCCGACGTCCTCGCGGACGATCAGCGCCTCGCCCCGCCGCCACAGTGCCGCGCCGTGGACCGCGCGCGTCGCCCGGCCGAGCGGCTGCGCCTCGCCGAGTGCGGTCATGGCGGCGACGATCTCCGCCGGCGTCGGCCGCGGCCCCGGCGCGGCGACGCGGCGCGGCGCGGCGACCGCGGCGGCGAGGCTCTCGACCCCGCACAGGCCGCAGCCGCTGGGGCCGGTGATCGTCCGGCGGCGGGCGGCGAGCGCGCCGGTGTCGGCGATCGCCAGCCGCGCCTCGATGCCGTCGTCGTGGATGACGACTTCGACCGCGCCGGCGTCGGCCGCGCTCGCCACCAGCCCCTCGGTCAGCGCGAAGCCGACGGCGAAGTCATCGAGATCGGCCGGCGTCGCCAGCAGCACGGCGACCGTCGTGCCGTTGACGACGATCGCCACCGGCACCTCTTCGGCGAGCGTCCGCGGTGCGGCGATCAGGGCACCGTCGCGCCAGCGCAGCGGGGTTTCCTCGGCGGCCATGGACCGGGCATAACGTCTGTGCGTTTCGCGTCCAGCGAGGACAGACCATGACCAAGGCGAGCGACCATCCGGACTTCACGCCCTATGACGCGCCCGCCGGCGGCTGGGGGTCGATGCGCTCGCTCGCCGAGATCATCCCGCGGGAGGGCAATGTCGCCGGCGTCACGCGCGAGCTCGTTCGCCAGAACAAGGCGGACGGCTTCGCCTGCGTCTCCTGCGCCTGGGCCAAGCCGGCCAACGCCCACCCGGCCGAGTTCTGCGAGAACGGCGCGAAGGCGACGGCGTGGGAGCTGACCAGCCACCGCGCCACTACCGACTTCTTCGTCGGCCACCGCGTCGCCGACTTGAAGCAGTGGCGCGACTATGACCTCGAGGAGCTCGGCCGGCTGACGACGCCGCTGCGCTATCACGCGCCGACCGACCGCTACCTGCCGATCCCGTGGGAGACGGCCTTCGCCGAGATCGGCGCCGAACTGCGGATGCTCGAGCCGAAGTCGGTAGTCTTCTACGCCAGCGGCCGGGCGAGCCTCGAAACGTCGTACATGTACCAGCTCTTCGCCCGCCTGTATGGCTCGCAGAACCTGCCCGACAGCAGCAACATGTGCCACGAAACGACCTCGGTGGCGCTGAAGAAGACGATCGGCGTGCCCGTCGGGACGGTGAAGCTCGAGGACTTCGACCACTGCGACACGATCTTCTTCTTCGGCCAGAACGTCGGCTCGAACTCGCCCCGCCTGCTCCACCCCCTTCGCGATGCGGTCAGGCGCGGTGCGCGCATCGTCACCTTCAACCCGCTTGTCGAGCGCGGGCTTGAGCGCTTTGCCGACCCCCAGAACCCGTTCGACATGCTGCTCGGCACCGAAACCCGGATCAGCTGCCAGTACCATCAGGTCCGTGCCGGGGGCGACATCGCCGTGCTGATGGGCCTGTGCAAGTACGCGATCGAGGCCGACGACGCCGGGCGGCCCGTGCTCGACCACGCCTTCATCGCCGAGCACACCCACGGCTTCGAGGCGTTCGCCGCGGCGGCGCGGGCGACGACGTGGGAGGCGATCGAGGCGGCGTCGGGCCTGCCGCGCGCCGACATCATGGCGGCGGCCGAGGTCTATGCCAGCGGCGAGCGGGCGATCCTGATCTACGGCATGGGCCTGACGCAGCACGTCCACGCGATGGAAAACGTCGAGATGGTCGTCAACCTCGCCCTGCTGAAGGGCAATATTGGCCGCGAAGGCGCCGGTGTCTGCCCGGTGCGCGGCCACTCGAACGTTCAGGGGCAGCGCACCGTCGGCATCAGCGAGAAGCCCGAGCTCGTCCCCCTCGACCGGCTCGCCGAGCAGTACGGGTTCGAGCCGCCGCGGGAGAAGGGCGTCAACACCGTCGAGGCGTGCGAGGGCATCCTCGACGGCAGCATCCGCGGCTTCGTCCAGCTGGGCGGCAACTTCCTCCGCGCGATCCCCGACACGGGCCGCATGGAGCCGGCGTGGGCGAAGATGAAGCTGACCGTCCACATTGCGACCAAGCTCAACCGCAGCCACCTGGTCCCGGGCGAGGTCAGTTATATCCTGCCGTGCCTCGGCCGGACCGAGAAGGACGTCCAGGCGACGGGACCGCAGGCGGTGTCGGTCGAGGACTCGACCAGCTGCATCCACGGCTCGATCGGCGAGCGCGGGCCGGCGTCACCCGACCTGCTGTCGGAGCCGGCGATCGTCGCCGCGATGGCCAAGGCGACGCTCGACCCCAACCCCAGGGTGCCCTGGGACGAGTGGGTCGGCGACTATGCCAAGGTGCGTGACGCGATCGAGGCGACCTACCCGGAGGTGTTCCGCGACTTCAACGCGCGGATGTTCACGCCCGGCGGCTTCTACAAGGGCAACAAGGCGCGCGACCGCGAGTTCGCGACTGCAAGCGGCAAGGCTGAGTTCAGCGTGCCCGACACGCTCGACGCCGCCGGCTTCGACGACGCGCCGGGGCGCTTCCGCCTGATCACGCTGCGGTCGAACGACCAGTTCAACACCACCGTCTACGGCTATCACGACCGCTTCCGTGGGGTGAAGGGCACGCGCGACGTGCTGTTCATGAGCGCCGCCGACATGGCCGAGCACGGCTATGCGGAAGGCGACGCGGTGACCGTCATCGGCGACCACAAGGACGGCCGGCCGCGGCGGCTCGAAGGGCTGAAGGTCCACGAATACGCGCTGCCCAAGGGCTGCCTCGGCGCCTACTACCCGGAGGCAAACGTGCTGATGCCCGTCGAGCACCACGCCGAAGGCAGCGGCGTGCCGGCGGCGAAGTCGGTACCGGTACGGCTGGCGCACGCCTGAACTTTCCGCTGTCCTACGGGTGGCGGATCGTCATAGGCTCGACGCCGATGATCGCTCCGTCCCGCGCTCCCGCCAGCCGCCGCCGGCCCCGCGCCGCCGGGCGCTGTCGGGGAGGAAAATCCGGGGGGCGCGTGGCACGACCTTCGTCAACTTTGTCCAGCCAGACTGACACGTCCTACACGCAACTCGGGGTTCTCCGGGCGCCTGACCGGAGACCCTGATGCTCGATCGCCGCGCCTTCCTGCTGACCACGGCCGCAACCGGAGCCGTCGCCGCGCTGCCCGGGCGCGCCGCCCCGGTGCCCGGCGAGAACCCCGAGCTCGCCGCCCTGTTCGACGCCTTCTTCCAGGAGGGTCTGCGCCAGCGGCCCGAGGGCGCGACCCAGCTCGGCCTCGACAAGGGGCCGAACGCCGACCTGCGGGGCAAGCTCAGCGACGCCTCCAACGCCGGCCGCGCCGCCGACAAGGCGCTGACGCAGGACCAGTTGCGCCGCCTCGCCATGATCGACCGCAGCCGGCTGAGCCCGTCCGACCGGCTCGACTACGACGTCGTCAAGTACACCCGCAAATCGTCGGCGGCGGTGCAGGCGTTCGACTTCGGCGGCGGCGGCTACGGTCCCTCGCCCTACGTCGTCAGCCAGCAGACCGGTGCCTACCAGTCGGTGCCCGATTTCCTCGACACCAAGCACCCGATCAACGATGCCGCGGACGCCGACGCCTACCTGTCGCGGCTGACCGCCTTCGCCCGGCAGCTCGACGACCAGACGTTACGGATGCAGTGGGACGCGGGCGACGGCGTCCAACCGCCCGATTTCCTGCTCGACACGACGCTGACGCAGCTGAACGCGCTGCTGGTCCCGGCCGAGCAGGCGCTCGTGGTCCAGTCGCTGGCGCGGCGGGCGAAGGCGAAGGGCCTCGACGATCGCTACGCCCGCGACGCGGCGGCGATCTACACCGAAAAGGTACTGCCCGCGCTCCAGGGCCAGGCGGAAGAGGTCAAGGTGCTGCGCTACACGGCCAAGCACGACGCCGGCGTGTGGCAGTTCCGCCAGGGTCCCGAATTCTACGAGGTCGCGCTGCACAACACGACGACGACCCGCTACTCACCCCAGGAGGTCCACGACATCGGCCTCGCCCAGGCGAAGGAGATCAGCGCCCGCCTCGACGGCCTGCTCCGCGCCCAGGGGATGACCAAGGGCACCGTCGGCGAGCGCATGGCCGCGCTCTACAAGGACCCGAGCCAGCTCTACCCGAACACCGACGCCGGCAAGGCCGACGAGATCGCCTATTGCAACGCGCGGCTGGCGGCGATCCGGCCGAAGCTGCCGACGGTGTTCAGCCGGATCCCCCAGTATCAGTTCGAGGTCCGCCGCGTTCCCGCCGCGACCGAGGCCGGCGCGGCGTCGGCGTTCAGCCAGTCGCCGCCGCTCGACGGCTCGCGCCCGGGCCTCGTCTATTTCAACCTCCACGACTCGGCGGAGTGGCCGAAGTTCTGCCTGTCGACGACGGTGTTCCACGAAGGCTTGCCCGGCCACCAGTTCGAGGGTGGCCTCGCGCTCGGCAACGCCAAGCTGCCGCTGATCCGCAAGGCCGGCGGCTTCTCCGGCTACGGCGAGGGCTGGGCGCTCTACGCCGAGCAGCTGGCCGACGAGATCGGCATGTACGACGACGATCCGCTCGGGCGCCTCGGCTACCTCAAGTTCCAGCTGTTCCGCGCCAACCGCTGCGTCGTCGACACCGGCATCCATTACCTCAGGTGGAGCCGCGAGCAGGCGATCCGCTATTTCGTCGGCCAGGAGGGCGAGGCCCCCGGCTTCGCCACGCGCGAGGTCGAACGCTACTGCACCAACCCCGGCCAGGCGTGCAGCTACAAGCTCGGCCACACCGTCTTCACCGGGCTCAGGGCCAAGGCCAGGGCGAAGATGGGGCCGCGCTTCGATCTCAAGGCGTTCCACGACGCCGTGCTCGACTGCGGCCGGGTGCCCTTGGACATCCTGCAGAAGGTCGGCGACGACTGGATCGCCGGCGTGCGGACCGCCTAGAGCTGGTTGATCAGCCGCTCGCCGCGGGCGAAGCGGCCGAGGTTCTCGGCGAACAGCTGGAAGATGCGCTGCCCGGTGCGCGGGCTGCTCCACGCGATGTGCGGGGTGATGCGGACGTTGGGCGCGTTCCACAGCGCGTGGCCCGGCGGCAGCGGCTCGGGGTCGGTGACGTCGAGGCTGGCGAAGCCGACCTGGCCCTGCTCGAGCGCGGGGATGAGCGCCGCGGTGTCGACGATGCCGCCGCGGGCGACGTTGACCAGGTGCAGGCCGCGTTTGGCGTTGGCCAGCGCCTCGGCACCGATCAGGCCGGCCGTCGCCGGGGTCAGCGGCGCTGCAATGACGAGATGGTCCGACCGGCGCAGCAGCGCGTCGAACGGCACCAGCGTCACGCCGTCGACCGACTCCGGGCTGCGGCGGTGGGCGAGCACCTCCATGCCGAAGGCGCGGCCGAGCGCGGCGATGCGCGAGCCGATCTCGCCGAGGCCGAGAAGGCCGAGCACCCGCCCGTCGAGCGTGCCGAGCGGCTGGGCGACGATCTCCGCCTGCGGCGTCCACGCGCCGCCGGTGACGACGCTCGCCGGCAGCCGCTTCTCGACCATCAGCATCGCGGTCAGGGCGAACTCGGCGATGGCCGGCGCGCTGGTCCCGGCCGACGATGCGACGACGGTGCCCTCGCCGAGCCAGTCGGGGTAGCCGTCGCTGCCCGACGAGGCGAGCTGGACGTACTTGACCCGGCCCGGCCAGCCGGCGGGACGGGGGACGTGATGGGCGGTCGGGTCGGTCGCGCTGTGGAGGGCGAAGACGACGTCGACGTCGGTCGGCAGGTCCCAGCGGCGCGCGAGGTCGATCGCCCGCGCCTCGGCGACGGCGGGGTGGGCGGCGACGAGCGCGCTCGCCCCCGGCCCGAGGTGATGGGCGACGACCAGCCCGGGCGCCGCGCCGCTCATTCGGGTGTCGGCGCGGGGTTGCCCGGCGCGAAGGCGATGTCGCCATCCCGCCGCCGGAGCACCAGGTTCCGGATCTCGCTCATGTCCTCCATCGCGAACCGCACCCCCTCGCGCCCGAGCCCGGAGTCCTTGACCCCGCCGTAGGGCATGTTGTCGACACGGTAGCTCGGGACGTCGTTGATGACGACCCCGCCGACCTCGAGCACGTCCCACGCCTTCATCATGTGGAACAGGTCGCGGGTGAAGACGCCGGCCTGCAGCCCGAACGTCGAGTCGTTGACCTCGGCCAGCGCGTCGTCGAAGCGGGTGAACGACGACAGCAGCGCGACGGGGCCGAACGCCTCCTGCCGATAGAGGTCGCAGCGCGGCGGCACATTCTCGAGCAGGGTCGCGTCGAGCATCGCCCCCGCCCGCTTGCCGCCGCAGAGCAGGTCGCTCCCTGCGCGACGGCCTCGGCGATCCAGCCGTCGAGGCGCTTGGCCTCGCCGACATCGATCATCGGGCCGATGAAGGTCGCCTCGTCGAGCGGGTTGCCGGCGACCAGCGCCTTGGTCGCGGCGACCAGCTTGGCGCGGAACGTGTCGTACAGGTCGGCGTGGACGATGATCCGCTGCACGCCGATGCACGACTGGCCCGACTGGTAGAAGGCGCCGAAGACGATCCTGGCCACGGCATCGTCGAGATCGGCGTCGCGGTCGACGATCACCGCCGCGTTGCCGCCGAGCTCGAGCGTGACCTTCTTCTTGCCCGCCCGCGCCTTCAGGTCCCAGCCGACCGCCGGCGAGCCGGTGAACGACAGCAGCTTGAGCCGCGGGTCGGTGGTGAACGCCTCCGCCCCGTCGCGGCCGCACGGCAGGATGGAGAATGCGCCCGGCGGCAGGTCGGTTTCGGCCAGCACCTCGCCGATGATGATGGCGCCGAGCGGTGTGCGCGACGCCGGCTTCAGGACGAACGGACAGCCGACGGCGAGCGCGGGCGCGACCTTGTGCGCGGCGAGGTTCAGCGGGAAGTTGAACGGCGAGATGAACGAGCAGGCGCCAATCGGCACCCGTTTCCACAGGCCGAGATAGCCGCGCGCCCGCGCCGAGATGTCGAGCGGCTGGACCTCGCCGGTGATGCGGACGCTCTCCTCGGCGGCGATGCGGAACGTGTCGATCAGCCGCCCGACCTCGCCGCGCGAGTCGCGGATCGGCTTGCCGGCCTCGATGCACAGCGCATAGGCGAGCTCGTCGGCGCGCTCGGTGAAGCGGCGGACGCAATGCGAGAGGATCGCCTGCCGCTCATAGGCGGCAAGCGCGCGCATCGGGGCCTCGGCCGCCTGCGCGGCGGCGATGCCGGCGTCGATCGTCGCGGCGTCGGCCAAGGCGACACGGGTCGCCGGCTCGCCGGTGAACTTGTCGGTGACGACGAGGGCGGCGTTCGGCTGCTCCGGCCGGTTGGCCAGGTACAGCGGGTATTCGGAGCGGAGCTTCATCGCCGCTCCATGCCCGCTGCGGCAGGCGGCTTCAACGGTCGAGCTGCGCCTTCAGCCGGTCGGCCCACTTCTGCCCGGCGTCGCCGCCCCACAGCAGCCAAGCGATGTAGCCCGCGCTGGGATCGCTCTCGTCGCCCCATTCGTGGCTCTTTGCCTCCTTGTCGACGGCATGGCGGGCGAAGTAGCTGCTGATATGCGTGATGTCCTCGGGCGTCACCGGCTTGCGCGCCGCCAGTCCCTCGGCGCGGTGCACGCCGACGTCGGTGCCGCCGCGGCCGAACTTCTCGCGCAGCTCGAGACCCTTCTTCGCCGCCGCGGCGACGGCGGCCGGCGGCGTCAGGTCGGGCTCGCTCACTTGCGCTTCTTCAGCGCCGCCGGCTTGTGCGCCGCCTCGCCGCCCTTGTCGCTCTTGACCAGATACTCGGGATTGTCCTTCGACGCGGCGACCTTGTGCCCCTTGATCTGGGTCGGGCCCGTCAGCTTCTTGACGACCTTGCCCTTGCTGTGGCCGCCGCTCGAGTCCCACTCGACCGCGTCGCCTGCCTTCAACTCCGCCACCGCGCCTACTCCATCGTTGCCACCTCGACCGCCAGCGCATCGCCGTCGATCGTCAGCCGGTTGAACGACGGGCGCGATTTGCGGATGCGCTCCGACAGCGTTCCCGCGCCGATCAGCCGCACACCGCCGGCGACGATGTCGAACGGCTCGTGGGTATGGCCGCTGAGCACCGCCGCGACGCCCGCCTGGCGCAATGCCACGAGCGCCCGGGCGCCGCCGCGCGTGGCATGGCGGACGCCGCCGCCGCCGAGCGGGTGGTGGCAGGCGACGAGCTTCATCGCGTCCTCCGGCACGGCGGCAAGCTGCGCCACCGTCTCGCTCAGCCGGTGCGGACGCACGATCCCCTCGGCCCAGTTCGACCGCAGCTGTGCCCGCGTCGCCGTCCTGAGCGGCACGACCGCGACGCGGTCGAGGTGCAGCGGCCGCTCGACAGTGCGCTCGAGGTTGTCGAAGCGGCGATAGGGGTCGGTCATCCGCTCCCACAGGTTCCACATCGGCATGTCGTGATTGCCGAGCTCGACCGTCACCGGCACGCGCAGGGACACGAGGTAGCGGCAGGCGGCGGTGAACTCGCGCCGCCGCGCGCTCGCCGTCAGGTCGCCGGTCATGATGACCGCGTCCGGTGTCTCGGCGGCGACGGCGGCGGCGAACCACGCAAGCGCGGTCCGGTCTTCGGTGCCGAAGTGGAGGTCGGAGACGTGGAACAGGCGGACGGTCATCCGGACGTCGCCTCGCGGGTGGCGATGAAGCGGAGCCGGGTCAGCGCATGCTCGATCGTCGCCGGGCTGGCGAGGCTGACCGGCTCGCCGTCGAACAGCGCCGTCACCGCGCGCGACGAGGTGCAGGTGACCGACGGCGCATGGCTGACGTGGACGTCGCTGCCGTGGCGCCAGTCGCCGACCAGCCACTCGATGCCGAGCCGGGCGGCGGCCAGCCACGAGGCGGTGCTGATCGAGGCGATCTCCAGCTCGTCGGCAAGCGGCGTGACGATCACCGCGCGGTGGCGGCCGGCGTGCGCACCTTCGCCGGCGACGCGGATCGTGCGGGCGAACGTCTTGCGCGCGGCGAAGCGCACCGCGCGGCCGATCCGCTGCCACGTCCCCTTGCGCACGACTTCGCGGGCGTGGAACCACGACGCGGCCGGCCCCATGATGACGCCGACCAGCGCCCGATGATTGCCGCAGACCGCCACCGGCACGGCGTGCGTCGGCGCGGTCGCGGCGCGCTCGAGGATCGCATCCCAAGTCAGCGTCCCATGAAGCGCCTTCGCCAGCCCGTTCATCGTGCCCCCGGGCAGGATCAGCGCCGTGCCCCTCCAACCATCGACCTTGCACGTCGCGGCGTTAATCGTGCCGTCGCCGCCAAAGACGACGAGCGTGTCGGCCTCCGCTGCGTCGAGCGCCGCCGTGTCGGGCAGGGGGTCGCCCGGGAAGTCGGTGCGACCAACGATCTTGTAGCCCGCACAGGCGGTCTCGAAGTCGGCGATGATCTTGGCCGAGGTCGAGCCGCTGGCAGTGTTGAGGACGAGCCAGATGTTCTGCATGTTCGCACCGTAACGCACGGAAGGGCTGTGGCGTCCCCGAATTGGCGGCGGAACGACTCGTTTCACAAAAAGTTGACACGAGGGTTGCCAGAGGAAGTTCGATGCCGGCACGCGCCTACTGGTCGGGACAGCTGCGGCTGGCGCTGGTCTCGATCCCGATCGAGCTCTACTCGGCGACGCGCTCGGCCGGCACGATCGCGCTCAACCAGATCCACGAGCCGAGCGGCAAGCGGATCAAGTACGAAAAGACGGTTCCCGGCATCGGTGCCGTCGAGCCGGAGGATATCGTCAAGGGCTTCGAGGTCGAGAAGGGCAAGTACGTCCTGCTGAGCGACGAGGAGATCGAGGGCGTCAAGCTCGAGTCGAAAAAGACGCTTGAACTGACGCAGTTCGTCGACGCCGCCGAGATCGACCCGATCTATTTCGAAAAGCCGTATTTCGTCGTGCCCAAGGACGAGCTTGCCGAGGAGGCGTTCTGCGTCATCCGCGACGCCCTGCGCCAGGCGAAGAAGGTCGGGCTCGGCCAGCTGGCGATGCGCGGCCACGAATATCTCGTCAGCCTGAAGCCGTGCGGCCGCGGCATGGTGCTGGAGACGCTGCGCTATGAAGAGGAGGTCAACAAGGCGAGCGGCTTCTTCCGCGCAATCCCCGACAAGGCAGCGCAGCCCGAGCTGATGGAGTTGGCGACGGCGCTGATCGACAAGCGGACGGCGAAGTTCGAGCCAGGCAAGTTCCACGACCGCTACGAGGACGCGCTGCGCGCGCTGATCGATGCCAAGCGCGGCAAGAAGGTGGCCGAGGTCGAGGACAGCGCGCCGGCACCGAAGGCGTCGAACGTCATCGACTTGATGGCGGCGTTGAAGGCTTCGATCGAAAAGGGCGGCAGCAGCCCGGCACCCGCTCCGCCCGAGGTCACGCCGCGTCCGCGCAAGGCGGCGCCCGCCAAGGCAGCGGCCAAGCCGGCGGCGAAGACGGCTGCGCGGAAGCGGGCATGAGGAGACCCTCTCCCCCAAGCGGGAGAGGCCGCGCGAACGGCACCACGAATGCGAGCGCCGACCCCCTCGCCACCTACGCCGCAAAGCGCAATTTCACGAAGACCGCCGAACCCGTCGGCGGCAAGCCGTCGGCCAAGGGCAACGGCTTCATCGTCCAGAAGCATGCCGCCACGCGCCTGCACTGGGACTTTCGCCTGGAACTCGACGGCGTGCTGCTGTCCTGGGCGGTGACCAAGCCGCCGTCGACCGACCCGGCGGTCAAGCGGCTGGCGGTCCGCACCGAGGACCACCCGCTCGATTACGCAACCTTCGAGGGCACGATCCCCAAGGGCGAGTACGGCGGCGGCACGGTCATGCTGTGGGACCGCGGCACATGGGAGAACGAGGCCGACCCACGCGAGGGGATGAAGAAGGGCAAGCTCCACTTCACCCTGACCGGCGAGCGGATGAAGGGCGAGTGGGTGCTGATCCGCCTCAAGCCCGAGGGGAAGGCGGAGAACTGGCTGCTCGGCAAGATCGCCGACGACTATGCGACGGGGGTCGACCTCGACTTCGACGCGAGCATCGCCACGGGGCGGAGCATGGCGGCGATCGCGGCGGGGGAAGCGGCGGCGACCCCGCTCGCTGAAAGGGAAGGGGAGGGGCCCGCACCCCGGTCTTCTTCGGCGGGAAAGGGCGAGGGTCGTCGGCACGCAGCGACGGCGGCAGCCACGAACCAAACCACCCCCGCTCGTGCCGCGGCGGCACCGCGTCTCGCGCCTTCCGGTCGCAGCCAGAACAAGGGCCGCCTGCCCGCCTTCCGCGAGCCACAGCTGGCGACGCTCGTCGATCGGCCGCCGGCTGGGAACGATTGGCTGCACGAGACCAAGTACGACGGCTACCGTGCGCTCGTCGCCGTGGCCAACGGGGCAGCGGTCGCCTACAGCCGCAGCGGCCTCGACTGGACGACGAAGTTCGGCCCGGTGCCCGCCGCGTGCGCCGCGCTGCCGTGCCGCTCGGCGCTGCTCGATGGGGAGATCGTCGCGCTCGACGGCGCGGGCAAGCCGAACTTCTCGACGCTGCAGGCGGCGCTGAAGGACGGCGGGCCGCTGCTGTACTTCGTCTTCGACCTGCTCGAGCTCGACGGCGAGGATCTTGCCGACCGGCCGCTCACGGAGCGCAAGGCGAAGCTGGCGGCGCTGCTCGACGGCGCGCCGCCGCCGCTGCATTTCTCCGAGCACGTCCGCGGCGGCGGCGAGGCGATGTTCGCCGCGCTCTGCGCCAACGGCTACGAAGGGGTCGTCAGCAAGCGTGCTGACGGCAAGTCGCGCCCCGGCCGCTCGGGATCGTGGCTGAAGGCCAAGTGCACGCACCGCCAGGAATTCGTCGTCGGCGGCTGGTCGAAGTCGGACAAAGGCCGTGGCTTCGCCTCGCTGCTCCTCGGCGTGCAGGAGGCGGGCGGGCTGCGCTACGTTGGGCGCGTCGGCACGGGTTTCGATGATCGGACTCTCGAGGAGCTTTCGGCCAGGCTGGCGGCGCTCAAGGCCGACCGGTCGCCGTTCGCCGGCAAGCTCGACGCCGCCGCTCGGCGCGGCGCAACCTTCGTTCGCCCCGAACTCGTCGCCGAGGTCGCCTTCGCCGAGTTCACCGCCGACGGCAGCGTCCGCCATGCGAGCTTCCTCGGCCTCCGCGAGGACAAACTCGCGAGCGAGGTCGTAGCGGAAGAGCCCGCCGCGCCGAAGGCCGCCGCGCCCCGCAAACGCGGCAAGGCGATTCCCGGCGCCGACAAGGCGACCGCCCCTCCGCCGCCTGCCGCCGTCGCGTCGCTCGTCCCCGACCGCCACGGTGTCCGCGTGACCAGCCCCGAGCGCGTCGTCTTTCCCGAACTCGGCCTGACGAAGGCGGCGCTGGTGGACTATTATGCCGTCGTCGCCGACGTCATGCTCAAGGAGATGGGCGGGCGGCCGATCAGCCTCGTCCGCTGTCCGCAAGGGCGAGCCAAGACCTGCTTCTTTCAGAAGCACGACAGCGGCATGTTCTCCGCCGATGTCCACCGCGTCGACGTTCCGGAAGCGGATGGCAAGACCGAGCCCTATATCTACGTCGATTCGCCGGAAGGGCTGCTCAACTGCGTGCAGATGGGCACCATCGAGTTCCACGGGTGGGGGAGCCGCGTCGCTGACCTCGAGCGACCCGACCGGCTGGTGATCGACCTCGATCCCGACGAGGGGCTCGACTTTGCCGTCGTCAAGACCGCTGCCGTCCTTGTCCGCGACCGCCTGCGCGAGCGCGGGCTCGCCGCCTTCCCGATGCTGACGGGCGGCAAGGGCGTCCACATAGTCGCGCCGCTGGTGGCGGACGCCGAGTGGCCCGCGGTCAAGGCGTGGGCGCGCGGTTTTGCTGAAGCGCTGGAGGCGGAGATGCCGACCGCCTTCGTCGCGACGATGAGCAAGGCAAAGCGCAAGGGACGGATTTTCGTCGACTGGCTGCGCAACCAACGCGGCGCGACTGCGGTCATGCCCTTTTCGGTCCGTGCCCGCGCCGGGGCTGGCGTGGCGATCCCGGTAACGTGGCAACAGCTTGCCGAGACGTCGGCGGGCAATGCGTTCAGCGCCGCCGACCCGGCCGCGGTGCTGGCGCAGGCCTCGCGTGGCACGGAAGCCGCTAAACCGGCAAAGCTCCCGGCAAGTTGACCGCCCCGATCTCTAGCGCCCATCGGCGCGTCCCGGCGAGCCTCGGCTGGCGGCAACGCGGCTGCCGCAAGCGACTGGTGCTGCCGGGGAGGATTGAACTCCCGACCTCAGCCTTACCAAGGCTAATTCACTGGCTTTCCGACGGTTGCCGCACATATCTGGATACCGGATAAACCGCTGTCTTTCTTCGATACGGCGTCGCCAACGTTAGCCCTCTATTCCCTTGCATTGCCAGCAATCTGCTTCCAGTATGGTGTCACTGGAAGCAGATTGGTGCGGCGATGGTCGAGCGGATCAAGCTAACGGAACGTGGCGTTGAGGCTCTGGCCGCTGGCGACGTGGACCGGATCGTTTGGGACAGCGAGCTGCGCGGCTTCGGCGTCCGCGTATTCCCCTCGGGCACGCGCAAGTTCATCGTCCAATACCGCAACCGTGGCGGGCAGCAGCGCCGTATGGTGCTCGGCTCTTTCCCGATCCAATCGACCGACAAGGCTCGCAAGCTCGCCCGAAAAACGCTGGTCGAGGTGCTCGACGGCGGCGACCCCGCAGCGGCGAAACAGGCGCACCGTACTGCGATCACTGTCGCCAATATGTGCGACGCTTATTTCGAGGCATGTGACGCTGGCCTTGTGCTCGCGCGCGGTGGCAAGTCGAAAAAGCCGTTGACGATTTACACCGACAAGGGGCGCGTCGAGCGTCACGTCAAACCGCTTATTGGCCGATTGAAATGCGCGGACGTGGTGCGGGCCGACATCGAGCGAATGAAGGTTGGCATCGTAACTGGCAAGACAGCGACCGACGAAAAGACGCGCAAGCGTGGGCGCGCTATAGTCACCGGCGGGCGCGGTGCAGCGACGCGAACGCTCGGCTTGCTCGGCTCGATATTTCAGTGGGGCATTGCTCAAGGAATGGTTGCGAACAACCCCGTTCGTGGCGTCGCGCGGTTCGCTGACGGCCAGCGGAAAGCTTTGCTGATAGACGAACAATATCGGGCACTGGGCGCGACGCTCGACTCTGAGCCGCAAAGCGCGACCGCCACGACAAGCCGGTACATCATGCTTATGGGCTGGCGGCGATTTGGTTCATTGCCCTTAGCGGGGTTCGACGCGGCGAGGCGCAGAACCTGAAGTGGGCTGAGGTCGATCTGGCCGGGTGCGCGCTTCGGCTCGGCGACACCAAGACTGGCGAGAGCGTCCGTCCGCTGGGGAGCGCGGCACGCGACCTGTTGGAAAGTCTCGAGCAGGTCTCTGAGTACGTCTTTCCTGCGACGCCGGGCAGCGCGGGCTATCAGGGCTTGCCACGCCTCTGGAATTTGTGCTCCGCACCGCGCGCGAGGCTGCGGAACCGGAGCAAAGCACTTCCCTTGAGGGGGTAACCCTACATAGCTTGCGCCACAGCTTTGCCGGCACAGCGGAAGGTTTGGACTGCTCGCTTCCGACGATCGCGGCCATGCTTGGTCATCGGCTAGCGGGCGTTACGGCGGGCTATGTTCTAAAGCGGCTCGACAAGCCGTTGATCGCGTCCGCCGACAGAGTTGCAGCTAAGATCGATCATACGATGCGAGGGCATGCGGTTGCCGCAAATGTCTTGCCGATGCGGAGTGCTCTAAATTAAATATCTGCAACGCGATGAAAGAACTGTACTTATTACGAGTTGTATGATCCAAATCACTCGCCAGGTAACTCGATACTAGATAGTATTGCTCGCTGAAGAGATCTCTCGAGACGAAGTCCTGGCTATTTCGCTCCGATCCGCGTCTTGATCATGCAGTTTATCGATTAATGTGGCTTATTTCAAAGCCAGACAAGCGCGCGACCTTAGCGACGCATGTCACCGCTGAGAACATAGCCCGAAGCCCGCAACCGGCGCGGCCAGTGTGCGGTTAGCGTGACCGTGGATAGCTCCAGCTTGCTTATCAAGAGAGGGTCGCAGCGGAGACAGCTGACCAACTCAGAACCTCGAACCGGCTTTGGGCTCGATTTTTTCGCGCGACCTGAGGCGCCAAAAAAATAATTCTCTTTCCCAGCCGCCAAAGTATTGCAGGCGTGATATTTCCCCCGTTATTTCATCAAATGGATCGAAACCACCCCCTTGTCTAAGCACCGGTTTGCTTTCACGTAGATTGCTGGCGTTGTTTACAGGGGAAGAGGAGTGAGCGCGAAGCTTATCACTGAGAGCGAGACCGAGTTCTTCACGCCCGACGAGCTCGCCAAACGCTGCCGCATCTCGAAACAGACAGCTGCGAAGTGGCGCTGGAACGGGTGCGGGCCGCCGTACGTGAAGCTCGGTTCGCGGGTGCTGTACCGCGCCAGCGATGTCGACACGTGGATCGAGGAAAACGTTCGCACGTGCACGACCGACAGGGAGGATGGGCTGGCCTAGACTTTTTCGGCATAATCGAGGTGTGTGGTCGGGTCATTTGACGAGGCAGCATACATTCTTTGAGACCGGTACTGTGGGATCGAGGCGATACACCGGAAGGGCACCACTAAAGCCAAATGCCCATGCGCCTCCCGTTTGCGATGTTTGAGCGGTAAAGAAGTTGGCGATCATCCGGGCTGCATCGGCTGCGGGTGGGTCCCTAAGCGGGGTCGGCTCCGGGTGAGCAGATTTGACGCGGACGGGACAGGTGGGATCACCCGGCTTTTCAGCGGGGATGGTCCCACTCTGTCCCGTCACAAGGTCTCACCAAATGAGCATATCACGCTGTAATCAAATTGTGAGACGTCAATTTTTTTGGTTCGCATCTAGATCATTCACAGTAACGTAGACACTTTTCTCCCCAGAAAATCGAGCGCGCGCCAAACATTTACTGTTTTAACACTCTTGCCGACGCCCGTCGTCCTTAAACAAAGATTTCCGCCCCCCTGGAGCCGGACCGCCCCGCAGCTAGCCTCCTCGTCGAAAGTCATAAGCGACAGGTGCAGCGGCAACAGCATGTCGGCGTCAACTAGGCCCGCCCGGATGGCATCCGCCTGGGCAGCGTCGGCGCATAGAACCATTAGGTCCACGTCCGCCGCCGCTGCCTCGTCTCGTCCCGCCGAGCCGAATAGGTACCACTCGGTGCCCTCAGAGACCCCCGTGTCGCTCGGCCTCTTGCGTGAGCGCCGCGATGACGGCGGCGCGGATCACCTTGCCAGCCTGCCCATCAATTGCCTGAAGGTGAGCGCCTCCGCGCCGGTCGCCTTTGCGGCCTCGATCGCGGCGGCGGTGACTGCGCCGTAGCTCGACATCTTCACCGCGATGTCGAAACGCCCGTAGAGCGTGCACGCGTGGCGCACGTCCTCCGCGCTCATGTTGTAGGCGTCGACAAGGACGACCGTCAGAGCGTCGCCCCGGCGCCTGGTCACACCGAAGACGTGGTCGTAGACTGGCGTGACGGAGCGCACGTTGTCGTGCTGCATGATAGCCCGTTCGAAGAAGGCCCGCTCCTTGTTGCGGTAGGCCGGCACGTCCTCGGTCCGCGCTGCCTTGGCCAGTTCGCTCAGCGTGCCGTATGCGGCTGGAGTGGAGTGCACTAGGCCGATGGCCGGGCCACTCCAGATCGCCTTAGATGGCACGTTCACGATGAACTGCGGCTTCGTGGCGCCTTCCAGCACTGGACTGATGTGGTTGGTCAGCACCACGTCGGACACGCCCGTTACAGCGATGGGGAACTCACCCGCCGCCTCGCCCCTGACTAGCAGCAGGTCGCCGTCCAAGCGTTCGACCAAGTCCAAACCCCCGAAGTCGTTGATACGCTTCGCCAGCCAATCCGCGGCTCCCGCCATCGTCAATCCTCCAGCATGCCAATCATTCCCGACGGGTAGCGCGAGGCGTCCTCCTTCGCGCCGCACACATGCACCGCCTCCAGGTCGTCGATGTGCTGGCGGAGCAGCTCCAGCGTCTCGCGCTCGCCGCCGTCGAGCAGATGCCGGTTTGCAGTCAGGGTGGCGAGCACCCTGTTGTTGTTGGGCAGGATGCGGGTCAGCAGCTTGCGCCTCCACTGCTCGGCGGCCCCGCTCTCCGGATCGCGAGCGGCCTCGACGTGCGGCCCGTATCGTTCGAAGATGAAGCGGTTCTCCGCCAGCAGCGGTTCGATCGCGCGCCTCAGCGTCGCGCGGTCGGCGTGCTCGACCACGCTGAAGAGCGTGGCGAGTTTAGCGGCGTGCTCACGCTTCCAGCGGAGCATGATGTCGTCCGGGAAGGCGTCGGGGGCCTTGTCGACCATCGTGTGGCAATTCGCGCAAAGCAGGATGAGGTTGCCCAGGGAGCCTCGCTGGGCCTCGCTGAGCGATGGGTCAGCCCTTGGGCCGCCTTCGCTGGCGGCGAAAACGTGGGCCATCTCGGCGACGTGCACGGACTGGCCGGCCGCATCAAGGAACAGCTCGCGCGAACAGCCCGGGTTCTGGCAGTAGCCCGCCGAGGCGGCGAACAGCCGCTTCTGTGTCGCGCCGTCCGGGTGGGCGGCGCCCCTGTTGCAGCCCATGGTGCTTCCTCGCGGGCACGATCCCCGACAATCAGCCATGCATATGGTGAGCGGATCGTCCATCGCCAAACGGGCTCCGTCGCCGCCGGCTGGCGACCCGCGCGCCGGCGGCGGCTTTCGGTCGAAAAGTGGCCCGCCTTCACGATCAGACGATCGGCGGCCGGCATTCCGCGTGCGGCACTCGGACGGCCCGAACCTGTCCACGGGAACGTGAGGTCGGTCAGACGTCGCCGCAAGCCGCCGGGTCGCAAGTCGTCTCTTCGCCGCCTGCCAGTTCTTCGTAATCCCCGCCACCTGCGCTTTCTTCGATGGCGCCTCCGGCACCATCCGGCGGCTGCCGACGCCTTCGCCGACTGTTCGCTGCGCGCGCCGCCAGTATGTAAGGTAAACAGTGCGGGCCGAACGGCGGCCAAGCAGGGCAGCCACCCATCTGCCCGGCGATGATGAACGACGCGCGGCAATGCGCTACACCCCTTCCATGCGGACCCGAGCGACTTACACGGACGCGAAACGTTGCCTTACCGGGTGCGGTCGGGGCCACACGTGATAGACCCGACCGGCCTCCAGATACCGCCGCCGGCCGACTGGCCGGCCTTCGAGCGGCAGATGCGCCGGCTGTTTGCCGAGGTGCTCGGCGACCCTAACACTTTGCTCACTGGGCGGCAGGGTCAGGGCCAGGGCGGTGTCGACATCGTCGGCAGGCGGGTCAACGGTCACGGCGGCTACGTAGGCATCCAGTGCAAGCTAAAGGACGAGCTCGCCGCAAGCACCAGGCTCGGTAGACGAACGCTGCTCGAGGAGTTGCAGAAGGCGGCCGTGCTCGACCCGCCGCCGCTCGCCGAGTTCATCCTCGTCACCACCGCCTCCGACGACATCGATCTGCAGGCCTTCGCGCGGGAGCTGACCCGCCGCAATCTCGCCGCCGGGGGGCCGAGCGTGCACGTGTTTGGATGGCACCACCTGCGTTCGATTATCGGAGAACACCCGTCGCTCCTCGCCGACTATCTCCCGGCGGCGCCGGCCGCGCGCGACGACCGCGTCGCCGACGAGATGGCCGCAATGCGCCTCGAGCAGGGGAGGATGGCGGATCTGCTCCGCGATGCGCTCGTGACGCGCGAAACTACCGATCCGAAAGCGGGCGGCGCTGACGCCTCTATCGGGCGGTCGATCGACAGGGCCAATGCCAAGGTGGGCGGGGCGCGCACGCGCGAGGCGCTGGACGAGCTGCTCGACCTGGAACGCGAAGAGTGGGCGGCGGCGAGCGACCACGTCCGCTTCCGCCTCCTTACCGCCATCGCCGTCGCGCGCTGGAAGCTGGGCGAGCACGGGGATGCGGCTCGCCTGATCATCGCCGCCGCCGAGATCGAGCCGGAGGCCGAGCGGGCGCTTGCGAACCTTGTCGCCGCCCACCTGGCGAACGGCCGGACCGACCTGGCCGTAGAGACTGGTTCGCGCATGCTGAAGCTGCACCCCGCGGCTGAAGGCGGCCTCATCGCGCTCGTCGAGGCGCGCGAGCAGGTATCGCCGACGCCGGATCCGCTCGCCTTCCTGCCGGAGGAAAGGAGAGGGTCCAAGGAGGCGCTCATCGGCGCGGCGCACGTATTCCGCCGGCGTGGAGACGCGGCGTGGCACGAGCTGGCTAGACGCGCAGCGGCCGATTACCCGGACGACGCGCTGCTAGCCCGGATGGTCGCAGAGAGCGTGCTGGAGCGTCTCGCCGCGCGCCGATGGGCGCACGTCGGTACGCGAGCGGAGGATATGCCCACCACGGACGAGATCGCTGCTGCCGCCGACGTCCTTACCGCACAGTGGCGCGAGCACGCCACGATGCGGCCGCTTGCCACCGACCATGCGCTCGCGGCTAACGCCGCCCAGATGCTGCGCATGCTCGATCGCGAGGACGAGGCGATCGGCATCCTGCGCGAGGCCACGGCGGGCGACGGCGCGCCTGCCGAGGTGACCACGCTCCTTGCCGTCCTTCTCTTCAAGAACGGCGATCAGCAGGGCGCGCTAGATGCCATGTTGGCGCTGCCCCGAACCCCCGCGACGACCGTCATGCTCGCGCATATCGCGCAGGGCAGGCCGGAGCTCGTCCTGGGGGTGCTGGCGGAGACCGACTGGTCGAACGCCGCGCCAAACGATTTGATGTGGCGCGATATCGCTTAGACTGGGAGGCGGCGAGGGAGCTCCGCGACCCCGCTGCGACGGCCGATGCGCTCGCGGCGATCATCGCCCGCCATCCCCGGCGGCTGCCGCCGCGGATCACCAGATCCGGGAGGCAACGACGAGGACGAGCGCGCGCGCCTCGTGGCCGAGGCGATAGCGGTCGTCGACGCGTCCACGCCGTTCGGCGAAGTCATGCACTTAGGCCTATTGCTCCGCACCGAGGGGTTCTGGGAGCAGCTCCTCGACCTGATGCGCGACCGAGTGACGCTAGAGCGGGACAGCGATCGGCCTGCGTCGGATGATCGAGGCGTTGTCGAGGTCGACGATCGCGCGGGCTTGGTCACCGTATTCGACGTAATGCCGCCGGCCGTGGCGGACCTCGATCCCTATCTCCGCTACCGCCTCGCCATTTTCTTCAATGTCGGCGACTTGGCGACCGCGCGCGTCGCGGCCGACCGTCTGGTGGAACGCCACCCCTACGACCTGGCGCGGCGCATGGATTGGCTACGGGTCGTAATGCGACAGGACGACCGCAACTCGGTGTCGGCGTGGCTAGCCGGACCGGTCGAGGATCTGCGGGGCGAACCGGCGGCGCGGGCGGATCTCGCACTGGTGCTCGCTAACAACGGGCTCGACGTGCGTGCCCGCACGCTCGCCTACCGCCTTGCCCGCCGGTATCCGGTCGACCAGCACGTGCAGGAGCGTTTCTTGGCGTCATGCTCGCGTCTGGCCGCGAGGGTGCCCCCCTCCTCTCATTCACCAGGTCGACCAGATGCCGTCTTCGTGAGCGTTACACCAGGCGCCCGCGGACGTTCCGCATCGAGACGGAGGCGGACTTGCCGGTCGAACCTATCGACCTGCCGGAGATCGACTCGCAGGTCGCGCGGCCGCCGCCGGCCTTGGCGGCGGGCCGACAGCTACATGCTGCCACCGACGTTAGAGGGTGCCGCACCGGCGACGTTCGAGATACGAGAGGTGAAGCACAAGCACCTGCACCTGATGCACGAAAGCATGGCGACGCTGAACGAGCGCTTCCCGGGGAGCAGCATGTTCCGCGCGGTCAGCGTCGATCCCGTCAGCGGCGCGGGGATGGAGGTCCTCCTCGCGCAGGTCACGCGTCGGGAGCAGCAGGTCGAGCGTGCGTTCGCGCACTACCACGCGAGCGGCATGCCGCTCAGGACCCTGCCGATGGTGCTCGGTGGCGACGTGATTGACGCCTACGACGGCCTACGCGAGGCAGGCGCGCGGTTTCTCGCAACGGCCGGCGAACCGGCGGCTCGCACGCGCGAGGCAGCGATCATCAGGCGCGCCGGTCGGCGCGGCGCGCTGTCCGAAAATGCGCTGACGCTTCGAGCTCGTCAGGCGCCTCGAGATGGCCGACGTTATCGCCGCCGTGCTGGGCAAGATCTTCACCACGCAGCTCCGGCGGTTGACGTCTTCTCACACCGTGTCACCGAGATGGGAGCGATGCCGGGGCGTTTCGCTGGCACCAGCTCCACCAACTGCACGGCGGCCAGCTCACGCGAACTGACGTCGCACCTATCCAGATAGACGTGATCCGCCAGGTGCGGCGCAAGGCGCTCGCCTGGGTCGCCGCGACAGTTACGGTCCTCAACCCGCCGCCGGGCCCGAGGGGCTGGCCACCAAGCTCGCGGCTTGCGTCGCCGGAGGCCACAGGCAGCCACCTGTTCGACGACATCTTGGCCGCGGCGCAGGCTGGCCTGCCGCTCCTAAGCGAAGACCGCGGCTACCGGGAGGTCGCGCTGTCGGCAGGGCATCCCTGCCGTCGGGCTGCACGCGGTCGTCGAGCCGGGCGGCCGCCGAGGGGGTCATCGACGGCGCGCGCCGGATTTAACCGCTTGCCCGCATGGGCACCGCCGGCCACGAGTTCGTCCCGATCTCCGCCACCGACCTTTTGGAAGCGTTGACCTTGGACGGCCACACCGTCGGGACACCATGCTCGAAGGAGCTTATCCCCACACCGGCCACAAACGCCGAGTTGGTCTCTCACCTGGCGGTGGCCGCTGGGCTGGTCGATGCGGCTTGGGCGCGGGCCGAGTTCTGTCCCGCACCGAACTCCAGCTTGGCAAAGCGGTGGCGGACCAGGTACTCGGCGGCCGCCCTGAACTGCGCGAGGTGCTGGTCGCAAGGCTTTTCGCCAATCCGGATGGCTTCCCGTCGGCGCTGCGCGCGACGGGGCCCGGCCTGACCTTGGGCGACCGGCGAGGGCTTGCCGGACTGTAAGCCGCCGCTTTCGCGACGACGGGCTAAGCGTATGCGTAGTAGTAGTGCGTCCGAGTTGGCTTTGATAATCATTCCGTCGACGGCAGCCAGCCACTGGCAACTGGTCATCTCGATACAAGATGGAGTTACCGTCCAGAAAGGAAATTGCACGCTTACCCAGCGGGTGTGAAGATCCGCCTCCTACAAACTTGTCAGACCAGCAGCACGTCTGACATCGTTAGGATCGCGTTCGTTCCATGCCACGCGCGTCTGCCATCGGTCCGGAATGCCGTTTTCCCCGTACAGCGCGCCAGCCAGCTGCCCTGTTATGGCAGCGGTCGTATCTGCGTCTTCGCCAAGGTTTGCGGCGAGCAAGACTGCGCCTCGAGCACCCCGTGCGTGCGACGCTCCACAGCGATGCCTTCGAGCGAGTGCGCGACATAGCCCGAAGCCTTGCATGCGCAGGACGCAGTTTGCCGCGCCACGATCCGGCGATATGGCGCCGATCGCCGCTGCGCAATAGGCCTTCGTCGCGTGAGCGCAGCACCTCGCCCGCGGTCGCCCCTCGATCGCGTCGGCGAGGATCTCGGCGTAGGCGACACAGGCATCGACCGCTTCGGCGGCGCCGTGGTCGTCCGGCTCTGCCGTGCGGCGACATCGCGAAGTAGCGCGCGGTCGTTCCAGTAGCGGACGGCAACCGGCGCCAGCCGCATCAGCGAGCCGTTACCGGCCGGTGTCGGGTGCGGTCGCGCCGGCCTGCGGGTCGCCGGTGCTTCTTCCACCGCGACAAGCGCGGCTGCGACGTCGTGATGCCGATGTCGAAGCAACGGCCGGTGCACGAGTAGGTCCCGTTCTCGTGCCAGTCGACGAACCGGCCATGAGATCGGCTTCGTCGAGGCCGTCGTTGGCGATCAGGCTGTCGGCCAGCGCGAGCGCCATCGCCGTGTCGTCGGTCCATTCGCCCGGCTTGAGCCCGAACGGGCCGCCGCCGACCATGTCGGTCAGCAGCGGATAGGTGTCGCGCGGCTTGAACTCGAGCGTGGTGCCGACGGCATCGCCGACCGCCAGTCCGAGCAGTGCGCCGCGAGCGCGCGTCATGGATCGCGTAGCGGAGGTGTCCGGGACCGGGGAGGTACGGCGCTGACCGAGCTGACATGCGCAGCCTGAGCTGCGCACTGGTCTCGATCGCGCCTGGGCGCGCCTCTGCGCACGGCTTCTACGGCGGCGTCGGGGCCCATGCCGAGTTCAATCAGCAGGCGGGCTGCGACAGTGCCGGCGCGGCCGAGCCCGCCCTTGCAGTGGACGAGATACCTTGAACCCCGCTGCGCAGCCGCGCGCGCAGCTGTTCGCCGACCTTCGCCCACTCGGCTTCGAACGCCGCGGTCGGTACCGACACGTCGGCGATCGGCAGGTGATACCACTGCCATCTGCCCGCTTGCGCGTCGCCGTCACCGATGCCGGTCACCTTGAACGTCGCAAGTTCATGGTCCTCGACGAGCGTCACGACGGCGGCTGCACCCCAATCGTGGATGGCGTCGAGATCGATGTCGAGGCTGCGGTCCCACCCGACCGGTCATCGCGCTCGGCTGCTTCTTGCCGGGGCAGAAGGTAATGCCGATCTCGCCGTGGTCGGGTGCCGACCGGACGACGGCGATTTGCAGCGGATGGCTCTTGCTGGTGCGCACGGCAGCAGTGCTCATAGACAACCCTTCACACCGTCCAGAACGCGACGATCGCTGCTGGTGTTGAGGCTCTTGATGCCATAGACCCGGACGCGCGTATGACCATCGACGGTTTCGGCGTCGACGATACCGAACTTATTGCCGGTCGAGATCGAGCATCGTCGGCAGATCGAGCGATATCGATCCGCCGTTGGCGAGCGGTGTGTAGGACTTCGTCATCGCCGTCGCCGACCCCACGCCTCGTTGATGCACCCCAGTACGGCCTCGGGCTTCTTGTCGCTGGACGCCTCCAACGTCGGCGCCTGTTTCCGGTAGCCCTTCTGACGTGTGCATGCAGCCGGTGAGCGCGGTCGCCAGCACCCCGGTGATGATCACTTTGTTCATGTCGTCCCCCTGCTAGGTTGGGGGCAACGTCGATCGCCACCCCTCGATGACGAGGCGCGGCGGAAAGCCGGGTGTTCGAAACCTCAAGCAACGCATAAGGCGCGGACGCCTTTGGGACCCCGAAGGCCCTTGGACATGCGCGCCCGCCACCCGGCCACAAGGAGTGACCGGTTGCGTTGCGATCGAGGTTTCGAAGCCTCACTTCCCCTCTCGGGGAAGCACGCCGGTATGGTCCGACGACGAACGAATGCAAGTCTCCACCCCGACAGACGTCATTTCGCATAACCGCTGATGGGCTACGCGCTACACAATCAGCAAGGGGTCGGCGTAAGCTAATACTGGCCCGCTAATGTCGCTTCGATCAGGGCGATGTCGCCCTTGGACAGATCGAACAAGCGATAGACGCGGTCGTTGTATCGGCACTCCGCATTGGCGATGCGCGCGGCGAGCGCGGCGGCATCGGCGCGCCTGTCTGCTAGATAGCGGTCCCACTGATCGCGCTCGCCGACCGGGATGTCGGTCTTGCACTCGTCCTGCACGAGCAGGGTGCGCGATCTGGGCGAAGTTCAGGTTCGGCCACTTCGCGAAAGCCGACATAAGAGCGACCGACGGGTGCAGGTCGGCTAGGCGGCGGTGGGTCGATTTAGTCAGTTCCCACAGGCCGATCGACGCATCGGCGGCATTCTTCGCTAAAGCCGCCAACCGCGGCGCGTCGGCACCGGGGTCGGGCAGCACCAGCAACGAAACGTACTGAACACGAGCTTCACGATAGCCGCGTTGCACTGCTGGCGCCAAGTGGACAAGCTGTTGCCAGACCGCCTTGGCATTCAAAATAGCTGTCATCCAAGCTGGTGGATTCGGGATGATGTAGCTCTTGTCGTTCGAGAAGGCGAAGCTAGGGTCGAAGGAGAAGTTCGGCTTATCATTGAAGTGCGGATAGATCAGTTTGGGAGAGAGGAACGCCGCCTCATACGCCGCCTGCGCTTGCTGCAGCTCCCACCAGCCCTGCTTCGTCGCCCGCGCCTCGAGCTGCTCGCGGAACGGCAGAAGGTGGTCGCGGATCGCAGGATAGTCGTCGATCGCGACCCGGTTCTTCGGCGTGTAGATCAGCCAAAGGTCGTCGCCCTCGACGTGCCAACGCTTGAGGTTCTCGCCGATCAGGAACGGCTTGAGCAGCTCCGCCGACGCCGGGTCGGCGGCGACCAGCGCGTCGCGCCGTCCGCGCGTCAGCACGAACGCCTCGTTGAGCCCGGTTTTGATTCCGTACAGCGGCGCGCCATACGCCTGCGCCAGCGTCTGCCGTCCCGCCGCCATTCGCGCCCTCAGCGCCGCGAGCGCGTCGCCCTCGAACCGCCAGCCGCCGCGCGCCAGCCGCGCCTGCGGCATCGGCTGCGCCCCGGCCTCGAACGCCTGGGCGAGATCGGCAGGGACTGACTTCAAGATGAGGAAGCGCAAATCGCCGCCGCTCACCGTCGCCGACGCGTTTCCGCATCGTCAAGATCGCCGGATAGGTGGTGACGCCCTCGAACAGCTGGACGTCGCCGAAGTCGATCACCGCCTCGAGGTCGGCCGCTTGTCCCAGCCAGCCTCGCAGCGCAGCCCCCGATCCGGTGCGGAAGAACGTCGACGACGAGATGTAGCCGAGCCGCCCACCGGGCTTGAGCCGTCGCACCCCAAGTTCGAAGAAATACGCGTAGAGGTCGGCCCGGTCGGATGCCACCGCGTAGTGCGTCTCAAGGTATGGCTTGATCGCCCTTAGCAGCTCCATCCGAACATAGGGCGGGTTTCCAGTTACGACGTCGAACCCGCCTGCCGCCGCTATCTCCGGGAAGCCGGTGCCCCAGTCGAACGCGCGCGGGTGAACAGTTGGTGTCGTCGACGATCGTATTGCCGACGCGGATATTGTGATCGAGCGTCGTCAGCGCTTGCCGCGGCTGCGCGGTCTTGCAGCCATAGCGACAGTCGGGTGATCTCGATCAATTCGGCGTTAAGGTCGACCCCGTAAAGGCTGCGGGTGATGATATGGGCGTTGGCGACAGCGGTGTCCTCCGCCGCCAGCGGGTCGAGCTCGCGCAGCCGATCGTTCGCGGCCTTGGTCGCCGCCGCAAGATAGTCGAAAGCGGCGACCAAGAAATGCCCCGATCCGCACGCCGGATCGAGCACGCGTCACCGCCTTCAGCCGTGCCAGCAACGCCTGCCAATAGTCGCGCTCGGCCCCGTTCCAGCGGAGGTTGCCGTCTGCATCGGTTGCCGGCGGCGTGACGATCGAGAAGCTCGGCACGGAAGCCTTCGATCAACCGCCCGAGCGTATAGTCGACGATGAAGCGGGTGATGAAGTCGGGGGTATAGACGATGCCGTCGCGTTTCTTCTTTGACGGGCCGGGCAGCGGCTCGCCGCGCGCCGCGAGCAGATCGGCCTCGATGTCGCCGATCGTTTGCTCGAACAGGTGCCCGAGGATTGTGACTGAGATCTCGCTCTTATAATCGTAGGCAGCGAGCTTGAGGAATTGGACAACGAGATGGTCGGGCAGCGCCAGCGCGTCGATCAGCGTATCGGGCGCGAACAGCCCGCCATTATAGCCGGTGATGCCGAGCCGAGGATTGCCGATGTCCACAGCGGTGAACAGCGTCCGGACGTTGTCCCACTTCGGACGCGGCTGAAACGGGTCATCGTACTCAACCGCGTGTCGGAGCCGGTTGTCGGGCAGCAGGACCGTGTCTTCGGCGTAGGCAATGAACACCAGCCGGTCGAGAACCTTCTGCACCAGCGCGATCCGCGGCTCCGGACCGATCTCGGGGTGTTGGTCGGCAACAAATCTCATCAGCGTCTGCCGCAGGTCGCGATAATCGCGGTACAGTTGGTTGGTGATGTCGCGGTCTTCGGTCGCGCTGCGCGTAAGGAGGCCGGCGGTCGCGGTGCCCAGCAGGTTGGTGGCGTGACACAGCAGCATTAGCCGGTTGAGTTCGGCCGGATCGTCGATCACGGCAAGGTCGAACTCCTCATACGCCGCCGTGCCGTGGCCGAAGGCGTACAGCGGCATTACAGCCATGTTGGCGACGATCACCCAGCGCGCGCCGGGGGCGTCCATCGCATATTCCCACGCCTGCTGGACGGGCGTCTTAGCGCGGCCCGGCATGATCCGGTCGAGGTCGGTCCTCGGCCCCTTGAGTTCGACCGGGGCGGCGATCCGCGCCTCAGCGCCCGCAAAGTGGCCAAGCGCGACATCGACTGTGCCGGGGCCGATCGGCTGCTTGGCGCGCATCGTCCCCGCGCCTCCCACCCTCTCCTCCACATAACCAAGTATGCGTTGCAGGACGTATTGATTGAAAAGCTGCTCGAGCTGCCATTCGTTGCGCCCACCAAAGCCGTCGCGGACCTCGCCCACCCAGTAGGCGGCCGCCGCCACCTGCTCCTCGCCCGGCACGATCGCGGCCCGGTCGAGCGCGGCGGCCAGCGTCTTACGGTTGAACATAGTGCCCCGGAACAGCTTCACGGAATCAAGCTACGGCTATAGGCGACGAGCAGCAAGAAAGTGCGTTTTATGGTAGTGAAGCAACCGAGCCGAGGGGCATCTTTTCGTCCATTTGCGCCATGCATGATGTTGGCGCGTCGCAGCAACACTCGCCCTTGCAATGAGCCTGCTCGGCCGGAGCCGCCGCTCAAATCAGCTCGGTCAGGTCGAGGTGCAACGCGGTTAATGGTCAAGCTGCTGCGGGCCTTCGCACTCCAAGCCGATACACTGGCTAAGCTGCGGCGCGGCGGCGGCCGGACGGTTCGCGTCGAGCACGTCCACTTGCACCCGGACGGGTAAGCCAACGTCGCCACCGGGGGAGGGTCACCGATTAGAAGCAAAGAACAACCCGATGCGGAGCACGTCTCCGCGGTCGCCCAATGCCGATGCACTTTCGATTCACCGCGTAGCGTGCACGTGGATCGCGTGCGCCTCGCCAGCGATGCCTATCGGGTGGTGCCATATGCGCGGCGGCCATCGCCGGGCGCACCGGTGGATAACAGGCATACGATAAAACATGGATTGTCCACGCGAGATGCGCGAAGTCAAAGCAATGCTTCGCGGGTTACCGGCGCAAAATAATGAACGCTAATTAGTTACTGACGCCCAGCCACTATATTCGAGCCAGAGAACCGTACACACGCTCTCCGGAGCCCCGTTGGCTTGCGGGAGCATCGCGGCTCCTTCTCGGTCATGAGCCTTCCTTAGAGTCGTTAGCGTCAGGGAGCGCCAATGCTGAATTGTCCGTGTGAATTGCGGGCGTATTCCCATGCATAGCAGTTTCCGACGATTTATCCATCCGCAATGCATCAAAACTAAGCACCGCTCGGGCAGAAAACGCATCCATCGCAGCGGGAGAAACAACTCCGCTGAGCTCCTTCAGAGCCTCAACTTGAATAAGAAGAGCTTGGTGAGAAAAATTAAAATCTATTCGTCGCTGCTCCTCCTTATCTCGATTGTTGGCCGGGCCGAAACGCCGAAAGATCAACATTCCAAGCGAAGCCGATGCCACGCACACACAGCAAGCTAGAGCGAAGACAGAGGGATTGGCGACACCAAAAAAGAGATATGCTCCGAGTTCCGACGGAGCCAAAGAGCATACTGCCGAGCGCCGAGCTTGACATAACGCTCGCTCTCGACGCGGCCCTGATGGCCCCATCAGTGATCTGAGCAGCCCGCGTAATCTCATTTACAAGCGTAGGAGGTGTTTGCTCACCAGTCACCCGAGTACTAGTCCGAATATCATCCATCGTACCAAATTCATCTCTCGGCCCAGATGGCTTTAGCCAAGCGGAACTGCTCAAGTATAAGTAGCTCGCGTTGGTGCCAACTGTTTCGGATGCGAACAAAAAAGGACGACTGTAAGTGAGCCGGCTGCGAGGGGAGGAGCGCCAAAGCCTGCCGCGCATGGGTCGCGGGGCCCAGTCTTGCGATGTCCCAACCGCCGACTATCTCGCCCGTCGACAATACAGTTCCTGCACAAGCTACCACGGCCGAAATGAGCGAGATCAAGTAGCTCCACCGCTCCACTCGTTTGGCTCGATGTCTCTAGCAAGCCAAGCAGTTTGAGTTGATAATCCGCCTCGGCAAATGCCGTTGTTATGTCAGAGAGGTCTGGCTGATGGGCCAGCCGGTACTCCTCGCTGGGCAGCCGTCGTTCAGGGGTCGGGGGTGCCATGCCTCGCCAATACCGCGTGTCGTCAAGCGGCGGAAGCAGGTGAATGAAACTTTCCATTGATCGACGATTATGCGCGGAATGCGACGGGCTCCGATTTGCGCATTTGGCAAACTAGCCCATCGTGACATTAGCGCAAAGTTGTCGCCCGGTGCCAACTCAGGCCTGCTGACTGGGCGTCAACTTCCAGTATGCTTCCGATCGCCCTGCGGCACGCCACCTTCTGCGCGCAGCCACCGCCTAAGTCATTCATTTCATTTCTCACGACTGGTGCTGCCGGGGAGGATTGAACTCCCGACCTCAGCCTTACCAAGGATGCGCTCTACCACTGAGCTACGGCAGCACGGTCGCGGAAGCGGGCGTATCGGGGGGCGGGCAGCGCTTGTCAAGGAAAGTGCCGCCGGAGTAGCGCTTTCGCCATGGCCGACCCCGTCCAGTCCGATGCCCGTGCCGCGCGGCTCGCCGCGGCGCTCAGGGCCAATCTCGTCCGGCGCAAGGTGCGCGAACGGGATGCGCCGCGGAGCGTGCCTCCCGACCGGTCAGACGACGAGAACGGCCGCCCGGCCTAGCCCGCCGGCTGCGCGATCGCGCGCTCGATCGCGGCGGTGACCTGCGGGTCGTCAGGCTTGGTCGCGCTGCCGAACGAGGCGACGATCTTGCCCGAGCGATCGACGAGGTACTTGTGGAAGTTCCACTTCGGCGCTTCCTTCGTCCCCAGCGTCGCCGCCGCCCAGGCGAAGAAGGGCGTCGCCTTGGCGCCGACGACGGTCGACTTTTCGCTCAGCGGGAAGTTGATGCCGAACTTCGATTCGCAGAACTGCTTGATCTCGGCGTTGGTCTTGTACTCCTGCCCCATGAAGTCGCCCGACGGCACGCCGATGACGGTGAAGCCCTTGTCCCGGTACGTCATCTGCGTCTTCTCCAGCGCTTCGTACTGCGGGGTGAAGCCGCAGAAGCTGGCGGTGTTGACGACGAGCAGGACCTTGCCCTTGTACTGGCTGAACGGCATCGGCTTGCCGTCGATCGTCGTCATGGTGACGTCGTAGGCCGAGTGGATGCCGGCCGGCGCCTCGGGTGTGCCGGCGAAGGCGTTCGTCACCCAGCCGGCGGCGGCGAGCGCCGACCCGGCGACGGCGGCGCCGGCAATTGCGAGCTTCTTCATGCGCGCGTCTCCAACGGTTGCGTTGCCGTATCCAACCACGTCCGCGCCTCGTCGTCGAGCAGGGGGCCGACCTCTGCGGCAACACGCGCGTGGTAGGCGTCGATCCAGGCGACCTCGGCCGAGGTCAGCAGGGCGACGTCGATCAGCGTCCGGTCGATCGGCGCCAGCGTCAGCGTTTCGAAGCCGAGCATCGGCCGCTCGGCGCCGGGGATGTCGCGCGGGGTCACGACAACGAGGTTCTCGATCCGGATGCCGTACTCGCCCGGCTTGTAGTAGCCCGGCTCGTTCGACAGGATCATGCCGGCGCGCAGCGGCTCGTCACCCATCGCGCCGTAGCCGCCCGCGGCGGTGGCGATCCGCGCCGGCCCCTCGTGGACGGCGAGGTAGCTGCCGACCCCGTGGCCGGTGCCGTGAGCATAGTCGAGGCCGGCGGCCCACAGGAACTGGCGGGCCAAGCCGTCGATCTGGTTGCCGCGCGTGCCTTCGGGAAAGACCGCGCTGCCGAGCGCGATGTGGCCCTTGAGGACACGAGTAAAGCGGTCACACATCTCGGGCGTCGGGGTCCCAACCGCCAGCGTCCGCGTCACGTCGGTGGTGCCGTCACGGTACTGGCCGCCCGAGTTGACCAGATAGATGCTGTCTCGCTCGATCCGCCGGTTGCTCGCCGTATCGACGCGGTAGTGGGGCAGGGCGGCGTTCGGCCCGGCGGCGCTGATCGTGTCGAAGCTCAGGTCCTCGAGCTGGTTGGTCTGGTCGCGGAACTGCTTGAGCTTCGCCGCCGCACCGAGCTCGTCGAGCTTTTCCTTTGGCGCCTCGCCGGCGAACCAATGCAGGAAGCGGGTCAGCGCCGCGCCGTCGCGGACGTGGGCGGCCTTGCTGCCGGCGATCTCGGTCGCGTTCTTGACCGCCTTGGGCACGACGCAGGGATCGCGCGCCTCCACCACCCGGGCGCCGCGCAGGTGGGCGAAGACGGCCGCCACCGCCGACTGCGGATCGGCCAGCACCGTGCCGGTCAGCGCCTCGAGCGCGGCCGGAAAGGCTTGACGCTCGGCGACGCGCACGTCGGGGCCGAGGTGGGCGCGAACCTCGTCCGACAGCTTGGCGGCGGCAACGAACAGGTCGACGCTGGCATCGGCGCGAAGCACGGCGAAGGCGAGCGGTACCGGCGTGTGCTCGACATCCCTCCCGCGGATGTTGAGCAGCCAGGCAATCGAGTCGAGCGCGGTGATGACGGCAGCGTCGGCCCCCTTTCCGCGCAGCCCCTCGGCAAGGCGTGCGCGCTTGGCGGCACTGCTCTCGCCGGCAATCTCGTCGGCGTGCACCTCCAGCCGCGCGGCCGAGGGCTGCGGCCGGTCGTCCCAGACGGCGTCGATCGGATTCGCGGGCAGGGCGACGAGGCTCGCTCCCTTCGCGGCAAGCGCGGCGGCCGTCGCCTCGACCCAGGTCCTGGTATGCAGCCACGGATCATAACCGATGCGGTCGCCCCCGCGCGCATTCGCCGCCAGCCACTCGGTCGTCGAAGTACCGGGAACCGCGACATAATCGTACAGCGTCCCATCGACCTGGGCGCGGACCTGCAGCGTGTAGCGCCCGTCGGTGAACATCGCCGCCTTGTCGGCCAGCACGACCGCCGTGCCGGCTGACCCACCGAAACCCGTCAGCCATGCGAGCCGCTGAGCATAGCTGCCGACATACTCGCTCATATGCTCGTCGGTCAGCGGCACGACGAAGCCGGCGAGATGCTCGCGAGCCAGCTGGTCGCGGAGGGCGGCGAGGCGGGCGGCGTGGGTCGACATGGGCAGCAGTCCGATCGGTTTCACACCCGTCATAGGCCGCGGCGCGGCTGCCGGAAAGGACGCCGCTGCGCGCACGCCGCATGGTTGGCTTGGCGCGGCCGGCCCGTTACGCTGCGCCAAAGGGGAATGTGGCAGTGACGGCCAGCCGCGACGAAGCCTTCGCCAAAGTGCTGTCACGGAGCCTCGACCGCATCCTTGACCTGCAGCGGTTCGGCGAGACGAAGAACGCCTCGCTGCTCGCGTTCTCGTCGGTCTGGATTGCGGGCCTGACCAATCTGCTCGTCTCCGACCGCCATCCGCCGCCGGGCTTCCGCATAGCGGGCAGCATCGCCCTCGTTCTCTTCATCACGGCGGCCTTGACGGCGATCGCCTCGCTGATCCCTCGTTTCATCGCCTCCGAAACCGAAGCACTGGAGGGGTTCGACAGCGGCGGCCCGAACCTGCTGTTCTTCGGCGACATCGCCAGGGTAGCGGTCCCCGGCTATGTCGCCGAGGTCCGCGAGCGCTATTATGCCGCCGAGGGCTGCGTCGCGACCGAGGCGCTGTTTACCGACCTGGCGCGGCAGATTGCGATCGTCAGCCGCATCACGATGCGCAAGTATCGCCTGTTCAACCGCGCGGCCACAGCAGCGCTGCTCGGCATCGGCATCTTGTCGGTCCCCGTCGTCGGGCTGCTGATCGACACGCTGCGCTGAGGCGCCATAGCCGGGCGTCGTTGGCTCCGCTACACGCGGGCGATGGTTTCGCCCCCGCTCGCGCCCCGCCTCCCCTCTCATGCAACGCACCACGGCGTCGAGCGGGAGGATCCGTACGCGTGGTTGCGCGATCCCGGATATCCGAAGGTCGCCGACCCCGCGATCCTCGCCCATCTCGCTGCCGAGAACGCGTGGTTCGAGGCCTGGGCCGCGCCGCATGCGGAGCTGATCGACACCCTGTTCGCCGAACTGAAGGGCCGGGTGAAGGACGACGATGCCGGCGTGCCCGTGCGCGACGGCGAGTGGGACTATTGGTGGCGCTTCGAGCCGGGCGGGCAGTACCGCGTGTGGCTGCGGCGGCCGGCGGGCGGCGGCGACGAGCAGGTCGTGCTGTCGGAACCCGCAGAGGCGGCGGGCAGGGCGTATTTCCGCTTGGCCGGGATCAGCGTCTCGCCGGACGGAAGCAAGGCCGCATGGACCGCCGACGACGACGGCTCGGAGCGGTTCAAGCTGCACGTCCGCGACCTGGCAACCGGCATCGACACGCTGGTGGCGACTACGGCCATCGGCGTCGCGGTGTGGGCGGCGGACGGGCGGAGCCTCGCCTGGACCGAGGTCAACGACGCCTGGCGACCGTTCCGCGTCCGGCTGCACCGTCTCGGGTCGGGAGAGCCCGGCGAGACGCTGTATGAGGAGGCGGACGCCAGTTTCTTCGTCGGCCTCAACCGTTCGACCGACCGCCGCTGGTTCCTCGTCACCGCCGCGGACCATGTCACGAGCGAGGTCCGGCTGATCCCAACCGCCAATCCGCTCGCGCCGCCGGTTCTCGTCAGTCCGCGGCAGACGGGACGCGAATACGACGTCGACGTCCGCGGCGACACGCTGTTCGTCCGTACGAACGACGTCCACGTCAACTTCCGCCTCGCCACCGCGCCGCTCGAGCGGCCGGGAGAGTGGGCCGACCTCGTTGCTGGCGACGACCGTGTCTATGTGCGCGGGCTGACGGCCTTCGCCTCGTACCTTGCGGTGAGTGAGCGTGTCGATGGGCTCGACGGCGTGCGGCTGATCTTCGCCGATGGCGCCGAGCGGCGCATCGCCTTTCCGGAGGCGAGCTACACCGTCGGTGTCGGCCAGAACCCGATGCCCGACGCCCCCGTGCTGCGGCTGGGCTACAGCAGCATGGTCACGCCGAGCACGACCTACGACTATGACGTCGCCGAGGACCGGCTGATCGTGCGCAAGGTGCAGGAGGTGCCGAGCGGCTACGACGCGACGCGCTACCGCACCGAGCGGCTGTTTGCGCGCGCGGTCGACGGCACGCCGGTGCCGGTGTCGATCGTCTACCGCGACGACTTCCCGCGCGACGGCACCGGCAAGGTCCACCTCTACGGCTACGGCGCCTATGGGCTGGCGATCCCGCCGAGTTTCTCGGCCAGCCGGCTGAGCCTGCTCGACCGCGGCGTCGCCTACGCCATCGCCCATGTCCGCGGCGGCGACGACCTCGGCTATCGCTGGTACCTCGACGGCAAGCTGGACAAGCGGACCAACACCTTCGGCGACTTCGTCGCCTGCGCCCGGGCGCTGGTCGCGGCCCGGTTCGCCGCAGAGGGGAGCATCTCGATCTCCGGCGGCTCGGCCGGCGGCACGCTGATGGGCGTCGTCGCCAACACCGATCCCGTGCTGTGGGCGGCGATCGTGGCGCACGTGCCGTTCGTCGACGTGCTGGGCACGATGCTCGACGGCTCGCTACCGCTGACCCCGATCGAATGGCCTGAATGGGGCAATCCGATCGAGGATGCGGATGCCTACCGCGCCATTGCCGCCTACTCGCCCTACGACAACGTCACAGCGCAAGCCTATCCGCCGATCCTCGTCACCGCCGGGCTGAACGACCCGCGCGTAACATACTGGGAGCCGGCGAAGTGGGTGGCGAAGCTGCGCACTACCAAGACCGACACCAACCCGCTGCTGCTCAAGACCAACATGGGCGCCGGCCACGGCGGCAAGTCGGGCCGCTGGGAGTTGCTGCGCGAGACGGCGGAGGAGTATGCCTTCATCCTGACGGCGTTGGCCGCTAGAGACGGCAACAAGGAGACCTGACCCATGCGCCTGAGCCTCATCGTCCTTGGACTTGTCGCCGTGCCGGTGCTCGCCGCGCCTGCGCCGTCGCGGATGCAGGCCGCCGACGACGACCTCGGCGCGATCCTTGACGGGCCGCAGCGGTCGCCCGAGAACCGCGCGCGCGACCGGTATCGCCACCCCGTCGAGACGCTCAAGTTCTTCGGGCTGAAGCCGACGATGACGGTGGTCGAGATCACTCCGTCCGCCGGCTGGTATACCGAGATCCTCGCGCCTTACCTGCGCGACCGCGGCCACTACATCGCCGCCGGCGGCTGGCCCGGCAGCGAGAACGGAGCGAAGGCGGTGGCAAGGTTCAAGGCCAAGCTCGCCGCCGATCCCGGCAGCTACATGAACGTCCAGCTGGCGAGCTTCGACAAGGATCACATGGACATCGCGCCTCCGGGCAGCGCCGACATGGTCGTCACCTTCAGGAATGTCCACAACTGGTACATCGGCGGCTATGCACCGGCGGCGTTCAAGGCGTTCTATGCGGCGCTGAAGCCGGGGGGCGTTCTCGGCATCGAGGAGCATCGCCTGCCCGAGACAATGCCCGACGCGATGCAGGCGTCGAGCGGCTATATGAAAGTGTCGACGGTCAAGGCGCTTGCCGCCGCCGCCGGCTTCCGCTTCGTCGCCGCCTCCGACGTCAACGCCAACCCCAAGGACACGCACGATTATCCCAAGGGCGTCTGGACCCTGCCGCCGACCTACGACGAGGGAGACAAGGACCGGGCGAAGTACGCGGCGATCGGCGAGTCCGATCGCATGACGCTGAAGTTCGTCAAGCCGTAGGGGACCGCCACGCGCGGAGGGTAGTCTAGCTCGACATCTTATCGAGCTGTGCCTGCAGTGCGGCCATCTGCGCCTTCAACGCCTCAAGGTCGCTCGTCTCCGGCTTGGCCTCGGGCTTCGCCGCCGCGAGCGCGGCGCGGCCGGTCAGCATGTCGGCGGCGGCCTGGAACATCGCCATGTTCTGCTTGGCCAAGGCCTCGAACGGCTTGAACGCGGCGCCGCCGAAGGCACCGGCCACCGTGTCGCGGAACTGCGCCTGGTTCTTGGCAAACGCCGCCATCGACGCCTCGAGATAGTGCGGCACCATCGCCTGCATCGAATCGCCGTAGAGCGCGATCAGCTGGCGCAGGAAGGGGACCGGCAGCATCGTCTGCTTGCCGTTCTCGCCTTCCATGACGATCTGGGTCAGGACGTTGCGCGTGATGTCCTCGCCGGTCTTGGCGTCGAACACCTGGAAGTCCTTGCCCTCGCGCGTCATCGCCGCCAGGTGCTCGAGCGTGATATAGCTCGACGTGCCGGTGTTGTAGAGGCGGCGGTTGGCGTACTTCTTGATGACGACCGCCGGTGCGGGATCGCTGGCGCGCGCGTGATCCATCGTCATCCTTCAGAAGAACAATATGCTGCACTAGCACAGCTGCTTGTTGCACCGCAACGCGGCCACTTTCCTCTTGCTGCACAGGCGACTATGGCAATCGGCAAACCTTGGGAGACGTCGAGCCATGACCGACATCGTCATCACCGCCGCGAAGCGCACCCCCGTCGGCAGCTTCATGGGCGCGTTCGGCCAGGTCCCCGCGCATGAACTCGGCCGCACCGCCATCGCCGCGGCGCTGGCCCAGGCCGGGGTCGCCGCCGACGAGGTCAGCGAGGTCATCATGGGCCAGGTGCTGACCGCGGCGCAGGGGCAGAATCCGGCGCGGCAGGCGGCAATGGCCGCCGGCATCGCCAAGGAAACGCCGGCCTGGGGCGTCAACCAGGTCTGCGGCAGCGGCCTGCGCGCCGTCGCTCTCGCGGCGCAGGCGATCCAGGCGGGCGACGCGACCGTCGTCGTCGCCGGCGGCCAGGAGTTGATGAGCCAGTCGACGCATGCCCAGGCATTGCGCGCGGGCACCAAGATGGGCGCGGTCGAGCTCGTCGACACGATGATCAAGGACGGCCTGTGGGACGCCTTCAACGGCTATCACATGGGCATCACCGCCGAGAACGTCGCCGAGCACTACCAGATCGGGCGTGAGGCGCAGGACAAGTTCGCCGTCGCCAGCCAGAACAAGGCGTCCGCCGCGCGGGCCGAAGGCCGCTTCAAGGACGAGATCGCGCCGGTCACGATCAAGGGGCGCAAGGGCGACACGGTCGTCGACACCGACGAATATATCCGCGACGGCGCGACGCTCGAGGGCGTCAGCGGGCTCAAGGGCGCCTTCAAGAAGGACGGCACCGTCACCGCCGCCAACGCCAGCGGGATCAACGACGGTGCCGCGGCGCTGGTGATGATGAGCGCCGCCGAAGCCGAGCGGCGTGGGGCGACGGTGCTGGCGCGGATCGCCAGCTGGGCCTCGACCGGCGTCGACCCGGCGATCATGGGGATCGGCCCGGTCACCGCCTCGCAGAAGGCGCTGGCGAAGGCCGGCTGGACGGTCGCCGACCTCGACCTGATCGAGGCGAACGAAGCCTTCGCCGCGCAGGCGCTGGCGGTGGGGCAGGAGCTCGGGCTCGACCCGGCCAAGGTCAACGTCAACGGCGGTGCCATCGCCATCGGCCACCCGATCGGCGCCAGCGGCGCGCGTGTGCTGACGACGCTGCTGTACGAGATGGGCCGCCGCGACGCTAAGAAGGGCCTCGCGACCTTGTGCATCGGCGGCGGCATGGGCATCGCCATGTGTGTCGAGCGGGCCTGAGCGCGACGCCCACAGACAGCCGACCGCCCGCGCGCGCTTGAACCGGTCGGCGGGCTGCTGACCTACCGATCGGCTGGACGGTTGGCGGCGGCTGCGCCACAGATCGCTCGATGGACGGTCCCGATCTTCGCATCGCCGTCGCCCGTGCGCTGGCGCTGACGCCCGCCACGCGGCTCCTCGCGGTCGCCGCCGACGACCTCGTCGACGCGGAGACTCTGGCCGTCTTCGTCGCGCTCGGTCCGACGGCGGCCGGACCGCGGAGCGTCGTCGCCGACCCGCACCGCCTGCCGCTGGTCGAGGGCCTGGCCGACCGCGCGCTCGTCCGCCTCGCCGCCCTCGGCGATCCGCCCACCGCGCTGCGTGAGATCTGGCGGGTGCTTGCTCCCGCCGGGTGGCTGGTGCTCGTCGTGCCCCTGCCGCCCCGGCGGAGCCTGCGCCGGCCCGTCGTCCAGCGCCTGCGCCGCCGGCGTACCGCCCGGCTGCTCGCCACGTGCATGTTCGAGGCGACCTCCGTCGAGGTCACGCCAACTGCGCTCGTCGTCCGGGCCGAGAAGCGCGACGGCTTCGGCGTCGCCCCCGTCCGCCGCCAGGCGTCGCTCAGCGGGGCGCGTCAGCCGGCGCGCGAAAGGACGAACACTGCCTGATCGGCGAGCAGGTTCGGCCACAGCCGCACCCGCGCCGCTCCGCGCAGGTGCACCGCCTGTTCGACGCGCAGGCCGAGATCGGCGGCGAGCATGGCGAAGTCGGCGATCGTGCACAGGTGGATGTTGGGCGTCGCATACCACGGGGCCGGCAGCGCCGCCGTCACCGGCATGCGCCCGCTCGTCGCCAGCTTCACGCGAACCCGCCAATGGCCGAAGTTCGGCAGCGAGACGATCGCGCGGCGGGCGATCCGCACCATATCGCTGAGGACCGCTGCGGGATCGCGCATCGCCTGCAGCGTGTCGGACAGGATGGCGATGTCGAAGCCGGCGGTCGGATATTCGGCGAGGTCGGCGTCGGCGTCGCCCTGGACGACGGCCAGGCCGCGCGCGACGGCGGCGGCGACGTTGGCCGCCGACAGCTCGATGCCCCGGCCGTCGACCGCCTTCCGCCGCCGCAGCTCGCTGAGCAGCGCGCCGTCGCCGCAGCCGATGTCGAGCACGCGCGCGCCGGCGGGCACGAGGTCGGCGATGACGGCGAGATCGCCGCGCAGCGTCACGGCTCGGCCCGCAGGAAGCCGTCGACGACCCGGTTCAGCTCGGGCGCGTCGAGCAGGAAGGCATCGTGCCCGAACGGCGAGTTCGAGCTCGACGAAGCTGACGGCGGCACCGGCGGCGTTCAGCGCGTGGACGATGCGACGCGACTCCGCGGTCGGGTACAGCCAATCCGAGGTGAAGGAGATCACGGCGAAGCGCGCCCGGGTGCCGGCGAACGCGGCCGCCAGCCGGCCGCCGTGGGCCGAGCTCAGGTCGAAATAGTCCATCGCGCGGGTGATGTAGAGGTACGAATTGGCGTCGAACCGCTCGACGAAGGTCAGCCCCTGGTGCCGCAGGTAGCTTTCGACCTGGAAGTCGGCATCGAAGCCGAACGAAACCGTCTCCCGGTCCTGCAGCCGGCGGCCGAACTTGGCGGTCAGCCCCTCCTCCGACAGATAGGTGATGTGCGCGGCCATGCGGGCGACCGCGAGGCCTGCGGCCGGCTGGGTACCCGGCGGATAAGCACCCCCGGCCCAGGCGGGGTCGGCCATGATCGCCTGCCGCCCGACCTCGTGGAAGGCGATGTTCTGCGCCGAATGGCGGGCCGCGGTCGCGATGGCGACGACGGCGCGGACACGGTCGGGGAAGGCAACCGCCCAGTCGAGCGCCTGCATCCCGCCCATCGAGCCGCCGACGACCGCGGCAAGTGTCGCGATGCCGAGGTGGTCGAGCAGCGCCGCCTGCGCCGTCACCATGTCGCGGACGGTGATGACCGGAAAGTCCATCGCATACGGTGCGCCCGTACCGGGATTGACGCTCGTCGGCCCGGTCGTGCCGGAGCAGCCGCCGAGCACGTTCGCGCAGACGATGAAGTGGCGGGCCGGGTCGATCGGCTTGCCGGGCCCGACCATCCGCTGCCACCACCCCGGCCGGCCGGTCCGCGGATCGACACCGGCGACGTGCTGGTTGCCGGTCAGCGCGTGGCAGACGAGGACCGCGTTGCTGCCCGCCGCGTTGAGCTCGCCATAGGTCTCGTAGCCGACCTCGACGCCCGCCAGCACGGCGCCTGAAGTGAGCGACAGCGGCTGCGGCAGGCGGACGTGGCGGTCGAGGCCGAAGCGGCTGTCGGACATGCGGCGGGGTTAGGGCGCGGTGCCCACCGGCGCAAGCGGCGCCGCCGCCCGGCCTTGCGCCGGCCGCCGCACCGCGCCACAAGCGCGCGCCATGACTGGACCGAGCCCCGTTTCCGCAGCGCCGACGCCGAAGCCCTGGATCGCGGCGATCCACGCCTATGTACCGGGCAAGGCCAAGCTCGCCGGTATCGCCAACCCGGTAAAACTGTCGTCGAACGAGTCCCCGCTCGGGCCCAGTCCGCGAGCGATCGAAGCAATGGCCGCCGTCAGCGCCGGCGCCCATCGCTATCCGGACGGCGGCAGCACGGCGCTGCGGGAGGCGATCGCCGCGCACAATGGCCTGGAGGTCGAGCGCGTCGTCTGCGGGACCGGATCGGACGAGCTCCTCAAGCTGCTCGCCCAGGCCTATGCCACGGTCGGCGACGAGGTCCTCCACGTCCGCCACGGCTTCATGGTCTATCCGATCGCCGCGCGGTGTACCGGTGCGACCCCGATCGCCGCGGCCGATCGCGACTATACGACCGACGTCGATGCGATGCTCGCCTGTGTCACGCCCCGAACGCGCGTGGTGTATCTGGCGAACCCGAACAACCCGACCGGAACGTGCATCTCAGGCGCCGAGGTGCGGCGGCTGCACGCGGCGCTGCCCGCCGACGTACTGCTCGTGCTCGACGGCGCTTATGCCGAATATATCGACGATCCAGACTACGAGGACGGGATCGCGATGGCGCGCGCCTACGCCAACGTCGTGACGACGCGGACCTTCTCGAAGATCTACGGGCTGGCCGCGGAGCGCATCGGCTGGGCCTATGGCCCGCAGGCGATCGTCGACACGCTGAACAAAATCCGTGCTCCGTTCAACGTCCCTACCGCCGGCAGCGCCGGAGCCATTGCCGCGCTGGCCGACACTGCCTGGACCGAGCAGGCGAAGGCGCACAACCGCGAGTGGCGGGCGTGGCTCGCCGGCGAAATCGCGAGCCTCGGCAACGCGGGTCTGCGCGCCGTGCCGTCGGCGGCGAACTTCATCCTGGTCACCTTTCCCGAGGAGGGGCCGGTGACCGCGGCGGCGGCCAACGCGCACCTGATGGCCGACGGCATCCTCGTCCGCCATCTGCCGGGGCAGGGCCTGCCGCACGCGCTGCGCATCTCCATCGGCACCGAAGCGGAGACGCGCGCGGTCGCCACCAGCCTGCGCGCCTTCGTCGCCGCGCAGCGCTGATGCTGCCGTTCGCCCGCGTCGCCATCGTCGGCATGGGGCTGATCGGCTCGTCGCTGGCGCGGGCGGTCCGCGCGGCGATGCCGACCGTGCGGCTGTCGGTCAGCGACGCCGACCCCGCGGTGCGGGCGCGCGTGCTCGCCCTCGATCTTGCCGACGACGTCGCCGATCATGCCGGCGCGGCGGTAATCGACGCCGACCTCGTCGTGCTGTGCGTGCCGGTCGGCGCGATGGCGGCCGTCGCCGCCGAGATCGCCGGCGAGCTGGCGGCCGGCGCGGTGGTCAGCGACGTCGGCAGCGTCAAGGGCCAGGTGCTCGCCGACCTGACCGCGGCACTGCCGCACGCGACGGTCATCCCCGCGCACCCGGTCGCGGGCACGGAGAAGAGCGGCCCGGACGCCGGCTTCGCGACGCTGTTCCGCGGCCGCTGGTGCATCCTGACCCCGCCCGCCGGCAGCGACCCGCTCGCGGTCGAGCGGCTGGCGGAGTTCTGGCGACGGCTCGGCGCGACCGTCGAGACGATGGACGCCGCCCACCACGACCTCGTGCTCGCCGTCACCAGTCACCTGCCGCACTTGATCGCTTATTCGATCGTCGGCACCGCCAGCGACATGGAGGCCGTGACACGGTCCGAAGTGATCAAATATTCGGCCGGCGGCTTCCGCGATTTCACCCGTATTGCGGCGTCCGATCCGGTGATGTGGCGCGACGTGTTCCTCGCCAACAAGGATGCCGTGCTCGAGGTACTGCAGCGCTTCACCGAGGATCTGACGGCGCTGCAGCGGGCGATCCGCTGGGGCGACGGCGAGGCGCTCGAGCGGCTGTTCACCCGCACGCGCGATATCCGCCGGACGATCGTCGATGCCGGCCAGGATACCGACGCCGACGATTTCGGGCGCGGGCACTAGGTCGCCCTGACCCCCGGGCGCAGCCGCGCGACGCTGCACGCCCCGGCGACGCCTGCGAGCGCAGCGGCGATGAGCGGCGACGCGCGGCCGCTCGCCAGGCCGTGTGCCAGCAGCAGGGCGGCGAGCGTCGCGCCGAGCGTCTGTCCGGTCAGGCGGGTGGTCGCGATCAGCCCGCCGGTGGCAGCGGTCCGGTCCTTCGGCGCCGAGCCGATGATCAGGCGGGCGTTCGGCGACAGGAACAGGCCGAAGCCGCTGCCCGACAGGCTCATTCGCCAGGCGACGTCCCAATAACCGGGGTGCGCCGGCAGGAAGGCCAGCAGCACGAGTCCGGCCACCGACACGGCCATGCCGATCCCGCCGAGAATGCCGGCTGGCACGCGGTCGGACAGCCAGCCCGCCGTCGGGGCGACGACCATCACCGTCAGCGGCCACGGCACGATCATGGTCCCGATCGTCGCGGGGGCAAAGCCGTAGGCGGTCTCGAGGCGGAAGGGCAGGCCGATGATCACCGCCGATGAGGCGAGGAAGGCGGTCAGCGCCCCCGTCGTCGACAGCGCAAGAACCGGGCGGACGAGCAGGTCGACCGGCAGCACCGGGCGCGCCTGGCCGAGCTCGTGACGGACGAAGACGATGCCGATGACGATCCCCGCCGCGACGACGGCCAGCGACACGACGGGCGAATCGCCGTGAACCCAGCTTTCCAGCCCCGCGATGACGAGGCCGAACGTCGCCGCCGACATGACTGCGCCGCCGAGATCATAGGGTGCGCGCACGGGCGGCGTTTCCGGCAGCGCCCGGCCGAGCGCCAGGGAGAGCAGCGCGAAGGGAACGGCGCAGGCGAACACCCACGGCCAGGGCGCGACGCCGAGGACGAAGCCGCCGAGCGCGGGTGCCAGCGCCGCCGACGACGAAACGATGACGCCGTTGATACCGAGCCCGCGCCCGAGCTGCTTTGCCGGATAGATCGCCCGCACCAGCGCCGACGAGACACTGAGCGCCGCTGCCGCGCCGAGCCCCTGGAGCGCGCGGACGACGAGGAGAAACGGCAGGCTCTTGGCGAAGAAGCACAGGGCGGTGGCGATGGTGAAGACCAGCTGCCCGCCCTGGTACAGCCGCCTGAGCCCGATGCGGTCGCCCAGGCCCGACAGCGGCAGCAGGCTCATCACCAGCACCAGCTGGTAGACGGTGACGATCAGCACCGCGGCGCTGGGTTCGGTCCGGAGGTCGCGGGCGATCGTCGGCAGGGCGACGGTGGCGATCGCGCCGTCAAGGACGACGAGTGCGGTGCCGAATGACACGGCAACGATCGCCCAGGCGCGGCGCGGCATCGGCAGGCCGTCGCTATCTGGCGCGGCGACCGCGGCGGCGCGGGCGGCATCGGCGACGCCGCCCGTCGGCGACGGGCCGGGAATGCTGGTCGGAACGGGCAAGGCGGTCTCCGGAAGGGTGCCGCGGCAAACGGTGCACGGCCGCGAAGGGTTGCCTACTCCCGCTCCAGGGTCCGCAGGTCGAGCCCGCGGGTCTCCCGCCCGAAGCGCGCGACCAGTAGCAGCGCCGCCGCCCCCGGCAGCGCAACCGCGGCTGCCGCCACCGCGAGCGTGGGCGTCGTCCCGGCGATGCTCAGCGCCTGTGCCAGCAGCCCGCCCGCCTTGGTGCAGGCGGCGACCCACCCCGTCGCCCGGCCGCGCACGCGCAGCGGCACGCTCTCGGCGGCATAAGGCAGCAGGATGGCGATGATCGCATTCGACCCGACGATCAGCAGCGCCACCGGCAGCACCGGGCTGCCCCCCGTCGCCGCCAGCCGGAGGATCAGCGCCAACCCGCCCAGCGTCACGCCGAGCGCCGTCACCAGCGACCACTTGCTGCTCCAGCGACTGTAGAGAAGCGCCGCGACGACCACCGTCGGCCCCGCGATCAGCGCCGATTCGGCCAGCAGCCGGCTGGCGACGCCGATCGGATAGCCGCGCGCGACGAGGTCCGCCGGCAGCCACAGCAGCAGCCCGAAATTGACCAGGCCCCAGGTCAAGGCGGCGACGCTCAGCGCGACGACCTTGGCCGCGAGGCGCATTCCGCTCAGCGGTTCCCGCCCGACGGATGCCGGCCCCGGCGGCACCGCCTCGGCGTGGGCCCCGAACCGGCGCATGACCGTCTCGGCCTCCGCCCGCCGCCCGCGTGCGAGCAGGAACTTGGCCGACTCCGGGATCAGCCCGCCGAGCAGCACCAGTGTCAGTCCCGTCGGCAGGTTGATCAGCCACAGGATGCGCCAGCCGAACACCGGTTGCAGCCAGGCCGAAGCCCCGCTCGCCGCGAAATAACCGCCGACCGCGCCCAGCCCGCCGACCAGCACGAGCGCCCAGCCGCGGTGCCGGCTCGGCATCATCTCGGCCAGCAGCGCGTAGGTGACGGGCAGCATCCCGCCGGCGGCGAGCCCCATCATGAAGCACATGCCGATGTTCCACGCGAGGCTCGGCATCGCGCCACAGATCGAGGTGCCGACGAACATCACCGCCGACAGCAGGATCGACGCCTTGCGACCATAGACGTCGGCAATGAGGCCCCACAGGAACGATCCCGCCACGGTTCCCGTCAGAGCAAAGAAAGGAACCAGGCTGGCGGTCGCCTTGGTCACGCCATACTCGCCGACCATCCCGGGCACGGTGAAGCCCAACGACGCCGGCTTCATCACGTCGATGACCAGCGCCAGCGTCAGCACCCCCATCAGCCGCCAATGCGCCCAGCCCAGCCGCGCGTCTTCGGGCGCGACGATGACGATCGCCGCCGCCGCCGTCCGCTGCTGCGCGATGTTCCGCGGCAGGAGGCCGTAGGCTGCGACCCCGACCCCGGCGACGATCAGCCCCATGCCGGCGATCATGCCGCGCTCCATCGGCATGCCGGCGAGGCGGTAGTGCATCGCCCGCGCCATCGCGAACATCGGCAGGTGCGCGAGAACGCCCGCCGTCACCGCGACGCAGCCGAGGACGAAGGCCCACAGCGCCTGGCGTTCGGACAGGACGCTGGCTCGGGGGAGGGCGGCGGACATGACGCGCGCTTAGCTTGAGTCCGATCGGACAGCCAGCGGCAGGGTCCGGGAAGGCCGCTCCGCCGCTCGTTCGCAGTCCCCCGCTCGGCCAGGGGTTGAACCCCCCACCCCTGCGCGCTAAACGCCCAAGTCAGTAAGGCGGTCGCTGGGGCCGCCTTTTTGCGTTGAGGCGGCGGCCCATGTCGACCACTCCTGCTCCCACGATCAATCCGGTGATGCCCGTCTATGGCCGCTGCGAGGTCGCGCCGGTCCGCGGGGAGGGGGCGTACCTCTACGACGCCGACGGCAACCGCTGGCTGGACTTCGCCGCTGGCATCGCGGTCAATTGCCTCGGCCACGGCCATCCGCACCTGGTGAAGACGATCCAGGACCAGGCGGCGACGCTGATGCACGTGTCCAACCTGTACCAGGTGCCGGGCCAGACGGCGGTCGCCGAGCGGCTCGTCGCGCTGACGTTCGCCGACACGATGTTCTTCACCAACTCGGGCGCAGAGGCCTTCGAGTGCGCGGTCAAGACGGCGCGGCGCTGCCAGTTCGCGCTCGGCCATCCGGAGAAGTTCCGCATCGTCACCTTCAAGAACGCCTTCCACGGCCGGACGATGGCGGCGATCAGCGCCACCGACCAGGAGAAGATGCGTGGCGGCTTCGAGCCGCTGCCCGACTGGTTCACCGTCCTGCCGTTCGACGACCTCGCCGCGGTGCAGGCGTTCATGGCGGGGCCGCAGTCCGCGCAGGTCGGCGGCTTCATGGTCGAGCCGATTCAGGGCGAGGGCGGCGTTCGCCCGGCATCGCGCGAGTTCCTCCAGGGCCTGCGCGACCTCGCCGACGCCCACGGCGCGCTCCTCATCTTCGACGAGGTGCAGTGCGGCGTCGCCCGTACCGGCGAGCTGTTCGCCTACCAGCACTTCGGCGTCACGCCCGACATCATGGCGATCGCGAAGGGTATCGGCGGCGGCTTCCCGGTGGGCGCCTGCCTCGCCACCGCGCACGCGGCGCAGGGCATGGTCGTCGGCACCCACGGCTCGACCTATGGCGGCAACCCGCTGGCGATGGCGGCGTGCGGCGCAGTGCTCGACGTCGTTGCCGAACCGGCCTTCCTCGAGAACGTCCGCCGCATGGGCGACCGGCTGCGCCAGGCAATCGAGCAGATGATCCCGAACCACGATCACCTGTTCTCGGGCGTGCGCGGCGTCGGCCTGATGCTCGGCATCACGATGAAGTCGGACAGCCGCGCCTTCGTCAACTTCGCGCGGTCGCACGGCGTGCTGACCGTGGCGGCGGCGGACAATGTCGTCCGCGTCCTGCCGCCGCTGACCATCGACGAAAGCCACGTCCGCGAGTTCGTCGAGCGGCTGTCGCGACGCCGCGCGGGCCTACGCGCCGCCGCTCGCGGCCTGAGGGTGCGCCACTTCATCGATCTCGCCACCGCAGGCCGCGACGGCTTACGGACCATTCTCGACGAGGCGCACCGGCGCAAGGCCGCGCGGGCGGGGCTGGCCAGAGGTGTGCCCGACGCCGACGCGCCGCTCGCCGGCCATGTGCTCGCCTGCATCTTCGAGAAGCCGTCGACGCGGACGCGTTTCTCGTTCGACATGGCGATGCGCCAGCTCGGCGGCAGCGCGATCATCACGGCCGCCGGCGAGATGCAGCTCGGCCGCGGCGAGTCGGTCGCCGACACCGCCCGCGTGCTGTCGCGGCTGGTCGACGCCGTCATGCTGCGCTGCGCGACGCACGCGACGATCGAGGAGCTGGGCGACCACGCGACCGTGCCGGTGATCAACGGCCTGACCGACCTCACGCACCCATGCCAGGCGATGGCCGACATGATGACGGTGGAAGAGCGGCTCGGCCGGCCGGTCGCCGAGACCTGCTGGGCCTGGGTGGGTGACGGCAACAACATGGCGCATTCGCTGATCGAGGCCGCGAGCGTCGCCGGCTTCGAGCTGCGTCTCGGCGTACCCCACGGCTACGACCCCGACGCGGCGATCGTCGCCACCGCGGCGGCTCGCGGCGGCAGCGTCGACATCCACCACAATGCGCTGAACGCAGTCGACGGCGCGGACGTCGTCGCCACCGACACCTGGGTGTCGATGGGCCAGACCGCCCCCAAGGGCAAGCTGGCGGCGCTGGCGGAGTTCCAGGTGACACCGGCGCTGATGGCGGCGGCCGCGCCGCACGCCGTCTTCCTCCACTGCCTGCCGGTGCACCGCGGCGAGGAGGTCCGCGGCGAGGTGATCGATGGGCCACAGTCGGCGGTGTGGGACGAGGCGGAGAACCGTCTCCACGTCCAGAAGGCGATCCTGCTGTGGTGCCTCGGGCGGATCGGCTGAGGCGGGTTGGGGCGGGAACGCGCGCACCTATATTGCCGCGATGACCTCCGCTCCCGCTCTCGAAGGCGTCGCCCCCGTTGGCGACCGCGTCCTTGGTTTCACCGTCGGCGCGCGCAACGCCCGCGGCCGCGTCGTTCGTCTCGATGCCGCCCTCAATGCCGTCCTTGCCGCCCACGCCTATCCGCCGGCGCTGAGCGTCCTCCTTGGCGAGGCGCTCGTGCTGACGGCGCTGCTCGGCAGCACGCTGGCCGACGAGAACGACGGACAACTGACGCTCCAGGCGCAGGCCAAGGGCGGCCCGGTCGACCTGCTCGTCTGCGACTGGCGCGGCGGGCGGGTGCGCGGCTATCTGCGCCACGACGGCAGCGACGTCGCGGAGGGGCGCGACCTCGCCGGGCTGTTCGGCACCGGCCACCTGGCGATCACGCTCGACTTCGCTGCAACCGGCGAACGCTACCAGGGCGTCGTGCCGCTCGAGGGCGCCTCGCTGGCCGAGGCGGCCGAATTCTATTTCTTCCAGTCCGAACAGCTGCCGACGCTGTTCAAGGTCGCCGTACGCTGGGACGAGGCACGCGGCTGGGTTGGCGGCGGCCTGCTCGTCCAGCACCTCGCTCGCGCCGAGATCGGCGGCGAGCGGCTGGAAGTCGCCGACATGCACCCCGACTGGAGCCACGTCCTGGCGCTGGCGACGACGACCAGCGCCGCCGAGCTGACCGACCTGTCGCTCAGCGAGGAGGAGCTGCTGTGGCGGCTGTTCCACGAGGAGGAGGTGCGCGTCACGCCCGGGCCGGTGCCCGCGCGCGGCTGCCGCTGCACGCTCGCCCATATCACGGGCGTCATCGCCCAGTTTCCCGCCGACGAGCGGGCGGCGATGGTCGGCGACGACGGGCGGATTACGGTCGACTGCGCCTTTTGCGCGCGGTCGTTTGCAATCGATGCGTGACGCCTTAATTGCCGCGTGACGACGGTGGCCGGGTGCGGCGCCGCCGCGGGAGAAGGGCAATGGCCAACGACATCCTCACACCTGGCGTCGACGCGCTCGACCTCGAGCGGACCGCCGAGCCGCGGACGCACTTCGCCCCGGCGTCGCTGTCCGACCGCCTCGCACTCGGCGTGACCAAGCTGCTGCGCTTCGCCGCCGATACCTTCTTCGCCAAGCGCTACGGCCACCGCGCGGTGGTGCTGGAGACGGTGGCGGCGGTGCCCGGCATGGTCGGCGCGACGCTGACCCACCTGCGCTGCTTGCGGACCCTGTCCGACGACAACGGCTGGATCCGCACGCTGATGGAGGAGGCCGAGAACGAGCGGATGCACCTGATGACCTTCCTCGAGGTGGCACAGCCGACTTACTTCGAGCGGCTGATGATCCAGCTGGTCCAGGCGGTCTTCTACATCGGCTTCTTCGGCCTGTATCTCGTCTCGCCGCGCACCGCGCACCGCGTCGTCGGCTATTTCGAGGAGGAGGCGGTCGTCAGCTATTCGCTCTACCTCGCCGAGATCGATTCCGGGCGTGCGCCGAACGTCTCCGCGCCGGCGATCGCGCGGCATTACTGGCAGCTGCCGGCCGACGCGACGCTGCGCGACGTCGTCGCCGTCGTCCAGGCCGACGAGGCGCATCACCGCGACGTCAACCACGGCTTCGCCAGCACGCTGGCCGGGCAGCCGGTCAGCGCCAGCATCGCGCCCTATCCCGAGCACGCCCGCGACATCCGGCTCGCCGCCTGAGGCCTTGGGTTGAACCGCGCGGGTCGGCGACCTAACACCCGCGCCATGTCCAGTGCCACAGCCCCGCTCGCCGTCGTCCTGCTGTCGGGCGGGCTCGAACTCGACGACGGTGGCGGCGATCGCCAAGGCGCAGGGCTTCCGGCTGCTGGCGCTGACCATCGACTATAACCAGCGCCACCGCATCGAACTCGACCACGCCGCACGCGTAGCGGACGCGATCGGCGTCGAGCGGCACGTCGTCCTGCCGCTCGATCTTCGCGCGTTCGGCGGCTCGGCGCTGACTGCCGACATCGCCGTGCCCAAGGGCGGGGTCGAGCCGGGCATCCCCGTCACCTACGTGCCCGCGCGCAACACCGTTTTCCTGTCGGTCGCGCTCGCCTGGGCCGAGGCCGCGGGGGCGAAGGACCTGTTCATCGGTGTCAACGCGCTCGACTTCTCGGGCTACCCCGACTGCCGGCCGGCGTTCGTCCACGCCTTTGAGGCAATGGCGAACGTCGCGACGAGGGACGGCGGCTTCACCGTCCACACGCCGCTGATCGCCATGACCAAGGCCGACATCGTCCGCGAGGCGGCACTGCTCGGCGTCGATCTGTCGCTGACGTGGAGCTGCTACGACCCGACGCCGGCCGGCCGGCCGTGCGGCGAGTGCGATTCGTGCCGCCTGCGGGCGAAGGGGTTCGCCGAGGCGGGGCTGGCAGACCCGGCGCTGTGAGCTACGCCGTCAAGGAACTCTACACGACCCTGCAGGGCGAAGGCGCGCAGGCGGGCAGCCGCGCCGTCTTCCTGCGCTTCGCAGGGTGCAACCTGTGGAGCGGGCGCGAGGCCGACCGCGCGGCGGCGGTGTGCACCTTCTGCGACACCGATTTCGTCGGCACCGACGGGCCGGGCGGCGGCAGGTTCGCCGACGCCGATGCGCTGGCCACCGCGGTGGCGGCGGCGTGGGGGCCTACCAACGAGCACCGGCTGGTGGTCTGCACCGGTGGCGAGCCGCTGCTCCAGATCGACGCGCCGCTCGTCGAGGCGCTCCACGCCCGGCGCTTCCGCGTGGCGGTCGAGACCAACGGCACGCAGGTACCGCCGCCGGGCCTCGACTGGGTGTGCGTCAGCCCCAAGGCCGATGCGCCGCTGGTGCTGACCGCAGGCGACGAACTGAAGCTGGTCTACCCGCAGCCGCTCGCGCCGCCGGAGCGGTTCATCGACCTCGACTTCCGCCAATTCTTCCTGCAGCCGATGGACGGGCCCGAGATCCGGGCAAACACCGCGGCGGCGATAGCCTACTGCCTCGCCAATCCCCGCTGGCGGCTCGGGCTGCAGACGCACAAGCTGATCGGCATTCCTTAGGCGCCGGCCTTCTGCGCCTGCGCCCAGGCCAGCTCGGCCAGCGGTGCCACCCCTTCGGCGCTCTGCACCGCGTGGGCGCTCGAGGCGGTGCCGCGCACGACCCGCCCGCGGATGCCGTGCAGGATCGCGGCCAGGCGGAACATGTTGTAGGCGACGTAGAAGTCCATGTGCGAAATGCCGTCGCGTCCCGTCCGCCGGCAGTAGGCGGCGGTGTAGGCCGCCTCGTCGGGGATGCCCATCGCGGCGAGGTCGACCCCCGTCAGCCCGGCGGTCATCGACGGCGGCATCCGGTACATCATCAGGTGGTAGCTGAAGTCGGCAAGCGGGTGGCCGAGCGTCGACAGCTCCCAGTCGAGCACCGCCAGCACGCGCGGCTCGGTGGCGTGGAAGATCATGTTGTCGCAGCGATAATCGCCGTGGACGACGCTCGTCTCGTCGCCGGGCGGAATGTGGTGCGGCAGCCACTCGACCAGCCGGTCCATCGCCTCGAAGCGGCCGGCGTCCTTGTCGTCGAGATACTGCTGCGACCAGCGGCCGATCTGGCGGGCGAAGTAATTGCCGGGCTTGCCGAAGTCGCCGAGCCCGATCGCGGCGGGATCGAACATGTGCAGCTGGGCGATGGTCGCGTTCATCGCGTCGAAGTGGGCGGCGCGGCTCTCGCGCGGCACATCGGGGAAGGTCGTGTCCCAGATCACCCGCCCGTCGACGCAGTCCATGACGTAGAACCACGTGCCGATGACCGCGTCGTCGGTGCACAGGCCGAAGGTCTTCGGCGCGGGGAAGCCGGCGGCGTGGAGCGCGGTCATCACGCGGTACTCGCGGTCGACGGCATGGGCGGACTTCAGGAGCTGCCCTGGCGGCTTCCTCCGCAGCACATAGTTATGGCCCGGCGTCTCCAGCTTGTACGTCGGGTTCGACTGCCCGCCCTTGAACTGGCGCACGGTCAGCGGACCGCGATAGCCGGCGACGTTCGCCGTCATCCACTCGTGCAGCCGCCCCTCGTCGAAGCCGAGCCCGGGGCGGACCTCGGAGACGCCCGAGTTGAGTTCCTGCCTGGTCGCCATGCCTACTCCCCAACCGCGTCGCCGGCGATATCGCGACGGCAGAAGCCGCCCGGCCAGTCGATCTTGTCGACGCCAGCATAGGCCGCGCGCCGGGCGTCGCCAACCGTCGCGCCGGTGGCCGTCACCGCCAGCACCCGGCCGCCACTGGAGACGAGCGCACCGTCGTCGCGGCGGGCGGTACCCGCGTGGAAGACGACCGCCCCGGTGGCCTCGGCCGCCTCGACGCCGGCGATCACGCTGCCGGTCGCGGGCGTGCCGGGATAGCCGTTCGCCGCCATGACGACGGTGACGCTCGCGCCGTCGCGCCAGGCCGGGCGAACCTCCGGCAAGGCGGCCTTCGGCGGTGGCCAGCAGCAGGTCGAGCAGGTCGCTCTCCAGTCGCACCATCAGCGCCTCGCATTCGGGGTCGCCGAAGCGGACATTGTACTCGATCAGCTGCGGGCCGGTGGCGGTCAGCATCAGCCCGGCGAACAGCACGCCGGTGAAGGGGGTGCCCATCGCGGCCATGGCGGCGACGGTCGGGGCGACGATCTCGTCGAGCGCGCGCCGCTCCAGTTCGGGCGTCAGCGCCGGGGCGGGCGAGACCGCACCCATGCCGCCGGTGTTCGGCCCCGTGTCGCCGTCGCCGACGCGCTTGTAGTCCTGGGCGCTGCCGAGGGCGAGGATGTCCGACCCGTCGCACAGCACGAACAGGCTCGCCTCCGTGCCGGTCAGGAACGCCTCGACCACCACCGGCCCCGGCATTGCCGCGAGGGCGGCTGCCGCTTCCTCGCGCGTGTGGGCGATGACGACCCCCTTGCCCGCCGCCAGCCCGTCGGCCTTGATCACGACTGGCAGCGGATGAGCCTCGACGTAGCCCTGCGCCGCGCCGCCGCTGTCGAACCGCGCAAAGGCCGCGGTCGGGATGTTGGCCCGCGCGCACAGCGCTTTGGTGAAGCCTTTCGACCCCTCGAGCCGCGCCGCCGCCGCGCTCGGCCCGAACGCGCGGATGCCGGCGGCGCGCAGCGCGTCGACGAGGCCGCCGACCAGCGGCGCCTCGGGCCCGACGACGACGAGCCCGACGTCGTTCGACCGGGCGAAGGCGACGATCGCATCGTTGTCGCCCAGCGTCACGCACTCGGCGACGGCGGCGATCCCCGCGTTCCCCGGCGCGCAGAACAGCCGGTCGACACGAAAGCTCTGCCGCAGCTTCCAGCACAGCGCATGCTCGCGCCCGCCGCCACCGATGACGAGGAGATTCATGCGGGCGGTGTAGCGATCCCGCCGCGCTTGTCATCCCTGCCGCGTTTGAACCGGGCGCGGCGAAGGCCTACACTCACAGCCGTGAACGCGCCGATCCCCAACACTCCGGAATACACCGTCTCCGAGCTGGGAGCGGCGCTCAAGCGGACGGTCGAGGACGCGTACGGCTATGTCCGGGTGCGGGGCGAGATCAGCGGGTTCAAGCGGGCGGCGTCGGGGCATCTCTACTTGTGCCTGAAGGACGCCGGCGCAGTGATCGACGGGGTGATGTGGAAGGGCGGGGCGGGGCTCCTCAAGTTCCGGCCGGAGGACGGGCTCGAGGTCGTCGCCACGGGCAAGCTGACGACCTATCCGGGCCGGTCGAAGTACCAGATCGTCATCGAACGGATGGAGCCCGCCGGCGCCGGCGCGCTGATGGCGCTGCTCGAGGCGCGGAAAAGCAAGCTGGCGGCGGAGGGGCTGTTCGCCCCCGACCGCAAGCGGCCGCTGCCCTACATCCCGGCGGTGATCGGCGTCGTCACCTCGCCGACCGGGGCAGTGATCCGCGACATCCTGCACCGCCTCGGCGACCGCTTCCCGCGCCACGTGCTGGTCTGGCCGGTGGCGGTGCAGGGCGAGGCGGCGGCGGGACAGGTCGCGAGCGGCGATCGCCGGGTTCAACGCGCTCGTGACTGGCGGCGCGGTTCCCCGCCCCGACCTCCTCATCGTCGCGCGCGGCGGCGGCAGCATCGAGGACCTGTGGGCGTTCAACGAGGAAATCGTGGTCCGCGCCGTCGCGGCGAGCGGCATCCCGGTCATCACCGCGGTCGGCCACGAGACCGACACGACGCTGGTCGACTTCGCCGGCGACCACCGCGCGCCGACGCCGACAGCGGCGGCCGAGCGGGCGGTGCCGGTCCTCGCCGACCTTCGCGCGAGCGTCGGCGGGCTGGGGCTGCGCCTCGACCGGGCGGCGGCGCGGGGCGTCGCGCTGCGCCGGGAGCGGACGGACGCCGTGGCGCGCCGCCTGCCGTCGCCCGCCGCGCTGACGGGGCCCCGGGCGCAGCGCGCGGATGACCTCGGCGACCGCCTGCCGCGCGCGCTGCGGGCAGCGGCGATCGGCTGGCAGGGGCGCTTCGAGCGGTCGGCGCGTTGCCTTGTGCCAGGCCTGCTCCACCGTCGCGCCGCCGCCGACCGTGACCGGATCGTGCGCGCGACCGAGCGGCTGCGTGCCGGCGGGCGGGCGCTGCTCGCGGCGGACGCCGCCAAGCTGGCGCGGGCGTCGGCGGGACTGCGGCCGAGCCTGCTCGTCATCCGCCGCGACCGGGCCGCCGACCGGCTGGCGGCAACGGCGCGGGTACTCGCCTCGCTCGGGCCCGAACAGGTGCTGGCGCGGGGCTATGCCTATGTTACAGCGGGCGGACAGGTGGTGTCGCTTGCGGCCGAGGCGGTGACCAAGCCGGCGCTGACGCTGCGCTTTGCCGACGGTACGGTCGAGGTGGTGCCGGCGGGCACCCCGGGCATCGTCAAGGGACCGTCCGGCGGCAAGGAGCGGCCCGCCGAGGCCGAGGGTCCGCCCGGACGCGGGGCGAGGAAAGCGGTCGCGCCAAGCGACCAGGGAAGGTTGTTATGATGCTCGACCGCAGCGGCGGCCGTCCGGCCCGCCTCCGTTATCTCTCCGGCTCGTTCCAGGTCGTCTCGCCGGGCGACTATGTGCTGTGCGCGGTGACCGGCGCGCGCCTGCCGGTGGCCTCGCTCCGCTACTGGTCGGCCGAGTTGCAGGAGGCGTACGCCGACGCCGCCGTCGCCGTGGCGCGGTACAACGAGATGCGCGCGGCGGGCCGGCTCTGAGCGTGCCGCCCTGGGCGTTTGCGGCCGCGCTGGTCGTCGCCGCGGCGACGGTCGGGGCGCAGCCGATCGAGGGGCACGAGTGGCTGCTCGCCGGGCACCTGATGCAGGGCGGCATCGTCGTCGGCACCGCCCCGGTCGGGGCCACGTCGGTCAGCGTCGACGGCGTCCCGGTGCGGCTGGGCGGCGACCGCCGCTTCCTCGCCGGCTTTGGGCGCGACCATGGCCCGACCGCCGTGTTGGTCGCTCACCTCGACGGTGGGCGCGAGGAGCGGCGCATCGTGCCTATCGCCGCGCGCCATTACGACATCGAATCGATCCCCTCGCTGAAGCAGCCGCCGCCCGACGCCCCGCCCGATCCCGAATACGATGCGCGGCGGAAGGTCGAGCTGGCCGAGATCGCCGCCGCGCGCGCCGGCGAGAGCGACGCCGACGGCTGGACGCAGGCCTTCCACTGGCCGGCGCACGGGCGGATCAGCGGGGTCTACGGCTCGCAGCGGATCCTGGGCGGCGTGCCCAAGGCGCCGCATCTCGGCCTCGACATTGCCGCCCCGCCGGGGTCGCCGGTGACGGCCCCGGCTGACGGGGTCGTCCGCCTGGCGCACGGGCCGTTCCTGCTCGAGGGCAACCTCGTCATGCTCGACCATGGCCGCGGCCTGGTCTCGGCGTTCCTTCACCTCAGCCGCATCGACGTGCACGAGGGGCAGGTGGTCAGGCGCGGCGACGAGCTCGGCCTGGTCGGCATGAGCGGCCGCGCGACGGGGCCGCACCTGCACTGGGCGCTGAGCTGGGGGCGTGAGCGGCTCGATCCCGGCCTGCTGGTGCCGGACGGGGGCAATGCGCCATGACTCCGCGGCAGCGCGGCAGACGGGGTGATCGGCGGTAGCGCAGGAGGGGGTCGGGATGGCTGGAGGCGAGGGCGACGGACGCGAGGGGCTGGTCGGGCGGGCGGCGATCGGCAGCCGGCTGCTCCTGCTCGTTTTCTACTTCGGCCTTGCGCTGGGGCTGGCCGTCTATGCCGTCGCCTTCGCCGCCAAGCTGGCGAAGATGGCGGCCAACGTGCTGGTGTACGATCAGGCGACGATGATCCTGGCGATGCTTGGGCTGATCGACGCCGTGCTCGTCGCCAACCTCGTCGTCACCGTGGTCCTGAGCGGCTACCGCAGCTTCATCCGCGACGCCGACGGCAGTGACGCCGGCAGCGGGCTGAAGGTCAAGGTCGCCTCGTCGATCGTCGCCATCTCGGCGATCCACCTGCTGCAGTTGTTCTTCAACGCGGAAGCCGGTGGGGAGCAGGCGCTCCTGACCAGCGTCGCGGTGCACCTCGCCTTCGTCGTCTCGGCGCTGCTGCTGGCCGTGATCGACCGGCTCGGCGCGAAGCCGAAGCCCTAGTCGCGCGGCTCGGGGTTGTGCCCGCTGGCGTCGGCGGCGGTGTAATAAGCCTGGAGCAGGCGGCGCTCGTCGGCGGTCAGATACGGGTTCCACACGTCGAGGATCAGGACGACGCGGGGGTGGTCGCTGTCGTTCCACGCCTCGTGCTCGATCGTATCGTCGAAGGCGAAGGCGTGGCCCTCGACCCATTCGCGCGTCTCCCCGCCGACGCGGAAGCCGCAGCCGGGGGGAACGATCAGCGGCAGATGGACGATGGTGCGCACGTTGGTCACGCCGGTGTGCGGCGGGATGCGCGTGCGGGGCTTCAGGATCGAGAAGAACGCTGTCGGCGCGCGCCCCGGCAGCCCGGCCTGCGGCACGTCAGCGAGAGCGGCGGCGGTCGCCGGGCAGCGCGCGACGGCCTCGGGGATGACCGCGCCGTACTGCCACAGGTGGTAGGCCCCCCAGTCGAGCGAGCCGTCGAGCGGCGTCCACTTGTTGGGCGGCGCGCCGGGCTCCATCGCGACATAGGGCTTGACCCCGTCGTGGCCGATCAGCGCCTCTGCCTCGGCGCGGATCGCAGGCGTCGCCGCCTCGAGCGCGGCGAACCAGGGGAAGTGGGCGCGGTCGAAGAACTCGTCGGCGGGCAGGAAGGGGAAGTGCAGCCCGGCGCACTCGTTCGTGTAGATGCGCCGGCGGCCGGTCGCCGCGCCGATCGCGGCGGCGACGCGGCGGCGGTCAGCCATCGTCGCCAGCTCGTCCGCCAGGGCCGCATCGATCGCCCGGGCGAAATCGGCGTTGCGCGCGGCGACGAAGCCGGTCGCGTGCGTCAGCGCCTCGCGCAGCGGGCCGCTCGTCTCGGCCACGGGCGGGGCGACGGCGAGCACGCCGCTCCAGGCGACCGTCGCCTTCGCCGGCTGCCCCAACCGCTCCCACCGCTCGGCCGAGCGGATCAGCGCGCCGAGGTCGCGCGCGTCGAGCGCCAGCGCCCGTTCGAGCGCCTCGCCCTCGCCGGCATCTTCGCCGAGCATCCGGCGGGCGCGGGCGAGGTTCATCCACAGCGGCAGGCCGGCGGGGTCGAGCGCCGCGGCCTGCGCGAACAGCTCGGCCGCGCCCCGGGCATCGCCGGCGTTCAGGCGTGCCAGGCCGGCGCGGTTCAGCGCCTGCGGGCTTGCACTCGCGGCCGTTTCATCGACGTCTCCGGCGACCCCCACCGCCTCTCCTCCCGCCTGACCTATCGGATGCGCTGCGCCGACACGCTGCGCATGGTTCCGACGCGCATGAAGTAGTTGCCGAGCGCGCCACGCTTCAGGTGGACGGGCATCCCCACCCGGGGATCGCGCGGCAGTGGCTCCGACGTCCGCCAAATGGCGCCGTCGTCCATGGTCAGCGTGAACTTGCCGTATTCCGACCCGTTGACCGCCTTGATCGTCGTGTCGATCTCGCTCGGCGTGTCGGCGGCGCTGTCGTCGCCCTTGAACAGCGCGATCTTGGGCAGTTCGAAGCCGAACAGCGAGCGCCGCGTCGCCCGCAGGTCCTCGCGGTCGATGATCTTGACGTCGCCCTTGGCCGTCGCTTCGGCCAGCTTGCCCGCGGCAGCGTCGTAGCAGGCAAGGCGCGCACGATCGTCGGTCAGCGCCTTGCACGCCGTCAGCTCGTCGATCACGCCGGCCGCGGCATCGCGGGCGCGGGGGGCCGCCAGCGCCGCAGATGCAGTTATGGCGGCAACAACCATCGTTAACAATAACTTCACCGCCGACCCTCCCGCTGGTGCCCCGCCGGGCTACCGTTCATGTGACGGATTTGCAACAGCAGCTTATTTAACTGTGACGACCACGCATAGCCCGTTGCAGTGCGACGATGCGTCTTTATTACAGCGTTCATGCAATCCGCGACCGGTCCGCACAGCCCGGCGCGACGATGTGCGCCGCTGTTCAAGGGGATTCCTCGATGCCGCTATCGCTCAAGACCGTACTGCTTCGCTCGACCATGCTCGTCGGCGCCGTCGCCTTCGCCGTTCCCGCCTTCGCGCAGGTGACGCCGGGCACGCCCGCGGCCGGCAACGCCACCCCGGGCGCCCCGGCCGAGGCCGCGCCGAACCCCGAGGGCGAGCGCGAGATCACGGTCACCGGCTCGCTGATCAAGAACCCGAACCTCGTCCGCGCCACCCCCGTCATCGTCACGACGTCGGAAGAGATCGAGCTCCGCCAGTCGAACGTCGCCGAAGACGTCCTGCGCGAGATCCCCGGCATCGTCCCGTCGATCGGCAGCGCGGTCAACAACGGCAACGGCGGTGCCTCCTACGTCGACCTTCGCGGCATCGGCTCGAACCGCAACCTTGTCCTCCTCGACGGCAACCGCATTGTCCCCGCCGACCTCGTCGGCCGCGTCGACCTCAACAACATCCCGCTGGCGCTCGTCGACCGCGTGGAGTCGCTGACGGGTGCCGCCAGCACGACCTACGGCGCCGACGCGATTTCGGGCGTCGTCAACTTCATCACCAAGAAGAACTTCACCGGCGTCGACGTCTCGGGGTCTGAGCAGATCACCGAGAAGGGCGACGGCAACTACTACCGCGTCGACGCGACGATCGGCGGCAACTTCGCCGACGACAAGGGCAACGCGGTGTTCTCGGTCGGCTACCAGCACGCTGATCCGGTCTATCAGGGCGACCGCGCGTTCTCGGTTCAGAACATCAGCTCGTACACCGGCGGCGCCAGCGGCTCGGGTACCTATGTTCCCGTCAGGCTTCACCGGCACGCGGCCGATCGACCCGGCGACGGGCCAGCCGAGCGTCGATCCGACGGTGCTCAACGGCGGCAAGCGCCAGATCAACCCGGCGACGGGTCAGGCGGTGAAGTCGTACGCGCCGTTCAACTTCAACCCGTACAACATCTTCCAGACGCCGTTCAAGCGCTTCAACATCTTCGGCCAGGCGAACTACGAGGCGTCCGAGCACTTCGACTTCTATACGCGCGGCCTGTTCTCGAAGAACACCGTCAACACCATCATCGCGCCGTCGGGCCTGTTCGGCACGTCGCTGACCATCCCGCTCAGCAACCCGTATCTGCCGGCCGCGCTGCGCAACCAGTTCTGCGCGTTCAACGTCTCGACCGTCGCGGGCACCTACATTCCGCGTTATACGCCGGCCGAGTGCGCCGCGGCCGCGACGGCGGTCAGCCCGACCGATCCGAACTTCCGCACGGTGACGACGACGGTCTCGCGTCGTACGCCGGAAGTCGGGCCGCGCGTCAGCGAGTACACGACGACGATCTTCGACTATAAGATCGGTGTTCGCGGCAAGATCACCGACCACCTGGATTACGACATCTACGGTGCCTATGGTGAGAGCACGAACAACCAGCTCATCCAGAACTATGTGCTGACCTCGCGGGCCCGCGCGGCGGCCTATGCCACCAACACGACGACGTGCCTTGCCGGCGCACCGAACGGCGCCAGCACGGCTCCGGGCTGCGTCCCGGTCAACCTGTTCGGGCCGAACGGCTCGATCACGCCGGCCCAGGCGGGCTATCTGACGGCGACCAGCACGTCGAACGTGCGGACCCAGCTCGGCCAGGTCCACGGCCAGATCAGCGGCGACTTCGGCATCACCTCGCCGGCGGCGACCGACCCGATCAGCTTCGCTGTCGGTGCCGAGTACCGTCGCTACCGCGCGTCGCAGTTTGCCGACACCCTTGCCCAGACGGCGGGCGAGCTCGGCGGCGCCGGCGGCGCGGCGCCGATTCTCAACAACGTCGGCTACGACGTGACCGAGGGCTTCGGCGAGTTGATCGTTCCGCTCGTTCAGGACAAGCCGGGCATCGAGAGCCTGACGGCCGACGGTGGCGTCCGCTACTCGTCGTATCACGTCAACGCGGCGGGCAACCCATCGTACAACACGACGACGTACAAGGGTGAGTTGGCCTACGCGCCGGGCTATGGCTTGAAGATCCGCGGCAACTATGCCCACGCCGTCCGTGCGCCCAACCTCAACGAGCTGTTCGCGCCGCAGCTCATCGGCCTGACCAACCTCGCGGCCGATCCGTGCGCGGGCGCGGCACCGCTCAACAACGCCAATCTGCGCGCGGTCTGCCTCGCGCAGGGCGCGCCGGTCGGTACCATCGGCAGCATCCTGAACCCGACCGCGGGCCAGGCGAACGAGATCTCGGGCGGCAACCTAGGACTCAAGCCCGAGAAGGCGGACACCTATGGTGCCGGCGTGGTCTTCTCGCCGAAGTTCTTCACCGGCTTCTCGGCCTCGGCGGACTACTACCACATCCTGGTCAAGGGCGCGATTACGACCCCCGCACCGGGTGACGTCATCACCGGCTGCTTCGGCAACATCACGGCCGCCAGTGCTTCCGACCCTGCCTGCACCGGCATCCGCCGCAACCCGGTCACCGGTGGCCTCGACGGCGACCCGGCGACGACGCCGGGCCTGCCGCTGACGCTGTCGAACCTCGGGCGCATTACGACCCAGGGCGTCGACGTAACGTTCAACTACAGCCGCGATCTTCACTTCGCCAAGCTGGGGCTGAGCTTCACCGGCAACTACACCGACTTCAACCGCTTCCAGGCAACGCCGGTGTCGGTCAACCGCGACTGCGTCGGCTACTACAGCGCCAACTGCCCGTCGCCGCAGCCGCGCTTCCAGTGGTCGCAGCGGACGACGCTCAGCTTCAACTCGTTCGACGTGTCGTTGCTGTGGCGCCACATCGACCGTCTGCGCCAGGAGCCGCTCGACGCTGCCGCCAACGGCCCGGCGTTTACCGGCACCGACATCAACGGCAACCAGGTCAACTACGGCTACATCAAGCCGTTCGACTACTTCGACCTGTCGGGCCGCGTTTCGGTGATGGAGAACCTGTCGCTGACGCTGACCGTGCAGAACATCGGCAACCGCAAGCCGCCGATCGTCGGCTCGACCATCGGCAACACCGCCTTCAACAGCGGCAACACCTATCCGTCGACCTACGACGCGCTGGGCCGCCGCTACGCCGTCACCGCCCGCGTCAAGTTCTAAGTCGCGGTACTTCGACAACCGGAAAGGGCGGGGCTTCGGCTCCGCCCTTTTTCATGCGCGCTGTCCTACATGCCCGGCGTCGGCTAGGGTCGGGCCATGAAGTCGGCGACCTGCCTCCTCCCCGATCTGGCCCCTCGCCCGTCCCGCTGCGCGAGGCCAAGTCGCCCCCTGCGTGGCACGACCTTTGTCAACTTCCGCGCGGAAAGAACCGCTGCGGTTAGGGGAGCAAGGGGCTCGGCAGCACCAGGCTGAGGCCGACTCGCGCCGCCACCGTCTCCGCCCAGATCGCCACCTTGTCGATCTCGTCGGCATGCGGCGCCTCGGCCGCCCGCGCCGCCGCCCGGGCGCCGCCGTCGAAGGCGCCGCCGAACTTCGCATCGGTCGCGAACACCGGTCCGGCGGCAATGGCGGATCCGTCGAGGGCGAGGCCGAGCAGCTGCCCCAGCGCCGTCATCGCCGCCGCCGGGTCTGCCATCAGCGTCTCGCTGTCGAGGGTGCGCACCCGCTCGGGCCAGCGCGCGGCGATCCGGGCGAAGATCGCGTGCTGCGCCAGCCAGCCGATCGCGGCGGCCTGAAGATCGGTCAGGGCGAGGAACTCGGCTGTCGTCATCCCCGGCCACTGCGTGCCGTCGGCGATCTGCTTGACGAGCAGGTCGCGCACCCACACCCGCCCCCACATCCCCTTTCGGGCCACCGAGCCGAGGAACACCCGCAGCGGTGCGTGGAGCAGCAGCGCCCGCGCCTCGGGCCGCACCGTCAGCATCGCCGAGGCGAAGCCGTTGACGAGGTTTGATGGCTTGACGACCACCGCCTCGCCCGGCGCGAACGGCCGAGCCATCAGCGCACAGGCATCGCCGAGCACGGCGGCAAGCTCGGTCGCCGTCGCGCCGCGCGCCTTCCAGCCGAACAGGTCGTTGAGGATGACCGGCTCCTTCAGCCCCATGGCGACGCCGGGCACGTCGGCCGCGCGGGCGAGAAGCGTCGAGCAACAGAAGGCCGAGTGGAACACGAAGTGCAGCGATCCGGCGGGCGGCTCCGCCGCCATTGCCTCGGCGCGGCGGACGACAATCTTCTCGGCGGCGGCGAGATATTCGTCGGTCAGGAAGGTCGCGGCGCGGTGCTCGGCGCGGGTGACGCGGCGGAAGTGGACCGCGTCGTGCCCGGGGTCGTAGCGGTCGGCGAGCCACATGGCGTCGCGAACGACGGCGGAAATGTCGATCGTGGCAGGGCCGGCGGCGGTCACCGCCGCCGTGTGCACGGCCGCCGCTCCGCTGCCAAGGCCCGCGCTGCCATCTTGGCCCCCGCCACGGGCATGCTATGCTGCGGGCAGCGAAGGGGACAGACGATGCTCAGGACGATGATGGTGGCGGGGTTGCTCGCGAGTTCGGCTCAGGCGCAGACCCTCGGTAATCCGCCGGGAAACACCGTGGCTCCGGCGACCGGATCGGTAACCACGGCGCCCGGACCGGCCCCAACGGCGACCGGCGGTGACATGGTCGCGCCCGGAACGCCGGTGAAGGTCGCGGCCAACAAGTACAAGACCGAGATGGTCTGCAAGACGTCGGTCGAGACGGGCAGTCTGATCGCCAAGAAGAAGACCTGCCTGACACGCAAGCAGTGGCAGTACGTCAACGACGAGAATCAGCGCGACGCGTACAAATTCGTCCAGGACAATACGACCAAGCCCGGCGGTAATTGAAGGCACCGGCGCCCGGTAACCCGGAACACCGCCGGCTGACCCGTCACACCAGCCGGGCGCTCGTCATGCCGGTGCGCCGCGCCCGGTGCCGCACCGCTCGGCAGCGCCGCCCGGGCCGGCTCGCCCGGCCGAGCCGCTAGACCGGCCGCAGCTCGAGCCGCCCGTCGCCCTCGTCGACCGCGACCGTGCTGCCGTCGCGGACCTCGCCCTTCAGGATCAGCTCGGCGAGCGGGTCCTGCAGATGCTTCTGCACCGTCCGCCGCAGCGGCCGCGCGCCGTAGACGGGATCATAGCCGACGCGCCCGAGCCAGCGCCGCGCGCCGTCGGTCAGGTCGAGCCGCACCTTGCGGTCGGCGAGCAGCTTCTGGACGCGATCGACCTGCAGATCGACGATCCGCGCCATGTGCTCCATGCCCAGCCGGTTGAACAGGATGATCTCGTCGAGCCGATTGAGGAACTCGGGGCGGAAGTGGGCGCGGACCATCTCCATCACCGGCTCCTCGACGTCGGCGACCTTCTGGTCGTCGCGCAGGGCCGCGATGTACTGGCTGCCGAGGTTCGACGTCAGCACGATCAGCGTGTTGGTGAAGTCGACGGTCCGCCCCTGGCCGTCGGTCAGGCGGCCGTCGTCGAGCACCTGCAGCAGCACGTTGAACACGTCGGCGTGTGCCTTCTCGACCTCGTCGAACAGGATCACCTGGTACGGACGGCGGCGGACGGCCTCGGTCAGCACGCCGCCCTCGTCATAGCCGACATAGCCCGGCGGCGCGCCGATCAGACGGCTGACCGAATGTTTTTCCATGAACTCGCTCATGTCCAACCGGACCATCGCGGCGGGATCGTCGAACAGGAAGCGCGCGAGCGCCTTGGTCAGCTCGGTCTTGCCGACGCCGGTCGGCCCCAAGAACAGGAACGACCCGAGCGGGCGGTTGGGGTCCTGCAGCCCGGCGCGGGCGCGGCGGACGGCGGCCGACACCGCGGCGACGGCGGCATCCTGGCCGACGACCGCGCCTCGCAGCGCCTCCTCCATGTGGAGCAGCTTCTCGCGCTCGCCCTCGAGCATGCGGTCGACGGGAATGCCGGTCCAGCGGCTGACGACGCCGGCGATGTCCTCGCTCGTCACCTCCTCCTTCAGCATCGCGCCCGCCGACGCGGCTTCCGCCTCGGCCAACGCGCGCTCGAGCTGGGGAACGGTGCCGTAGGTCAGCTCGCCGGCGCGGGCGTAGTTGCCGGCGCGCTGCGCCTGCTCGACCTCGAGGCGCGCGGCGTCCAACTGCTCCTTGATCTTGGTCGCGCTGGCCAGCTTCTCCTTCTCCGCCTGCCAGCGCGCAGTCAGCGCCGCCGACTGCTCCTCCAATCCGGCGAGCTCGGTTTCGAGATGCGCCAGCCGCTCCTTCGACGCGGCGTCGGTCTCGCGCTTCAGCGCCTCGCGCTCGATCTTGAGCTGCATCGTCCGGCGGTCGAGGTTCTCGATCTCCTCGGGCTTCGACTCGACCTCCATGCGCAGGCGCGACGCCGCCTCGTCCATCAGGTCGATCGCCTTGTCGGGCAGGAAGCGGTCGGCGATGTAGCGGTTCGACAGTGTCGCGGCGGCGACGAGCGCGCCGTCGGTCAGGCGCACGCCGTGGTGCAGCTCGTACTTCTCGCGCAGGCCGCGCAGGATCGAGATGGTGTCCTCGACCGTCGGCTCGCCGACCATCACCGGCTGGAAGCGGCGCTCGAGCGCGGCGTCCTTCTCGATGTACTTGCGATATTCGTCGAGCGTCGTCGCGCCGATGCAGTGGAGCTCGCCGCGGGCGAGCGCGGGCTTCAGCAGGTTCGACGCGTCCATCGCGCCTTCGCCTTTGCCGGCGCCAACGAGCTGGTGGACCTCATCGATGAACAACAGGACGTCGGCGCCTTCGCTGCGGACCTCGTCGAGCACGGCCTTCAGCCGCTCCTCGAACTCGCCGCGATACTTAGCGCCGGCGATCAGCGCGCCCATGTCGAGGCTCATCAGCCGCTGGTCCTTGATGCCGTCGGGGACGTCGCCGTTGGCGATGCGGAGCGCCAAGCCCTCGACGATCGCCGTCTTGCCGACGCCGGGCTCGCCGATCAGGACGGGGTTGTTCTTCGTGCGGCGGGCAAGGACCTGAATCGTGCGGCGGATCTCCTCGTCGCGGCCGATCACGGGGTCCAATTTGCCGTCGCGCGCCGCCTGCGTCAGGTCGCGAGCGTATTTCTTCAGCGCGTCGAAGCCGGCTTCCGCATTGGCGCTGTCGGCGGTGCGGCCGCGGCGGACGGCGTCGATCGCGGCGTTGAGGCCAGTCGCCGTCACGCCCGCGCTGGCCAGCGCCTTGCCGGCGGCCGTGGTCGTTGCCAGCGCAATTGCCATTAGCACGCGCTCGACCGGCACGAAGCTGTCCTTGGCCTTGGTCGCGATCTGCTCGGCGGAATCGAGGATGCGGACGGTGTCGTTGTCCCAGGCGACGTTCTGCGCGCCACTGCCGCTGACCTTGGGAATGCGACCGAGCGCGAGGTCGGTCGCCTGTACGGCGGTCGCGGGATTGCCGCCGGCGGCGCGGATCAGGTTCGAGGCCAGCCCCTCCTCGTCGTCGAGCAGCGCCTTCAGCAGGTGCTCGGGCGCGACGCGCTGGTGGTTCTCACGGATGGCGATGGTCTGCGCCGCCTGCAGGAAGCCCTTGGCGCGATCGGTGAACTTCTCGATGTTCATGGTGTCTCCCTTGGCCACGATATGGTGTGGCTAATCGGCAACACAAGGCGTTCAGACGATCATCCGCCTCAGCGCCGCGACCGTGTCGGCCTCGGCCGCCGGCTTGTCGGTGCGAATGCGGGCGATCCGCGGGAAGCGCATCGACACGCCCGACTTGTGCCGCGTGCTGACGTGGAGCGAATCAAAGGCGACCTCGAGGACCAGCGTCTTCGCCACCTCACGCACGGGCCCGAAGCGGGCGACGGTGTTGGTCCGCACGAACTTGTCGAGCATCGCCAGCTCGGCGTCGGTGAAGCCGCTGTACGCCTTGCCGACGGGGAGCAGCTCGCCGCCTGCGGCAGGTCGCCGGTCCAGCAGCCGAAGGTATAGTCGCTGTAGAAGCTCGACCGCTTCCCGTGCCCGCGCTGGGCGTACATCATCACGCAGTCGGCGACGAGCGGATCGCGCTTCCACTTGTACCACAGCCCGGTGCGGCGGCCCGCGACGTAGGGCGACGCCTTGAGCTTGAGCATCAGCCCCTCGATTGCCGCGTCGCGCGCGCCGGCGCGGATCGCGGCCAGCGCTTCGAAGTCGCTCGCCTCGATCACCGCCGACAGGTCGAAGCGCTCGGGGTCGAGGCGGGGCAGGATCGCCTCCAGCCGCGCCCGCCGTTCGGTCCAGGGCCGCTCGCGCAGGTCCTCCGCGCCGTCGATCAGCACGTCGTAGAGGCGGACGAAGGCGGGGAACTCGGCCTGCGCCTTGGCCGTCGGCGCCTTGCGTCCGAGGCGCTGCTGGAGCGCGTTGAAGCTCGCTGCCCCGCCGCCTTCCTCAAGTGCGCCGCCCTGAAACTCGCCGCGCACGAGCAGCTCGCCGTCGAGCACGGCCGGGTAGGCGTAGGCCGCCGCGACCTCGGGGAAGCTGCCGGTGATGTCGTCGCCGGTGCGGCTGAACAGGCGCGTCGTGCCGCCGGCGTGGACCAGCTGGACGCGGATGCCGTCCCACTTCCACTCGGCGGCATAGTCGGCGAGGTCGAGCTTCAGCTCCTCCAAGGGGTGGGCGAGCATGAACGGGCGGAACACCGGCAGGTCGCCCGCGGTCGGCTGCGCCCCGCCCGTGCCCCAGGCGAACAGCTCGGGGTAGGGGGGCGCGAGGCCGTGCCAGACCTCCTCGACGGCGTCGACATCGACGCCGAAGCCTTGCGCGAAGGCGGTCTTGGCCAGCCGCGCCGAAATGCCGATCCGCATCGCCCCCGTCGCCAGCTTGAGGAGCGCGAAACGCCCCGAACTGTCGAGCCGGTCGAGCAGCTCGCGCACGACCGACGCCGCCTCGGCGCGGCCGAGATGGCGCAGCCGCTGGACGACCTCGTCGAGGCTCGGCGGCGGCGCAGGTGTCGTCAGCGGCTCGGGCCACAGCAGTGCCGCCGTCTCGGCGAGGTCGCCGACATAGTCGTAGCTCATCGCCAGCAGGACCGGGTCGACCCGCTCCTCGAGCAGGGTGCGGACCAGCTTCGGCTGCACCGCCTTCAGGTCGAGCCCGCCGGTCAGCGCCGCCAGCGCCCAGCCGCGATCGGGATCGGGCGTCGCCAGCAGATAATCGGCGATCAGCTTCAGCTTGGCGTTGCGCGAGCGCGTATAGACCAGCCGGTCGAGAAGGGTGGCGAACGCCTGCATGACCTACGAACGTAAGTCGTGGCGAAGGCGGCGCAAGTTTGGCATGAGCCGGCCGATGCGTATGCGTGAACTCGAACAGCGGAGCGGCGTCGGCCGCGAGACGATCCGCTTCTACATCCGCGAAGGCCTGCTGCCCGAACCGGCCCGCGCCGCACGCAACTCGGCGTCGTATAGCGAGGCGCACGTCGAGCGGCTGGGGATCATCAAGCGGCTGCAGGAGGAGCGTTTCCTGCCACTGGCCGTCATCCGCGGCCTGCTCGAAGGCGAGGCGGCGGCCCCATGGCTCGAGCCGCAGGCCTTCCCGGGGCTGGATGCGGTGCTGCGCCAGCGCATCGACCACGACGCTCCCCGGGTCGCGGCGAGCACGGTCGTCGCCGCCGGCGGCGCGACGCAGGAGCTGCTCGACGAGGCGGTGGCGGAGGGCTTCGTCGACCTTGCCCCCGACGGCACGCTGTCGGCGCGCGACGCGGCGATCCTCAAGGTGCTCGGCGACCTCGACCGCATCGGCTTCCGCCGCGAGCGCGGCTTCAAGCCCGGCATGGTGGCGATGTACCGCGACTTCGTCGACTGGATCACGGCGCAGGAGATGCGCTTCTTCTTCGAGGCGACCGCCGGCCAGGTCGACGAGAACGAGGCCGCCGACATGGCCGAGCGCGGCATCGGCGCGGTCAACGAACTCATCGGCCTGATGCGGACCAAGGCGCTGCTGCGCGGGCTGGCCAATCGCCGGCGGGTTGCGAACGACCGCTAGAAGGCGGCGCTGACCGTCAGGACCGGACCCGACGCGGGCGCGGCGTTGCCGGCGACGCGGAACCTGTAGTCCGCCTCGACAGCGATATGGCCGAGGCGCGCGACGAGCCCGGGGCCGATATCGACGCGGTCGACCGTCGTCCGGTCGTGTTGGAAGCTGGCCCAGGCCCCGCCGCCGGGCTCGAGCGCGACTTGGTGCAGGTCGAAAGCTGCCGCCGCACGTGCCTGGACGGCAGCATAGGGTGCGCCGCCAATGATCCCGCCCTCGCCGTAGCCGGTCAGGTGCAGCCGCCCGATGCGGCGGTCGCCGCCGGCGGCGAGGCGCACCGCCCACTCGTTGCGGGCCTCGGGTCCGATGGCCACCAGGCGCTCGGCGGCCACCGCGACGCCGGTGAAGGGGCGCCACTGCACGCCGGCGGCGACAAAGCTGCTCCGCCCGCCGTCGTCGTGCGCCGCCGTGCCGCGCAGGGTCAACGCCAGCGGCCGCGGGCTCAGCGGATCGGGGATGAAGGCGATGGCCGCACCGCTCTGGCTGCCGCCGAGGACAGGCACCGTGGCAGCCTCGCGGCTTCGCGCACGAACGATCGAGTACGCGGCTGCCGACCAGCGGCGGGTGAGCCGGTCGCGCTGCCGCTGCCACTCGGGTGCCCGCGGATCGTCGCCGGCGAGCGCCGCGTCGAACAGGCGCACGGCCTCGCGGCGGTCGCCGGCGGCGAGGGCGGCATAGGCGGCGGTGGCGCGGTCGCCCGGGCTCTGCGGCGGGGCCGCCGCGTCGGGACGTGGAGGGCGCACGCCACCGGCTCTCCCCGCAGCCCCATCGGCGGGGTCGGGAACGGGGGCGACGAGGAGGCGCAGCGGCAACCAGCCGGGTCCGCTATAGCCGCCCGTGCGGAACTTGCGAGGCAACGCTGCCGCAGCGACGTCGGCCGCCCGCATAGAGGTTCTGCGGGCGAGCGGCTCCGCTAGCTGGGTCATGCGTGTTGCGGAGACGAGGATGGCCTCGCCCGCCGGCAGGGCGGCGGTGTCGGGCGATGGGACTCCCACCGTGTTCGGACGGGCAGGAGGCGGTGGCACGGCGGCGAGCGTCGTCGCCCGCCGCGGCTCGGCGCCCGCGGCCAGTGCAGCCGCGAACTCGCGCTCGATCGCGGGCACGCGCCAGGCGACGGCGACGGCCAGCACGACCATCCCGCCGCGCAGGGCGCGCCCGGGCCGGCTGGCACCGGGCGTCACTCGGCCGCCCGGTGCCCGGTGGGGAAGCGGTGTGCGGTCTTGTCCCAGCGCGCCTTTTCGCGCCCGGCGCGAATCCGCGCGTAGCGGCGCATGGCGCGGACGGCGGCGATGCCGTTGATCAGGTTGCCGACCATCGTCCGCGGGACGGCGCGGACGCCCTCGCGCCAGCCGTGCACCCGGCCGGTGAACGCCGCGCGGAAGCCGAGCCGCCAGCCGAGGGCGGCGGCGTTGACCAGCAGCAGCCCGGCGAGCAGCGAACCGCGGGGCGCAAGCGGGGCGAAGCGCGCGGCGGCCGGGAACGTCCACCGGGTCACGACGTCGACTGCTGCCATGGCCGCTGCGAGGTAGCCGAGGGCAACCACCAGCGGCCCGATGACTGTCTTGCGGTCGCGCAGCAGCATGTAGCGGTCGGCGAACCCCGCGCGCCAGCCGATCCGGTCCCAGCCGTCGAGCGCGATGCCGAGCAGCCATCGCGTCTTCTGCCGGATGGCGGCGTCGAGCGTCGCCGGGAAATGTTCGCGCGTGGCGACGATGCCGCCGCGCCCGCGGCAGCGGACGAGCATGCCGGAATGTCCGAGGGCGGCGATGCGCATGCCGAGCTCGTAGTCTTCGGTCATGCTGGCGGAGTCGAAGGGTGCCTGTCCCTCGCCGGCCAGTTCGCCAAGGACGTCGCGGTCGATCGCACAGGCGACGCCCGCGCTCGGCACGCCGGCGCCGATCACGCCGCGGACGATCAGGTCCTTGCGGTGCGCCTCGGCAAACTCGTCGAGATAATGGCCGCTGATCCAGCGCGAGGCCGGATCGACCAGCGGCACCACCGGCAGCTGCACCATCGCCAGCGCCGGAATATACGCGTCGAACAACGCCAGCTCCTGCCCGTCGACGACATCCTCGGCGTCGTGCAGGACGACAGCCTTGAAGCGAACCGCCGCCGCAGTCTCGTGCGCGACGACCGCGCGCCACAGGTGGTTGAGGCAGTCGGCCTTGGTCGTCGGGCCGGGCGCTGTGCAGGTGACGATCTCGACCCGCGGATCGGCAAGGGCGGCGATGGCCTGCCGCGTCGCAGGATCATTCGCGTAGGTGCCGACGAAGACGCGGAAGCAGGGATATTCGAGCGCCGAAAGCAGGTCGGCGAGCATCGCGCCGATCACGTCGGACTCGTCCCACGCCGGGATGATGATCGCCATCCACGCCGGTGCGGCCGACGGCGACGGGGCGACCGCGGCCCGGCTGGCGTGCGGCGAGCACGAGGAAGATGAGGTCGACGATCACGTCGTCGAGCAGCGACACCGCCAGCCCGACCGCGGCGAAGGCCAGCAGCTCGTGGACCATGACGTGCCAAGCGGCAGCGACGAGCAGCACCCAGCTCATCCTTGCGGATCTGAAGTCCGGTTGCCCGCCCGCCGCTGCCGCACCCGATATGCCCCCCCGAGCAGCACCGCCGGGTCACGGTGCGAGGAACATCAATGGCCTAGAAGAATGAACAATTTCCGAGCCGTCGCGAAAAACGGCGGAAAAAGATCAGGCGACGCGTCGCGGGTTCGCGACCATCGACGGTGCCCGGCGGGCGGCATCGCTCGGCGTCGTGCCCGGCGGGGCGACACCGGCGTCGACGACGCCGGCCGCGGCGGTGTGGATCGCCTTCCGAATGCGCGGGTAGGTGCCGCAGCGGCAGATGTTGGTGATCTCGGCGTCGATCTGCTCGTCGGTCGGTTGCGGCGTCGCCTTGAGCAGCGCGGCGACCGCCATGATCATGCCCGACTGGCAGTACCCGCACTGCGGCACCTGTTCGGCGACCCATGCCGCCTGGACGATGTGGCTGCGGTCGGGCGACAGGCCCTCGATCGTCGTGACGAAGCTGCCCTCGATGTCGCCGATGGCCACCTGGCACGAGCGCGTCGCCTTGCCGTCGACGTGAACCGTGCACGCGCCGCACAGGCCGGCGCCGCAGCCGAACTTGGTGCCCGTCAGGTTCGAGCCGTCGCGCAGGGCCCACAGCAGCGGCGTGTCGGCCGGCAGCAGGTAATGGACGGGATTGCCGTTGACGGTGAACTTGGTCATGGCCTTCGTTCTACTCTGGGGAGAGACGCGGTGGAACTGGAGACTTTGACGCTGGCGGTGGCGGATCATGTCGCGACGGTGACGCTCACCCGCGGCGCGCAGCTCAACACCATGAACGCGGCGTTCTGGACCGACCTGCCCAAGGCCTTCGCCGCGATCGACGCCGATCCGAGTGTCCGGGCGGTGATCATCGTCTCGACGGGCAAGCACTTCACCGCCGGCCTCGACCTGAACTGGGCGGGCACGACGCTCGCCGCTCCGGGCAGCGACCCCGGCCGCGCCCGCGAGGCGTTCCGCCGCCACGTCCACCACCTGCAGGAGACGTTCAGCTGCATCGACCGGGCGCGCGTGCCCGTCATCGCCTGCGTGCAGGGCGGCTGCATCGGCGGCGGCGTCGATCTCGTCACCGCCTGCGACCTGCGCGTCGGCACGGCCGACTGCTTCTTCACCGTGCAGGAGGTCAACATCGCCATCGTCGCCGACGTCGGCACGCTGCAGCGCATCCCACACCTGCTGCCGCAGGGTCTGGTGCGCGAGCTGGCGTACACCGGCCGGCGGTTCGGCGCTGAGGAGGCGGCGCGCTACGGCTTCCTCAACCGGGTCGCGACCGACCACGCGGCAGCGCTGGCGGCGGCGCAGGAACTGGCCGCGGAGATCGCGAGCAAGTCGCCGCTCGCGATCACCGGCATCAAGGCGGTGCTCAACCACGGCCGCGACGCGACCATCGCCCAGGGGCTCGACTATGTGGCGACATGGAACGCAGGGATGCTCCAGGGCAGCGACGTGCCGGAGGCGATCCGCGCGCAGGGTGCGCGGGAGACAGCGCGGTTCGCCGACCTGATCGGGTGAGATCCATGCCGCAGTGCGGCAGTTGTGCGCTTGTGGCGCCGGAACTCGGGGCATATAAGCCGCCGCAATTCCTGCCGGTCGTGTCTGCCGGCACCGTCCGTTGACCGAAGGGCCCCGATGCGCGCCACTGCCAAGCTGTTCCTCGCCGCGTCCGGCGTCATCGCGAGCATCGCCCGCGCGCAGTCGGCGGCGGTCGGCTCGGCTCCCGTCGTGCCGGTGACGACGACCGCCGTGCCCGGTGCGGCCGCGCCTGCCGCCGCGGCGGTGGCGACGGCGCCGACCGCCGGGATCGGCCAGCCGTCGGGCGCGTGGGACCTGCAGCAGCAGTTCACCCCGATCGGCGTCGAGGCGCGGCGCTTCGCGACCGGCATCCTCGACCCGCTGATGCTCGCCGTCTGCATCATCGTCTTCGCGCTGCTGATCTGGGTGCTGTTCCGCTACCGGGCGGCGCGTAACCCGAACGCCTCGCGCACCTCGCACAACACGCTGGTCGAGGTGATCTGGACGGCGGTGCCGGTGCTGATCCTGGTGTGGATCGCCGTGCCGTCGTTCCGCCTGCTCGCCAACCAGTACCAGCCGCCGAAGGCCGGCCTGACGATCAAGGCGACCGGCCACCAGTGGTACTGGGAGTATGAATACCCCGACCAGGGCGGCTTCAGCTTCGACTCGATCATCCTGTCCGACGAGGACGCGGCCAAGCACGGCGACCCGGCGAAGCTCGGCGTCGACAACCGCGTCGTCGTGCCAGCCGGCACCACCGTCCGCGTGCTGACGACCGGGGCCGACGTCATCCATGCCTGGGCGGTACCGTCGTTCTGGGTGCAGATGGACGCCGTGCCCGGCCGCATCAACGAGACCTGGTTCAAGGTCGACCGCCCCGGCGTCTATTACGGGCAGTGCTTCCAGCTGTGCGGCACCAAGCACGCCTTCATGCCGATCGCCGTCGAGGTGGTGACGCCGGCGCGCTTCGCCGCCTGGGTCGCCGCCAAGCAGAAGGAAAACGGCATCACGCCGAAGACCGCCGCGGCGTCGGCGGCGACGCTCGCCTCGACCCGCCCGCCGGCCGCCAACGCCGCCGCCGAGGTGGCGACCGGCGTCACGCCTGCTGTCCCGACCGAAACCGCGCCGCCGGCGCCTGCGCCGACCGTTCCCGCCGCGCCCGCGCCGACGCCCGCCGCGACCAAGTAAGAGACTGGACCCATGGCCACTTCCGCCTTCGACGCCGGGCTTGCCCACGACGACCACAGCGGTCACGTCGAGCTGAGCTTCGCCCAGCGCTGGCTGTTCTCGACCAATCACAAGGACATCGGGACGCTCTACCTGATCTTCGCGATCTTCGCCGGGATCGTCGGCGGCGCGATCTCGGGCATCATGCGCGCGGAGCTCGCGCATCCGGGCATCCAGTACCTGACCTGGTTCACCAACGGGAACCTCGACGCGTCGTACCACCTGTGGAACGTGTTCATCACCGCGCACGGGCTGATCATGGTCTTCTTCATGGTCATGCCGGCGATGATCGGCGGCTTCGGCAACTGGTTCGTGCCGCTGATGATCGGCGCGCCCGACATGGCGTTTCCGCGGATGAACAACGTCTCGTTCTGGCTGCTGCCGCCCGCTTTCCTGCTGCTGTTCGGCTCGATGTTCGTCGAGGGGCCGGCCGGCTTCAACGGTGCCGGCACCGGCTGGACGCTGTACGCGCCGCTGTCGACCAGCGGCCACCCCGGGCCGGCGGTCGACATGGCGATCCTGTCGCTGCACCTCGCCGGGGCCTCGTCGATCCTGGGCGCGATCAACTTCATCACGACGATCTTCAACATGCGCGCGCCGGGCATGACGCTGCACAAGATGCCGCTGTTCGTCTGGTCGGTGCTGGTCACAGCGTTCCTGCTGCTGCTGTCCCTGCCGGTTCTGGCGGGCGCCATCACCATGCTGCTGACCGACCGCAACTTCGGCACGACCTTCTTCGATCCGGCCGGCGGCGGCGACCCGATCCTGTACCAGCACCTGTTCTGGTTCTTCGGTCACCCGGAGGTCTACATCATGATCCTGCCGGGCTTCGGCATGATCAGCCAGATCATCTCGACCTTCTCGAAGAAGCCCGTCTTCGGCTATCTCGGCATGGCCTACGCCATGGTCGCGATCGGCCTGATCGGCTTCATCGTCTGGGCGCACCACATGTACACGTCGGGTCTCGACGTGAACACGAAGATGTATTTCACCGCCGCGACGATGATCATCGCCGTGCCGACGGGCATCAAGATCTTCAGCTGGATCGCGACGATGTGGGGCGGGTCGATCACCTTCGAGACGCCGATGCTGTTCGCGATCGGCTTCATCGTCATGTTCACCGTCGGCGGCGTGACCGGCGTCATTCTGTCGAACGCTGGCGTCGACACCTACATGCACAACACCTACTACGTCGTTGCGCACTTCCACTACGTGCTGTCGCTGGGCGCGGTGTTCGCGATCTTCGCCGGCTTCTATTACTGGTTCGGAAAGATGAGCGGGCGCGCGTACAACGAGACGCTCGGCAAGCTCCACTTCTGGATCTTCTTCATCGGCGTCAACATCCTGTTCTTCCCGCAGCACTTCCTCGGGCAGGACGGCATGCCGCGCCGCATCCCGGACTATCCGGCGCAGTTCGAGCACTACAACTACATCTCGAGCATCGGCTACATGATCATGGCGTTCGGCATGGTGTTCTTCTTCGTCAACGTCGTCTGGTCGCTGATCGCCGGTCGCCGCGTCGAGGGGAATTACTGGGGCGAGGGTGCGACGACGCTCGAGTGGACGCTGCCGTCCCCGCCGCCGTTCCACCAGTTCGAGACGCTGCCGGTCATCAAGTAGATGGCCAGCGCCGCTCCCGCTGCTGCCGTCCCTGTGGGCGGCGGCTTCGACGCCGTCATCGCGCCCCCGGGCGTCAGCTTCGCCGACTGGCGCGACTATGTCGCGCTGCTGAAGCCCCGCGTCATGAGCCTCGTCGTTTTCTCGGCGGCATGTGCGCTGCTCACTGCGCCGGGCCACGTCCACCCGTTCACCGCCCTCGTCGCGATTCTCTGCGTCGCGATCGGGGCGGGTGCGGCCGGCGCGCTCAACCAGTGGTACGAAGCCGATATCGACGCGGTGATGAAGCGGACCGCCGGCCGGCCCTTGCCCGCGGGGCGGGTCGCACCGGGGGAGGCGCTGGCCTTCGGCGTCGCCCTGGCGGTCGGCTCGGTGGTGGTCATGGGGCTCGGCGTGAACTGGCTGGCCGCGGCGATCCTGGCGGGATCGATCCTGTTCTACGCCGTCGTCTACACCGTCTGGCTCAAGCGGCGGACGCCGCAGAACATCGTCATCGGCGGCGCCGCCGGGGCCTTTCCGCCGCTGATCGGCTGGGCCGCGGTCACGGGTAACGTCACCGCGCTCCCGTGGCTGATGTTCCTGATCATCTTCCTCTGGACGCCGCCGCACTTCTGGAGCCTCGCGCTGTTCATGGAGGCCGACTATGCGAAGGCCGGCGTGCCGATGCTGCCGGTCGTCGCCGGCGTCGGCCCCACGCGGCGGCAGGTCCTCGGCTACACGCTGGTGCTGGTGCCGGTGACGCTGCTGCCGTGGGTTCTCGGCCTGACCGGCTGGATCTACGGCGTGGTCGCGGCCGCGACGGGGGCCGTGTTCATCGTCAGGGCCCTGGCGGTGTGGCGCAATTCCGCGACCGTGCCCGCCGAGATGGCGCCTGAGAAGGCGCTGTTCCGCTACTCGCTGGCGTACCTGTTCCTGATCTTCGCGGCGCTCGTCGCCGACCACCTGTTGCTCGCATGAAGGTCGACTGGACGCCGGCGCAGACCGCGGAGTTCAATCGCCGGCGGCGGGCGCGCAACGTAGCGCTCGGCCTGTTCCTCGGCTTTCTCGTCGTGCTCTTCTTCGGCATCACCGTCGTGCGGATGATGAAGTGACGACCGCCGCCAACACCCGGACGGCGCTGTGGGCCAGCGGCATCGCCGTCGCGATGACGGGCCTCGCCTTTGCCAGCGTCCCGCTCTACCGCGTATTCTGCGCGACGACTGGCTTTGCCGGGACCACCGGGCGCGCGCTTGGCGCCGAGCAGCCGGTCGCCGGCAAGACGATCAAGGTCCGCTTTGACGGCAACGTCTCGCCGGGCATGCCGTGGCAGTTCCGGCCCGACGCGACGCAGGTCACGATCCCCATCGGCGGGCGGCGCATGGCCTTCTTCCGCGCGACGAACATCAGCGGCGTAGCGACGACCGGCCGGGCGACGTTCAACGTCTCGCCCGATCTCGCCGGCAGGTATTTCAAGAAGATCGCGTGCTTCTGCTTCACCGAGCAGACGCTGAAGGCCGGCGAGACGGTCGAGATGCCGGTGACCTATTTCGTCGACAAGGCCATCCTCGACGATCCGCAGGCGCGCAAGATCGACGAGATCACTTTATCGTACACCTTCTATCCCGTAGATGCGGCCAAGGCCGATCCGTCGGCGACGAAGAACTGAGGACGCCATGGCCCACGCCAAGACGCACAACCACGACTATCACCTCGTCAACCCGAGTCCCTGGCCGATCATCGGTGCCTTCGCCGCGCTGACGATGGCCGCGGGTGGCATCGGCTGGATGCACAAGGCGGCGTTCGGGCCGTGGGTGTTCTTCCTCGGCCTGACCGGCGTGCTGTTCACCTTCTACTCGTGGTGGTCGGACGTCGTCCACGAGGCGAACACCGGCGACCATACGCCCGTCGTCCAGCTCCACCACCGCTACGGCATGATCCTGTTCATCGCCAGCGAGGTGATGTTCTTCGTCGCCTGGTTCTGGGCCTATTTCTCGGCCTCGCTCTATCCGAGCGGTGCAGCCGTCGTCGGCGGGGTCTGGCCGCCCAAGGGTGTCGAGGTGCTCGACCCCTTCGCCTTCCCCCTGCTCAACACCATGATCCTGCTGCTGTCCGGCACGACCGTAACTTGGGCGCACCACGCGCTGATCCACGGCGACCGCGAGGGGCTGAAGAAGGGGCTGTGGTTCACCATCATTCTCGGCGCCTGCTTCAGCGCCATTCAGGCGTTCGAGTACAGCCACGCCGCCTTTGGCTTCGCCGGCAACATCTATGGCGCGACCTTCTACATGGCGACCGGCTTCCACGGCTTCCACGTCTTCGTCGGCACGATCTTCCTGATCGTCTGCCTGATCCGCACCTATCGCGGCGACTTCACGCCGACGCAGCACTTCGGCTTCGAGGCGGCGGCTTGGTACTGGCACTTCGTCGACGTCGTCTGGCTGTTCCTGTTCATCGCCATCTACTGCTGGGGCAGCCACTTCGGCGCGCTGGTCTCCGCCGCGTCGGGCTGAGCGGTGACCCGGCCGCTGGCCCAGCCGGCATTTGCCGGCGCGCTGCTCGGCCGCTGCCCGCGCTGTGGCGCGCCGACGATGTTCCACCGGATCGCCTCGTTCCGCGACCGGTGTTCACAGTGCGGACTCGACTACACCAGCTTCGATGTCGGCGACGCCGCGGCACCCTTCCTGATCTTCATCGTCGGCGCGCTGATGGTCGTCGGTGCCATCTGGCTCGAGCTCGCGGTGTCGCCGCCGTGGTGGGTGCATGTCGTCGTCTGGCTGCCGCTGACGATCCTGCTGACGCTCGGGTCGCTGCGCATCGCCAAGGGCGTGCTGCTCGCGCTCGAGTATAAGAACGACGCGCGCCTCGGACGCAGCGAATGAGGCGGCGGCCATGAGGCGGGGCCTGCCGGTCGGCGCGACGATCCTGACGCTGATCATGCTGCCGGTGCTGCTCGCGCTGAGCTACTGGCAGTTCGCCATTCGGCGGCCGTGGAAACACGACCTGATCGCCCGGCTGGAGGCCGCGCGGACCCTCCCGCCGGTGCCCGTGGCGACGTTGGTCGCGGCGCAGCGCGCGGGCACGGCCGTCCAGTACCGCCGCGCGACCATCGACTGCCGCCCCGGCCGGGTGAACCCCTATGACCTCAAGGGCGGGACCAGTGCCGGCGGCGATGGCGGGTTCCTCGTCCTCGTCGGCTGCGGAGCGGCGGGGCAGCCGGGCGCCGTCGCCGTCGTCGCCGGATGGACGCCGCGCCCCGACCGGGTGACGGCGCTCAACGTCGACACGACCTTCACGGGCACGCTGATCGAGCATCCGTACGGCGACGCCGCCGGGCGCCCGAGCCTGATGCTGATCCCGGCGACCGCCGTCGCCCCGCTCAGCCCGTCGCGAACGCCGGAACCCGACGATCTGCCCGACAATCACCTGAGCTACGCCCTGCAGTGGCTCGCCTTCGCCGTCACGCTGGCGGTCGTCTACCTCGTCTATCTGCACCAGTGGCGGCAGGGCGGCGGCGCGGTCCGGGTTGCTCCGCCCGAACCCCGCCGCTAGACGAGCGGCTCCATGGATTATGTCAGCACGCGCGGGGCCGCGCCGACTCTCGACTTCGAAGGCGTGACGCTTGCCGGGCTGGCTGCCGACGGTGGCCTGTATGTTCCGGCGCACTGGCCACAGCTGAGCGAGGCGGAGATCGCCGGGCTCGCCGGGCTCGGCTATGTCGAGACGGCGGTCCGCGTCTGCCTGCCGTTCGTCGGCAACTGCCTTGGCGAGGCGGAGCTCCGCGCGTTGCTGACGCACGCCTATGCCGGGTTCAGCCACGCGGCGGTCGCTCCGCTCAAGCAGCTCGACGAGCGGCACTGGCTGCTCGAGCTGTTCCACGGCCCAACGCTGGCGTTCAAGGACATCGCCATGCAGGCGCTGGGGCAGCTGTTCGAGGCGTTCCTCGGCCGCCGGCCCGAGCATCTGACGATCGTCGGCGCGACCAGCGGCGACACCGGTTCGGCGGCGATCCACGCGCTCGCGGGACGCGCCGGGCTCGACCTGTTCATGCTCCACCCGGCGGGTCGCGTCAGCGAGGTGCAGCGGCGGCAGATGACGACGGTGATGGCGCCGAACGTCTTCAACATCGCCGTCGACGGACACTTCGACGACTGCCAGGCGCTGGTTAAGGCGATGTTCAACGACGCCGCCTTCGCCGGGCGTTTCCATCTCGCGGCCGTTAATTCGATCAACTGGGCGCGGCTGATGCTGCAGGTGGTCTATTATTTCTACGCCGCCGTGCGCCTCGGCGCGCCGGCGCGGGCGGTCAGCTTCAGCGTGCCGACGGGCAATTTCGGCGACGTCTTCGCCGGCTGGGTCGCGGCGCGGATGGGGCTGCCGATCGAGCGGCTGATCGTCGCGACCAACGTCAACGACATCGTCCACCGGGCGCTGAGCGCGGGCGACTATTCGGCGGGCGAGGTCACGGCGACGGCGGCCCCGTCGATGGACATCCAGGTCAGCTCCAACTTCGAGCGCCTGCTGTTCGACCTCTACGGCCGCGACGGGGCGGCGACCGCGGCGGCCATGGCGCGCTTCGAGGCAACCCGCCGGCTCGACCTGCCGGCCGAGGTGCGCGCGGGCGCTGGGCTGCTGACGAGCGTCCGCGTCGATGCCGGCACCATGGCGCAGGCGCTGCGCTGGGCGCTCGAGGCGACGGGCGAGCTGCTCGACCCGCACACCGCCATCGGCCTGGCCGCGGCGCGGGCGAGCGAGACGACCGGGCCCGTGGTCACCCTGGCGACCGCCCACCCGGCCAAGTTCCCCGATGCCGTCGAACGCGCGTCCGGACAGCGTCCAGCGCTGCCGCCGCGTGCCGCCGGCCTGTTCGACCGGGCGGAGCGCTTCACCGCGCTGCCGGCGGACCTGGCGGCGGTCGAGGCCTTCGTCGCCGCCCGGGCGACACCGCGATGACCTGCCTGACCACGCTCGCCAACGGGCTGCGCGTCGTCAGCCGCGACATGCCGCACGTCGAGACGGTGGCGGTCGGCCTGCACGTCGACACCGGCGCCCGGCTCGAGGACGAACGCACCAACGGTCTCGCCCACCTGCTCGAGCACATGGTGTTCAAGGGCACCGCGACCCGCTCGGCGCGGCGCATCGCCGAGGAGGTCGAGGACGTCGGCGGCTCGATCAACGCCTATACCGCGCGCGACATGACGGTGTTCCACGCGCGGCTGCTGGCGGAGGACCTCGGGCTCGGCCTCGATCTGATCGCCGACCTGGTGCGCCACCCCCGCTTCGACGCCGACGAACTCGCGCGCGAGAAGGCGGTCGTCCTGCAGGAACTCGGCGAGGCGCGCGACACGCCCGACGACATCGTCTTCGACCATCTCCAGGCGGCGGCCTACCCGGGGCAGGCGCTCGGCCGCTCGATCCTCGGCGACGAGACGTCGATCGCCGCGATCACCGAAGGCGATCTGCGCGACTGGCTGGCGGTCCAGTACCGCGCCGGCTCGTGCATCGTCGCGGCGGCCGGCAAGGTCGATCACGACGCGCTGGTGCGTTTGAGCGAGCGGCTGTTCGGCGACCTGCCGGCCGGCACGCGCCCGGGCTTCGCGCCCGCCGTCTTCGCCCCCGGTGTCGTCCACGACCGGCGCAAGTTCGAGCAGGCGCACCTGACGCTCGGTGCCGCCGCTCCGGGTCATCGGCACCCGGACAATGACGCGATCGCCCTGTTCGTCACGGCCGCGGGCGGCGGGGCGTCGTCGCGCCTGTTCCAGGAACTGCGCGAGGAGCGGGGGCTGGCCTACAGCGTCTACGCCTCGACCACGCCTTACGCCGACGCGGGATTGTTCTCGGTCTATCTGGCCACCGCCAAGAAGGATGCGGGCCGCGCCTTCGACCTTGCCGTCGACGTGCTCGCCACCTGCGCCCACACGCTGGCGCCCGACGAGCTGGCGCGCGCCAAGGCGCAGGTCCGCGCCGGGCTGCTGATGAGCCTGGAGAGCCCCGCCGGCTGGGCCGAGTTCCTCGCCCGCCAGCTCCTCGCCCATGACCGGCTGCAGACGCCGGCCGAGCTCGTCGCCCGGATCGACGCGGTCACCCTCGATCAGGTCCGCGCTGCGGCAGGACGGCTCGTCGCCGGGCCGTATGCGGTGGCGGACGTGGGCGCCGCGACCGTGCGGCGGGCGGCGTGAGGTGGACCTCACCGTCCTCACCGCCGAGCCGTGGGACGACTACGGCCTGATCGACTGCGGGCACGGGCGCAAGCTCGAGCGCTACGGCCCCTACCGCTTCATCCGCCCCGAGCCGCAGGCGCTGTGGACCCCCGCCGCCGCCGACTGGCCGGCCGACGGCGAGTTCGTCGGCGGCGCGGACGAGGACGGCGGCGGCCGCTGGCACCTGCGCGCAGGCGTGCCGGCGTCGTGGCCGCTCGCCTACGGGCCCGTCCGCTTCGCCGCGAGCAACACGCCGTTCCGCCACCTCGGCTTCTTCCCCGACATGGCGTGCCACTGGGACTGGATGGCGGCGCGCTGCGGCGAGGGGGCGAGCGTGCTCAACGCCTTCGGCTACACCGGCGTCGGCAGCCTGGTCTGCGCCGCGGCGGGCGCGGGCGTCACCCACCTCGACGCGTCGAAGAAGGCGGTGTCGGCCGCAGCGGAGAACCAGCGCCTGTCGGGGCTGGCCGACGCGCCGATCCGCTGGGTGGTCGACGACGCGCTCAAGTTCCTCCGCCGCGAGGTCCGGCGCGGCCGGCGCTACGACGGTATCATCCTCGATCCGCCGAAGTACGGGCGGGGGCCGGAGGGGGAGGTCTGGGAGCTGTTCGCCGGCCTGCCCGAGCTGCTGACGCTGGCCCGCGCGCTGCTCGACGAGCGCTCGCGCTTCCTCGTGCTGACGGTCTATGCCATCCGCCTGTCGGCCGTCGCCATTGCCGAACTGGCGGCGGAGGCGCTCGCCGGGCTGGGCGGCACGATCACCGCGGGCGAGATGACGATCCGCGAGGAGGCGCGCGGCCGGCTGCTGCCGACGGCGATCTTCGTGCGCTGGGAGCGGGACTAGCCCCGCCGCCGGCCCTTGCCCTCGTCGGCGTCCGCCGTCTCGACGCCGGCCGCGCGCAGCGAGCGCAGCTTCGCCATCTCGCCTTGGAAGCGCGCGAGTTCGCCGCCCGACAGCGTCGTGCCGCCGGTGAACTTGATGTTGGTCGGGTCGACCGGCGCGTTGTTGACCCAGACCTCGTAATGGAGGTGCGGCCCGGTCGACAGGCCGGTCGAGCCGACGTAGCCGATCACCTGGCCCTGGCCGACGACGGCGCCGGGCTTCACCGCGAAGCGGCTCATGTGGCCGTAGGCGGTCATCAGGCCCGGGGCGGTGCAGCACCTGGACATAGTTGCCGTGGCCGCCGTGCCAGCCGGCGAAGGTCACCTTGCCCGCCGCGGCGGCCATGATCGGCGTGCCCGTCGCCGCGCCGAAGTCGATGCCCTGGTGCAGCCGCGAATAGCCGAGGATCGGGTGGAGGCGCATGCCGAAGCCGCTCGTCTCGTGCGCCCCGTCGACGGGCGTGCGCATCAGCCCCTTGCGCGCGCTCTCGCCGCTGGCGCGGAAGAACATCGGCTTGCCGCCATAGGTCCAGCGCATCAGCTCGATCGGGTTGCCATGCTCGGGGCGGAGCGCGGCGTAGAGCAGCCCGCCCGTCTCGTTCTCGCCCGTCTCGGCGTGGCGGTGCTCGAGGATCAGGTCGAAGCGGTCGCGGCGGCCGACCTGGCGCTGCAGATCGAGGACATAGGCGAGGTTCTGGCGGTATTCGGCGGCTTGGCTCGCGGGTACGCCGGCGGCGCGGACGGCGCGCATCAGGTTGCCGCCGACGCTGCCGGTGACGCGCAGCGGCGTGTTGTCGACGGCGATCGGCACGCGCTTGAGGGCGAGCGCGCCGTCGATGCGGGCGAGTTCGAGGCGGAGGTCGAAGGTGGCGCGGAAGCCGAGGGCGTCGAGCGGGCGCGGCACACTGCGCGTCTCGCGGCGCCCGAGAACGAGATCGAGCCCGGTACCCGGGGCGACACCGCGGACCTCGCCGGAGATCAGGCGGGCGGCGGCGGCGGCATCGTCGGCGCCGACGCCGGCGCGGCGGAGCGCCCCGACGAGGCTGTCGTTGCGGCCGACGCGGGCGGTCGTCTCCAGCCGCGGCCGTTCCGGCGCCTCGCTCAGCGCCTCGACCAGGCGGCTCGGCGGTACCGCGCGACCGGTCGTTGCTCCGCGGGCGAGCGGTGCGATCGCGTCGGGGCGGCCCTCGTCGGCCTCGGCGGCGGTCAGGGGCGCGCGGACGGGGGCGGGAAGGGGGGCGATGCGGGTGCCGGCGACCAGCGCGCTGAGGCAGAGGGTGGTCAGCAGGCCGAGCCCGAGCCACCAGTCACGGCTGCCGATCCGCTGGCCGAGGTCGACGGCGAGGTCGAGGTCGGCGAGGCGGTCGACGACCGTGGCCCAGCCTTCAGGCCGCGGCGACGGCGCGCGGGGCAGGAGAATGACGCGGCCGGGGCGGGGCGCGGCGGCGGCCAATCCGCCGAACTCGTTGAATCCCGACTGATACACGATCGACCCCCCGCTCTTTCGCCGTGTCCATCCGTGTCGCGTGCGCGCGGCCAAGTCAACGCCGCGGCGGCGCCGGTGCGGCCAAGCGAACGACTTCTAAGGTTCACTTGATTTGCGCCTCCGCCCATGCGAGGAACACTACAGCTTGTGGTCCGTAAAGGATGCGATGAGCCGCGTAGTGCGCTGCCGCCCGCCGGGCTTGTATCCGGTTCCCTCCGGCCTCACCTCGAGGCGATGAGCGGCTTGCTTCGCACCGTTTCGGATCGTTCTTGTCCTTCGGGGCGCGTGACGGCGGTGCTCGGGCCGACCAACACCGGCAAGACCCATCTCGCCGTCGAACGCATGTGCGGCCACCAGAGCGGCATGATCGGTTTCCCGCTGCGCCTGCTCGCGCGCGAGGTCTATGAGCGGGTCGTCGCGATCAAGGGGGCCGCCCAGGTCGCGCTGATCACGGGCGAGGAGAAGATCCTGCCCGACAGCGCGCGCTATTTCCTGTGCACCGCGGAATCGATGCCCGACGACCGTGAGGTCGCCTTCGTCGCGATCGACGAGGGCCAGGTCGGGGCCGACCCGGCGCGCGGCCACGTCTTCACCGACCGCATGCTCCACAAGCGCGGCTATGCCGAGACGATGATCCTGGGCTCGGAGACGCTGCGCCCGCTGATCCGCCGTCTGCTGCCCGATGCCGAGATCGTCACCCGGCCGCGCTTCTCGACGCTGAGCTACGGCGAGCCGAAGAAATTGTCGCGCCTGCCCAAGCGAACGGCGATCGTCGCCTTCACGGCGCAGGAAGTCTATGCGCTGGCCGAGATGCTGCGCCGGCACAAGGGCGGGGCGGCGGTCGTCATGGGGTCGCTCAGCCCGCGCACGCGCAACGCGCAGGTGGCAATGTACCAGTCGGGCGAGGTCGACTATCTCGTCGCCACCGACGCCATCGGCATGGGCCTCAACATGGACATCGCCCATGTCGCCTTCGCCGGCCTGTCGAAGTTCGATGGCAAGCGCCACCGCCGGCTGACGGTCAGCGAGATGGCGCAGATCGCCGGCCGCGCCGGGCGCTACCAGCGGGACGGCAGCTTCGGCGTCGTCCAGCTCGGGCAGGACGCGGCGACGACCTTCGAACCGGAGGAGATCGCCGCGATCGAAGGGCATGTCTTTCCGCCGCTGACGCAGCTCGTCTGGCGCAATGCCGCGCTCGATACGACCAGCCTGCCGCGGCTGATCGGCTCGCTCGACGCACGGCCGCCGCGGGCGGAGCTGGTGCGGAGCGACGATGCCATCGACCTCGACGTGCTGAAGCGCCTCGCGGGCGAGCCCTGGGTCATGGAGCGCGCCCACGGCCGCGGCCGGATCGCGCGGCTGTGGGCGGCGTGCGGCGTCCCCGACTACCGCAAGACCGGCGCCGAGCAGCATACGCGCCTCGTCGGCCGCATCTTCCGTCACCTGAGCGAGGGCGACGGCACGCTGCCGGCGGCGTGGATCGCCAGCGAACTCGCCGCGCTCGACAACGTCGGCGGCGACATCGGTCAGGTCGCCGACCGCATCGCCGCCGCCCGGACCTGGACCTACGTCGCCCACCGCCCCGGCTGGCTGGCGGACGGCAACCGCTGGGCCGACCGCACGCGCGAGCTCGAGGACCGGCTGTCGGACGCGCTCCACGGCAAGCTGACGCAGCGCTTCGTCGACCGGCGGACGGCGGTGCTGCTCAAGGATCTCAAGATCCGCGGCGAGCAGCGGGTCGCGGTCGACCCCGACGGCACCGTCGCCGTCGAGGGCGAGGCGATCGGGACGCTCGACGGCTTCCGCTTCACCCCCGACCCGGCCGCGCGCGCGGGCGAGAAGCGGATGCTGCTCGCCGCTGCCGAGCGCCACCTCCCTCGCGAGTTCGCCCGCCGCTGCGCCGCGCTCGTCGCCGCGCCCGACGCCGAGTTCGCGCTCGCCTTCGACGGCGCGCTGCCGCCGCGCATCCTGTGGAACGGGGCGCGCGTCGGCAAGCTGACCGCCGGTCGCGACGCGCTCAATCCGCGCGTGGAGACCGACCGCGCGCTCGAGGGGCTGCCCTTCGCGGACCGCCGGGCGGTGGCCGACCGGCTGAACGCCTGGTTCGCGGCCGCGCGCGATCGCCACCTCGCCCCGCTGACGCGCGTCGCCGCGCTGGTGCCGTCGCTGTCGCCGGCGGCGCGCGGGCTGATCGTCCGGCTGGTCGAGACGATGGGCAGCCTGACGCGCAGCGACGTCGCGACGCAGGTCGAGGCGCTGACCCGCGCCGACCGCAAGGCGCTCGTCGCCGCCGGCGTCCGGATCGGCGTCGTCCACATCTTCGTCGCCGCCGCGCTCCGCCCCGAGCCGACCCGCTGGCGCATCGCGCTGTGGGCGGTCGCGCAGGGCCTCGCCGTCCTGCCGCCACCGCCGGCGCCGGGACTGGTCACGGTCGACGTCGCGCCCCACGTGCCGTCGGCCTTTTACGCCGTAGCGGGCTTCTGGGCGCTCGGCGCGGGCAAGGATGCCATCGCCGTCCGCATCGACATGGTCGACCGCCTGGCGCGCGCGATGCACGACCAGCGCGACGGCCGCGCTCCCTTCGTCCCCGACGCCAACTGGATCGCCAGCGTCGGTCTCAGCCGTGACCGCTTCGCCCGCCTGATGCGCGCCCTGGGCTACCGCCTGCGGCTCGTCGACGGCACGACGGCGTTCGCCTGGGGCGGGATCCGGACCGAGCGCCCGGCGCTCGCCCGCCCCGTCGACTCCCCCTTCGCGGTCCTCGCCCACATGAAAGGACGGTAGCCTTTGGTCCATGGTCAGGGTTTGCGGCTCGACAAGTGGTTGTGGTTCGCAAGGTTGACGAAGTCGCGCAGCGATGCGCAGCGGCTGTGCGAAAGCCGCCATCTCCGCCTCGACGGGCGGGTCATCGACCGGCCCTCCGCACTGGTCCGCGCCGGCTCGGTCGTCAGCTTCCCCAAGCACGACGATGTCGTCGTGGTGAAGGTGCTCGGCCTTGCCGACCGTCGCGGGCCGTTCGTCGAGGCGTGCCAGCTCTACGCCGACCTGACCGGCAGGCGCGCTGATGCCGCAGGATTGACGGGGGCGCTCGTCCCCGTCTAGCACGGACGGCGTTACGCCAAACGGGGTTCGACAGCGATGACGTACGTGGTGACCGAGGCTTGCATCAAGTGCAAGTACATGGACTGTGTCGAGGTGTGCCCGGTCGACTGCTTCTACGAGGGCGACAACATGGTCGTCATCAACCCCAACGAGTGCATCGACTGCGGCGTCTGCGAGCCCGAGTGCCCGGCCGAAGCGATCCTGCCTGACACCGAAAGCGGCCTCGACAAGTGGCTCGAGCTGAACGCGACCTATTCCGCGACGTGGCCGAACATCACCGTCAAGGGCGCGACCCCGCCCGACGCCGATGAGCACAAGGGCGAGACCGGCAAGTTCGACAAGTATTTCAGCGACAAGGCGGGCACCGACGGGCAGTAGCCCGGGCCGCTCATTGCGGTGCCGCCATGCCGCCGGAGCCAGGCCTGTGACGATGCGCACATAGGCGTGGCATTCCGCGCCGTTTTCTGGTATGGCTTAACTTGCGTTGCGGTTCCGCGACGCGAACAGCCGGGTCGTGACGCGGAGGCGTGCGACCCATGTAGCGAAGGCAAGCAACCGTCTGCCGCTCGACCGGACCGCGCGCGTCGCGCGGCGCTCGGTGCCGGTGGACCCAGAAAGGATCCTTCATGGCCGCTAAGCCGCTCAATTTCGTCGTCGGCGATCACGTTGTCTATCCCAAGCATGGGGTCGGCCGCGTCGTCGAGGTGCAGAGCTCGGAAATCGCCGGCACTCGCCTCGAACTCTACGTCCTGCGGTTCGAGAAAGAGCGGATGACCCTGCGCGTCCCGACCAACAAGGCCGAAGGCGTCGGCATGCGCAAGCTGTCGAGCCAGGCGACGCTGCTCGAGGCGCTGACGACGCTGAAGGGCCGGCCGCGCATCAAGCGGACGATGTGGAGCCGCCGGGCGCAGGAATACGAGGCCAAGATCAACTCCGGCGACCTCGTCTCGATCGCCGAGGTCGTCCGCGACCTCCACCGCGCCGAGGACCAGCCCGAGCAGAGCTATTCCGAGCGCCAGATCTACGAGGCCGCGATCGGCCGCCTCGCGCGCGAACTCGCCGCGATGGAGAACATCGACGAGCCGGCGGCGCAGGCGAAGATCGAGGGCGTCCTCAAGGCGGCGTGATCGTCGGCCGGGGGCGGGGAGGGCTGGTGCCCTTCCCGCCACGGGCCCGTGCGTGACGAGCCGACGCGGGGACGCGGGGACGCGACGCGCTGACTTAGTGTTGGCGTTGCCCGTCCGTCGTCCCGCAATCGGCTGCAGAAAAAGCGGCGCCAGCCCGGCGGGTACGGGCGGCCATCACCCGAAATCGCCGGTGACGCCAGCCGCTGTCGGTGAAACGCGGCGTCGACGTTTGCCAGCGTCAGCACGAGCGCGGCGAGAGCCTGCGCCGCCGCCCGCGATCGTCACGAACAGCCGCTCGGCGACGAGCCGCCGCCGGACGGCCCGACGGGACTTGCCCGTCGAGCCGTCCTAAGTCTCAGTTATACCGCCGCAACTCGTCCTTCGCGATCGCTTGGCGGTGGACTTCGTCGGGGCCGTCGGCCAGCCGCAGCGTCCGCTGCCCGGCATAGCCCGAGGCGAGGCCATAATCCTGGCAGACGCCGCCGCCGCCGTGCGCCTGGATCGCCATGTCGTGGATCATGCAGCTCATGTTCGGCGCGACGACCTTGATCATCGCGATCTCGCGCTTGGCCGCCTTGTTGCCGACCGTGTCCATCATGTACGCGGCCTTCAGCGTCAGCAGCCGCGCCTGCTCGATGGCGATGCGCGCGTCGGCGATGCGCTCGTGCCACACGCCCTGCTCGCTGATCGGCTTGCCGAAGGCGGTGCGCGACTTCAGCCGCTTGCACATCTTCTCGAGCGCGCGCTCGGCGGCCCCGATGCTGCGCATGCAGTGGTGGATGCGCCCCGGCCCGAGGCGCCCCTGCGCGATCTCGAAGCCCGCACCCTCGCGCAGGACGACGTTCGTCGCCGGCACGCGGACGTTGTCGAGGATCACCTCATAATGGCCGTGCGGCGCGTCGTCGTAGCCGAACACCTTGAGCGCGCGCACCTTGGTGATGCCCGGCGCGTCGAGCGGCACCAGTACCTGGCTCTGCTGCAGGTGGCGCGCCGCCGACGTGTCGGACTTACCCATGACGATGGCGATGGCGCAGCGCGGGTCGCCGACGCCGCTCGACCACCACTTGCGGCCGTTGATGACATAGTCGTCGCCGTCGCGGACGATGCTGGTCTCGATGTTGGTCGCATCCGACGACGCCACCGCCGGCTCGGTCATCAGGAACGCCGAGCGGATCTCGCCCGCCATCAGCGGCCGCAGCCAGCGCTCCTTCTGCGCCTGCGTGCCATAGGTCCGCAGCACCTCCATGTTGCCGGTGTCGGGGGCCGAGCAGTTGAACACCTCCGACGACCAGCCGGCGCGGCCCATCTCCTCGGCGAGCGGCGCGTATTCGAGGTTGGTCAGGCCGGGGCCCTTCCACTCGTCGGTGTCGTGCTCGCTGATGTTGAGGAACAGGTTCCACAGCCCGGCCGCGCGCGCCTTGGGCTTCAGCTCCTCGATGACCGGCAGCACCTTCCAGCGGTCGCCTTCGCCGACCTCCTGCTCGTAGCGCGCCTCGTTCGGGTAGATGTGTTCGTCCATGAAGGCGCGCAGGCGGTCGATCAGGGCCTTGGTCTTGTCGCTGTACTCGAACATCATGGCGCGCTTCTCCTCATATCGGTCGCGTCCCAGATGTCATGGTCGGCGGCTCTAATCCAGCGCGACGCGAGATATTTCACCCCCCGCGTCACCGGCGCGCCGGCGTGGCGGCTGCCCGCGAGCGGCCGGCCCTCGGCATCGGCGACGCGGAAGACGATGGCGTCGCCGGTCCGCGGCACGACGCTCAGGTCCGCGTCGGGGAAATCGGTCGCGCCGCCGGCGAAGTCGTCGTTCAGGTAGACGAGCACCGTCACCGCCCGCTGGTTGGCGAGTCCCGGAACGGTGTCGAGGTGCGGCCGGTACTCGCCGCCGGGCGGGTAGGCGAGGACGGCGAGCGGCTCGGCGGCGGCGACGCGCGTTCCGCTGGCGGCGGCGATGCGCTCGCCGACGGCGGAAACGACGAGGTCCTGGTCGAGCGGGCCGAAGCTCATCGCCTGCGCCCGGCGGACAGGGTCGGGGCGGGCGGTGCGGGTGGCGGGATCGACGACCAGCGACGGCGCGAGCCGCCCGTGCGCCGCGGCGATCAGGTGGCGGCACTCGGCGGCGGTCAGCAGGCCGGGGAAGCGGACGACCGCGGGTGCGTCGCGCAGCGGTTCCGGCGCGGGCAGCGGCCGCGCCGCGAGCGCGTCGACCAGGGCCAGCTGCGCCGCGATCACCGGCACCGCGGCGGCGGCGGCGAGGTGGCCGCGCGCGGCACTCGGATCGGGCGCGCCGCACGCGGGGTTGGCGAGCCAGTAGGCGAGCAGCACGCGGGCGGACAGGTCGCCGGCGTCGGCCGCCCGCGCGAGCAGGCCCTTGGCTGCCGCCGCATCGCGCGGGCCGAGCACGTCGGGAAAGGCGCCGAACAGCCGCCACTGCGCCGCCAGCACGAGCGCGTCCGTCTCCCCGGCGGCGACTCCCGCGAGCACGGCGCGCGCCGCCTCGTCGCCCCGGCCGGCGGCGGCGAGCGCCTCGGCCCGGCCGGCCGCGCTCACCGCGGGGTCAGCTGGAGCAGGGTCGCGCCGTCCGGATAATTGGCGGCGACCGACTCGAAGTCCGCGCGGCCGTGGGCGGCGACGACGCTGACCGGCGCGGCGATCCGCCAGCGGAAGCGACGGTGGCCGGCCGGGTCGAGCAGCGCCGCGTCGATGCCGCTGAGCACGACGGGAGCCGCCGTCGGGTTGGCGACCGTGCCCGCGACCGTCAGCAGGCGCGTGCCGTTGCCCAGCGTCCGCCGTTCCCCGCGGGCCGTGATCTTCAGTGGCGAGGCCGGGGCCGGCGGCGGGTTGAACCAGCGGTCGAGCGTCGATCCGACGACCGGCACCTGCGTCAGGTCGAGCGGCGGCAGCTCGGGCATGGCGATGCTGCCGAGGTCGGCGAGCGGCAGGTGCGCGGCGGGCAGGCCCAATCGCGGCGGGTCGAACGTGTCCTCCGGCGCGAACTCGACCACCGCCAGCGCGCCGACCGCCAGCAGCGCGACGAGCGCCGCGATCCAGCCCCAGCGGCGGCGGCGCGGGGGCAGGTCGTCTTCGTCTGCTCGGTCGGCCGAGGCGAGGCGCGTGCCCTGCGCACCGATCGACGTGGAGGGGGGCGGCGCGACGACCGGCGGCGGCGGCGGGATGGGGGTCGCCGCCTCGGCGGCCAAGGGCGCCGCAAGATTGCTGTCCGACACGGGCTCCGGCGGCCCGGAAGGCGGTGCCGCGTCGGCAGCGGCGGCATCCTCCGGCATCACCGTCCAGCTGTGGCCGCACGCAGCGCAGCGCAGGGTGCGGCCCGCCGGCGGCACGGCGTCGTCGGGCAGGCGGTAGCGCTTGCGGCACGACGGGCAGGTGGCGATCATTGCCGCAGCCTAGCCCAGCCCCGCGCGCGCGTCACGACCGCGGCGGCAGCAGCGCCAGGGGATCGCTCGGCGTCCGGCCGCGGCGCAGCTCGAAGTGCAGCTGCGGCTCGTCGACCGCGCCCGTCGCCCCGGAGCGCGCGATGATCTCACCCTTGGTCACCTTCCGGCCGCGCGCGACGAGCAGCGTCTCGTTGTGGCCATAGGCCGAGACCCAGCCGTCGGCGTGCTTGATGAGGACGAGGTTGCCGAAGCCCGCCACCGCGTCGCCGGCATAGGCGACGACGCCGTCGGCGGCGGCCCGCACGGGGGTACCGACGCTCGCCTTGAGGTTGACGCCGTCGTTGAAGCGGCCGCCGGGCTTCGGCCCGAAGGTCGACAGCACGCGCCCCTCGAGCGGCCAGGCGAAGGCGGGCGCGGGGCCGGCGACGGCCGGCAGCGGTGCGGCTCGCGGTGCCGGTGGCGATGCCGGCGGGGTCGCGCGCGCAGTCGCGGTTGCCGGCGCGGCTGCGCGCGGCGCCGGATGCGGCCGGGGGGCAGGTCCGCCGCCCGCCGGCTCGGCGCCGGTGATGAGGTCGTCGATGTCGATGTTGAACGCCTTCGCGCGCTCGGCCGGCGTCTGCGCGGCGACGGCGACCTTGCTCGGCAGCAGCAGCTTGTCGCCGATCTCCAGCGTGTACGGCGGCGCGAGGTGGTTGGCGGTCACGACCTCCGACCAGCGCACGCCATAGGCGCGGGCGATGGCGATCCCCGTCTCGCCCGCCTTGACGGTGTGCAGCCGCCCGCCCGGCACGGCGACCGCGTCGGTCACCACCCGGTGCGCGACCCACGGCGGCCGCGCGGCGGGGGCGGCGACGCTGGCCGGCGGCGGCGGGGGAGCAACCGCCGGCGACGGCCGCAGCGGCGGCTCGCGCCCGCAGCCCGCAAGCAGCGCCACGACGGCAAGGGGCAACAGGAGGCGCGGGGTCACGCCGCCAGCGTTTAGAGGAAGCCCCGCGTCGCCGCCAAGCGGGTCACGGCGGACAGGGCCGAAAATATCGTCCGGCCGGTCGCGGCGCCGCCGGCGAACCGCCGCGGCCTTACCCGAGCGCCCGCGCCACCGCCGCGAGCGTCGCCTCGTGGGTCATGTCGAGGTGGAGCGGCGTCACCGCGATGGCGCCGTTGCGCACGGCACGAAGGTCGGTCTCGTGCGCCGGGTCGGTCATCTCGCGGCCATAGCCGAACCAGTAATAGGGGAAGCCGCGCGGGTCGGTGCGGGCGTCGATGCGGATGTTGCCATAGTCGCGGAACCCCTGGCGGGCGACGACCACCGGCGGGTCGGCGGTGACCTCGGCGGGGAAGTTGACGTTCATCAGCACGCCCGCCGGCCAGTCGACGTCGAGCAGCCGGCGGACGATCCGGGCGCCGAACGCGCGGGCCGGCGCGAAGTCCTCCTGGCCCACGGTATAGTCGGCCATCGCCTGGCTCAGCGCGATCGAACGGATGCCGGCGAGGCACCCCTCCATCGCCGCCGACACCGTGCCCGAATAGGTCACGTCCTCGGCCATGTTCGGCCCGCGGTTGACGCCCGACAGGATGAGGTCGGGGGCGTGGTCCTTCATCACGTGCCCGATCGCCATCATCACGCTGTCGGTCGGCGTGCCGCGCACGGCGAAGCGCCGGTCGGACAGCCGCTTCAGCCGGATCGGCGCGGTCAGCGTCAGCGAGTGGCCGGTGCCCGACTGCTCCTCGGCCGGGGCGACGGTCCAGACGTCGTCCGACAGGTCGGCGGCGATGTCGGCCAGCGCGGCGAGGCCGGGCGCCTCGATGCCGTCGTCGTTGGTCAGGAGGATGCGCATCAGGCGGGTTTCAACTCCGTTGTCCCGCCCATGTACGGGTGCAGCACCGCGGGCACGGCGACCGAGCCGTCGGCGCGCTGGTAGTTCTCGATCACCGCGACGAGCGTCCGCCCGACGGCGAGCGCGCTGCCATTGAGCGTATGGACGAAGTACGTGCCCTTCTGCCCGCGGATCTTGTAGCGGCCGCCCTTCGGCTCCTCGACGTCCATCCGCCGCGCCTGGAAGTCGCCGCAGTCGGAGACGCTGCTGATCTCGCGGTATTGGTTTTGCCCCGGCAGCCAGACCTCGAGGTCGTAGGTCTTGCGCGCGGAAAAGCCCATGTCGCCGGCGCACAGCAGGACGCGGCGATAGGGCAGGCCGAGCGCGTCCAAGAGGCTTTCGGCCTGGGCGGTCATCTCCTCGTGCATCGCCGCGGCGGCTTCGGCGCCGGCGACGATGGCGACGAGCTCGACCTTGTCGAACTGGTGCTGGCGGATGAGGCCGCGCGTGTCGCGCCCCGCCGAGCCCGCTTCCTGGCGGAAGCACGGGGTCAGGGCGGTGAAGCGCAGCGGCAGGTCGTCGGCGTCGAGCACGCGCCCGCGGATCGAGGTTGGTCAGCGACACCTCGGCGGTCGGGATCAGGAAGCGCCCGTCGGTCGTGGCGAAGGCGTCCTCGGCGAACTTCGGCAGCTGCCCGGTGCCGAACATCGCCCGCGGCTGGACGAGCAGCGGCGGCGCCACCTCGGTCCACCCGGCGGCGACGTTCGCATCGAGCAGGAACTGCCCGAGCGCGCGGTGCAGGCGGGCGAGCGGCCCCTTCAGGACGGCGAAGCGCGCCCCGGCGATGGCGGCGGCGGCATCGGGGTCGTAGCCGAAGCGCAGGGCGAGGGCGTCGTGCTCCTTGGCCGCGAAGTCGAAGGCGGGCGGGGTGCCGCGGGTGTGGACGACGACGTTGTGCGGTTTCGTCGAGGCCGTCGGGGACATCGGGGGCGGGGAGGTTGGGGAGGGTGGCGAGGACGCCGTTGATTTCCTCCCCCAATACCCGCTCGCGCGCCTCGCGTTCCGGAATCGCGTCCTTGAGATGGGCTACCTGTGCGCGAAGGCTGATCACGCCGACCTCGTCCTTGGACGCGATCGCCGCGCCCATAGCCCGCGAAAGCTCGTTGCGCTGGGCAAGGTAGTTCTGCAGATCCGTCTGCGTCTGACGGAGATCGGTGTCGATCGCGCGGACTAGCCGACCGAGCCGCTGTGCCTCATCGCCCCGCCGCGCCAGCCCCGCGTCGAACGCCGCCGGGTCGGCGCGAATGGCTTTGATGTCGTGCATGGCGGGGTCGCTATGGCGGGCGGCGGCGCGGCGGGCAAGCCAGTTCCTCCCCGGAACGGGGAGGGGGACCATCGCTCTTCCGCGATGGTGGAGGGGCAGCCGCGAAGGGGCGCGGTATCCCGGGCTGCCCCTCCACCACGCGGCTGAAGAAGCCGCGCGGTCCCCCTCCCCGTTCCGGGGAGGAACTGAAGGGGCCGCCTTTGCCCTGCCGCCCCAAACCCCCTACATCGCCCGCGTGTCCTCCCCCCTCACCCTCCCCGCGCCGCCCCGCATCGGCATGGTCTCGCTCGGCTGCCCCAAGGCGCTGGTCGACTCCGAGCGCATCCTGTCGCGGCTGCGCGCCGACGGCTATGCCATGAGCCCCGACTATGCCGGGGCCGACGTCGTGCTGGTCAACACCTGCGGCTTCCTCGATTCGGCCAAGGCGGAATCGCTTGCCGCGATCGGCGAGGCGGTCGCCGAGAACGGGCGCGTCATCGTCACCGGCTGCCTCGGGCACGAGGCCGACATGATCCGCGCGGCGCACCCCAAGGTGCTCGCCGTGACGGGACCGCAGCAGTACGACGCCGTCGTCGGCGCCGTCCATGCCGCCGCGCCGACGGTGCCGCAGCCCTATCTCGACCTCGCCCCGGTCAAGCTGACGCCGCCGCACTACGGCTATCTGAAGATCAGCGAAGGGTGCAATCACCGCTGCCGCTTCTGCATCATCCCCTCGCTCCGCGGCGACCTCGCCAGCCGCCCGGCGGCGGCCGTGGTGCGGGAGGCCGAGCTGATGGTCGCGCGCGGCACGAAGGAACTGCTCGTCGTCAGCCAGGACACGTCGGCGTACGGCGTCGACCTGAGCCACGCCGTGTCGGAACTGCGCGGGCGGCCGTACCGCGCGCATATCACCGACCTGCCGCGCGCGCTGGGCGAGACGGGGGCGTGGGTGCGGCTGCACTACATCTATCCCTATCCGCACGTCGACGCGCTGATGCCGCTGATGGCCGAGGGGCTGGTGCTGCCGTACCTCGACATCCCGTTCCAGCACGCTTCTCCCGCGGTCCTGAAGGCGATGCGCCGCCCGGCGAACGAGGCGAAGGTGCTCGAGCGCATCGCTCGCTGGCGGGCGATGGTGCCGGAGCTGGCGTTGCGCTCGACTTTCATCGTCGGCTTCCCCGGCGAGACCGAGGCGGATTTCCAGTACCTGCTCGACTGGCTGGCCGAGGCGCAGATCGACCGCGCCGGCTGCTTCAAGTACGAGGCGGTCGCCGGCGCCGCCGCCAACGAGCTGGCGAACGCGGTCCCCGAGGACGTCAAGGAGGAGCGCTGGCACCGTTTCATGGCAGCGCAGAGCGCGATCAGCGAGGCGCGGCTGGCGGTCAAGGTCGGGCGGACGCTCGACGTCATCATCGATCGCACCGACGACGAGGGCGGGGCGAGCGGCCGGTCGAAGTACGACGCGCCCGAGATCGACGGCGAGGTCCACCTGCGCGATGCCGGGGGCCTCGCGGTCGGCGACATCGTGCCGGTGACGATCGAGGATAGCGACGAGGTCGACCTGTTCGGCGTGCCGGCCTAGCCCGATCCGGGCACGCCGGCGACGAGCCGCCGCGAGGCCGCCGCGGCGTTGTCGGCGGCCGCCTGGTCGCGCCGCTCCGGGACGACGCAGACCGTGTCGCCGTCGCGCGCGCCGCGCCAGACATAGCCCTGGATGCACGTCATCGGCCCGTAGGGACCCGTCGGATCACGGCGCTCGGCGCGGTGGCGGTTGTCGTCGGCGGCGTCGTCGCGGACCTGCGGCGTGACGCAGACGCGGTCGAGATAGAAGGCGTCGCGCCAGACGTACGGCGGCCGGCACTGCGCCGCGAGGTAGCGCCGCCGCCGCTCCGCGTTCGCCGCTTGGACCTCCGGCGGCAGGACGGGATCCGGCGCGGCCGCAGGCGGCGGTGCGGACGGCGGCGCTGTTGCCGGGGCAGTCGACGCCAGTTCGCGGTTACACACCCTCTCGAGGGCCGCGACCGTCGCGGCATACACGGCAGGATCCCGGCCCAGCAGAGTGTCCCGTGCCCGGCACGCGGCCGGCTTAACGTTCACCGGGGCCGCGGCGTTGGCCACGACCGGGCTGGCGATGACGCGGGGCGGCGGCGGCGGCGGCGGGGCCGGGCGCGGGTTGCGCGGCGGTGGCTCGTGGTCCGACGGCTCGGCGGCGGCGGTCGCGGGCGTGCTGCTCAGCGCCTGACCGCCGGTCTCGGCCTGGGGCCGTGGATTGGCGCAGTCGCTGGTTATCCATTCGGCGACGGTCGTCGCCTCGTTGCCGCCGATGAAATAGTCGTGGCGCAGCTGCATGAAGGCGGCCCGGTTGGCGGGGTTGTGCTTGTTCAGCAGGCACTGCGTCGCGGCAGCGAGGAAGGCGGCGCTGAACCGGGGGCCGTAGGTGCGGAGATAGGCGTTCGCCGCGGCATTGGCGGCCCGATTGTCGTACTTGGGATAGTGGAACAGCGCCCAGGCGCGGGCCAGCTCCTGGTCCGGGGTCAGCGCAAAGGCGGGTCCGGCGGCGAGCAGGGCGGCAACCGCTGCGGTGGGTGCAGGACGGATCATGACGAGCCTCCGGTCGGCGGGCGGGGTGGTGAGTTGGCGTCGGTCGATGGGCCGATTGCTCCGGTCGCCGGCGGCGGGTCGTCGCTCGTACCCGTGCCGCTGCCGCTGAAGTAGATGGCGACGTCCTTCACGTCGGCGGTCACCGGCACGGTGAGTGAGATGCCGATCAGAACCGTGCCGAGCACGGCCATGACGATGCCGGGCGATGCGCTCTTGACGCTGAGCGTCGCGCCACTGGCGCCGCCGCTGATCTCGCTCTCGGGCGAGGTCAGCTTGCCGAGCACGAAGGCCGCGCCGACCATCGCCAGGATCATGCCGGTCAGGAAGCCCATCAGCCGCGTCCACAGGCGGAGCGACAGCAGCGCGCTCGCCGTGCGGTAGCGCCGGGCGATCAGCTCGCGCTCGAGGGCGAAGGTCGCCTCGGCCGTCGCCAGCGCCTGCTGCTCGCGCCAGGTCGCCGGCTCGCGGCCGGTCGCGGTCCAGGGGATCGCCAGCGCGGCCGGCGGCGGCTCCTGCAGCGTCGCCTCGATCGAGGCGAAGCGGACGAGCATGACGACGGCGAAGAACACGGCCGTGACGACGACCGCGCCCGCCATCAGCGGCGCCATCCGGTTCTGCCAGCGTTCGTCGCTCGTCGCCATTGCCCCGGCCCCGCTCGTCGCGCGCGGCAGCATAGCACGCCCGTGGCGCCGGCGCAGCGCACCCGTGCGCTTTTCGCCGTGCGGCGGGCGGCGCGCTCGTCTAGCCTGCGGCGATGACCTTCACCGCACCCGCCCGTGACTTCGCCGCCCTCCTTGCCGCCGACGCCGGACAGGCGGCGCGAACGCTGACGCCGGTGACGGCGGCGGGCCTCGCGGCGGCGACGGGCGCGGCGCGGGCGGCGGCAGCGGTCGCGGCCGCGGGCTTTGCCGCCAAGGTGGGCGAGATCGTCGTCGTGCCGGGCGAGACGGCGGACGACTGGGGCGTCCTCGTCGGCGTCGACGACGGGCCGCTCGGGCCGTGGGCGCTGGCGGCGGCGGCGGCGAAGCTGCCCGCCGGGACGTACCGGCTGGCCGGCGACCCGGCGCCCGAGGCGGCGCTGTCGGGGTGGCTGCTCGCCCAGCACCGCTTCGACCGCTACCGCGCGGCACCGGCCGGCGGCGCCAAGGTGCTGCTCGTGGCCGATGCGGCGGCGATCGGCCCGGCGGTGGCGCTGGCGGAGGCGACGGCGCTCGTCCGCGACCTCGTCGACACGCCGGCGGGCGACCTCGACCCCGCCGCGCTGGCCGATGCGATCCGCGCCGAGGGCGAGCGGTTCGGGGCCGCGGTGACGGTTATCGACGGCGAAGCGCTCGCGACCGGCTTCCCCGCGGTCCACGCCGTCGGCCGCGCCGCCGCCTGCGCCCCGCGGCTGATCGACCTGACGTGGGGCGACCCGGCGCATCCGAAGGTGACGCTGGTCGGCAAGGGCGTGACCTTCGATTCGGGCGGGCTCGACATCAAGCCGGCGTCGGCCATGCGGCTGATGAAGAAGGACATGGGCGGCGCCGCGGTGGCGCTCGGGGTCGCGCGGCTGGTGATGGGCGCGGGGCTGCCGGTGCGGCTGCGGCTGATTGTCCCCGCGGTCGAGAACGCCATCGCCGGCAACGCCTTCCGTCCCGGCGACGTGCTCCGCACGCGGGCCGGCGTGACGGTCGAGATCGGCAACACCGATGCCGAGGGGCGGCTGATCCTGGCCGACGCCCTGACGCTGGCGCAGGAGGACGCGCCCGCGCTGCTGCTCGATTTCGCGACGCTGACCGGAGCGGCGCGGGTCGCGCTCGGGCCCGACCTGCCGGCGCTCTACGCCCATGACGACGCGCTCGCCGCCGAGCTGCTGGCTGCGGGCACGGCGGCGGGCGATCCGCTGTGGCGGATGCCGTTGTGGACGCCGTATGCCGACATGCTGAAGTCGACCGTCGCCGACATCGACAATTCGGGCGAGGGCGGCTTCGCCGGCTCGATCACCGCCGCCCTGTTCCTCGACCGCTTCGTGCGCGCGGGCCAGCCCTGGGCGCACCTCGACCTGTTCGCCTGGAACCCGACGGCCCGCCCGGGGCGGCCCAAAGGCGGCGCCGCGACGGGAATGGCAGCGGCGTGGGGCCTGCTGTGCCGCCGCTACGGCGCGACCGTACGATAGCGCGCTGCAATAGAATCGTACCCGGCATGAAACAAGTATAGCGGCAAGCAGTTGAACTTCGCGAGGAACGTCTGTCCCGGGGGTTCTCCCGGGCGACCGACTGAACGAGGCCCTGTCATGAGTACCGCCGCCAGCCCCGAGATCGGTCAGCCGCTGTCTGCGTGGATGGGCACGCTGATCGACTATGTCCAGTCCGCCCGTCCCGACCTGACCAACCGCCAGATGGCCCTGCTGATGGTCGTCTACCTGCTGCCCGGGCCGCATACCGTGCGCGGGCTGGCGGCACGACTGCGCGTGTCGAAGCCGGTGGTGACGCGCGCGCTCAACACGCTCGGCGCGCTCGGTTATCTCCGGCGCCAGAAGGACGACTCCGACCTGCGCAACATTTTCATCGAGCAGACGCCGCAGGGTCTTGCCTTCCTCGAGGAGTTCGCCGAACTGATCGAGCGGACCGAGGGGCAAGATCATCAGCGTGACAGGCAGCGGGACCGCAAGCGCACCGCGCACTAGGCGCGGACATCTCGCCGGCCCGTCGCGGCCGCTCGATCGCCGCATCAACGCCATCCGCGACGACCTCGCCGACGCGGCACTCGCCGGCTGCGTCGTCGCGCCACGCTATGCCGGCGGCGTGTCCCGCCGCTGCGTCGTGCCGGGTGCGATGCTGCGGGCGGGGCCGAACGCCGCAGCGCGAGCGGTCAGCGAGTTGCTGTTCGGCGAGGCCTTTACGGTGTTCGACATCGCCGACGGCTGGGCGTGGGGTCAGTGCGGCGCCGACCGCTACGTCGGCTGGGTGCGGCTCGCCGCGCTGGGCGAGGCGGCGGAGGCGACCCACTGGATCGCGGCCGCGAGCGCCCCGGTGTTCGCCGAGCCCGACATCAAGTCGCCCGTCGGGCTCCGCCTGCCGCTTAACGCGCAGGTCGCCGCGGCGGCGGCCGGCGAGGCGTTCGTCGCCGCCGCGGGCGGCTTCATCCACCACCGGCATGTGCTCCCGCTGGCGCAGCGGCACGACGATCCTGCGGCGGTCGCACTCGCGTTCGTCGGCACTCCTTACGTCTGGGGCGGGCGGAGCCGCGACGGGATCGACTGCTCGGGGCTGACGCAGGCCGTGCTCACCGCCTGCGGCATCGCGACGCCGCGCGATTCCGACCAGCAGGCAGCCGCCTTCGCTACGATCGCCGCTGCCGACCGGCGCCGCGGCGACCTTGTCAGCTTTCCCGGCCACGTCGGCATCCTCGCCGACACCGACACGCTGATCCACGCCACCGCCTTCTGGATGGCGACCGTCGCCGAGCCGCTCGCCGCCGCCACCGCGAGGCTTGCGCCGACGGCTTTCCACCGTCCGTAGCCGTTCGCGGCAAGCTCTTGTTAGGACGACTGAAGCTCGCTATGGGCGCGGGCGGGGCAAGACCGACAACCGGTCGGATGAGCGGGAGACGCAACACCATGTCAGGGTCGCCGCCGGTGGAGACGATCGAAACCTTCGACATCCGCTTGCTTGCCGTCGATCCCGGCTACACGCCGCAGCCTGACGAGCCGTTCATGAACGCCCGCCAGCTGGCCTATTTCCAGCGCAAGCTGCTCGACTGGCGCGAGGCGATCCTGGCCGAGGCGCGCGAGACGCTGGCGACGCTGCAGACCGAATTGCTGCGCGAGCCCGACATCACCGACCGCGCCTCGAGCGAGACCGACTGGGGCATCGAGCTTCGCACCCGCGACCGCCAGCGCAAGCTGATCAGCAAGATCGAGGCCGCGCTGCGGCGCATCGACACCGGCGACTACGGCTATTGCGAGGTCAGCGGCGAGCCGATCTCGCTGCAGCGGCTCGAAGCGCGGCCGATCGCGACGATGACGCTCGAGGCGCAGGAGCGCCACGAGCGTGCCGAGCGTGTCACCCGCGACGAGTAGCGCGGTTCAGCCCTGGCTGAGCTGCTCCTTCAGTCGCAGTTTCTCCTTCTTGAGCTTGGTCAGGCGCAGCGTGTCGGGAAGGGGTTTCGTCGCCTCGCGGGCCAGCGCCGCCTCGATCGCCGCGTGCTTGGTCGACAGTGCCGCGCGGTGGACGTCGGTCATGTCATTCCCTCCAGTCAGCAGTGGGACTGGGGAGACAATCACGCTCGCTGCGGAAAGTCGCATGGAAAAATGGCGCGCGCGTTGTGTCGCACGATCTGGGCGACGGGACGCGCGGCCGCCGCAAGCCCTAGTCGGGGCGGTCGCGCGCGACGCCGGCGGGGGCAAGCTGCTATTGGGGAACGGCAGCGACTTGCACAGGCGGCGAAGGGGAGCAGGGTGGACGAGGCCGAACTGACCGCGCGGCTCCACGCGCTGACGCAGGAGCATCGCGACCTCGACGCCGCGATCGAGGCCCTGCGTTCGGTCGCCGGCCACGATCAGATCCAGCTCGCCCGGCTCAAGAAGCGCAAGCTCCGCCTGAAGGACGAGATGCACATCGTCCAGGACTGGCTGGTCCCCGACATCATCGCCTGACCGCCGGCGCAGCGAAGCGCCCGCCGGTGCCGGGGCACCACGGGGGCGGAGGCGTTCGGGCCCTTGCCTCCGGTCCTGGTCCCGTTCGGTCGCAACGGGGGGATCGACGGCAATCGGCAAGGGGACGTGCGGGGGCCGGCGGGACCCACGGAGCGAACGCGGGGCCGGGTTTGGCCGGAAGTACGCCTGGATGGCCTTGTGCGCAGCCACGCGCATTGTCCGGCACCCGCACGTCGTCAGGTGCGACCGCCCCGGTGACCCCCGGCGCCGTCCCACCCCGCCGACGGGAGCTTACCCGCCGGACGACCCCGCGCTACGCGGCCGTTCCCTACATTGGAAGCCGCGACCGGCCGCTGTTGGAAAGGTCGCGGCGCCGGTGTGGCCGAACGGCACCCTACAGGCCGCTCAGCAGAGTCCGCGATCGTCGGCAGGCTCCGTGAAGACGCACGAAAAACGGGGCCGGCATGGGCCGGCCCCGTCCATTCGGCTTCGCGTCTCGCGCGATGCCTTAGGCGGCGAGCGCCTGCGGCGTCGCGTGGTTCGCCTGGGCGTCGATCGCCGGCTGCGTCTCGACGCTGCCGCCGATCTCGACCTTGCGCGGCTTCTTGTGCTCGGGCACCTCGCGGACGAGGTCGATGTTCAGCAGGCCGTCGGCGTAGCTGGCGTTCGTCACCTTGATCGTGTCGGCGAGCTGGAAGCGGCGCTCGAAGGCGCGCTTGGCGATGCCGCGGTGGAGGAACTGGCGCTCGGCGCCGTTCGCCTCGTCGCTGGCGTTGCCGGTAACGATCAGGGTGTTCTCCTGGACCGTCAGGTCGAGCTCGTGGCGCGCGAAGCCCGCGACGGCCATCGCCACGCGGTAGCTGCCCTCGCCGGTCTTCTCGATGTTGTACGGCGGATAGCCGGTGTCGCTGCCTTCGCCGCGGGTGGCGAGGTCAACCAGGCGGTTGAGGTTCTCGAAGCCGACCGAGGCGCGGAGCAGGGGGGAAATGTCGAACGTACGCATGGTGCTATCATCCTTTCAAAAGCAATGACTTGCCGCCCCCCAATGGCAGGGCGACAAGCATGATTTGGGATGGCGTCGGGCGACTTCAAGAGGGAGCGGCGGCGTGCGATGATGCGGCCATGATCCCCCGCTTCCACCTTGCCTTTCCCGTCGACGACCTGGGCGCGGCGCGCGCCTTCTATGGCGGCGTCCTCGGCTGCGACGAAGGGCGGTCGGCCGCGACCTGGGTCGACTTCGATTTCCACGGGCACCAGCTTGTTGCCCACCTCGCGCCGGGCGCGGCGCTGCACCGCAACGCCGTCGACGGCGACGCCGTGCCGGTGCCGCACTTCGGGCTGGTCCTCGACTGGGACGAGTGGGAGCTGCTGCGCGACCGGCTGACGGCGGCGGGCACGCGCTTCGAGATCGAACCGCACGTCCGCTTCGCCGGCCAGCCGGGCGAGCAGGCAACGATGTTCCTGTTCGATCCCGCCGGCAACGCGCTGGAGTTCAAGGCCTTCCGCGACCTCGACCAGATGTTCGCCAAGTGAGCGCGCTGTTCGCCGGCTACCGCCGCGGCACCTTCGCGTCGGCCGGCGTCGACATCGCGTTCTGGACGGCGGGCGAGGGACCGCCGCTGCTGCTGGTCCACGGCTATCCGCAGACGCACGTCATGTGGCACCGGCAGGCCGAGGCGCTCGCCGCGCGCTTCACCGTCGTCGCGCCCGACCTGCGCGGCTATGGCGATTCGGCCAAGCCGGCGGCGGCGGACCCCGCGACCTACGCCAAGCGGACGATGGCGAACGACCTCGTGGCGCTGATGGCTAGCCTCGGCCACGGCCGCTTCGCCGTTGCCGGGCACGACCGGGGCGGGCGCGTCGCCTACCGGCTGGCGCTCGACCACCCCGGCTCCGTCACCCTGGTCGCGGTCCTCGACATCGTGCCGACCAAGGCGCTGTACGACGCCACCGACCGCGTCATCGCCGACGCCTATTTCCATTGGTTCATGCTGACCAAGCCCGCCCCGATTCCGGAAGCGCTGATCGGCGGCGCGCCCGACGTCTGGCTCGACATGTGCTTCGGCGGCTGGGCCGGGACGGCGGGCGCGTTCACGCCCGAGGCGCGGGCCGAGTACCGGCGCGGTTTCCTCGCGCCGGGCGGCATCGCCGCGACCTGCGCCGACTACCGCGCCGGGGCGACCGTCGACTGCGACCACGACGCGGCGACGCGGGCGGCGGGGACGAAGATCGCCGCGCCGCTCCTCGTCCTGTGGGGCGAGCGCGGGCTGGTCGGGCGGCGCTTCGACCCGCTCGCGGTCTGGCGCGACTATGCGGGCGACGTCCGCGGCCAGGCGCTGCCGTGCGGCCACTTCCTGCCCGAGGAAGCGCCTGCCGCGACGCTCGCCGCGCTGCTCGACTTCTTCGGTTAGCGCGCCGCCGCCAGCGTCGCCGCGACCAGCGCGTCGGTGGCGCTGACGACGGGCACGGCGGCATCGCCGGGGCCGAACACCAGCGGCACCTCGGTGCAGGCGGCGAGCAGCACCTCCGCCCCCGCCGCGACCAGCGCCGCGGCTTCGGCGGCCATGGCGGCGCGGACCGCCGGCCCCGTGTCGCCGGCCTTGACCGCGAAGATCAGCGGCATGAACGTGTCCATGTCGGGGGCGAGGACCTCGACACCGTCGCCGAAGCCGTCGTGGTAGAGCCGCGCCGCCTGCGTCGCCTCGACCGCGAGCAGGCCGACGCGGCGGACGTTCGGCACGGCGCTGCGGACCGCCGCCACTGCCGCGGCGATGATGCTGACGAACGGGACGTCGCCGGCCGCGGCGACGATCTCGTCGGCCCAGGCGTGGGCGGCGTTGCACGGCATGACCAGCACCTCGGCCCCCATCGCCGTCAGCCCGCGGGCGGTGGCGACGAGCGATGGCGCCGGCGACGGGCCGTCGGCGCGCATCGCGGCGTTGCGGTCGGCGCGGCGCGGGTGGTTGTCGGTGATGACGTGCAGGTGGTCGGCTTCGCTCGCGACCGGCGTCGCCGCATGGAGCTTGGTCAGGAAGTCGAGCGTCGCCGCCGGCCCCATCCCGCCGATGACGCCGACCGTCTTCATGCCGAAGCCGCCAGCACGTCGCGATAGGCGAACAGCGCCGGCGAGCCGCCGGTGTGGATGAAGACGACCCGGCTGCCGGCGGCGAAACAGCCTTCGCGCACCAGGTCGATCAGCCCGGCGAAGGCCTTGCCGGTATACACGGGGTCGAGCAGCACGCCTTCGAGCCGCGCCGCCGTCCGCACCGCCGCGACCATCGCCGGCGTCGGCAGCGAATAACCGGGGCCGACCCAGCGGTCGAGGCAGGTCACGGCGGTGCGCGGGATCGGCGGCAGCCCGAGGAAGTCGGCGGTCGCCTGCGCCAGCGCGTGGACATTGCCCTCCTGCTCGGCCTGCGGGCGCCGGACGTTGATCCCGGTGACCGGCAGCCGCGCGTTCGCCGCCGCCAGCCCGACGACGAGGCCGGCGTGCGTCCCCGCGCTGCCGCTGGCGACGACGAGATGGTCGAAGGCGCGGCCGAGCTCGAAGCTCTGCGCCAGCAGCTCGTCGGCGCAGGCGACATAGCCGCACGTGCCCCGCGGGTTCGAGCCGCCGCCGGGGATCGCATAGCCGATGCGCCCGGCCGCGGTCAGCGCCGCCAGCTCGGCGACCATCGCCTCCCCCAGATCGCTGCCACCGGGCACGACGCGGACCTGCTCGACGCCCATCAGGTCGAACAGCAGGTTGTTGCCGTTCGCCTCGGCGCGGTAGCTGCCGGGGACGCGCTCCTCGAGGATCAGGCGGCACTTCAGCCCTTCGCGCACCGCGGCGGCGAGCGTCAGGCGGCAGTGGTTCGACTGCGGCGCGCCGACGGTGACCAGCGTGTCGGCGCCCTTGGCGAGCGCGTCGGCGACGAGGAACTCGAGCTTGCGCGTCTTGTTGCCGCCGCCGGCCAGCCCGAGCAGATCGTCGCGCTTGATCCACAGCTCGACCCGGCCGCCGAGCTCGCGCGTCAGGTGCGGCATCGGCTCGAGCGGGGTCGGCCCCGGTGTGTAGCGGCGGCGCGGAAAGCGGGCGAGGGTCATGGCCTTCGCCCCTAGAATGAAACCGGCGCCGCGTCACGCGGTTCAGCCATGGTCAAGCCGCGGCGCGCTAAGCCTCGCGGCCGAGGAGACCCGTCATGCGTAGCGTTCTGAAAACCTTTGGCGTCGCCGGCGCGGCCGTGCTGGCCGCCGCGCTCGGCGGCTGCGCCGACGATTATTACAGCGGCGGTGTCGCGACCGGCTATTACACCGGGCCGGTCGGTTACGGCTACGACTATTACGCGGGCTATGGCTACCCGTCCTATGGCTGGTTCGGCGATTTCTACTATCCGGGCTACGGCGTCTATGTCTTCGACCGCTACGGCCACCGGCGGGGATGGAACGACGACGAGCGGCGGCACTGGGAGTATCGCGGCGACGGCTGGCGCGGCAACCACCTGTATGCCGGCAACCGCGGCTTCGACGCGCGCCGCGACCGCGCCTACATGGCCGACCGCGCCGCGGCCTTCCGCGGCTACCGCAACGGCCCGCAGGGCGGACCGCAGGGAGGCCCGCGCGGCGGCGAGCACCGGGGCGGGGAGCGCCACGACGGCGATCGCCGCCACTAGGCGTTCAGTTGGCCTTCATCGCGCCAGCGGCTATGTTGGTGCGATGAAGGCCCTGCTCCCCATCGCGTTCGTGATCGCGGCACCGCTTGCGGCGCAGACGGCACCGGCGCCTGCGCCCGCCGCCGCGCCGGCCCTGCACCGGCTCAGCCCCGACGAGATCGCCGCCGCCGAGAACGCGGGCGCCGAGCGCAACCGCGCTGCCGAGGCGCTGGCGCTGACGCAGGGCGACCCGTCGCTGATGCTACCGCTGGAGAAGAAGAAGCCGCAGGTCCACGGCGAGGCCGGCGTCGCCTTCGGCTCGAACGGCTACCGCGAGGTGTTCGGCGCCGAGCAGACGACGCTGTCGAACGGCACGACGCTGGGGATCGCCGGCGACTATGCGACGCTGAACGGACCCGGCCGGTTGCGCAACCGGCCGTTCTAAGGGCGTCGTCGGCGCTGGCCGGATCGCCGCCCGCCCGCTACATGCGGGCATGGCCAAGCAGCACCTCTATCTCGTCGACGGCTCGGGCTACATCTTCCGCGCCTACCACCGCCTGCCGCCCCTGAACGACCCCAGCGGGACGATGGTCAACGCCGTGTACGGCGTGACGACGATGCTGTGGAAGCTGATCGAGGAGCTCAACCGGGCCGAGGCGCCGACGCATCTCGCCGTCATCTTCGACGCCGGCAGCCACACCTTCCGCAACGAGATGTACGACGGCTACAAGGCGCACCGCCCGCCGCCGCCCGAGGACCTGGTGCCGCAGTTCCCGCTGATCCGCGACGCGGTGCGCGCCTTTTCCGTGCCGTGCATCGAGCAGGACGGGGTCGAGGCCGACGACATCATCGCCAGCTATGCCGAGGCGGCGCTGCGCGAGGGGTTCGACGTCTCGATCGTCAGTTCCGACAAGGACCTGATGCAGCTGATCCGCCCTGGCCTCGACCTCTACGATACGATGAAGAACTGCCGGATCAACCGCGAGGACGTGGTCGCCAAGTTCGGCGTGCCGCCCGAGCAGCTGGGCGAGGTGCTGGCGCTGATGGGCGACAGCGTCGATGCCATTCCCGGCGTCCGCGGCGTCGGCCCGAAGGGCGCGGCCGAACTCATCACCCAGTTCGGCAGCGTCGAGGCGATGCTCAGCCGGCTGGACGAGGTCAAGAAGCCGAAGCTGCGCGAGACGCTGGCCGCGTCGGCCGACATGGCGCGGCTGTCGCGCGAGCTCGTACGGCTGAAGGACGACCTGCCGCTGGCGGTGCCGCTCGACGAGCTGACGCTGAGGGAGCCACCACAGGCGCCGCTGGCGGCGTTCCTCGCCAAGCACGGCTTCCGCTCGCTGCTCGCCAAGCTCGGGCGCGAGGTGGAGGCGGCGCACGCCCCGCCTCCGGCCGAGGACACACCGCCGGTGCCGTTCGACGTCAAGGCGTACGAGTGCGTGACGAGCCTCGACCGCCTCGACTGGTGGCTCGCCGAGGCGACGCGGCGGGGGAAGGTCGCGGTCGATTCGGAGACGACCGACCTCGACCCGGTCAAGGCCGAGCTGGTCGGGGTGTCACTGGCGCTCGAGCCCGGCCTCGCCTGCTATGTCCCCGTCGCGCACAAGAAGGGCGACGGCCTGCTCGCCGAGCCGGTCGAGCAGCTGGACACCGCCACCGTCATGGCCCGCCTCGCGCCGCTGCTGGCGGACGCGAGCGTGCTCAAGATCGGGCAGAACCTGAAGTACGACCTCATCGTGTTCCGCCGCCACGGGGCCGAGCGGGTGGCACCCTACGACGACACGATGCTGATGAGCTATGCGCTCGACGCCGGCAAGTGGAACAGCCACGGCATGGACGAGCTGTCGACGCGCCACCTCGGCCATACGCCGATCGCCTTCAAGGAGCTGACCGGGACGGCGAAATCGCGGATCAGCTTCGACTTTGTGCCCTTGGACCGCGCCACCGAGTACGCCGCTGAGGACGCCGACGTCACGCTGCGCCTGCACGAGGTGTTCGCCCGCCGCCTGTGGCGCGAGCGGGTGACGAGCGTCTACCGCCACGTCGACGCGCCGCTGGTCCCCGTCGTCGCCGAGATGGAGATGGCCGGGATCAAGGTCGACCGCGCCGCGCTCGCCGGCCTGTCGCAGACCTACGAGGTCGAGATCGCGAGCCTCGAGGCGCAGATCCACGACCTCGCCGGCCATCCCTTCACCATCGGCAGCCCGAAGCAGCTGGGCGAGGTGCTGTTCCAGAAGCTGGGGCACCAGGCGGGCAAGAAGAGCGGCAAGACCGGCGTCCATTCGACCGACGTCACCGAACTCGAGCGGCTGGCGGCTGGCGGGGTCGAGATCGCCGCGCGCGTGCTCGACTGGCGGCAGCTGACCAAGCTCAAGTCGACCTACACCGACGCGCTGCAGGCGCAGATCAATCCGCGCACGGGCCGCGTCCACACCTGCTTCGGCCTGGCTTCGACCTCGACCGGGCGGCTGTCGTCGACCGACCCCAACCTGCAGAACATCCCGATCCGCACCGAGAACGGGCGGCGCATCCGCCATGCCTTCGTCGCCGAGCCCGGGCACGTCATCCTGGCGGCCGACTACAACCAGATCGAGCTGAGGCTCGTCGCCCACATCGCCGACGTGCCCGAGCTGAAGGCGGTCTATGCGAGCGGCGGCGACGTCCACAGCCTGACCGCGCAGGAGGTGTTCGGCGAGGTTACGCGCGACACGCGTGCGCGGGCCAAGACGATCAACTTCTCGATCATCTACGGCATCAGCGCCTTCGGCCTGGCGCAGCGGCTGGGCATCGAGCGGGCCGAGGCGGGGCGCTACATCGACCTCTACTTCAGCCGCTTCCCCGGCATCCGCACCTACATGGCCGAGACCATCGCCGCGGCGCGCGAGCAGGGCTTCGTCACGACGCTGTTCGGGCGCAAGGCGAACGTGCCGATGATCTTCTCGAAGGTCGTCGGCGAGCGCCAGTTCGCCGAGCGCGCCGCGGTCAACGCCCGCGTCCAGGGGACGGCCGCCGACATCATCAAGCGGGCGATGGCGCGGATGCCGGAGGCGCTGTCAGCCGCCGGGTTGACCGGCACGCGCATGCTCCTCCAGGTCCACGACGAGCTCGTCTTCGAGGTGCCCGACGCCGAGGTCGCGGCCGCCACCGAGGTCATCCGCACGACGATGGCCGAGGCGCACGCCCCGGCGGTGGCGCTCAACGTGCCGCTCGGCGTCGAGATCGGCACGGGGGCGAGCTGGGGCGACGCGCACTAGGCCGCGGCCGGGCCGAACCACTCATGCTGGCGCATGGGGCCCGCGCGCCCCAACGTGCAGGGCAGTCAGTGGCCCTTGCGGCCCGAGCCCGACTTCTTGCCGCCGCCGTCCTGCTTGTTGACCGTCGCCCAGGCGCGGCGCTCGGCCTCCTTTTCGGGGACCCCGCGGTCCTCGTAGCCTTCCTCGATGTGCTCGGCCTTGCGCTTCTGCTTGTCGGTGTAGGCGTCCTTGTCTCCCTGCGGCATGGCGTCCTCCTCGCACCGGCAACCGCCCGGCATGGGCAGGGTTCCGCGAGCGCGCTATAGGCCGGCGCATGAGAGCCGGAAGCCGCGCCGTCGCGGGCGGGACCATCGCGACGATCGAGGCCTGGGAGGCGGGCTCGCAGGCGCCGCTGGTGCACTTCGCGCATGCGACCGGCATGTGTGCCGGGCTGTACCGGCCGCTGCTCGCGGCGCTGGCGCCCCATGTCAACGTCGTCGCCAGCGATGCGCGCGGGCACGGGGCGACGGCGCTTGCCGGCCGATCCGGCGACGCTGACCGGATGGGACCGCTACGCCGACGACCTCGCCGCGCTGCTTGCCGTCCTGCCGCCGGCATCGCGCCTCGTCCTCGCCGGCCACTCGATGGGGGCGACGGTGTCCGCCGAGCTTGCCGCCCGCCGCGACGACGTCGCCGCGCTGGTCCTGATCGAGCCGGCGTTCGTGCCCTTCGCCGTCGCGCCGAGCTACGACCGCGCCTCGTCGCCCAACCCGATGGCGGCGCAGGCGGCGCGGCGGCGCGCGGTGTGGCCGTCGCGCGCGGCGATCCGCACGGCCTATCACGGACGCGGCGTGTTCGCGCGCTGGTCCGACGCCGCGCTCGATGCCTATCTGGCGGACGGCGTCCGCGACCGCGATGACGGCCAGGTCGAGCTGAGCTGCGCGCCGGCGTGGGAAGCGGCGACCTTTGCCGCCGTCAGCACGGGTGTCGAGGCGGCGCTGGCGGCGTGGCGCGGGCCGCTGACCCTGCTCCACGGGACGGCCGGCAGCACCGTCACGCCCGCGGACGCGGCAGCCATCGCCCGCCGCCCGGGCACGGTCGTCCGCGGCTTTCCCGGCCGCGACCACTTCCTGCCGCTGGCCGAGCCGCAGGCGATGGTCGACGCGATCCTCGCCGCCTGCCGCTGACGGGGCGGCCGCGCGGCCCTAGTCCACCCGGTAGTCGCGCTCGACGTGACCGGCGAGTGCCGCCTCGGTGTCGCGGACCGGCTTCCACCGCTCGGCGGCGAACAGCGGTGCCTGGTCGCTGTAGTGGCGTGAGCCCGGCCGCTCGATGGCGCTGCCGAACGGCTGGATCGATTCGGACCGCACCGCGCCGCCGGGCCCCCACTCGGTCAGCATGACGAAGCTGTCTCCGTCGAAGGCGACGCGCTTGCCCGTCGCGGGATCGAGGTGCGAGTAGACCGCGCGCAGGGCGTCGGGGCCGCCGGTCAGCGGCAGGTCGGCCGAGCCGCGGACGAGGCGCTGGACGTCGGTCAGCGGCGGATCGAGCCGATGGAAATGGCCCAACAGCGCCGCGACCGCGTCCTTGAGCTTCGCCGCCGCGTCGGGCAGGCGGTCGCCGCGATAGCCCTCGCCCGACGCCGCCGACAGCAGGTAGAGCGCCAGCGCATCGGCCCGGCTCGCGCCATCGAGCTTCCAGTCCCACGTCGCCAGCAGCGCCTGCGCCGTGGCCACGTCCTTGTCGCCGTTCGCCGGCACGGCGGCGACGCGCGCGAGCCACGTGCCGGCCCAGGAGGCGTGCGAATAGCCGGTGTCGAACTTGATCGACAGCAGGTCGTCGCGGCTGATCTTCGCTTGCCCGAGCGCGGCGAAGCGGTCGCGGAAGCGGTGGGCGCGGTTGGTCATGTACGTCTCGATGCCGAGCAGCGGCGAGAAGGCGCTCGGGTCGAGGTTGTCGCCGGGCCCTGTGGCGAGGAACGGCGTGTTGTTCGAGTTCGCCAGCCAGCCGCTCGCCGGATCGACATAGGTCGGGTCGGCGCTCGCCGGCTCGTAGGTCGTCCACACGTCACGGCTGGTGTCACCGGGGAGCACGCCGCGCCAGTCGAAGCCGGGCGCTCGCCGCGGGAAGCGCTCGTTGTAAATATAGGCGATGTGTCCGGCGGCGTCGGCATAGACGAAGTTCGTCGCCGGCACCGCCTGCATCGCCATCGCGCTGCGCCAGTCGGCGAAGGTGCGGGCGTGGTTGAGGCGGTAGTATTGCTCGACCTGCCGGACGTCGTCGAAGCCGGCATAGCGGACGGCGAACGCGCCGAGCTTGTTCTCGACGACCGGCCCCTGCCGCGCGCGGGCGATGGTACGCGGCACCGGCACGACGAACGGGCCGAAGCGGACCCGCAGCCAGACGCGTGTCCGTACCAGCGGCCGCCATTGGCCGTCGTAGCGGTAATGCGTGCCGTCGGCGTCGAGGACGAGCTTGTACGTGTCGATCAGGTCGCCGCGGTTGACGGTGTTGGTCCAGCCGAGCGTCGGCGTTCGCCCGACCAGCCCGAACGGCGCGCCCGGGAACAGCGCGCCCGAAAAATCCCAGCCCGCGTCGGAATGGAGCACGACCTCGTACCAGGCGACGCCGCCGGTCCACGGCTGGTGCGAGTTGGAGATCAGCCGGGTCACCCCGTCGCTCGATCGCCGCGCGGCGATGGCGAAAGCGTTCGACCCGCGCTCGTCGACCGGCGAGCCGTCGCGCGGCGGCAGCTGGTCCTTGGCGAGTGCTCCCAAGGTCCGGTCGAGGCCGAAGAAGAACGGCGAGCGCAGGGCGAAGCCGGCGACGATGTCGTGGCCGGTGACGGGGAACAGGCGCGCCAGCCGCACCTCGCCCGCGTGCGTCTCGGCATAGCGGTTGAGCCCGGCGGCATAGGCCTCGACCAGCGCCCGCGTCGCCGGCGACAGGGTGGCATAGCCGCGTGTCGCCTGCCCGCGGGCGTCGATCAGGCGGCCGACATAGTCGATCTTCGCGCCTTCCGCCCCGCTGATCGCGCCCGAGCGCCCGCGGATGGCGGCGAGCAGTTCCTCGATGGTGTGGAAGTCGTCCTCGCTCTCGGCATAGGCGAGGCCGTAGGCGACGTCCGCGTCGGTCGCGCCGCTGACATGGGGCACGCCGAAGTCGTCGCGGCGGATGCGGGCGTGGTGCGCGACCTTGGCGTCGGCGGCAGGCCGGCTCGCCGTCAGCGGCTCCCACACCATCAGGGCGAGCGCGACGAGCACGAGCACGCCGCCAACGCCGAGCGCAACCTTCTGCCAGAGTTTCATTGCTGCGACGTCTCCCCGAGGCGGGAGCGTAGCCGATGCCCGCGGCGGCGGAAACCGCCTAGACCGCGCTTCCCGCCGCGACGCCGCTCGCCCACGCCCACTGGAAGTTGTAGCCGCCGAGCCAGCCGGTAACGTCGACCGCCTCGCCGATCGCGTAGAGGCCGGGCACGGCCAGCGCCGCCATCGTCTTCGACGACAGGCCGGCGGTGGCGATGCCGCCGGCGGTGACCTCGGCCTTGGCGAAGCCTTCCGTGCCGGTCGGCGTCACCGCCCAGGTGGCGATGCCCGCCGCTGCGGCGTCGAGTGCGCGGTCGGGCAGGTTGGCGAGCGTGCCCGCAAGGCCGAGGCGTGGGGCGAGCGCGGCGGCGAGGCGGGCGGGGAGGATTTCGCCGAGGATCGTCGCGCCCTCGGCCCGGGGCCGGCTGCGGCGGCGGTCGCGGAGGAAGGCCGGCACGTCGACGCCGGGTGCGAGGTCGAGCGTCACCGCGCCGCCGCGCCAGTAGGACGACGCCTGCAGCACCGCGGGGCCCGACAGGCCGCGATGGGTGAACAGCAGCGCTTCGCGGAACGCGCCCGCGCCCGCCCGCACCGCCGCGTCGACCGCGACGCCGCTCAGCGAACGGCAGAGGTCGAGCAGCGCGTCGGCGAAAGTCAGCGGCACCAGCGCGGCGCGCGGCGGCACGACGGCCAGCCCGAACTGGCGGGCGACGTCGTAGGCGAAGCCGGTCGCGCCGAGCTTCGGAATCGCCGGGCCGCCGGTCGCCAGCACCAGCGCGGCGGCGGTGAACTCGCCGTGGTCGGTGGCGACACGGAAGCCGAAGCCGTCGTGGGCGACACCCGTGATGCGGTGCGACAGCCGCAGGTCGACGCCCGCCGCGGTGCACTCGTCGACCAGCAGGCGCACGATCTGGCGCGCGCTGCCGTCGCAGAACAGCTGGCCGAGCGTCTTCTCGTGGTAGGCGATGCCGTGCTTCTCGACGAGCGCAACGAAATCCGCGGGCGTGTAGCGCCCGAGCGCCGAACGGGCGAAGTGCTTGTTTTCCGACAGGAAGCGGTCGGGAGCGGTGCCGAGGTTGGTGAAGTTGCACCGCCCGCCGCCCGAGATCAGGATCTTCTTGCCCGGCGCATCGGCATGGTCGAGCAGCAGCACGCGCCGCCCCCGCGCCCCGGCGGTCGCGGCCGCCATCAGGCCCGCCGCGCCCGCGCCGAGGACGATGGCGTCGAAGGTCAGGACAGCGTCCCGTCCTTGCCGTAGCGGCTTTCCAGGAACTTGCCCTGGACGGCGAAGGCGTCGCGGTCGTCCTTGCCGAGCTGGTCGTTGACGCGGGCCAGCTCGGCCTCGATCAGGCCAAGGCCCTCGACCAGCTGGCGCTCGATGGTCGGGCCGCCCGGTGCGATCGGAGACCGGCGCTGCGCCGGCGGCACCTTCTCGAAGCGGTCGACGAGCTCGGGCAGGTGCTTGCCGAGCAGGCGGTTGAGCTCGAGCGCGGTCGGGTCGCCGGCGGGCACCGCCGCCAGCTGCGGCGCGAGGGCGGCGAGCTGGGCCGAGATCGCGTCGACCTTGGGCGCGGCCAGCGCCGGCAGCGCGCGGCGCTTGGCATCGAGCCACGCGTCGACCTGCGCCGGCAGCACGGTCGGCTTGGCGGTGGCGAGCTTCATCGGCGGCGGCGCCTCCTCGGCCGGCCACAGACCGATGGCGAGGCAGGCGAGAACGGTCAGCAGCGTCGCCAGCAGCCACAGGCCGATGCCGAGGCCGCCGACGATCCAGCCGGCCGCAGTCGTCGCCACCGTCGCGGCGATGATGACGGCGATCATCGCCACCGCCTTGCGCGCCTGCCGCCGCCGCCGCCGTTCGCGCCGCCGCCGCGCCGCCTCGCGCGACGTCCGCCCCTCGCGCAGCCCCTGCGCCAGGGGGGCAAGCAGCGGGTAGCGGTCGATGACGTCGCTCGCCCGCGCGATCATCTCCTCGACGTCGCGGACCATCGTCAGACCGGTTCGAACGACGAGGTGATCGCGGTCGCCGCAGCGGGCGCACTGAGCTGCGCCTGGCCGGCCGAGCGGGCGATGTAGCCGCGGCTCTTCTCGACCTCGTTGCCAAGCGTGTCGACGGTCTGCTTCATCGACTGCAGCGCCTGGACCTTGAAGGTGTCGATCGCGTCCATCGTCGCGTAGATGTTCTGGAAGGCGCGCTGCAGCGTCTCGATCGGGATCGTGCTGCTGGCGGCCTGCTGGTGGATCACCCCGGTCTGGGTGCGCAGCAGCTCGCCGGTGCCGTCGATCATCTTCGCCGTCGTCGAATTGAGCGCGCCGATCTGTTCGAGCACCAGTTTCTGCGCCGTTAGCGCCTGCGCCACCGTGACGGCGGTCCTGAGCGCGGCGACGGTCGTGGTGGACGCGCGGTCGACGCCCTTGATCAGCTCGACGTTGTTCTTCTTGACGAGGTCGAGCGCGAGATAGCCCTGCACGCTGACCGCCATCTGCGTCAGCAGGTCGGTGGTCCGCTGGCGGACGTAGAACAGCGCCGTCTCGCGGATCGCCTTGGCCTTGGCGGGATCGGTGTAGTCGAGCTCGTTCGCCTTGGCCTCGAGCTTCTCGTCGAGCGTCTTGGAGACGTGGACCATCTGCTCGAGCTTGCCCATCTTGTCCCACAGGTTGGCGCGCTCGACGTCGACCGCGGCATTGTCGGTCAACAGCTCGTCCTTGCCGTCCTTCAGCCGCTCGAGGATAGTCGAGATGTGGCTCTGCGCCGACTTGTAGCTGTCGAAATAGTCGCGGAGCTTGTCGCCGCCGTAGGGGATCAGCCCGAAGATCTTCTTGCGGCTGGTCAGCTTGCCGCGCTTGGCGGGATCGAGGTCCTCGATCGTCTGCCTGAGCGCGGTCAGGTCGGCGCCGATGCCGGTGTCCTTGTCCATCGCGCGGACCGGCTTGTCGAGGAAGCGGTTGGTCTGGCCCGCGGCGTCGGCGATCTGCTTGGCGCCGAGTGCGGTCAGCTCGTCGACCTTGCGGCCGAACTCGGGGCTGGCGGCGTCCAATGCGACGAGGTCGGTGACGAAGGCGTCGGCGCGGCTCTCGAGCTGCGTCGCCACCTTGTCGCTGACCGGCACGAGGCCCGCGGCCTTGGCCGGCGGCACGGGCGCGACGGGAGCAGGCGGCGTCAGGACGATCGGTGCGTCGGCGGTCGGTGCTTCGCTGGCCATGGCTGTCCCCGTTCGGTTCGGACCCTATCTAAGCGGTGTGGCGGCGCTGTGGTAGTGGCGTCGCACAGTTGGCGCCGGGATCAGCACACGATGATCTCTCCGGGGACTGTCGACTTCGGGCAGGTCCGGTAATGCTCCAGTTCCAGCCCGAGCAGCCAGCGCCGCTGGAAGCCGGGCCAGTAGTGCGCCTGCGCGGGCCCCGCGAAGCCGCGCGGCGCGTCGGACCAGGTGGCGGCGTCGGCGTCCTCGGTCGGCACGTCCAGGAAGGCCCCGTGCGCCGCGTCGCCTTTCAGGAAGCGGTCGAGGAAGGCGGTGACGAAGTGCTGGTTGATGGCGGCGATGCGGTCCGACCGCCAGACCGGCTCGGCGAAGTTCTCGGCGAGGTCGGGGCGGGCGAGCGTCTCGGGCGGGGGCGGGTTGCCGCCGACGTTGTGGCGCGCCTCGCGGTAGGTCAGCAGCCAGCGGTTGGACGCCGTGGCATGGTCGTAGAGCCAGCGGACGCCGTCGGCGTAGTTCGAGACGTCGTCGCGGTCGCCGTCGATCCACAGGCTCGGCACGGCGATGCCGGTCAGCGCGGCCGGCTTCCAGGCGCGATACGGCGGCTGCCCGCCCCACGGCGCGATGAGCACCACCGCCTTCAGCCCCGGCACCGGCGTCCGCGCGAACTGGTCGCCGAGCGCTGCCGCCACCGGCGCGATGGCGCCACCGGCGGGATCGTAGGGCGCGCCGGCGGTGGCGACCGCGCCGAAGCCGCCCATCGAATAGCCGACGAGCGCGATGCGGCCTGCGTCGACGTGGCCCGCGAGCGCCGGTGGGAGGGCTGCGCCGCGGCCGAGCGCGGCGATCACCGCCTGCTGGTCGCGGGCGCGGTTGACGATGCTGCCGGCGACGCGGACGCGGCCCTCGGCGCCGCCGCTGCCGCCCTGGCCGTCGGCATGGTCGATCGCGGCGACGACATAGCCCTTCGAGGCGAGGTTTTCGGCGAGATAGGTCATGCCGCCGGCCCAGCCGCCGAACCCGTGGCTCATCACCACCAGCGGGAAGCGCCCAGGCGCCGGCGGCGCACCGGCGACGGCGATGCCTTCGGTGGTGATGTCGAGCGGCGGCCCGTCGGCGGGAACCAGGTGGCGGCGGTAGGTTTCGGGCACCGCGCCGCTCCGCGCCGCCGCGGGATACCATTCCCAGACCTCGAGCGTCCGGCCGGTGCCCGGTACCGTCACGCTCGTCCTCGCCAGCCCGACGGCCTCGGGGCCGGGCGCGGCGAGCTGCGGCGCGTCGGCGGCGGGGATGCTGGGCGCGCGCGCCAGTCCGGAGCCTGCGACGCTGGTCAGCACGGCCGCCGCCATCCACAGGATTGTTCGCACTCTCGTCTCCTCCCGCGCTACACCGCGAGCGATAGCCGAGCGCGACACCGCCGTCACCGAGGAGACGCCCATGATCGACCCGCCGTCCATCGCCCAGCGTCCGGCGAGCGCCGCCGCCGTCGTCCCGCTGGTCATCCCGCGGGCCGAGATGGCGCGGCACTTCGGGCCAGCCGTCGCCGAGCTGATGGCGGTGCTTCGGGCGCAGGACGTGGCACTGGGCGGCCCGGTCGTGGCGCACCACCTGCGGATGACGCCTGACGCCTTCGACCTCGAGGTCGGCGTCGCGGTCGCCGCGGCGGTCGCGCCGAGCGGGCGCGTCGTCCCGCGCGACTGGCCGGAGCGGACCGTAGCCACGACGATCCATCACGGTCCGTACGAGGAACTGCACGCCGCCTGGGCCGCGCTGATGGGCTGGCTCGCCGAGCACGGCCATCGCCCGGCGCCCGACCTGTACGAGACGTATCTGACCGATCCGGCGGGCGTTACCGACCCCGGCCAGTACCGGACCCGGCTCGAACGCCCACTGGCTTAACGCCGCGCAGACACGCTAGGGAAGGGCATGACCGACCTCGACATCGCCCGCACCGTCACCCTGCAGCCGATCGCCGAGATCGCCGCGCGCGCCGGCATTCCCGCCGAGGCGGTCGAGCCGTACGGGCGGGTGAAGGCCAAGATCGACCTCGGCTGGCTGGGCGCGCAGCCGCCCCGGGGCAAGCTGATCCTGGTCACCGCGGTCAACCCGACGCCGGCGGGCGAGGGCAAGACGACGACCTCGATCGGCCTTGCCGACGCGCTCAACCGCACCGGGCGGCGCGCGGTGCTGGCGCTGCGCGAGCCGTCGATGGGGCCGGTGTTCGGGGCCAAGGGCGGTGCGACGGGCGGCGGGCGGGCGCAGGTCGCGCCGATGATCGACATCAACCTCCACTTCACCGGCGACTTCCACGCGATCACGGCGGCGCACAACCTGCTCGCGGCGCTGGTCGACAACCACATCCACTGGGGCAATGCGCTGGGGCTCGACCCGCGGCGGGTGACGTGGCGGCGCGTGCTCGACGTCAACGACCGGGTGCTGCGGCAGGTCGTCGTCGGGCTCGGCGGCCCGGCCAACGGACACCCGCGCGAGAGCGGCTTCGACATCACGGTGGCAAGCGAGGTCATGGCCTGCCTGTGCCTGGCCGACGATCTCGCCGACCTCGAGGCGCGGCTCGGGCGGATCGTCGTCGGCGAGACGGGCGACCGCCGGCCGGTAACGGCGGCGGACCTCGGCGCGGTCGGGGCGCTGACCGTCGTGCTCAAGGCGGCAATGAACCCCAACCTCGTCCAGACGCTGGAGGGCACGCCGGCGTTCGTCCACGGCGGGCCGTTCGCCAATATCGCTCACGGCTGCAACTCGGTCGTGGCGACGCGCGCGGCGCTGGCGCTCGGCGACTATGCCGTGACCGAGGCGGGGTTCGGCGCCGACCTCGGCGCGGAGAAGTTCTTCGACATCAAGTGCCGCAGCGCCGGGCTGACCCCGGCGGCGGCGGTGATCGTCGCCACCGTGCGCGCGCTCAAGATGAACGGCGGCGTCGCCAAGGCCGACCTGGGGCGCGAGGACGTGGCAGCGGTCGAGCGGGGAGCGGTCAACCTGCAGCGCCATATCGACAACGTCCGCGGCTTCGGCGTGCCGGTCGTCGTCGCCATCAACCACTTCGCCACCGATACCGACGACGAGCTCGCGGCGGTCCGCGCCGCCGCGGCCGAGCGCGGGGTCGAGGCGATCGTCTGCCGCCACTGGGCCGAGGGCGGGGCGGGGGCGACCGCGCTTGCGGATGCGGTCGCGGCGCTGGCCGAGCGCGGCGGCGAGTTCGCGCCGCTCTATCCCGACGACCTGCCGCTGTTCGCCAAGATCGAGACGATCGCCACGCGCCTCTATCACGCCGCGCGCGTCGAAGCGTCGCCGGCGGTCAGGGCGCAGCTCGCCCGGTGGGAGGCTGCCGGGCACGGCCGCCTGCCGGTGTGCATGGCCAAGACGCAGGTCAGCTTCTCGACCGATCCGACGCGGCTCGGCGCGCCCGAGGGACACGTCGTCACCGTCCGCGAGGTGCGGCTGGCGGCGGGCGCGGGGTTCGTCGTCGCGATCTGCGGCGACCTGATGACCATGCCTGGCCTGCCGCGGGTGCCGGCGGCGAACGGCATCGGCCTCGACGCCGCGGGCGAGGTCGTCGGCCTGTCGTAAGAACCGCAACGCGCCCGAAACCAAAACGGCTCGTCGTCGTTTCCCGCCTACAACGCTTCTTACGCGGAGATACGGGCATGGCGACCAAGGCAGCGACCCCCAAGACGACCGCGAAAAAGCCCGCGGCCAGGAAACCGGCGGCGGCAAAGGCGGCTCCGGCCACGGCCGATGCGCCGGCCCGGCCCGCGCGCAAGCCGGCGGCGAAGAAGCCGGCCGGCGCGAAGCCCGCCGCGCCGCTGCCCCCGGTCGAGCCGATCGACGCCGCGACGCTGCTCAAGGCCGATCACCGCGCGGTCGACGCCATGTTCGAGGCGTTCGAGGCCGCCAGCGGCGCCGCCGACAAGAAGCGGATCGTCGGCGAGATCGTCACCGCGCTCAAGATCCACACGCTGATCGAGGAGGAGATCTTCTACCCCGCGCTTCGCGGCAAGATCGACGATGCGCAGGTCGACGAGGCCTATGTCGAGCACGACGGCGCCAAGGTGCTGGTCAACGACCTCGCCGCCGGCAGTCCGGGCGAGGCGATGTACGACGCCAAGGTCAAGGTGCTCGCCGAGGACATCCGCCACCACGTCAAGGAGGAGGAGCGCTGGTTCACCGGCCTGTTCGCCAAGGCGCGGTCGGCGGGCGTCGACATGACCGACCTCGGCACGCGCATGGCCGCGCGCAAGGCGCAGCTCGAGGCCGAAGCCAAGGCGGGCCCGCTGCCGGTGGCCAAGCCCACCGCGGTCAAGCTGATCACCGCCTGACCGCATTCGGCGCCGCGATATCGAGGAAAGCCGCATAGGCAGCTTTGCTGCCTATGCTAAGACGCGGCGATGCAGACGCTCGCCGCCGTCCTCGACGCCACCAGTGCCGCCGCGCCTTATGCGGACAGCCGGCCGCTGCGGCTGGCCACGCTCGATCTCGCGCCGCCGGGGCCGGGCGAGCTGCTGCTCCGGATCGATGCCGCCGGGGTCTGTCATTCCGATCTGTCGGTGGTCAATGGCGACCGCGTCCGCCCGCTGCCGATGGCGCTCGGCCACGAGGCGGCGGCGACGGTGATCGAGGCTGGAGCGGGTGCGCGCGAGTTCACCGCCGGCGACCGCGTCGTTCTCGCCTTCCTGCCGGCGTGCGGCCACTGCGCGCGCTGCGCCGCGGGCGAGGGGTATCTGTGCGCCGTCGCGGCCGGCGCCAACGGGCGCGGCGAGCTGATCGCCGGCGGCAGGCGGCTGAGCGAGGGCGGCGTCGCCGTCCACCACCACCTCGGCGTCTCGGCCTTCGCCCGCCATGCGGTCGTCGACGCGCGGTCGGCGGTCAGGATCGATGCCGACATCCCGCCCGAGATCGCGGCCCTGTTCGGCTGTGCGGTGCTGACCGGCGTCGGCGCGGTGGTCAATGCGGCGCAGGTGCGGCCCGGCGAGAGCGTCGTCGTGTACGGGCTCGGCGGCGTCGGCCTCGCCGCCGTGCTCGGCGCGCTGGCCAGCGGGGCGCAGCCGGTCGTCGCCGTCGATCCCGTCGCCGCCAAGCGCGACCTGGCGCGCGAGCTCGGCGCGATTTCCGTCGCGCCCGGCGAGGCGGAGGCCACGGTCGCCGCGTTCGGCGGGGCCGATGTCGCGATCGAGACCGTCGGCCGGGCGAGCGTCTTGGCGGAGGCGTACCGCGTCACCCGCCGCGGCGGCCGCACCGTCACCGTCGGGCTGCCGAACCCCGCCGACATGCTGACGATCCCCGCCGTCAGCCTCGTCGCCGACGGCAAGGCGCTGATCGGCAGCTACATGGGCAACGCGATCCCGCGGCGGGACATCCCGCGTTACATCGCCCTGTGGCGCGCCGGGCGGCTCCCGGTCGAGCGGCTGCTGACGGCGACCCGGCCGCTGGGCGAGATCAACGCCGCTTTCGACGACCTCGCCGCCGGCACGGCGATCCGCCAGGTCATGCTGCCGTGAGCGAACCGGCCAGCGCCGACGAGCGGGACGACCTGCGCTACCTCGGGCGGCTGCTCGGCGACGTCATCCGCGACGCCGAGGGCGCGGAGGTGTTCGCCCGGATCGAGGGCATCCGCCAGGCGGCGGTCGCGGCCCACCGCGCCCCCGGCGCGATGGCCGATGCGGCGCTGTCGGCGCGGCTGACGGGGCTCGGCAGCGACGACACGCTGCGCTTCGTTCGCGGCTTTCTCGCCTTCTCGCTGCTGGCCAACCTTGCCGAGGACCGCGGCGCGGACCGGACCGAGGTGAAGCTCGCGGCGGCGGTGGCGACGCTCGGCGAGGCGGGAATCGACCGCGGTGCCGTCGCCGCGCTGTTCGACGTGGCGGCGATCGTGCCCGTCCTCACCGCCCATCCGACCGAAGTCCGGCGCAAGTCGGTCATCGACCGCGAGACGGCGATCGCCGCGCTGATGGCGGCGCGCGAAGGGGGTGCCGACGCCGAGGCGGCGCTGCTCCGCCAGATCGCCCTGCTGTGGCGGACCCGGCCGCTGCGCCAGGTCAAGCCGGTCGTCGCCGACGAGATCGACAGCGCCCTGTCGTACCTGCAGCGCAGCTTCATCCCCGCGCTGCCGGCCCTCTACACCGAGTGGGAGCGCCTGCTCGGCGCACCGCTGCCGTCGTTCCTGCGACCCGGGACGTGGATCGGCGGCGACCGCGACGGCAACCCCAACGTCGATGCCGCGACCCTGGAGACGGCCCTCGGCCGGCAGGCGCGGATCGCGCTCGGCCATTACCTCGAGGAGATCAACGCGCTCGGGGCCGAGCTGTCGATCTCCGTCGGGCTGGCCGCGGTGACGCCGGCGCTTGCCGCGCTTGCCGAGGCGAGCGGCGACCATGCCGCCAGCCGCGCCGACGAGCCGTACCGCCGCGCGCTGGCCGGCATCTATGCGCGCACGGCGGCGAGCTACGCCGTCCTGACCGGCACCGCGCCGCCGCTTCCCGGCATGGTCGCGGGCGTGCCGTACCCGGACGCCGCCGCCCTGCTCGCCGATCTGGAGGTCGTCGCCGGCTCGCTTGCCGCCGACGGGGGCGCAGCGCTGCGCGGCGGGCGCTTCGACGCGCTGATCCGCGCAGTGCGCACGTTCGGCTTCCACCTGGCGACGCTCGACCTGCGGCAGAACGCCAAGGTCCACCGCCGCGTCGTCGCCGAGCTGCTCGAAGTCGCCGGCGTCACCTCCAAGTACGCGCGGCTCGGCGACGACGCCCGGACCGACCTGCTGAGCGACGAGCTGACCCACGCCCGCCTGCTGTTCAACCCGTTCGCCACCTACTCGCCCGAGACGATGAGCGAGATGGCGGTGCTCCGCGCGGCGGCGGACGCGCATCGCCGCTTCGGCCCCGATGTTGTCCGCGCCTACATCGTGTCGATGGCGGCGAGCGTCGCCGACCTGCTCGAGGTCTATGTCCTGCTGAAGGAGGTGGGCCTCTACGTGCCCGGCGAGGTGCCGACCTGCCCGGTGATGGCGGTGCCGCTGTTCGAGACGATCCCCGACCTCCAGGCCGCGCCCAAGGTCATGGCCGATTTCCTCGACCGGCCGCGGGCGAAGCACCTGGCGGCGGCGCGCGGCTACCAGGAAGTGATGATCGGCTATTCCGATTCGAACAAGGACGGCGGCTACCTGACCTCGAACTGGTCGCTGCACGAGGGCGCGCTGGCCCTGGTGGAGGTCTTTGAGCAGCGGGGCATCCGCCTGCAGCTGTTCCACGGCCGCGGCGGCGCGGTCGGGCGCGGCGGCGGCTCGGCCTTCGATGCGATCCGCGCGCAGCCGCCCGGCTCGGTCGGCGGCCGCATCCGCATCACCGAGCAGGGCGAGGTCATCGCTTCCAAGTACGGCACGCCGGCGCAGGCGGCGGCGAGCCTCGAAACGATGACGGCGGCGACGGTGCTCGCCAGCCTCGCGCCGACTCCGGTGCCGCCCGCCGACCTCGCGCGCTTCCGCGCCGCCATGGCCGAGCTGAGCCGCGCCGCGATGGCAGCCTACCGCGGGCTGGTCTACGAAACCGGCGGCTTCAACGCCTTCTTCCGCGCGGCGACGCCGATCACCGAGATCGCCGAACTGAACATCGGCAGCCGCCCCGCCTCGCGCACCCGATCAGACCGCATCGAGGACCTGCGCGCGATTCCGTGGGTGTTCAGCTGGGCGCAGGCGCGCTTCATGCTGCCGGGCTGGTTCGGCACCGGCGACGCGCTGGCGGGCTTCGCCGACCGCGGCCTGCTCGCGGCAATGGTCGCCAGCTGGCCGTTCCTGCAGACGACGCTGTCGAACCTCGAGCAGGTGCTGGCGAAGTCCGACATGGAGCTCGCCGGGCGCTACGCCGGGCTGGTTCCCGATGCGGCGCTGCGGCGGGCGATCTTCGGCCGGATCGAGGATGGCTGGCAGCGCACGCGCGAGCAGGTGCTGGCGCTGACCGGGCAGAGCGCCCTGCTCGACCGCGCGCCGGCGCTGCAGCGGTCGGTGCGGATGCGGCTGCCCTACATCGATCCGCTGAACGAGCTGCAGGTCGAGCTGATCCGCCGCCGCCGCGCCGGCGACGACGATCCCCGCATCGCCGAGGGCATCCACCTGACGATCAACGGCATCGCCGCCGGGCTTCGCAACACCGGCTAGTCGCTGGGGATTTCCTCGCGCACCTGGCCGTGGGCGAGGACGGCGAACAGGCCGGTGCCGCCGATGATGTTGCCGGCCAGCGCGGGCAGGATGAAGCCGCCGAGCGCCCAGCCGAAGCTCGCCTTGCCTGTCAGCCACAGCAGCCAGGCTTCGGCCGAGCCGGCGACGACATGGCTCATGCCGCCGATGGCGACGACGTAGGTGATGAGGAACACGACCCAGAACTCGCTGCCGCGCGCATTGGGCAGGATCCAGGCGATCGAGGCGATCAGGAACCCGGCCGGGATGCCGCGGAGCAGCGTCGTCACCGCGCCGTGGTCGAGCAGCGGCTGGGCGACGGCGATGGCGGCGTCGAGCTGCGGCGGGTCGAGCAGCCAGCCGTGCGCGACCAGCGCCATCGTGCCCAGCGTGCCGGCCAGGTTGGCGACGATCGCCAGCGCCCAGAGCCGCGCGAGGCGGGCAAAGTTGCCGCGACTGGGGTGCGTCGCCACCGGCAGGACGACGGTGATCGTGTTCTCGGTGAACAGCTGCAGGTTGCCGAGGATGGCGATGATGAAGCCGACGGTGTAGCCGAGATCGACGACCAGATGCGTCCAGTCGGCGTCGGGCAGGCGCTGCTTGAGATAGGCCTCGGCCAGCACCGAGGCGCAGATCGACACGCCGGCGGCGAAGCCCGACGAGAGCAACGACAGCGCCGGCCGGTCGAGCTCCTCGTCGCCGGCGAGGCGGATGACCTCGTGGACGACCTTGGCGTTGCCGGAACGGCGCTTGGCGACCGATTGGAGCTCGTCGTCGGACAGGCCGGCGTCGTGCTTGGATTCCTCATCGGCCATGGGCAAGCGAACGTTACGCGGGCGGCGCGGTTCCGTGGGGCCGGAGCACGCTGCGCCGCCTCGTCACGCTCACGGCCCTCACGGCACGTCGGCGTGCCGCCTTGTCCGCCTCGCGCTGCGCCCGCGCGTCGCGCATGAACTTCTGGAAGCACCCCGTCTGGCCGCCGCTGCCGACCGCCGAGCAGCTGTCGGGGCGGTTTTCGGCGCCGGCCTGGTCGATGATGCGGCTGCGGGCGACCCACGACTGCTCGACGTGCGCCGCGGCCTTCTCGTCGCGCAGGCGCTTGGGGATGCGGTAGCGCTCGGACTCGGGCAGGCGGGCGCAGACGACGATCTCGCCGCCCTGGCCCGTCGGGCAGGGGTCGTTGCCGTAAACCGCGACGTGGAGTTCGGTCCGTGCGGGCGGGTTGGTGCGGCCGCCGAGCCCCGCCGTCGACGGCGCGGCGGCGAGGGCTGGGGAGGCGACGGTGAAACAGATCGCCGTCAGTCCCGCGAAAGCGCCGACCCGTTTCGCGACGGCTCTCGGCCGACGGCTTCTCGCGTTGGCGGCGACGGCGGGATGGAAGCTGACCATACTCCTCTAACGCACGCCGCGGGCGTCGGCCCCCGCAAGGGCGGCAGCGAAGTCCGCGGGCGCGAAAGGCCGCAGGTCGCCCATGCCCTCGCCGACGCCGACGGCATGGATCGGCAGGCCGAAGCGCTCGGCCGCGGCGACGAGCACGCCGCCGCGCGCGGTGCCGTCGAGCTTGGTCATCACCAGCCCGGTCACGCCGGCGACCTCGCGGAACACGTCGATCTGGTTGAGCGCGTTCTGGCCCGTCGTCGCGTCGAGGACGAGGACGACGTCGTGGGGCGCAGCGGGCATGACCTTCGCCAGCACGCGCTTGATCTTGGCCAGCTCGTCCATCAGGCCCGCCTTGTTCTGCAGCCGCCCGGCGGTGTCGATGATCAGCACGTCGCTGCCGGCCGCGCGCGCCCTCTCGAGCGCCGTGTACGCCAGGCCGGCCGCGTCGGCCCCCTGCTCGCCGGCGACGACCGGAACGCCCGCGCGCGCGCCCCAGATCTTCAGCTGCTCGATGGCAGCGGCGCGGAAGGTGTCGCCGGCGGCGAGCATGACCGAATAGTCCTGCTCGGCGAACAAGTGGGCGAGCTTGGCGATCGTCGTCGTCTTGCCGCTGCCGTTGACGCCGACGACGAGGATCACCTGCGGTCGGGGGAAGGCGGTGACCTCGAGCGGCCGCGCGACCGGCTGGAGCACCTTGGCGACCTCGGCGGCGACGACCGCGCGGACGCCGGCCTCGTCGATGCCGCGCGGGTACTTCTCGGGCGCGAGCTGGGCGACGATGCGCCCCGCGAGCGCCGGACCGAGGTCGGAGGCGATCAGCGCCTCCTCGATGGCGTCGAGCCGCTCCTGGTCGAGGGTCGCGGTCGTGAGCAGGCTCGGGCCGAACAGCCCCGACAGGTTGCCGCCGAGCCGGTCCGACGACCGCGCCAGCCCGGAGCGGAGCTTGGCCAGCCAGCCGGTGGGTTCGCTCATGCCGTGGTCCTCACAGGTCGACCGTGCCGGTGAAGCTCGTCACCGCCGGCCCCGACAGGGTGATCGGGCCGCCGTCCCAGGCGACGGTCAGATCGCCGCCGGGCAGGCCGACCGTCACCGGCGAGCCGACCAGGCGGCGACGGATCGCCGCCACCGCCGCGGCCATCGCGCCGGTGCCGCAGGCGCGCGTCAATCCGGCCCCGCGCTCCCACACGCGCAGGGTCAGCCGGGCGGGCGCCGGCGACCGCGGCGACGCCGACGTTGACGCGCGCGGGGAACAGCGGGTCGTGCTCGATGCGCGGGCCGAGCTCGGCGAGCGGGACCGCGGCGGCGTCGGGCACGAAGAAGACGATATGCGGGTTGCCGACGCTGAGCGCGACGCCGTGCGCGAGCGCGTCCCATGCCGCGGGAACGTCGCCAGTATCGAGCGGATAGGCGAGCGGCACCGCGTCCCAGTCGAAGCATGGCGGCGGGTAGACGATGCTTGCCGCGCCCGCCGTCGCCGCCGCGTCGAGCCGCCCGCCGGCGCTGTCGATCGTCGCATGCGCGCCCAGCAGCGTCGCCACGCAGCGCGCGGCATTGCCGCAGGCCTCGGCCGGGCTGCCGTCGGCGTTCCAGATGTGCATGAAGGCGTCGGCGCGGTCGCTTGCGGCCACGACGATCAGCTGGTCGCAGCCGATGCCGGTGTGGCGGTCGGCAAGGCCGCGGACCTGCGCGCGCGTCAGCGCCAGCGGCTCGGCCCGTGCGTCGAACACGACGAAGTCGTTGCCCAGCCCGTGCATCTTCAGGAAGTCGCGCCGCATCGGCGGCGGGTATAGGGGCCGCTCCCCGCCCCGTCATCCCCCGACGGCGCGGGGTGACGAAGCGGCTGCGCCCGGCTATATCGCCCGCACACCCGTTGGAGCATCGCCCCATGAGCGTCCGTCCCTGGCGCGACATCGTCCGCCGCCAATCGCGCCAGATCATGGTCGGCCGCGTCCCCGTCGGCGGCGGCGCGCCGATCAGCGTGCAGACGATGACCAACACCCCGACCGAGGACGCCAAGGCGACGATCGAGCAGATCCGCCGCTGCGTCGAGGTCGGCGCCGACATCGTCCGCGTCAGCTGCCCCGACGTCGAGTTCGACCGCGGCGATGCCGGCGATCGTCAAGGCCGCCGGCGTGCCGATCGTCGCCGACATCCATTTCCACTACAAGCGCGCATTGGAAGCCGCCGACGCCGGCGCCGCCTGCCTGCGCATCAATCCGGGCAACATCGGCTCGCCCGAGCGCGTGCGCGAGGTCGTCCGCGCCGCCAAGGCCAACGGCTGCTCGATGCGCATCGGCGTCAACGCCGGCAGCCTCGACAAGCACCTGCTCGAGAAATACGGCGAGCCGTGCCCGGAGGCGCTGGTCGAGAGCGCGCTCGAGCACGCCAAGCTGCTGGAAGACAACGACTTCCGCGAGTTCAAGATTTCGGTGAAGGCGTCCGACGTGTTCCTCGCCGTCGCCGCCTACAACGGCCTGGCGGAGGCGTGCGACTATCCCCTCCACCTCGGGATCACCGAGGCGGGGGGCTTGCAGGGCGGCACGGTCAAGTCGTCGATCGGGCTGGGCATGCTGCTGTGGAGCGGCATCGGCGACACCATCCGCGTCTCGCTGTCCGCCGACCCCGTCGAGGAGGTCAAGGTCGGCTATCACATCCTGAAGTCGCTCGGCATCCGCGCGCGCGGGGTGCGCGTCGTCAGCTGCCCGTCGTGCGCGCGGCAGGGGTTCGACGTGGTCAAGACGGTCGAGCGGCTGGAGGCGGCGCTCGCCCACGTCACGACCGAGCTGTCGCTCAGCGTGCTGGGCTGCGTCGTCAACGGCCCCGGCGAGGCGCGCGAGACCGACATCGGCATCACCGGCGGCGGCAACGGCAAGCACATGGTGTTCCTGAGCGGCGTTACCAGCCACCACATCGACGAGCCGGCAATGGTCGATCACATCGTCGAGCTGGTCGAGAAGAAGGCGGCGGAGATCGAGGCGGCGAAGGCGGCGAAGCTGGCGGCCGACGGAGCGATGGCGGTCGCGGCGGAGTGACTCCAACGAAGATCGCGTTTTGGTTGTTCTCTGCCGCCAGCATCGTCCTTTGGAGCTGGCTCTCCTGGGTCGCGGCCGATCATTCTTTCAGCTTTGAGTTGCTGCTCATGCCTGGCTTGGCGATCCTGGCGTGCGTGCTTTCCGTGCGAGTGAGGAAGTACGATCTCGGCGGTACGTTTGCCTTCGTACTGCTGTTCGCGGCTTTGCCGGTTATGATCATGATGGGCGGTGGAGTATGACCGACCCCGTCCGCAAGGCGACGCCTGCCGACGTCGGCGACATCCTCCGCCTGATCCGCGACCTTGCCGCCTACGAGCGCGAGCCCGACGCGGTGCAGGCGACGGTCGACAGCCTGTCCGCGACGCTGTTCGGCCCGACGCCCTCGGCCGAGGCGCTGGTCGCCGAGATCGACGGGGAAATCGTCGGCATGGCGCTCTATTTCACCAACTTCTCGACCTGGAGCGGGCGCGACGGGCTCTATCTCGAGGACCTCTACGTCACGCCCGAGGCCCGCGGCACCGGGCTGGGGAAGGCGCTGCTCCGCCGTATCGCCCGCATCGCCGTGACACGCGGCTGCGCGCGGGTCGAGTGGTCGGTGCTCGACTGGAACGAGCCGGCGCTGCGCTTCTACCGCTCGCTCGGCGCGCGGGCGATGAGCGAGTGGACCGTCCACCGCCTCGACGGCGAAGCGCTGGCGGCGTTCGCCGCGTCGTGAACCCCTGGGTGCTCCTCGTGCTGGGCGGGTTGGGCGAGATGGGCTTCACCACCTCGCTGCGCTATGTCGACAACTTCCGCAATCTCGCCGCCGTGGCCGCCTTTCTCGTCGCGATCAGCCTGTCGATGGGCTGTCTCGCGCTCGCGGCGCGGAGTATCCCGCTCGGCACGGCCTATGCGGTGTGGGCCGGTATCGGTGCCGGCGGCACGGCGCTGCTCGGCATCGCGGTCTATCACGAACCCGCCGACTGGCCGCGCCTCGCGCTGCTGACGGGGCTGGTCGGCTGCATCGTCGGCTTGAAGGCGCTCGGCTAGAGCCGTAAGCCGCCGCCATGGCAGACAAAGTGCAGCGGGTGCGGGGGACGCAGGACCTCTACGGCGAGGCGATCGCGCGTTTCGACCATGTCGTCGACACGTTCAACCGGGTGCGCCGGCTTTACGGCTTCAAGCGTGTCGACGTGCCGGTGTTCGAGTTCACCAGCGTCTTCGCCCGCACGCTCGGCGAGACGACCGACGTCGTCGCCAAGGAGATGTACTCGTTCGACGACCGCGGCGGGGAGTCGCTGACGCTGCGGCCCGAGTTCACCGCCGGCATCTGCCGCGCGTACATCTCGAACGGCTGGCAGCAGTTCGCGCCGATGAAGCTCGCCGCCTATGGCCCGCTGTTCCGCTACGAGCGCCCGCAGAAGGGCCGCTACCGCCAGTTCCACCAATTGGACGCCGAGATCATCGGCGCGGCCGAACCGGCGGCCGACGTCGAGCTGATCGCCTTCGGCGCGCAGCTGCTGAGCGAGCTCGGTATCGCCGACAAGGTGACGCTGCAGCTGAACACGCTGGGCGACGCCGCGACGCGGAGCGCGTGGCGGGCGGCGCTGGTCGAGCATTTCTCCACCCACGCCGACGTCCTGTCGGCGGAGAGCCGCGAGCGGCTGGCGAAGAATCCCTTACGCATCCTCGACAGCAAGGCCGAGAGCGACCGCGCGCTGGTCGCCGACGCGCCGGGCATCGACGCCTTCATGTCGGTGGAGGCGGGGGCGTTCTTCGAGGCGCGTGCAGAAGGGCCTGCAGGCGGCGGGTGTCGCGTTCGAGCGCGCGCCGGCGCTGGTCCGCGGGTTCGACTACTACCGCCACACGGCGTTCGAGTTCGTCACCGACCACCTCGGCGCGCAGGGCACGGTGATCGGCGGCGGGCGCTATGACGGCCTGATCGAGACGATGGGCGGGCCGCACACGCCGGCGGTCGGCTGGGCCGGGGGGATCGAGCGGTTGGCGATGTTGGTGGCGGAGCCGGAGGACGAGGCAGTCGACGTCGGGCTGGTTATCCCGAGGACCGATGACGACGCTTGATATCGAGGCTTGCGATCCGCTAGCTCTTGACGCGGCAAGCATCGCCTGCGACCTTGCTTTGCAGCGGGATCGCGCAAGCGCCGCGTTGAGCCGTGCGAAAGACGCGAACGGCAATGCGCCTGATCTTGTCGACACTGCCTCTCTGACGAAGTGCGCTGCCGATCTTGCATAAAGCAGTTCGAGCTCGACTGATCAGAATATTGCAGGAAGAGATGTAGCGCGTATCTGCCGACGCTCTTGGAAGGCGTATTACAGCTGACGCCGAGTCTCGCTGACACGGAAGTTGCAGCGCGATCTGATCGCGACGTGCCGCGTCTGATGATCTCCATCCCCCCCGAACGCATCGCCCAGATCGAGCGGCGTCACGCCGACCTCGCGGCGCAGATGGGCAATCCCGATCTGCCGTCGGACCGCTTCGTCGCGCTGTCGAAGGACTATGCCGAGCTGACGCCCGTCGTCGAAGCCGCGGCCGAGGTGCGGCGGCTGCGCGAGGAGGCGGCGGGGCTCGAGGCGATGCTCGCCGACCCCGAGATGCGTGAGCTGGCCGAGGCCGAGGCGGCCGCGGTCGCCGAGGCGCTGCCGCTCGCCGAGCGGGCGCTGGCGCTCAAGCTGCTGCCGCGCGACGCCGCCGACGACAAGCCGGCGATGCTGGAAATCCGCGCCGGCACCGGCGGAGACGAGGCGGCGCTGTTCGCCGGCGACCTGTTCCGCATGTACCAGCGCTATGCCGACGCCAAGGGCTGGCGGGTCGAGACGATCAGCGCGTCCGCCGGCGAAATGGGCGGCTTCAAGGAGGTCATCGCCAGCGTCACCGGCCCGCAGGTCTTCGCCCGGCTCAAGTTCGAGAGCGGCGTCCACCGCGTCCAGCGCGTGCCGGCGACCGAGACGCAGGGGCGCATCCATACCAGTGCAGCCACCGTCGCTGTGCTGCCGGAAGCCGAGGAGGTCGACGTCCAGATCGCCGACAAGGACCTGCGCATCGACGTCTATCGCTCGTCGGGACCGGGCGGGCAGTCGGTCAACACGACCGATTCGGCGGTGCGGATCACCCACCTGCCCACCGGGCTGGTGGTCATCCAGCAGGACGAGAAATCGCAGCACAAGAACAAGGCGAAGGCGCTGCGCGTCCTCCGCACCCGCCTGTACGACGCCGAGCGGCAGAAGCTCCACGACGCGCGCGCCGACGCGCGCAAGTCGATGGTCGGCAGCGGCGACCGGTCGGAGCGCATCCGCACCTACAACTTCCCGCAGGGGCGCGTGACCGACCACCGCATCAACCTGACGCTCCACCGCCTGCCCGAGATCATCGCCGGCGACATGGACGAGCTGGTCGGCGCGCTGGTCGCCGAGGACGAGGCGAGCCGGCTGGCGGCACTGGATGGCTAGCCCCCTCTCCCGCCGGCGGGAGAGGGCGAGCGACGGCGCGGCAGCGCCGGTCCGGGGCGCGGGCGCCGGGTGGTAGGGTTCGCGTCCTCCGGCAAGCGCGGGGGAACACCCTCGCCCGCCACGCTGGCGTGCGAGTTGCCGGTCCCGCCGGCGGGAGAGGGGGCGGCCGACCTGCTCCGGACCGCCGCTTCGCGTATCGACCGGCTCGACGCCGAGGTGCTGCTGGCGCACGCGCTCGGGGTCGAGCGGATGGCGTTGCTGCTCGCGCCCGACCGGCCGGTCGACGCCGTGGCCGCGGCCGCCTTCACGGCGATGGTCGAGCGCCGCGCCGCCCGGGAGCCGGTCGCCTACATCACCGGCTCGCGCGAGTTCTGGTCGCTCGACCTCGCGGTGACGCCCGACGTGCTCATCCCGCGCCCCGACTCCGAGACGCTGATCGAGGCGGCGGTCGCACATTTCGCCGGCACGGCCGGGCCGGCGCGCGTGCTCGACCTCGGCACGGGGTCAGGAGCGCTGCTGCTCGCGGCGCTCAGCCAGTGGCCGGCGGCGATGGGCGTGGGCGTCGACGCTTCGGCAGCGGCGCTGAGGGTGGCGGCGGACAATGCGCGGCGGCTCGGTTTCGCCGGGCGGGCGGCGTTCGTCCACGGCGGCTGGGACGCGGGCGAGGGCCGCTTCGACCTCATCCTCTGCAACCCGCCCTATATCGCGACAGGCGAGCCGCTGCCGCGCGACGTCGCCGACTGGGAGCCGGCGAGCGCGCTGTTCGCCGGGGCCGACGGGCTCGCCGACTACCGGCTCATTGCGCCCGTCATCGCGGCGAGGCTGGCGGCGGGAGGCGTCGCGGCGGTCGAGATCGGCGCGACGCAGTCCGACGCGGCGGGCGCGCTGTTCACCGCGGCGGGGCTCGCGATCGCGCTGCGTCGCGACCTCGCCGGCTTGCCGCGCTGCCTCGTCGTCACCAAATAGGGGTTTGACGCGGCCCGGAATGCCGCTAGACACGCATGTAGGCGAGGTTGACCCGACAAGTCCCCCGCCGCTGCTATCCGCTCGGATCGTGATACAGGCATCGGCTTTGGCGATGCTCCCGGCCCACGGACGACAGATCCGGTGATGCGTGCTCGCACGGGGACAGAAGACTTGATCAGAAACAATCAGAACGGTCGCCGCCGCGGACGCGGAGGAGCGCGTCCGCAGGGCGGTGGCCCATCGGGCAACTACGGCAACAGCGGCGGCGGCAGCCGCATCGACAACCGCCAGCGCGGCAATGCCACGCAGCTGCTCGAGAAGTACAAGGCGATGGCGCGCGACGCGACGCAGAACGGCGACCGCGTCCAGGCCGAGTTCTACATGCAGTACGCCGACCATTATTTCCGCGTGCTGAGCGAGTTCCGCGCCCGCGACCCGCAGCCGGCGCCGCGCTCGACCTATGACGACGACGAGGACGGCTACGGCGCGTCGGGGGTCGGTCAGAATTACGCGCCCGCCGGCGAGCGGGACGACGACGATGACGGCGACGACGGCGCCGAGCGGCCGGCCTATCGCCAGAACGGCGCGCGCGGCAACGACGGCTATCCGCAGGGCGAGCGGCCGCGAAGCGACGGCTATACGCAGAACGGTCCGCGCCAGCGCGACGACCGCCCGCGCGACGACGCCAACCGGGTGCGCGACGACGGCAACCGGGCGCGCGACGACCGCCCGCGCGACGAGGGCAACCGGCAGCGCGAGGAGCGGGCGCCGCGCGACGACCGCGGCCGCGAGCAGCGGTCGCAGGACTATCGCGCCACGGGCGACGACCGGCCGCGCGAGGAGCGTTCCGTCCGTGACGACGGCGAGCGTCAGCGCGCTGCCGCCCCGCGCGAAGGCAGCGGCGACGGCGGCGAGAGCCGCGCCCCGCGCGAGGAGAATCGCTTGCGCAGCGGACGGCAGGCAGGCGATGACCGGGCCGACAGCCGCCGCTACAACGGCGAGCGCGATTGGGCCCGGCGCGAAGCGGCGCCGCGCGCGGCCGGTGACGCGGCCGACCTGATCGGCATTCCCGGGCCGGCGACGATGGCTCCGATTCCCGCGGCATCGTTCGACGAGCCTGCTGTGGGCGCGGACGAGGCCGTAGCCCCGGCGGCGGTCGCCAGCGAGGCGCCGCCGGTCAAGCGTCCGCGCGGTCGCCCGCGCAAGGTCGTCGTTGCCGACAACGTCGACGGCTGACGCCCGGACCCTGATCGCGGCGGCGTGGCAGCGCCTGGCCGCTGCGGTCGACGACCGGGCGTCGCTGCTCCGCCTCCCCGTCGTCGTCACCGGACCTCCGCCGGACGGCCGTGTAATGGTGCTGCGCGCCGTCGATGTCGCGTGCGCGACGCTCACCTTCTTCACCGACGCCCGGGCCGCCAAGCTCGCCGCGCTGAATGGCGACGCGCGGGTCGCCGTCGTCGCCTACGACCCCGTGTCGCAGACGCAGCTTCGCCTGCGCGGCGCGGCTGCGGTGGCGACCGACGGCGCCGCGGTCGAGGCGTGCTGGGCCACCGTCCCGGTTTCGTCGCGCCGCGCCTATGCCACGACGTCGGCCCCCGGGAGTGCCGTGCCGACCGCCGATGTCGATCTCGGCGGCGACGCCCGCGCCAACTTCGCCGTGCTGACCGTATTCGTCGACGAGATCGACCGTCTCGATCTCGCCGGTCCGCAGCACGTCCGCGTCGCTTTCCGCCGCGACGGCGCCGGCTGGCGGGGCGGCTGGCGCGTCCCCTAGGTCTGTCCCTCGGTGCCGTGGCAATTTTGCCACGCGACCGGCGAGACGTCGTGCGTCACGAAAGTGCAACATCCACGACTTTTTACCGTCATGCGCCACCGCTAGCTCGGCCCCATCAGTTCAACAGGGGCCCACACGATGACCTTCCTCAAGACGACGACGGCGCTGCTCGCCGCTTCGGCCCTGGCCGGCGTTGCCCACGCGCAGGCGGCGGCTTCGACCGACGAAGTCGAGGCGCTTCGCGCGCAGGTCGAGGCGATGCAGGCGCAGATCCAGGCGCTGGCACAGGTCGCCGCCGACGCCAACAAGGCGCAGGCCGATGCCAACAAGAAGCTCGCCAACGCCAGCACCTCGTGGAAGGGCGCGCCCGAGACTTCCGGTCCCGACGGCTTCAAGTTCAAGCTGAGCGGCGAAATCCAGTACGACGTCGCCCAGGTCGACAACCCCGGCAACCGCGTCGTCACGCCGAACCTCGGCTATAACGGCCGCTCGCGCCGCCTGCTGCTCGGCGCGTCGGGCTCGCTGCCGGGCGATTTCAGCTACAACTTCCAGTTCAACTTCGCCGAGGGCGTCGTCGACTACGAGGACGTGATCTTCGAGTACGCGCCGCGCCACACGCCGCTGACGTTCACGGTCGGGTATTTTTACCCGTTCAGCTCCATGGAAAACATGATGAGCAACCGGTTCACGTCGTTCACCGAGCGCGCGCAGTTCAACGACGCCTTTTCGAACGGCCGCCGCCTCGGCCTCGCCGCGACGTTCGTGACGCCGAAGAACGATTTCCGCATCCAGCTCGGCGCCTTCAACCAGGGCATCAACGGCAACACGGCGCTGACCTACAGCTCGACCTCGACCTTCACGCCGACGACGAACGCGGCCGGCGCCGTCACCGGCGGCACGGTCGCGACCTCGACCGCGACCAACAACAACGGCCTGTTCGACCGCACGGGCTACGAGTTCGCGGTCCGCACCGTCTGGTCGCCGATCGTCTACGGCGGGCAGCTCCACCTCGGTGCCAGCGCCCAGTACCGCGAGTTCGCGACCGACGCGCGCGGCATCCAGTATCGCGCCCGGCCGTTCACCTTCACCACCGACCAGCGCTTCATCGGCACCGGCAACATCGCCAGCCGCGGCGACGAGATCGTCGGGCTCGAAGCGATGTACATCTACGGGCCGTTCCACGTTGCCGGTGAAGGCCAGTACCTCCACTCGCGTGGCTACCGCCCGGGCGACACCGTCCAGACGCCGCAGGCGATCGTCGGTACGGAATACGCTCAGAACGCCGATTTCTTCAGCGGCTACGTCGAGGCCGGTTACTGGCTCACCGGCGAGACGCGCGGCTACAAGAACGGCAAGGTCGACCGCACCAAGATCCTGCACCCGGTCAACGAGGGCGGCTCGGGCGGCGTCCAGCTCGTCGGGCGTGTCGACTACCTCAACCTGACCGATCAGGTCGGCAACACGGCCGCCAACACCGCCGGGCTCGTCAACGGCGGCCGCCAGATCGGCTACCTCGGCGCGATCAACTACTGGCCGATCGACTATGTCCGCTTCACCGCCGAATACGCCCATGCCGAGGTCCGTGGCGGTCCGCTGGCGGGTCAGGTCATCCCGGTCAGCACCCTGATCCCGGCCGGCCGCGAGTATGGCACCGACGTCTTCGCCTTCCGCGCGCAGATCGACTTCTAGGAAGCGCCGCTTCGTCGTTCAGGGCCGCCCTCCGGGGCGGCCTTTTTCGTTGGGCGGACGATACCCCTCGTCGTAGCCGCCGCGGCTGCTGGCGAACACCAGCCCCATCAGCGCGCCGGCGAGCAGGACCGAGAAGCCGACGCCGGCGGCCAAGGCCATGACGAAGGTGACGGTCAACGTCACGCCCTGGCCGCGCAGCACCATCAGCGCGGCCGCGATCGCGGCGGCGGCGAGAAGCGCCATGGCCGCCATGAAGCGCCAGAAGCGTCGCCAGGCACCCGGCGGCGCGGATTGCGGCTGGTCCATCGTCTTTCCTTTCGACCCGAATCGGCAGAGTATCGCGGCTGCAGGCGCGATATGGGAAGCCCGGGTGCGACCTGCATCGTTGGGAAGGAGGCCCTAGTGTCGATCGGATCGATTCTCGGCGGCCGACGCGCCGTCGTCAGCGTTGCTCCAGCCACCCTGGTCAGCGACATCGTCGCCCTGCTCGAGCAGCACCGCATCGGCGCGGTGCTCGTCATGGCCGGCGACGCGATCGCCGGCATTGTCTCCGAACGCGACATCGTCGCCGAGCTGCATCGGCGCGGCGGCGACGTCCTGGCCGCCTCGGCGGAGCAGGTGATGACGGCACCGGTGGTGACCGTCGCCCCCGAATCGTCGATTCCCGCCGCGATGGCGACCATGACCAACCGGCGGATTCGCCACTTGCCGGTCGTTGCGGGCGGCGAGCTGATCGGCATCGTCTCGATCGGCGACCTGGTGAAGCGGCGGATCGAGGAGGCGGAGGAGGAGGCGAGCGCGCTGAAGGACTATATTTCCGCGGCTTAGGCAGAAAAATGCGGTGCGGGCGAGAAAACGCTTGTCAGCCCGCGGCGAGGTCCCTAGATGCCCGTCACCGGACGACGGGCGGCGGGCTTCGGCCAGTGCCAGTCACCTCCACCAGCGCAGCGATGCATGCGGTCACAACGACCGGACGCGTCGCAGTGGTGAGGCCGGGTTTCGGATTTCGGTTCGCCGGGCATTCGAAAAAAGACGTTGACGGGGTTTGAGACACGGCGCATAAGCCGCCCCCGACGCCGGGAACGAGCCACTGGGTTCGCTGCCGGGTCTCGGAAAAACAAGCCGCTCGGTACCCCGATAAAACGGGGGACAGAGTGGTGTCGCTCTTTCTCATCGTAGGTTGAATGAAGGGACATGTGGGCGGCGGCCCATGGCTCCGAGCGTACAAGGGCTCGGGCGTCATGGCTAAAACACGCCTCCTATATGTCTTACCACAATGCACTGCCGACTTTCGGGTCGGATAGTCAGATTGGTTTTGTGCAAGATAGGATGCTCCTTGAACGGGGCGCTGTTCGGTTCGCCGGGCTGCGTTTCGGACATGAACTTGAGAGTTTGATCCTGGCTCAGAACGAACGCTGGCGGCATGCCTAACACATGCAAGTCGAACGAGACCTTCGGGTCTAGTGGCGCACGGGTGCGTAACGCGTGGGAATCTGCCCCTTGGTACGGAATAACTCAGGGAAACTTGAGCTAATACCGTATGATGTCTTCGGACCAAAGATTTATCGCCCAGGGATGAGCCCGCGTTGGATTAGCTAGTTGGTGGGGTAAAGGCCTACCAAGGCGACGATCCATAGCTGGTCTGAGAGGATGATCAGCCACACTGGGACTGAGACACGGCCCAGACTCCTACGGGAGGCAGCAGTGGGGAATATTGGACAATGGGCGAAAGCCTGATCCAGCAATGCCGCGTGAGTGAAGAAGGCCTTAGGGTTGTAAAGCTCTTTTACCCGGGAAGATAATGACTGTACCGGGAGAATAAGCCCCGGCTAACTCCGTGCCAGCAGCCGCGGTAATACGGAGGGGGCTAGCGTTGTTCGGAATTACTGGGCGTAAAGCGTACGTAGGCGGCTTGCCAAGTCAGAGGTGAAATCCCGCGACTCAATCGCGGAACTGCCTTTGAGACTGGCTCGCTTGAAGATGGGAGAGGTCAGTGGAATTCCGAGTGTAGAGGTGAAATTCGTAGATATTCGGAAGAACACCAGTGGCGAAGGCGGCTGACTGGACCATTCTTGACGCTGAGGTACGAAAGCGTGGGGAGCAAACAGGATTAGATACCCTGGTAGTCCACGCCGTAAACGATGAGAACTAGCTGTCGGGGCTCTTAGAGCTTCGGTGGCGCAGCTAACGCATTAAGTTCTCCGCCTGGGGAGTACGGCCGCAAGGTTAAAACTCAAAGGAATTGACGGGGGCCTGCACAAGCGGTGGAGCATGTGGTTTAATTCGAAGCAACGCGCAGAACCTTACCAGCGTTTGACATGGCACGGCGATTTCCAGAGATGGACTTCTTCCCGCAAGGGACGTGCACACAGGTGCTGCATGGCTGTCGTCAGCTCGTGTCGTGAGATGTTGGGTTAAGTCCCGCAACGAGCGCAACCCTCGTCCTTAGTTGCCATCATTTAGTTGGGCACTCTAAGGAAACCGCCGGTGATAAGCCGGAGGAAGGTGGGGATGACGTCAAGTCCTCATGGCCCTTACACGCTGGGCTACACACGTGCTACAATGGCGGTGACAGTGGGCTGCAAACCCGCAAGGGTGAGCTAATCTCCAAAAGCCGTCTCAG
>CAWJWB010000001.1:0-47500 GCA_963846485.1 uncultured Alphaproteobacteria bacterium | reverse complement strand
CTCGCGTCGGCGATGAACTCGATCGTGCCCGCGCCGACGTAGTCGACCGCGCGCGCGGCCTTGACCGCGGCGTCGCACACCGCCGCGCGGGTGGCGGCGTCCATGCCGGGGGCGGGGGCCTCCTCGATGACCTTCTGGTGGCGGCGCTGGAGCGAGCAGTCGCGTTCGAACAGGTGGACGACGGTGCCGTGCGTGTCGCCGAAGACCTGCACCTCGATGTGGCGCGGCGTCGGCAGGTACTTCTCGATCAGCACGCGGTCGTCGCCGAAGCTCGCCGCCGCCTCGCGCCGGCACGACGCCAGCGCTTCGGCGAAGTCGCCCGACGCCTCGACCCGGCGCATGCCCTTGCCGCCGCCGCCGGCGACGGCCTTGATGAGGACCGGATAGCCGATCGCATCCGCCTCGGCGCGCAGCCGCTCAGGGCTCTGGTCGTCGCCGAGATAGCCCGGCGTCACCGGCACGCCCGCCGCCATCATCCGCGCCTTGGCCGCGTCCTTCAGTCCCATCGCGCGGATCGCCGCCGGCGGCGCCCCCACCCAGACGAGCCCGGCGGCGATCACGGCTTCCGCGAACTCGGCGTTCTCCGACAGGAAGCCGTAGCCGGGGTGGATCGCCGCCGCGCCGGTCTCGCGCGCGGCGCCGAGGATCTTCGCCTGGTCGAGGTAGGATGCCCGCGCCGGAGCCGGGCCGATGCACACCGCCGTATCGGCCTCGCGGACGAACGGCATCGCGGCGTCGACGTCGGAGTGGACGGCGATCGTCCGCACGCCCATGCGCCGGGCGGTGCGGATGATGCGCCGCGCGATCTCGCCGCGGTTGGCGATGAGGAGGCTGTCAATCATCGGTGTTCCTCCCCGGAACGGGGAGGGGACCATTTGCCTCTTCCGGCAAATGGTGGAGGGGCAGCCGCACGCGAGCGGCCGCGAGGATGGTAGCGATCGCCCCGTCGAGATCGGTCAGCACCTGACGCGCCGGTATCCGCAACGTCGCGATCCCGTGCAGCGTCAGCTGCGCATCGCGTGCAGCGTCAAACACCGGCTGGTCGCCTCGGTCATGTGCCGTCCCGTCGATCTCGATCGCGAGCGATGCCGCGGCGCAAAAGAAGTCGAGGACGTAGAAGCCGGCGGGATGCTGGCGGCGAAACTTGAAACCATCCGGGCGTTGTCGCAGGGCGCCCCACAGCAAACCCTCGGGCAAGGTCATCGACCGGCGCAAAGTACGCGCGCGGTGCATCGTCTCGCTAGGCGCACTCAGCATGGCGCGACGCCCATTCCTGCCCAAAACGAGGAGGGGGACCGCGTGGCTTCTTCAGCCGCGGGGTGGAGGGGCAGCAGCGGAGAGCGCAGCCTCGCGCACCTGCCCCTCCACCATCGCTGAAGAGCGATGGTCCCCCTCCCCGCTCCGGAGAGGAACCAGAAGAGAAGCCTCCCCATCACATCCGGAACACGCCGAACTGCGCCCGTTCGCCCACCGGCGCATTCAGCGTCGCCGACAGCGCCAGGCCGAGCACGTCCCTCGTCTGCACAGGATCGATCACGCCGTCGTCCCACAGCCGCGCGGTCGCGTAGTACGGGTTGCCCTCGTCCTCGTACCTGGCGCGGATCGGGGCCTTGAACGCCTCCGCCTCGGTCGGCGTCCACTTGTCGGCATCGCGGTGGACGGTGGCCAGCACGCTCGCCGCCTGTTCGCCGCCCATGACGCTGATCCGGCTGTTCGGCCAGGTGAACAGGAAGCGCGGAGAATAGGCGCGGCCGCACATGCCGTAGTTGCCGGCACCGAAGCTGCCGCCGATCAGCACCGTGATCTTGGGCACCTGCGCCGTCGCCACCGCGGTGACCAGCTTCGCCCCGTGCTTGGCGATGCCCTCGGCCTCGTACTTCCCGCCGACCATGAAGCCGCTGATGTTCTGCAGGAACAGGAGCGGCACGCGGCGCTGGCAGGCGAGCTCGATGAAGTGCGCCCCCTTCTGCGCGCTCTCGCTGAACAGGACGCCGTTGTTGGCGAGGATGGCGACGGGGATGCCCCAGATGCGCGCGAAGCCGCAGACGAGCGTCGTCCCGTACAGCGGCTTGAACTCGTGCATCTCGGAGGCGTCGACCAGCCGGGCGATGACCTCGTGGACGTCGTAGGGCGCGCGCACGTCCAGCGGGATGAGGCCGTAGAGGTCCTCGGCCGCGTACTTCGGCGGCACCGGCTCGGCCACGTCGATGTCGACGCGCTTGGGCGCGTTGAACGTCGCCGCGATCCGGCGGACGATGGCGAGGGCGTGGACGTCGTCGTCGGCGACATGGTCGACAACGCCCGACTTGCGGCCGTGGGTGTCGGCGCCGCCCAGCTCCTCGGCGCTGATGACCTCGCCGGTCGCGGCCTTCACCAGCGGCGGGCCGGCGAGGAAGATCGTGCCCTGGCCGCGGACGATGATCGTCTCGTCCGACATCGCGGGCACATAGGCGCCGCCGGCGGTGCAGCTGCCCATGACGCAGGCGACCTGGGGGATGCCCGCGGCCGACATCTGCGCCTGGTTGTAGAAGATGCGGCCGAAGTGGTCGCGGTCGGGGAAGACCTCGGCCTGGTGCGGCAGGTTGGCGCCGCCGCTGTCGACCAGGTACAGGCACGGCAGGCGGTTCTGCAGCGCGATCTCCTGCGCGCGCAGGTGCTTCTTGACCGTCATCGGGAAATAGGCGCCGCCCTTCACCGTGGGGTCGTTGGCGACGATCATGCACTCGCGCCCCGACACGCGGCCGACGCCGGCGACGACGCCCGCGCCCGGCGCGCCCTCGGGGTCGGCCGGCGTGCCGTACATGCCGTTCGCCGCCAGCGCGCCGACCTCGAGGAAGGGCGAGCCGGGGTCGAGCAGGAAGTGGACGCGGTCGCGCGGCAGCAGCTTGCCGCGGGCGACGTGGCGCTCGCGGTGCGCCGCCGACCCGCCGAGCGCCGCGGTCGCTGTCCTCGCCCGCAGTTCCGCGGCCAGCGCGCGGTTATGCTCGGCGTTGGCGGCGAAGGCGTCGCTCGCGGGATCGACCAGCGTGCCGAGCGTCGTCATCCGCCGATCAGCTCGCGCCCGATCAGGAAGCGGCGGATTTCGTTGGTCCCCGCGCCGATATCGTACAGCTTGGCGTCGCGCAGGAAGCGCTCGACCGGCCACTCCTTCGTGTAGCCCGCGCCGCCCAGCGCCTGGATCGCCTCGAGCGCCGTCTTCACCGCGTTCTCGCTCGCGAGCAGGATCGCGCCGGCGGCGTCGAAGCGCGTCGTCCGGCCCGCGTCGCAGCTCTTCGCCACCGCATAGACATACGCCCGCGCCGAGTTGAGCGCGACGTACATGTCGGCGACCTTGGCCTGGATCAGCTGGAACTGGCCGATGCTCTTGCCGAACTGCTTGCGCTCGCGGACGTAGGGCAGGACGACGTCGAGGCAGGCCTGCATGATGCCAAGCGGCCCCGCCGCCAGCACCGCGCGCTCATAGTCGAGTCCACTCATCAGCACGCCGACGCCGCCATTGAGCGGCCCCATCACGTTCTCCGCGGGCACGTGGCAGTCCTGGAAGACAAGCTCCGCGGTGTCGGAGCCGCGCATCCCCATCTTGTCGAGCTTCTTCGAAACGCTGAACCCGGCCATGCCGCGCTCGATCAGGAAGGCGGTGATGCCGCCCGAGCCTTCGCCGGTCTTGGCATAGACGACGAGCGTGTCGGCCGACGGCGCGTTGGTGATCCAGAACTTGGTGCCGTCGAGCACATAGCCGTCAGCCACCGGCCGCGCCCGCAGCCGCATCGACACGACGTCCGAGCCCGAGCCGGCTTCCGACATGGCGAGGCTGCCGACGTGCTCGCCCGCGATCAGCGGCGGCAGGTACTTGCGCTTCTGCTCCTCGCTGCCCCAGCGGCGGATCTGGTTGATGCACAGGTTCGAGTGCGCGCCGTAGCTGAGGCCCACCGACGCGGACGCGCGCGACACCTCCTCCATCGCGACGACGTGCTCGAGATAGCCGAGGCCGAGCCCGCCATAGTCCTCCTCGACGGTGATGCCGTGCAGGCCGAGCGCGCCCATCTCGGGCCACAGCTCGCGCGGGAAGGCGTTGTCGGCGTCGACCTGCGCGGCGATCGGCGCGATGCGGTCGGCGGCGAAGCGGCGGGTGGTCTCGCGGATCGCGTCCGCCGTCTCGCCGAGGCCGAAATCGAAGTCCATGCGGTGTTCACTCCCGTCGCCCTGCTTTAAGGCCGCCGGCGAGCGAGACAACAGGCGATGGGCCGGCGGCGCGCAGTTGCCGCGCCCGCCGCGACGCAGGAGGAAGCGCCGTCCGATGCGCAAGAGGCACAAGGGTCGGACGTGAACCCCGGCGTGATCATCGGAGCGATCGCCGCTCTCGCCACCGCGGGCGTGGTCGCCCGCCCGTTCGGCTGGCCGGAGGCGGTGTGGGCGGTCGCGGGGGCGGCACTCGTCGTCCTGCTCGGCCTGCTCCCGGTGACGGATGCCCTGCGCGCGATCGGCAAGGGGGGCGACGTCTATGCCTTCCTGGGCGGCATGATGCTGCTGTCCGAAACCGCGCGGCGCGCCGGCGTGTTCGACTGGGTCGCGGCGGCGGCGGTCCGGGCCGCCGCGGGGCGGCCGGCGCGGCTGTTCGCGCTCGTCTATGCCGCGGGCGTCGTCGTCACGACCTTCCTGTCGAACGACGCCACGGCCGTCGTCCTGACCCCCGCTGTCTTCGCCGCCGCCAAGCGCGCCGAGGCCGAGCCGCTGCCGCTGCTGTTCGTCTGCGCGCTGGTCGCCAACGCCGCCTCGTTCGTCCTGCCGATCGCCAACCCCGCGAACCTCGTGCTCTACGGCGCCGCAGCTGCCGGCGCTCGGCGACTGGTTCGGCCGCTTCGCTCTGCCGTCGCTCGCCGCTGTCGCGGTGACGTTCGTCGTCCTGCGCGGGGTGGAGGGCGCGCGGCTCGGGACGCGGTGCGCCGCCGACGTCGAGCCGGCGCCGCTGTCGGCCAGCGGCCGGACCGCGCTCGCGGGCATCGTCGTCACCGCCGTCGTGCTGACCGTGGTCTCGGCGCGCGGCATCCCGCTCGGCCTGCCGACGCTGGCGACGGGCGCGGCGACGGCCGCCGCGGTGCTGGCGCGCGAGCGGACCGCCCCGTGGCCTCTCCTCCGCGATATTTCGTGGAGCGTGCTGCCGCTTGTCGCCGGACTGTTCGTCCTCGTCGCGGCGGTCGACCGGACGGGGGTCGGCGCGGCGCTGGCGGACCTGCTCCGCGGCGGCGCGGCGTGGTCGGTCGCCGGCACCGCCGCGCTCGCCGGCACTGCTATCGCGTTTCGGCTCCAACCTGATCAACAACCTGCCGGCCGGCCTGCTCGCGTCGATGGCCGTCGCGTCGGGGCACCCGCCGAAGATCGTCGTCGACGCGCTGCTGATCGGCGTCGATCTCGGCCCGAACCTGTCGGTCACCGGCAGCCTCGCCACGATCCTGTGGCTGATCGCGCTGCGCCGCGAAGGGGTCGAGGTCTCGTTCTGGCGTTTCCTCAAGGTCGGCGTGCTGGTCATGCCGCCGGCCCTCGCCGCCGCGCTCGCCGCCCGGCTCGCGCTCGGCTGATCGGCGCGCTACAGAGGCGGCCGAGCAGCACGCGGGGAGAGCGCCATGGCACTGACACGGCAGGTGATCACCTCGCTCCTGCGCGACGGCACCGACGCGCTCGGCACGCGGACGCTGGCGCTGAAGATCATCGACGAATCGATCGTCTCGGGCTCGCTGCTGACGGTCGAGAGCAACCACTTCTGCGTGCTCAAGTCGCGCGGCGCGGTCCTGAACGTCTACGAAACCGGGCAGTATTCGCTGACGACGCCCGACAAGCCGATCGTCGGCTCGATCGTCCAGGGCTTCTTCGGCGGCGCGAGCCCGTGGGTCTACGAGGTCATCTACATCAACCGCTCGAAGCTGCTGGTGCGCAGCTCCGGCGTCGCGACCAGCGCCGAGATGGCCGAGATGGCGTACCAGGTCGACTATTACATCCACGTCGACACCAAGGCCGCGGCGCTCGACCTGATCACGCACATGCCGTTCGCCGGCACCGCGATCGATACGCAGGAGATCAGCGACTATGCCGGTCCGGCGATCGAGCAGGCCATCAACCAGATCGTCCAGGTGACGAAGATGGAGCAGATCAACGAGCACATCACCGACATCCGCGAATCGGTGAAGGTGCACCTGACCGAGTTCCTCGCCGGCTACGGCATCATGCTCAACGACCTGAAGGTCCTGATCGTCCCCAAGGACGAGCGGATGCGCGAGCTGATCAGCCTGCAGGCGATCGGCCTGACCCCGATCGAGGCGGTGCGCTATTACCTCGCGCTGCGGATGGCCGAGAAGGGGCTCGTCTCGGCGCCGAACGCGGCCGTCGGCGAGCCGTTCTTCGTCGGCAGCCAGTGGCCCGGCCTGTCGCTCGCCGCCGGCGCCCCGGCCTCGCCGACGGCGGTCCCGTCGGTGCCCGCGTCGACCGCGTACCAGCCGCCGGCGGCGCGCTGGCGGCCCGACAACACGTGAGCGGCAGCCACGCGCCCCGCCGGGCGGCCGGTTACGACGATCCCGGCCTGCTGACGCGGCTGGCGACCAACCTTTTCCAGGGCTGGGGCTATGACTTCTACGGTCAGGCGAACCGGTTGCGGGCCGACGATCAGCTGGTCCGGGCCCAGGTCGGGCAGCTGCTCGGCTTCGCGCAGGCCGATGTGACCGCCGCCGAGACGGCGTACCGCCGGGAACGGATCCCACCGCCGAGCCGGGCGCAACCCTTCCCCGATCCGGCGGTGGTCACGGGCGCGCAGGCGCTCGAGCGGCTGGCGAGGGACATCGGCGCCCTGATCGGAAGGGTCCAGTCGGTGCCGGTGCCCGCCGCCGACCGGATGACCGACCGCTTCCGCGACGAGGCGGAAACGCTGACGTATCTGCGCGACCACGACCGCGTCCTCGTCGGCCAGGCCGCGCTGCTCCGCGCCGCCGTCGAGGATCGCGACGGCGCGGCCCTGCTCGCCGAGCTGCCGGCGATCGGCGAGGGAATTGCGGCGCTGCGGCGGACGCTCGAGGCGCGCGCGGCCGCGCTGGTGGCGGTGACGCGCTAGTGCTGCGTCGCGGCGGCGGGTGCGTCCGCCTTCGGCTCGCAATGGGCGCAGACGTCGACGTGGAACAGGCTGTCGAGCCGCTTCTTCAGCATCGCCTCATAGTCGCGCTTCTCGCGTGACGACGGGCGGCCGAGCGCGAGGTCGGCGAAGATCGCCGCCTTGATCCGCTCGACGGCGGCCTCGTCGAGAACGCCGGCGCGGATCAGTTCCGCGGTGACGGCCAGCAGCCCGACCGCGGTCGCCTGCGCGCGCAGGCCGACGAAGCCCAGCGTGTCGTGAAGTGCCTTTCCTGCCCTGTTGTCCATGACGGTCTCCTCCCGGGCTCAATCTAACCTGAGCCTGGGGAGGTGGGCGAGGAAATTTGTCAGTTCGGTCCGTCGCTGCGCCTCGTCGGCGAAGCTGTCGTCGATGCCCAGCCGCCAGCGCAGGCTGCGCCGTTCCGGTTCGTCGTGCAGCCGGTCGAGCAGCGCCGCCTGCGCCTCGACGTCCTCGCCCGACTCGGCGAGCCCAGCGTCGATCAACCCGTCGGCACCGCGGCGCAGGGCGGCGGCGATCTCGCCGGGCGCCAGCTCCGGATGGTACTGCACGCCCCAGAAGACACCGCGGTCGTGGCGGATCTCGGCCGCCTGCACCGTCGTCGCGGCGTTCGCGGCGAGCAGCACGCCGCCGGGCGGCAGTGCGGCGACCTCGTCGGTATGGATCGCGGCCGCGTCCCACGCCGGCGGCCGGCCGGCGAGCAGCGGGTGATCGCGCCCGGCCGCCGTCGCGGTGATGCGCCGGGCGACGCCGGCCTCCATGCGCCGGGCCATCGGCCGCACCGTGCCGCCCGCCGCCGCCACGGCGAGCTGCAGCCCGGCACAGCTGCCGAAGGCCGGCGTGCCGCTGGCGAACACCGTCCGCATCGCCGCCAGCTGCCGGGCGACCTCCGGCGTGTCGTCGTAGACGTGGAGCGGCGAGCCGGTGACGAAGACGGCGTCGAAGCCGCGCACGTCGCCGGGCGCGAACACCGGAGCCTCGGCGTCGGCCGGCGCGACGAGCGTCGTCTCGCTGCCCGGGTGCAGCTGGGTGAGCGTCGCGGCATAGCTCTCGCCGGCGCTCTTGCCGACGCTCGCGCGGCGCCGATCGCGCTCGGGTGCGGTTTCGCTCTCGAAGATCAGGAAATGCGGCATGACGGCTCCAGCGGAACCGGCCAACGTCCGCGGCGAGCCGGCGGCGCCCTAGTGCGACGGTTCGACCCAGGGCGCGAGCACGTCCTGCACGGGAGCGAGATGCGCGGCGTAGCGCCGCCACTGGCCGCGGCCGTCGAACAGCGGCTGACGGACCTGCATCGCACTTGCCGTCCGCACCCGACGGGTCCTGGCCGTCGCCGGGAAGTCGCGCAGGGCGGGGGTCCACGGCTGGCCGAGGAAGGCACACAGCGCCCGGGTCGTCGCGTCGAAGTCGGTGACGAGCGCCTCGTACGATAGGACGTGGAGCGACAGCGGCAGGCGGGCGGTGCAGACGTCGATCAGCCGCATCGTCGCCGCATAATGGCGCGCGGCCCGCGGCAGGCTGGTGAGTTCGGGGGTCGTCGGGCCGGCGATGAAATTGCGGCGGAAACAGCTCCACACCACGTCGCGCGGGTCGCGGCGGACATGGACGACCTTGGCCGCGGGGAACAGCCGCGCGATGAGCGGCAAGGCGAGGCTCTTGAACGGGTCCATGTCGACGAAGGTCGCGGCACCCCCCGCCCCGGCCGCAGCCACCCGCGCCCAGTAGTCGGCGCGCAGCGCGGCGACAGTGCCGTCGTCGAGCGCCGCCAGCCGCACCGGGTCGGCAAGGTGCGGCGCGCTCGCCGCCAGCGTCGGCGCCTCCTCGAGCGTCGCCGTGCCGGGCAGCGTCGCCAGCACCTGCTCGACGAGCGTGGTGCCCGAGCGCGGGTAGCCGAGCAGGAAGACGTGGGTTGCGGCCTCGCCGGCGACCGGGGCCACGACCGGACGCGCCGGCGGCGGCGCGGCGGCGACGGCCGCGGCGATCGTCTCGGCCGGCAGGGGCGCAGGCGCCGGGTGGCCGAGACGTGCGGCGATCCGCGCCTTGGCGCTGGCATAAGCGGCGAAGGCCTCGTCGTAGCGGCCGAGCCGATCGAGCGCGTCGCCGAGCACGCCGAGCGCGACCACGGCGTCGTCGAGCGCCCCACCGCGCCGCGTCAGGAGCGCCTCCAGCCGCTCGACCGCCATCGCCGGGCGGCCGCGGGCGAGATCGCAGCGGGCCAGCGTGACGGCGACCGCCGCGTCGCCGGGGGCGAGCTTCAGCGCCGTCCGCGCCGCCGCGCGTGCCGTGTCGACGTCGCCCAGCCGCGCCGCCGCCGCCGCCAGCCCCGCCCAGGCCGGGGCCTGTTTCGGGGCGAGGGCAGTGGCCTGCGCGAAATCATCGCGGGCGGCCTCGGTCGCGCCGACCGCATCGTGCGCCAGCGCCCGGCCATAATAGGCGGCGACCAGCGCGGGATCGAGCGCGATCGCGCGGTCGAACAGGTCGATGGCCTGGTCGAGATCGCCGGTGAAGCGGTGCGCGTCCGCCGTCGCCGTCAGCAGGGCAGGATCGCCCGGCGCGATCGCCGTCGCAGCCGTCAGGGCGGCGGCCGCGCCATGGCGGTCGCCCGCCAGCTCGCGCCGCCACGCCTCCAGGCGCAGCGCGTCGACGGCCGAGCTGGTGTGAACCGAAGACGCCACCATACGCAGATCACTCGTTGCACTCGTCTCGACGCCCTACGCGCCGGCACCGCCGAATCCCGTGGGTCGAGAAAGCCGAAGGCGAGAAGTGGCTGCATTGGTCGGTGCTGCCGGGCGGCTCTCTGCGCCGGCGTGTGGCCTATCCGCGACAGATGCTTCGGAACCATGTAATCGGGGTCACGTGCAAGAGGTTGCAAAACGGTCCCTTTTGGTCGAGCGATCATAGGCGGCCGGCACACTCGCGCTCCCGCTGCGGCAGATAAGGTCAGCAATACGGACGTATCGTCGATTTATTGCTCGACAACCCGGTGCACGAGGCAATATCCGGGCGGGCAGGAGGTCTCCCGATGACGGCGACGACGATGTTGCGCTTTCCGGCCGTACCGCAGACCCCGCCGGTCAAGCGGGCGGCCGAGCAGCGCGCGCAGGATTTCCTCGAGATCGCCCGCCCGTTCGTCACGGCGCGGGCGGAGGAGCAGGCGTCGCGCTGCTCGCAGTGCGGCGTACCCTTCTGCCAGGTGCATTGCCCGCTCCACAACAACATCCCCGACTGGCTGCGCCTGACCGCCGAGGGCAGGCTCGAGGAGGCCTATGAGGCGAGCGCGGCGACGAGCTCGATGCCCGAGATCTGCGGCCGCATCTGCCCGCAGGACCGGCTGTGCGAGGGCAATTGCGTCATCGAACCCGGCTTCGGCAGCGTCACTATCGGCAGCATCGAGAAGTTCATCAACGACCACGCCTGGGACATGGGCTGGGTGCGCCCGGTGCGCGTCGCCGCCGAGCGGGGCCAGTCGGTCGGCATCGTCGGCGCGGGGCCGGCGGGGCTGACCGCGGCCGAGATGCTGCGGTCCCGCGGCTATGCGGTTCACGTCTATGACCGCCACGACCGGGCGGGCGGACTGCTGACCTACGGCATCCCCGGCTTCAAGCTGGAAAAGGACATCGTCGGCCGCCGCGTGGCGCGCCTGGCGGCGGCGGGCATCGTGTTCCATTCGGGCTTCGAGGTCGGCCGCGACGCCAGCCTCGACGACCTGCGCGCGCGCCACGATGCGCTGCTGATCGCGACCGGCGTCTATGCCGCACGCAACGTCGCCGTGGCCGGCGCGGAGGCGGCGGGCGTCGTGCCCGCGCTCGACTATCTGTTCGCCTCGAACCGCCGCGGCTTCGGCGAGACGGTCGCGGGTCTCGACGCGGCGGGCCGCGACGTCGTCGTCGTCGGCGGCGGCGACACGGCGATGGACTGCGTCCGCACCGCCGTCCGCCAGGGCGCGCGGTCGGTGAAGTGCCTGTATCGCCGCGACCGCGCCAACATGCCGGGCAGCCGGCGCGAGGTCGCCTATGCCGAGGAGGAAGGCGTCGAGTTCGTCTGGCTCGCCGCACCCGGCCGCGTTCGAGGGCGATCCGGTGACCGCCGTGCGCGTCCAGCGGATGCGCCTCGGCCCGGCCGACGCCAGCGGCCGCCGCGCGCCCGAGCCCGATCCGGCCGCCCCCGAGCGGCTGGCGGCCGACCTCGTGATCAAGGCGCTCGGCTTCGATCCCGAGGAGCTGCCGCGGCTGTTCGGCGCGCCCGACCTCGCCGTGACCCGCTGGGGGACGCTGCGCTGCGACCACAAGACGATGATGACCAACCTGCCCGGCGTGTTCGCCGCCGGCGACATCGTCCGCGGCGCGAGCCTGGTGGTGTGGGCGATCCGCGACGGCCGCGACGTGGCGAAGGCGATGCACGCGCTATCTCGCGGCGACGGCGGCGGGCGAGAGGGTCGCGGCATGACCGTCTCCGCCGCCGAGCGCGCCCGGGTCGCCGAGCACGGCATGTACCGCCCCGACCTCGAGTCCGATGCCTGCGGCGTCGGCCTGATCGCGGCGACCGACGGCGTGCCGAGCCGCCGCGTCGTCACCGCCGCCATCGACGCGCTGAAGGCGGTGTGGCACCGCGGCGCGGTCGACGCCGACGGCAAGACGGGCGACGGCGCGGGCATCCACGTCGAGCTGCCGCGCGATTTCTTCGACGAACATATCGCCCGCGCCGGTCACGCGCCCAAGGCGAACCGGCTGGCCGTCGGCATGATCTTCCTGCCGCGCGCGGACCTCGCCGCGCAGGAGACGTGCCGGACGATCGTCGAGGCGGAGATCATCGGCTTCGGCTACACCATCTACGGCTGGCGGCAGGTGCCGGTCGACACCAGCGTCATCGGCACCAAGGCGGCCGCCTCGCGCCCCGAGATCGAGCAGATCATGATCGCCGGCCCGCTGCCGGCGGCAGCCGGTGACGACATGCCGGGCGAGGCGGGCGGCGCCGACGTCGACGCGTTCGAGAAGGACCTCTACCTGATCCGGCGGCGGATCGAGAAGGCGGTCGTCGCGGCGCAGATCCAGGGCTTCTACATCTGCTCGCTGTCGGCGCGGTCGATCATCTACAAGGGGCTGTTCCTCGCCGAGGAGCTGTCGGTCTTCTATCCCGACCTGACCGACGAGCGCTTCAAGTCGCGCTTCGCCATCTATCACCAGCGCTACAGCACCAACACCTTCCCGCAGTGGTGGCTGGCCCAGCCGTTCCGCTGCCTCGCGCACAACGGCGAGATCAACACCGTCCGCGGCAACAAGAACTGGATGAAGAGCCACGAGATCCGCATGGCGGCGGCGGCGTTCGGCGAGCATTCGGCCGACATCAAGCCGCTGATCCCGGCGGGCGCTTCCGACACCGCGGCACTGGACGCGGTGTTCGAGGCGTTCGTCCGCTCCGGGCGGGACGCGCCGACCGCCAAGCTGATGCTGATCCCCGAAGCGTGGTCGCGGGTCCATGTCATGCCCGAGAAGCACCGCGCGATGTACGCCTTCTTCGCCAGCATCATGGAGGCGTGGGACGGGCCGGCGGCGCTGGCGATGACCGACGGGCGCTGGGTGCTGGCCGGGGTCGACCGCTCGGCGCTGCGCCCGATGCGCTGGCTGACGACGACCGACGGCCTCCTCATCACCGGCTCGGAGGCGGGCATGGTGGTCGTGCCCGAGACGACGATCACCGCCAAGGGCGCGCTCGGCCCCGGCCAGATGATCGCGGTCGATCTCGACGGCGACGGCGGCGAGGGCGCGCGCCTGTACCGCGACGGCGAGGTCAAGGACCGCATCGCCGCCGCCCAGCCCTATGGCGAGTGGGTCGAGCATTTCCGCACCTTCGCCGCGCTGCCGGGCCACGACGCGCCGCAGCCGGCCGCCGCCTACGACCGGAGCGAGCTGCGCCGCCGCCAGGTCGCCGCCGGGCTGACGGCGGAGGACATGGAGCTGCTCCTCGCGCCGATGGTCGAGGACGCCAAGGAGGCGGTCGGCAGCATGGGCGACGACACGCCGCTTGGCCGTCATCTCGTCGCGGCCGCGCTCGATCAGCCACTTCTTCCGCCAGAACTTCAGTCAGGTGACGAACCCGCCGATCGACTCGCTGCGCGAGACGCGGGTGATGAGCCTGAAGACGCGCTTCGCCAACTTCGGCAACATCCTCGACCACGACGCGCGGCAGGAAGGGGTGATGGTCCTCGACTCGCCGGTCCTGACCAACCGCGACTGGGACGTGCTGAGGGCGCATTACGCCCGCGCCGCGGTGACGATCGACTGCACGTTCGACATCGCCGGCGGGCCCGAGGCGCTGCGGGCGGCGATCGCGCGCGTCCGCGAGGAGGCCGAGACCGCCGTGCGCTCGGGCAAGAGCCAGCTGTTCCTGACCGACGAGAACCAGGACGCGCGCCGCGCCGGCATCACCATGATCCTGGCCGCCGCGGGCGTGCACACGCACCTCGTCGCCAAGGGGCTGCGCTCGTTCTCGAGCATCAACGTGCGCTCGGCCGAGTGCCTCGACCCGCATTATTTCGCCGTGCTGATCGGGGTCGGGGCCACGACGGTCAACGCCTATCTGGCGCAGGAGGCGATCGCGCGACCGCCACGCCCGCGGCCTGTTCGGCCAGCGCAGCCTCGACGAGTGCGTCGCGCGCTACAAGAAGGCGGTCGACGACGGCCTGCTCAAGATCATGGGCAAGATGGGCATCGCCGTCATCAGCTCGTACCGCGGCGGCTACAACTTCGAGGCGGTGGGGCTGTCGCGCGCGCTGGTCAACGAGTTCTTCCCCGGTATGCCGGCCAAGATCAGCGGCGAGGGGTTCGCCTCGATCCACCTGAACGCGCAGCTGCGCCACGAGGCGGCGTGGGACGAGGACGTCGTCGCGCTGCCCGTCGGCGGCCTCTACCGCTACCGCGCCGGGGCGGAGGACCATGCCTACCAGGCGAACCTCATCCACCTGCTGCAGACGGCGGTGACCAACGACAGCTATTCCGACTATCTGCGCTTCAGCCGCGGCGTCGCCGAGCTGCCGCCGATCTACCTGCGCGACCTGCTCGAGTTCAACTGGGCGAAGACGCCGGTCCGGCTCGACGCGGTCGAGTCGATCACCGAGATCCGCCGCCGCTTCGTCTCGCCCGGCATGAGCCTCGGCGCGCTGGGGCCGGAGGCGCACGCGACGCTGGCGGTGGCGATGAACCGCATCGGCGCCAAGGCGGTCAGCGGCGAGGGCGGCGAGGACCGCGCCCGCTTCGTGCCCCAGGCGAACGGCGACAACGCCAACTCGGCGGTCAAGCAGATCGCCAGCGGCCGCTTCGGGGTCACGGCCGAGTATCTGAACGCCTGCAGCGAGATCGAGATCAAGGTCGCGCAAGGGGCCAAGCCCGGCGAGGGCGGCCAGCTGCCCGGCTTCAAGGTCACCGACCTCATCGCCCGCCTGCGCCACTCGACGCCGGGCGTGACCCTCATCAGCCCGCCGCCGCACCACGACATCTATTCGATCGAGGACCTGGCGCAGCTGATCTACGACCTGAAGCAGATCAACCCCGACGCGCGGGTCTGCGTCAAGCTGGTCAGCTCGGCGGGCATCGGCACGGTGGCGGCGGGCGTCGCCAAGGCGCACGCCGACGTCATCCTCGTCTCCGGCCACGTCGGCGGCACCGCCGCCAGCCCGCAGTCGTCGATCAAGTACGCCGGCACGCCGTGGGAGATGGGCCTGTCGGAGGTCAACCAGGTCCTGACGCTCAACGGGCTGCGGCACCGCGTCAAGCTCCGCACCGACGGCGGGCTGAAGACCGGGCGCGACATCGTCATCGCCGCCATCCTCGGCGCGGAGGAATATGGCATCGGCACGCTGGGGCTGGTGGCGATGGGCTGCATCATGGTCCGCCAGTGCCATTCGAACACCTGCCCGGTCGGCATCTGCACCCAGGACGAGGCGCTGCGGGCGAAGTTCGCGGGCACGCCGGAGAAGGTCATCAACCTGATGAGCTTCATCGCCGAGGAGGTCCGCGACATCCTCGCCCGGCTGGGCGCGCGAAGCCTCGACGAGGTCATCGGCCGGACCGAGCTGCTGCGCCAGGTCAGCCGCGGCGCCGAGCATCTCGATGACCTCGATCTGAACCCGATCCTGGTCAAGGTCGACGCCCCCGACGAATCGCGCCGCTTCGGCATCGCCAACCACCGCAACGAGGTGCCCGACAGCCTCGACGTCGACATGCTGCGCGACGGCGCGGCGCTGTTCGAGCGCGGCGAGAAGATGCAGCTGACCTACACGGTGCGGAACACCCACCGCGCGGTCGGCACGCGCGTGTCGTCGGCGATCGTGCGCAAGTTCGGCATGACCGGCCTGCCGCCGGCCCACCTCCACGTCCGCCTGCGCGGGTCGGCCGGGCAGAGCCTCGGCGCGTTCGCCGTCCAGGGGCTGAAGCTCGAGGTGTTCGGCGAGGCCAACGACTATGTCGGCAAGGGCCTGTCGGGGGCGACGATCGTCGTCCGGCCGATGGTCAGTTCGACCCTCGTCGCGCGCGACAACACGATCATCGGCAACACCGTCCTCTACGGCGCGACGGCGGGCCGGCTGTTCGCCGCCGGCCGCGCGGGCGAGCGCTTCGCCGTCAGGAACAGCGGGGCCGAGGTCGTCGTCGAGGGCTGCGGCGCCAACGGCTGCGAATACATGACCGGCGGCGTCGCGGTGATCCTGGGGCCCACCGGCGACAATTTCGGCGCCGGGATGACGGGCGGCATGGCGTTCGTCCACGACGCCGAGGGCCGCTTCCCCGACCGGATCAACCCGGAATCGATCGTCCTGTCGCGCGTCGCCAGCCGCCACTGGGACGGCGTGCTGCGCGCGCTGGTCGAGGCGCACGCCGCCGAGACCGGATCGCGCTGGGCGACCGACCTGCTGCTCGACTGGCCGCGGGCGCGGGCGGCGTTCTGGCAGGTGTGTCCCAGGGAGATGCTGAGCCGCCTCGTGCACCCGCTCGACGACACGCCGGTGCTCGTCGCCGCCGAGTGACTTGAACGCGTCCGCGTATTGCCTATGTCATACACTCACGCGAGGAGCATGGCATGGCCGACCGTCAGGAACCCCCGATCACCGAGGCGCTGATGGCGCTGTTCGCCAGCGCCGCGCCGCTGATCGAGAAGGCCAAGGCGTCGGGCCTGTTCCGCGAGCGGCCGATCGACGTCACGCCGACGCCGCCCGCGCCGCCGCCGCCGCCCCCTGAGCCGAGCGGGGACGCGGCCAAGCTCGCCGCGCTCCACGACATCATCGTCGCCCAGGCGCAGAAGATCGTGGCGCTGGAGGCGGAAGTCGCGCGCCTGAAGGGCTGAGCTGCGCCTTCAGCGCCGCGACCGCCTGCGGGTAGGACGGGCCGCCGCACACGGTCAGCTGCCCGCCGATCACGAGCCGGCGGGCGGGTGGAAACGCACGGGCGAGGGCCGGGTGGTCGAGCAGCGCCGCGCCGCGGTCGCCGCCGGTGCCGGTGCGCTGCTCGACCAGCAGATAGTCGGGCCGGGCGGCGATGATCTCCTCGAGGCTGAGACGCGACAGCGGCGGGCGGTGGAGCACGGTCGCGAGGTTGCGCCCGCCGGCGCGGCGGATCAGGTCGTCGACCAGCGTGCCGCTGCCGCTCAGATAGCCGCCGCGCTGGTACTGGGCGATGACCGGCCCGCGGCCCGCGGGGGTTGCAGGCAGCGTCGCGGCGAGCGCGGCGACGAGCGGCGCCGCGCGCTCGGGGTGCCCGACGGCGGCCGCGACGGTGCGGATATTGGCCGCGATCGCCGGCGCGTCGTTCGCCTCCGGCACGGCGACGACCCGCGCACCGGGCAGCCGCGCGCGCTCGGCCGCGACCTGGTACGGCGCGGCGAGGACAAGGTCGGGGTGGAGCGCGAGCAGCTCCTCGGCGGTGCCGCGCGTCGTCGGCACGCCCCTCGCCGCGCCCGCCGCCGCCGACATGCCGGGGTCGGCGGCATAGACGGTGACGCCGGCGATCTGCCGCCGGTCGGCCAGCGCCAGCAGCAGCTGGTCGGCGCACAGGTTGAGGCTGACGACATGCGCGGGGATCATGCGGCGCGTTCGATGACCGTGATTTCGTGGCTCTTGACCAGCCAGAAGGCGGCGAAGACGGCGATGCCGGAGACCTCGATCGCCAGGACCACGCGGCTGTGCGGCTCGGGGAGGAGCAGGTGCAGCGCCACCGACGCGAGCGGCAGCACGACCATCAGGATACCGAGCAGGCGGTACGTCGCGAGGAAGCGCCCGCGCGACGGCTCGGCGAGAAGGTCGGAGGTGTCGCGCGCGCGGAAGATCGCGACATAGGCGATGCAGAGGAAGAACAGCACCGCGCTCGCCGCGTGGATCTGGCCGTGCAGCGTCGCGGGCGCCCCCTCGGGCCAGTCCATCGGGCTGAGCGAGATCGCCACGGCGGCGAGGCCGGCGAGGTTGAGCGCGCGGTCCTCGGCCGCCGAATAGCCGCGGTAGAAGAACAGGAACGACCCGATCGTCCACAGCGCGCCGACGAAGACGTCGCGCATCGAACCGCCGCCGGGCGGGCAGGGGCCGTGCGCACAGGCGGGCGAATAATGGTAATAGGCGCTGATCGAGCCGAGCAGCGTCCAGCGGGTGCCGATCACCAGGACGACCGGCAGCGCCAGCGCGACGATCGCCAGTCCGACGCGGAGGCGGAAATAGCTCGCGGAAATGCCGTGGAGCAGCGTCGCGCGGTCGCTCGGGCCGATCGGCGGCGGTGGCGGACCGGCCTTGACCGCCGTGACGGCCGCGGCGCGGGCGGCGAGGCTGGCTAGAACGTCGCTCGGCTTCATGGCGGCTCCCCCCCTGGGGCGCCCATAGCACGGCTGCCCGTCGCCGGCGCAGCGAAAGGCGCGGGCGAGACGGGGGCGGGCGGATGCGCTAGGCAGCGGCGGTGCCGCGTCCGCTCCTGCTCCTGTTCCTCGCCGCCGCGGCCGTGCTGCTCGCCGCCGCGTCGCTGACGCTCGGACCCGCCCACCTGGGCGCGGCGCGGGTGCTGGCGGTGCTCGCCGGCGGGGGCGACGCCACGGCCCGGATCATCGTCCTCGACCTCCGCCTGCCGCGGGCGCTGCTCGGGCTGGCCGTCGGCGCCATGCTCGGTGCGGCGGGAGCGGCGCTGCAGGGCTATCTCAGGAACCCGCTCGCCGAGCCGGGCGTGCTCGGGGCGAGCCCGGCGGCGGCGCTGGGCGCGGTCGTCGCGCTCTATTTCGGCCTTGCCGCCGCCGTGCCGCTGGCGCTGCCGGCGCTGGCGATCGGCGGCGCGCTGGCGGCGCTGGTGCCGCTGCTGTGGCTGGCGGGCGAGTCGCCGCTCGGGCTGATCCTCGCCGGTGTCGCCGTCAGCGCGCTCGCCGGCGCCGGCGTGGCCCTGGCGCTCAACCTCGCGCCCAACCCCTTTGCCCTCGCCGAGATCGCCACCTGGCTGATGGGCAGCCTCGAGGACCGGAGCTTCACCCATGTCGCCATCGCCGCGCCGTGCATCGCCGCCGGGCTCGCGCTGCTGCTGTGGGACGGCCGCGCGCTCGACGCGCTCAGCCTGGGCGAGGACGGCGCGCGGGCGCTCGGCGTCGACCTGCGCGCCGTCCGGCTGCGGCTGCTGGCCGGGACCGCGATCGGCGTCGGCGGGGCGGTGGCCGTGGCGGGGGCGATCGGCTTCGTCGGGCTGATCGTGCCCCACCTCGTCCGCCCGCTGACCGACCGCAGCCCGGGCGCGGTGCTGCTGCCGTCGGCGCTCGCCGGCGCCGCGCTCCTCGTCGCCGCCGACATCGGCGTGCGGCTGGTGCCGAGCCCGAGCGAGCTGCGCCTCGGCGTCGTCACCGCCTTCCTCGGCGTGCCCGTGTTCCTCTTCTATCTCCGCCGCGAGCGCCGGCTGTGGGCCTGATCGCCGCGTCCGGCATCACGGTCGAGCTGGGCGGCCGGCGGGTGCTCGACGACGTGGCGTTCAGCGCGCGGGCGGGCGAGGTCGTCGCGCTGATCGGTCCCAACGGCGCCGGCAAGTCGACGCTGGCGCGCGTGCTCGCCGGGCTGCTGCGACCGAAGACCGGCACGGTGACGCTCGGCGGCCGCGACGTGGCCAGCCTCGCCCCGGCGGTGCTGGCGCGGGCGCGGGCGTACCTGCCGCAGGGGGCGACGCTCGCCTGGCCGCTCACCGTCGAGCGGCTGGTCGGCCTCGGGCGGCTGCCGCACCTCGCGCCGTTCAGCCGGGTCGCCGACGCCGACCGGGCGGCGATCGCCGACGCCATGGCGCGGGCCGACGTCCTGCGGCTCCGCGACCGCATCGCCACCGAGCTGTCGGGCGGCGAGCGGGCGCGCGCCTTCCTCGCGCGGGCGCTGGCGGTCGGGGCCGGCGTGCTGATCGCCGACGAGCCGCTGGCGGCGCTCGATCCCGGTCATGCGCTCGGCGTCATGGACCTGCTGCGGGCCGAGGCGGCGCGCGGCGTGGCGGTCGTCGCCGTGCTCCACGAGCTGACGCTGGCGGCGCGCTTCGCCGACCGGCTGGTGCTCCTCGACGGCGGGCGGGTTGCTGCCGAGGGGCCGCCGGCGGCGGTGCTCGACGCGGCGACGCTCGCGCGGGTGTACGGGGTCGCCGCCTGGTACGGCGAGGCCGGCGGCGACCCGCTGATCGTGCCGCTGGCGCGGGTCAGTTGAGCTCGAACACCACCGTCACCGTCGCCCCCAGCGTGACCTCGCCCGGCGCGACCGGCGTCGGCGCGGCGAATTTGCGCGCCGCGCTGACCATGATCATATTTTCTGGCTCGGCGCGCGACGGCACGCCCTCGCTGATCGAGCGGATGCGGGCGACGTGGAGGCCGGCGGCGGCGGCGTAAAGCTCGGCGCGGGCGCGCGCGCTGACGACGGCGGCGGTCCGCGCGGCGTTGAGCGTGCCCTCGGCGTCCTCGACGCGGAACGACGGGCCGCTGACCTGGTTCGCGCCGGCGGCGACCAGGGCATCGACCAGCGGCCCCGCGTCGGCCAGCTTGCGGACCTTGATCGCGACCGTGTTCGACGCGGTATAGCCCGTCAGGACGGGCGGATGGCCGTCGGCGTAGCGGTACTGCGGCTGCAGGCTGAGCGCGCTGGTCTGGATGTCGCGCTCGGCGATGCCGGCGCGCCGCACGGCGGCGATCACCTGCGTCATCTGCCGGGCATTGGCGGCGAGCGCGGCGGCGGCGGTCGGGGCTTCGGTGACGACGCCGCCCGACAGCTCGGCGATATCGGGCGCGCGGTCGACGTGCCCTTCGGCGACGACGGTCAGCGTCGCCGGCCTGACCTCCTCGGCGAACGCGGGGGCGGCGAGCAGCAGCAGGGCAGGGAGCAGGACGCGCATGACGAGCCTCGATCGTTGACCGGCCGAAACATAGGGCGCAGGGTGTTGCGCGGCGATGAACGGCCCGAGCGCGGCGTGCGGATCCCGCATCCCGGCGCTTCATCGCGCCCAGCCGTGGCGACGATCCGCCGGATCGCGCCCGCGTTCCCGCGCCAGGTGGTTGCCGCTTCGCAACGACTTGCTTTGGCGCTATGGGAGTTGACGCGCGCCGCCAGTGCATTACAGTGGTAATACACTCACGCTGCGGCGGGGATGATGACGGGTATGAACGTGCACATGGCACTCGACGAGACGCGGCTCAAGGCAGCGCGGGGCGGCAGGCGCTGGCGCGTTCCGGCCATCGCCGTCGGCATCATCGCCGTCGTGGCCGTTGCCCTGTGGCTGGTGTTCGGACGGGCCAAGCCGCCCGCCGCGCCGGCCCCGGCGACGGTGCCGGCGGTCAGCGTCATCGTGCCCGGCACCAGCCTCGTCGCCGCCGACGTCACCGCCAACGGCAGCATCGCCGCGCGGCGCGACGCCGTGGTCGGGGTCAACGGCGAGGGCGGGCTGGTCACCGCCGTGCTCGTCGATGCGGGCCAGCGAGTCGCGCAGGGGCAGGTGCTCGCCCGGATCGACGCGTCGGTGCAGCGGCAGCAGGTGGCGCAGATGGCGGCGTCGATCCGCTCGGCCAAGGCCGACGCCGCGCTCGCGCAGTCGAACCTCGACCGCGCCGCCAAGCTGGTCGACAAGGGCTTCATCTCCAAGGCCGACATCGACACCAAGACCGCGACCCGCGACGGCATGAACGCCAAGGTCGCGCTCGCCGAGGCGCAGCTGCACGAGATGCAGGCGCGACTCGCCCGCCTCGACGTCCGCGCGCCCGCCGCCGGGCTGGTTCTCGCGCGCAACGTCGAGACCGGGCAGGTCGTCGGCGCCGGGGCGAACAACCTGTTCCGCATCGCCGAGGGCGGCACGCTCGAGATGCGGGCGCTCGTCGCCGAACAGGACATGGCGGCGCTGAAGGTCGGGATGCCGGCGAGCGTTCGCCCGGTCGGCTCGACGACTGACTATCCGGGGCGCATCTGGCTGCTCGATCCCGTGATCGACCCCAACAGCCGCCAGGGCGTCGCGCGGATCGCGCTGCAGTATGCGCCGGGCCTGCGCGTCGGTGCCTTCGCCAACGCGACGATCGCGGCCGGGGAGGCGACGCGGCCCGTGCTGCCGCAGTCGTCGGTCATGGTCGACGACGCCGGCAGCTATGTCTATGTCGTCGGCGCGGGCGACAAGATCGAGCGGCGCACCGTCAAGGTCGGCGAGGTGTCGGCGGCGGGCATGAGCATCACGTCGGGCCTGACGGGCCACGAGAAGGTCGTGCTCAGCGCCGGCGCCTTCCTGGCGCCCGGCGAGGCGATCAAGCCCGTGCTGACGAAGGCAGGCTAGGCCATGCGCAACATCTCCAGCTGGGCGATCAAGAACCCGACCTTCCCGATCGTCCTGTTCCTCGTCCTGTCGTTCCTTGGGCTCGCCAGCTTCAACAGCATGGCGATCAACGACAATCCCGACATCAGCTTCCCGCTGGTGTCGGTCACGGTCAGCCAGCCGGGCGCGGCGCCGGTCGAGATGGAGAAGCAGATCACGCAGAAGATCGAGGGCGCGGTCGCCTCGGTCAACGGCGTCGAGCACATCGTTTCCTACGCCGTCGAGGGCGTCTCCGGCACCAACATCGAGTTCGCCATCGGCACGCCGACCGACCGCGCGGTCAACGACGTCCGCGACGCGGTGTCGAAGGTCCGCTCCGAATTGCCCGACGGCATCCTCGAGCCCGTCGTCCAGCGCCAGGACTTCGACAATTCGCTCGGCAGCTGGGTCGTGACGACGACCGACATGACGCTCGAGCAGCTGACGTGGTTCGTCGACAACGTCATCACCAAGCGGCTGGCGACGATCCCCGGCGTCGGTGCGGTCAACTCGACCGGCGGCGTCCAGCGCGAGATCAACATCGACCTCGATCCGGTCAAGCTGCAGGCCTATGGAGTCACGGCGGCGCAGATCAACGGCGCCATCCGCGCGCTCAACATCGACGCGACGGGCGGCCGGACGCAGATCGCCGGGGCCGAGCAGTCGGTCCGGGTGCTCGGCGGCGCTCTTACGGCGGCGTCGCTCGCGGACACGCGCATCCCCATCTCGGCCAACCGGGTCGTCCGGCTCGGCGACATCGCCTCGGTGCGCGACGGCAGCGCCGAGCAGCGGCGGATCGTCAAGTACAACGGCCGCGAGGTCGCCTCGTTCGACGTGCGCAAGGCCAAGGGCGGGTCCGAGGTCCAGACGATGGACAAGGTCACCGCCGAACTGAAGAAGATCAGCGACGAGAACCCGCAAGTCCACATCGAGCTGACCGACGACAACGTCAAGCACACGCGCGAACAGTATCGCTCGTCGATCCGCTCGCTGTTCGAGGGCGCCTTCCTCGCGGTCGTCGTCGTCTTCTTCTTCCTGCGCGACTGGCGCGCGACGCTGATCTCGGCGATCGCGATCCCGCTGTCGTGCATCCCGGCGTTCTTCTTCATGGATTCGCTCGGCTTCACGCTGAACGGCATCAGCCTGCTGGCGCTCAGCCTCGTCGCCGGCATCCTCGTCGACGACGCGATCGTCGAGATCGAGAACATCGTCCGTCACATGCGCATGGGAAAATCGGCGTGGCGGGCGTCGATGGATGCCGCCGACGAGATCGGCATGGCGGTCGTCGCCACCACCTTCGCCATCGTCGCGGTGTTCCTGCCCGTGGCGCTGATGCCGGGGATTTCGGGGCAGTTCTTCAAGCAGTTCGGCCTCACCGTCGTCATCTCGGTGCTGATGAGCCTGCTCGTCGCGCGCCTCATCACGCCGCTGTGCGCCGCCTATTTCCTCCGCCCGCACGGGGTGAAGCCGCACGCCTCGGGGCCGGTGATGCGGCGCTACATCGACTTCCTGCGCTGGTCGATCCGGCATCGCTGGACGACCGTCGGCTGCGGCGTCGCGGCCTTCGCGCTGACGATCGTCCTCGGCTTCCAGCTGCCGGTCGCCTTCCAGCCGCCGGTCGACACCGGCCAGTCGCAGGTCCAGATCGAGATGGCGCCCGGCGTCCGCCTCGCCGACGTCGAGCGCGTCACCGACCAGGCCGCCGCGCTGCTGCGCAAGCGCCCGGAGGTCGTATCGACGCTCGAGACGATCGGCGGCGACGACGAGATCCGCTTCGCCACGATCCTGCTGTCGCTCAAGCCGCGCGAGGAGCGCACGCTGTCGACGGTCGATTTCGAGCACGATGCCGCGCCGCTGCTGCGTCAGCTGGCCGACGCGCGGGTGAACTTCCAGTCGCAGACCGGCGGCTTCGGCGGCCACGACGTCAACGTCATGCTGGTCGGCGACGATCCGCTGACGCTGCACCAGGCCGCGGACCGGCTGGTCATGGGCATGAAGCGCGTGCCGGGGCTGCGCGATCCCCACGTCGATTCCGACCTGCAGCGGCCCGAGATCGTCATCAAGCCGCACTTCGACATCGCCGCGGAGATGGGCGTGTCGGTCCAGGCGCTTGAGCCAGACGATCCGGCTGGCGACGATCGGCGACGTGCCGCAGAACCTCGCCAAGTTCTCGCTCAGCGACCGCCAGATCCCGATCCGCGTCCAGCTGCCCGACAGCGCGCGCAACGACATCGCGACGATCCGCGACCTGCCGGTGCCGACCAGCCTCGCGCAGCTGACCGGCCCGTCGGTGCCGTTGAAGGTGCTCGCCGACATCGGCTTCGGCGAGGGTCCGGTGAAGATCCGCCGCTACAACCAGGGGCGGCGCATCGTCCTCGTCGCCGATCTCGCCAAGGGCTTCCAGAGCGGCGACGTCCAGCGCGCGATCCACAACCTGCCCGAGTTCAAGAACCTGCCGACCGGCGTCCACCAGGTCGCGGTCGGCGACGAGGAGTGGATCGGCCAGCTGTTCGTCAACTTCATCTACGCCCTCATCTCGGGCATCCTGCTGGTGTTCGCCGTGCTGGTGCTGCTCTACCGCCGGGTGCTGCCGCCGTTCGTCAACATGGCGTCGCTGGCGCTCGCCCCGCTCGGCGCGGTGGTCGCGCTGTTGATGACGGGAACCGCCTTCTCGATGCCGGTGTGCATCGGCATCCTCATGCTGTTCGGCATCGTCGCCAAGAACTCGATCCTCCTGATCGACTTCGCCATCGAGGAGATGCGCGCCGGCGTCGACCGGGTCGAGGCGATCCTCGACGCCGGGCGCAAGCGGGCGCAGCCGATCGTCATGACCTCGGTCGCGATGATCGCCGGCATGCTGCCCGTGTCGCTGTCGATCGGCGGCGACGGCTCGTGGCGGCAGCCGATGGGCATTGCCGTCATCGGCGGCATCACCCTGTCGACCATCCTGACGCTGATCATCGTGCCCGCCGGCTTCACGCTCGCCGACGACATCGAGAAGTGGCTCGGCCGGCGCATCGGCAAGGCGTTCAACGCGGCCGAGGGGGCCGGGACGGCACCGCAGCCGGCCGAATGAGTTAGGCTCGGATGGCCTTCACGCCGTTCGAGCTGCCGGCGACGCCGTTCCACCGGATGCGACTGGCGGCGACGCTGCTGCTCGTCGTCATGGCTGCCGTCTTCGTCGCCGCGACGCTGGCGCCCGACTTCGCCGGCCGCGGTTACCTGCGCGCGTTCGCCGAGGCGTCGCTCGTCGGCGGGCTCGCCGACTGGTTCGCGGTGACGGCGCTGTTCCGCCATCCGCTGGGCCTGCCGATCCCGCACACCGCGATCGTGCCGGAGAACAAGGACCGGATCGGCGACGCGCTCGCCGTCTTCCTCAAGGACAACTTCCTCACCCCCGCCGTCATGGCGCGGCGGATGGAGGGGTTCCACCTCGCCGCGATGCTCGCCGCGTGGCTGACCGCGCCCCGCGGCGACGGCAGCGGGCGGCTGCGGCGGGCGCTGGCGGGGCTGGTCGCGCGCTTCGTCGGCGCGCTCGACGACGCGACCGTGGCGCAGCTGCTCGCCGTCACCGTCACCGACCAGCTGCGCACGACGGCGGTCGCCCCCGGCGTCGGGCGGGTGCTCGCCAGCCTCGTCGCCGACGGCCGCCACGAGGCGCTGGTCGAGCGCGCGGTCATTGCCGGGCTCGACCTGCTCGACCGGCACCAGGCCGATATCCACGCCGCCGTCGCCGAGCGCTCGGGCAAGTGGGTGCCGGCCTTCATCGACGAGAAGATCGCCGGCGGCATCATCGACGCCGTCCGCGCGCGCCTGCTCGCCATGTCGGAGACGGAGACGGCGATCGCCCGGCGCGACCGGCAGGAGGTCATGGCCGACTTCCGCGCGCGCGCCGCCGCGCTCGAGGCGCGCGCCCCGCTGCCGGCGGCGGCGGCGATGGCGCTCGGCCGCGACCATCCCGACCGGCGGGCGATCACCACCTGGCTCGGCGAGCTGGCCGGGCGGCTGCAGGACCCGGCGAGCAGCGCGGCGGCCCGGCTGGAAGCGGCGAAGCTCGAGCTGCTCGACAGCCCGGCGACGGCCAACCTGTTCGCCAGCCTGTGGGACACGATCAAGGCCGTGCTGGCCGAGGAGTTGCCGCGGCGGACCGCGACGACCTCGCGCTTCGCCGCCGAGCTCGGACAGGTCATCGCCGCCAACCCCGGGCTGGCCGATGCGCTCGACACGCTCGCGCGGCGGGCGGTGGTCAGCGTCGTCGCCACCTATGGCACGTCGATCGTCCGGCTCGTCAGCGACACCATCCGCCGCTGGGACGCGGCGACCGTCACCGGCCGGCTGGAGGCGGCGGTCGGGCGCGACCTGCAGTATATCCGGATCAACGGCACGGTCATCGGCGGGCTGATCGGGGTCGCCATCCACGCGGTGGAGCGACTCGCTTGAGGCGCGGCCAGGCGCGCGAAAGGGGCTAAAGTGGCGCTAACAGTTCGCAATAGCGAAAGTGGAAGCAAGGCTGCTAACCCGTTGATCTGCTACGGCAATCCCTGGAGACGGCCGCTCGAACGCTCCGTCGCCGCCGCCCGGACGAAGGCGGCGGCGGGACGGGCAACACGGGAAATCAACGACTTGGCGTCAAGGCTTCAGGACGACCTTGCGGAACTCGTCCTGGTTGTTCTTGAACTGGTCGTAGGCTTTCGGCGCTGCTTCCAGCGGCAGGCGGTGGCTGATGACGAAGCGCGGGTCGATGTCGCCCTTCTCGATGTGGTCGAGCAGCGGCTTCAGGTAGCGGTGGACGTGCGTCTGGCCGCTCTTGATCGTCAGCCCCTTGTTGACCACCGCGCCCATCGGGAAGTTGTCGATGAAGCCGCCATAGACGCCGGGGACCGAGACGTGCCCGCCCTTGCGGCAGGCGATCACCGCCTGGCGGAGGACGTGCGGCCGGTCGGTGCCGATGCCCATCTTTTGCTTGGCGAGGTCCTCGACATTGTCGATCGCGACGCCGTGCGCCTCCATGCCGACCGCGTCCATGCAGCTGTCGGGACCGCGCCCGGCGGTCGCCTCCATCAGCGCGTCGAGGACGTCGACCTCCTCGAAGTTGAGGGTGTCGGCACCGGCCTGCGCCGACAGGCGAAGCCGCGCCGGGTTGTGGTCGATCGAGATGACGCGCTCGGCGCCGAGCAGGAAGGCCGAGCGGATCGCGAACTGGCCGACGGGGCCCGCGCCCCAGATGGCGACGGTGTCGCCGCGCTCGATGGCGCAGTTCTCCGCGGCCATGTAGCCGGTCGGGAAGATGTCGGTCAGAAACAGGACCTGCTCGTCCTCGAGGTGGTCGGGAACCGCGAAGGCCCCGGTGTCGGCGAACGGCACGCGGACATACTCGGCCTGCCCGCCGGCGTAGCCGCCGGTCATGTGGCTGTAGCCGAACAGGCCGGAGGGCGAATGGCCCATCAGCGCGTCGGGAATGTCCTGGTTGTCGGCCGGGTTCGAATTGTCGCAGCACGACCACAGCTGCTTCTCGCAGAAGAAGCACGAGCCGCAGGCGATGGTGAAGGGAATGACCACCCGCTGGCCGACCTTGAGGCCGTGCCCGTTCAGCTTCTCCTTGTGCGCCGAGCCGACGTCGACGACCTCGCCCATGAACTCGTGGCCGAGGATGTCGCCCTTCATCATCGTCGGGATGACGCCGTCGTAGAGGTGAAGGTCGGAGCCGCAGATCGCGGTCGACGTGACCTTGATGATCGCGTCGCGCGGGTTGACGATCTCGGGGTCGGGAACGGTGTCGACGCGGACGTCGAGCTTGCCGTGCCAGCGGACTGCGCGCATCGATTCTCTCCGTAACTTCAGGACTTGGGGGCGCTGCCCTGGGGCGCGTTGGTCGCGATCTCGCCGGTCTCGAGCAGCATCTTCAGCCGGCGGAGGTCGCGGCGGACCTGGATGCCGGGCTCGCGCTGGGTCAGCTTGGCGACGAGCTTGCCCGCCGTGCCGCCCGGCGGCTGGTAGGCGATCGTCGCGTGGACCTCGCTGCCGCGGCCGCCGGGCGCATCGCGGAACTCGACCCGGCCGGTGTTGCGGATGGTCGAGCCCGGCAGCGTCTGCCACTCGATCAGGCGGCCCGGCTCGTCGGCGGTGAGCACCGCGTCCCAGCTAACCTTCGTCCCGGCCGGTCCGTTGACGGTCCAGTGGCTGTGCTTGTCGTCCGTCTCGACGATCTCGGCGATGTTCTCCATGAAGGTCGGCAGGTTCGAGAACTTGCGGAAGAAGTCATAGACCTCCTGCCGCGGCTTGTTGATCGCGACCGCGCGGCTGAACACCGCCGCCGACGACCAGCCCTGCTTCGCCGCCGCCGCCTTGTCGTCGGGGCCGGGGCCGACGAGACGCCGGATCGGTGCCGCGCCCGTCGCGCCGCGGGCGACGAGCGCCGCGCCCAGCGCGCCGAGCAGCGCGCCGGAGACGCCGCCGCGCTTCGCCGCGACGAGGCCGATGACGGTGCCGCCGAGCGCGGACACGACGCGCTCGGGCGTGTCGAGGTTCTGGCGGGGACCCAAGCGGGTGCCCGGCGGTGCGATTGCCGAACTCGTTGCCATGCCTGCCTCGCCGTTCGTTCAGGATGCCCGACGAACGAGGCGAGGCGGGGCGGGTTCCGGTCTTCGCCGTTACGTCAGCGCATCTACCGCCCGCGCGATCCGGCGGCAGGCCTCGGCGAGCAGGTCGTCGCTCGTCGCATAGCTGATGCGGAACGCCGGGCTGCCGCCGAAGCCGCTGCCTGGCACCACCGCCACGCCCTCGGCGTCGAGCAGGTACGTCGCGACCGCATTGTCGTCGGCGAGCACCTCGCCGGCCGGCGTCCGCTTGCCGATCAGGCCGGCGCAGTCGGGATAGACGTAGAACGCCCCCTCCGGGCACCGGGCAGCGCAGGCCGGGAACGGCGTTCAGCCCGGCGACGACGAGATCGCGGCGGACGCGGAAGGCGGCATTGCGCTCGACCAGGAACGACTGGTCGCCGTTCAGCGCCGCGACCGTCGCCGCCATCGAGATCGAGCAGGGGTTCGACGTCGACTGCGACTGCAGCTTCGCGATCGCCTTGATCAGCGGCGCCGGGCCGCCGGCATAGCCGATGCGCCAGCCGGTCATGGCATAGGCCTTCGACGCGCCGTTGACCGTCAGCGTCCGCTCGTACAGCGCCGGGCAGACCTCGGCGATGGTCGCGAACTCGAAGCCGTCGTAGACGATGTGCTCGTACATGTCGTCCGACAGCACCCAGACGTGGGGATGCCGGAGCAGCACCGCGCCGAGCGCGGCGAGCTCGCCCCGGGTATAGGCGGCACCGGTCGGGTTCGACGGCGAGTTGAGGATGACCCACTTCGTCCGCGGCGTGATCGCGGCGTCGAGCTGCGCCGGCGTCATCTTGAAGCCGGCGTCGATGCCGCAGTCGACCGCGACCGGCGTCGCCCCGGTGAAGGCGACCATGTCGGGATAGCTGACCCAATACGGGGCCGGGATGACGACCTCGTCGCCCGGGCCGAGCGTCGCCACCAGCGCGTTGAAGATGGTGTGCTTGCCGCCGACGTTGATCGTGATCTGGTCGAGCCCGTAGTCGAGCGCGTTGTCACGGCGGAACTTGGCGCGCACGGCTTCCTTGCAGGCGACCGTGCCGTCGACGATCGTGTACTTCGTCTGGCCGCTGCGGATCGCGGCGATCGCCGCTTCCTTGACGAACTCGGGCGTATCGAAATCGGGCTCGCCGGCACCCAGGCCGATGATGTCGCGGCCGGCCGCCTTCAGCGTCGCCGCGCGATTGGTCACGGCGATCGTCGGCGACGGCTTGATGCGGTCGAGAGCGGCGGAGAGGAAGGGCATGGGCACGCGATGCCGCTCCGACGGTCCGCGGTCAACGCCCAACCAATCATTTCGGCGGCACAACCGTCGAGAATTTTTACACCGCCCGGGCCGCTTCCGGTTCACCGCCGATACGGACCCCAAACAAGTCAGCCGGTTACGTGGCGAAACGAAATTGGCATGAAGATTGCTACAGTGGTGGTGAGAGTTTTGCTCTCATTAGGGGAGATTCCAGAGTGAAAATGATCGTGCTTGCGGCTGTTGCCGCGCTTACGGCGGCGCCGGCGTTCGCCGCCACCAACCTCGTCACCAACGGTTCGTTCGAGACGGGCAACTTCAGCGGCTTCAGCCAGTTCGGCAACACCGGCTTCACCGGTGTGGCCGGTAATTTCTTCGGCGTGAACCCGACCGACGGCTCGTTCCAGGCCTACTTCGGCCCCATTGGCAGCGAGGGCGGCATCAGCCAGGACATCGCGACGATGGCCGGCAAGAGCTATACCGTGTCGTTCGATGTCGCCAACTTCGGCGGCGGCGGGACGGCGATCGATGTCGCGTTCGCCGGAACGTCGCTGATCTCGGCGGTCGACCAGCCGGGGTATGGCTACACGCACGAGACGTTCACGGTCGCGGCGACGGGCTCGACCTCGGCCCTGTCGTTCGCGTTCCAGCAGAACCCGTCCTACTACCTGCTCGACAACATCAGCGTCACGTCCAACGCGCCGGAGCCGGCGACCTGGGCGCTGATGATCGGCGGCTTCGGCCTCGTCGGCGCGTCGCTGCGCCGCCGCTCGGCTGCTCTCGCCGCCTGATCCGGCTTCGCGACACCTGAGCGATAGGGCGGTCCCGTACGGGGCCGCCCTTTTCGTGTGCGCCCCGCGCCAGCACGGGCAAATCGCGGTTTACGGTTAATTACCAGACCGCAAGCCCGGCCGCGCGCGACCGTAAGACCCTCTGCACCCGGCCGTGGTGGCTGGCTCAAGCGGAGGGCACCTGCAATGCGCTACCTTCTTGCCGCTCTGATCGCGACGCTCGGCACCCCGGCCGCGGCCGGCGTCCTCGCCACCGTGCCGCCGGTCGCCCTCGACGGCCTGGCACAGGCGCTGCCCGACCCGACGGTCGCGGCGGCGATCTTCGGCGGGCTCGGCCTGATCGCCGGGGCGCGGCGGGCGCGCATTCGCGCCGTTGCCGATTGAGGGACCGCGCGGCGATTGACTCGCCGGCACCCGCCGACCACATCGCGGGCATGGCCTCCCGTCCCACGCCGCCGCTCGCCGCCGTCATCGTGCCGGTGACGCCGCTGCAGCAGAACTGCACGCTGTTCTGGTGTACCGCGACGATGCGCGGGGCGTTCGTCGATCCCGGCGGCGACCTCGACAAATTGCTGGCGGTCGCGGCGGAGCGCGGGGTGACCATCGAAAAGCTGCTCGTCACCCACGGCCATATCGACCATTGCGGCGAGACGGGCGTCCTGCGGGACCAGCTCGGCGTGCCGATCGAGGGGCCGCACCGCGACGATCAGTTCTGGATCGACCTCCACGCCGTCTCCGGGCCGCAGTACGGCGTGCCGCGCGCCGCGCCGTTCACGCCCGACCGCTGGCTCGAGCAGGGGGACACGGTGACGGTCGGCAATCTTGTGCTCGACGTCCACCACTGCCCGGGCCACACGCCGGGGCACGTCGTCTTCCACCACGCGCCGTCCGACCTCGCGATCGTCGGCGACGTGCTGTTCCAGGGCTCGATCGGGCGGACCGACTTTCCGCGCGGCAACCATGCCGACCTGATCCGGGCGATCACGACCCGGCTGTGGCCCCTCGGCGGGCAGACGGCGTTCATCCCGGGCCACGGGGCGATGTCGACCTTCGCCGCGGAGCGCCGCTCGAACCCCTTCGTCGCCGACCGCGTGCTCGCCGCCTGACGCCTCAGGCGTGGTGGGCGTAGGCGAGCACCAGCACCCAGATCGACAGGCCGGTCAGGATCACCCAGGTGCCGCCTGCGCCTGCAACGCGGAACGGGCTGACGCCGGGACGGGCCATGCCGATGGCGTGCGCGACACGGATCAGGAACAGCAGCACGCCGGTCGCGGTCAGCAAGTCGGTCGTGCCGGTGCGGCTCTCGATCAGGCCCATGAGGACGAGGATGATCGGCACGTATTCGGCGAAGTTCGCGTGCGCCCGGATGCGCGCGAGCAGCGGGTCGTTCCCCCCGTCTCCGAGCGTCACCTTGTGCGCCTGCCGCGCCTGCACCACGCGCAGAGACAGGATGAAATAGAGCAGCCCGCAGAAGCCGGCCGTGATCATCGTCGCCATCATCGCAGTTCATCCCCCCATGTCGCGACCGTTTCGACCCGGCCGCGCAACCGATCGGCCTCTACACCGTTGATCGCTCACTACACCAGAGGAGACGCATCATGGACGAGGATCGGATCGACGGCGCGCTCAAGAAGATGGGCGGCGACATCAAGGAAGGCGTCGGCAAGCTGGTCGGCGACAGCAAGCTCGAGACCGAAGGCAAGGCCGACCGCGCCGAAGGCAAGGTCCAGAATACCGTCGGCGGGATCAAGGACACGCTGCGCGGCGACGCCTGAGCCGGCATCGTTCATGGCAGATACGCGGCGGCCGCCCCCTGGGGCGGCCGTTTGCGTTTGCGCGGTCGGGGCGGGCCGGGGGCGGATTCGATGTTGCATCGGGGGACCAAATCACTATGGTCCGCGCCTCAATCGAAACCGGCGGGTTTTCGGTGCACGCCCGCGCGGCACCACGACGCCGCACAAGAGCAAGACAGGTGCCGGATGGCCGTTCCGAAACGCAAGACTAGCCCCTCGCGCCGCAACATGCGCCGCAGCCACCACGCGCTGACCGCGACGGTGGCGCAGGACTGCCCGAACTGCGGCGAGCTCAAGCTGCCGCACAACCTGTGCCCGTCGTGCGGCTTCTACCGCGACCGCGCCGTCGTCGAGATGCAGCCCTGACCTGCGCGAGATGACCGACCGGCCGGTTATCGCGCTCGACTGCATGGGCGGCGACGGCGGGCCGGCGGTCGCCGTGGCCGCCGCCGAGGTGGCGCAGCTCCGGTACCCCCGGCTGCAGTTCCGCCTCTACGGCGACGAGGCAGCGATCCGCAAACACCTCGGGCGAGCGCCCCGCGTCGCGGCGAACTCGGTGCTGGTCCACAGCCCCGACGTCATCCTCGGCACCGACAAACCCTCGGCGGCGATCCGCCGGGCGCGCACGACGTCGATGGGCATGGGCGTCGCGGCGATCCGCGACGGCGAGGCGCAGGCGATGGTCAGCGCCGGCAACACCGGCGCGCTGATGGCGATCGCCAAGCTGACGCTGCGGACGATGCCCGGCATCGACCGGCCCGCGCTCGTCGCGCTGATGCCGACGCTCAAGAACGACTCGGTCGTCCTCGACCTCGGTGCGAACGTCGAGTGCGATACCGAGAACCTCGTCCAGTTCGCCGTCATGGGCGCGGCCTTCGCCCGCACCGTCCTCGGCGTGGCGCGTCCGCGGCTGGCGCTGCTCAACATCGGCGAGGAGGAGCTGAAGGGCACCGAGGAGCTGAAGATGGCCGCCGCCCTGCTGCGCGAGGCGAAACTGCCGCTGACGTTCGTCGGCTTCGTCGAGGGCGACAAGATCGGGCAGGGCGACGTCGACGTGATCGTCACCGACGGCTTCACCGGCAATGTCGCCCTGAAGACCGCCGAGGGCACCGGCCGCCTTGTCACCGGGCTGCTGGCGCAGTCGTTCCGCTCGTCGTGGCTGTCGAGCCTCGGCTATCTGCTGTCGCGCGGGGCGCTGCGGGCGCTGGCGCGGCACCTCGACCCCAACGCCCATAACGGCGCGGTCTTTCTCGGCTTGAACGGGCTGGTGGTGAAAAGCCACGGCGGCGCGACGGTGCGCGGCCTTGCCCATGCGATCGGCGTCGCCCACGACCTCGTCGCCGACGACATCGCGCGCAAGATCGCCGTCGACCTCGACAACTTCCGCGAACACCGCCCGGTCGTCGCCGCGAACGACGGCGCGGCGTCGGCCGCGTGAGCCGCCGCCGCGCCGTCGTCGCCGGCACCGGCAGCTGCCTGCCGCGCCGCATCGTGACCAACGCCGAGCTCGCCGCCCGGGTCGACACGACCGACGAATGGATCGTCGAGCGGACCGGCATCCGCCAGCGCCACATCGCCGCCGCCGACGAGCTGACCAGCGATCTCGCTACCGGTGCCGCGCGCGAGGCGCTCGCCGCGGCCGGCCTTTCCGCCGATGATGTCGACCTGATCGTCGTCGCCACCGCGACGCCCGACCAGACCTTCCCGGCGTGCGCGACGGTCGTCCAGCACAAGCTCGGGATGACCCACGGCATCGCCTTCGACGTCGCCGCGGTCTGCTCGGGCTTCCTGTACGCGCTGAGCGTCGTCGACGCGATGCTCGTCAGCGGCGCGGCCGACACCGCGCTGGTGATCGGCGCGGAGACGTTCTCGCGCCTGCTCGACTGGGAGGACCGCGCCACCTGCGTCCTGTTCGGCGACGGCGCCGGCGCGGTCGTGCTGCGCGCCGAGGAGCAGCCCGGCACGGCCGCCGACCGCGGCATCCTCGCCCACCGCCTGCACAGCGACGGCCGCTACAACGACCTGCTGTTCGTCGACGGCGGCCCGGGCTCGACCGGCACCGTCGGCAAGCTGCGCATGAAGGGCCGCGAGGTGTTCCGCCACGCCGTCACCAACCTTGCCGCGGTGATGACCGAGACGCTGGCCGCCGCCGGGCTCGCCGCGGCCGACGTCGCCTGGGTCGTCCCGCACCAGGCGAACCTCCGAATCCTCGAGGGCACGGCGAAGAAGCTCGGCCTCGATCCGGCGCGCGTCGTCGTCACCGTCGACCGTCACGCGAACACCAGTGCCGCGTCGGTCCCGCTGGCCCTCGATGTCGCAGTCCGCGATGGACGAATCCAGCGCGGTGATTTACTGATCCTTGAAGCAATGGGCGGCGGCTTCACCTGGGGGGCGGCGGCGGTCCGCTGGTAACAGGGGGAAGACATGCCTGAGGTCGAGACGGCGGTTGCGGGAACGACGCCGCGGCGCGTGCGTGGCGCGGCGCGGGCGACCAAGACATCGGGCAGCATCACGCGCGCCGATCTGTGCGAGGCGGTCCACGCCGAACTCGGACTCGCCCGCAGCGAGTTGTCGGACCTCGTCGAGCAGGTGCTCGACCAGATCTGCGACACCCTTGTCGCCGGGACCAACGTCAAGGTGTCGTCGTTCGGCAGCTTCGTGCTGCGGAAGAAGGGCCTACGCATCGGCCGCAACCCCAAGACCGGCCAGGAAGTCCCGATCGAGCCGCGTACCGTCCTCACCTTCCGCCCGAGCCAGCTGCTCCGCGCCCGCATCAACGGCGGCATCGATCCCGGTCCCGAGCCCGACGAATGAACGCGCCCGCCTACCGGACGATCAGCGACGTTTCGACCCTCGTCGGCGTGCCGCACCATGTGCTGCGCTTCTGGGAGAGCAAGTTTCCGATCATCGCGCCGCTGAAGCGCGGCGGCAACCGGCGCTATTACCGGCCGGAAGATGTCGCGGCCATCGAACGCATCGCCCGGCTGCTCCACGTCGAGGGCTATACGATCAAGGGAGCGCAGAAGCTGCTCGCCGACGAGGGAGCGAGCGTCGCGCCGCCTGCGAGCGTGCCGGTTGCCACAAGGCCAACGCCTGCCGCGACCGTCGCCGCCGGCGACGCGGGGGGCTCCGGGATCCCCGCAGCGGCGATCGCGCAGCTGCGCCACGACCTCGCCGCTGCGCTCGCCGCCGCCCGCGCGCTCTGACCGGCGGCTGCGCCGGCGATGAAGACGATCGCGGTCTTCGCCATCAAGGGCGGGGTCGGCAAGACCGCCTGCGCCGTCAACCTCGCTTATGCCGCCGCGACGCAGTCGGCGCGACGGACGCTGCTGTGGGATCTCGACGCGCAAGGGGCGGCGACCTTCACGCTCCGCCTCGCGCCGGGCGGGCGGTCGCAGCGCAAGCTGTTCGCTGCCGATGCCGCGCTGGACGCGATGATCCAGGCCAGCGACTATCCCCGACTGGACGTGCTGCCGGCCGATAAGTCGTTGCGGCACCTCGAACGGGCCTTCGCCGAGGACAGCGCGCGGTCGCTCAGGAAGCTGTTGAAGGGTTTCGACCGGGACTATGACCGCGTGATCCTCGACTGCCCGCCCGGCCTGACCGCGTTGGCCGACGAGGTGTTCCGCGCCGCCGACCTGATCGTCGTGCCGCTGCTGCCGTCGCCGCTCAGCGGGCGGGCGTTCGAGCAGCTGCAGGCCCACCTCGCCAAGCATCACCGCAAGTCGCCGCCCCTCCTGCCCGTGTGGACGATGGTCGATCGCCGGCGGGCCCTGCACAAGGCGACCGTCGACGCCGCGCCGGACCGCATCGTCGTGCCCTATGCCGTCGCCGTCGAGGCGATGGCGGTGCATCAGGCTCCGGTTGCGGCAACGGCGCCGAACGGCCCGGCGGCGCGCGCCTTCGCCCGGCTGTGGGCCGAGATCGAGGCCGCCCTGCGCTGACCCGCTGGACAGCCGCGCGCCGCCCGTGTATTGCTCAGGCAACACACAAGGGAGCTTAGTCGATGATCCGCCTCGCCGCTGCCGCCGCCACCGTCCTCCTCGCCGCGACCCCGGCGCTCGCCGCAGAGCGCGGCTTTCCGGTCGGCAGCTTCGACCGCATCGCCGTGGGCGGCTCGCAGGAGGTGACGGTCGCGACCGGCCGCGCGGCGTCCGTCCATGCCTCGGGAGACGCCGAGGCGCTCGACCGGCTCGACATCCGTGTCGAGGGCGGTGTCCTCAAGATCGGCACCAAGCACGACTCGATGTGGAGCTGGCGCGACCACGGGCCGGTCCGGATCGCCGTGACCGTGCCGATGGTCCATGCCGTCGATCTCGCCGGCTCGGGAACGGTCGCGGTCGACCGCGTCAAGGCGCCCGAATTCGACGCCCAGCTCAGCGGCTCGGGACGCCTCAATGTCGCCAGTCTCGAGGCCGACCGCGTCGGGATCGACAGCAGCGGCTCGGGAACGATGACCATCGCCGGTCGCTGCGGCGCGGCCAAGGCGCGACTGGCGGGGTCGGGCGAGCTCCGGCTCGGCGGGCTGCGCTGCGAGACGCTGAATGCGAGCACCGCCGGCTCGGGCTCGATCGAGGCGCAGGCGACGCGGACGGCGGCCCTGTCGACCGCGGGCTCCGGCGACATCAACCTGACCGGCGGCGCGCGCTGCACGGTGTCGACCGCAGGCAGCGGCCGGGTCAACTGCGGCTGACGGCGGCGATTGCGCTCGGCGTCGGCGCGCGGCCCGGAACCCCCAGAATTTGGGGGTAGGCGCGCGGGCCACGACCGCTTACGCCGCGCCCTATGACAGCGGCCAGGTACGGTCTCGAGGCGCTGACCGAGCGAGAGAAGGCGACGCTGCGCCTGATCGTCCGCGGGCACGATGCCAAGTCGATCGCCCGCCACCTCGGCCTGTCGGTTCACACGATCAACGAGCGCCTGCGCGAGGCACGACGCAAGCTGGCGGTGTCGAGCAGCCGGGAGGCGGCGCGCCTGCTGTTCGAGGCTGAAGGCGGGGCCGCGATCCCCGAACCTGTGGCGGACAGCAGAATAGGGGAAGCGGCCGCGGCGCCGCGCGAGCATTCCGAGGGTGCGCCGGCAACCGGCGCGGGGCGGCGGTCGCGCCTCCCCTGGCCTCTTGCCGGAGTCGCGCTCATGACACCCCTGATCGTCGCCGTCGCCCTCGCCGCCGGGCTGCAGCTCGCCACGCCGCAGGCAGCCGCCACCGACGCGCCGAAGCCTGCCGTGGTCGAGGCCGCCCAGCGGTTCCTCGCGCTGGTCGACGGCGCGCGCTGGGCGGAGAGTTATGATGCGACCGGCGCCTCGTTCCACAAGCTCAATACGCTCGCGGCGTGGACGGCGGCGTCGGAGCAGGTCCGCGCGGAGCTCGGTGCCGCGGGCACGCGGATGTTCCTCAGCGAGGAGCAGCTGCCGGCCCCGCCCGCCGGCTATGAAGTGGTCAAGTTCCGCACCGACTATGCCAACAAGGCCGGCGCCGTGGAGACGGTGTCGCTCGTCTACGAGGGCGGCATGTGGCGGGTGGCCGGGATCCTCATCGGCTGAACGCGCGGGCGTCTCAGACCAGCCGGAGCGCCGCCAGTTCGCGCAGCATCGCCGGGGGCAGCGCGGCCAGCGGATCGTCCTCCGTCGCATCGGGCGGTGCGTCGGCCGCGGCGAGGTAGCGCCAGCCCTGATGCGCGCGGCGCGGCGTCGCCCGGACGGGTACCGGCGCGGTCGCCAGCGCGATGCGGCACTTGGTGCCCCACTCGGTCTCGACCATCGCCAGGCCGGTGATCGCCTGCCGCGCGACGAGCGTGTGGCGGATGATCCAGAACAGCGAGCCGCCGGCAAGCTCGGGGTGACGCGTCGGCATGAAGCGCGTCAGGCAGTAGGCAGTGCCCTCGGCGGCGGCTCGCGCGGCATGGCGCTCGGCCAGTTCGGCGACGCTGGCGCAGCCGACGGCGACCTTGGTCAGGTGCAGCATGACAGACCTTCTAGCGTCCGCGCGGCCGGCCGCCGCCGGCGAAAGGTCGCATCAATGCAGGTGGAACAGCGCCGCCAGCCCAAGGAAGCTGAAGAAGCCGATGACGTCGGTCATCGTCGTCACGAACACGGTCGAGGTGACGGCCGGATCGACGCCCGCCTTCTCCAGCCCGACCGGGATGAGGATGCCCGACAGCCCGGCGTTGACGCTGTTGATGACCATCGCCGCGAACAGCACCGCCGTCAGCGGCCAGTCGTGATAGACGAGCTGGCAGCCGACCGCCATCAGCGCGCCCAGGCCGATGCCGTTCGCCAGCGCGATCAGCAGCTCGCGGCGGATCATGCGCAGCGTGTTCGAGCTCGTCAGCTGGTTGGTCGCGAGCGCGCGGACCGTCACCGCCATCGTCTGCGTCGCGGCATTGCCGCCCATCCCGTTGACGATCCCCATCAGCACGGCCAGCGTCACCAGCTTGGCGATCGCGTCCTGAAAGATCGCGACGACGCCGGCGGCGAGGATCGCGGTCCACAGGTTGATGAACAGCCACCACATGCGCGTGCGGATGGTCGTCGCGATCGGCTCGTTGATGTCGCCGTCGCCCGCGCCCGAGAGCAGCAGCGCGTCCTCGCCCGCTTCCTCCTGGATGATGTGGACGATGTCGTCGACCGTGATGACCCCGACCAGCCGGCCGTCGCCGTCGACCACCGCGGCCGAGATCAGCGCGTATTTCTGGAACTGAAGGGCGACCTCCTCCTGGTCCTCGTCGACCGGGATCAGCGTCTGGTCGTGCTGCATGACGTCGGCGATGACGGCGTCGCGACGGGCGGTCAGCAGCCACGACAGGCGGATCGTGCCGACCGGATGGTGCCGCTCGTCGACGACGAACACTTCCCAGAAGTCGGTCGGCAGGTCGGGCTGCGCGGCGATGAAGTCGACGATCTGCGCGACGGTCCAGTGCGGCGGCACCGCGACCAGGTCGCGCTGCATCAGCCGCCCGGCCGATTCCTCGGGATAGCTCAGCGCCTCCTCGATCGCCGCGCGGTCGTCGGGGTCGAGCGCGCGCATGACCTCGCGGCGGTCGTCCTCGTCCAGTTCCTCGATGATCGACACGGCGTCGTCGGTGTCGAGGTCGCTGACCACCTCGGCGACCTCGGCCGGGGAGCGGTCGTCGAGCAGCCCCTCGCGCACCCAGTCGTTCATCTCGGCGATGACGTCGGCGTCGAGCTTGTCGCCGAGCGCCTTGGCGAGTTCGCGCCGGTAGTCGGCCGGCACCAGCTCGAACAGGTCGGCGATGTCGGCTTCGTGGAGCGGATCGACCAGCTTCCTGGTCGCCGCGGCATCATCGGCATCGAGCGTGGCGACGACGGCGGCGACGAACTCGCCGCTCAGCCGGCCGTCCTCGTCGAGCGGCGCAAGCGCGTCGGCGCCGGTCTCGGTCATGCGTCGGCCGTGGCGGGCACAAAGTCCTCGGTGTCGATCGACGCCGCCATCGCCGGCGGATAGCGGTGGCCGGCGACCGTCGCCTGGTTGATCAGGCGGTCGAGCCGCGCCATCACCGGCGGGTCGAGGCGCACGTCGCGCGCCGCCCAGTTCTCCTCGAGATGGGCAATGTTGGCGGTGCCGGGGATCGTCACGAGGCTTTCGTCGCGGGTCAGCAGCCAGGCGAGGCAGACCTGCGCCGGCGTCTGCCCGATCTCGGCGGCGACCTCGCGCAGGGCCGCGAGCAGCCGCAGGTTCTGCCCCCAGTTCGGCTCGCGGAAGCGCGGCATCGAGCGCCGGATATCGCCGTCGGACAGCGCCGACGGGTCGGGCACGCCGCCGGCGAGGAAGCCGCGCGCGACCGGCGAGAAGGCGACGAAGGTCGTGCCGAGCTCCCGGCAGGCGTCGAGCACGCCGATCTCGGGGTTCCGCGTCCACAGCGAATATTCGGTCTGCAGCGCGGCGATCGGGTGGACGGCCGCGGCCCGCCGCAGCGTCGCGGCGCTGACCTCCGACAGGCCGATGCTGCCGATCTTGCCGGCCCGTACCGCATCGGCCAGCGCGCCGACCGACTCCTCGATCGGCGTCTTCGGGTCGAGGCGGTGGAGATAGTAGAGGTCGATGTGGTCGACCGCGAGCCGCCGCAGGCTGTCGTCGAGCACGGCCTCGATCCCGGCCCGGCTGCCGTCGAGCGCCCGGCCGCTGCCGTCGGTGACGCGGATGCCGCACTTCGAGGCGAGGACGAACTCGCCCCGGCGTGCCTTCAGCGCCCGCCCGATCAGCGTCTCGTTGTGGCCGACGCCGTACAGCGCCGCGGTGTCGAGGAAGTCGTAGCCGAGGTCGAGCGCGCGGTGCAGCAGCCGTTCGCCCTCTGCATCGGACGGCGGGGTGCCGTAAGCCCAGCTGAGCGACATGCAGCCGAGGCCGATCGCTTCGACCGTGAACGGCCCGAGTTTGCGCTTCGCCATGATCCACTCCGCAGCCGCCCTGGCGCGTGGTGTAGCCGAGGGGGCGCGCGGTTCAAGCCGTCGACGGCGCTACGCCGGTTTCCGTAGCACGGGTGAAACGCGAGCTCGGCGTCGCTCCGCCGCGCATCGCGGCCCCGCGTCAGGTGTCGACCGGCACTCCCGGCAGCTGCTTCGATGCGCGGATCGTCAGCGAGGTGCGGATATGCTCGACGTTGGGCGCACTGGTCAGCTCGCGAGTCAGGAAGCGCTGGAACTCCTGCAGGTCGTGGGCGACGACCTTGAGGATGAAGTCGATCTCGCCGTTGAGCATGTGGCACTCGCGGACCTGGGGCAGGGTGGCGACATGCTCCTCGAAGGCGCGCAGGTCGTCCTCGGCCTGGCTCTTCAGGCTGACCATGGCGAAGACGGTGATGCCGTAGCCGAGCGCGTCGGGGTCGAGATCCGCGTGATAGCCGCGGATGACCCCGGCTTCCTCAAGCGCCCGCACCCGCCGCAGGCACGGCGGCGCCGTCAGTCCGGCGCGCTCGGCCAGGTCGACGTTGGTGATGCGGCCCTCGGCCTGGAGGTGGGACAGGATCACGCGGTCGATCGTATCGAGCTGCAGGCGCGAGCGGGGCATGACGCAATCAATGCCGCCGCCGCGCGGGATTGCCTATCGGAATGTTTCGCAGTCGGGCAATTAGTTGCGCTTGGAGGGGGATCGCCTACATGGGGCCGATGACTGACAGACACGTCAAGGTGCTGGTGCTCGGGTCGGGGCCGGCCGGTTATACCGCGGCCATCTACGCCGCCCGCGCCGCCCTCGCGCCGATGCTGATCGAGGGGCTGCAGCCCGGCGGCCAGCTGACGATCACCACCGATGTCGAGAACTGGCCGGGCGACGTCAGCGTCCTCGGCCCCGACCTGATGGTGCGCATGGCCGAGCAGGCGCGGCACGTCGGCGTCGAGACCGTCGCCGACATCGTCACCGCGGTCGACCTGTCGCGGCGGCCGTTCGCCGTCACGCTCGACAGCGGCAAGCACCTGTCGGCCGAGACGCTGGTCATCGCGACGGGGGCGCAGGCGCGCTGGCTTGGCCTCGAGTTCCGAGACCCGTTTCCGCGGCTTCGGCGTTTCGGCGTGCGCGACGTGCGACGGCTTCTTCTTCCGTGGCCGGACCGTCGCCGTCGTCGGCGGCGGCAACACCGCGGTCGAGGAGGCGCTGTTCCTGACCAACTTTGCCGCCAAGGTCTACCTGATCCACCGCCGCGACGCGCTCCGCGCCGACCGCACGAACCAGGCGCGCCTGTTCGCCAACCCCAAGATCGAGGTGATCTGGAATGCCGAGGTCGGTGCGGTCGAGGGCACCGACGTGCCGCTCGGCGTGACCGGGATCGACCTGATCGACACCCGCACGGGCGCGGCGCGCAGCCTCGCCGTCGACGGCCTGTTCGTCGCCATCGGTCACGTTCCGGCGACGCAGCTGTTCGTCGGGCAGGTCACCATGGACGATGAGGGCTATATCATCACCGCGCCCGATTCGACGGCGACCTCGGTGCCGGGCGTGTTCGCCGCCGGCGACGTCCGCGACAAGGTTTTCCGCCAGGCGGTCACGGCGGCGGGCATGGGCTGCATGGCGGCCCTCGAGGCCGAGCGCTTCCTCGCGCACGTCCACCAGGCCGAACCCGTGACCGAGGCGGCGTGAAGCGCAGCACGCTTGCCGCCGGCGACCGCGATACGCTAGCGGAAGACGACGCCGGGGCCTGTAGCTCAAGGGTAGAGCTGGCCGCTCATAACGGCTTGGTTGGGGGTTCGAATCCCTCCGGGCCCACCGGCGGCGCGTGCGCCGATCTGCCCGAAGCTCCACCGCGCGTGTGGTGGAGGCACGCGCTCGTCGCCACGGCCAGCCTCGTGATCGCCCTGCTGGCGGTGATCGCCGTCCAGCGCCTTGCGCACCAGGTGACGCTTGCCACCCTGCTGGCGGCGGTGCACGCCGTCCCCACTGGCACCGTGCTCCTGGCGGGCGTGCTGACGACGACCAGCTATCTGCTGCTGACCTGCTACGACCTGCTCGCGCTGGCGCACCTCGGCTATCGGCTGCGGCTGGGAACGGTCGCGGTGGCGGCGTTCATCGGCTTCACCATGAGCCACACGCTCGGCCTGACGCCCCTGACCGGCGGCACCGTTCGCTACCGCATCTACACGCGGGCGGGCGTGCGTGGGCGTGACATCATGCTGATCGTCGCGCTGTGCGCCTGGACGTTCTGGCTCGGTATCGTGCTGGCGGCCGGCGTCGGACTGCTCATCGTGCCCGGCATGGCGGGGCTGCCGGTCGCCGTCGGCCGCCTCGGCGGGATGCTGCTGCTGGCCGGGACGCTGGGCTACCTCGTGGCGACGGCGACCTTCCGCGGCGAGCTCCGCCTGTTCGGCCTGCGCCTTGCCCTGCCCGATCTGCGCGGCGCGGTGGCGCAGCTCGGCGCGGGCATCGCCGACCTGCTCGCCGCGGCAACGGCGCTCTACATCCTGCTGCCGAGCGGGCCGGCGTTTCCGCTGGTCGTCACCGCCTACGCCGTCGCCATGATCGCCGGCGCGCTGAGCCATGCGCCCGGCGGCCTCGGCGTTTTCGAGGCGCTGGTCCTGGTCATGCTGCCGACGCTCGACCGCGGCGGCGCGCTGGCCGGGCTGCTGCTGTTCCGCCTGCTCTACACCGTCCTGCCGTTCCTCACCGGGCTCGGCCTGCTGGCGCTGACCGAGTTCGCCGCCTTCAGGCAGCGCCGCGCCGCGCGAGCAGCCGCAGCGCCTTGACCCGCCAGCCGTCGGCCACCCCTTCGAGCGCGACGATCTCGGCCAGCGTATCGTTGTCGACATAGCCGGCGGTGATCAGCGCGAAGAAGCGCGCGATGGTCCAGCGCGGGCTGGGGCGCTCGAGGCAGGTCGCCGGATCGCCGGCGGCGACCCGGCCGGGCTCGAGGACACGGTAGTACCAGCCGCTGATGCCGACCTCGCGGAAGTGGCGGGGCATCGCGGCGTCGGCGAAGGCGAGCGCGAGCTTGAAGCACGGCTGGCGCGGCTCGGTCACCTGCAGCAGCGCCGTGCCGATGCGGACGCGGTCGCCGATGGCGACGTCGGTATCGCTCCAGCCGGCGATCGTCAGGTTCTCGCCCATCGCGCCCGCCGCCAGCTGCGGCGCGTGCTGCGGCACGAGCGCCTGCCAGCGCGGATAGGCGCTCGCCGGATAGGCATAGACGGCCTTGTCGCGGCCGCCGTGAACGCGAAGGTCGGCTTGCGCATCGCCGACGACGCCGCGCTCGTCGATCATCGCGGCGCCGGCGACGGGCATCTTGCGGAAGCCGCTCGGCACGCCCTTGGGACCGAGCGAGCCGATTTTGCCCGCCCGCACGTCCTCGGCGACGATCGCAGGACTTGCAATCACCCGTCGGCGCCCCGACAATGCAGGTCCCCGTCCGGCAAACGAAAGGAGGTGATCCAGTGTCTCATTGTCTTGGCTCGCAGACCACAGTCATCGCGGCCTGTGTCACTGGAGTGACCGCCGCCTGATCGACCGGTCCTGCACCGGCAATGCGGGCCGTCCGGAGCGATCCGGGCGGCCCTTTTCGTTGAACGGCCAGTCGACCACGGCGCCGGCATAGAGCGCCCACCAGACGATCACCGGCTGCAGCAGCAGGCGCGGGCCATGATACCACCAGCCGAGCCGCACCCCGCCGATCGCGACATTGCCGAGGGCATGGTGCAGGTTCGCCGGGAACACCGCGACCGCATAGACCGCGAGCATCACGCCCGCCCACCAGCGGAAGCGGCGCGTCAGCAGTCCTGCCGCCCCGGCAAGTTCGCACACGCCGGTGACGGCGATCACCGCCGCCGGCGCGGGCACCCACGGCGGCGTAATCGCGATGAAGCCCGCCGGCGAGGTCAGGTGCGCGACGCCGGCCACCAGATAGGCGGCGGCGAGCAGCCCGCGCGCGGTCCGCCGCGGCGGCGGAGCGGCGGCGGCTCCCACGACCGCTATTGCTTGGCCGCAGCCGCCTTGCGCGGGGCACGGGGCTTGCGCGGGGCCGGCGCGGCCGCCGTCGCTTCGACCGGCTTCTTGTTGCCGAGGCCGATGCGGATGGCGAGGCTGCGGCGACGCTCGGCATAGCTCGGCGCGACCATCGGATAATCCGCCGGCAGGTTCCACTTGGCGCGATAGGCGTCGGGCGTCAGTCCATAGCTGGTCATCAGATGGCGCTTCAGCATCTTAAGCTTTTTGCCGTCCTCGAGACAGACGATATAATCGGGCTTGATTGAAGCGCGGATCGAAACGGCGGGTTCCTGTTGCACTTTCTCCGGCACCGGCGCGCTGCCGAGACCCGACAGGGCAGCATAGACGTTGCTGATCAGCCCGGGCAGATCGGACACCGCAACCGAATTGTTCGACACGTGCGAACTCACGATATCGGCGGTCAGCGAAAGCAGTTCGCTGTTGTCTTGCGTTTCGCTCATATTCATATCCTCCGGACAACGTGGCTGGACGCCACTATATTTGTCAGCGCTAAACCTTGCGCCTATTCTTTCGCCCCATGAAAGTCTAATAAATTCTGCACGCATGATGATGAATGCAGGCTTTCCACGGTTAAGGCCGCACGCGCGGAAGTGATTGCGTCCTGTCTTCACACTGTTAAGAGGCGGCTGCGACTGTGTCGCAGCGCGGTCGGGGAGTGGCGCAGGCTGGTAGCGCACCTGGTTTGGGACCAGGGGGTCGCAGGTTCGAATCCTGTCTCCCCGACCAGTTGAAATAAACTGCGGGAAGACATCGAGTCACGATTGTTCAAGCGTGGATCTCGTAACACCCGATCGTAACAGGTTTGTCGGCTGATCGGCTAGCGATCGTCTCGCAACTGAGCCGCGTGCCACCGGGTCAGAGACGTCGATTTGGTGATCCGGTAGTAGCGGACGAGCGGCGGCCGGACTTCGCGCTCGGCTGGGATGGGGACGGTCTGAGCGCCGAGCTGTACCCGCTGAGCGTCTCCGCGCCGATCCGCAAGGCCGCGAGAATTACGAGTTTGCCAAGCGGGAGCGGTTCATCACGCGCGAGGACAGACTGTTCCTCAAGCTCGCCTCAGGCCCGCACGCGCCTTTGATGCCGCGATGATCGCCGTCATCTTCGAGGTCATGCCGGCGCCAGGACGCGAGGAGCAGTATCTCGCTCTCGCTGCCGCGCTGAAAAAGGAACTTGGCGACATCGACGGCTTCATTTCGGTCGAAAGGTTCAGAAGCCTGTCCGACCCTGGCAAAATGCTGTCGCTCTCGTTCTTCAGCGACGAAGCGGCCGTCCTGCGGTGGCGCAATAGCGCAGCGCATCGCGCGACCCAACGCCTCGGGCGGGGAGGCGCCTTTGCCGACTACCGCCTTCGCGTCGCGCACGTGGCGCGCGACTACGGCATGTTCAATCGGGACGAGGTGCCTGCTGATAGTCGCCTCGCACACGCCTCCGGTCCATAATCGGAGTAGTACGAAGTGTCTGGCTGAACGAGTGGCCGGTCAGGGGAAGCGGCAGAACGACCTCCAATGTCCGGAAATGGGTCAGTTCGGCCGCGCTTACGCGCTTGGGCCACGCGCGGCAGAAGTCCAAGCGTTCCCCCAGTCTCTTATCGCGCTCAGCACGGGGGCGAGATCGCGGCCCGCCTGTGTCAGACGGTAATCCGCGCGTCGGGCGTCGGCAGGATGCCGCTCCAGGACGCCGTGCTCGACCAGGGCGGCGAGTCGCGATGTCAGAGCGGCTCTGTTTATGCCAGTGTTCGGCAGGAACTCCTCGAACCGGCTCGCGCCGAGGAACGCCTCGCGCAAAATCAGGATCACCCACCGGTCGCCGAGAATGCGCGAGGCTCTTCCGACTGGGCAGGGTGAGCGCGAGGGAATGAGTTTGCGCATAGTCTGGGATTTAGACTTGACCGTCACATCCGCAAGCGCGAATGCCCGAGAGTCTGGTTTTCAGACTAAGGAGCTGACGTTGGCCCGCCCCGGATTCGACAACGAGGCACAGGTCCTCGACTATATGCGCAAAGTCGCGGTGGCGCGTTCCGGATTCAGTGCCTTCCTCGACCTTGAGCCAGTCAGATGCTGGGAGGGCGAAGCTGAGATCCTTCTCACGCTGCGGCCCGACATGACTCAGCATCACGGATTTGCGCACGGCGCGATTGTGGGGCTGATGGCCGACAATGCCTGCGCCTGGGCAGCGAGTTCAGCTGTCGGAGACGTCGTGACCGGTAGCTACACCATCAACTTCTTGGCCCCCGCCAAAGGTGAACGGCTTCGCTCGAAGGGGACCGTCATCAAGGCGGGAAAGCGTCAGGTTGTCGTCCGCGCGGACGTCTGGGCAGAAGGCAAGGACATGGAGGCCTTTCTCGTCGCGGTGGCTCAGGCGACGATCGTGCCGACAGGGATCAACACTGCACCCGTGACGACCGAATAGCTGAACCAAAAGCGACCGCCATTCGAATGTGGCGCTGTTGCACAAGGTCTACGCTGGGCTGAAACGGGCCGATAGGAGCAGATGAACGAGTGGCGGGTTCCGGCAAGCAACGCGCAGGGCTGTAACTTCCGCAAATGGGTCTCAGCCGACCGGCAGCATCCCCTGCTGGGTGAGCGCTCGAACGACGGACGGGTCGATCTCCATCTGCGCTCGAAAGCGGCTCAGGGCCGGGTACGGTGACACACCATTCGGCGCATTGTCGACCCAGCGGAGCAGAATATAAAGAT